>CAWANN010000021.1:0-388836 GCA_963783415.1 uncultured Solirubrobacterales bacterium
TACTCACCGGTCCGCTCCGAGATCGGAAGCATTCTCGGACGCGCCCTGGGAAGGAGTCCCCTTCCCGAAGAGGTGCGACGGTCTTTGAAAACTCAACAGCATGCGCACCCTTCGACCGACCCTCGGTCGAGGAGTGTGTCCAGGTTCGACGCCGTCGCATCGACCGGTCCTTCGGGGCCAGCGATCGACGACGGTGCCAGATTGAAACCCCGTCTTGCGTCCCGGGATCCGTGGTGTACATCGGATCCCCTTTGTGAGGACGCAGGGCCTGGTCCCACCAGGGACGGGCCCGGGTCCCGCCCACCACGCTAGGTGGAGCGCGGACTTTGACACTCTTTGTGAAGCGGGTTGCCCTTGGCGGCCCGTTTAGCAGTTCTTCACGGAGAGTTTGATCCTGGCTCAGGACGAACGCTGGCGGCGTGCCTAACACATGCAAGTGGAGCGACGAACCAGGCTTCGGCCTGGGGCAAAGCCGCGAACGGGTGAGTAACACGTGGGTAACCTGCCCCGATGATTGGGACAACCCGAGGAAACTCGGGCTAATACCGAATGTGCCCTACGGCCACAAGGCCGCTGGGGAAAGGAAGCTTCGGCCTCCGCATCGGGATGGGCCCGCGGCCCATTAGCTTGTTGGTGAGGTAACGGCTCACCAAGGCGACGATGGGTAGCTGGTCTGAGAGGACGATCAGCCACACTGGGACTGAGACACGGCCCAGACTCCTACGGGAGGCAGCAGTGGGGAATCTTGCGCAATGCGCGAAAGCGTGACGCAGCAACGCCGCGTGGGGGAAGAAGGCCTTCGGGTTGTAAACCCCTTTCAGTTGGGACGAAGCTTCGTCGGTGAATAGCCGGCTGGAGTGACGGTACCTTCAGAAGAAGCCCCGGCTAACTACGTGCCAGCAGCCGCGGTAATACGTAGGGGGCAAGCGTTGTCCGGAATCATTGGGCGTAAAGAGCGTGTAGGCGGCTCGGTAAGTCCGCTGTAAAAGTCCAGGGCTCAACCCTGGAAAGCCGGTGGAAACTGTCGGGCTAGAGTCCGGAAGAGGCGAGTGGAATTCCTGGTGTAGCGGTGAAATGCGCAGATATCAGGAGGAACACCAATGGCGAAGGCAGCTCGCTGGGACGGTACTGACGCTGAGACGCGAAAGCGTGGGGAGCAAACAGGATTAGATACCCTGGTAGTCCACGCTGTAAACGATGGGCACTAGGTGTGGGGGGTGTCGACTCCCTCCGTGCCGACGCTAACGCATTAAGTGCCCCGCCTGGGGAGTACGGCCGCAAGGCTAAAACTCAAAGGAATTGACGGGGGCCCGCACAAGCAGCGGAGCATGTGGTTTAATTCGACGCAACGCGAAGAACCTTACCTGGGCTTGACATGTTCCTGACAGCCGTGGAAACACGGTCTCCCTTCGGGGCAGGATCACAGGTGGTGCATGGCTGTCGTCAGCTCGTGTCGTGAGATGTTGGGTTAAGTCCCGCAACGAGCGCAACCCCCGTCGCATGTTGCCAGCATTTAGTTGGGGACTCATGCGAGACCGCCGGTGACAAACCGGAGGAAGGTGGGGATGACGTCAAGTCATCATGCCCCTTATGTCCAGGGCTACACACGTGCTACATTGGCGCGTACAGAGGGTTGCGATACCGCGAGGTGGAGCGAATCCCTTAAAGCGCGTCTCGGTTCGGATTGCAGGCTGAAACCCGCCTGCATGAAGGCGGAGTTGCTAGTAATCGCGGATCAGCACTGCCGCGGTGAATACGTTCCCGGGCCTTGTACACACCGCCCGTCACACCATGGGAGTGAGCAACACCCGAAGCCGGTGGCCTAACCCTTTTGGGAGGGAGCCGTCGAAGGTGGGGCTCGCGACTGGGGTGAAGTCGTAACAAGGTAGCCGTAGCGGAAGCTGCGGCTGGATCACCTCCTTTCTAGGGAGCCCTTTTTGGGCAGCGATCGCCTCGTGCGATCCGCTCTAGTAACGTCGACCGGGCCTGGCAGGCTGCGCGCTTGGGCTTTACGCCCCGGCGACGCGGCTCGCATGCTGTTGAGTTTTGAGAGACCGGCTCGCCGCCGGCGCTCGTTGACCTCGGTCCGCGGGCATTGGCAGCGAGAGCGCCTCTTTCCGGACCTTGAAAACTGCACAGTAGCCAATGACACGGGTATCACCGGGCAGAGCCGCAAGGCTCTTCCCAAAAGATCACCGTCAAGATATTAAGGGCACACGGTGGATGCCTTGGCACCAAGAGTCGATGAAGGGCGTGAACGGCTGCGATAAGCCGCGGTGAGGCGCTGAATGGCCAGTGACCCGCGGATGCCCGAATGGGGAAACCCAACGTCGGTAATGCGACGTTATCCCGCGCTGAACACATAGGCGTGGCGAAGACAAGCGGGGGAAGTGAAACATCTCAGTACCCCGAGGAAAGGAAATCAACAGAGACTCCCTGAGTAGTGGCGAGCGAAAAGGGAAGAGCCCAAACCCGGCGCGTGTAAGCGGCCACGCGTTGCACGTCGGGGGTTGTAGGGCGCCTGGTCCGGATCGTGGCCGATCCGGCAGAAGTGACAAAATCGCGTGATAGTCGAAGCGTGTGGAACCACGCACCACAGAGGGCAATCGTCCCGTAGACGAAATCGCGCGGTCTTCTGCAGGCGTTCCTGAGTAAGTCCGCTCCCGTGAAACGCGGACTGAAGCTGGGGGGACCACCCTCCAAGGCTAAGTACTCCTTGGTGACCGATAGCGGACTAGTACCGTGAGGGAAAGGTGAAAAGTACCCCGGAAGGGGAGTGAAATAGTACCTGAAACCGCGTGCCTACAAGCGGTGGGAGCGGCCTTGTGCCGTGACCGCGTGCTTTTTGCATAACGAGCCGGCGAGTTACTCGTCTGCGGCAAGGTTAAGCGATGAGCGGAGCCGTAGCGAAAGCGAGTCCGAATAGGGCGATTTAGTCGCAGGCGGTAGACCCGAAGCTGAGCGAGCTACCCATGGGCAGGTTGAAGCGGGGGTAAGACCTCGTGGAGGACCGAACCGACCTAGGTTGAAAACTGGGCGGATGACCTGTGGGTCGGAGTGAAAGGCTAATCAAGCTCAGTGATATCTGGTTCTCTCCGAAATATATTTAGGTATAGCCTCGGATCAATTCCGTGGCGGCCGTAGAGCACTGTTTGGACTAGGGGCCCTACCAGGTTACCGACTTCAGGCAAACTCCGAAGACCGTCACGGTTACTCCGGGAGTCAGTTGCTGGGGGATAAACTTCAGCGTCAAAAGGGAAACAGCCCAGACCGCCAGCTAAGGTCCCTAAGTGCTAGCTAAGTGGGAAACGATGTTCGAATGCAGAGACAACCAGGAGGTTGGCTTAGAGGCAGCCATCCTTGAAAGAATGCGTAACAGCTCACTGGTCAAGTGTTCGAGCGCGGACAATGTAACGGGGCTCAAGCTAGTCACCGAAGCTGCGGGTGTGAGAGGTCTTCGGACCTCTTGCGCGGTAGGAGAGCGTTCCGGCGCCCGGGAAGCGGCGGCGTAAGCCAGCCGTGGAGGCGCCGGAAGTGAGAATGCCGGCATGAGTAACGAAAGAGGGGTGAGAATCCCCTCCGCCGATTGCCCAAGGGTTCCTGAGTAAAGTTCGTCTGCTCAGGGTCAGTCGGGACCTAAGGCGAGGCCGAAAGGCGTAGTCGATGGCTAACGGGTTGATATTCCCGTACCACGTCGCTTTCGTTTGACCGATGGGGGGACGAGGAAGGCTATGGGATCCCAGGCGATGGTCGTCCTGGGCTAAGCATGTAGGGGTGGCTCTAGGTAAATCCGGAGCCGCATAACCTGAGGTGCGAATGCAGCTGGCTCTAAGCCGGCGAGTCCCGGAAGCCCTGCCTCCAAGAAAAGCCTCTAGGGAGAAAGCGCGTGCCCGTACCAAAACCGACACAGGTGGGCAAGTGGAGAACACTAAGGTGATCGAGATAACCCTCGTTAAGGAACTCGGCAAAATCGCCCCGTAACTTCGGGATAAGGGGCGCCCCAGTAGGGTGAACCTCCTCGCGAGGGGAGCCCGAGAGGGCCGCAGTGAATAGGTTCAAGCGACTGTTTACCAAAAACACAGGTCTCTGCTAAGTCGTAAGACGACGTATAGGGGCTGACGCCTGCCCGGTGCCGGAAGGTTACGTGGAGGTGTTAGGGGCAACCCGAAGCACCGAAGCTAAGCCCCGGTAAACGGCGGCCGTAACTATCAACCGAGGTAGTTGTAAAACTCGGCTATATGCTGGAAACTCCGAGTATCCCGCACTACTAGTTCCGTCCGATCTGGGCGGTACAGTGACAACGTGACGGGTGCGGACAATCAGCAGGAAAGACTCTCTTTCGCTTCGATCCCGAGCGAGCTCGGGAACTACCTAGCCGGGTTTGCGCTGGGAGAAGCCAGCTTCATGATCGTGTGTCGCCCTCGCGGCGACTACTCGCGACGCTGGAAGCTCTCGGCGGCCTTCAACGTGTCGCAGACGGATCGAGCACCGCTCGACCTGTTTCGTGAGACGCTCGCGTGCGGAACCATGCGGAAGGCCGGTAATGGCGGCTGGTACTGGGAGGTGAATCGCCTCTCGGACATCCGGTTGCGAATCATTCCGTTCTTCAAACGGTTCCCACTCGTGGGATGGAAGGCGCATGACTTCGAGCTGTTTGCCCAGGCGGCAGAGCTGCTCGGAAAGAAGGCCATGCCGGACTCCGACTACATGCAGATCCTGCTTCTTCGGGAGCAGATGAACCGTGGCGGCAAGCGCCGCTACACGATGGAGAGAATCCTCAGAGACTATACGCCGAGCTCACCGGTCGATCTGTCTGGTGAGATGAGATAGTCCGATCTCATGGGCGACCATGAGAGCTGACCAGAAATGCGTCAGTCGCGCACAGTCACCTGACGGTGCGTAGTAACAAGAATGAACGGTCCTAAGGTAGCGAAATTCCTTGTCGGGTAAGTTCCGACCTGCACGAATGGCGTAACGACTTGAACGCTGTCTCAACGAGGGGCTCGGTGAAATTGCAGTCTCGGTGAAGATGCCGAGTACCCGCGGCTAGACGGAAAGACCCCGTGAACCTTTACTACAACCTGGTATTGGGGTTCGATGCATCTCGCTCAGGATAGGTGGGAGCCTTGGAAGCACCGGCTGCGGCTGGTGTGGAGGCAACCTTGAGATACCACCCTTGGTGTATTGGATCTCTAACAGTGCGCCGTGAATCCGGGCGCTGGACAGTGACAGGCGGGTAGTTTGACTGGGGCGGTCGCCTCCCAAAATGTAACGGAGGCGCGCAAAGGTTCCCTCAGCACGGTCGGAAATCGTGCGTAGAGTGTAAAGGCAGCAAGGGAGCTTGACTGCGAGACCGACAGGTCGAGCAGGTGCGAAAGCAGGCCTTAGTGATCCGGCGGTAGCAAGTGGAAGCGCCGTCGCTCAACGGACAAAAGGTACTCCGGGGATAACAGGCTTATCGGGCCCAAGAGTCCACATCGACGGCCCGGTTTGGCACCTCGATGTCGGCTCGTCGCATCCTGGGGCTGAAGTAGGTCCCAAGGGTTGGGCTGTTCGCCCATTAAAGCGGTACGCGAGCTGGGTTCAGAACGTCGTGAGACAGTTCGGTCCCTATCTGCCGTGGGCGTTGGAGAGTTGAGAGGATTCGTCCCTAGTACGAGAGGACCGGGATGAACGCACCTCTGGTGTATCTGTTGTCCTGCCAAGGGCACCGCAGGTTAGCTACGTGCGGATCGGATAACCGCTGAAAGCATCTAAGCGGGAAGCCGGCCTCAAGATGAGCTCTCCCATCCCCTTTGAGGGAGTAAGACCCCTGGAAGATCACCAGGTTGATAGGCCGGATCTGGAAGAGTGGTGACACTCGTAGGAGACCGGTACTAATGGGTCGAGGGCTTGACGGATATTTGATATCCGTGCATTGGCACTGTGTAGTTTTGAAGGCCCGGGGAGGGCGCTGGTCTCCACCAGTTTCCGGTGGCTATGGCGAGGGGGAAACACCTCTTCCCATTCCGAACAGAGCAGTTAAGCCCCTCAGCGCCGATGGTACTTGGCCCGCAAGGGCCTGGGAGAGTAGGTCGCCGCCGGTTTATCTTCATAGCCGTGGGCAGCGCGATTCAGAGGAACAAGCAGATGCAGTCGGTGATGAAGTTCCTCCGCGCTAATCCACAGGTCCTCGTTCTCCTCATCATCTGCATCGTGCTCGGACTGGGCACGTTCATCGCGGTCGTAATCGGTCTCGTGACCGCGCCGACCGACCAGACGACGGGCGAGCCGAGCGGGTCGATTCTCGGCGCGCAGGCGGCGTGGCACGCCCTGCACGCAGCGATTGCCGGCGCCCGTGCCGCCTAGCCGCCGGCGATCGCCGGCGCGCGTGCCGCAGCGCCGCGGGCCTGAGTCCCCGGCTGGGCAGAGGCCGGTGCTATCGCAGGGGATGACGGAGGAGCAGTTCGAGAACGGGTACTGGTACGTCACCGAGCTCCGCGCCTTTGCGCGGGAACTGGGGATCCCGTCGGCCGCGAAACTGCGAAAGGACGAGCTGGAGCGCGCCGTGCGCCACTTCCTGCGCACCGGACAGGCCACCAACCTGGTGGAACGTGCGGTCGGGAAGTCGGGGACTCGAGACGTCGACATCGGGCTCAGCCCCGACCTCCCCGTCAGGCACTACACAAGCAACAAGGAGACGAAGGATTTCATCCGTCGCGAGGCGCGGAAGATCGATCCGGCGTTCACGCCGAAGCCTGGCACGCGGTACCCACTGAACCGGTGGCGCGAGCAGCAGCTGGCGAGCGGGCGGACGATCACTTACGGGGACCTCGTCCAGCAAGCCATCGCGCTGAGCAAAGCTAAGCGCGGTCCGCTCCGGATTGAGCATGCCCGTTACATCAACTTCATCTCGGACTTCATGGCCGCAAATCCCGGGGCGACGCGGGAGCAATCGGTCGCTGCGTGGCACGCGGTGAAGGAGATGGACGCCCCGAAGACGTACGAGTCGTGGGCGAACCGCGCAGGCGGGACTGACAACCCCTAGCGGCGCCCGGCTCCACCTTGCGGCCGGTGTGACGCCTGCGACTGCGGCCGGTGTGACGCCTGCGACTGCGGCCGGTGTGACGCCTGCGACTGCGGCCGGTGTGACGCCTGCGACTGAGCAGCGTCTACGGCAGGCTGAAGGTGTCCGGCTCACCCACCCGAGGCCGGGCGACCCACGCCCGGTTGGACGCGCGCGCGTCAAACCTCCCAAGCACGGCGTGCCGTGGCGAGGGCCTCCTCGGCCTCGTGATAGGTGTCTAGTGCCTCGCAGCGGGCTTACGACGGCCTCGCCGCGGGCTTCCAGGCCCGTTGGGGGGAACCGGGCTCGAGGCCGTCCCGGCCGACTCCGTATCGGCTACCGCACCACCTCACTTCGTCTGCCGAAGTTCGGGGTAGTCCGGACCGGGCACAGGCAATGTGCGGAAGGGGGAGGCACGCTTCCCGCGCGCCGCCTCCGGTCCCACTGGAGCGGGCGGCGATGGGGGTGCGTAGCCCAAGGCTTGAGATCGACGTGCGCGTCAGCCGGTGGGTCGCCGAGGAAGTCGTCGACGACCGCGAACCAGGCGCGCAGACGGTTGGCTGAAGACTGGAACATATGTTCGTGACCCTAGGGGGCGGCTCGGACGGAATGGGCGCGCGCTTGCAAAGGCCGCGCGGGTCGAGCCGAGGGTGTCCTGGAACGCTCCATAACGCCGGCGAGACGATGGCCGGGTGGGCGTTGGCGGCGGGAGGATCGCGGTCGCTGGCGCTCGCGGAGCGGGTGGTGGTGACGGCGGGATCGCGGTTGCCGGCGGGTGCTGGCGGCGGGAGGATCGCGGTCGCCGGCGCTCGCGGAGCGGGTGCTGGTGGCGGGGGATCGCGCTCGTCGCCGCCCGCACTGGGGCCGGAATCCAGCGTCGGATTGCGCGGCGCCGCTCAGTGGGGCGGGCTCGGATGCTTGGGCTCGTACAGCCCCAGCTCGCCGCCTCCGGGCAGGGCGATCGCGGTGACGAAGCCCCACCGCTCCTCCGCGATCGGACGGCTGAACTCGACCCCCTTGGCCTCGAGCTCGGCCACCGTAGCGTGGATGTCGTCACACATCAGGTACAGCTCGTGATGGCCGGCGCCGTCGGTCGGATGGGCGGCGACCTCGGCAGGCGGGAGCGCGAAGATCAGCCAACCCCCACCCGCGTCGACCGACGGCAACTCGAGCGCATCGTCGAGGAACGCGCGTACGCGGTCCGCGTCCTGGCTGTA
Source organism: uncultured Solirubrobacterales bacterium (assembly GCA_963783415.1). GTDB lineage: Bacteria > Actinomycetota > Thermoleophilia > Solirubrobacterales > Solirubrobacteraceae > Palsa-465. The sequence continues at coordinate 8,263 of CAWANN010000021.1, forward strand.
GATGATCGCGTGGGCGCCGGTGATCAAGTGCTCACGCCGCCGAGCCGAGCGATGACCACACCTCGATCTTCGTCGCGACCCGGCTGACCACCTCGGTCGTGAACTCGGTGGTCGTGGCGTTGCCTCCGAGGTCGGGCGTCTTGCATCCCGAACCGATCGCCTCAAGCGCGGCCTCGTAGATCGCCCGCGACGCGCGCTCGGCCGCCGGACCGTGTTGATCGGCGGCATGGCGCAGCAGCGCACCGCAGGCCAGGATCATCGCGAGCGGATCGGCCAGATCCTTGCCCTCGAGTGCCGGTGCGGTCCCGTGAGGCGCCTCGGCCATCGCGACGGTCGTCGCGTAGGTCTCGTTGTCGAACGCCAGCAGGACGGACTCGGCGCCGGCGATCGAGCCGAACATCGGCAGCACCAGATCCGACAGGCAGTCTCCGTCGCGGTTGAGCGCCGGGATCACGAGCGGAGCATCGGTCGCGCCCGACATGAGGCCGGCGTAGGTGGCGTCGATCAGGACCGGCTGATACGCCGTCCCCGGGTGCCGAGCGGCGGCCCCGTCGAGCTCCTCCTTGAGCATCCCCTCGTACACCGGCGAGACGGTCCACTTCGGGCCGCCGTAGACGCGGGCGTTCATCTTCTCGGCGGTCCGGAACGCGTACTCGGCGACCGCGCGGCAGGTGGAGCGGGTGATCTTCTCCGTTCGATAGGCGATCTCCGACGGATCTGTTGCATCGCCCTCGCGCCACTCCTTGGCTCCGTACGCGTCATCGACCGCCATGCGAACGACCGAAATCGGATAGTGGACGCCAGCGATCGGCGCCACCCCGGGGAGCCGGCGCCCGGTTCGGACGATCACCTTCCCGTCGACCTCCTCGCGCAGGATGCGGTTCGGCGAGCCGACGTCGTCCTTGCCCTCGGGGGTGATGGTGGCGGCCTTGAGGCCCAAGCCGGCTTCGCGCATCGCCCTCGCGGCGTCGGTCACGACCCCGTTGGAGGTGGCGCGCCGATGCTCGAGCGACAGATCGAAGCGCTCGAGCTCCAAGGCGAGACCGAGGAGCGCCGGGTCGAGCACTCGCAGCGACTGCTCGAGCAACTCCTGACCGGTCTGGTCGCCCTCAAGGACGACGATCTTGATCGCCTCGGCCACGGCGGCGGACCTTAGCCGAAGGGGCTGATCCGGGCTACACGCCACTCTGTCCAGCAGCCCTGCAAACGATTGTCCGGATTCGGACGTATGCGCGCGTACGAACCGCCCCGGCGACGCGCGGGCGGCGAGGAACCGGCGTGTACGTTCTCGCGGGCGTCTCGCGTTGCTGCCTGGCAAGCGAGGCGCCCAATCAGCGGGGAGAGGGTGTCGTTGGCGGAACAGATGGAGGATCCCGAGGAACCGACCACCACTCCCGAGCCGGAACCGCCCGGGCAGTTGACGGTCCTGGTGCGACACGAGCCGGAGGACGCGTTCGTGATCGTCGACGGCGACGTAGATCTGCTGAGCGCACCGCGGCTCGAAGCAGCGCTCGAGGAGACCCTGCGCACGAACGCGCGATACATCGCGATCGACCTGACCGAAACGACGTTCATGGACTCGGCAGGAATCCACAGCCTCGTACGAACGCAACAGCGCGCCGCGAAGCGGCACGTCTCGGTCATCTGTGGGTCGGGCCCGGTGCTGCGGGCGCTCGAGCTGCTGGGCCTCACCGAGCCGCTCAACGTCGTGTCGAGCCTCGACGAGTACAAGTTGCGCAGATCGGGGTCGTGACGTGCGCAAAGGGCGGTACACCGAGTTTCGGTGTCGCACTGCGGGGGGATCATGCCCGCAGGGAGTGCGGCGCCGATGACCCTACCCCCAGAACACGCGACGCTTGGGCGCTCGCTGCGCCCACGGGGGCCAATTCAGCTTGCGCTGAGCACGCGGCACGCCGCGGAGGCGACGGTGCTCACAGTCACCGGCGAGCTGGACGTCCTCACCGCCCGGAAGCTGATGCCCCAGCTCGACGACATCGTGCGCAGGCACCAGGGCGATGCGGTCATCGACCTCAGCCAGGCCGAGTTCATCGACTCATTCGGTCTGACCGTCCTCCTCAACACTCAGCGCCGGCTGGCCCGGCAAGGGCGAAACCTGACCGTGATCTGCGGGGAAGGCCCGGTGCGCCGGGCAATCGAGTTCGCGCGGCTGATCGAGCCGCTCGGGGTCGTGCCGAGCCTCGCCGAGTACCACCAGCGCCGCGCGAGCGACTAAGCCGTCGCGTCGCCGGGCGGAACCGTCGGGTTAGCCGTCGCTCGAATCCGAGAGGGAGGCGGCGGGTGCTGGGCCGTCGCCGGATGCGGAGCCAGAAGCGGATTCGGAATCGGATTCGGATTCGGAATCGGAATCGGCGGGCATCAGCTCGTCCTGCTTCTCGGCCAGCGCCGCGATCACGATCGTCAGGTGCGCGTCGAAATCCACGCCGAGTTCCTCGGCTCCGCGGCGGAGCTCCTCGCGGTTCACAGCAGCCGCGAAGCTCGGCTGCTTGAGCTTCTTCTTGACCGACTTCGGGGTCATCCCCTGTAGCTTCTCCGGCCGCACGTAGGCGCACGCCAAGACAAACCCCGACAGCTCGTCGACCGCGAACAGCGCCTTCTCCATCGGCGAGTCGCGCGACACGCCCAAGAAATCGGCGTGAGACGCGACTGCACGCACGAGCTCGGGCGGATAACCCCGCGCCTCCAGCTCTCGGAGGGCGTAGCGCGGATGGCCGTCCTCGAGGTTCGGATAAAGCTCGTAGTCGAGGTCGTGGAGCAGCCCGGTCAGCCCCCACAGCTGGACGTCGCCGTCGAACCGCGGCGCGTACGCGCGCATCGCGGCCTCGACAGCCAGCATGTGGCGCCGGAGCGAGTCGGAAGAAGTCCATTCACAAAGGAGGTCCCACGACTCGTCTCGCGAAAGCTGAACCTGCATGGACGGTACCCTAGCTGAGCGGATCCGGATCCTTGACGCCCGCGACGCGGAGTCGCGTGCGACCCACACCAAATCGACTCCCCAGCAGGGCAAATCGCCGTCGAGCACGGGTCTTGCGACGCGAGAAGGTACGCTCCGGCCCCCTATGGAAAAGTTCGTAATCGAAGGCGGGAGGCCCCTGTCGGGCACGATCACTCCCGCCGGCAACAAGAACGGCGCGCTTCCGATCTTGGCAGCGTGCCTGCTCACAGACGATGAAGTGATCCTCCGCAACGTCCCCCGGATCAGGGACGTGGAGGCGATGACTCTGCTTCTCGAGCAGCTCGGCGCGCGAGTCCAGTGGCTCGGCCCCGGCGAGATCTCGATCGACGCCTCGACCGTCGACAGCTGGGATGTCGATCGCGAGCTGGCGGAGCGCATCCGCGCCTCGTTCCTGATCGCCGGTCCGCTGCTGGCTCGGTTCGGCCGGGCCCACATGCCGCCTCCGGGGGGCGATGTGATCGGCCGACGCCGCCTCGACCCGCACCTGGACGCGTTTCGCGCGCTTGGTGCGTCGGTCGACGACGACCGCGGCGAGATCAGATTGGAGGCTCCGACCGGGCTGAGGCCCTGCGACTTCCTGATGGACGAGCCGTCGGTGATGGCGACCGAGAACGCGCTGATGGCCGCCTCGCTCACGCGAGGGCCGACCGTGATCCGGAACGCCGCGTCCGAGCCGCACGTCCAGGACCTGGCCCGGATGCTCGTCGCGATGGGCGCCCAGATCGACGGCATCGGCTCGAACGTGATGACCGTCCACGGCGTCGGCAGCCTCAGGGGCTGCACGCACGGGATCGCCCCCGACCACATCGAGATCGGATCGTTCATGGCGCTGGCCGGTGTCACCGGCGGCGAGCTCATCGTGCGAGACACGGTTCCCGAGGACCTGCGGATGATCCGGCTCGTGTTTGACCGTCTGGGACTGCGTACCGAGGTCCGCGGCGCGGACATCATCGTCCCCGGCAACCAGCAACTCGTGATCCGCAACGACAAGGGCGACCACACCCCGAAGGTGCAGGATGGCCCGTGGCCCGCGTTCCCAGCTGACTTGACCAGTGTCGCATTGGCGCTCGCCACACAGGCCCAAGGGTCGGTGATGATCCACGAGTGGATGTTCGAGAACCGCCTGTTCTTCGTCGACAAGCTCGTCCTGATGGGCGCCTCGATCACGATCTGCGATCCGCATCGGGCAATGGTGGTCGGGCCGCGCCGCCTGCACGGCCAGCGAGTGGACTCGCCCGACATCCGCGCCGGCATGGCGATGCTGATCGCCGCGTTCGCTGCCGACGGCGTCACCGAGATCGGCAATGTGCGCCACATCGACCGCGGCTACGAACGCATCGACGAGCGGCTGCGTGACCTCGGCGCGAGGATCGAGCGCGAGGATGACGTGCCGGTCTCGGTCTGACCTCGGCAGCGCCGGAGAGTCGTAACCAAGCCGTAACTGGCACAGTCCCGGGCGATGGTCGATCGCATTCCCAGCGGAACGCGAGACTTCCTCCCGGACGAGATGCGCGAGCTCCGCGCAGTGACCGACCGCGTCCGGGAGGTGTTCGAACGGGCCGGCTACGGAGAGGTGTACACGCCCGCGCTCGAGTACGAGGGAACGTTCGACCGTGCCGACATGAACGCAAGCCGACCCGCGTACCGGATGTTCGACGAGCAGGGCAACGTACTCGTGCTCCGATCGGACATGACGGTTCCGATCGCGCGGCTGGTGGCGACCCGGTACCGAGACACCGAGCCGCCGTTGCGTTTCTGCTACTTCGCCCATGCCTATCGGGGCGTCCGGCCGCAACGAGGCCAGTCGCGGGAGTTCCTCCAGGCCGGAGTTGAGCTGATCGGCGCCCCCGCCCCGGAGGGGACCGCGGAAATACTCACCATCCTTTGTGGGGCGCTCGACGCTGCCGGCCTCGAGACGTATCGGGTGGGGCTCGGTGACGCCTCGCTCTATCCCACCCTGCTCGATGGTCTACGAGTCGACCCGGCCCGGCGCGAGCACATTCTCACCGAGCTCGTCGACGGTGACTTCGTCGGCCTCGAGCGCGAGATCAAAGAGCTCGGCGTCGACCCGACGGCCGCTGAGCTGCTCCTGCGGGCGCCGCAAACCAGGGGAGGGCCCGAGGTGCTGGAGGATCTCGAAGGTCCGCTGCACACCGCCGTCACCGGGATGCGCGCCGTCCACGCGCTGCTCGCCCCGAACGTCGCCGACCGGATCATCTTCGACCTCGGCCTGATCCGCAGCCTCGGCTATTACACGGGGGCGATCTTCCAGGTGTACGACCCCGCCTACGGCGTCCCGATCGGGATTGGCGGACGCTACGACGAGCTGCTCGGGCAGTTCGGGCGGCCGCTCCCCGCGGTCGGGTTCGCGCTCAACGTCGAGCGGCTTCACATCGCGCTCACCAGTGAAGAGCGCGGCCGATGAGCGAACTGCGGATCGCCGTTCCGCGCGGGGCGCTGTTCACCGAGACCCTCGATCTGCTCGACCGCCTCGGACTGAACACCCGCGAGGTCCGAGAAAACGACCGCAAGCTCCTGTTCTACGACGCCGGCATCATCACGATGCGGCCCTCCGACGTCCCCACCTACGTCGAGGCGGGCGCCGCCGACCTCGGGATCACCGGCAAGGACGTGCTCATGGAGCAGTCCGAGCGCGAGCTGTACGAGCTCGTCGACCTCGGCTACGGGCACTGCACGATGGTGCTCGCGACGGTCGCGGGCGACGACCCCGCCGCCGAAGCACTCAGACGCCTGGGCGTCGTCAGGATCGCAACCAAATACCCACGAATCGCCACCCGTTACTTTCTCGAAACAGGGCGCCAGGCGGAGATCGTCGAGGTCAAGGGGTCGGTCGAGCTGGCACCGCTGGCCGGGCTGGCCGAGGGGATCGTCGACTTGACCGCGAGCGGGACGACACTGCGCGAGAACGGACTCGTCATCCGCGAGGAGATCGCTCGCAGTACCGCGCGTCTGATCGCCAACCCCGTCTCGCACAAGCTCAAGGCGCCGGCGATCGACGCACTGCTGGAGCGGATCGATGCGGTGTGAGCGGCTGGCGCTGCGCGGCGAAGACGCGGCCGGCGCCGCGGCCGACATCCGCAGGCTTGTGCCGCCCCCGGAGTCGGTCCGAGACGGGGTGGCGCTGATCGTCGCGACGGTGCGCGCGGGCGGTGACCGGGCCGTCCGCGACTACTCCCGGACGCTCGACACGGGGGGGCGTGAGCCGCAGGCGCTCCTCGTATCGGACGATGAGCTCGACGCTGCGACAGCACGGCTCGATCCCCGAGTCCGCAACGGCATCGAGCGCGCGATCGAGAACGTCGAGGCGGCGGCGCGGGCGCACAAACCCGGTCCGCCGCGCACCACCGAACTCGGCGACAACCGCGTGATCCACCGCCACGCGCCCGTGCAGCGCGCGGCCATCTACGTCCCCGGCGGCAGGGCCCCGTATCCGAGCACGGTGGTGATGGGCACGGTGCCCGCGAGGATCGCCGGCGTCGAGCACATCGCCGTGTGCTCGCCTCCAAGCCGGGACGGAGATCTCGATCCGGTCGTGCTCGCGGCCTGCCGGCTCGCCGGGGTGCACGCCGTCTACCGGATGGGGGGCGCCCACGCGATCGCAGCGCTCGCTTACGGAACCGAGTCCGTCCCGGCCGTGGACGTGATCGTCGGTCCGGGGAACCTGTATGTGCAGGAGGCCAAGCGGCAGGTGTTCGGACAGGTTGGGATCGACGGGTTCGCCGGCCCGAGCGATCTGCTCGTGGTCGCTACCGGCGACGTCGACCCCGAGCCGCTTGCACTCGATCTGCTGGCGCAGGCCGAGCACGGCCCTGGCACGCTCGTCGTCGCGGCCTCCGAGAACCCTGAACTGCTCGACGAGTTCGAGGGGCGCCTGACGCACGGAACCGACACCGGAGCGGTTGCCTGCCTCGTCGCGGCGCCGAGCGCGGACCAACTGATCGCGTTCGCCGAGGCGTTCGCCCCCGAGCACCTCCAGCTGGTGGGGGCCGAGGCCGAGGCGCTGGCCGACCGCGTCACCCGGGCGGGCTGCCTGTTCGTTGGCGCGACCGCCGGCACCGCGTTCGGGGACTACATCGTCGGCTCCAATCACATCCTGCCCACGAACGGAGCTGCCCGATTCGCCTCCGCGGTTTCGCCGTACGACTTCACGAGGCATTTCTGCGAGGTCCACATCGCCAATCCCGCGGAGCTCGCGCGCGCGGCGGCACCACTAGCCCGGGCCGAGGGGTTCGAGCTGCATGCGCGATCGATGGAGGCACGGATCAAGGGAGAATGGACGGCGGCGCCTGACGGCGGCGCCTTTGGCGAGAATGGGGACCGATGACCCGCATCGGCCTGATTGAACGGAAGACCGGCGAGACCGAGATAAAAGTGAGCCTCGCGCTCGATGGCCATGGCGCCGGCGAGCGCGACACCGGCGTCGGCTTTTTCGACCACATGCTCGACTTGTTGGCCCGGCACGGCCACCTCGATCTCGGCGTGGAGGCGCGCGGCGATCTCAAGACCGGCGCCCATCACACCGTTGAGGATGTCGGGATCTGCATCGGCCAGGCGCTCGACGAGGCGCTCGGCGACCGCTCCGGCATCGCGCGATACGGACAGGCCACGATCCCGATGGACGAGGCCCGCGCGTCGTGCGCGATCGACGTGTCCGGGCGAGGTCTGTGCGCGTTTGAGGCGGCGCTCCCGCCCGGCGCGATCGGCAACTTCGACCACGAGCTCGTCGAGGAGTTCTTTCGCGCGCTGGCGCTGAACGCCAAGCTGACCCTGCACCTCACGGTCGAGCGCGGCACGAACGCCCATCACGTCATCGAGGCATCGTTCAAGGCCGCCGCGCGGGCGCTCCGTGCGGCGGTCGTGCTTGACGCGAACGAGCTCGGCGTCCCGAGCACAAAGGGAACGCTCACGTGAGCCGTATCGGCGTGATCGACTACGGGATGGGGAACCGCCGCTCGGTGGAGAAGGCGCTCGAGCACGTCGGCGCCTGCGTGTCGCTTACGAGCGATCACGACGAGCTCCGGGCCTGCGACGGACTCGTGCTCCCCGGCGTCGGCGCGTTCCCGAGGGCGATGCGGAACCTGCGTCAGCTCGGTCTGATCGATCTGATCCACGCATGCGCGGAGGAGGCAACCCCGCTGCTCGGGATCTGCCTGGGGATGCAGCTGCTGTTCGAGCACTCGGACGAGCTCGAGCCGACGGCCGGGCTCGGTCTCATCGGCGGCGACGTCACGCGCTTGCAGGCCGGCGGGCTCCGGATCCCGCATATCGGCTGGAACGAGGTGCGGTTCGAACGGGCCACGCCGCTGACCCGAGAGCTCCCGCAGTGGGGTTGCCCCTTCTACCACGTGCACTCGTTCGCGGCACGCCCGAGCGACCCCGACACGGTCATCGGCACGACGGAGTACGGCGAGCGGTTCGTCACCTTCGTCGGTCGCGGATCGGTGTTCGGAGTCCAGTTCCATCCCGAGAAGTCCTCGCTGAACGGTCTGCGAATGCTCGGCGGCTTCGTGCGGATCTGCGCCGGCGTGGCAGGCGCGCGGGCATGATCCTGCTCCCCGCGATCGACATCCTCGACGGTAAGGCCGTGCGCCTGACCCAGGGCGAGTTCGATCAGAAAACCGTCTACGACGCCGACCCGCTCGACGCCGCGCGCCGGTGGATAGACGCGGGCGCGCGTGAACTGCACATCGTCGACCTGGACGGCGCGCGGAGCGGGGCTCCCGTGAACCTCGACCACATCCGGCGAATCGGCGCCGACATCGATGTGCGATTCCAGGTCGGAGGTGGGCTGCGGACGATCGAGGCGGTTCGGGATGCGATCGACGCCGGGGCCACCTGGGTCGTGATCGGGACCGCCGCCTACACCGACGTCGACTTCCTCGACGAAGCGATAGGGGAGTTCGGCGACCGCGTGGTCGTGTCGATCGACGCGCGCGGGGGAAGCTCGCGGGGGCCGGCTGGACCGAGCAGACCGACATACCGATCGAGGCGGTGATCGAGCGGCTCGGAGCCCGCGGCGTGCAGCGATTCGTTTATTCGAGCATCGACCGGGATGGCATGCTGCGGGGCCCCGACCTCGACGGCGCCCGCCGCGTCGCCGAGGCGGTCCGCGGCATCTACGCGTATTCGGGCGGCGTGTCCTCGCTGGAGGATCTGCGCGCGCTGGTCGAGCTCCGGCAGGTCAACCTGCGCGCGGTGATCGTCGGCAAGGCCCTGTACGAGCGCCGGTTCACGGTCGCCGACGGGCAGGCCGTGCTCGACGGCTGATGCACTACAAGCGCGTGATCCCGTGCCTCGACGTCGACCGCGGGCGCGTCGTCAAGGGCGTCGGGTTCGTCGACCTGCGCGACGCCGGCGACCCGGTGGAGCTGGCCTGCCGTTACGACGCCGCCGGGGCGGACGAGCTCGTGTTCCTCGACATCACCGCGACGTCGGACAAGCGCGAGACGGTAGTCGATCTGGCGCGCCGCACCGCCGACGACGTGTTCGTCCCGTTCACGATCGGAGGCGGGATCCGTTCGGTCGACGACGCCCAGGCCGTGCTCGACGCAGGCGCAGACAAGGTCTCGATCAACTCGGCCGCGCTGGCACGACCCGATCTGATCGACGAGCTCGCGGCCACGTTCGGCGCGCAGTGCGTGGTGCTCGCGATCGATGCCAAGGCTCGGGGGGAGTCGGGCTGGGAGGCGTTCGTTGCCGGCGGCCGGACCCCGACCGGCCGCGATGCCGTGCGGTGGGCGCGCGAGGGGGTCGAGAGGGGCGCCGGCGAGATCCTCTTGACCAGCATGGACCGCGACGGCACGAACGCCGGCTACGACCTCGGGCTGACCTCAGCGGTGTCAGGCGCCGTCGGTGTTCCGGTGATCGCGTCCGGGGGCGCGGGAGCGCTCGAACACCTGTCCGACGCCATCGGCGCGGGGGCGGATGCCGTGCTATGTGCCTCGATCTTCCACTACGGGCAGCACACGGTGGCGGAGGTCAAGGAGGCACTCGCGCGCGACGGAGTATCGGTTCGGCCGGTCGATTAGGGGCCGCCTTCGGCGGCGTCCGTGGGACCCGGTACCCCGTCCGGTCAGGGTCCGCTCACCGCCGGGCACGGATGCCCGGCGGAACGGCCCCATGGACGCCGAGCGGAGCGAGGCCCACACCCGCATGCCGCCGAGCCGGAACGCCCGGACCAGCCGCCAGCGAGGCGCGGTGACCCCGCCCTAGCTCGGTGAACCTTCGGTTTCTATGTTGGCCCGGTTGAAGGCGACCGCGGTTACGCGGCCTCTTCCACGTATCCGGCGGCGGCGCATGCATCGCAATACGCAGCAGGCGGAACGCGGGGCTCATAACAGCCAGGGCGGCAACAAGTCGAGGACCGCTTAGGCCGACCACGACCGATGCGGGCTGCTGCGGCGTCCTTCAGCTCTTCGCGCATGCGATCGAGCTCCGCCGCGTGCTCCTCGCAGAACCTACGGCCCGGCAGGGTCGGCTCCTGGCAATGACTTCCACTACGACAACGCATAGACCGCAAAGGATAGCAAGAAGCGCTCGAACGCACGTTCCATGCGAGCTTCATTGCACGGCTTGTGCGGGGATTTTGTGAGCGCGGAAAACCGCTGTATGCACTTTGTGTGAGTGCGCTACGAGCGCTGTGTAGCGATTACGTTAGCGCGATCCGCTTAGCCGTGGTTGGGCAGCATCTGGTACAGCATCGTGTACCCGCTGAGATAGATCGTGCCATTGTCGGCGACGACTGGGTTGAACGCGCCGTCGGGGAACGAGAACACCTTCCGGCCGGTGCGCACGTCGAGGCCGGCCGTGGTCTTCGTGCCGAGGTCCGAGTAGTAGACGACGTTGCCCACGATCGTGGCCGACCCCGAGATCTTGCCGCCCGCCGGATGCTTCCATCTGATCGCTCCGGACTTTGCATCGAAGGCGTAGAAGTTGCCGTCATAGGACCCGAGGTAGATCGTCGGGCCAAGCCCAGGCGGGTTGTCGACCGCCGCCGACGCGTACACGTAGGCGCCCGTGCCGGTGGCCCACGCGAGCTGACCCGTCTTCGCCGCGAACGAGTAGACGCGCCCGTCGGTATTGCCCATATACACGCGCCCGAACGCCACGGCGGGCGTCGAGTAGAAGTTGCCCGAACCGAATCCGAAGTCGGCGCCGTTCGTGTTCACGGCCCAGACCTGGTGTCCGGTGGCGGCGTTCACCGCGTAGGCGCGGCCCGAGTAGTCGCCGAAGTACACGATGCCGTTCGAGACAGCGGGGCCGCCCTTGACGGGTGCGCTGGCGTGGTAGGTCCAGTTGACGTGACCGGTGGTCGCGTTCAATGAGTACACGTTCCCGCCCTGGTCCCCGAAGTAGACCGAGTTGCCGATCGCGATCGGCGAGGACTCGGTGCCAGCGGGAATCACCTTCGACCACACGACCCGGCCGGTCTTCGTCGATAGCGCCACGAACCGCCCGTTGCCGGGGGAGTGGCCGTGGGCGGACAGCACCGGGAGGTACAGCAGGCCCTGCTTGACGCCGAGCGCCGGCGAGGCAGCTGCGAGCGTGCCCACCTTGGTCTCCCACACCTTGTGCCCGGTCTTGCCGTCCAGCTCCTTGGCCGAGCCGTCGTCGTCCATCACGTACAGGCTGTTCCCGTAGATCACCGGCGGGAACTCGAGCAGCGCATAGTCCTGGAAACGCCAGCCGACGCGGAACGGCGGCTCGGGGACGTTGCCGGCGGTGAACGCGCGCGTGCGCCCGGCGTCGTAGCCGTACCACGGCCAAACGAAGTTGTCGACCACGGCCTTCTTCTTGGGTGCGGTGGTCGTCGTCGTCGTTATCTGGAACTCGACGTTCGGATGAGAGACGTTGTGCGGCGAATGGGCCAGGACGAACGCCACCGCGCCTCCGGCCGCGATCAAAAGGACCACGACGGCGGCGAGCCCATACCGCAGCCACCGTCGCGAACCGGGACTCGGCATGCTCAGCATGCTAGCCACCGGTCATTACGGAACCCGTTGGGAAGAAACTATGACTATGTCCGAGTTTCTTCCCGAGCCGCTCGTGAGGTTGTACGCGCTTCCGTCGGCACGACCGCTGGTCGCGCGACTCTCGGATAGGCCCGTCCTGTATCTGGTTGGAGGGGCGGTGCGCGATCTGCTCCTCGGAGGCGCGCCGATCGATCTCGACTTGGCGGTCGAAGGCGATGCGGCTTCGTTTGCGGCGTCTCTCGGCGGAGATCTGAGGGTGCACGACCGGTTTGGGACCTCGACCGTGACGCTCGACGGGTTCACGTACGACATCGCGCGCACCCGTCGAGAGACGTACGCGCACCCGGGCGCGCTCCCCGACGTGGAGCCCGCGCCGCTGGCGGAGGACCTGAACCGGCGCGACTTCACCGTGAACGCGATCGCCCTCGCGCTCGCCGGCGATACCGCCGGGGAGCTGACCTCGGCACGCGGCGCGCTCGACGATCTCGACGCGCGCCGGCTGCGAGTTCTCCACGACCGCAGCTTCATCGACGACCCGACGCGCCTGCTCAGGCTTGTGCGCTATGCGACTCGTCTTGGGTTCGAGATCGAGCCGCACACCCGCGCCCTCGCAGAAGACGCGATCTCGAGCGGAGCGCTCGGCACGGTCAGCGGACCGCGGGTCGGCTCGGAGCTACGACTGCTCGCGCGCGAGCCGGATCCCATCGGGGCGCTCCTCGGGTTACGCGACATCGGGCTCGACATCGCGATCCAAACGGGCTTCGGCCTAGACGACGAGGACCTCGCTCGCCGGGCTCTGGCGCTCCTGCCGGCCGACGGGCGACCGGACCGGTTGGCGCTCGCGGCAGCCGGACGAGGCGTACCGGGCCGGGAGCTGACCGCCCTGCTCGACGCGCTCGCGTTCGATGCGGACGACCGCGACGCGATCGTGGCCGCCGCCACTCGCGCCGGCGAGGTCGCGAGCGCGCTTGAGGCTGCGAGCACGCCGTCGGAGATCGCCGCCGCCGTGGGCGGGGCGCCGATTGAGCTGGTGGCGCTGGCGGGCGCGCTCGGCGGCGAGCCTCAGGCACGCGAGTGGCTCGAGCGCCTGCGCCACGTCCGCCTGGAGATCGACGGACGCGACCTGCTCGTCGCCGGCGTGCCCGAGGGACCGGCGATCGGGCGTGGACTGCGGGCGGCGCTCGCCGCGAAGCTCGATCGCAGGGCGTCAGGGCGCGAGCAGGAACTCGCCGAGGCCGTGCGCGCCGCCGGCGAGCGCCGGTAGCCTGCGGTCCATGGAGGCCGCGCCCGCGATGACCCTTCCCGAGCCCTTCTACGAGCTCGGCGAGCACGTGGGCATCGACCTGTCCGGCGCACGGGCGCTGTTCACGACCCGCCGTGGCGGCTTCTCCGAAGGCCCTTACAAGAGCCTCAACCTCGGCCGGCTAACCGACGACCGTGCCGACGCCGTGCGGCACAACCGGACCAGGCTGCAGGAGCTCGTCGGGGTCAGGCCGGCTCATATCCGGCAGGTCCACGGGACGGTCTTGCGAGTGGTCACGGACGCGGACGACGAGTTCGTCGCGCCGCTGCCCGAGGAGGACATCAAGCTACCCGACGCCGACGGCCAGGCCACGCGCCTGCGTGGGGTGGCGCCGATGGTGCTCACCGCCGACTGCCTGCCGATTGCCCTCGCCGGCCGCGCGCAGCCGGGTGCGAACAACGGCGCCGCCGTCGCGATGCTGCACGCCGGTTGGCGAGGTCTTGCCGGCGGGATCGTCGCCGAGGGGATACGGGTGATCCGCGAGCTCGGCGCCGACGGCCCGCTCGAGGCAGCGATCGGTCCCGGCGCGGGCCGCTGCTGCTACGAGGTCGGCGAGGAGGTGCACGAGGTGTTCGCCGCCCACGGCGACCGCGTCCGGCAGGGGCGGAACCTCGACCTCAAGGCGATCGCGCGTGACCAGCTCGAGCAAGCCGGCGTTCAGACGGTGCACGACGTCGAGCTGTGCACGATCTGCTCGGATGAGGCGCTGTTCTTTTCTCACCGCCGCGATCGCGGCATCACCGGGCGGCAGGCCGGGCTGGTGTGGTTGAGCTGATCCGGGGCCTACGGGCCGACGACGTCAGGGCGAACCTCGAGCGGGTCCGGGGCGAGATCGCCGCCGCGGGGCGGGACCCGGCCGACGTGCAGATCCTCGCCGCGGTCAAGTACGTGCCGGTCGAGGAGCTAGCGGTACTCGCTGAGGCCGGCGTCGAGCTCGTCGGCGAGAACCGCGCGCAGGATCTCGTGGCGAAGGCGGAGGCCTACCCCGGAGCGTTCACGTGGGACTTCATCGGCCATCTCCAAAGCCGCAAGGTCCGCCAGCTCCTCCCGCACGTCCGGTACATCGAATCGGTCGGCAGCGAGTCGGCGCTCGAGCAGCTCGGGCGCCACGGGACGTCCGCCACCGAGATCCTGATCGAGGTCAACGTCGCCGGCGAGGCCGGCAAGAGCGGGATCGCCCCGTCAGAGCTGCCGGAGTACCTCGAGCGCTCCCGGGTGACCGTCGTGGGGCTGATGACGATGCCGCCGCTCGCGCCGACCCCGGAGGCGAGTCGCGAGCATTTCGCGGCGCTGCGCGAGCTCGCTGCCGAGCACGGCCTGCGCCACCTTTCGATGGGGACCAGCCAGGACTATCTGATCGCGGTGCAGGAGGGCGCAACAATTGTGCGACTCGGCACAAGCTTGTACCGATCCGGCGCGTCATAATCACAGCAGGGAATTACGCGCTCCCACCGAAACTTCGAATCCGAGATGGCCTTACGAGACACCTGGCACCGCACGCTGATGTACTTCGGGCTGGCGGATGACGAGGACTACGAAGAAGACGTTGAGCCGTACACCGAGCCGGAGGCGGAGGCCCAGGGCGCGTATCGCGAACGTCCCAACGTGCGGCGCCTCAGCTCGCGCCGCCGGCGCGACGACTTCGACGACATCTTCGCGGACGACGCCGAGGACGAACCCCGTACGACGTCTCTCCGGCCGGTGAGCGGCGGCCGCGGCAACGGGCGCGGTGGAGCCGACCGGGTTCATTTCGTCGCCCCCAAGAACTTCAACGAGGTGCAGGACGTCGCAGACAAGTTCAAGGACGCGATCCCGGTGATCCTCAACCTGCAGAACACCGACCACGACCTCTCCAAGCGCCTGATCGACTTCTCGAGCGGACTCACGTACGCGCTCGACGGCGGCATGCAGCGGATCGCCGACAAGGTATTCCTGCTCACTCCGCGCAACGTCGAGGTGTCGGCGGAAGAGCGAGCCAGGCTGCTCGAGAAGGGCTTCTTCAACCAGAGCTAGGCCGCCGCGGCGGCCGGGCGCTCCGCCAGCGATAGATTTCCTCATATGCACGTCGGATTAATCGGCGCTGGCAACATGGCGCGTGCTCTCGCCCGCGGTTGGGGCGAGCCCGTGCTCGTTTCCGACAGTGGCTCGGGCCGAGCGAGGGCGCTGGCGGATGAGCTCGGAGGAGAAGCGTTCGACTCGAACGTGGAGGTCGCCGACCGCGCCGACCTTGTCGTTCTCTGCCACAAGCCCGCGCAGTTCAAGGCGGTGGCTAAGGAGCTGAACGGGCATGCGAAGGCAGTCGCTTCGGTCGTCGGGGGCGTGGACACTGTCGAGCTCCGGCTTCGCTACGAAGCCCCGGTGTTCAGGTTCATGCCCAACACGCCGGTCGAGGTGCGCCGCGGGGTCATGTGCTACGCGCCGGAGCGCGAGGTCGACTCGCGGCTCGAGCAAGAGGTGATCGCGCTATTCGGGCGTCTGGGGGTCGTGGTCAAAGTTCCAGAGAAGCTGATGAGCGCGGCCGGCGCCGTCATGGGTGTCGGGCCGGCCTACCAGGCGCTGCTCGTCGAGGCTCAGGTTGACGCCGCGGTCCGCCACGGGATGGCCGCCGGGCTCGCCGGTCAACTCGTCGTGGAGACGATGGCCGGCACCGCCGCGCTGCTCCAAATACGCGACTACGACACGCTTGCGGTCCGACGCGAGGTGACATCGCCCGGCGGAACGACCGCGCGAGGGCTGGCGGCGCTCGAGCGCGGTGGCGTGCGACCGGCGTTTCAGGACGCGATCGACGCGGTCGTGGAGTGGGCGAGATGACCGTGATCGCGGCGCTGAACCGCGGCGACATCGCCAACTACGTGCAGGCGCTGTTCCTCGTCTACATCCTGCTGATCTTCGTATACATCCTGCTCAACATGATGTTTTCGCTTGGGCTGCGCCCGCCCTACTCGCGCGTCATGGACTCGATCATGAACTTCCTGCGGGACGTGTGCGAGCCGTACCTGAAGATCTTCCGCCGGTTCATCCCACCGATCGGCATGTTCGACCTCACCCCGATGATCGCGATCATCGTCCTGTACATCGTGCAGTACATCGTGGTCAAGCTGATCAACGGCTGATGCGCAGGATCGTGGTTGCGGGCTGACGGCCCGCGTGAGATGACTCAGACGACGGCATCGGTCCGGGTCGCGGCCTTCGCGCGCGCCGCAGTGGTCGCGGCGATCGTGGTGATCCTCGACCAGGTTGCGAAGAGCCTGGTCCGGTCCAATATCGCGCTCGGCGATCACGAAAAGTTCCTGCCCGGCGTCACGCTCGTGCACGACCGGAACACCGGCGTCGCCTTCTCGCTGTTCGCCGGCGGCGGCGCGCTCGTGCTGGTGTTCACGCTAGCGGCGCTCGCGTTGCTGGTCGGGTACCTGGCGATGCGACCCGACCGGCACTTGCTGTGGCTCCCCACCGGGATGCTCGTCGGCGGCGCGATCGGCAACCTGATCGACCGGATCGCGAGAGGCGGGGTGACCGACTTCATCAAGCTCCCGCACTGGCCGGCGTTCAACGTCGCCGACATGTCGATCACGTTCGGCGTCCTGACGCTCTTCTGGGTGCTCGAGGGCCGGCGCGCGCGATGAGCGCCGGTACGCGCATCGAGCTGCGTGTGCCGGATGCCGCGGCCGGCACGCGATTGGACCGGTTCCTGGCGGTTCCGCTCGGCTCGCGCGCGCGAGCGCAGTCGCTGATTGATTCGGGTCGCGTTCGGGTCGACGGCGCGCTCAGGCCCAAGCGCCACCTCGTCCAACCGGGGGAGGCGATCGAGATCGACGATGTGTTGGACGGCGGCGCGGCCGTCGATGCCGGGCCGCGGGCCGACTTCGGGGTTGCCTACGAGGACGAGCACCTGCTGGTGGTCGACAAGCCGGCCGGGGTAGTGGTGCATCCCGCGCGCGGTCACTGGGTTGGAACGCTGGCCCAGGCGCTCGACGGGCGGGCGGCCGGCGGCGAGGAGTCGTGGCGGGCTGGGATCGTCCATCGTCTCGATCGCGACACGTCCGGGCTGCTCGTCGTCGCCAAGAACGATGCGGTTCATCGCGCCCTCAAGTCGATGCTCGCCCGCCGACAGCTGCGACGCGAGTACCTCGCGCTTGTCGACGGCCATCCGTCGGCGCGGACCGGGACGATCGATGCGCCGATCGGGCGCCACCGGCGCGACCGGAAGCTGATGTCGATCGACAGCGACGACCCCCGCGAGGCCCGCACTCACTTCGAGATCGAGCGACTCCTGCCGGCGACGGCGCTGTTGCGAGTGACGCTCGAGACCGGTCGTACGCACCAGATCCGTGTCCATCTCGCGGCCATCGGCCACCCCGTCTGCGGCGACCCCCAGTACGGGACCGCCGGGGAGCTGGGGCTGTCGCGGCAGTTTCTGCACGCGGCCCGGCTCGCGTTCGAGCACCCGGTGACCGGCGAGCCGATCGACGTCACGTCGTCGCTGCCCGACGACCTGGTGGCGGCGCTGGCGTCGGCGGAGCGCGGAGCGGATTAGGCACGATAACCACGCACTCGACGACGCCCACGGGCCGAGTGCGTCGAAATGCGTGCTATGCAGGACCTTTTGTCACTCTCGGCGCCAGCGGGCGGCCGAGTGCGCGGTTAGTGGGGTAGCCGGCGCGCCGCGGGCGTGCGGGTCGGGACTCGGCTCTCAAGGGGCGGCCGGTGCGCGTCTGGCACCCCTCGCGTGGGTCTCGATGACCGTGGCGAGCCCGAGTCTCGCGTACGGCGGTACGTGAGCGCCGGAGTGCCAGACGTGCACGACCGCCCAAAGATGACGGCGGGGCGGCCCGTCCACAGCCGCCCCGCCTAACGTTGCGAACCGAGCCACCGGAGGTAGGGGAAGGGAGGTTCGGCTCGCGCGCGAGCCACCGCTGAAGGTAGGGGAAGCGAATGGCCCGCTACACCTGAAAACGTAGCGGCGCAGCAAAACTTGCGTAAACTCGGACAGAACAGTCCCCGACCCCGTTCGTGTGGGTCGCGCCCTGCCTCGACTTAGTCGTCGAGGTCCGCGAGCGCGCGCGAGCGGCTTGAAGTACAAACCAAACACAAGGGAGTAGACCAAGTGGCTCAGATAGGAATCAGGGAGCTGCTGGAGGCCGGCGTCCATTTCGGCCACCAGACTCGTCGATGGAACCCCAAGATGCGTCGCTTCATTTTCGGCGAGCGCGACGGGAACTACATCATCGACCTCCTTCAGACGCAGGTCCTGCTGGAAGACGCGCGCCAGTTCGCTTCGGACGTGTCGCGTCGCGGCGGGACCGTCCTGTTCGTCGGAACCAAGAAGCAGGCGCGCGACACGATCCGCGAGAACGCCGAGGCCGCCGACATGCCTTACGTCAACCACCGCTGGCTCGGCGGCCTGCTGACGAACTTCCAGACGATCTCGCTGCGGATCAAGCGGCTACACGACCTCGAGCGCTACGAGACCGAAGGCCAGCTCCAGCTGCTGCCCACGCGCGAGCGGATGGCCGCCCAGGCGGATCTCGAGAAGCTGCGCGCGAACCTCGGCGGCGTCAAGAACATGCAGCGACTGCCCGACGCGGTGTTCGTGATCGACCTGAAGACGGAGGCGATCGCGGTCCGCGAGGCGCAGCGGCTACGGATCCCGATCATCGGGCTCGTTGACACCAACTGCGATCCGGACGGGATCGACTACGTGGTCCCGGGCAACGACGACGCGATCCGCTCGTGCGCGCTGATCACGAGGGCGGTTGGCGACGTCGTTTCGCAGGGCCACAACGTGTTCCGCGAAGAGGAGGAGCGCGCGCGGCTCGAGCGCGAGCGTCAGGAGGCCGAGGAGCGAGCACGGCAAGAGGCCGAGGAGAGGGCACGGCAGGAGGCCGAGGAGCAGGCCCGGCTCGAGCGCGAGCGTCAGGAGGCCGAGCAACAGGAGCGTCAGGAGGCCGAAGAGCGGGCGCGGCAGGAAGCAGCAGCCGCGGAGGCCGCGCAAGCCGCTCCGCCGCCCGCAGAGGCCCCGACACAGCCGCCCGCGGAGGCCCCGACGCAGCCCCCGGCAGCGGCTCCGGCAGCAGCCGCAGCCGCCGAGGAGGCCCCGGCGGCGGCTGTGCGCGAGGCCCCGGCTGCGCCCGTGACCGAGGCGCCGGCGGCGGCTGTGAGCGAGGCCCCGGCTGCGCCCGTGACCGAGGCGCCGGCTGCGCCCGTGAGCGAGGCGCCGGCTGCCCCCGTGAGCGAGGCTCCCGTGGCCGTCGAGGAGGCTGCGCCGGCCGAGGAGCCCGCGGCGGCCGAGCCAGAGCCGGCCCCGGAGCCCGAGCCGCAGGCCGAAGCGCCGCCGCCACCCGAAGCGCCCCCGGCCGAGGCCGAGACCGCCCCGGAGCCGCCCGCGGAGCCCGAGGCGGCGGCCCCTGCTCAGCCCGACACCGCCCCAGAGCCGCCCGCGGAGCCCGAGGCGGCGGCCCCTGCTCAGCCCGAGACCGCCCCAGAGCCGCCCGCGGAGCCCGAGGCGGCGGCCCCCGCGGAGCCTGAGGCGGCGGCGGCCCCTGCAGAGCCCGAGACCGCGTCAGAGCCGCCCGCGGAGCCCGAGGCTGCGGCGACCGAGCAGCATCCCGAGCCAGAAGCCGCAGAGGAGAACTCATGAGTGCGATCAGCGCGAAGGAAGTCAAGGCCCTCCGCGACCGCACGGGCGCGGGTGTGCTCGCCTGCCGCGAGGCCCTGAGCGAAGCTGACGGCGACGTCGAGCGCGCCGTCGAGATCCTCCGCGCCCGAGGCCAGGCCCAGGCGGCCAAGCGCGCCGGCGCGGAGGCGAGCGAGGGCGTGGTCCAGAGCTACATCCACGCCGGCAACAAGATCGGGGTGCTCGTCGAGGTCGATTGCGAGACGGACTTCGTCGCGCGCAACGACAACTTCGTCGAGTTCGCGCGGGATCTCGCGCTGCACATCGCCGCGGCGGCGCCGATCGCGGTCCGCGACGAGGACGTGCCGGCCGAGGACCGAGAGCGCGAGGAGCGGATCGCGATCGAGCAGGCCGCTGACCGGCCCGAGAACGTCCGCGAGAGGATCGTGAGCGGCAAGATCGACAAGTGGCTCGACGACGTGGTGCTGCTTCGCCAGAAGCACGTCAACGAGGACAAGCACGGCGGCAAGACGATCGAGGAGCTACGCGCCGAACTCGCCAGCGAGACCGGGGAGAACGTCGTGATCCGCCGGTTCAGCCGCTTCTCTGTGGGCAGTTGAGCACCCCGAACGTAATCTCTCATCCTTCGCGGCACCCCGCCGTCTACCGGCGGATCCTTCTGAAGCTGTCAGGCGAGGCGCTGATGGGGGATCGGGAGTACGGGACAGATCCCGACCGGGTTCACCAGATCGCGGCCCAGATCGCGGCCGTGCAACGGCGCAATGTGGAGGTCGCGGTCGTGGTCGGCGGTGGCAACATCTACCGCGGGTTAGCGGCCGCGGCCAAAGGCATGGACCGCGCCACCGGCGACTACATGGGAATGCTCGCGACCGTGCTGAATGCCCTGGCTCTGCAGGATGCGCTCGAGAAGGAGGACGTGCAGACCCGGGTGCAGTCGGCGATCACGATCTCGGAGGTCGCGGAGCCGTACATCCGCCGGCGCGCGATGCGGCACCTCGAGAAGGGCCGGATCGTGATCTTCGCCGCCGGCACCGGCAATCCGTTCTTCTCCACCGACACCGCCGCGGCGCTCCGGGCCGCAGAGCTCCACGCCGAGATCATCCTGATGGCCAAGAACCGCGTCGAGGGCGTGTACACCGCCGATCCGCGCCTCGATCCGAACGCGGAATTCATCCCTGAGATCACGCATAAGGACGCGCTCACGCGCGGTCTGCAGGTGATGGACTCGACCGCGTTCGCCCTGTGCATGGACAACAATCTCCCGATCATCGTCTTCAACATGGCGGACGAGCGGAACATCGACAAGATAGTGTCCGGAGAACGCGTGGGAACGCTGGTGAGAACATGACCACGGACATGATCGATGAGCTCCTGGCCGATGCGCGGGAGCGGATGCACAAGTCGGTCGACTCGATAAGGAGCGAGTTCGGCTCCGTCCGCACGGGGCGGGCGAGCCCGGCGCTTCTGGACCGCATCCAGGTCGACTACTACGGGACGGCCACGCCTTTGAAGCAGCTGGCCACGATCAGCGCGCCCGAGGCGCGGCTGCTGACGATCCAGCCGTACGACAAGAGCTCAATCAAGGCGATCGAGCGCGCGATCCTCGAGTCGGATGTCGGGTTGACTCCGAACAACGACGGCAACCTGATCCGCCTCGGCGTCCCCGAGCTCACCGAGGAGCGACGCAAGCAGCTGGTCAAGGTGGTCCGGCACATCGCCGAGGAGGGCCGGGTTGCGATCCGGAACATCCGTCGCGACGTGATGCACGACCTCCGCGAGCTCAAGGAGGCCGGCGAGGCGGGCTCCGACGACGAGCACCGCGCCGAGGTCGAGCTTCAGAAGGTCACCGATCTACGCGTCAGCGAGCTCGACGAAGCGCTGAAGCACAAGGAAGCAGAGATCCTGGAGGTTTAGGTGGCAACCGGTGAGCGGGCGCCCACCCACGACGCCGGTGAACGGGATCGGGCTCGCTATGTCGCGATCATCACCGACGGGAACGGCCGGTGGGCGGCCCGCCGAGGCCTGCCGGCGCTGGCCGGGCACGAGGCCGGCGCTGACGCGGTCAAGGCCCGCCTGCGCGACGCGGCCGACCTCGGCATCAACGAACTGACCGTCTACTCGTTCTCGACCGAGAACTGGGTCCGCCCGCAGGCGGAGGTTCAGGGGCTGATGGCGATGATGGCCCGGAGGATCGAGCTCGAGACGCCCGAGCTGCACGAGGAGGGGGTCCGGATGCGCTTCATCGGGCGCAGGAGCGACCCCGTACCACCGTCGCTGATCGACCGCATGGCGTGGGCCGAGCAGCTGACCGCCGACAACGCCCGGATCACGTTGTTCGTGGCTTTCAACTACGGCGGCAGGGCGGAAATCGTCGATGCAGCGCGAACTTTCACCTCAGGCACCGAAGAGGACTTCCGCGCCCACCTGTACGCCCCCGACATGCACGATCCCGACCTGATCATCCGCACCAGCGGCGAGCGACGGATCTCGAACTACCTGCTGTGGCAGGGGGCATATTCGGAATGGGTGTTCCGCGACGAGCTGTGGCCGGACTTCTCCCGGGAGTCGCTCGAGCAGAGCCTCGAGGACTTCGCCGCGCGCAGCCGTCGTTTCGGGGGCCGATAGCGGTGCCACAAGCACGCTCCCGCACGAGATCGTCGTCCCGGCGGCCGTCATCCCGCGAGCGGCGCGCGCCGCGCGATGAACCGGTCAAGAAGCGGCGCCGGCGTTCCGATCTCCTCACCCGGATTCTGGTGGCGGTGCCGCTGGCGATCGCCACGATCATCTTCAACAACCTCGGCGGCCTGCCGTTCGCGTTGTTCTTGATCGCCGCCGGCCTGATCTGCATGCACGAGGCATACGGGTTGTTATCGATCTGGCGGCCGGTCGCGCTGATCGGGTTCGCCGCGGTCGTGGCGATGGTGCTCGTCGCCCGGACGGGCAGCGCGGGCCATGTGCTCGAGGTCGGGATGGCGGCGGTTCCGGTGGTCGTGCTCGCCGTGATGATGAGCGACCGCCGCCGTCCGACGGTCGCGATCGCCGGAACGCTGCTCGGCATCTACTGGATCGGGTTCGCGTTCGCGCATGCGGAGCTCCTGCGCGAGCTCCCGCACGGAAACGGCGTGTTCCTCGACGTTCTGATTGGGACGTTCGTGGGCGACACGGGCGCGTACTTCGGCGGGCGGCTGTTCGGCCGCCGACCGCTGGCGCCGGCGATCTCGCCGAACAAGACGGTCGAGGGCCTGTTCTGCGGGATGCTGTTCGCGGTCCTCGCGGTCTTCCTGGCGGGCCTCTACCAGACGTGGCTCAGCCAGGGCCACGCGCTGCTGTTGGGCGTCGGCGTGGCGGCACTGGGGCCGCTCGGCGACCTGTTCGAGTCGGTGGTCAAGCGGGATGCCGGGGTCAAGGACTCCGGCAGCGTGTTTGGGCCCCACGGCGGCGCGCTCGACCGCCTCGACGCGGCGCTGTTCACGGTCGTCGTCGGCTACTACATCTGGCTCGCAGTTCACTGACCAGAGGCTCCGGGACCGCCACCCTAGACTGGGGCTGTGCCACGCCGTCTCGCGATCCTCGGCTCGACGGGGTCGATCGGCTGCCAAGCCCTCGATGTGGTCTCACGGTCCCCCGACCTCACCGTCGTCGCGCTCAGCGCCGCCAGCTCGTGGGAACCGCTACTCGTGCAGGCCCGCGAGCACGGCGTCAGGAAGGTCGCGGTCGCCGACGCCGACGCGGCCGCGCGTGCCAGCGAGGCCTGGACCGACGGAGAGGTCCTGGCGGGGCCGGACGGCGTCGTACGACTGATCACCGAGTGCGAGTGCGACATGGTGCTGAACGCGATCGTCGGGTCGGCGGGTCTGCTACCGACGGTCGCGACGCTCGCCGAGGGGATCGACCTCGCGCTCGCCAACAAGGAGTCGCTGGTCGTCGGCGGCGAGCTTGTGACCGCGCTTGCGCAGGCGACCGGCGCCGCGATCATCCCGGTCGACTCAGAGCATTCCGCGCTCCATCAGCTGCTCGCCTCGGAGCGCCCTGGCACCGTCGACCGGCTGATTCTGACCGCATCGGGCGGCCCGTTCCGGGGCAAGCAAAGAGAGGACCTCGAGCACGTGAGCACCGAGCAGGCGCTCGCTCATCCGACGTGGGCGATGGGCGGCAAGATCACCATCGACTCCGCCACGCTGATGAACAAGGGGCTCGAGCTGATCGAGGCCCATCACCTGTTCGGCACGCCGTATGAGCAGATCGAGATCGTCGTGCACCCGCAGTCGATCATCCACAGCCTGATCCAGCTGTGCGACGGTGCGACGCTCGCGCACCTCGGGTACCCCGACATGCGCGTGCCGATCTCATACGCGCTCCATCACCCCGAGCGGGTCGACGTTCCCGTACGCCCGCTCGACCTGGTCGAGCTCGGGAGCCTCACGTTCGAGCCGGTCGACGAGGAGACGTTCAGCTGCGTGCGAATCGCCCGCGACGCGGCTCGCGCCGGCGGCACCGCCACGTGCACGATGAACGCCGCCAATGAGGTCGCCGTCCATGCCTTCCTCGGCGGGCGGCTGCGATTCCTCGACATTGCCGCGGTGATCGAAGAGACGCTCGAGCAGCTGCCGTCGCAGCCAGTCCACTCGTTCGACACGCTCGGAGAGGCCGACGCCGAAGCGCGCCGGGTCGCGGGTGAGCTTGTGGCGGAACGAGCGCTCGCATAGCGCTCTGATCGCGTTCTTACGAACCCCGCAGAAACGGCTGCCACACTAGAACCCGTGTCCTACGTCCTGGCCTTCCTGGGGTTCGTCGCACTGATCATTCTGCACGAAGCGGGGCACTTCACAGCCGCCAAGGCCGTGGGCATGCGGGTCGAGCGGTTCTCGCTGTTCATGGGGCCGCTGCTGGTCAAGTTCCGCCGTGGCGAGACGGAGTACGGCATCGGCCCGTTCCCGCTCGGCGGCTACGTCCGGATCACCGGGATGAACCCGCACGAGGAGCTGAGCGAAGAGCGTGAGCTCAACGAACTGACTGCGCAACGCGACGGCTTGCACGACGACGCTGACGCATCCTCGGCCCGGGATCCGGCTCGTGCCCAGGAGCTGAGAGGGGAGGAGCACGCGCTCACGGGCAGGATCTCGGAACTCCAGACCCAAGTCGATGCGATTCGCGGGCGCGCCTATTACAACCAGAAGGTCTGGAAGCGGATCGTCGTGATCCTGGCCGGGCCCGGGGTCAACCTCGTGATCGCGTTCCTGATCTTCGGGGCAATCGCCCTGTCGCAGGGCCAATCCGTCGCCACCACGAACGTCGCGACGATCGAGAAGGGGTCGGCGTCGGCGGCGGTCCTGCGTCCCGGCGACCACGTTGTCTCGGTCGACGGCGTCGGAGGCTCGGAGAACGCCATCCGGAACCAGATCGGCACCCACAAGTGCGCCGGCGCCCAGGTCAACGGCTGCGTCGCGGCGACCCCGGCGCGCGTGGTCGTCCGCCGCGACGGAAAGCTCATGACGTTCGAGGTCCGCCCGAGGTACAGCACCGCCGCCGGCGAGGATCGTCCGCTACTCGGCGTGAGCTTCGGCTCGGCCCAGCAGCCGATCGGCGTCGTCAAGGCGGCATCGCTGTCCGGCAGCGATATGTGGTACGTCACGACCCGCACCGTCTCGGTCGTCGCACGAATCTTCGAGCCCCAAGAACGAAAGCAGCTCCACAGCATCGTCTACGGGTACACGGCCACCCAGGAGTCGTTCGCCCACAGCACCACGCAGGCGTTCCTCGTCCTCGGATTGATCTCGCTGTCGTTGGCGATCATCAACCTGTTCCCGTTCCTCCCGCTCGACGGCGGGCACGTGTTCTGGGCGGTGGCGGAGAAGGTCAGGGGCAAGCGGATCCCGTTCGAGGTCATGGAACGCGCGGGCGTGGTCGGCTTCGTCCTGATCCTGCTGGTGTTCGTAATCGGCTTCACGAACGACATCTCGACGCTCTCCGGCCCCGGCTTCGGGATCCACTAGCGCACCGCGTCGGCCCTGACGATCGTCCCGTGCCTCGCTGCTACGGTACGCAGCGCATTCGAGCCCTACGGTGGAGGAGCAGGCAGAATGGAGAGCAGCAGCACGATCTCGCCGGCGGCGGGGCGAGCGGTTGATGCCCCGACGGTGACCGAAGCGCTTCGGCGCACCGCCGCCAACCATCCGGAGATCGTCGCCGTCCGGACCCCCGACGACAGCGTGTCGCTGACGTGGGCGGAGCTGCTGCGCCGCGTCGACGCGGTGGCAGGAGGGCTGGCGAAGCTCGGGGTTGGGAAGGGCGACACGGTCGCGATCATGCTCGGCAACCGTCCGGAGTTCCACATCGTCGACCTCGCGGCGGCGACGCTCGGTGCCACGCCGTTCTCGATCTACCTGACTTATCCGCCGGCCGAGATCGAGTACCTGCTGAATGACGCCGGCTCGCGGGTGGCGATCGTCGAGCAAGCCCACATGCGCGCGCTGCTCGAGGCGCGCAGGGACGTGCCCGGCCTCGAGCACGTGATCGTCGTCGACGGCGCCGATGTT
The DNA here is from genome assembly GCA_963783415.1 of uncultured Solirubrobacterales bacterium. Lineage (GTDB taxonomy): Bacteria > Actinomycetota > Thermoleophilia > Solirubrobacterales > Solirubrobacteraceae > Palsa-465. The sequence goes on from CAWANN010000021.1 coordinate 34,703, forward strand.
CCGGAAGACACGGTCTCGCTCGCCGACATCGAAGGGTCGGACCCGGATTTCGAACCCGGCGACGGCCTCGCGGAGATCGGCCCCGACGACCTCGTGACGCTGATCTACACCTCTGGCACGACCGGGCCGCCGAAGGGCGTCCAGCTGACCCACCACAACATCATGTCTGGGACGAAGGCGGTCGAGGAGGTGATCCGCTTCGACGCCGGCTCGAAGCTGATCTCGTGGCTGCCGGCCGCGCATATCGCCGAGCGGATGGCCCACCACTACATCCCGGTGGTCTACGCCGGAACGATCACCTGCTGCCCGAACCCGCGCGAGGTGCTCTCCTATCTGCCCCAGGTTCGGCCGACCTGGTTCTTCGCGGTCCCGCGGATTTGGGAGAAGCTCAAGGCCGGGCTCGAGACGATGCAGGCGGCCCAGCCCGAGGAGCAGCGGCGTCCGGTGCAGGAGGCCGTGGAGGCCGCCATTCAGCGGGTGCGGTTGCGCCAGCGCGGCGAAACCGTGCCACCGGAGCTCGAGGCGAAGGTGGCCCAGGCCGACGAGCAGATGTTCTCCAAGCTGCGCGAGATGCTCGGGCTCGACCAGGCGATCGCGGTCAACGTCGGCGCCGCGCCGACGCCCGTCGAGGTGCTCGAGTTCTTCCACGCGCTCGGGATCGAGCTGGCGGAGCTGTGGGGCATGTCCGAGACGTCCGGGGTGGGCACGTGCAACCGGCCCGGAGAAGTCAAGATCGGGACGGTTGGACCGCCGGAGCCGGGCGTCGAGATCAAGATCGCCGACGACGGCGAGCTGCTCGTCCGCGGCGATTGTGTGATGAGGAGCTACCGGAACGCGCCGGACAAGACGGCCGAGGCGATCGACGCCGACGGCTGGCTCCACACCGGGGACATCGGGTCGATCGACGAGGAGGGGTTTCTGCGGATCGTCGACCGCAAGAAGGAGATCATCATCAACGCGGCCGGGAAGAACATGTCGCCGGCCAACATCGAGGCCACGATCAAGTCGGCGAGCCCGCTGATCGGGCAGGCGATCTGCGTCGGCGACGGCCGTCGCTACAACACCGCGCTGATCGTCCTCGACGCCGACTTCGCGCCGCAGTGGGCGGCGAAGCAGGGCATCGGGGACGCGGCTTTCGAGGACCTCGCGTCCGAGGAGCCGGTCATCGCCGCGGTCAGGAGCGCGATCGAGCAGGCCAACGAGCGCCTCTCACGCGTCGAGCAGATCAAGAACTTCACGATCGTCCCCGGCGATTGGCTGCCCGGCGGTGATGAGCTGACGCCGACGATGAAGCTCAAGCGGCGGCCGATCGAGGCCAAGTACGAGGCCGAGATCGACGCGATGTAGTGGTTAGCGGCGGCTTGCGCGTCGCACGGATCAGTCACGTGTAAAACGCGTCAAATGATCGAGATTGGGCCGGACCTTGACGCGTAACGCGCGCTATACGTGCCAGGTTCGGCCCGGTCTGGAGGAATCGCTCCCGGTGACTCGTTAATCATGTCGCCCACCGCCGCGCCTACTGGAGCTTGATCGCCACCGTCCGGCTGTACACGGTCGACCCCTCTACCGCCGGCGGGAACAGCAGCAGCGGATCGCTCGGATACGTGTAGGCCAGCCTGACCGTGCCGCTTCCCGGGAAGTTCATCCGGACGTCGAAATAGCAGTTGTTCGGGTTGGCGATCGTCAGTCGTCGGCATCGTCGTGAACGTTCCGGAGTCCCTGACGTGCGAACTGGATCTGCGCGGTCTGCGGCTGGCCGCGGCGTGGTGTCGCCGATCCCGCCGGCCCGAGAATCGCGTACCGCGCCGGCCGCACACAGCCCCAGACCTCGAGCGAGCGGCCGCGCCGCGACGAGGTCACCGGCAGGTACAGCGGCAGGCGGTAGGCGGCATACCCGGCTTGGCCTTGCCACTCGAGAACACCAGGCCGCTCGCGAAGCCGCCGTCGCCGGTGGCGGCGTGTAGGGAGACCGGGTCGTAGAGCAGGTACTGCATGGTGGTGGCGATCCGTGGCTGCTTCCAGCTGAGGTACTCGGCCCAGTTGAGGTAGTACCCGGCGGTCGCCGGCGAGACGAAACTGGTCGTGGTGTTATTCGGCGGGTGGGTGATGTAGCCGTACTCGGTGTTGTAGATCGGGAGGCGCTTGCCGGATCCGTAGATCCGCTGCAGCCGGTCCAGCGCGCGCTCGAGGTTCGGGATTCGTGGGAACGACGCGATGTCGGGATCCTTCGAGGGCTCGATCGTCGGTGGAGAGTTCTCCGGATACGGGTGGTCGGCGAATCCGGACGCGCTAAACAGCGCCGGATTCTGCCTGCGGAAGCTCCGTGAGCCCGCTGCCGTCGCCGGGACAGGCGACCGCCTGGGCAGCGCGTCCCCGCAGCTCCCGGTAGTTCGAGTCGACGCAGTACAACGTCCGCAGGAACTGCAGCGGCTTGGTCTGTCCGAAGTTCCCGGGCAGGCCCTGGGGATGGTCTGGGCGCGCGGCGCCGTTCAGACCGAGCGGCGCGAACTCGCCGATCAGGATCGTGTCGTGCCCGTGGCCGGTCGCCTGCAGCGAGTTCCACATCTGGCTCGCGAGCCCTCGATACATCTCCGGGGCCACCGACACCGTCGAGCCGTCGACCGCTTGCGGTCCGAGGTCCTCGCCGAAGTTGGGCTCGTTCCAGATCGCCCAGAAGTTCACGCGCGGCAGCGCGGAGGTCTGTCCAGGTGGGATATACGTGCCGGTGTAGCGCTCGCCGACGGCGCGTGCGAACTGGCCGAACGCATTCGCCGACGGTCGCCATGCCCAGAACTGATTGTCGAGCGCGGCGGGCGGGATCCCGGAGCCTTCGGCCCACCTGGGCGCGCCGCCGCTCAGCGTGAGGTCGACGCCGAGCCCATCGGCATGCGCGAGCTCGACCATCTCGTCGTAACGCGCCCAGTTCGCGGCCGGATACGAGGCCGGGTCGGCGGCGTTGAAGCCGCGCGGCGCCGTGCGGGATTCTGGCTGCGGCGCGATCTGCGCCCATACGACGACGATCCGCACCATCCGGACGCCGAGCGCTCGGAACGTGCTCATAGTCCCGACCGGGTCGGAGAGCATCCGGGTCGGATCCTGGATGATCGATATCTGACCAGTCGATCCGAACGCCGCGGGCGCAAGCGCGAGACTGCTCCCCGTGATCGAGGCTACGAGGAGGGCGGCTGTCAGTAGGCGTGCTCTCATTTGCGGACGGTCACCCGGATCGATCGGCTGACGACCGGGTCGCTGGCGGGGACCAGCAGCGGATCGGCCGTGGGATAGCCGAAGCTGAGTCGGACGATTCCGCTCGCGGGGAATGTTCACCGGCACGTCAAAGTAGCAACTTCCCGAGCTGCTGAGCGTCACCGTCTGGATCGTCGTGAACGGGCCGGACGCGGCTCGTCGCGAACTGGATCTGCGCCGTTTGCGTCAACCCGGTGTCGTGCGCCCCATACTGCGCGGGCCGTACGCAGCCCCACACCTGCAGAGCCTGATCCGCGCGTTCACTGGTGACCGGGAGCGTACAGCGGCAGGCTCCAGGCGTCGTACGTGGCCTTGGGAATGCCGTTCCAGGTAAGTAGTCCGCTTGCGAACCCACCCCAGTCGTTCGACTTGAGCGGGCGCACCGGGTCGTACATCAGGTATTGCGCGAACGACCTCATGCGAGGATTACGCCAGCTGATGTATTCGGCCCAATTCATGTAGTACGCGGCGGTCGCCGGGGGGACGTACAGCACCTTGCCGCGCGATCCGGGGTCAGGGCTGCGCTTCGGCGGGCTCGTGATGTAGCCGAACTCCGTGTCGAAGATCGGGAAACGCGTGTGCGACCCGTACACGCGCTGTAGGCGGTCGAGGGCACGTCCGAGGTTGCCGATCACGGCGAGCGAGGCGTAGTCGGCGGTGTTCGAGCCGTTGGTGGGGTCGGGGTCGAGCTCGTGGTTCGGCGCGTACCACCGCATGTACGGGTGGTCGGAAACCCCGCTCGCGGCGAATAGCGCGGGATGCTGGGCGCGGAAGCGCCGCGAGCCGGCCGCCGTGGTCGGGCATCCCCTGACCCGCGCCGCGGTCCCGCGCAGCTGCCGGTAGCTGGAGTCCACGCAGTACAGCGCCCGCAGGAACACGAGCGGCTTCATCCCCGAGAACACACCCCAGCGCTTCTCGCCACGCGGCGCGAGCTCGCCGAACAGGATCGTGTCGGTGGCGGGCGTATGGCCGGTGGCCTGTAACGCCGACCAGGCGGCGTCCAGCAGCCTCCGATACATCCGCGGGCTGTTCTCGACGGTCAGATCGCCGGGAACGCCCTGCGGCGCGAGGCTCGGGCCGTAGTCGGGCTCGTTCCAGATCGACCAGAAGCTGACTCGCGGAAGGTCGCCGGGGTCTCCGGGCACGAGCGCCTGCTCCGCCCGGGTCGTAGTCGCCGCTGTACCGCGTCGCGACCGCCTGGACGAACTGCCCGTACGCCGCCGGCGACGGCTCCCAGTTCGGGTTCGTGTTGGCGGCCGGCCGGCCCGGCCCGAGCGCCCAGCGCGGCGCGCCGCCCATCACGTCGAGGTCGACGGTGATTCCGTCGCGTCGTGCGTCGGTGACGATCGCGTCCCAGAGCCTTCCATTTCGCCTCCGGATACGCCGCCGGGTCCGACGCGTCGAAGCCGACGTCGGGGCGCGCTTCGAGTTCGGGTTGGGGGCGATCATCTGCCAGGGCATCGACACCCGGACGACGTCTGCTCCGAGCGCGCGCATCTGCTCGAGCGTCCCCGCCGGATCGGCCTGCAGGTGCACGTCGTCCTCGATCACCGACAGCTGGGTCGGTGAACCAAGCGCCGGGGCCGCCGGGATGAGGATGGCCGCGACCGCCAGCACCACGGAGCCGAGCAGCAGCGCTGCTGTCGTCGGCGGACCGTCCATCTACTTCACCGTCACCTTCACCGATCGGCTGTAGATCGGTGTCGGGATCGCCCGGCGTCGTCAGGCCCGGCGTGAGCAGCGGATCGTTCGCCGGGATAAGACCACGCCAGCCTGACCGTGCCGCTCGCCGGGAACGAGAGGTGCAGGTCGAAATAGCCGCGCGGCGCTCGTGATCGTCACGGTGCGCAGCGTCGTGAACGGCCCGCGCGAGCCTCGCTGGAACTGGATCTGCACCTGCTGAGGGGTGCCGCCGGTGTCGAGGCTCGCGAAATCGCGCCGGCCGGACGCATCCCCAGACCTCGAGCGAAGGCCTGGGCCGCGTCGAGGTGACCGGCAGGAACAGCGGCAGCCGGTAGGCGTTGTACCCGGGCTTGCGCGCGCCGCCGTAGAAGATCAGCCCGCTCGCGAACCCGCCGAACTCCGGAACGTTCTTGGTCGGATTCGGGTCGTACAGCAGGTATTGCATGGTCGAGGCGATCCGCGAGTTGCGCCACGACAGGTATTCCGCCCAGTTGATGTAGGTCGCCGCGGTGGCCGGCGAGACGAAATGACTTGCAGCTGTGGTTCGGCGGGTTCGTGATGTAGCCGTACTCGTTGTTGTAGATCGGAAAGCGCGTGGGAGAGCCGTAGATCCGCACCAGGCGGTCGAGCGTGCTCGCCAGGCGGGGCAGCTCCGAGAACTCGGTGAAATCGGGGTCGTTCGAGCTGGACTCGGTCGGCGGCAGGTTGACCGGGTACGGGTGGTCGGCGAACCCCGAGGCTCGGAACAGCGCGGGATGGGCGGTCTTGAACTCCGTGAGCCGGCGGCTGTAGTCGGGCAGCCGACCGCCGCCGCCGCCGCGCCGCGGAGTTCTCTGTACGTCGAGCTCACGCAGTAGAGCGTGCGGACGAACTGCAGCGGCTTGGTTGCGCCGAAGTTGCCCGGTAGTCCCTGCGGCTGCCCGGGATTCGGTTTCCGGTTCGATCCGCGAGCGTCGAGTTTCCCGATCACGATCGTGTCGCGGCCATGCCCGGTCAGTCCCAGCCCGCGCCAGCCGGCGTCGAGCAGGCTCCAGTATGCCGGCGCGGATGTCGGCACCGTCGAGCCCTTGATCGCCTGCGGCGCGAGGTCCCTCCCGAAGTTCGGCTCGTTCCACAGCTCCCAGAAGCTCACTCGCGGCAGGTCGTCGGGGTTGCCGTGCGCGATCGTGTCCGAGATCGGGTCGTAGCTGCCGCTGTAGCGGGTGGCGACCGCCTCCACGAACTGGCCGAACGCCGATGCCGAGGGCTTCCACTCGCCGTAGTTCTCCGGGGCGGGCTGACCGCCCCCGCCGCCCACAGCGGCGCCGGACCGGTCAGGGAGAAGTCAACTGTGATGCCGTCGGCGTGCGCATCGCGAACGATCTGGTCATAGATGCTCCAGTTCGCGGCCGGATAGGACGCGGGGAGCACGGGGTTGAAGCCGGAAAGGCGCTTTGCCGGCGCGACCGTGTTCCAGGCGAGGGTGACGCGCACGACGACGCCCCGGGCTCGCGGAGCGTCTGCAGGGTTGGCCCGGGCACGGTGAGCATCCGTGCGTCGTCCTGGAACATGCCGAACTGGTTCGTCTGGGCGCGCGCTCGGGCCGGGAGACGGCGTCAGCCCAGCCGCCGCGGCGACGGACATCGTGATCCCGACCCGCCTCACAGTTGCATCGCAGAAGACAACAGGCCTGCTCAGAAGAAGTTGCGCCCAGGGCCGCGCTCAGTTGATCGTGACAGGCGCGACGCGGCTGTAATCAACCCCGCCGCCCGGCCCAGACCAGGCGATCCGGACCGAGCCGCTCGAGGGGAACTTCACGGATGCGGTGAAATAGCCGTCGGCGTCGGTGATCGTGACCCGCTGAACCGTCTTGAACGCGCCGCCGCTCGCGGGCTTGAACTGAATGCTCGCGACCTGCGGCGCCTCACTTGCAAAGTGCGCCGGCCGCACGTCGCCCCACACCTCGAGCGACTTGCCCTGCTTGCCTTGCGCATGGGGCAGGTAGAGCGGGATTCGGAACGCGTCGTACATCGGGTCCTTGGGCGTCCCGTTGGCGAACTCGAGCCCGGTGTCGAAGTTGCTCGGCGGGCGGCGGGTCGGTGAGGAGGTACTGGTCCCACGAGGCGACTCGAGGGTCGCTCCAGCTGATGTACTCGGCCCAGTTCATGTAGTACGCCGCCAGCGCCGGGCTGATCGCGCGCGCGATCTTCTCGGGCGGGTTGGTCTGGTAGCCGAACTCGGTGTCGTAGATCGGGTACTTGATGGTGAGCCCATATGCGGCGATCGCCCGGTCGAGCGTCGCCTCGAGGTCGGGGAGCTTCGGGAGGTCGGCGTAGTCGGGCTCGTTCTTGGTCGCGACGTTGGGCGTCACCTGACCCTGCGGATACGGATGGACGGCGAATCCAGTGGCATGGAACAGCCCCGGGTTCTCCCTCGGGAACGACTTGGATGCCGACGCCGTCGCCGGGCAGCCGCGCTGGGTCGCGGCGGTCCCCTGCAGCGGGTGCATCGAGCCGTCCACGCAGTAGAGCGCCCGGATGAAGCGCAACGGCACCATCCCCGAGAAGTTCCCCGGTTGACCGCCGGTCGTCTCGCCGCGGGGGGCGACCTCGCCGATCAGGATCTTGTCGCCTCCGTGCCCGGTCTGCCCGAGCGAGGTCCAGGCGGCGTCGAGCAGCTCCCGGTAGAGCAGCGGCGAGACCTCTACCGTCGAGTTGTCCACCGCCTGCGGGGCCAGCTGGGCGCCGTAGTTCGGCTCGTTCCAGATAGACCAGAACCGCACGGCCGGGAGCGGACTGCTCTCGCCCGCCGGCGTGTAATGGCCGTCGTACCGCTTGCCGACGGCCTTCACGAACAGTCCGTACTCCTTCGCCGAGGGCTCCCAGGAGCCGACGAAGCCGGAAGAGGTCCCGGGTGGGACGCCCTGCCCGATCGCCCACAGCGGCGCCGGGGCCTCGAGCGCGAGGTCGACGCCGATGCCGCGCGTCGCGGCGGCCCGGACGATCGCGTCGAACGGCGCCCAGTTCGCCGCCGGATAGGCGGCCGGGTTGGCGGCGTCGAATCCCGCCGGGCGGGTGTGCGACGTCGGATCGGGGGTCATCGGGCCCCACTGCATGAACACCTTGACATCGTCGACGCCGAGCTGTTTGAGGGCATCGAGCGTCGGTCCCGGGCTCGCAAACAGCTGGTACTGCGCCTCGAAGATCGTCTCGATCGGCGGTCGCTCCGAAGCGTGAGCGATCGGATGCGAGGACCCGCCGCCGCACGCGTTGAGCGCCAGCGCCATCCCGGCGGCAAGCGCGATCACGGACGGTCTGAACGCCCGCGCTGAGCGCGGGAACCGGGTGACGATGGGCGCGAGCATTCGTCTCAACAGATTGCGCTATCGGTTCCGGAGGGTGGCCGCTGGTGACGGATCAGCGCCCGGTGCCGCTCTAGAATGCGCGCGATGCTTGTCCAGGCCCGCTCGGACGCCGCAGTGGCGGCCCGGACCTCCAGATCGGTGAGGGTAGCAAGCGGGCCGGTTGAGGCGTGGCTCCCAGCCGGCGTGACCGCGGTCGGGGCGTGATCGTGCCGCCGTGCGAATGCTCGCCGTGATCGTGCTCGCGAGCTTCGTGTACGCGCAGGCGAACGTGAGCGACAGCCCGCAACATCAGCGCCCCGATTGCGCCGGCGTGGCCACGGCGCTCGGCGCCGCGAGCGGCACGCGGGCGATCGTCGCGTACGACGGGTCGCTCGCCAGTGATCCGCTCGCCACCTACCTTCCGCGCGTCCCCTGGACTGAGCCCAGCGACCGCGTGGTCACGGTCGGCGAGGTCGACGACGTCGGTTACCGTTGGCAGACGCTCGGGCAGCCACTGCCCGCCGGCGTACGCTGGATCTCGACGAAGACCGTCGACGAGTTCGTCGTCGGGGCGGCAGTGCTCGTTCAGAACTCCCCCTCGGCGCGCTGACGCGCGACCCGGACGTGATCCTAATTCTGCACAATCGCTACCGGACGACCGGTGGGGAGGAGCGGGCGGTCGCCGAGCTCGCGGCGCTGCTGGGTCGCCGCGGCCACGCGGTCGAGGTACTCGAGCGCTCGAGCGACGCGGTCGGGCGAGGGCGGGCCGCGCTCGGGCTGCTCGGCGGTGGGCTCGATCCCGACGCGATCGGCGAGGCCGTTCGCCGTCTCGGCGCGCGGGTCGTTCATGCTCACAACATCCATCCGACGCTCGGCTGGCGGGCACTCGCCGCCGCCCGGGCCGCGGGCGCGCGGACGCTGCTCCATCTCCACAACTATCGGCTGTTCTGCGCGATCGGCATCTCCTACCGCGATGGCGTACCGTGCTTTCGCTGCCGAGGCGCGAGCACATTTCCCGGCGTCCGTCTGCGCTGCCGCGGTTCGCTGCCCGAAGCGGTCGTCTACGGTGCCGCGCTGCACCGGCAACAGCCGCGGCTGTACGAGCACGTTGACCAGTTCGTGGCGGTCAGCGACTGCACCGCGGCGCATCTGCGCGACTTGGGCCTGCCGCCCTCGTTAACCGCCACGTTGCCGAACTTCATTCCAGATGACGGGTACTCGTCGCAGTCGCGAGCCGGTGCGGGAGAATTCGCGCTGGCCGCGGGGCGCCTGACCGAGGAGAAGGGGTTCGACACCGCGATAGCGGCCGCGCGCGAGGCCGAAGTGCCGCTCGTGATCGCGGGGACCGGACCGGACGAGGGGCGGTTGCGCGAGCTGGCGGATGGCGGCGATGTCCGCTTCACCGGCCTGCTCGACGCCGCCTCGCTCGCCCAGCTACGCGAGCGAGCCGCGGTCGTGCTGGCGCCCTCGCGTTGGGAGGAGCCATGTCCGTACTCGGTCCTCGAGGCGCTCGCTGCCGGCGTTCCGGTGCTTGCCTCCGACCGAGGCGGATTGCCCGAGCTCGTCGGCGAGGACGCGACCCTGCCGGCCACGGATCGGGCGGCCTGGTCGGACGCGCTCTCGCAGCTGTGGCACAACCCCGGCCTGCGGGCGGAGCGGGGCGCCGCGGCACTCGCGCGAGCGCACGAGCGGTTTGGCGAGGATCGCTTCTACGCCCGGCTGATGCAGCTGTATGGAGTCGTTTCCACATAAGCTTGGGACGATGATGCGGAGGCTGGTCACCTCGCTGTTGATCGCGTGTGCGCTGTCGGCGCCCGCCCCCGCGGTTGCCGTTGCGCAGTCGGGCGGCGGCACCGCCGCGCAGGCGATCAGCGACTGCAACGACCACGGCACGCTCACCGCTCACTACTCATCGGACACGCTGCGCAATGCCCTAGCGAACATGCCCGCCGACGTCCGCGAGTACACGGACTGCTACGACGTGATCGAGAAGCAGCTGTTTGCCCAACTCGGCACGAGTTCGAGCAGTGGAACTGGCGGCTCCGGCTCGAGCTCGGGCGGATCGGTGCTCCCCACTTGGCTCATCGTCGTAATCGTCGTGCTCGCGCTCGCGGTGTTCACGTTCGGCGCGCTCGCGATCCGGCGCCGGCGGCTCGAGATGACGGAAGGCCAGGGGTCGCCGGATGCGGATAGCGGACCCGACTCACCGCACCAAAAAGGCCCTGACGATCCTGGCTCCTCGGGGCAGGGGAGCTGACGATCCGGGCGGTCAGGCCCCGGCGACCGAGGCCTGACTGCATGCCGCTCGAACCTGTCTACTTGATCGTAATCTTCTGAGTCCGGCTGAACACGGTTCCGCCGCTGAGCAGCGGGTCACCGGTCGGATACGTCCACTCGAGCCTCACCGAGCCGCTGCTCGGGAAGGCGAGGTGCGTATCGAAGTAGCCGCGCGCGTTCGTGAGCGGCACGGTGGCGATCGTCGTCCACGCGCCGTTCGACCCGGCCTGGAACTGCACGAGAACGCTCTGCGCCCTGCCGGTGTCCAGCTTGGCGAACGCCGCCGGCCGAACCCCGCCCCACACCTCGAGCTTGCGGCCCTTCCCGGTCGACGTGCTCGGGAGCCACAAAGGCATGCGGTAGGCAGCGTAACCAGGCTTCTGGCTTCCGTTCGGGTTGAGCAGCCCGGTGTCGAAGTATGCCGGCGGCGCCTGGTCCTGTAGCGCGTACTGGGCGTAGCTGAAGACCCGCGACTGCTTATAGCTGAGGTACTCGGCCTCATTCATGTAAACAGCCGCCGTCGATGGGCTGACGCCCTCGTGGGGATCGGGCGGCCGTGTCCGGAACCCGAACTCCGTGCTCCACACCGGGAAATGCGTATGCGAGCCGTAGATGCCGTTCAGGCGGTCGAGCGTGCGCTCGAGCCGCGGCAGCTCCGGGAAGTCGGCGAAGTCCGGATCGCTCCGGCCGACGCACAGCTTGGTCCCGCACAGATACGTCGGCTTGTTCGGCGCCGACGCCTCCTCGTAGGGATGGGCGGCGAATGCGCTGGCGCTGAACAGAGCCGGGTTCTGCTTGCGGAAGCTACGTGAGCCGGCGGCCGTCGTCGGGCAGCCCTGGGCCTTCGCTGCGGCGCCTCGGAGCTGGTGGTAGCTCGAATCGACGCAGTACAGGGACCGCAGGAAGATCAGCGGCTTCATGTTCGCGAACACGCCGAACGTGTTGTTGCCGTGTGGCGTCACCTCGCCGAACAGAATCTTGTCTGTCCGGGTGCTGTGCGCGGTGGCATTCAGTGAGCTCCAGGCCGCATTCAGGAGGTTTCGGTAGATATGGGGGCTGTTCGGGGTCGACTGATGGGCTCCCGTTCCCTGCGGCGCGATGTCGTAGCCGTAGTTCGGCTCGTTCCAGATCGACCAGAAGCTCACGCGCGGCAACGCGGTGGCCGAGCCCGCAGGCTTGTAGGACCCGCTGTAGCGGGTGCCGACGGCCTTGACGAACAGGCCGAACTCCGCGGCCGAGGGCTCCCAGTCCTCGCGAAAGTACCCGGTGGTTCCCTTGGGGGCTCCCGAACCGGTGGCCCACAACGGCGCCGGACCGTCGATCGTGAAGTCGACCGTGATGTGATCGGCCGCGGCCGTGCGTACGACGGCGTCGTACGGCGCCCATCCGCCGGCCGGGTAGGCGCCGGGGTTCGTGGCGTCGAAGCCCGCCGGGCGGTGGGTCGAGTTCGCCGACGGCGCGATCTGGTTCCACACGAGGTTGACCCGAACCATGCCGACGCCCAGGTCACGGAGCGTCTGGAGTGTTCCGGTCGGATTGCTCAATACCTGGGTATCGGCCTGGAACACCGACACCTGCGTGGTGGAGGCGGCGGCGGGAGCTGCATGGATTGCCGCGGCGCTGAGGAGCAGCGCGGCTATGGGGAGATGGCGTCTGATTCTTGGCACGTAAGAAGACAACTAATCGAGTCCTCCGAAGTTGCGCCGCGATGGTCATGGCTGCAACGTCCTTCCCGGCGCGCCGCGCGACGCTAGATTCCCGCACCGGTGCTTAGGCGAGGCTAGCTGGCGCGCCAGACGACCGGAGCGTTCACATACCGCGAATGCGCCACCTCTACACTGGCCGCATGGCTTCAGAGCGCCAGATTTTCGTGGGCGGGGTTCCCATCGGCGGTGGTGCGCCGGTCGCGGTGCAGACGATGACGAAGACCGAAACCGCGGATCTGCGGGCGACGATGGAACAGATCCGCACGGTCGCCGACGCGGGCGCCGACATCGTCCGGGTCGCGGTCCCGCGCGATCAGGACGTCGAAGCGCTCAAGACGATCGTCGGCGACTCGCCGATCCCGGTGATTGCCGATATCCACTTCAACTACACGCTGGCTTTGAAGGCGCTCGATGCCGGGGCCCACTGCGTGCGCCTGAATCCGGGGAACATCGGCGGTCCGGACAAGGTCGCGCTCGTTACAAAGCGCGCTAACGAGCTTGGTACTCCGCTGCGGATCGGGGTCAACTCGGGGTCGTTGCCGGCGCATCTGCGCGAGCTCGAGTTCGAGAACCCGGTCGAGGCGCTGGTGACGGCCGCGGTCGAGTTCGTCGAGCTGATGGAGCGACTCGAGTTCACGAACTTCAAGGTCTCGATGAAGTCGACCAGCGTGCCGAACACGATCGCGTCGAATCGGCTGCTCTCCGAGCGGATCCCATACCCGCTGCATCTGGGGATCACCGAGGCGGGCACGAAGTGGTCGGGCTCGCTGAAGTCGGCCGTTGGCCTCGGGACGCTGCTGGCCGACGGGATCGGCGACACGATCAGGATCTCGCTGTCGACGTTCCATGCCGAGGAGGAGGTCAAGGTCGCCTGGGAGATCCTCAAGGCGCTCAAGCTGCGCGAGCGCGGGCCCGTGCTGATCGCATGCCCGACGTGCGGCCGGCTGCAGTTCGACATGGACACGGTCGTGGCCGAGGTCGAGCGCCGGCTCGAAGCCTACGAGGATCCGATCGAGGTGTCGGTGCTCGGTTGTGCGGTCAACGGGATCGGCGAGGCGCGGCACGCCGACTTTGGGATCACCGGCGCCAAGGACGCCGGCGCGCTGTACTCGAAGGGCAAGATGATCCGCAAGGTCAAGACCGAGAACCTCGTGGACGAGCTGTTCGCCGAGATCGACAAGTACTACGCCGCCGGCAAGAAAGTCTTGCGCGACGAGCGCGCCGCCGCCGAGGCCGAGAAGTGGCTGGCCGAGAACGAGGACGCCACCGCGATGACGCCTGAGCGCATGGCCGCGATGGAGGCAGCGGCGGTCGCGCTCGACGAAGAGACCTCACCCGTGTCGGGTCGCCGCTTCACTCGGGCATAACGGGCCGCCTGCGGCGGCGTCCTCCGGACGATCTTGCGGCAGGCCCGCAACGCGACGCATGGATGCCGACCGGGCCGTCGCCGCAAGCCCGTTCCGCCCAGCATCCTTGCCGGGCGTGCGGGGACTCAGGGCGGATCTGGGCTGCGGCGCCGTGGCCGTCCGGGGCGGCAAGGCCGTGACCGTTCGGGGCGGCAAGGCCGTCCGCGCCGGCGCCATGTATACGGCCCAAAAACGCCCCGCGCGCCAGGAACCTTGGGGACATAAGCACGTGGTGCATGCTGATGTCCCCACGGGCTTCTGCCAGGGGGCGCGATTTCGGGCCTTAACCGGGTCGCGTGAGGGCTACGTCGTCCGAACAGGATCCGCGCCCGCCTGGCACGGATGCCGCGGAATTCGGTTCCGAGACGTTCTGTCTTCCGTCTCGCCAGGGCGCCGAATTCCGTTGGCGGAACGGCCCGAGGGACGCCGAGCGTGCGGAATCCGGCCCGGCCACGTGCGCGCAGAAAGACCGCTGGGCTCCGGATTCCGTGCGAGGCCCAGTAACCGCATCGGGCTCTGGACCTCGCGTGCGCTTCGGTGGAGACCGCTCCGCGTGCTCTGCAGCTTCCACGGCCGGGCATCCGGCCGGACTAACTTACCGCTGCGAACCCCTCCGCCACCTTCGGCCAGTTGACGACGTTCCACCACGCGTCGAGGTAGTCCGGGCGCCGGTTGTTGTACGTCAGGTAGTAGGCGTGCTCCCACACGTCGTTGCCGAGAAGTGGGGTCTTGCCGTCGGAGATCGGGCTGTCCTGGTTCGCGGTCGAGAGGAGCGCAAGCCCGGAGCCGTCGTGGACGAGCCAGGTCCAGCCCGAGCCGAAGCGCTTGACGCCGTTGTCCTTGAACTGCGCCTTGAAGTCGTCGAACGAGCCGAACGCCGCGTCGATCGCGGCGCGCAGCGCACCGTCGGGCTCGCCGCCGCCGTTGGGCGACATCCACTCCCAGAACTTAGAGTGGTTGGAATGGCCGCCGGCCTGGTTGCGGACGCCGGCCTGCTTGTCGCCGGGCAGCTTGTCGAGGTTCTTCAGCACTTCGTCGACGGGCTTGTCGGCCCATTCGGTGCCCTCGAGCAGGCCGTTGGCGGCGGTCACGTAAGCCTGGTGGTGCTTGTCGTGGTGCAGGTGCATCGTCTGCTCGTCGATCGTCGGCGCCAGTGCGTCGTAGGCGTACGGCAGCGGAGGAACTTCGTAGGCCATCGCGTGCTCCTTGCATAAGGTTCTGCGGGACGGCTTTCTTCTATCACGCCCGGGTACGCTGCGCGTGTTGTGACCCGACTTTCGGAGTTCTTCCTCCCGACCGAGCGCGAGCCGCCCGCCGACGCCGAGGCGCTGTCGCACAAGCTGATGGTGCGCGCCGGCCTGATTCGGCAGGTCGGGGCAGGGTTCTGGAGCTGGCTGCCGGCCGGCTATCGCGTCCACCAGCGAGTCGTCCAGATCGTCCGCGAGGAGATGAACGCGATCGGCGGCCTGGAAATGCTGATGCCCGTGCTTCAGCCCGCCGAGTTGTGGCGCCGTACCGGCCGGTACGACATCGAGGAGCTGTTCAAGCTCAAGGACCGCCGGGGCGCCGACCTGGTGCTCGCGATGACCCACGAGGAGGTGGTCACCACCCATGTGGCGGCGGCCGTGAAGTCCTATCGGGACCTGCCGCTGATCCTCTACCACTTCCAGGTCAAGGAGCGCGACGAGCCGCGCCCGCGCGCCGGCGTCCTGCGCACCCGCGAGTTCATCATGAAGGACTCCTACAGCTTCGACCGGGGCCCGGAGGGGCTCGAGGCGTCGTACCAGAAGCACGTGGTCGCCTACGACCGGATGATGGACCGCTGCGGCCTCGAGTGGTACCGGGTCGAGGCCGACGTCGGGATGATGGGCGGCAGCGGGGCACACGAGTACATGGCGCCGTGTCCCGCGGGCGAGAACGAGGTCGCCGTGGCGGCCGGCTACGCGGCGAACGTCGAGGTCGCGAGCGCCGAGCCCCAGCCGGTGACGCTCGAGCCCGCTCTCGCCGCGCCCGAGCGCGTGTCCACGCCCGGGATGACAACGATCGACGCCGTCGCGACGGAGCTCCGGGTGCCGGCGGGCGCGCTGCTCAAGGCGTTTCCGGTGATCGTCGACGGCGACGCGATGAAGCTCGTCGTCGTGCGCGGTGACCATCGGGTCAACGAGATCAAGCTCGCCAACGCGCTCAGGACCGAGTTCCGCCCCGCGCACCCCGACGAGGTGGCGGCGCGGCTGGGGCCACCTGGCTACATCGGTCCGGTGGGCGCACAGATGCCGATCCTGCTCGACGCCGGCGTCGCAGACGGGGGCTACGTCGTCGGCGCGAACGAGCCCGATGCCCACCTGCGCGGGGTCGAGCCCGGCCGCGACTTCCCATACGAGCGCGTCGACATCCGCGCCGTGATCGCCGGTGACACCGTCAACGGCAGCGCGATCAGGATCGAGCCTGCGATCGAGGTCGGCAACATCTTCAAGCTCGGGACCCGGTACTCGCTACCGATCGGGGCGAAGTACCTGGACGAGTCGGGTCAGGAGCAGCTGATCTGGATGGGCTGCTACGGGTTCGGGCCGGCGCGAGCGGCAGCCGCCGCGGTCGAGCAGTACGCCGACGAGCAGGGGATCTCCTGGCCGCGCGCGATCGCGCCGTTCGACGTGGAGCTGGTCACGCTCGGCAAGGAGGGGAGCGAGGAGCGAGCGTATGCCGACCAGCTGTACGGCCAGCTTCTCGAGCTCGGCCTGGACGTGCTGTACGACGACCGCGACGCCGGGCCGGGGGAGAAGTTCACCGATGCCGAGTTGCTCGGGTGTCCCCTTCGGGTGACCGTCGGGCGGCGCACGCTCGGGTCGGGAGAGGTCGAGGTGCAGCTTCGGCGAGGCCGGGAGAGCACCAGCGTGCTGCTCGAAGACGCGGCAGAGGAAATCGCCGCCCTGTGGCGCGGCCTGCCCTGATCGGTCGACCGGGCGGTGCGGTGAGCGGGCGGGTGGGCCCCAAAATCTCCAAGCGGCGCCTCAGCGGGATCGACCGTTCCGCGCCGGCGCCCGATGAGACGCTCTCGGGCCACCCCCTGAACCCGTGGACGATCCCGAACGCGATCGACTTCATCCGGCTCCTGGCGATCCCGGTGTTCCTGGTGATCGCGCTGTCGAGCGACGACGGCCAGGACGCGCTCGCGGTCGTGCTGTTCGGGGTGATCGGCTGGTCGGACTACCTCGACGGCTTCGCCGCGCGCCTGACCGGCCAGTACAGCCGTCTCGGCGCGTTGTTGGACCCCCTGGTGGACCGGCTCCTGATCGTCTCGGGGATGGTCGTGTGCTGGCACTTCTCGCTGCTCCCGAGGTGGGCGATCGCGATCGTGATCGCGAGAGAGGTGTTCATGCTGGCCGTCAGTCGCTACGCGCTCACCCACGGCATCGAGCTCAAGATCAACTGGGCCGGTCGGATCGGGGTGGCGCCGATCGCCGCGGCGCCGTTCTTCGCGATGGCCGGCGTTCACTGGCTGGCCTTGATCATGCTGTACATCGGGATGGCGTTCGGGCTGACCGCGACGGTGCTGTATGTGCGTCGCGGGGCCCAGGTGATGCGCGCTCGTCGCGCCGCGAAGGAGGACCGGAACCAACTCTCAAGTTGAGCTTGAGCCTCCGAGTTTGGAAAGGTATACTGGCAGCTTCGCCTACTCCGACCAGGAAGCACCCGGAGGTTCCGATCTACATGGACACGTTTCCCGACCTGGGCTCACTGACCGATCAGGAGCTCAAGGAGCTCATCAAGCAGCTGACCGACGAAGAGATGGAGATCTCCTACCGACGCCGGATCCTGCACGGGAAGATCGACATCCTCCGAGCCGAGCTGGTGAACCGGCTGCGCAAGAAGGACGAGACCGGGGAGCTGGTGATCACCGGGGCGGATGTCCAGCAGCTCACCGACATCCTCGCCGGCCGCGTACCGGGGTCCGAGTCCGAATAGCCGGCGGCGGTGGCCCAGCACTGTCCAGAGTGCGGTTTTGCCAACGACGAGGGCGCCAACTACTGCCAGCGGTGCGGCGCCTTCCTGGCGCACTCCGATCCCCCGCCGGGGACGACCACGGCCACCTACAAGCTGGGGGAGACCGGCGAGCTCGAGGAGCTCGAGTTGGACGACGTCATCGAGCGAGGCCCGGCTCTCGTGATCCGCGCCGGGGGTGGGCGCGCGGGCGAGACTTTCCCGCTCGGTCCGGGACGGGTCACGATCGGCCGCCGGCCGGTCAGCGACGTCTTCCTCGACGACGTCACGGTCTCACGTGACCACGCGATCCTCGTGCGCCGTGGCAACGAGTTCTTCCTTGACGACTGCGGGTCGCTCAACGGCACCTACGTCAACCGCCGGCGGATCGAGTCCCACCGGCTCGTCGACGGTGACGAGCTCCAGATCGGCAAGTACAAGCTCGCGTTCCTGAGGCGCTGATGGCGACTCCTGACACCCGCGACCCCGACGCCGTCGAGATCCACGATCCGCCGGCTCAGGATGCCGAGCGGCCGCGCCAGAAAGCGGTAACGATCGGCACCGTCTGCAAGGCCCTCCAGCAGGAGTTCCCCGACATCTCGATCTCGAAGATCCGCTACTTGGAGGACCAGAAGCTGCTGGCGCCCCGCCGGACCCAGGGCGGCTACCGGCTCTACACCCAGACCGACATCCAGCGGCTTCGGACGATCCTGCGCTTGCAGCGCGACGAGTTCCTCCCGCTCCGAGTGATCCGCCAGGAGCTTGCCGGCGGTCGCGCCGAGCGCGAGGTCGCCAGCCCGTCCCCGGCCGCCGACGGCCGCTCGATGCGGCGCGCGCTCGTCACCACGCGCGACCCGGGCGCGCTGTATTCGCTCGAGGACGTCGTCGAGGAGACCGGAGCGGATCCGGGGCTGGTGCGTGAGCTGGTCGAATTCGGCGTGATCAAGGGCGAGCTGCGCGCGGGCGTGCGCTACTACGACGAGACCGAACGCGAGATCGTCCGGGCGGTCTCGGAGCTCGCGCGATATGGCGTCGGGGGCCGCAATCTGCGCGTGTTCCGCAGCTCGGCCGACCGCGAGGCCCAGCTGCTCCAGAGCATCCTCGCCCCGGCCCTGCGCTCGCGTAACCCCGAGCGCCGGCGGGAGGCGATCGAGGCGCTCGAGAACCTCGCGTCGGTGACGTCCCACCTAAAGCATCTGCTCCTGATCCGCGATCTGCGCAAGATCGCGACCTAGCTCGGGAATAATGTCCCCCACCCGCCCGGCGTCGTGAGCCCGGTCGACCTGCGCGCACTGGTCCGCGAGATCCCGGACTTTCCGATGGCCGGGATCCTGTTCAAGGACATCACGCCGCTGTTGCTCGATCCAGTCGCGCTCGACGCCGCCGTGTCGGATCTCGCGACGTTTGCGCGTCCGCTGGGGGTCGAGATCGTGATCGCGGCCGAGGCGCGCGGGTTCATCCTGGGTGGGGCGCTCGCGCGCTCGTTGGGGGCCGGGTTCGTCCCGGCGCGCAAGCGCGGCAAGCTTCCCTCGGAGACCGTCAGCGTCGAGTACCTGCTCGAGTACGGGGTCGACGTGCTCGAGGTCCACGCCGATGCCTTCGCCCACGGGGCGCGGGTGCTCGTGCACGACGATCTGCTCGCCACCGGCGGGACCGCCCGCGGCGTGTGCGATCTCGTCGCCGGCCTCGGAGCCGAGGTGGTCGGCTGCGCGTTCCTGGTCGAGCTAAGCTTCCTCGGGGGCCGGGCGCGGCTCGACCCGTATCCCGTCCACGCCGTCCTCGAATACTCCTCGTGAGCCTGTTCGACTCGCGCTTCATGCCGGGGCGCGGGCGCCGTTGGCGGGCCGAGCGAAACCGGCTACTGCTGGCCACCCCGGCGACCGTCTGGGAACTGATCGCGGACCCGTTCGCGATGGCGCGCTGGTGGCCGGACGTGGTACGAGTGGAGGGAGTCGAGGAGGACCGGTTCACGCTGGTGTTCCAGTCCAAGCGCAAGCGCCCGGTCCGGATGGACTTCCGCGTGCTCGCCTCGGACGCCCCGGGCACCGGGGGCGAGCCGTCCGGACACCGCGCGTGGGAGCAGGAGGTGCAGGGCACTCCGTTCGAGCGCGTGCTCGACAGTTCGATCACGGAGGTCGTGCTCGATCCCGTGCACGGCGGGACGACGCAGATCACGATCGCGCAGGCCCAGAGGCTCCGTGGCTACTCGCGGACGGGAGCGCTGATGTTGCGCCGGTCGACCGAGAAGCGCCTCGCAGAGGCGCTCGACGCGCTCGAGCAGATCGTCGGTTCCTAGGGAAGTTTGAACGCGCCCTGCAGAACCACCTGACCGGGGGTCTTGGGGTTGTTCTGCGTCTCGAGCGTGAGCAGCAGTTCCTTGAAGCGGGAGGCGTTGGTCGGCAGAGGGCCGCCGGTCTGGAGCTTGCCGGTCTTCGTGACGGCCTGGTTCACGAACCCGACCCGCGTGCTGTCGGTCGGCGTGTTCGACAGCCACACCGCGTAGGCGTTGTGCGAGTTCGGAGCGAGCCCGGACGCCTCGATGATCACGCCGTATGCATTGCTCGCCTTCACGAGGACCGCAACGCCCTTGGCCGCGCCCGCCCCGCTCGGCGGGTTCAGGTTGATCTGGCCGACGACCTTAGCGGCGTTCGCGGAAGTCGTGCCCGCGCCCGTTGTGCCCGTGGTTGCCGGCGTCGTGGCGGATTGCGTGCTCGTGGCGGAGGCTGCCGCCGGGAGGCTCGAGGTGTGTTTGCTTGAGGATGAGTTCCCCAGGATCAGGATCAGGACGACCACGATCGCAACCACGACGATCGCGCCGACCCCGAGGAAGATCGCGCCGCCGAGCCGCGAGCTCGGCCGGTCGGTGGGCCGGGGGACGCGGGCCCGCTCGGACTTCGGCTTCGGTTTCGGCTGGCCGGGCTCGGTTGGAGAGCGTTCCTCGGTCGACGCCGGCGCCGTGCTGTTGACCGGCGCTTTGGCGCGGGCCGTACCGTCCGGGATCTCGGGGAGCGGCTTGCTCGCCACGCTCTGTAGCTCAGAGGCGAGCACCCGCGCCCAGGCGCGCTCGTACGGGGACTCCGCGAGCCGGTCCCGGGTCTGCTCGGCGACCCGGTCCGGCAGCTGGCCGAGCAGGTAGTCGGTGATCAGCGCGCGGCTCTCGGGCGCGAGGCCCGTGTCCGGGCCGATTCCGTCGAACGCCGCGAGCGCCCGGGCCCGCACGCCCGCACGGTCGATCGAGAGCAGGCGCGCGATGTCGTCGTAGCTCCGGCCGCGCTGCAACACGAGGTCGAGGACTGCGCGTTGGTCGGGGGAAGCTCGTCGAGCGACGCCATCGGACCGCCTAGCGTAGTAGGGGATACCGCGGTGTGCGGCAGATGGTCGGGCAGTATGGTCCCGGATTCGCATGAGCTTCGATGCGCTCTACGGACTGGAGCTGACCGACTGCTCGGACTCGTTGGTCCGGGGTCGCGTCCCCGTCCGCGCTGAGCTCATGCAGGTCTCGGGCAGTGTCCACGGTGGCGTGTACAGCGCGATCTCCGAGGCGCTCGCCGTTCGCGGTACGTCGGTCGAGGTCGGCGGCGAGGGTCGGATCGCGGTCGGGCTCTCGAACCTCACGACGACGCTGCACCCGATCACGGAAGGCTCGATCCACGCCACCGCGGTTCGCCGGCACCGGGGACGGACGACCTGGGTGTGGGAGGTCGACATCTCAGACGACGACCGGCAGCGGTGCGCGGTGGCGCGGGTGACGATCGCCGTGAGCGACGGGTAGCGTTCGGACCCGTACCGGGACCGGTCCACTTCCCGTCCACTTCCTTCGAGACATGCGCCGCACCCTGCTGTCCTTGATGCTGCCGCTGGCGATGGTGCCGGCGGGCTGGCCCCACCACGTGGCGCTCGGCGTGAGCGACCCGCCGGGCGACGCGCTGGCGCTGCGCGCGCACGCGCCCGTCGACGTCCGCTACCAGTACCTCGCCGGCGGCGTCAACACCGGTCACGGCTGGGCGACGTGGAACCCGAACGGGAGCTTCGTCTCGATGTACGTGCGCGAATCGCTCGCGGCGCATCTGATCCCGGTGTTCTCGTACTACCAGATGCTCCAATCCGCGCCGTCGGTGGGTGGGAGCGAGCAGGCGCGCGACCTGTCGAACATGCGCAACCTCGCCACGATGAAGGCGTACTGGGCGGACTACAGCCTGCTGTTGCGGCGGGTGGCTGCGTCGGCCGGGTCGCACCTGGTCGTGATCCACGTCGAGCCGGATCTGTGGGGCTACCTGGAGCAGGCGCATGCTGTTGGGCTGGCACGGGCGTTCGCGCAGAAGCTGATCGCGCTCCGGAATCGGCTGGCCCCGCATGTGCTGCTCGCCTATCACCTCAGCGTGTGGGGGACCGACGAGGACATCACGAACTCGAAGCCGTCGCTGGCCCAGATGGATGTGCTGGCGGCCAAGTCGGCGGCGTTCTATGAGTCGCTCCACGCCCACTTCGACCTGGCGTTCAACGACGTCACCGATCGCGACGCGGGCTACTACGCCGATGTTGAAGGGAACCCTCACACCTGGTGGGCGCCGGCCGACTTCGCCCGGGAGAATCGCTACCTCGCCGGTTTCACCCGCCGCACCCACACCGCGGTGGTGCTCTGGCAGCTGCCACTCGGCGACACGCACGAGAACAACACCTTGGACCACTACCAGGACAACCGCCTCCAGTGGTGGTTCGGCGCCGGCTCCGCAGCGCACCTGCGCGTCACGCGCGATGCCGGCGTGATCGGGCTCCTGTTCGGCGCCGGCGCGTCGGGCAACACCACCCAGATGACCGACGGCGGGTTCTTCTACCGGCTGGCCCGGCGCTACGAGCAGCACCCGTTGTCGCTGACTCACCCGCTATAGCCTCGATCGGGCCCCCGCCCGGCCTCGGACAACCCCAATAACTCATCATTCGCCACCGCTCGCGGGCCGAATGCATATTCGTCCCGGCCTGGCACCGATAACTTGACGCTCGGGGCGGAGCGGTCGTCGAGTGCGAGGTTTTCGGGGCTCCGGCGCGGCGCCGGTGCACCCGAGCTACTGGCCGGGCGCGCCTCGGCCGAGCCAGAACGACACGAACTGGCCGAGCTGCGGGTCGGATGCGTCGTTGACGTGCAGCAGGTGCGTCCAGGCGAGCGCCACAAGCCCCGTCGTGCCCGGCCGACGCGCGAGGATCACGGCGTCGCCGGTGGCGGCGAGCGCCGGCGTGAACGGCGGCGCCGCCGTGCTCGCGAACTTGGTCAGCCCCGGCGGCGGCTGTTTGGTTCCGTACGCGATCACGACGTTCCCGAGCTGGAGTGCCTGGAGCAGCTGGTCGTCGTTGAGCGTCGCGCCGTCGCGCACCACCGCCTCGGGGACGTGCGTCCCGCTGGTGGGCGGATTCGAGTTGTAGGTCGGATGAGGCTGGCCGGGCGCCAGCTTGACGTGGCCGAGGTCGCTGAACGCCTGCCCGGGTCCGCTCGTGCCGCCTGAGACGGCCGCCTGATCGCGCCCGGCGAAGTACCCGGACAGCAGCAGGATCAGCCCGATCGAGAGCACCAGCGACGCGACGCCGATCGCGACCCGTTCGACGACCCTGACCAGCCGCGAGTCGCCGGGGCGGCGCGCGGACTGGCGAGTGGCCGGGGTCACCGCGCGGCGCCGGCCGGCCGCGTGGACGGACGCGTCGATCCGCCGGGCACCTCGGCGGCGGGGACGCCCGCTGCCGCCGCGAGCTCGTCGATCGCGGACCGGAGCTCGTCCGCCAGGGTCTCGAGGTCGGCGAGCGCGTCGTAGTCGCCCACGAGGCCGAAGTTCAGCTGCCCGTTGTAGCTGAGGATCGCGATGCCGAGCGCGGTGTTCTCGGCGAGCGGGACCATCGGGTAGATCGCCTCGAGCTCGCGACCGAGCAGGTAGAGCGGGAACTGAGGCCCGGGGACGTTCGTCACCACGAGGTTGAAAAGACGCTGGCGAGCCTGAAGCCTTGCCGCCTGCGACATGATCGTCGGCGGGGCGAAGCCCGACACCGCGGTGAGTATCTCGG
This sequence comes from uncultured Solirubrobacterales bacterium, assembly GCA_963783415.1. Classification (GTDB taxonomy): domain Bacteria; phylum Actinomycetota; class Thermoleophilia; order Solirubrobacterales; family Solirubrobacteraceae; genus Palsa-465. Next base: position 58,369 of record CAWANN010000021.1, read on the forward strand.
CGCCGACCGCCTGGCCCGATTGCTTGACGCCGACCATCTCCTCGCTGACCGTATGCAGTCGCTCCACGGGATCGGCCAGGCCGACCGGGAGCGTCGCCCACATCGCCGCGACCCGGTTGCCGAGCGCCCCGCGCTCGATGTCGGCGCGGACGGAGACCGGGACCATCGCCTTCAGCGCGACGCCGTCGGTGGACTGTCCGTGCAGCGCCATGTATTTTCCGAGCGCGCCGGCAACTACCGCCAGCACGACGTCGTTGACCGTCCCGCCGAGCGAGTTCTTGATCGCCTTGAACTGCCCGAGGTCGGCCCGCACCCATGTGAACCGGCGGTGGGGGCCGATCCGCTGGTTGAACGGGCTCGAGGGAGCCGCGTTCATCCCCGTCCAGGTGAAGGCCCCAATGCTCCCGACCGCCTTGCCGGCGCGTTTGGCCACCGTCCGCGGCCCGCGCAGCGTCGCGCGGGCCCCGCGCAGCACCTCGGCCGGCACCGTGGTCCGGTCGAGCAGCGCGTCGGCCAGCAGCTGCGCGCGGCTCGGCAACGGCCGCGCGTCCCACTCCTGTTCGGGTGGGGCGACCGGCAGGGGGTCGGGCGATGTGTCGAACAGGACGGTCGCGATGTCGACCCCGGAGATGCCGTCGACGAGCGCATGATGCGTCTTGGTCAGTACCGCGAATCGCCGGCCCGCGAGACCCTCGACCAGCCACAGCTCCCACAGCGGCCGGCTGCGGTCGAGCGACTGAGAGAACACCCGCCCCGCTAGGCGCTTCAGCTCGGTCTCGCCCCCTGGACGCGGTAGCGCCGTGTGGCGGACGTGATAGCGCAGATTGAAATAGGGATCGTCGACCCAAACCGGTCGACCCTGGCCCAACGGCACGAATGCCAGCCGCTGCCGGTACCGCGGCACGAGATGCAGTCGCGCCTCGATCGCCGCGACCAGATCGTCGTACGGTGGCGCCGATCCGGCGAACACCGCGCAGCCCGCGACGTGCATGTGGGCCGAGTCGCGCTCGAGATGGAGAAATGAGCTGTCGAGCCCGGTCAGCCTGTCCTTGTTGGCCACCGATTGGATGGTAGTCACAGGGCTGCCGGAACAAGCCGGCCACGTTGGATCGTAACTAACGTCACATGCCACTGTGTGATCGACCTCACAGTCAGACCCTCAAGCGGGCTCCTAACCTGCCCGACTTATTGATTGACCTGCCGAATCGTCCTCGTCCGTTACGAGGGCGAACGGGGGATCCATTGCCAGGCGGATACATGCCTGGCCGGGGCGAATCGACTTGCCCGGTACCAACGCGCCGGCTGCAGTCGTAGCGCCCGCCCGGTGAGCGCGCGGAGCGTGCTCGCAGTGGTGCGCGAGCCCGTCAGCTAACTCCGTAGGCGCCCGGTCAACACGACAAGGAGGTCCTCGCTTTGAGGCCTGAATTAGCCATGCACAACTCGCGCCGCGGTCGGCTGGGCGTAGGCGCGCTGATGATCGGAATCCCAGCTCTGACAGCCGCGCTCGTGGCCGCCAGCCAGGCACTCGCTTCGCCGGCGCCGGCGCCCGCGGCACCGCAGATCCACCCGCAGTCGCGTCACGTCGCCTACGGCCACGACGTGATCGTGAGCGGTTTTGCCCCACCCGCGGATGCCGGGCACAGCGTTGTCCTCGAGTTTGCCCGCCGCGGCGACACCATATGGAGCCAGCTCGGCTCGACTACGGTCGGCAACACCGGCGCGTTTCGCCTCGCCGGCCGGCTCGAGCAGTCGGGCACTGTGCGAGTGGTCGACACCTCGAGCGGCTCGCTGACCCCGTTCCTCGCCTCTGGTAGCACTGGCGGGACCGCAGCGACGAGCAATCCGGTACCCGTCGACGTCGCGGCCCGCGTCCGGGTCCCCGCGCGCACCGTCAACGTCCTCGCCGGCCAGGCGGTCCAGGTCCGCGGACGGCTGTTGCCCGCAGTGAAGAGCCGCAAGGTCGCCCTCGAGGCGCTGCAGAACGGCTCCTGGCACACGCTCGCGACGGCGCGGACCAAGCCGGCCGGGCGGTTCGCGCTCCGCTACGTCGCCGCCAGCGCCGGTCAGCAGGTGATTCGCGTTCGCTTCGCCGGCGACCGCTTCAACGACCGTTCCACGGCGTCGGCCGGTCGGATGACGGTGTTCCGCGCGGCTCGCGCGTCCTGGTACAACGACGGCGGCAACACCGCCTGCGGCTTCCACGCCGGAAACGGCGTGGCGAACCGGAGCCTTCCGTGCGGCACCAAGGTCGTGTTCAGCTACGGCGGCCGCACGGTCACCGCGACCGTCGACGACCGCGGACCATATGTCGGCGGCCGGGACTGGGATCTCAACCAGGACACCGCGGCGGCCCTTGGGTTCGGCGGCGTCGGCCAGGTCTGGTCGAGCCAGTAGGGCTTGGTGCGGGCTGGGCGCGTCTCACGTCTGGGGCGCGTCCTACCCTGCGAAGGGATGGCGCACCGCTGCGTCGCCCACCTCGACATGGACGCGTTCTACGTGTCGGTCGAGCTCCGGCGTCGGCCCGAGTTGCGCGGCCAACCGGTGATCGTTGCCGGCAGCGGGCCGCGGGCGGTCGTGACCACCGCCTCGTACGAGGCACGGCGGTTCGGCGTCGGCTCGGCGATGCCGGCGGCCCGCGCCAGACGCCTGTGCCCGCACGGCGTGTTCCTCGCTCCGGACTTCGCGTACTACCGCGAGGCGTCGCGCGAGGTGATGGCGAGCGTCCGGGCGCTGGTCGACGCGGTCGAGGTCATCGGGCTCGACGAGGCGTACCTCGACTTGACCGGCTTGCCGGCCCCGCACGCCGCGATGCGCCGCCTCGCCGCGCATATCGAGCGCACGACCGGACTCGGCTGCTCGATTGGGATCGGGCCCAACAAGCTGGTGGCCAAGGTCGCTTCGGACGCCGAGAAGCCACGCGGGTTCGTAGTGCTCACGCGCGAGCAGGCCTGCGAACGGTTCGGGCCGTCGCGGTGTGCGCTGGTTCCCGGGATCGGCCCCAAGACCGCGGAGCGGCTCCGCGCGTTGGGGGTCGAGACTCTTGCGGCGCTCGCGGCGGCGCCGTACGAGCAGCTGGCTCCTCACTTCGGCTCCCGGCTCGCCGCCGAGCTGCAGCGCCGCGCCCGGTTTGAGGACGAATCGCCGGTTACCGAGGAGCGCAAGGTGGTCTCAGAATCTCGCGAGCTCACGTTTGACGAGGACATCCGGGATCCCGAGCGGCTCGAGGCGATTCTCGACGACCTCGTCGAGCGGCTGTGCGCGGGGCTGGTTGCCCAACGCCGTCGCGGGCGAACGATCGGGATCAAGGTCCGGCTCGACGATTTCTCGACCCACACGCGCGCCAGGACGCTTGCGGAGCCGGTCTCCTCGGCCGACCGCGTCGGGCCGGTCGCACTCGATCTCCTGCGTCGGTTCTCGCCGCCGAGGCCGGTCCGGCTCCTCGGCGTCCGCGTCGCCGGCCTCGAGCTGCCCGGCTCGGAGGCCGACGATCAGCTCACGCTGGTCGTCTGATCACTGCGGCGCCGCCCTGGGCCGGCGTCGCGGCACACGCACGCGCCACGTGAGAACATCCGGCTGTGGAGGGCAAGAAGCAGCAGCGGGCCGCCGCGAACAGCGAGGCGGCGATCCGGGACGTCAACGAGGGCATCGAGCGCGGGCAGTGGCCGGGGGACGAGGACGCGCCGGTCGGCTTCCGGTGTGAGTGCGCCCGACTGGGGTGCAACCAGCTCGTCGAGCTCACCGTTGTCGAATACGAGGAGATCCGCTCACACCCGCGTCGATTCGTGGTGGTCCCCGGCCACCAGGTCCCAGAGGTCGAGACAGTGGTCGCGACCAGGCCCGGCTATCTCATCGTGGAGAAGCGAGATCAGGCCGGCGCGGTCGCTGAGCAAGCCGACCCCCGGGACTGACGACGCGCGCCTCCGAGACCGGCTTGCGCAGATCGAATCGCATCTGAACCTCGGTGCCGCCGGATGCGCGTGTGACGATCGAGAAGTCGTCGCTCAGCCCCGAGATCAACGACAGGCCGATCCCGAGGCCCTGACTGTCGTTCCAAGCGTGCAGGCCCCGGCCGTCGTCGCCGATCAGCACCCAGAGCTCGTCGGAGGCCACCGCTGCGGTCACGTGCAGTCGACCCACCTCGCCGCCCCGATAGGCGTGAACGACCGCGTTGGTGAGGGCTTCCGAGACCGCGAGCCGGATCTCGTCGAGCCGGTCTCCTGCGGCGCCCGCGGCGACCGCAACCATGGCAAGGGCGCGCCGAGCCATTGGCACCGCGTCAGGAACGGCTGGATAGGACTCGTTCAGAGCTTCACCAAGGCTCATCTCGATTCATTGAGATACCCAGATGAGCGCGACGTCATTCGCAGAAAACTTGGAGCTTTGGCCGGTGCAGAAGGCGCGGGCCCGTGCCGCCTTGACCGACCCACCGCCCCGCGTCGGGGTCTCAGTACAGGGCGGAGGCGAGCCGGCGTCGGGCGTCCCGCGCGAGCGGATGGGCCACGCCCAGCTCGTCGAGAATGCCGACGACCACGCGGCGCACGTCGTCGCGAGCCCCATCAGCGCTCGGGAGGGCCTCGAGCAGAAGGTCAAGCGCCCGCTCCTGATCGCCGGCGTCCAGCGCCGCGAATGCGTCGCTGAGATCCGGCACCGGCGGTTGCGCGGAGTTCCGCGCCGCGGCCTCGAGCCCGATCCGCGCCGCCAGCCCGTCGGCGGCGAAGCTGCCCGGGACGCGCGCCAGCACCGCGAGCGCCTCGTTGGTCTCGCCGCGCTCGCGCAACATCTTGGCGAGCGGAACCGCGGCGTCAGCGCGGGAAGGCTCGAGCTCGTTCGCGCGCCGGAGCGACTCCTCGTCGCCGCGGTCAACCAGCGCGTCCGCCTCCGAGGGAAGCAGCGAGTCGAGGAATTGATCGACCGCGGCCGGGGGCTGCGCGCCCACGAACTCGGCCGCGACCTTCCCATCGCGGAACGCCTTGACCGCCGGGATCCCCTGAATCCCGAACGCCCGGGCGAGACCCGGGTTGGCGTCGACGTCGACCTTGGCCAGCTCGACCTTACCCGCCCGCGCGTCGGCAGCGCGCTCGAGCACCGGGCCGAGCTGCCGGCACGGACCGCACCAGCTCGCCCAGAAGTCGACGACGACGGGAAGGGCGTGCGAGCGATCGATGACCGCGGACTGGAAGGTGCTCTCGGTGACGTCCATATAGCGGATGGTAGCGACGCTTCGGGACCGGGTAACCTTACGTGTACGTCAAGTTCCACCCCGCCGCGACCAAGGCATATCCGCGCGCGATCTTGTAGGCGATACGCTCGCCCGCTCAGATGACCGAGATCGTCGTCGAGCGAGCCGGCGTCGAGCTATCCGGCGACGAGACGGGGGAGGGAGTGCCCGTTGTGCTGTTGCACGGCCTCACCGCGACCCGCCGGTACGTCGTGATGGGGTCGAAACACCTCGAGCGATCGGGCCACCGTGTGGTCGCCTACGACGCTCGGGGTCACGGCCGGTCCTCGCCGGCGCCTTCGCCCTCTGAGTACACATACGAGGACCTCGGGCTCGATTTGCGGGCGGTCCTGGACGCGCGCGGGATCGAGCGCGCGGTGCTCGCGGGAGCGTCGATGGGCGCGCACACATTGCTATGGCTCGCGCTGAACGCTCCCGAGCGCGTCGCGGGGTTGGTTGTCATAACGCCCGCATATGACCCAGCCTCGCACGACCGCGAGGGACGGTTCGAATACTGGGACGGACTCGCGGACGCGCTCGAGCACGATGGCATCGACGGCTTCGTCGCCGCCTCGGCGCGTCCGGACCTGCCCGAGTCCTGGCAGGAGACCGTGGAGAAGGTGACCCGGCAGCGCCTGTCCCAACACGAGCATCTCGATGCGGTCGCCGACGCGCTGCGGGCGGTCCCGCGCTCGCGCCCGTTCGAGGAGGTCACCGAGCTCGCGGACATCTCCGTGCCGGTGGCGGTCGTGGCCAGCGCGGATGAGCCCGACCCTGGCCATCCCCAGGCCGTGGGGGAGGCGTACGCGGCGGCGATCCCCGGCGCCCGCCTCGTGCTCGACGAGCCCGGGCGCTCTCCGATCGCCTGGCAGGGCAGCCAGTTGTCCAAGCTGATCGCCGAGGTCGCGATCGAGGCGGACGCGGATGAGCGCCACGCGTAGCGCCGGCTACTCTGGGACGCCGCTGCCGCGCAAGCTGGGGATCAAACCGGGAGCGCGGTTGGCGCTGATCGGCGCGCCCGACGGCTTCGACGCCACGCTCGGCTCGCTGCCCGACGCGGTGACGGTCAGTCGGCGCCTTGGTCGCCGGCCATTCGACGTGATCGTCGCGTTCTTCTCGCAGCGATCGTTGCTCGAGCGCCGGCTGCCGCAGCTGGCCGCAGCGCTCGAGCCGGCCGGGGGTCTTTGGCTCGCTTGGCCCAAGCGAGCTTCCGGCCTGCCTACCGATCTGACCGACAATGTGGTCCGAGCGCTAGGCCTCGCGGCGGGTCTCGTCGACAACAAGGTGTGCGCGATCGACGACGTTTGGTCCGGGCTGCGCCTCGTTTACCGGCTGCGCGACCGCCCCTCGTAGAGGTGCCTACCCGAACGTGATCGTCTGGCCCGAGGTCTTGTGCGGCGTCAGGTAGAAGTTGCCGAGGTAGTGGACTACGACCGTGATCGCCACCGGCCCCGGGCTGTGGCCGGGATGTTTGTTGAACACGGTCTGGCCGGAGAACTTGCAGTCGGTTCCGAGCGGAACCAGAGTCGAGCCGATCCGGCGCGAGCCGCGGAGGTACCGGATCGACACGTTCCCGCGGCAGTCGTAGATACCCGGGATCCAGGACGGTCCATGTACCCAGCCCGTGGTTGTGAACACGAACGGCTTGGTCGCGTCGCGCAGAGGCCTGGTCCGGGCATGGATCTGCGGGACGGGCCGATGGACGGGGAGGGTCATGAACGTCGCGTCGGCGCCCGGCTGCGGGGCCGTGTTGCCGTGCAGCGCCACGATGCGATAGTGGAAGATCGTCTGCGCCTCGAGGCCCTGGATGTTCGCGGTCACGGTCACCGGCACCGTTCCCGCGGGAACGGTTGCGGCTAGCGTCTGCGAGCCGTACGCGGTCGACGGCCCGTACTGGAAGTAATACGTCGTGGCCTGCTTGTTCGGGCTGACCTCCGCGGTTAAGGTGGCGCCGTTCTTGGCGATCTGCGTAGGGGGACCCGTCGAAACGCCGGGGGGCGGATTACCGGCGGTCTTGAACGCCCGGTCGGCGCCCGTCGCGCCGCCCGAGCCGTTCGCCGCCACCAGCCGGTAGTGGTAGACCGTTCCGGGGATCAGGCCGGACGCGGTCGTGCTGACCGCGACAGCCTTGGTTCCGTGCCCGGCCGAACGCTCCTTGCTGGTCACGCCGTAGGCCGTCGTGAGTCCCCACTCGAAGTAGTAGGCGGTGGCGCTCCCGTTCGGGTTGATCGACCCGTGGAGTGCCGCGCTCGTATCGGTCACGTTTGAATGGGTGCCGGTCGTCACCGTGGGCGACGACGCGGCCACCGCGACCGCCGTGGCGCCGACGACGAGAACCGCAGACAACAGCAGTGCCGGCACGAGCACCTCGAGCTTGCGCTTCATCCCTGCCTCCCTCGTTGGGCCGAGTCTGCGATCTCTATACCGGCGTGCGCCCGGAAGTTGCGTCGTCGCTGCCGGTAGCGAGCCTGCCGATCAACCGAGATGGAACTGCCACAGCCGGCCGAGTGGCCGGAAGCCGATGCGCGCGTACAGCTGCTTGGGCCAGTCGTTGTCGTCGGCGTTGATGAAGATCACATCGTGCCCCGCGTCGCGAGCGAGCTCGACCGCGCGCGTGACCACGGCTCGCCCGAACCCCCGGCCGCGAGCCTCGGGCACGGTGTAGACGTCCTCCACCTGGGCAGTGCGCCCGTCGCCGCGGAGCTTGCTGATCGCCACCAGCCGACCGTCGGAGCTCCGGACGCCGAGCAGACGGTCGCCGCAGGCACGAGACTCGCGGAGGCTGAACTCGACGAGCTGGGCGAGCGCGCGCGGATCCAGCTCGTCCTCGCCGTACCAGCGCCGCATCACCTCGGCCGCCTCCGCCTCGCCGATGTCGCTCACGATGCTCGTGTCGGCCTCGTGGTCGGGCGGGGCGGACAGCACCATCAGCAGCTCGCGCTCGGTCTTCCAGCTCGCGGCGCGGAACTTCTCCTCGAGCGCCGGCCCCGTGTCCTGGTTCTCGAGCACGATCTGCAGGTACCGGCGGTCTTGCATCTGCTCGTCGGCGAGCTCGACCACCGACTCGAACCCGAGCGCCACCGTGACCCGTACCTGGTTGATGCTCCAGACCGCCGGCAGCGAGGATGAGTGAATCAGGTAGCCGCCCGCGATCGGCCGGAGCTCGTCGGCAGTCCTGGCCAGATTTGCTCTTAGGAACCCGAGCACGCGAGCGAGGGCGTCGCCGCCATTTCGCTCGTCAGCCACGGCGGATGCGGTTTGTCTACCGATCATCTCGATCGCGCCGAGCCTACTTCAGCGAAGTGATGCTGTGGCGGTTAGGCAGAGGGACAAGGCACCGGCAAAGGGGACAAGGCGCGAGCCCTCCGGACGCCTGCGAATCTTCCGCTAGTTAACGCTCGATAATCGATCTTATGTCGACCTGTATTGATCGATGACCCAGGCGGTAGGCTGACCTCGGCGAGCGAGGTCGCCGCCGGTCCGCGGAGCGGGACGTTCCCACCTCGAACAGCTGGTCCTGATCACATCGGCTGACGCCTTCTCCAGCCCGAACGCGGACACGAGCCAGCGGAGGTGGCCGTCATGCCCGAAGAACCGCGCGAAGTCGATCACAGCCTCCCCGCCGTCGAGCGAGTGGAGCATCACCGGAAGGCGGCGAAGGATCTGCTGCGCAACGCGCGCGCCGGCCGGCCGGACGCGCTTGAACGATTCCACCGAGGCTCTCGGACGCTTCCCGGACCGCCTGCTGCTCGCCGACGCGCAGCGCGTGATCGCGCGCGAGCACGGCCACGGCTCATGGGCCGAGTTTCGTCGCGACATCGAGCGTCAGGCGAACGAGCCCGGGCGCTCGGTGGCCCGCATCGGGCCTTCTTCCCCGGAGCGTTATGACAACAGCGCGAGGCGGCTGCTCCGGATGCTCGCCGACGGCGACAGCTCGGCACGGCGACGCGTGCGCGCGCATGTCCTCCGCCTCGCGCCTCTGAGCGACGCCGCGCTCGTCGAACGGGTCGCGATCAGCGACGCGCGACTGGTGATAGCGCGCGAGTCCGGATTCCCGACCTGGCGCAGGCGCGCTCGCCCACGAGCTCGGTGTCGATCGGGCCTGCGTCGACCTGCTCATCGAGCGCGGCAGCGATCTCGACGGGCCGCTCAACCTCGCGGCGTGCTTTGACCGCGTCGACCTCGTCGAGATCCTGCTCAGGGCCGGCGCGCGCCTGGACCGTGTCGGGATCCACGGCATCACGCCGCTGGAGAGCGCGATCTATCACGGATCTCGTGCTTCGGCCGACGTCCTCGCCGCGATCGAGCTCGTGCCGGACGCACCCTGGGTGGCTGCCGGCGCAGGGCGCGTCGACCGGCTCGAGCGGTTCCTGGACGGACGCGGCGGTCTGGTCGCCGACGCGTACGACCACCGTCCCAATCCCGCCGACGTCGGCTGGCTGCATCGCCTCCGCGCGCGTGAGTGCGCGCAGGACGTCCTCGACGAAGCACTCGTACACGCGGCCCACAACGAGCGTCCAGCGGCAGTCGAATGGCTGCTCCAGCACGGCGCTGATCCGAGTGCGTGTCCTTACCAGGGCTGCGGCGCGCTGCACCTCGCCGCGGCCTTCGGGGCGATCGAATCGGTGAAGCTGCTGATCTCGGGCGGCGTCGACATCGATCGCCGGAACGACTACAACGGCGATAACGCGCTCGGATGGGCCGAGTACGCCCTCGAGCGGGAACGGCCGGGCGACGCCGGTCTTGCTGCGGTTCGAGACCTCTTGCGGGGCCTCGGGTCGCGCCCCGCCGTGTGGGGCGTATCAACTCGGTCGTAATCATCCGCGCATCGCGTCGGAGCCCTCACTCGGAGCTAGACTCCCAGTCGATGGCGAAGCAGCAGCGAACGATGCGGGTCGAGCAGCGCGGCCAGATGGCCGCGATGGCACAGCTCGAGAGCAAGAGCGACGAGGAGCTCGAGGCCGAGACCAAGTACAAGGCCGCGGCGCAAGCGATTCTCGGGTACCGCGCTGCCGAGCGCTACGACGCCAAGGCGGCGCGCGCGCACTTTCAGCGCGCCCTGGCCGCGGCGCGCGGGCAGCAGGAGCGCGTCGGGATCCGGCGGATGGCTGACGCCTCGCTGGCGCTCGCCGAGCGGCGCCCGGACGACCTGAAGAAGGCGACCGAGCGGCTCGGCGTCGAAGCGCCAACCGCTGGGCAGCTGCGAAGCCTCAGGTTCCTCGGTCTGATCGCCCCGCCGGCAAGCGCCGGGATCCTCATGCGGATCCGTGGAGTCGTGATCGCGATCGTCCTGATCGTCGCGGTCCTCGCGCTCGGGTTCGGGATCGTCTACGGGATCGGGTCGGCGGCCGGCGGCATCTCGGTCGACACGGCGATCTTCTTCGGCTTCGTGCTCGTACTTGTTGTCATCGGCGTGCTCGCAGTCGTCGGACGTCGCCGTCAGAAGCGCGCAAAAGCCAAGCGCGCGGAACAGATCGCCTCCGCATCTGGGTCACGCTGACGTAACGCCGTGTGCGGGCGCTACACGTTGGCGAAGCCGAACCCGGCTGACGTTCGGGCACGCTTCCCAATCGGCGAGTCCATCGACGTCCGCCGGCGCTACAACGTCGCCCCGGGCGATGAGGTGCTCGCGGTGACCACCGACCGCGAGGGCAACCCTCGCGGCGAGCTGCTCAGTTGGGGTCTGGTGCCCACCTGGGCCAAGAAGCCGGACACCGGGCTGAAGATGATCAACGCCAGGGTCGAGACCGTCGCCGAACGCCCCGCCTATCGGCGCGCCTTCGAGCGCTACCGGTGTCTGATCATCGCCGATGGCTTCTACGAGTGGCGGCGCCAACCGACCGGCCCCAAGCAGGCCTTTCATATCACGCGCTCCGACGGCGCCCTGTTCGCGTTCGCCGGCCTGTGGTCGATCTGGCACGACGATGAAAACGAGGGGCGAACGCTTCGGACGTGCACCATCCTCACGACCACGGCGAGCTCCGCGATCGCTCCGCTGCACGACCGGATGCCGGTGATCCTGGCCGGCGGCGCAGAGTCCGCGTGGCTCGAACACTCTCAGCCGCCCGAGCGGCTGCGCGAGCTTCTCGTAGGCCTGAGTCCATCCGACACGGCGCTGCGTCCGGTCAGCTCCGCCGTCAACGACGCCCGCTACGACGGACCGGAGTGCCTGGCGTCACCTGTCGAGGACGGCCAGGTGGCGCTGTTCTAGGCATGCCGCCGGATCCTCGGGGCCGCGAGATTGCGTTCGTCCTCGGAGGTGGCGGCGTTCTCGGCGCGCATGAGGTCGGCATGCTCCGAGCTCTGGCGGAGTCGGGGATTCGGCCCGACGTGATCCTGGGCACGTCGGTCGGAGCGATCAATGGGGCGTTCTTCGCTGCGGATCCGACGCTCGCGGGAGTCGAGCGGCTCACGGAGTTATGGCGCGGCATGAACCTGGCCGACAGGTCACCGGGCATGCTGTTGCGGCGGGTCACGACGCTCGCACGCACCGGAACGCATCTGCAGTCGCTGCGCGAGATTCGCGAGAGGCTCGTGGCAGTGCTTCCGGTCGAGCGAGTTGAGCAGCTGACGATCCCCTTTCAATGCGTAGCCGCATCGATCGAGCGGGCGGCGGAGCACTGGTTCGACAGCGGTCCGCTCGCGGATATCGTCCTTGCCTCCTGCGCGGTGCCCGGCATCCTTCCGCCGGTGCTCATCGACGGCCAGCACTTCATCGACGGCGGGATCGTCAACTCGATTCCGGTGAGCCGGGCGGTGGCGCTCGGGGCGAGCAGAATCTACGTGCTCCAGGTCGGCCGGCTCGAGCAGTCGCTCAAACCGCCGCGACGGCCTTGGGAGGTCGGCTTGGTGGCCTTCGAGGTCGCGCGCCGCCATCGCTTCGCGCATGACCTGCACTCGTTGCCGGATGACGTCGAGCTTCACGTCCTCCCTACCGGCGGCTCGGCGGCCCCGGCTTACAACGACGTGTCGGGACAGATTCGTGTCGGGCGGATCGCACGCACCGTCGAGCGGCAGATCGACTCGTCGTACGAAGCCTCGCGGCGCTATCTGGCGCCCACATGATGCCGCCGACTTCGATTCGTCGGCCGGTGACCGTAACGGTCTGGTTGGTCGTGTCGGCGATCTTCGTGCTCATCTCGCCGCTCTTGCTCGCGCTCGGAAAGCTTGTGAGCCTGCTCACCGGGCGCCGCCGACCGTTGATCGCGACGAAGTTGGTCCTGGCGTACTTCGGCCACGAGCTCGCTGCGCTCGTCGCGTGCGGAGCGCTATGGCTCGCCACCGGCGGCGGGCGCCTGGTCGGCGTGCGGCGATGGCAGTCGCTTCATTGGCGCCTCGCCGGCTGGTTCTTCGGCGGCCTAGCCGACGCCGGGCGCCGGGCGCTCGAAATCGACGTGGTCTCCGATCCCTCGATCGATGCGGCGCGCGCACTCGAGTCCGACAGGCCGCTGATCGTTTTTAGCCGCCACGCCGGGCCGGGCGACACGATCTTCATCGTCGATGAGCTGATGTCGCGGTTCCACCGTCGCCCCAGTGTCGTGTTCAAGGAGAGCCTCGCGCTCGATCCGATGCGTCGATCTGCTCGGGCACAGACTGCCCCACGCGATGCTCGACACGTCCGACCGCGGGCAGAGCGAGGAGAAGATCGATCACATTGCTGCGAACCTCGGACCTCGGGGTGTTGTGCTGCTGTTCCCCGAGGGAGGCAACTTCACGCCCGAGCGCCGGCGCGCAGCGCTCCGGAATCTGCACCGTCGCGGCAAGGATCGTTCCGCCGAGAAGGCGCAGCGTATGTCTCACGTGCTGCCTCCGCGGCCGTCGGGCTCGCTCGCGGCACTCGGGGCCAACCGCGGTGCCGATGTCATCTTTGCCGCGCACACCGGCCTCGGACGCGCGGCCGACCTCGGCCAGTTCTGGCGCGACATGCCGATTGGTAGGACGTTCTATTCGCGGATGTGGCTGGTCCCTGCGTCCGAGGTGCCCGTGACGGACGACGAGCAGATCGCGTGGCTATACGACTGGTGGAAGCAGATCGACGAGTGGATCGACTCGCGTTCCCGCGAGACCGAGCGTGTCGTTGCTAAGCAGCCGCGGCCTGCTCGGACGATGTGAAGTTCGCCGGCGCCGGGTGCGTAGGCGCGCCGATCGAGAGGCCGATCCACTTGTTGAACGCCTCGGCCGGCAGCGGCTTGCTGAAGTGGTAGCCCTGCGCGAGGTCGCAGCCCAACCCCTCGAGGCGGTGCAGCGTCGCCTCGTCCTCAACTCCTTCGGCGACGACCGTCAGCCCGAGGTCGTGGCCCAGGTTGATCGTCGAGCGGACGATGATCAAGTCGCTCTCGTCGCTCAGCATCGGTGACACGAACGAGCGGTCGATCTTGAGCTCGTCGATCGGGAGGCGCCGGATGTTGGCGAGCGACGAGTAGCCCGTGCCGTAGTCGTCGACCGAAAGGCCGACGCCCAGCTGGCTGAGACGACTCAGCGTGACCAGGGATCGGTCGGGGTCTGACATCAGCATGCTCTCGGTGATCTCGAGATCGAGCGCAGACGCTGTCAACCGGTAGGTCGTGAGGAGATTCGAGATCAGCCCCGCCAGCTCAGGATCAAGCAGGTTGCGGACCGAGAGGTTCACCGACACCGTCAGTTCCTGGCCGGCTTGCCGCCAGGCCGCGCACTGCGCGACCGCGCGCTCGAGCACGTGGCGGGTCAGCGGTCCGATCAGCCCGGTCTGCTCGACGATCGGCATGAAATCCGACGGCGGCAACAGGCCCAGCTCGGGGTGCTCCCAGCGCACCAGTGCCTCCGCGCCATGGGCCCGACTACCGTCCATGTGCATGATCGGCTGGTAGAAGACCACGATCTCGTCGGAGTCGAGTGCTCGCCTGAAGTCGCTGAGAACGTTGAGCTTGCGCACCGAATGGCGATCGAGCGCCGCCGCGTACACCTTGCAGCCGGCGTGAGCCTCCTTCGCCGCGTACATCGCCACGTCGGCGCTCCGGAGCAGCGAGTGCGGATCTTCGCCGTCGCGCGGGAACCGGGCGATCCCAATGCTCACGCCTACGTCGAGTGTCATCTCGTCGACGGTCATCGGCTGATGGACGCATTGGATCAGTCTCGTCGCAATTGCCTCGAGCTCTTCGGGGTCAGCAGTGTTCCCCCCCGGAAGAACCGCGAACTCGTCGCCGCCAAGTCGCGCGACAACGCCATCTGCTCCAATGGCCTCCCCAAGCCGCGGTCCGAGGTCGCGGAGCAGTTCGTCGCCGAAGTGGTGCCCAAGGGTGTCATTGACCTCCTTGAAGCGATCGAGGTCGAGAAGCATGACGCCGAAACTCTCGTCACCCGCCTTGGCGGCCGAGATCCTTTCGTTGAGTCGGGCGCGAAAGACCTCGCGATTCGCAAGCCCAGTGAGTTCGTCGGTCGTTGCCATTCGGTGTAGTTCTTCGCCGCGCTGCTTGGACTTGAGCAGCTCGCCGACTAGGTACTGGAAGATCAGCAGCGCGACGACAACAAGCAATACGCCGGCTGTGCCTGCCTCAACGGCTATATACGCGGCGCCCATCGTCAGCAGCGCTGAGAACAGTTCCGCCGACATGATCGGCAGCACCGCCATGCGTGCGGCCTCCGCCAGCGACGTACGGTCGACGTAGCACCCGAACCCGACCACGCCGAAGAAGTTCACGACAAGCGCAACCACGAAAGTGGGGAACACCATCAGGTAGTACGGCATCGTGCTAGGACCCAGGCCCGCCAGGTGCACGGTCTCGTGGAAAAAAACACCGGCGACGAGCGGGTACCAGACGTACGTCGACACGTTATTCAGGACCGTGTCCCAGCCGGCCCGGGTGCGCGTCCAGAAGACCATCATCGTGAGTGCCCCGAGGATGGCCGCCGGGCCAGGGCCAAGCAGCACGATTGTGGTGATCAGGCCGATGGGGACGCCCGACACATAGACTTTGCCACTGCCGGTTGCGATCTGGGTGACGGCGCTAACCGTGGTAAACCCGGCCAGAACAAGGAGCGGACCGGTCTGCCACCGATCGAGGCCGCTGGTCAGAACGATGACCGCCACGCCCGCGATCAACGCGAGCGCGTGCACCAACGCAACGCCTAGGCCCGGTTGCCGTGCCCCAATCTTGCCGGCCGTGGCAGTCTTGCGATCCATCGCCTCCTATTCATCGGCCGACCGGACCGGCTACTGAATCGCAAAAGTGTCCAGGGTTTGCTGGACATCACTAAAGCTCTCAGGCCAGCCGACCGATCAAGAGGCTAATCGTCAGAAAAGGAAGGGAGGGACCGCTCGCCGCGAGCCCCTCCCGAGCGTAATTAACCGCGAGACCAACCCATGTTGGACCCCTTTCGTTGGCGATGTCCAAACGGCATCTCGCAGGCAGCCCTACCTCTCACAGCGCGCTGCCCGCGCCCCTGCCGTTTTCCTCATAATGTGGGGACTGCGCCCCGTCTGCCTTGAGAAAGGTACCGGGGTTCGCAGTTCCCGCAATCGGACGTTTGTCCAGTTGCGTCCGGCAGGCCTAAAGTCGGCGCGGGACCTGCCGATTTAGCGCCCGCGCTCACCGGAGTCGTCAACGCGCTCGGGCGGGAAACGGCCTCGCCCTGCTGCGCTAGTACGCACGCCTAAGTCCAGGTGGGGTGATGGACAGGTGCGGCCCCGGCGGGCCGTGGTCAGGATACTGACAAGTTCCTTGCGACAGCGCTGGTCTCGGCCCCCGAAGAGGAGCAGCGCAATCAGACCTGCGGGCAAGTGGGAGGATTCGTGGCTCGCACAGCGTTATGACACCCACGCTCCCCGCCTACGACCTCCGCGATCCCGCCCCCCTCACAATGCCGCGGGAAGAGCTCGCCGCGATCCAGGACGAGCGGCTACGGACGATGGTCGCGTACGTGTACGAGACCTCGCCGTTCTGGCGGCGCAAGCTCGACGACGCCGGGGTCCACCCGCAAGACGTCGGCGGGATCGAGGACCTCCCGAAGATCCCCTTCTGCACCCGTGCTGAGCTCGACCTCGAGCAGGCGGAGCATCCGCCGTTCGGTGAGTACACCTGCAGTCCGCGCGAGGCGTGGATGGGGCTGTTCACGACCTCGGGCACGTCCGGACGCAAGCTCAAGCGCGTCGTGTCCAACCGCGACTGGCGGCTGATGATCGACCGCTTCTTCCGCTACCCGTCCCCGCCGCCGGGTGAGATCTTCATGCTGCTCGGTCCGATCGACGGCATGCTCGGTCCCGCGGTCGGCGTCGAGGCCGCGCGCGAGCGCGGGCAGATACCACTGCTGGCCGGCCTGTGGGACACGCGGACGAAGGTGGAGGCGATCGCGGAGCTGCGCCCGGGCACGATTGCCGGCGCCGCCTCCTACATCGTTCATCTGTCCGAGGTGGCGCGCGAGCTCGGCGTCGATCTCGCGGCCTGTGGCGTCCGCGCGGTCACCTCGTTCGGCGAGCCCGGGGCCGCGATCGATGCGACCCACGCGACGATCGCGGGTCGGTACGGGGTGGCGGATGTGGTCGACGGCTACGGGCTGACTGAGGTGTGGCCACTGGGTGGCAACTGCCCGTCGTCCGGAGCACTGCACATCTCCGATGACATCGCCGCCGTCGAGTGCGTGAACCCCGAGACGGGTCAGCCGCTGCCCGAGGGCGAGACCGGCGAGATTGTGTTCACGAACCTGATCGGTGACACGCAGCCGCTCCTGCGCTACCGGAGCCGTGACGTCGGGCGGCTGATCGTGTCAACGCCGTGCGCGTGCGGGGCCACTGTCACGAGGATCGAGCGGATCGAGGGCCGCACCGACGACATGATCTGGTACCGGGGCGTCAACTTCTTCCCGTCGGCGGTTGAGAACATCGTTCGCCGGCATGAACAGCTCTCTCCCGAGTACCGGATCGTGCTCGACACCGGACCGCGCGGGCTCCCGGTCGTGACGATCCAGGTCGAGGCGCTCGCCACCAAGGGCGGCGACGCAACGCTACGCGAGCGTGTTCAGGAGTCGATGCGCGGAGGCCTCGGGGTGAACCCCGAGGTCGAGGTGCTCGTCGAAGGATCGCTCCCCCGCGCTGAGCACACGAAGGCAAAGCGCGTGCTTGACCGCAGGACGGGGGTCCGTCCAGGCCACACAACCTCATCCCCAACCGTGAGAGGAACCCCATGAAGGCAGGGCGATTTGTCGTCGATACTCACGTTCACGCTCAGCGCTTTGCCGCCGGTGGCGCGGTCGCCGACCGCACGCCGGCCCCGACGGCTCAGTGGGATGCGCTCGGCGCGACGATGTCCGGGCTCGTGCCCTACGACAACTCGTCGCGGCTCGAGTACGACATGGACTGCTACGGCGTCGACATGTGCGTACTGCTGCCGGCGTTCGGGATGACCGACGAGCTCAACCTGGAGATCGTCGACCACTCACCCGGGAAGTACGTGGCCGCGTGCGGCATCACCGACTACATGCGCCGCTGCCGTGAGGGCGAGACGGAGTGGAGCATCGACGGCGTGTGCGCGGAGTTCGACCGTCTACTCGGCACCGGCCGGTTCGTCGCGATCGGCGAGTCGATGCCGTACATGCCCCTCCCCTACGACCCCAACCGTCCCGTGAGCCGAGCCGAGGCTGTCACCAACATGTTGAGGATCGCCGAGGTGGCCAACCGTCACAAGGTCCCGCTGCGCTACCACACCGGCATTCCGATGGGTTACACGGCCGCGTACTCCTACGGTTTTCTCGGCCCGGCCAACAGCAACCCGCTGTGGGGGCACGACATCGCGGCGGCATTCCCCGACCTCGTGCTGATCTTCGACCACGGCGGGATCCAGGCGTGGTGGTGGGAGCGGTGGTACGAGGAGTGCCTGAACGTCGTAGGCGCGCACGACAACGTGTACGTCGAGACTGGGTTGTGGTGGCGCGAGCTCTACGAAAAGCCACTGGTCGACCCGAACATCGGCCCCGAGAAGTTGCTGTGGGGGACTGACTGGGGCGCGAGCATGCAGATCTACTCGCAGCTCGGACGGACCCCGCCGAGTTACCCGGTGCAGCTCCGTAAGGAGGGGATCGTCCACTACCAGGTCGATTACTGGGGATGGAGCCTCCGCGAGCTGACCTCGTTGCGGCTTTCCCAGGACGACATGAACCTGATCCTGGGCGGGAACGCCGCACGGATCTTCCAGCTTGACGTTCCGTACACCCGGCTGTTCAAGCCGCCGTCAGACCGGGTCGGCAGGAGACATTCGGGTCATGACGGCCGGCCGCATCCGGCCCAAGCCGACGCGCACAGCGAGCGGCGCGCCTAGCCCTCGAGCCCGTACAGCGCGGCCGCGTTCCCCCACAGCACGCGCCCGCGGTCGTCGTCGCTGAGCTGATCGAGCAGCCGCGGCAGCCCGTCGCCGTGGTCGTGCGGGTAGTCGGACGCGTACGCGAGCATCGCCGGCGCGTCCATCATCTCGAGCAGGTGCTGCACCGCCACCGGATCCGGCGCCAGGTGCGCCGGCGCGGTCGTGAAGCGGAAGTGATCGACGACGTACTCGGACGGCCGGCGCTTAACCCACGGTACCTCGCGCCACACACCCTTCCAGTCCTTGTCGAAGCGCCACAGCAGCGGTGGGAGCCACGCAAAGCCGCACTCCGTCACCACGACCCGGAGGTCCGGGAAGCGCTCGAACACGCCCTCGCTGACGAAGCTCAGCACCTGCGCCTGGGCGATCGGCTGGTTTCCAACGTAGTCCTCGAGGTAGGTCGTCGTGAACCCGCTGGGGGTGGCCGCCTTGCCGGCGCGCCCCCATGCGTGCAGACCGACCTGTAACCCAGCTTCGCGGGCTGCGGCGAAGATCGGATGGTTGATCTTGTGGCCCCACGGCAGGTCGCTCCGCACCGGCAGCAGGACCTGCACGAAACCAGGATCGTCCCCCGCCCTCGAGATCTCGGCGACCGCGTCCTCGGTAGAGATCGTCGAGACGACAAGACTCGCGCGCAACCGCTCATCGCGCGCCAGCATTTCCTCGCGCATCCAGTCGTTGATCGCTGACGCTACGGCTGCCGAGAAGTAAGGGTTCCGGTGTGTCTCGAATCCGGTGACACAGTTCAAAACCACGAATCGCCGGTCGGCCGACTCGAGGACGCGTTCGGACAGCTCGTCGTAGCTGGACGGCGCGGGTGGCACAGCACCGGGCGGATAGGCGTGCGCGACGCCGGTCAACCGGATCCCCGCCTCCGTGATGTACTGGCGCCAGTAGTCGCTGAGGTAGGGAAACAGCGCGTCGTAGGACGCCGGCGCGCAATGCACATCGCAGTCGATCGTGTCCATCGACTAGGCCGGTCGCTCAGCCGGCAGCCCGTACAACGCGAGCGCGTTGTCGCGCAGGATCGCCCGCCTCAACGATGGACTCAGAGCCCGGGGCAGCGCCTGCTTGGGCGAATCGAAGTCCCAGTGGGGGTAGTCGGTCGCGAACAGCAGCCGTTCACCGAGGCGCGCATGCTCGATCGCGTACACCAGATGCTGCGGGTCGTCGGGCTCCTCGATCGGCTGCGTGGTGAACCACACGTGTTCGTCGACGTAGTCCGACGGCTTGCGCTGCAACCGCGGATGGTCCTCGCGCATCAGATCCCAGGCGGCGTCGAGAGACCAGCGCAACGCCGCGGCCCACGCTACGCCGCATTCGGTCAGCACCACCCGGAGGCCCGGGATGGCCTCGAACATGCCGCCGGCCACCATGCTCGCGAGCTGGCCCTGCATGACGATCCCATTGCCGACGTGGTAGTCAAGGTAGAACGATGGATAGCCCGCTCCGCGGTGATCTACATACCCGCCGGTGTGGAATGCGACCGGCCGCCCGTGCGCGGTCGCCGCTTCGTAGATCGGCCAGTACTTCCGAGCGCCGAGCTGATCGGCGGCGCTGGCCGGCAAAAGCACCGCAACGAACCGCTCGTCAGCGGCGCGCCGCTCGATCTCGGCGACCGCCAGATCCGGATACTCGTGCGGAACCGCGATCGTCCCGCGGAACCGAGCATCGAACGACAACCACTCATCGAGCTGCCACTCGTTCACCGCGCTGTTCCACTCCGCCGCGAAGTCGGGATGGTCGTAGCAATCCTGTCCGCTCAGCACCTCCAGCACGGCGTAGTCGATGTCGAACTCGTCGAGCAACTGCTCGCGCGTCAGCTCCGGATCGCTCCCCCAGATATGCCCGGGTTTGCCCGGCCACGCGTCGACGCGCATGCCGGAGTGGCGGACACGCGGATACCACTCCGTGACGCGCGGGGTTCGCCTTCCATAACGCTCGAGCATTCGTCGGGCGGCAGGACTCAAGTAACGAGCGAGCATCGCCTCGGTCGCCTGAGCGTGCACGTCGCAGTCCACAAGCTCCACCGACCGCAACGTCTCGGCAACAACCTCAGAACGAGTCTCAACCTGAGAAGCCATGGCTCACCTCACGCATGCAGTACGACGTACTCATCCTCGACGTTCACCTCGAACGTCTCCGCCACATAGGGACCCGGTACCCGTTTCGCCGGCGCTACCGCTCGCACGTCGTCACCGAGCGACCCTCCCGGTGACAGCTCCACCCCGTAGCTCTTAACCCCCGGCGAGACCGCGCCCATGAACGACTGACCGCTGTCGAGGTCGTACTCCCAGCCATGCCAGGGACACGCGATCCGCAGCGGATCCGCAGAAAGCCGGGCGCTTCCGGGAGAGTCGGCCACTGCGTCCCCGAGCAGATGACCGAGGCACAACGGCCCACCCTGGTGCGGGCAGCGGTTGCGGATGCCGTAAAAGCTCTCGCCGACGTGGAACACGCCGATCGAGCGGCCGCCGACCTCGACGATCCGCCGCTCGCCGGAGAGGAAGCTGCGCAGGGGCGCGACGACAACCCTCATCCCTACCCACTCTACCCAGCCCTATGCCCGCCCCAGCAGCCCCGATGGAATTAGTGCGCTGGCGAGCAAGGCCGCCATCAGCAGGGATCCGCCGGACGCGAGCACTGCGTGATGCCAGCTAAAGAATCATCGTGCGGCCGGCCTCGAACCCGTCGAGCGCCACGATCTCGTCGATCACATCCTGCGGGACCGGCGCGTCGGTGGTGATCACCATCACCGCGAGTGGTCCGGCGCCGATGCTGTCGGAGTCCACGTGCCCGACAGCGGCCGACACGATGTTGATGCCGCGCGCACCGAAAAGCGTGCCGACACGGCCGATCATGCCGGGTACGTCGCCGTAGCGGAACATCGTGATGTGTTTCTCGAGTTGGATGTTGAAGCGCTGGCCCCAGGCCTCGAGGAGATGCTCACGGTTGCGCCGGCCAAAGACGGTGCCGGCCACGAGCACGGTGTCCTCGCCGCTTTCGACCGTCACGCGCACAAGATCGGAGTAGTCGCGGACGGCCGCCCGTCTCATCTCGACGACCTCGATCCCCCGCTCGGCCGCCAGGCCCGGCGCGTTAACGACGCCGACATCTTCTTCGCAGTGGCCGCGCAGCACTCCGAGCAGGACTTGGATCGTGAGGAGGCTGGTGTCGCGCTCGGCGATCCTGCCGAGGAACTCGGTCCGCACCAGATCAATCGACGAGCGCTCGGTGAGTTCGACGGCAATCCGCCCGAGCGATCGACAAAGCGACACGAACGGACCGAGGACCTCCATGTCCTCCGGCGAGATCGCGGGAACGTTGACGGCGCTGGTGACGACGCCGCCGGTGAGGGCGGCGACGACCTGCTCGGCGGCCTGGTAGCCGGCGCGGTCGGTCGCCTCGGCGGTCGAGGCGCCGAGGTGCGGCGTGACGACGACGTTGGGGTAGCCGAACAGCGGATAATCGGTGACCGGTTCGGTCGTGAACACGTCGAGCGCTGCGCCCCCGACCTTGCCCGAATCGAGCGCGTCCTTCAGATCCGCGTCGACGACGAGCGGCCCGCGCGCGACGTTGAGGATGCGCACGCCGTCCTTGCACTTAGCCAGCGCCTTGGCGTCGAGCCAGCCCTTGGTGTCGGGCGTGTTGGGCAGGTGCAGCGTGATGAAGTCCGCCCTCGCGTAGACGTCGTCAGACGACTCGGCCTTTTCGACGCGCAGCTCCCGGTAACGGTCGGCGGAGACGTACGGGTCAAACGCGATCACGCGCATCCCGAACGCCCTCGCGCGTTCGGCCACGAGCTGGCCGATCTTGCCGAAGCCGAGGATCCCGAGCGTCTTCTCGTACAGCTCGACGCCGGAGAACTTCGAGCGCTCCCACGCGCCGCCGATCAGCGACGCATGTGCCTGGGGAATGTTGCGCGCCAGCGCGAGCAGCAGCGCCATCGTGTGCTCGGCGGCGGTGATCACGTTCGACTGAGGCGCGTTGGCGACGATGATCCCGGCCTTGGTGGCGGCATCGACGTCGACGTTGTCGACCCCCACCCCGGCCCGGCCGACGGCTCGCAACCGCGCGGCGCGCGCGATCAGCGGGGCATCGAGCTTCGTCGCCGAGCGGATCAAGACGCCGTCGTACTCGCCGATCCGTTCCTCGAGCTCCTCGCGCGACCAGCCGGCGCCGACGTCGACGTCGAAATACTCCTTGAGCAGCTCGATACCGGAGTCGCCGATCTTTTCCGCCACCAGCACGTGAGGACGGCCCCCGTCCGGCTGCGGCGCAACCGAGGCCGACTCGGTGGCGGTCACAGCATGCGCTCCAGCACCCAGTCGACGCAGGCCGTGAGCGCCTTCACGTCGGCGGGATCGGTCGCCGGGAACATCGCAACTCTAAGTTGGTTTCGCCCCAACTTCCGGTACGGCTCGACATCGACGATCCCGTTGGCCCGCAGTGTCGCCGCCACCGCTGCGGCGTCGACCTCCGGATCGAAGTCGATCGTGCCGACGACCAGCGAGCGCTTGCTCGGGTCTGCCACGAACGGCTCGGCGTGCTCGTGCTTCGACGCCCAGCCATAGAGATGGGCGGAGGACTCGGTCGTACGCGCCACCATCCCGGCCAGACCGCCCCGCTCGAGCATCCAGCCGAGCTGATCGGCTAGCAGCAACAGCGTCGCAATCGCCGGCGTGTTGTAGGTCTGGTCCTTGACCGAGTTCTCGAGCGCGGTCTGAAGCGAGAGGAAATCGGGGATCCAGCGTCCGGGGCCGGGATCGGCGGCTACCTGACCGATCCGCTCGAGCGCGGCCGGGCTGAGGAGGGCAAGCCACAGGCCTCCGTCCGAGGCAAACCCCTTCTGCGGCGCGAAGTAGTACGCGTCAGCCTGGGAAACGTCGACCGGGAGGCCCCCCGCCCCCGAGGTCGCGTCGATCAACACCAACGAACCCTCTGAGCCGGCCGGTCGCATCACCGGCACCATCACGCCGGTCGAGGTCTCGTTCTGGGCCCACGCGATCACGTCGGCGTCCGGGTCTGACTGCGGCGCCGGCGCATCGCCGGGTTCGGCCTCGATCACGATCGGATCGGCGAGGAACGGAGCCCCCCGCGTGGACGCCGCGAACTTCGAAGAGAACTCGCCATAGGAGAGATTCAGCGCCCGTTCGCGGACCAGGCAGCACGTCGCTGCGTCCCAGAACGCGGTCGTGCCGCCGTTGCCAAGTACGACCTCGTAGCCGTCGGGGAGCGCAAAGAGCTCGCGCAGCCCAGAGCGGATCTGGCCCACCACGCGCTTGACCGGAGCCTGGCGGTGAGAAGTTCCCATGATCGCCGCGCCCTCCCCCGCCAGGTGCGCGAGTTGCTGCGGGCGTACGCGAGAAGGTCCCGAACCGAACCGGCCGTCGGCGGGCTTCAGGGCGTCTGGGATCTGCAGAACGGTGTCGGTCTGCGTCATGCGGGCCTCTTCAACGGTAACGAACTACCCCGCGAGCCGGGGGGTTCGCCAACCTATTCCTGGAACTCGGTGTCGATCCAGTCCATCTGCGCGCGGAGCTCGCGGCCGACGACCTCGACCTGATGCCCGGCCTGCTCCTCGCGCATGCGCTTGAAGTTCTCCTGCCCGGCCCGGTTCTCGGCGATCCACTCGCGGGCGAAATCCCCGGACTGAATGTCGGCGAGAACCTGCTTCATCGCCTCGCGGGTGGAGTCGCTGATGATCACCTTGCCGCGGGTCATGTCGCCGTACTCGGCGGTGTTCGAGATCGAGTACCGCATCCCCGCGATGCCCTTCTCGTACATGAGATCGACGATCAGCTTGAGCTCGTGCAGGACCTCGAAGTAGGCGAGTCGTGGGTCGTACCCCGCCTCGGTCAGCGTGTCGTAGCCGGCGCGCACGAGCTCTGTCACCCCGCCACACAACACCGCCTGCTCGCCGAACAGGTCGGTCTCAGTCTCGTCCTTGAACGTGGTCTCGATCACGCCGCCGCGCGTGCAGCCGATGCCCTTCGCGTAGGCGAGCGCGACCGCGAGCGCGTCGCCGCTCGCGTCCTGATTGACCGCGACGAGTCCCGGCACGCCCGAGCCCTCCAGAAACTGCCGCCGGACCAGGTGGCCGGGGCCCTTCGGCGCGACCAGCGCAACGTCGACGTCCGGCGGCGGCACGACCTCGCCGTAGTGGATGGAGAAGCCGTGTCCGAACATGACCATGTTCCCGGGGGCCACGCCGTCCTTGACGCCCGATTCCCACACGGCTCGGTGGAGTTCGTCGGGGACCAGCATCATCACGATGTCGCCCTCGCTGGCGGCATCGGCGGGCTCGGCCACGCGCAGGCCGTGCTCGCGCGCCTTGGCCACGCTGCTCGACTCCGGACGCAGGCCGACCACGACCGATACCCCCGAGTCCTGCAGGTTCAGCGCGTGGGCGTGCCCCTGCGAGCCGTAGCCGATGATCGCGACGGTCTTGCCGTCGAGCTTGTGTAGGTCAGCGTCGTCGTCGTAGAACATTGCCGGGGAGCGTAGATGACGCGGCTCCCCGGCGAGTTCTCAGTGGATCATCCGCCGCCGCCGAACTGGCGTTCGAGCGCGAGCACACTGTTGACGTAGTTCTGCGTAGACGGATAGACACCGTGCTGGAGGACCGACGGCAGGCCCTGGTAGTAGCCCGCGGCCGCCATCGCCGGATCGCCGCCGGTCGACTGGAGCAGAGAGCGCAGAAGCAGCACCCCGCCGCGCACGTTGTCGGCGGCGGACGCCGGGGCCAGCGCCGGACCGCCGGTATCGAGCGAGTGCTGGATCCACTCCCACGTCCCCGGGAGGATCTGCATCACGCCCCGGGCGTCTGCGCTCGAGACGAGGTCGTTGTTGAAGCCGCTCTCTTGCCAGGCGATCGCCGCGGCGAGTGACGCCGGCACGCCGTTCGCGGCGGCGACGGAGCCGACCTCGGAGGCAGTGACGCGCTCGGGCGTGGGATACGGCGGATCGGTCGGGGTTCCCTGCGCGGTCGTACCGACGGGCTGCGATGTCGCGGCGCTCGAGCCGCTCGTGTCGCTCGACATGGACACGTCGATCGTCGACCCTGATCCCGAACCCGAGGGCACCCTGAGGACAGTTCCGCTCACCAGGTAGTGGCTCGGATCGAGCCCGTTTGCCGAGGCGAGGGCGTCGACCGTCGTGCCCGAGCGCGCCGCAATCGCCGAAAGCGTGTCGCCCGCTTGGACGACGTAGGAGGCGCCGGAGCCCGTCGTATCGCTCGCGGTCATGACCGTCCCCGACGAGGCGGAGGAGCCGGACAGGTGGAGCACCGTGCCGGTCAAGAGGAATGCGTCAGGATTGAGGCCGTTGGCCGCGGCGAGCGAGTTGACGCTGACTCCGGCGCGCGCGGCGATCGCCGACAGCGTGTCGCCGGCCTGAACGACATAGGCGCCCGACGTGCTCGTGCTCGTGGGCACGGCCGTGCTCGTCGTCTCACCGGTCTCCTCAGTCGTCGACGGCGCGACCGCGCTCGCCCCCTGCGGAGGGATCTGGATGGTCGAGCCGGCGAGGAGTTGGGTGCCGGGCGAGAGACCGTTGGCTGCGGCAAGCGCGTCGACGCTCAGGCCGTCCTGGGCGGCGATCGACGACAGGGATTCACCCTTGGAGATGACGTGGACGAAATATGCCGAGGCGGTCGCGGGAACACCGAGCATCCCGCCGGCCACGACGGTAATCAGCAGAGAAAGTCGCAAATGCATGCGCCCCAGTGTCGTCAACAAGCGCCGCAACCGGAATCGCTGCAATCGGCCTTTCAGCCTGCAACATCGCGTTCATTGGTTTTGCCTGCGGGAAGGCTCCGAGCGCGGCCGAGTCTGCCCTCAGGCGTCCGCCGCCGCGACCAGCGATCGGGCCGGGAACCGCAGTACCCCGTCGCGTCTGATATACGGCTCCGCGAGCTGAGCGATCCTGGCGATCACCTCCGCGCGCTGATCGTCCGCTAGCGGATCGAACACGTCGCCGAACATGCTCGACAGATCGTCGGTCTCGGCGATGTAAGCCTCGACGCTGTCAAACGTCCGCGGCGGCTCGACCGACTCGACCACCACGTCCAGGAACCCCGCGGCCTCGAGCAGGTCCTGCACGCGCCCCGGCGGCGCCAGCGCGAACATCCCAGGCGCCTCGGGATCGGGCTGCGTGGTGTACCCGAGCTCGACCAGCGCCCGCGTCGTGATCGTGGCCCACGGGTTCGCCGGAGGCTCGTCCCACACCGCGAGCGCGACTCGACCACCCGGGCGCAGCACGCGGCGCACCTCGCGCAACGCGGCCTCCGGATCGACCGCGAACATCAGTCCCCATTTGCACAGCACCACGTCGACGCTGGCGGTGTCGAGGTCGATCCACTCGAGCTCAATCCGCTTGAACTCGACGTTTTCGATTCCCAGCTCGTCCGCGCGGGCACGCGCGACCTCGAGCATCTCGTCGGTTGCGTCGCTGCACACGAGGAAGCCGCCCGGACGGATCAGCTCAGCCGCGAGGAATCCCGTCTCCCCCGGGCCGGCCGCGAGCTCGAGCACCCGCAGGCCGGGCTGCAACCCTGCGTGGTCGAGCATCCAGGCCGACACCGGCAGCCCGAATTCGCGCACGCGCTGCGCTCGTTTGCCCCACCCGGCGGCTGCTCGCCCCCAGCGCTCGAGCATTTCGGCCCTCACCGCATCAGGATCGGAGATGCCCAACTATTCCTCCTCTCTGTCGGGCGCCCGCTCAGAAAGACGCCGCGTGATCTCCTGGAACGCGCCTTCGATCTGCTCGCTCAGACGCCGCTGGAAAATAGCCATCACCGCCTCGGATGCCACCGGCCCGAGCCGTTCGACGGCATGCACCATCTCCGGCCAGCGCTCGGCGGGCATGTCCGCCTGCGCGAACGGCTTCCAGATCTCGTGTAGGAACAGCTCGACGAACGACCGCGACACCGACTCGCAGTGGCGGTCGATCTCCTCGAGGATCGATAACGCGCCGCGCAACGAGATCCCACGCCCGACGACCTCCTCGGCGATGGCCAGCAAGGACGGGCTCGGCACCGTGAACCGTCCGTCGCCGATCGGCACGAGCACCCCCAGCCGCTCGGCCTCCGCCAGCACCTCGGGCGCCTCCTGTGCGCTGACGCGGAATCGCTTGCCGAGCTCTTCGAGCGTGAGTGTCTCGCCCCGCTCGGTGATGGCGGCGGCGCTGAGCGCCTCGCCGAACTGCCTCAGGCGGTCCGCGGTGCCCTGTGTGTCGTCGAGCAGTCGTTTGATGCCGCTGAGGTTGAAGCCGTCGTCTTGGAGCTCGCGGACCAGCCGTAGCTGGGCGAGGTGCTCGGGCCCGTAGTAGCCGACGCGGGCGCGGACCTCGGGCGGGTCGAGCAGCCCGCGCGCCTGGTGGGCGCGGATGTTGCGCACCGACATCCCGGACTCCGCCGCCAGCTGCTCGATCGTCAGCTGGTTGGGAGACTCGGATTCCTCGAACCGCGTAGCGGAGGACACGGCACCGATTAAAGCTGGCGTCGAAGCAGCTTGCCCGACGCCGTCCGTGGAAGCTGCTGGGCGAAGTTGACCGTCTTGGGGACCTTGAACGACGCCAACCGCGCCGCGCAGTGCGCGCGTAGTTCCTCTGACTCGGCGGTGGTGCCCTCCCGGAGCACGACCGTCGCGACCACCGCCTCCCCCCACTCCGGATCGGCGCGGGGATGGACGGCGGCATCCGCCACCGCTGGATGTTCGAGCAACGTCGCCTCGACCTCGGCCGGCGCGACGTTCTCGCCGCCGCTCACGATCGTGTCGGACTTGCGGCCGATGATCTCCAGGCGACCACGCCCGTCGAACCGCCCGATGTCGCCGGTGTGAAGCCACTCGTCGTCGGCCACCGCGCCGGAGGACACGATCGGCCCGCAAACGAGCACCTCGCCGTCGCCGGCGGTCCGCAGCTCAACTCCTGCCAGCGGCCATCCGAACGTGGCGATCTGCGAGCAAGCCTCGGTCATGCCGTAGGTCGGCGCCACCGGGACGCCCGCCGCCTGGGCCCGTTCGAGCAGCGCGGGCGGGATTGGCCCACCGCCGAGCAGCGCCCAGCGCAACGTCGGTGGCCGCGCCAGCCCCGCGTCGAGCAGCCGCGCGAGCATCGTCGGTACGAGCGAGACCAGCGTGATGCGGCGGCCCGGCTCCATCAGCTCTCGCAGCACGGCCTCGGTATCAAACCGCCCGTGAAGGACGGCCGTGGTCCCGTAGATCGCGCTTCGAATCGGTATCGAGAGCCCACCGACGTGCGTGAGCGGCATCGGGCACAGCCAGCGCTCGTCTTGGTCGAAGCCAAGCGCCACCGCCGACCCGAGCGCACTCGCCAGGAAGTTGCCCTGGGTGAGAAGCACCTGCTTAGGCGCCGCGGTTGTGCCCGACGTGTGCATCACGGCCACCGGCCGGTCTCCGCTCGAGGCGACGGGCATGTTCAACGGGTTCTGCGCGAGCGGCTCCGACACCACGACCTCCGCTCCGGCCATCCGTCGCGCGCGCTCGGCCTCGTTCAGGCGCAGATCGATCGGGATCGCCACGGCACCCGCGACCAGGCAACCGTGGAACGCGATCAGGAAGTCGACGCCGGCCGGCAGAGCGAGCGCCACTCGCGAGCCGAGACCGACGCCCCGTGCCTGAAGCTCCCCCGCCGCGCCGATCACCGCGTGACGCAGCTGTTCGTAGCTGAGGCTGCGCTCGGGGCTCTCGACCGCGACCCGGTCGGGACGCCTGGCCGCCGCAGCGGTGACCCAGGATGACATGCCCGACACGGTAGTCTCGCCCGCGTGCCAACGACATGGAAACCGGCCGGGGACTACGAAGACATCCGGTACGAAATCGCTGCTGGCGAGGACGCCGGCATCGCGAAGATCACGATCAACCGGCCCGAGGTGCGCAACGCGTTCCGTCCGGAGACCGTGGTCGAGATGTCGGATGCGTTCACGCGTGCCCGCGAGGACCTCGACGTCGGCGTCGTGATTCTGACCGGCGAAGGCCCTGACGCGTTCTGCTCGGGCGGGGACCAGCGCGTGCGCGGATCGCGAGGTGGCTACGTCACCGGTGCCGACCCGTCGGCCGCCGGCAGGCACGAGGCGGTCGGACGGTTCGAGGTCACCGATCTGCATGTCCAGATGCGCCGGATGCCGAAGCCGATCGTGGCGATGGTCGCCGGCTACGCGATCGGCGGCGGCCACGTTCTGCACGTCGTCTGCGACCTGACGATCGCCGCCGACAACGGCCGCTTCGGTCAGGTCGGTCCGAAGGTCGGCTCGTTCGACGGCGGCTTCGGCGCGAGCGTGCTATCGCGGCTGGTGGGGCCGAAGAAGGCCAAGGAGATCTGGTTCCTGTGCCGTCAGTACGACGCGCACGAGGCGCTCGCGATGGGGCTGGTCAACGCAGTCGTGCCGCTCGACCAGCTCGAGCAGGAGACCGTCAAGTGGTGCCGTGAGATGCTCGCGCTGTCGCCGTTCGCGCTGCGGATGCTCAAGGCGAGCTTCAACGCCGACGAGGACGGTCTCGCGGGAATCCAGCAGTTCGCACACGACGCGAACCTGCTCTTCTACATGAGCGAAGAAGCGCAGGAGGGGCGCAACGCCTACCTCGAGAAGCGCAAGCCGGACTTCTCGAAGTTTCCGCGCCGGGCGTGATGACAGCTACACGGGAGGCCACCAGGCCGAGCGGCGTTCGCATCTGGCTGATGGCTGCCCGCGTACGAACGCTGCCGGCTGCGATCGCTCCGGTGCTGGTCGGGACCGCGCTCGCGGGCTTTCTGCACGTGTTCCATCCCCTGCGGTTCGTCGCGGCGTTGGTCGGCGCGATGTTCATCCAGATCGGCACGAACCTCTCCAACGACTACTCCGACGCCCGGCGCGGAGCCGACACCGAGGACCGCCTCGGCCCCGTGCGCGTCACCGCGGGCGGTCTCGTGCCGCCCAAACAGGTGCTGATCGCCACGTACCTGACGTTCGGCGTCGCCGTCCTGGCGGGGGTGTATCTCGTGGTCGTCGCGGGGTGGCAGCTGCTGCTCGTCGGCGCCGCCTCGATCCTCGCGGGCGTGCTGTACACGGGTGGGCCGCGACCCTACGGATACGAGGGGCTGGGCGAGCTGTTCGTGTTCTTGTTCTTCGGGATCGTCGCGGTCGCCGGGTCGTTCTTTGTGCAGGTCGAGCGCCTCGACTGGGAGGCGTTCGCGCTCGCGGTCCCCGTCGGGCTGCTCGCGGCGGGACTCCTGATGGTCAACAACATCCGGGACATCGACACCGACCGGCGCGCCGGCAAGCGGACGCTCGCGGTGCGGCTCGGTCGTGACAGCGCTCGGACGCTGTTCGCGGTGACCGTCTACCTGGCCTATGTGCTGGTGCCGGTGACGTGGGCGTTCGGACCGCTCAGCCCATGGCTGCTGCTGGCCTGGCTGACGCTTCCGCTCGCGGCCCGGGTGGTGCGCGTCGTGCGCAACCGCACCGACGGACTGTCGCTGAACGGCGCGCTCGCCCAGACCGGCATGCTTCAGCTCGTGTTCTGCACGCTGCTGGCCGCCGGGCTGCTGCTGAGTCGGTGAACGTCGACGTCGAATTCTTCAGGGCGCGCATGCGCGCGCCGTTTGTTTCGGCATCGGGATCCGTCGGCGACCGCGAGCTCGTGCTGTTGCGTCTGGAGGACTCGGCCGGGCGGGTCGGGTTCGGCGAGGCCGCGCCGCTGCCCGACTACAACGGCGCCACTGTCGAGGACGTCCGCGACGCCCTCGAAGCGTGCCGGTCGACGCTCGCACGCGGTGCGGGGCTGCCTCGTGAGGAGCTTCTGGCACGGTGCGCCGAGCTGGCTGTGCTCGCGCCCGCGATAGCGGCCGTCGACCTCGCGCTGTGGGATCTCGAGGGACAGCGAGCCGGACAGCCGGTGTGGCGGCTGCTGGGGGCGCCCGCCGCCGAGCCGGTCGAGGTCAACTACACGATCGCCGCCTCGGACCGTGCCGGCGCCGCCGCCCAGGCGAGCGTCGCCAGGGCAGCCGGCTTTCGCTGCGTCAAGGCGAAGGTTGGGATCGGCGACGACGCCGGCCGTCTTGCCGCGGTCCGGGCGGTGCTCGGGCCGGACGTGGCGATCAGGCTAGATGCGAACGGTGCGTGGTCAGTCGAGGAGGCCACCGCTGCGCTGAGGGTGCTCGCGCCCGTGGGGATCGAGCTGTGCGAGGAACCGGTCCGCGGGCTCGCCCAGACACGAGAGCTCGCGGTCGCGACGACCGTGCCGACCGCGCTCGACGAAACCGCGTCGGCGATCGGAGCGCTCGAGGACCGTGTGTGCCAGGCCGTGTGCCTGAAGATCGCCAGCTTTGGCGGCATCACCGCCGTGGTCGACGCGGCCCGTCAGGCACGCTCAGCCGGGTACGAGATCTACCTCGCCTCGACCCTCGACGGTCCGCTAGGGATCGCTGCGGCGCTGCACACGGCGGCGGTCGTGCGACCGGACCGCGCCTGCGGATTGGCGACGCTCGGACTGTTCGCCGAGCGCGATGATCCGTTACCGGCGCGCGACGGCCGGATCGGGCTCCCGGACGGTCCGGGCCTCGGTGATGGCCTGATCTGCTGGTATCAGGCGGCCTAATCAACGCTCATGTGAGCGAGGTCACGCTTCAGTCCCTCTGCGCCGGGTAGAAAAGTGAACCGAAGAATTTTCAAATTCGTACTAAAGGCAGAGGGCTCAGCTGACGACCATGTTGATCAACTGAGCAGCAGCAGTTTTCACCGGGAGATCCAAGATGAGTCCTGAACGTTCCAAGGCGTACCGACGGGTCATGAAGACGCTCGACGACATGGGTCCGAGCAAGCTGTTCGACGACGAGCAGCAGCGGATCCGCTATGCCGCCGACAACCT
Source organism: uncultured Solirubrobacterales bacterium (assembly GCA_963783415.1). GTDB lineage: Bacteria > Actinomycetota > Thermoleophilia > Solirubrobacterales > Solirubrobacteraceae > Palsa-465. The sequence goes on from CAWANN010000021.1 coordinate 90,783, forward strand.
CATCTTCAGCACCGATCTGAACGCCGACGTCGAGGCGTGCGACGCGCTCGAAGACGTCGCCGCCCTTTGCCGGGCGCTGGTTGAGAGCGGGCGTTGGGAGCAGAGCACCGCTGTGCGCCTGGTGGACGACGTCTGCGAGTGCGGACCGGCGGCCGCGATCGTCCTCCAGGCCGCTTAGCCCTGGCGAATAACAGCCGCGACCGGCGCCGGCGCCTCCAGGTGCACGGCGTGACCCGCGTCCGGGATCACGGCGACCCGGGCGTCTCGTAGCTCGCGCGCCATCTCGGTCGCGATCGCTCTGAATTTTTCGTCGCGCTCGCCGGCGATGAGCGTCGCCGGCGCCCGAACCTCCGGCAGCCGCTCCCACAGCGAGGGGAGTGCGCCCGTACCCAGCCCGCGGAGCGCTCTAGCGAGCCCGGTCGGTGTACTCCGTAGGCGATCGGCGTGGACGGCTGCGGCCACGGCGGGCGGCTGCCCGGCGAGCACCGGCGTCTGTGCCCAGCGCTCCGCGAACTGCTCGATCGTCATGCCCTCGACTTGGTCGGCGAGTACGTCGTCGTCGGCGCGTCGTGTTTGTCGCTCGACCGGGTCGGCGATCCCCGGGCTGGCGCCGATCAGCACCAGACGATCGATCCGCGGTTTGAGTGCCGGGGCGAGTGCGGCGTGCAGGGCGAGCCGCCCGCCCATCGAGTACCCGACCAGCGTGAACCGCGCCGGCGCGAGCCCGGCTACATCCTCGATCACGCCGTCGAGCGCGACCGGTTCCCGGTCGCTCGCCGATCCGTGGCCGCGGATGTCGGGCGCGAACGCACGATAGCTTTCGCCGAGCGCCGCGACCACGGGGTCCCAGCTCGCCCCGGTGTGGGTGAAGCCGTGGAGGAGGACGACATCGCGCGCCATCAGCTCCGCATCATGACCGCCACCGACACCTACCTGCTGCTGCGCGCCTTCTGCGATGAGCTCGCCCGCTGTGGGATGGAGCACGCGTGCACCGCGCCGGGGTCTCGCTGCACGCCGATCGTCCTGTCGCTCGTGCGCGAGGAGCGGATCCGGTGCTGGTCGCACATCGACGAGCGCTGCGCCGGCTTCTTCGCACTCGGCGCCGCCAAGCGTACGGATGTACCGGTGGCGGTGACATGCACCTCCGGCACCGCCGCCGCGAACCTCGCGCCCGCGGTGATCGAGGCGCGGCACGCGCGCGTGCCGCTGATCGTGCTCACCGCCGACCGCCCGCCGGAGCTCCGGGAGGTCGGAGCCGGCCAGACGATTGACCAGCTGAAGCTCTACGGCGATGCGGTCAAGTGGTTCTTCGAGGTAGGGGTCGATGAGGCGACCCCGGCGGCGCTCCGCTTCATCCGCACGCTGGCCTGCCGGGCGTATTGGACCGCGGCCGCGGGACCGCCGGGCCCCGTCCACCTCAACTTCCCGCTCCGCGAACCGCTCGTGCTCGACCGCCCGCTGCCGCTGCCCGACGACGACACCGGTCGCGCCGGCGCCCGGCCGTACGTGACGTTCGATTCGGGTGTCTCCGGCGCTCCGGCCGGTGGCACGCCCCCTTCCGGCCGGATCGTGATCGTCGCCGGCTCGGATCGCGACCCCGCGGCCGCGCAGGAGCTGGCGCGGTTCGCCGCACGGAATCAGATCCCGCTGCTTGCCGACCCGCTGTCGGGCGCGCGCCGCGGCGAGGCGGCGATCGCGCACTATGACCTGCTGCTGCGCGACCCCGAGTTCGCGGCCGGGCACCGACCCCAGTTCGTGATCCGGACCGGCGATCTGCCTACTTCGAAGCCGCTCCGCGCGTGGCTGGCGGGGCTACAGACCGCGCAGATCGCGTTCGACCCCGACGGCGCCTGGCAGGACCCCGACGGCGTCGTCGGGATGCGAATCCGGGCCCCATATCGAGCGCTGCTCGGCGATCAGGCGCTTGATAGCGATGGCGAGTGGTTCGCCTCATGGCGCGCCGCCGACGACGCCATCGCCGGCGCGATCGGGCGCATGGTCGGCGAAGAGCTTTCGGAGCCGCTCGTGGCGCGCAGCCTGGGCGAGTGGCTGCCTCGGGAGGCGACCCTGTTCGTCGCCTCCTCGATGCCGATCCGCGACGTCGAGGAATTCCTCGCGGCCCGCGAGGACGCGCCGCGTGTGCTCTCGAACCGCGGTGCGAACGGGATCGACGGCACGGTTTCGTCGGCGTTCGGCACCGCGGCCGCCTCATCGAGCGGCGGCCCGGTGGTGCTGCTGATCGGCGACGTCGCGCTCGCCCACGACGTCGGCGGGCTGCTGGCCTCCTCGCGGCTGGGGCTGTCGCTGACGATCGTGCTGCTCAACAACGACGGTGGCGGGATCTTTCACTTCTTGGCCGTCGCCGGCGAGACCGACGCGTTCGAGGAGCACGTCGCCACCCCGCACGGTCTCGACTTCTCCCGGATGGCCGCGCTTTACGGCTGCCAGTACCGCCGGCCGGAGACGCTTGCCGGCTTTCGCGACGCGGTCGAGACGTCGATCGCCGGCGACGCCACGACGATTATCGAGGTGCGGACCGATCGCGACGAGAACCTGGCGCTCCACCGTCGCGTGGCGGAGGCCGCGGTGGCGGCAATCACGCGCGGTTGATCAGGCCGGGCGTGGAGGCTGCATAACGTGACACGCCACCTCCCCTGCGAGCCGGCGAGTGCATATAAGCATCTCAAGGGTGCTTATGTGCACACTGGACCTCGCGGGACCGGCGCGGTGTCACGTTTTGCGGTCGCCCGCGCCGCCTGCGACGGCCGTCCGCGCAGGCGATCAGCCCGCCAGTACCGGCAACAACGCGCCCAGCTTGACCTCGGTCTCGGCCAGCTCCGCCACCGGGTCGGAGTCGCGCACGATCCCCCCGCCGGCGTACAGGTGCGCCACGCGCCCCCGCACGAGCCCGCACCGCAGCGCCACGCAGAACTCGCCGTCGCCGGCGGCGTCGGTCCACCCCACGGTCCCGGCGTACCAGCCGCGGTCGAGGCCCTCGAGCGCCGGTATCAGCGGCGCGGCGACCTCCAGAGGCTCGCCTCCGACGGCCGGCGTTGGGTGGAGCACTCCGGCCAGCTCGATCGCGCTCAGGGGAGCAGCCAGCTGGGCGCGGATCGGCGTTCCGAGGTGGATGATGTTCGCGACCCGGACCAGCACCGGCTCGGGCGCGGCCGTCACCCACACCGAGTGAGGCCGCAGCGCACGAGCGATCCGGCGCACCACGATCGCGTTCTCCTCGCGGTCCTTGTCGCTGCGCAGCAGCTGCTCGCCGAGGTGCTCGTCGACCGCCGGGTCGGCACTCCGCCGCGAGGAGCCCGCGAGCCCGACGGTGGAAGCCCGCTGCCCCTCCCGGCGTACCAGTAGCTCCGGGCTGGCCGCCAGAAAAACGGCATCCCCGCGCCCGACCGCGAACACGTAACAGGACGCGAACGCCTCGCGGAGCAAGCCGAGCACGGCGCCCACGTCGTGATCGACCGGCGCGTGGACCTCGACCTCGCGGGCCAGGACGATCTTCTCGAGCTCGCCCGCGCGGATCCGCTCGACCGCCCGCGCGACTGCCTCCTCGTAGTGCGACGGCGGCATCGGGCTGAGCACCTTGTACTCGCCCGCCGGTGCCGGGTCGAGCAGCGGCAGCGCCGGCGTGCGCAACTCGGCGAGGCGCCCCGCAACCCGCGCCGACAGGTCCTCGAGGGTGTCGTCTGGGGCCACCTCGACGTTCACGGTCAACGACACCCGATCGCCGGCGCGCGCCAGCGACAGCTCAGGGACGACGAGCGACGCCGGCGCGAATCCCTCCCACCGAGGAGAGTCGCCGCCGTCGGGCGCGAACGCGAACCCGCCGAGCGCGATCAAACCCGAGCCGGCCGGGCCGTCGGCGTCATCGGCGAGCGCGGATGCCGCCACCATGGACCAGCGGCCGGCGACATCCGCGAACCGCCCGGCGCCATCCGCTTCGAGCACGCGTACCGATCCGATCGCGGCGACCGCGTAGCCGTCCCGATCGGGCTGCTCGAGGCAGAACCACGGCTCGCCGGGGCGCCGAGAGGCGATCGCGACCGCGCTTGGGTCGATCCCAGGATCGACTCGCCCGGTCACGCTCGTCAGCGCCGGCGTTCCGGTGGCACGGGAGCGGCGAAGCGCCTCGACGAGCCTCCGCTCGAGGCGACGGGCGGTCGCGGCGTCCAGCCAGCCCCACGCCGGTGAGAGCCCTGGCGCGTGGACGGTCATGCGCGCAGACTAACCGCTGGCCGCCGCGAGCATCCGGTCGAGCGGGACTCGTCCACGCCCTCGGACCTTCGTTTCAGCGGCGGGTGTTCTCCTCGATCACGTACTTGCCGGCGGTCGGCTGAAGATTGAGCGCGTCGCCCTTCGTCTTGTGCAGCAGGTTGTGCTCAACGATGAAGCTTTCGATCGGACGGATGCACGATTCCGCCACGCCGCACACGAAGATCGCCGCCGAGCTCGTGAACGCGATCGTGTTGTCGATCACGCGGGTCAAGCCCGGACGCTGGTCGTACTGGTACCAGGCGATGCCGATGCGGCCGTGGGCGATGTAGTTACCGCTGACGGTCTCGTCGCGATACCGCAGCGAGATCCCGTCGTCGTGGAAGTACGTCAGCCGATTGCCCGAAACCCGAGCGTCCGCCACCTTGAGATAGATCGCGTGCAACGGATACGAGAGACGGCCGTCGAGCCCGGTGTGGCTCACGACGTTGTTGTCGATCACGTAGTCCTCACCGCCTGGAGGATCGCCGGGCGAGTCCGCGCCGAAGCCGAGCAGCATCCCGGAGTCCCCGGTGTCCGAGATCGTGTTGCCGTCGATCACCCAGTGCGATCCCTCCGTGGCGATCCCCGTCTCCTGATCGCTCCCCGTACCCAGAAGGTGCGAGATGCGCAGATTGATGAGCTTGATGTAGTCCCCGGTGCCCTGGAACCCCTGGGCCGGTCCGAGCACCAGGTCCTGGAACGTCAAATGGCTCGGACCGCGCGGGTAGACGGAGTTCGTCCCCAGCCAGACGCCCCTGGTCAGTCGTGCCATCCGACTGCCGTACGAGCCGAACACGATCGGCGCGGCGCCCGTCCCCGAGGCGGAAAAGCCTTCGCCGGGCATCAGGGTGGCGTCCGAGAACGTGGCACCTCCCGCGAACAGAACCCGGTCGCCAGGCTGCAGGACAGCCCGGTCGACTCGCTCCACGGTTCGCCACGGGTGGGCCGGGCTCGTGCCCCGATTGCTGTCCTGGCCGTAGGGCGCAACGTAGAACGTGCGCTGATTCGACACGGGCTGATGACGACCGGCCCCGCCGGCGCTCTCGATCCCTGCGGGGAGCTTGGAAGCCGCCCCCGATCGCGTCGGCGCAATCAAGGCCGGCAGCCACAGACCGACCAGCAACAGCGCCACCGCGCACACGCTCGTGCGGGTCGCGGCCGCCCGGGTCCCAATCCTCGCCACAACGTAACTATCTCCGAGCCGGCGTTTCAGTGCCACTTCGGCGCGGGATCATCGCGCACACACGGGGCCGCCGTCGGCGGTCCACCCACGACTGCACTGAGTCTCCAGCCCGAGTGCGCTACGTCTCGGTGCGACCGCGCGCGATCGCGATCTCGCCGGTTCGCGCCATCTCGATCAACCCGAACGGCCTGACCAGCTGCTCGAACGCGTCGACCTTCTCGCACGTCCCGGTCAACTCGACGACGATCGAGCGCTTGGTCACGTCGACGACTTTGCCGCGGAATATCTCGCAGATCTGCATTACCTCGGCACGGCTGGGCCCGTCGGCGGAGATCTTGAACAGCGCGAGCTCGCGCGCGAGCGTTTCGCGCGGCTCGAGATCGCGGATCTTGATCACGTTGACGAGCTTGTGCAGCTGCTTCGTGACCTGATCGATCGGATGTAGAGCGCCGTCGAGCGTCAGTGTTATCCGGGAGATGCGCTCGTCGTCGGTCGGCCCGACCGCCAGCGTGTCGATGTTGAATCCGCGGCGCGCGAACAGGCCGGCGATCCGCGTCAGGACACCCGGCTTGTTCTCGACCAGGATCGAGAGCACGTGCTTGCGGCCCGTGCGCAGCCCGGACACCGCCTCGAGCTCGTCGAGTGAGAGGACTTCCTTGGTCCCTGGCTCGCCCATTGCTCAGCCCACCATGTTCCGGGCAGGCTGCCCGGCCGGGATCATCGGGTAGGTGTTCTCCTCGCGTGTGACGCGGACGTCGACGAGTACCGGCCCGTCCAGGGCGAGGGCTTCCTTCATGTCGGACACCAGCGTCTTCTTGTCCTCGAAGCGAAGACCGGTCGCGCCATAGGCCGCCGCGAGCTTGACGAAGTCCGGCCACTGCCCCATGTCGACCTGGCTGTAGCGCTTATCCCAGAACAGCTCCTGCCACTGGCGGACCATCCCGAGGTAGCCGTTGTTCATGATGAACACCTTGATCGCGATGCCGTCCTGGGCGCACGTCGCGAGCTCCTGCATGTTCATCTGGACCGAGCCGTCGCCGGCGATGCAAACGACGGTCTCGTTGGGACAGCCGACCTTCGCGCCCATCGCGGCGGGGAGCCCGAACCCCATCGTGCCCAGGCCGCCCGAGTTGATCCAACGCCTGGGTTTGGCGAAGTGGTAGTACTGAGCAGCCCACATCTGATGCTGGCCGACGTCGCTCGTGATGATCGCGTCGCCGCCGGTCGCCTCATAAAGCGCCTGGATCATGTACTGGGGCTTGATCTCGGAGTCCTTGCTGTCCTCGTAACGGAGCGGGTGACGCTCCTGCCACACCTGGATCCGCGACCACCATTCCTCGAGCCGCCCCGGCTCGTCCGCGACCGCGCGGTACTCGGCGGTCAGCCGCGGGAGGATGTTCTTCGCGTCGCCGACGATCGGGATGTGGGCCGGGACGTTCTTGGAGATCTCGGCCGGATCGACGTCGATGTGGATGAACTTCGCGCGTGGAGCGAACTCCGACAGCTTGCCGGTGACGCGGTCGTCGAAGCGGGCGCCGATCGCGCAGATCAGGTCGGCCTCATCCATCGCGTAGTTGGCGGCGCGTGTGCCGTGCATGCCCAGCATCCCGAGCCACTGGTCGTGCGGCGACGGGAACGCCCCGAGCCCCATCACCGTGGTGGTCACCGGGAACCGGTCGGCGGTCGCGAGCTCGGTCAGCTCGGCGGCTGCGTTCGATGCGATGACGCCACCACCGGCATAGATGATCGGCCGACGGGCGTTCGCGAGCGCCTTGGCGGCGATCCGGATCTGCTTTTGGTTGCCTTCGGTCGTCGGCTGGTAGCCGGGGAGGCGCACATCGCTGACGGGCTCGTACGGTATGTCCGCGCGACTCAGATCCTGGGGAATGTCCACGACCACGGGCCCGGGTCGCCCGGTCCGGGCGATGTGGAACGCCTCGTGTATCGAGCGAGGGATCTCCAGCGGGTGCTGGATCAAGAAGCTGTGCTTGACGATCGGCATCGTGATCCCGATCGTGTCCGCCTCCTGAAAGCCGTCCGTCCCGAGCAGCTCGGTTCGCACCTGGCCGGTGATGAACACGACCGGGACCGAGTCCATCATCGCGTCGCAGATCGGTGTGACCAGGTTCGTCGCGCCCGGGCCGCTGGTGGCGAGCGACACCCCAACCTTTCCGGTCGCCTTCGCGTACCCCTCCGCGGCGTGTCCGCCGCCTGCCTCGTGGCGAACGAGGATGTGCCGGATGCCGGCATCGTAGAACGCGTCGTAGGTCGGCAGGTTTGCGCCGCCGGGGAGGCCGAATACGACGTCGACACCCTCCGCCTTCAGGCACTCCATCAGTGCGTCGACTGCACGCATAGCGCTTCGCCTCCTTTCGGCAACTGGTCTCGTAAGCGCACGCGGCCGATCCGCGCGCGGCGGAAAGGGCGAGTCTACCAAGGGTTTTCGGCCTCGCCGGGCGGCCTCAGAACAGTTTTGGCCCCGCCGCCGCGCGTCAGCTGAGCGCGTTGGCAGTGACCAAATAGGTGCCGTACGTCGGCTGTAGGTTCATGTACGTACCCGCGGTCTTGCTGAGACTGTTGTCGGCAATCGTGAAAGTCTCGAGCGGCTCCTGGCAGCCCTCGGCAATTCCGCAAATGAACAGGTCTGCGGCGGTCGTGTGTGAGATCGCATTGGCCATCCACACGCTGGCGCCCGGGCGGGTGTCGGTTTCGTAGAAGTCGATCCCGATCTGTCCGCCGGAGAATGTGTTGTCGGTGATCGTGCTGTTCCGATAGCGCACCGAGACCGCCGACTCGGCGAAGTTCGTGATCGTGTTGCCGGTGATCGTGGCATCGCTGGCATCGAGGTAGATCCCGTGGTTGTTGTACCCGTTGGTCGTGTCCAGGCCGGTGTTAGTGATCGTGTTGTCGGCGATCAGGTAGTCGTCCCCGTTGAGCAGCATCCCCGACAGCCCCGTGTTGCTGATCGTGCTGTTCTCGATCACCCAGTGGCTGCCGTTCGAGTACAGGCCGAGCGTCTGGTTGCCGGGCGGCAGCGAGATCGTGACGCCGTCGAGCATCACGTCGCTGCTCGTGCCGCCGGTGGCGCTGCCGCCGTAGAACGTCGCTCCGAAGGTCAGGTTCTCGAACGTCACGTCGTCCTGGACGAACCATGCGCCCTGGTTGATCGTCGCGCTGCCCTGACCGTAGCTCCCGTACACGATCGGCTCGCCGGTGGCTCCCGACGCGCTCGGCATCAGCGCCTGATCGCCGAACGTTGCGCCACCCTGAAATAAGACTCCGTCGCCCGGACTCAAGTGGGCCGAGTTGACGCGCGAGACCGTTTTCCACGCCTGGCCCGGGCTCGTCCCCGAGTTGGAGTCCGATCCGGATGGGGACACGTAGTAGGTGGTCCCCGAGATCGCCGCTGGGTTCGGGGGCGTGACCGGTGCCGGTGGGATGGGAGTCGACGTTGGCGGGATCGGAGTCGACGTCGGCGAAGCCGGCGAGATCGGACTCGCACCCGAGGCCGGGCTCGACGCGGCGGCCGCGGCGGACGGGGCATGGACTGGCGCGGAAGTCGGGTGGCGCTTGGGCTTCGGTCGGCGCTTGTGCTTGGTCGCCTTCCGGGCGTGCACGGGGCGGGTCCGCTTGGTGTGCGGACGCCGGCGTGGTTGAGCGCGATGACGCGCCGGCCGCGCCGGAACCGCATGGGCGGACCCCGACCGTGCGGCCGCCGGCCCGGGACCAGCGAAGATTGCGACCACCGATGCGAGCAACCCTGCGAGCACCGTCAGTCTCATGACGGTTGTCTCGGCCGATAGCGCCTCGCAGCCCGCGCCCAGTGGGCCTATTGGACGTTTCTACGGCTTCCGCACGGAATTACTGGAGGTTCGCTGCTCTCGGTCGCGCGATCGGAGACTCGGGCGCGATCGCCGCGTCGGGGAACTCGAGTTCCTCACCGCACGAGGTGCAGACCGCATCGTAGAGCTTCAGGATTCGCCCGCACCCTGGGCACTGTCGCCGCAACTCGCGATTGTCCCAGCGATAGCAGACGGCCGCGAGGAGCCCAAAGAACGGAATGGTCGCCGAGATCAAGAACCAGAGCAGAAACGAACTGCCCTTGATGCGGCCGACGATTCCGCCGGCAAGGCCGAAGAAGAACAGAACTACGACCAGGCCCATGTCCGCCATGGGCCTGGCGTCACCACACGAGCGTCTTGACCGCCCAGAGAACGGCCAGAACCGCCGCGATCACGACGACCGTCCAGAAGATCGCCATCACAAAGCCGATGACAATCTTGATGGCCAGCGCCGCCACGACGATTATTACAACGCCCGCTGCGGCCTTTTTTACGACCGGCGTCCTTGAGCGAGATGCCTCGATTTGAGAGTCCATTACACAAGCGTATCGCGGCGCGTCAACGTGCTCGAATGACTGCCGCGCGCAGGGCGTCAGGAGCGCTCAGTCGTAAGCGCGCTTGAGGTGCTCGAAGTCGGTCCCGCGTCCCTCTGGGCGGGTTTCGAAGCGCAGACGCGCGAGCCGGTAACGCCGCACGGGCGTGCTGCTGGTCGTGGCTGCGGAATCCGTCCGGCGATCGGCGATCAGGATGACCTTCGAGGATGTTGGTACGGGGCTCATGGCGGGAATGATCGACGACCGCGGGCCCGCCCACATTGGCCTTCGGTACAAACTTCTCGCGGCAGCATGCGCCGCCGGGCCGTGGCCCCCTCGCCGGCGGCCGCGGCGCTAAGCCAGGCCGTGGCCGCCTCGCCGGCGGCCGCTCCGCTAAGCCGGGCCGTCGCCCCGGTCGCCGGCGGACGCGGCGCTCAGCCGGGGCGTGACTCGACCGCGGCGCGCTCGAGCGCCTCGCGTGCTTCCGGGGCCAGGCGCCGGCGCACACGCCAACGGGCGCCCGAGAACACCAGGTTTGCGACCGTGGCGAAGCCGATCTCGTCGGTTCGCAGCGCCAGCAGCAGGTGGGCGACGCGGTCGCTCGGCGGCAGCCCCGGGTCGGTCGTCTTCACGCAGTAGCAGTTGACCCTGCGTCCCCCGGGCCGAACCAGCAGGGCGCCGTGGTCGCCAACCACCCATGTTCCGAGCCGGCCGCGCTCGAGCACGAGCCCGGTGCGGGCGTAAAGCTCGCGGCGACGATGATCGACGAGGTCGCCGAGGAACCCGAGTGCCGCGCGCTCAGCCGGATCGGACGGGCCTGCGCGGCGGCGCAGGACCGCCGCACCGCGCGCCGCGTAGATCTCGGGGATCGCCCATGCGTGAGCCAGCAGGATTAACGCGACGGGGATGATCACCGGCAGCAGCGCGGCGAGCACCAACGCGGCGAGGACGAATGGCACCGTGTGGACGACCGTCGTCAGCGTCCACAGGCGGGCAGCCCGGGTCAGGGTCTGGTCGCTGGCGCGAGGGCGCCAATGGACCCGGGCGAGCTCGGGCAGCGCCTCCGCGGAGGCGGGTGCACCCAGCGCGCCGCGCCCGCTAACCACCGACGATCGGCCGCCGGAGGATCACTACCGGTGCGTCGATCGGGAGCTCCCGGACCTGCTCGGCGCGCCCCTCTCCCTCCGAGACGACCGCGAAGTAGCCGTTGTCGAGCTCGGCACGGAACGCACGAGCGGCGGCTTCGAGCGCTTGCGAATCATCCGCGGTCCACTCCGCGATCGTCGTGTGGCCGGTCTGGTCCATGCGAACTAGTCGAGACATGACTGAGACTCCTGACGCTGGTTGCCGACCAGGAATCGTACGCCCGGCACGAGCCCGGTTCGCACCGGCCGGCATCCGCAAAAAGCGGCCTGTCCGTGATGAGGTATGCCGAGATTTAAGAGCTTCTGTGTTATGTTTACAAGTGTCAGAAAGGCAGAGAATCGCGCCGGCACAACAGGGGACGGCGGGGCACAGACGGGTGATTTCCGGGATTGGGGGAATCGACCATCCGGTGGATCAGATAGGGATATCGATATATGACGCCTCCGCCTGCCGCGTCTCACGCTGACCAGACACCGGCGGTCGCACTCAGTCGCCCCACGAGCGACTTGCTCGCGCGCGCGCTCGGCCACCTGTTGGATGCCCGCAGCTGGTCGCAGATGCGCCTGCTGGTCGACATGGTCGTGCTGTACCTGGCCGCGAGCGCGGCGCTGTTCGCCGCCCCCGCGATCACCGGCAGCGGGGCCGGCTGGCTTGCCGCCGCTTTCCCGATCGTCACGGTCGCGATCCTACGCACCAGGCGCAGCCCCGACGACCGGCTGCATAGCTCGCCGCTCGACACCGCGTCCCAGGTCGTCGGCGTCGTCTCGCTGTCCGCCCTGCTGACCATCGCGGCCGGCTCGGTGCTGGGCGGCGCCCACCCGGTCGCGCTGGCGCTCCGGCTCTGGCTGTTCTCCGTTGTCTATCTGTGCCTGGCCCGCATCGCGCTTCAGTCGGTGCGAAGCCAGGCGGTCTCCAACCGGGCGCTGGCCACCCCCACGCTGATCGTGGGTGCGGGGACGGTCGGGGATCATCTCGTCAGTCGCCTGACCGGGGACCCCAGCTATGGACTACGCCCGGTCGGCTTCCTCGACTCCGACCCGCTGCCGCGACCCCCGGCTCGCGACGGTTCCGTCGTCCCAGTGCTCGGAGGGCCCAACGACCTTGTGGCCGCCGTTCGCCAGACGGGTGCTCGCCACGTGATCCTGGCGTTCTCCTCAGAGCCCGACCACATACTCGTTCGGAAGGTCGCCGAATGCCAGGGGCTCGGCGTCCACGTGTCGCTCGTGCCGCGGATGTTCGAGTCGATCAACGAGCGCGCCACGCTCGACCACATCGGCGGCCTGCCCGTGGTGTCGTTGCGCCCGACCAACCCGCGTGGCTGGCAGTTCGGCATCAAGCACGCGCTCGACCGGACGTTCGCGCTGTTGGGCCTGATCATCGCCGCGCCACTGCTGGCCGTGATCGCGATCGGCGTACGCGCGACCTCACCGGGCCCGGCGCTGTTCCGCCAACGCCGCGTGGGTCGTGACGGACACGCGTTCGACCTCCTGAAGTTCAGGACCATGCGTCAACCGGACGCGAGTGCCGACTTTGATCTGACGCCGGGTTGTGCGCCGGGCGGCGTCGAAGGCACCGACCGGCGCACCTTGCTCGGTCGCTTCCTACGCGAGTCCTCGCTCGACGAGCTGCCGCAGCTGATCAACGTTCTGCGGGGCGACATGAGCTTCGTCGGGCCTCGACCCGAGCGTCCCGAGTTCGTCGAGCGGTTCGCCTCCGAGGTCTACGGCTACGAGGATCGGCACCGCGTGAAATCAGGCATCACCGGATGGGCGCAGGTGCACGGGCTGCGCGGCCAGACCTCGATCGCCGACCGAGTGGAGTGGGACAACTACTACATCCAGAACTGGTCGTTGCGGCTCGACCTGCGGATCGTCGCGCTCACGATCGCCGAGGTCCTGAGAGTTCGCGGCGACCTCAAATCACGGCCTGACGCGTAGCTCGTAGGTCGGCGAATGGACACGCGGATCAGGGGCGCGCTCCGTCGCCGCGATCGATTGTGGGTTCCGGCGCTGCGGCGAATGGCGCTGAGGCGCTCGGTGATCCTGGGGTATCACGGCATCGCCACCGCCTCGCCCCGAGACGACCTTTTCCGCCTGCTGATCCCCCCCGATCAGTTCGTTACCCAGCTCGAGCTGCTGCTCGGCAGCGGGTTCAAGTTCACGACGCTTGCCGACCTTGTCGACAAGCTCGACGGCGGCGACCCGCCACCCGGGTATGCGGTGGTGACGTTCGACGACGGGCTCCGCGACAACTACACGACCGCCCTGCCGATCCTCCGGCGGTACGAGATCCCGGCGACTTTGTATGTGGCGGTCGGATTCATCGGCGGTTCCAGCCCCTGGATCGCGCCTGGGCCCGCCGCCGAAATGCTCAACGAGGACGAGGTACGCGCCCTCGCCGCCGCAGGATGGGAAATCGGAGCCCACACGATGACCCATCCGGACCTCTCCCAGCTCGACTACGACCGGTGTCTGTCGGAGGTCGAGAGCAGCCGGGACGCGCTCGAGCGAATGACCGGCGCCCAGATTAAGACGTTCGCATATCCGTTTGGGCACTATGGGCCGGCCGCCGTGGCCGCCACCCGCGATGCCGGCCTGCGAGGGGCGGTCACGATCGGTTCGGGCTCGTGGGCGCCGTTCACCCTCACCCGTGCGATGGTCAGCGCCCGCGATCCGCTGCCGGTCACGCTGCTCAAGATCGCGGACCGGTACGAGCCGCTCGTCGACAGTCCCGTGCTGCGGTTCGCCCGACAGGCGAGCCGGCAGATACGTTCCGGGATCGGCAGCCGGTCGCACGCCAATGACGCGCGTCCTCCTGGTTCATCAGCCGAGTGACGGCGGTGTCGGTCGGCACGTGGCCGACCTAGCCGGCGGCCTTATCGCGCTCGACTACGAGGTGATCACGTGCGGGCCGACGCGCGCTGTCGGCATCGAGGTAGAGCACGAGCACATCCGGCTCGACCTGCGCCGGTCGGTTTCTCCCGCCGATCTAGGGATGGCCGCGAGCTTTGCCGCGATCGTCGGCCGCGTCCGCCCCGACCTCATACACGCCCACAGCTCAAAGGCCGGCGCCGTCGCGAGGCTGGCGAAGCTGAGGCATCGTCGCGTGCCTTTGGTCTACACCCCCCACGGGTTCGCGTTCGCGGGTCACTTCAGGTTCCGTGCCGAGCGGCTCGCGTACCGCGAGGCCGAGCGCGCGCTCGGACCCCTGACCGATCGCATCGTCTGCGTGTGCGAGGCGGAAGCTCGGCTCGCGCGACTCGTGGCGCCGGCCGACCGCGTCCGGGTCGTCTACAACGGCGTCCCTCCCGCCCCCAACGCGCCCGTAGGCCCCTCAATCGAGGCGTTGCGAAGGCTCGGCCCTGTCGTCTGCACGCTCGGCCTGATGCGCGCCGGCAAAGGCCTGGAGACACTCCTCGACGCCGTTCCGGCGGTACTTGCAAGCCACCCGACCGCCCAATTCGCGATCTGGGGCGACGGGCCCGAGACCGAGACCCTGATCGAGCGGGCGAGGCAGCGCGGCGTTGCCGGCGCGGTTCACTTCATTGGGCCCACGGACGCCCCGGTGGCTGCGCTGCGCGGGGCGACGGTGTTCGTGATGCCGTCATGGCGAGAATCGTTCCCCTACGTCGTGCTCGAGGCGATGTCGGCCGCGCTGCCGATCGTCTCGACCGACGTCGGAGGCGTTCGGGAGGCGATCGCCGACGGCCGGGACGGAATGCTCGTGGCGCCAGCCGACTCGGCCGCCCTCGCCACGGCGACGGTGATGATGCTCGACGACCGCGACCTGCGGACCCGGCTCGGAGCGGCTGCTCGCGATCGCGTGACGCGCGAATTCACGCGACGGGAAATGCTTGCCGGTTTGAGCGATCTCTACACCCAAATTCTCGAATTTGGTGCCTTCTAGCTTGATTAGAGATCGACAGTTCCACAGTTCGCTCGGGCACGTCCACGGGCTCCCGCTTCAGTTCTATGGTCGGCATCCGACTACCGGAGACGAATGGGGATCCCTCGAGCGACACCCGCAGTGGTGGTGGCGTTGTGCTCGATGGTCGCCACCAGCGCCGCGACCGCACAACCCATCGGACCCCTCGCGCACCCCGACGCGGTTCGCCACCGCGCGTCGACATCCAGGCTCGGCAAGCCCGGCGCGCGGCGACGGCCGAGGCGGACAAACGGCCGGCTCACGAGCGACCGTACCTCCCCGATCGCGGCTCCCGGCATCACCGGAACCATCTATTACGTCTCCGCCGCGGGTTCTGACTCGAACTCGGGGATCAGTTCCGCAGACGCGTGGAAGACCGTCGAGCGCGTCGATCGGGCCCGGCTGGCGCCCGGTGACGGAGTCCTCTTCCAGGGCGGCGACACGTTCGGAGATCAGGTCCTCATGCCGGACTCCTCAGGCGTATTCGGCAGACCGATCGTGTACGGCAGCTACGGCAGGGGCGTCGCGACGCTGCCCAAGGGCGCATGGTTCGTCGAGCACGACCTAGCGTTCGAGAATTTGGCGTTCCGCGCCACCTTCTACGGCGGCAGCGAGTCGAAGGGCGCGAGCAACGACGTGACGCTCGACGGCGTGTCTATCGCGCTGCCCCCCGGCAATCAGAGGCTTGGCCTCTATTCCAACGGCAGCCACTGGGTGATCGAGAACAGCTCGATCAGCAACACCGGCTTGTCGGGGATGCTGCTCAACGGGGACGACTACCTGATCGCCGACAACACCATCGCCAACACGGGCCTCGACACGACCAACGGCTACAACAACCACGGGATCTACCTGGACGCCAGCGACACGATGGTCACCGGCAACGCGATTACCGACTCGGCCGATTCTGCAATCTCGGTCCGCTACCGCAACAGCACCATCACCGACAACGCGGTGTCCGGCGCCCAGATCGGCATCGACTTCTACGAGACCGACAAGACCGGCGGGCACAGCTTCTGGACCGACAACACGCTGTCGGGGACTACGGTCGCGAGCGTGTTTGTTTGCGGCACCCTCGAGGGCTGTCGCGAGCCGCTCGAGACCATCACGATCTCCGCCAACAAGCTCACGAAGAGCTCGGGCACCTACATGAACTTGCAGCCCACCCGGGGTGGCTACATCCGGGCGGGAAATCAGCTCTCGCAGTAGCGAGCGCGTACTCTCGCGCCAATGGGTGACGGTCTCGCCGGCGCACCGAGCGCGCTGCGCCCCTCGCAGGAAAACCTCCTAGCTCGGTCGCTGACGTTCAACGTGCTCGGCCGCGGAATCAGCCTGGTGCTGGGGTTCGTCGGTTCGGTGGCGCTCGCGCGTCTACTGGGTCCGGCCGATCGCGGCTTGCTCGCGCTGATGCTGTCGCTCAGCACCGTCGCCGTCGCGGTGACCGCTATCGGGCAGCCGCTCGCCGTCACCTATTTCTCCAGCCGCAAGGGCGCTGAGGAGCGGGCCATCCTCGGTAACACCATGCTCCACGCCGCGCTGATCGCGGTGATCGTCGTGCCGTTGGCCTGGGTGTTTCAGACGCCGATCGCCAACGCGTTCGGGCGCGGTCAGGGCGGGACCGCGTGGGTGCTCGCGGCGGCCCTCGTACCGGTCACGCTGCTCGGCTGGACCACCGGCAACCAGCTGCTCGGCATGCTCCGCTTCGGACTGTTCAACGGCCTCAATGTCGCGGGAGTGATCGTCGAGACGGTCGCGATCTTTGTCCTGGTATGGGCTCTGGGTCTGGGCGTCGCCGGCGGCATCGTCGCGACCGGGACCGCCTCGCTGGTCGTGATCGGCGGCGCCTTGCGGCCGATCCTCGGACACCACCGGCCAACGCTCGACGGCGCGCTCGGAAAGCGGATGTTCCGCTACGGCTGGCGGGTGCAGGTGGGGGTGCTTTTCCAGATGGTCAATTACCGCCTCGACGTGATCATCATGCAGCTGTTCCGACCCCTGATCGAGGTGGGCTACTACGTCGTCGCCCAGACGATCGCGGAGGTCGTGATCACGCTGGCGACCGCGTTCCAGTCGAGTTTGCTGCCGCTGACCTCCCACTACGAGGGCGACGCGCGACAGTCCGAGGTCACGGTCAGCTCGCTCCATCACCACGCGATCCTGGCCGGAGCCGCCGTGATCGCCAACGTGTTCGTGGGCTCGGCCGTGATCCTGTTCCTGTACGGCTCGGCGTTCCATCCCGCGGTGGTCCCAATGCTCGTGCTGCTCCCGGGAATCTGGTTTCTCGGCCTCGGCCTCGTGATCCAGAGCGACCTGTCGGGGCGCGGCCGTCCCGGCCTCTCGTCAGCGCTCGCCGCGCTCGCGGCTGGGGCGACGGTCATCCTCGACTTTGCGCTGATCCCGCCGTTCGGCGTGATCGGGGCGGCCCTTGCATCGGTCGCCGCGTACACCTGCTTCGGGGTCACGTCGCTGATCGCCCTGAGCCGCGTCTCCGGGATCGGAGCGCGCGAGCTGGTCGTGCCGACGCGCGAGGACTTCATGGTCTACAGGCGATTCATCGGCCGCATCCTCAGAAGGCGGCGACTATCTTCAGCGGTCGTGGACGACCACCACGGCGGATGAAAGACAGGCTGCAAAGGGGCGTGACCGGCCACGAGGCGTTCGCCGAACGTCGTCCGCAGCTGACGTTCGCAAGCCTCGCGGCCGTCGGGGTCGTGGTGCTGGCCCCGCTGTTGACGCGGCCGACGTACGCGCTGCTGCTGCCGGTCGTCCTGGTGGCGGTGTGGCTGGCGTGGATCTCGCCGGCGATCCCGCTCGCGCTCGGCGGCATCCCCCCACTCGTCGATGCGATCGCAGGTAGCAATCCTCTGCCCAAGGGCGGGTTCACGCTGCTGTTCTCGGCGTGGATCGCGCTCGGCGTGGCCTTCCTGATCATGCGCGGCCGCGGCCGGATCGGCGAACGTGCGCTGCTGTGCGTCCCGGTGCTCGCGTCGTGCTTCCTGCTCGGCTTGATGGTGTTGCGCCTGAGTGCCTCTCCGGACCAGGTCTACGGGAGCATGAAGGTGGAGCTGTACGTCGCCGACGTGCTGATCTTCTTCTTCGCGGCGATCTTCGTCGGCTCGCGGCGAGCCGACCTCAACCTGTTCCTGATCGTGCTCCTCGGGGTGACGGCGCTCAGCGGGCTGCTGTTTCTGTTCCAGCTGGTCACGGGCGCCGCGCAGCAGGTGTTGAACGGCCGGTTCTCGATCACCACGCAGGAGTATCCAATCGACCTCGCCCGTGCCAGCGCGGATGGGCTCTTGATCGCGATCTATTTCCTGCTATCCGGGGACCGGCGGGCGCTCCGTGTGCCGATCGCGCTGATCACGCCGGCTGTCGCGATCACGATGATCGCGGCCGGATCGCGCGGGCCGGTTGTCGCGTTCGCCGTCGGGCTGATCGCCCTGCTCGCACTGAGCGCGACGAGCCCGCGGGCCCGGCGCAGGTTCGCTGTCGTCGGGGCAATGTTCGCGCTGCTGGCGATCGTCGTGCCGCTGGTCGTACCGAGCTCGACGATCGGGCGCGCGCTGTCGACGATCGTCGGCAGCGCCAGCGGCCTATCTAGCAACGGTCGCGCGGGCCTGTGGTCGAGCGCGATCGCGACGTTCTCGCAGCACTTTGGGCTGGGCCTGGGCACGGGCGGGTTCGCGGCGCAGCCCGCAGCGATCAGCGACGGCGTGCAATACCCGCACAATCTGTTTCTCGAGGTCGCGAGCGAGCTCGGAATCATCGGCCTGGCCGCGCTGGTCGCGGCGCTTGGTGCAGTCGTCGCGCGACTCGCGGCACTCTGGCGATCGACGGCCGGTGAGGACAGGCTGCTGGCCACGATCCTGATCGCGCTGTTCCTGACCGCACTCACGAATGCTTGTATCTCCGAGGCGATCTACGGCAACGGCGAGGTCTGGCTCTGGGGGGGCCTGGCGATCGGGATGGGCGCACGGACCGTGCAACGGACGGGGCCGCCTCGGTGGCGAGGGGCCTCCGCTCGAGCCGGATGAGCCGGGCGGTCTCATCCGACGCGGCGCCGCGGGCGCACGCGATCGACAAGACGGGTCTCGTGATGGTCTGCGACGTCGATATTGCGCTGCCCGATGCGACGCGGACGCATACGATCGAAGTGGCCGCCGGCTTCGCGCGCGCCGGGCTCGACGTCGACCTCGTAGCCCGCGGGCCCGACCCCGCGCTGACGGGGGTCGGTTACGTCGCGGCGGGCGGTTCCGAGAGCCAGCGGACGTTGCGTCTGCTCACGATCAACCTGCAGACCATCAGACTGCTCTGGCTCCGCCGCTCGGGCGCCGATCGGTTCTACGTCAGGGAAAAGTGGACGTGCCTGCCGGCGCTGCTCGCCGCGCGCTTGCTCGGCTATCACGTGGTCACCCAGGTCGACGCGGTCCCATACGGTTCCGGCGCCGACTCCGAAGATGGCTCCGCACCGTCGCGCGCTCTCAAACGCCTGACCGCCGTGGCGATGGGGCGCCTCTCGCATGGCGTGCTCGCGGTCACCCCGCAGATCCGGCAGCTACTGATCGACCTTGCTCATGTCCCCCCAGACCGGATCGCGGTCATTCCCAACGGCGTCGACCTCGAGTTGTTCAAACCTCTGTCCCGGCCCGAGGCGATCGAGCGCTCCCAGTTGGATCCCGGCAGCCGTTACGTCGTGTTCGTCGGAGGCTTCTACCCGTGGGCCGACTTCGACACGTTGCTCGCGGCATTCGCGCTCGTCGTCGCCGAGCGGCCCGAGGCGAGGCTGCTGCTCATCGGCGACGGTCCCGAGCGCGGCCTGATCGAGCGACGCACGCACGATCTCCGGATCGCGGACCGCGTGACCATGACCGGATTCGTCCGCGAGCGTGAGCGCGTTCGGGACTACCTTGCGGCCGCCACGATCACCGTGATGGCGCACCGATCAGACAAGGTCAGCCGCACGAGCGCCAGCCCTGTCAAGCTGATGGAGTACCTGGCCGCGGGGCGCGCGGTCGTCTCGCTCGAGTTGCCCGGCGGCCGGGAGTTCGTCGAGCACAATGGTGCAGGGGTAATGGTGCCCGGCGGCGCCGAACCGTTGGCGCGGGCGATGATCGAACTGCTCGATCCCGAGCGCGCCGACGCGCTCGGAGCCGCGGGACGACGGTTCGCCGAGCAAAGCCTTTCCTGGGATTCGGTGATCGAGCGGACGCTGCCGCTGTTCGTGTTGCCGGCGCCGGGAGGCTAGCCGGTGGCGCCGCCCCGCTTTTCAGTGGTGATCGCCGCGTTCAACGCTGCCGGGACCGTGGGTTCCGCGGTCGCCTCGGTGCTCGCCCAGACCCAGCCCGACCTCGAGGTGATCGTGGTCGACGACGGGTCGAGCGACCGAACGAGCGACGTCGTCGCGGGGATCGTCGATCCGCGGGTGCGCTCGATACGCCAGGCTAACCGCGGCACGGCCGCGGCCCGTAACGCCGGGATAGCGATCGCGCTGGGAACGTACGTCGCGTTCCTCGACAGCGACGACCTGTACCTGCCGCGCTACCTCGAGCTCAGCGAGATGGCGCTCGAGTCGGCACCGGACGTCGGCTTTGCCTACACCGACGCGTACGTGTTCGACGACGTCTCTGGACGCGTGCGGCGCCGCAGCGCGATGGCTCGGAACCGGCCTCCGGTCCCCGCCCCCACCGATCGCGATCAGTTTCTGCTGGCGCTGCTCGAGCGCAACTTCGTGTTCGTCTCGGCGGCCGTACCCAGGGACGTGCTCGGCGCGGTCGGCGGATTCGACGAATCGTTCCGCGCCGTCGAGGATTACGACCTCTGGTTGCGGATCCTCCTTCACGGCTACCGCGCAGCATGGGTCGAAGGGCAGCACGTGCTGTACCGCCGGCATCCCGGTCAAGCCTCGAGGAACCTCGTCTGGATGGCCGACACCCTGCGTGCGGTCTACGACCATCTCCCGATGGATGAGATGCCAACGGACGCGCATCGCGCACTGCTCGCGCAACGGCGCGCCGAGGTCAGGCGGGAGCTGCAACGGCTCTCGCGCTTCGGCCGGCTCGTGCCGCTCGGGCTGGTGTCTGCGCTCAAGCGCGCCGGGGTCGGCGAGGCCTGGTACGACCCGGGCGCGCCGGCGAATGTCGCCGCCGCGTTCCCGGACCTAACGGCAGTCTGAACTGGAGCTGACCACCGCCGGACCGGCGGCCACGACCCGCGAGTCTCGGGCGAGCGCGACGTACAGGCGCTCGAGACTGTTCACGACCGTGTCGAGGTCGTGCTCGGCGCGCTGGCGTTCCTGCGCCGCTGCGCCCAGCCGCGCCGCGAGCGTCCGGTCGTCGAGCAGCTGGTCGATCGCCTGCGCCAGGGCACCAGGATCGCGCGGCGGAATCAGCAGGCCGTGCACGCCGTCGTCGATCAGCTCGGGCACGCCGCCGACCGCGGTCGCCACGATCGGCGCGGCGAGCGCCATGTACTCCAGGACGACGAGCGGGCTTCCCTCCGCCCTCGACGGCAACACGGCCACGTCCAGCGCTCGGACGATCTCGGCGACGTCCTGCCTGTGACCCATCAGTCGGACCTCCTCCCCGACGCCGAGATCGGCGATCAGCCGCTTCAGGCGCTGCTCCTCGGGACCGTCGCCGAGGAGGACGCACCGGAGCGAGCGCCCGCGCGCCTTCAGCAGTGCCACCGCGCGGATCAGGTAGTCATAGCCCTTGACCTCGAACAGCCGTCCCACCGAGCCGACCACCGCGGTTCCGGGTGGGACATCGAGATCCGCGAGCCCGCGCCCGCCTCCCTCGGGCGGCGGGGCGATCCCGTTCGGCAGCACGAGGATTCGCCCGGGCGGGATCCCCTCGTGTTCGATCAGCTGCTGCCGGTCCCATTCGGACACCGCCAGCATCGTTGTACTGAGCCGGGCGACGACGTGGCGATCGAGAAACGGGCGCACCCGCTTGCCGTCGAGCCATGATCCATGCTCGTGGCTGACGACGACCGGCACGCGCGCGATACGCGCGAGGACCGAGCCCGGGACGCTCGCCCTCGGCATGTGCGCGTGGACGATGTCGATGTGCTCGGCCGCCAGCAGCCGGTAGAGGCGTCCCCACGGGAGCACCGACCAGCTAGATCGGCGGTCGAGACGCAGTACCCCGACGCCCGACCGCTCGAGCTCCCGCTCGTCCTCGGCGGCGCGCTCGAGGAATATCGGCTCGGGACGGCGGGTCGTACAGAGGTAGCGCTTGAATCGGTCCGGATCTAGCCGCTGGACGAACTCGTACGCGAGCGACTCGGCACCGCCCATCCCGCGGCCCGCATCTCGAGCCAGGGACAGGACTCGAAGCCTCCGATCGCCTGAGCGGGTCGCGGGCACGGCGCCATTCGTCACGTTCTCCTGCGTCCCTTTGCCATTCAGCGGTGTGCGCGTTCGTCAGCTCGGTACCGATGCGGGTCCCGGGCTTGAGGTTGTGCGCATCCCCGCGTAGTACGGCTCGACCGAGAGCTCCTCGAACACGACCATACCGAGGATCGGCGTCATGTGTTGAAGCATGCCATCGCTGACCGATGCCAGGTCGCGAGGCCGGGTCACCCCCGCACGGACGACCAGCACGACGACGTCCGAGTGTGAGCCGAGGATCAGGCCGTCGGCCAGACCACCGAGCGGAGGTGAATCGATCAACACGACGTCGAAACGCTCGCGCAGTTCGGCGATTAGGGGGAGCGTCTGACTCCCAGCGAGCAACGTGGCCGCGTTCACGCGCGAGGGAACCGAGGGCAGCAGCCACAGTCCCCCCTCAATGTGCACGAGCGCGTCGTCAAGCGCGAGCCTTCCCTGGAGCACGTCGACGATCCCGGGATGGTTTGGATAGCCGAGCAGCTCGGACAGTGTGGCGGCGCGCATGTCCCCGTCGATGACGACCACCTGACGGTTCCCCTGGCTGGCGGCCCGGGCGAGACCCTCGACCGTCGAGGTCTTGCCGACGCCCGGGTTGAACCCCGCGATCGTCGCGACCTGCACACCGCGGGCTCGAAGTGAATACATCACGTTGGCGTGCAGAACCCGATACGCCTCGGCGAGCGTCGGATCGTCCGATTTGAACCGCGGTTTGAGCGGGATAGAGGCGAGCAGCGGAACGTTGACCAGCGCGGTCACGTCGTCGGCGGAGTGGACCGCCGGGCGCAGCGAGGCTCTTGCCCACGCCAGTCCCACGCCGAGGACGACTCCGAGCACGAGCCCGCCGAGCAGATCGAGAGAGTGACGTGGGCTGATCGGCGAGGACGATGCGACCGGGGGCGCCGATAGCGTCGCGCTGGTTCCCTGGGCGAGGCCGTTGGCGATCAGTGTTGCGTTCTGGCCGATCAGCGCGGCCCGCGAGGCCTTGAGCCCGGTGATCTTCGAGGCGGTCGCCGGACTCACCGGGGGCGTCGACAGCGTGCTGATCTGCGTGCTCAGGCTCGTGATCTGGGACTGGAGCTGTGACTGCAGCTCCGCGGTCCGGCGCGCTGCTCCGGTCTGCAGGTTGGCCAGGAATCCGTTGATGACCTGCTGGTCGATCGTCTGGGCCTCGTTCGGCGAGGAGCCGGTCGCGTCGAGATGGACAAGCGCGCTGTTCTGCGTCGTGGTGGCGGTCAGACGCGATTGGAGGTCGCTCACGGTGAGCTTCCCGTTGTCGACCTGTGGCTGGATCGACTTGAGGAAGCCCGGGGAGACGAGCAGCGCGGCGTAGTTCTGCGCGAGCGCCTGATTTGCCGCGGTCGTGTCAGACGTGCCCGGATTGGACGTCGGAAGGTTGACCTGGATGATCGCGTTGGCCTGGTACACCTTCGCGGCCGTCAGCGTGTACGCCAGCGCGAGGGCGATCATGACGATAATCGACCCCAGGATGACGTACTTCTCGCGCCAGAGAGTCGGCCAGATTCGGCGCGTTGTGGCCTGCTCGTCCCCCATTTACCGCAATCATGATAGACGTCGCCTCAGGTGCAGACCTCATCAGTCTTGACGAAACCTGAGGCGCGTTCTGGCGGCCGGGCACGGGTGGGGCTGGCTCCCGATCTTCCCGCGCTGGTGGCCGGGCTGCCGGTAATCGCGTTGATGCTCGTGTGGGCCGTGCACGATGGCGGCTACGACGCGGACACGTGGTACTGGGGAGCGCTGGTGATACTCGCGCTGCTCACCGCGGTGGTGATTGGACGCGGCCTCAGGACCGTCGCGATCTCACGCCCGGCGCGCGTTGCGCTGATCGCGTTTGCGCTGTACGTGGCGTGGTCATACCTGTCGATCGCCTGGGCCGAGTCGCCCGGCGACGCGCTCGAGGGCAGCAACAGGGCGCTCCTGTACCTACTCGTGTTCGCGACGATGCTGATCCTCCCGTGGACGTCTCGCGGGGTCCTCGTCGCGTTGCTCACGTTCACGCTGGGGGTCGGCGTGCTGGCGGTCGTGCTCCTGTTCAGGCTCGCCTCGGGTCACGATGTGGCCAGCCTCGTCATCGACGGCCGACTCGCCGCTCCAACCGGCTACTTCAACTCGACCGCTGCGCTGTTCACGATCGAGACGCTCCTCGCGATCGCGTTTGCGTCACGGCGAGAGCTTCCCGGGCCTCTGCGTGGCGCGCTGATCGCGTTCGCCTGCGCTGGGCTCCAGCTTGCGGTGATCGTTCAGAGCCGCGGCTGGCTGTTCACGCTCCCGCTTGTCGCGCTCGTGACGATCGTGATCCTGCCCGACCGCCTCCGCGTGGCGGCCGCCGCCCTGATTCCGGTCGTGGCGACGGTCGCGCCCGTGCACCGGTTGCTCGCCGTCTACCAGAAGACCGCCGGACCGACCCTCACCCACGACGCGTCGAGCGCCGGTCACTCGGCACTGCTGATCTGCGCGCTGGCGTTCTTCGTCGCGACGCTGATCGCGTGGGCGGACGGGCTCCTTCCGGCTCCGCGGCCGAGCGCGGCGCGCAGGCGCCTCGTGGCCATGATCGCCACCGGCCTGGCTGTCCTCGCGGTGTGCGCTGGAGCCCTGGCCGCGACCCACGGCCACCCGTTCAGGTTCATCGAGCGTCAGTGGAACGGATTCAGCCATCCGACGACTGCCGCCACTGGGTCCCACTTCACCGACGTCGGCAGCGGCCGCTACGACTTCTGGCGGGTGTCCCTGGACGCGTTTCGGTCCCATCCGATCGGCGGGTTGGGACAGGACAACTTCGCCGACTACTACATAACGCGCCGCCATACGGCTGAGGAGCCGGCGTGGACGCACAGCCTGGAGCTGAGGCTGCTCGTACACACCGGGATCGTCGGGTTCTTGCTGTTCACGGTGTTCCTGGTGGCCGCGATCGCCGCCGCGCTGAGGGCCCGGCGCCGGCGCGGGCTCGAGGCGATGGTCGCCGGAGCCGCGCTGCTACCGCTGGTCGTGTGGCTGATCCACGGCTCGATCGATTGGTTCTGGGAGATCCCCGCCCTGACCGGGCCGGCGCTCGGCTGTCTGGCGATGGCCTGCGCGCTCGGCGCGCGAGACGGGGCGGCAGCTGCTGCCGTCTCCGAGCCGGAGGTCCGCGCCACGTCGAGGCCGGCGGTCCGCGCCGCAACGGTCGCGGCGGGCGTCCTGGCGCTGATCACGGCGGTCGTAGTGCTCGGATTCCCCTACCTCGCGGTGCGCGAGGAGTCAGTCGCCAGCGATCTACGCCAGAGCGACCCGGCAAGAGCGCTGAGTGATCTGAACACGGCCGGCGATCTGAATCCGCTGAGCGCCGTACCCGGCCGGGTGGCCGGAACGATCGCCCTCGAGGTCGGTCAATACACCACCGCCGACGCCCGTTTTGGCCAGGCAATCGACCGCGAGCGCGGCGGCTGGTATTCCTGGCTGGGCCAAGGGCTGGCCGCATCGGCGCTCGGGCATCGCGCGCTCGCACGCCATGATTTCGAGGTCGCCGCCGCGATCAACCCGAGGGAGCCGGTTATCCACGAGGCGCTGGCGCAGGTCGACACTAAACAGCCGCTGGCCCCGTCGGTTGCGTTGCAACGACTGGCGTTGTCGCTCTGACTCCGTCCGCCCCATCGGGCACTATGCACCACAAAATGTCGCTCTTTGGTGTTTTTGGTAGGTCCAGTGAGTTCTTGCTTGATGTCGGCAGCTTCATGTACGATTTGCCAGACTTCGGGTTAAGCAACCAACGAAGGGATTCATGAAACGCATCTCAGCACTGGTAGGGGTCTGTGTCGTGCTCGCATTGATGGTTCCTGGCGCTGCATTCGCAAGTTCGACTTGCCAGGCGTACAACCCTCAAACGTGCGGCTCGGTCAATAGCGGTACCAGCGGCAGTGGCTCGAGCGGTGGTGGCCCGGGTTCGACGACCGCGACAACCTCCAGCGGCACGCTCCCGTTCACAGGGCTCGACGTCGTCCTGCTCGTCGCAGGCGGCGGCGCGCTTCTCGGTACGGGCCTGGTGGTCCGACGGCTCTCCCGCCGTCTGAACTAGTTGAACTAGTCACCCAGGCGTTCTCTGATCAGGCGAGTGATCTCGCCCCCATCCGCGCGGCCTTTGGTCTCGCGCATCACGTAGCCGACAAGCGGGCCGATCGCCTTCATGTTGCCCGAGCGCACCTGCTCGGCGGCGGCGGGATCGGAGGCGATCGCACGGTCGACGAGCTCGCCTAGCCCGTCGTCCTCCGCCGTGAGCGCGCCGAGGCCCTCACGCTGGACGATCACGCGCGGATCACCGCCCTCCGCGACGAGGCGGGTCAGCACCTCGCGCGCGGCGTCGCGGCTGACCTCCTTGGCCTTGACCATCGTGACGAGGGTCGCCAGGCTCTCGGGCGCGACGTTGCTGCCGGCGGGGTCGGTGTCGGAGCCGATCCGCTCGACGAGCTGGGGGATCCAGTTCGACAGCTCGACCGGATCGACCTGGCGCTGCTCTCCGTTGCCGCCGGCCGCGGCCAGCGCGCGCTCGAAGTAGTCGCCGAGCTCCGTGCGGAACGCGAACAGCCTCGCGGTGTCGGCGTTGAGCCCGAGGTCGTTCTCGTAACGAGCTGCCCGCTCGGTAGGAAGCTCGGCCGGGAGGTCGGCGCGTGCGGCCGCGATCATCTCCTCGGTGGCGAGGATCGGCACCAGGTCGGGCTCGGGGAAGTAGCGGTAGTCGTGCGCCTCCTCCTTGGAGCGCAACGGCGTCAGCGTGTCGGTGGCGGGGTCGTAGTGCAGGGTTTCCTGCTCCACGGGCTCGCCGTGCTCGAGAAGACCGATCTGGCGGCTGATCTCGGCCCGCACTCCGCGCTCGAGGAAGCGGAACGAGTTCATGTTCTTGAGCTCGGTCTTGGTTCCGAGCTCGGTCGATCCGGCCGGACGGATGGAGACGTTCGCGTCGACGCGCAGCGACCCCTCCTCCATGTTCACGTCGGACACGCCGAGCTGGCGGAGCGTGGTCCGCAGCAACGCCGGCCATTCGCGCGCCTGCTCGGGCGAGCGCAGATCGGGCTCGGTCACGATCTCGACCAGCGGAGTGCCCCCGCGGTTGAAATCGACCCAGCTCCGGTCCGAGCCGTGGATGCGGCCGCTCGTCCCGAGGTGATTCAGCTTGGCGGCGTCCTCCTCGAGGTGCACGCGATGGATGCGGACGTCCCCGAGCCGGCCGCCGCGACACAGCGGCACGTCGTACTGGGAGATCTGGTAGCCCTTGGGAAGGTCGGGATAGAAGTAGTTCTTGCGATGGAACAGCGAGCGCTCGGCGACATCGCACCCGAGCGCGAGGCCGATCATGATCCCGAAGTGGATCGCGCGCGCGTTGACGACGGGGAGCGCGCCGGGCAGCCCGAGGCAGGTCGGGCACGTGTGGATGTTCGGCGGATCGTTGAACGACAGCCTGCAGCCGCAGAACATCTTCGTCTGCGTGCTCAGCTGGACGTGGATCTCGAGGCCGATGACGGGCTCGTAGTCCACCTTGTTCATTTGCGCGCCTCGCTTCCGTCGAATCCGATCGCCCGCTCGAACGCGTGCGCGGCGTCGAGCAGCCGGCTCTCGCTGAATGCCGGTCCGGCGAGCTGGAAGCCCACCGGCAGGCCCTCGCTCAGCCCGGACGGGATCGAGATCGCGGGGATCCCGGCCAGCGACATGGGCACGGCCAGGTAGTCGTTCAAGTACATGGCCAGCGGGTCGTCGGTCTTGGACCCGAGCTCGAACGCCGTACACGGACTCGTCGGGGTGACGATGAAATCGAACTGCTCGAACGCGGTTGCGAAGTCCTCGGCGATCTTCGTACGCACCTTCTGCGCGGTCCCGTAGTAGGCGTCGTAATAGCCGCTCGACAGCGCGTAGGTGCCGAGCATGATGCGGCGCTTGACCTCGGCTCCAAAGCCGACGTCGCGCGTGCGGCTGTACATCGTGACCAGGTCCGCGTCACCGTCGACGCGCAGCCCATAGCGGACGGCGTCGAAGCGGGCGAGGTTCGCGGACGCCTCGGCCGGGGCGATCAAGTAGTAGGCAGACAGCGCGTGCGGCGCGTGCTCCAGGCGGCACGGCTCGACCGTCGCGCCGAGCCCCTCGGCCAGGGCGATGATCGAGTTGTAGTTCTCGAGCACTCCCGGTTCGATCCCGCCGTCCGCTCCGGTCAGCTCCTCCGGCACGCCGAGCCGGATGCCCTTGAGGTCTTCCGCCTGGGGCAGCGCGATCTCCCCGGGGTACTCGAGCGAGGTGGAGTCGTGCGGGTCCCGGCCGATCGTGTGGCGCAGGATCAGCGCCGCGTCGGTCACGTTCCGGGTCAGGGGGCCGGCCTGGTCGAGCGAGGAGGCGAACGCGATCATCCCGTAGCGCGAGCACGCACCATACGTCGGCTTGAACCCGACGATCCCGCACAACGCCGCCGGTTGGCGGATCGACCCGCCCGTGTCGGTGCCGAGCGCCCACGGCGCGAGGCCGGCGGCGACGGCGGCTGCGCTGCCGCCCGAGGAACCGCCGGGGACGCGGCTGCGGTCCCACGGGTTGAGCACGGGGCCAAAACCCGAGTTCTCGTTGGAGGATCCCATCGCGAACTCGTCCTGGTTGGTCTTGCCGAGCAGCGGGGCGCCCGCCTGGGCCAGCTTGGCGACCACGGTGGCGGTGTACGGGGGCCGGTAGCCCTCGAGGATCCTCGACCCCGACTGACTCGGAACGCCCTTGGTGCAGAACAGATCCTTGACCGCGATCGGAACGCCGCCCAACGGCGCCTCCGCGTAGCCGTCCTCCGGCGGGGGGCGTCCGCGACCCACGTGTACGCGTTCAGATCGTTCGCCGCGGCTCGCGCGCGGTAGGCCTCGAACAGCTCCGCGGGAGCGATCTCGCGGGCGCGGATCCGCTCGGCCGCGGCGGCCGCGGTCAGTTCGATCAGCTCGCTCACGCTGCGCCGGGGCTGGGAACGCCGAACCCGTCGTGCAGCGGCTCCGGAGCCGCCGCCAGGATGACCTCCCGCGGAAGCGACGGCGTTGGCTCGTCTGCCCGCAGCACATTGACCACGTCGACGACGTGCGAGGTCGGCGGCACGCCGTCGAGGTCGAGCTCGCGGATTTTCTCGATGTGGTCGAGCACCTTGGACAGCTCGACCGACATCCGCTCGACCTCGTCGTTGCTCAGGTCGAGCCGCGCGAGGCGGGCCACGTGGAGTACCTGTTCACGATCGAGCATCTATTGAGTCATTTTAGGATTCGATGCTCGCGCCCGGCCGTACGGTCGGGATGTCCCGTCGCTCGTCCCGCCGGGCGATGCCCTCCTGGCGCAGCGAGAGGTAGCCACCCCACGCGATCCCGAGCGCCCACAGCAGGCCGAGGTAGGCGGCCGTCTGCTGGTGCGGGGCAGCGTTGATCAGGACGCGGTAGATCAGCGCCACCACGGTGACGAGCCCGAGCAGCATTACGACGAGGCTCATCGTCACCGGTATCGCGGGGGCCCGGCGGCTCGCCTGCGCGAACACCAGCGCGACCGCGGCGATGATCGTCACGAGCAGCAGCCAGCGCAGGTCGGTGAGGGCCTGCCACCCGGTCCGCGAGCCGCCATTCCCCGTGCCTGTGCCGTACCACTTTCCCCCCACCGTGAAGACGGCCAGCAGGACGGCGCTCGCGCCCGCGAGCATCTCGCCCCGTCGCAGACGGGAAGGATCGAACTCCATTGCCCGCGCAGGCTAAACGCTACGGGCGGGCTAAAGCGTCGAGCCAGGCTCGGGGCTCGGTTCGGCGGGGGTCTTGGGCGGCTTGTGCGCTTTCTGGCCCGGACCTTGCTGGCCGGTGGGCGCCGGCGAGGCGGATGCCGAGGCGGCGATCCGCGCTCGGCGCGTGAGCATCACCAGCGCCGCGACGAGCAGCAACGCCGTCCAGAACCCCAGCGCGAGCTCGCCGAAGCGGCCGAGGTGGAGCACGAATTTGAACGCGAGCAATCCCGCGGCCGTGCAGGCGATCACGTACCGGCCGGTGATCCGGTCGCGCGCCACCGTCGGTAGTCGGGTCTGCGGGGACAGTCGCTCGGTGGCCAGGTCGGCGAGCAGGAACGCGGAGGCCATCAACGCGAGCACGCCCAGCCACGCATCCGGCGCGTCGACCGCGCTGGCGGAGCCGCCGATCGAGAGCGTGGTCGACCCAACGGCGATCGTGGCGCCGAACGAAAACCAGGGCAGCACGAGCAGATCGAGAACCAGCAGCCCAGCCACCCCGATGATCATCCAGTCCTCACGGGACAGACGCTCGAGGCCGAGCCTGCGGACCTGGTTCTCCACATCCGCCTATTCGATGTCGGAGTCCCAGCTCCTTCGCCGTTACTGCAATCCGGCTTGCAGCTTGGCGGCGGTTACCGTGTTCCGGAGCAGCATCGCGATTGTCATCGGCCCGACGCCGCCCGGCACCGGCGTGATCAGCCCCGCGCGCTCGGCGGCGGCCTCGAACTGCACGTCGCCCTTCAGTCCGTCCTCCGTACGGTTGATCCCAACATCGATGACCGCCGCGCCCGGCTTCACGAAGTCGCCGCCGATCATCTCCGCCCGCCCGATCGCAGCCACGAGCACGTCCGCGCGCGAGCACACGCCGGCGAGATCGCGCGTGCGCGAGTGACACATGGTCACGGTGGCATTGCGCTCGAGCAGCAGGAAGGCCACCGGCTTGCCCACCAGGTCCGACCGTCCGACCACGACAGCCTCGGCACCCTCGAGCGGCACCGAGTAGCTGCCGAGCAGCTCGAGCACGCCGAGCGGCGTGCACGGCCGCAGCCCCGGCGCGCCCTGCATGAGCCGGCCGGCGCTCACGTGGGTGAGGCCGTCGACGTCCTTGTCTGGCTCGATCAACGCGGTCAGCTCCTTGCCGTTCAACCCCGCCGGAACGGGCAGCTGGAGCAGGATCCCGCTCACCTCGGGGTTGCCGTTGCCGTCCTCGATCACCGCCGCGACGTGATCCTGGCTCGCGTCGCCCGGAAGGTGCTGGTGAAAGTCGATGATCCCGGCCTCGGCGCACGCCTTGCGCTTGTTCGCGACGTACACGGCCGAGGCGGGGTCGTCCCCCACAAGAATCGTGGCCAGTCCGGGCGCTCGGCCGGTGCGGTCGCGAAACTCGGCCACGTCGCGCGCCACCTCGGCGCGAACTCGAGCAGCTACCTCTCGGCCGTCGATGATCGTGGCGGTCATCCGGAGCGGCACCCTAATCGATGGGGCGGGACTACCGCTTCGAGATCGGCGCCAGGTCGGCGACCATCTTGCGCTCCGACCCGTCCCGGCTGAAGTGGATCACGACGATGCCGCCCGGCTCGAGCCCGGTCACGACCCCGTCGCCGAACTTCGGGTGGGTGACGTCCTCGCCGAGCCTGAACGCCGGCCCGGCCGGCGCCGGCGCGTGTGCGTCCCACGCCGGGCCGAGGTCACCGGCCGCGCCGGCCGACGGGGCGGGCGAGGACCAAGTCGTCGCGCGGGCGCGAACCCCGGCGAGTCCGCGCGGCTGCTGCTGCTCACGGTCGGTCAGCTGGTCGGGGATCTCGCCGATGAACCGGCTCGGCGCGCCGAAGCTGCGCGCGCCGAAAACGTTGCGCGTGCGGGCATAGGTGAGATACAGGTCGCGCTGGGCGCGGGTGATGCCCACGTAGCACAGCCGCCGCTCCTCTTCGAGCCCGCCCTCGTCGAGCGCTCGCGAGTGCGGGAACACCCCTTCCTCGCACCCGATCATGAACACGATCGGGTACTCGAGGCCCTTGGCGTTGTGGAGTGTCATCAGCGTGATCAGGCCCTCGTCGTCGCTGCGGTCGTCGGCATCGGAGATCAGCGCGACCTGCTCGAGGAAGTCCGCCAGCGACGGCTCGCTTGCCGGATCGGCCTCGGCCAGCGCGTCGTACTCGGCCGCGACGTTGACGAGCTCCTCGAGGTTCTCGAGCCGGCCCTGGGCCTCGATCGTGCGCTCGGCCTCGAGCGCCTCGAGGTAGCCGGTCTCCTGCAAGACCTCCTTGAGCAGCTCCGCGATCGGTGGGGCCGACTCGTTGCGCTCGCGGAGCACGTGCATCGTCGCCATGAACCGCCTGAACGCCTTGACCGCCGCGCTGGCGAGTCCCGGGACCTGCTCGGGCTCGGAGGCCGCATCCCAGATCGATGTCCCCGTCGTGTTGGCATAGGCGAGCAGCCGCGACATCGAGGTCGAGCCGATCCCGCGGCGCGGCGAGTTCACGATCCGGGTGAACGCGCCGGCGTCCTGGGGGTTCACGAGCGTGATCAGGTAGGCGATCGCGTCCTTGATCTCGGCGCGCTCGTAGAACTTGGTGCCGCCGATCACCTGGTAGGGGATGTCCGCGCGCACCAGCGTGTCCTGGAGCACGCGAGACTGGGCGTTGGTCCGGTAGAACACCGCGACCTCAGCGCGCGAGACGCCCTCGTCAAGCAGCCGCTGCACCTCGCCGGTAACGAACCGCGCCTCGGCGTGCTCGTCCTCGAGCTCTCGGATCTTGATCGGGTCGCCTTGGCCAAGCTCGGTCCACAGCGACTTCGGCTTCTGCCCGCGGTTGTTGCGGATGACCGCGTTGGCCGCGTCGAGAATCGTCTGCGTCGAGCGGTAGTTCTGCTCGAGCTTGACCACGTGCGCGTCGGGGAAGGTGTCCTCGAACTCGAGGATGTTGCGGATGTCGGCGCCGCGGAACCCGTAGATCGAGTTGTGGGTGACGATCCCGTTCGCGATGAAGTTGTGGGTGCGCGCGATGTCCAGGTCGTACACCGGCTGTTCGAGCTCGACGCGCTCGACCGACTCGACCACGTCGTAGCCGCCGTGCTCGTCGACCATGACCATGCCGGGGCGCACGAGCGCCGCGGGCGTGAACGGGACGGCTCCGCCGTCGGCGCCGAGGTGGGCGAGCCGGACGTGGCGAAGCACCTCGGGCTGTTCGCGCCGGCGGGCCGCAACGGCAAGGCGCGCCGGCACCGTGCAAAACGTGACACCGCGCCCCCCACCCTCGCGCGGTGGACACATAAGCATCTGGGGGGTGCTTATGTGTCCACGCCGTGCGGCGGAGACGCGCCGTGACACGTTGTGCATATCGGGGGCGCCCGACAGGTCCTGGCCGGCGTACCCCGCGAAGTGGGTGTGCTCTGGGGTGCTCACGAGCCGCCGGCCCGACCGCAGCGTGATCGCGACCCCGTCAGCCCGCAAAGACTGGTGCACCCGCACCACGCGGGCCGGGCCGAACGAACCGCCACCGCACGCCGACAGAACGTGATCCCCGACGGAAACCTCCTCGATCGCGCGCCGCGACCCGTCCGCCATCGTCACCATCGTCCCCGCGACCAGGCACTGGGCGTCGTCGCCGACCACCATCAGATTCCGCCGCTCCTCGGCGAGCAGCTGGAGCCAGCGGTATTGCGCGTGGTTGGTGTCCTGGTACTCGTCGACGAGCACGTGCCGGAACGTGCTCGCGTAGTGGTCGCGGACCTCCTGGAACAGCTCGAGCACGTTGACCGCGCGGACGAGCAGGTCGTCGAAATCCATCGCGTTCATGCGGTGCAGCTCGCGCTCGTAGGCGCGGTAGACGTCGGCCACTGTCTGCTCGAAGAACGAGCCGACCATCTGCGCGTACGAGTCGGCGTCGTGCAGCTTGTTCTTGGCGTCGGAGATCTGATTGTGGATCGACGCGGGCGTGAACCGCTTGGGATCGATCCCGAGGTCGTCCAGGCAGCGCTTGATCAGCCGCCGCGCGTCGGCTTGGTCATAGATCGTGAACCGTCGCGTGTACCCGAGCTTGTCGGCGTGGGCGCGCAGCATCCGGGCGCAGGCGGCGTGGAACGTCATCACCCACATCGCGCGCACGCGCCGCCCGACGAGCAGCTCTGCCCGGTCGCGCATCTCTCCCGCTGCCTTGTTCGTGAACGTGATCGCGAGGATCTCGTTCGGCTTGGCGGCATCAGTCGCGACCAGGTAGGCGATCCTGTGGGTCAGGACGCGCGTCTTGCCCGAGCCGGCGCCGGCCAGGATCAGCAGTGGCCCCTCGCCGTACGTGACCGCCTCCCGCTGGGGGTCGTTCAACCCCGAGAGCAGGGCTTCGAGCTCGGTGGCGGTGTCTGCCATGGGTCAATCTCAACGGTAGCGGGGGCAGTGGTCGTTTCCGGGCCCGCTCGTCATGCTTCAGGCGCCGTGTCTGACCGCCTGACCGAGCTCCGCTCCGCGTGCGCCGAGATCGCAAATAGCGCTCAATTCGTGCGCGTCGAGCCCGAGCGGACGGCCGCCTACATCGCGACGCTCCCGGTGGACCCG
Organism: uncultured Solirubrobacterales bacterium; assembly: GCA_963783415.1. GTDB lineage: Bacteria > Actinomycetota > Thermoleophilia > Solirubrobacterales > Solirubrobacteraceae > Palsa-465. The sequence goes on from CAWANN010000021.1 coordinate 125,378, forward strand.
CCCGAATCCCAGACCGACCCGGACGCGCACCTGATCGAGGGCACGCGCGACGAGCTGACCGCGTTCTGGTTGACGCTCGACGCGATCAACTTCGGCTCGGGATGGTTCCCGACCCTGCGCAAGCGCGAGGGCCGCTCCGGCTACTACACGATCGCGACCGGCGTCCGCGAGCGGTTCACAACACACGGGCCGTGGAGCGCCGCCGAGCTCGCCACGATCGACGTCGGCGAGGTCGCACAGACCCTCGGCCAGGACCCCGACCATGAGCTCATGGCGCTGTTCGCTTGCTCGCTGAACGAGCTCGGGCGTCGCGTCACCGACGACCACGGCGGCCGGTTTGCGGCCGCGGTCGACGACGCCGGCAGCTCGGCCGTCGCGCTGGTCGAGCGGCTCGCCGGCTGGGCCTGCTTCGCCGACATCTCCCGGTATGACGACAAGACGGTCCCGTTCCTCAAGCGCGCGCAGATCACGGCCGCCGACTTGGCCCGAGCCGGCGTCGCCGCGTTCCGGGACCTCGATCGGCTGACGATGTTCGCGGACAACCTGGTTCCTCACGTCCTGCGCATCGACGGGCTGCTCAGGTACGACCCGGGGCTGCTCGACCGGATCGAACGCGGCGAGCTGATCGAGCACGGATCGACGGAGGAGATCGAGATCAGAGCCTGCGCGGTGCACGCCGTCGAGCTGATCGCCGCCGAGCGCCCCGGCGCGACCGAGGCAAACGTCGATCATGTCCTCTGGCACCGTGGCCAGGAGCCCCGCTACAAGGCTTCGCCGCGCCATCGGTCCCGGTGCACGGCCTACTAGACCTGGCCCGGATCGCGTAGTTGTCGGAAGTCTGACCGCTCCGAGGCCTGTTCAACCGGCTAACCGACGGTCGAGAAGCTTCAGTACGCCCGCGACCGTCCGATAAGCGGGCTAATGCGTGGGGTAGACAACAACGAATCCTCCCTGCTGTCCCGACCTGACCGGGACGGCTCCTCTGTGCCCCCGGCGGTGGATCCGCGTGAGGCGCTCCGCTGGGGCGCCCGCCAGCACGATCGTTGGCTCGAGCGGTGGATCCGCTCAACCGAGGACCTCGCCCGCCTCCAGTACTCGCACCGGATGCTCGACGCGGTCATCGACGAGATCGACGGGCGCCAGATCCGCGTCGGCGACCAGTGGCTGACCGACTACGCATCGTGCAACTACCTCGGCCTTGACCTCGATCAGGAGATCATCGAGGCCGTCCCCGATTACCTCCGGCGCTGGGGCACCCACCCGAGCTGGTCGCGCCTGCTGGGGAGTCCGGTCCTCTACGAGGAGATCGAGGACAAGCTGACCGCGCTGCTGGGCTGCGAGGACAGCCTGGTGCTGCCCACGATCACGCACATCCACATGTCGGTGATCCCGGTTCTGGCCGCCGGCGGCACGATCTTCCTCGACAGCCGCGCGCACAAGACGATCTACGACGGGTGCGCGCTGGCCCAGGCGCGCGGCGCCACGGTGGAGCGCTTCGCCCACGAGAACCTCGAGCACCTCGAGGCGCTGCTGCGCGACTCGAGCTGGCGCCGTCCCGGGATGATCTGCATCGACGGGGTCAACAGCATGACCGGGAACGCTCCGGACCTTGCCGCGTTCGCGGCGCTCGCCCGCGAGCACGACGTGATCCTGTACGTCGACGACGCCCACGGCTTCGGCGTGATCGGCGAGCGCTCCCCGGACGAGCCGTGCGACTACGGCGTCCGCGGCAACAGCATCGTTCGGCACGCCGCGGAGTCCTACGAGAACGTCGTCCTCGTCGGAGGCTTCTCCAAGGCCTACTCGTCGCTGCTCGCCTTCATCGCTTGCCCGACGGCGCTCAAGCAGGTGTTCAAGACCGCCGCGCCGCCGTACCTGTATTCGGGACCGTCGCCGGTGGCCTCACTTGCCACCGTGCTCGAAGGCCTCCGCGTCAACGACGCGCGCGGCGATCAGCTTCGGGCCAATCTCCATCACCTCACCCGGCGCGTCCTGGATCGGCTCCGCGAGCTCGGGGTCCATACCCCCAACCACTCGGGATTCCCGATCATCGAGGTGCCGTTGGCCGACCCGGACAGCGTCGACGAGGTCGGCAACATGCTGTTCGACCGCGGCATCTACGTGACGATGGCGGTCTATCCCCTCGTTCCGCGCGACGAGGTCGGGTTCCGCCTGCAGCTCACCGCGGCCAACACCGACGAGCAGGTCGATCACCTGTGCGTCGTTCTGGGCGAGGTCGCCGAACGCTTCAAGCTTCAACGGACGGCGGGCGAGTAAGCAGCCATGTCCGCTTCGAGGCTGACCGCCGCCACCGACCGCCGCCATCTCTGGTGGACGTTCTTCGTCTTCGGCGCGTTCGTCACCGGGCTGTACGTGTTCGTGCCGCCGCTGAAGGGCAGCCCGCTGGTCATCAACGGTCTTGGCCTCTACGGCCTGGTCGCGATGGTCGCCGGGATCCGGATGTACCGGCCCCGCGCCCAGCTGGCATGGTGGCTGTTCGTCCTGGGCGTGTTCCTGTTCTGGGTCGGCGACGTCTACACGTACAGCATCCGGATCCTGTTCGACGTCTCCGTGCCCTTCCCGTCGTTCGGGGATGCCGTTTACCTGACCATGTACCCGGTGCTGATGGTCGGCATCATGCTCCTGGTCCGCCGCCGTAACCAGCGCGCGGATGGCCCGGGGGCGGTCGACGCGCTGATCATGACGCTGGGGCTGGCGCTCGTCTCCGGGATCCTGCTGATCGCCCCGTACATTCACGACAACACCCTCAGCCTGCTGCCGAAGCTGGTCTCGATCGGCTACCCGATGGGGGACATCATCCTGCTCGCCGCGGGGATCCGCCTCGCCGTGGACGGCGGCAAGCGCCGGCCGGCCTTCTACCTGCTGATTGCCGGGATCGTCTCGATGCTGGTCACGGACGACCTCTACGGCCTGCTCACGCTGCACAACGTCTACAACCACCAGCTCTGGCTCGATGCGGGCTGGATCTTCTTCTATCTGTTCTGGGGGGCCGCGGCGCTGCACCCGTCGATGCAGGAGCTCTCCGAAGAGGAGACCAATCGCCAGCCACGGCTGACCTGGCTGCGCCTCGCGCTGCTCGCCGGCGCAACCCTGATCGCGCCCGCGCTGGAAGTAATCAAGGTCATCCCCACCCGCAACTGGGATCTGCTGTTCGTCGTCGGCTCCTCGGCGCTTCTGTTCGCGCTCGTGGTCGCCCGCATGACCGGGCTCGTCCGCCAGCGCGAGAAGTCGGTCGCGCGCGAGCGTGCGCTGAGCGCCGCCGGCGGCCTGCTGGTGGCCGCGACGGACCCGCAAGACATCGTCAGCGCCGCGCTTCAGGCGGTCGCGGAGTTCGGCAAGGACAGCGTCGACGCGCGCGTGTGCCGGATCTTCGGCGATCAGGAGCGCGCGATGGCACTCGACGAGAATGGCGCGCTGACCGACTGGGCGATCTCGTCCGAGGTCTCGGCGATCCTGCACGACTCGGGTGTCACCGGCACGGTGAAGCTTCCGGCGGGCGCTCGCACCGAGCTGCGCCTGCCCGCCCACGACGACCCCGTTCTGCTGCTCGAGCTTCGTCCCGCGGCGCCCGCGAGCGCCGGTCTCGTGCTGATCCTCGCCGGCGAGGCCGCCGACGACGACGAGACGCGCTATGCGCTACACACGCTGGCCCACCAGGTCGCGCTGGCCCTGAGCAGCGCCGAGCTGTCGGCCGAGGTTCACCGGCGCGCCAGCGAGGCTCGGTTCGCGACGCTCGTCCAGAACTCGAGCGACCTGATCACGGTGCTCGACGCGAACAACACGGTCCTGTACCAGAGCCCGTCGATCGAGCGCGTGCTCGGCTACACGGTAGAGGAGGTCACGGGACGTCCGTTCGGGCAGCTGCTCCATTCCGACGAGCAGGGCCGGCTCCTGCGCCGCCTCACCGACGGCGCCGGTGCGACCGGTCGCACCGAGGTGATCGACTGCCTGCTCGCGCACAAGGACGGAAGCCTCCGCCACTTCGAGATCCTTCACGCTGATCTTCTGACCGACACCACGGTCGGCGGAATCGTGCTCAACGGCCGCGACGTCTCCGAGCGCAAGGCGTTCGAAGAGCAGCTCGCCCACCAGGCCTTCCACGATCCCGTCACCCACCTGGCCAATCGGGCGCTGTTCAACGAGCGCGTCCGCCACGCGGTCGCGCGGACGCTGCGCGACGGTGTGGGAATGGCCGTTCTGTTCGTCGATCTCGACGACTTCAAGACCGTCAACGACAGCCTCGGTCACGCCGTCGGCGACCGGGTTCTGCTCGAGGTGGCTCAGCGCATCTCGGTAAGCGTCCGCGCGGCCGATACCGCCGCCCGGTTCGGCGGCGACGAGTTCGCGATCCTGCTCGAGGACGTCGACGATCCGCAGGTGGCGGTGGAGACCGCCGAGCGGATCCTCGACTCGCTCGGACGTCCGCTCGAGCTCGACAACAATCACATGATCATCCGCGCCAGCCTCGGCATCTCGGTCGTAGAACCGGGGAACGCAAACGATGCCGACGAGCTCATCCGCAACGCCGATGCCGCCATGTACATCGCCAAGGCCGAGGGGAAGGGCGGCTACCGCCTGTTCGAACCCGCGATGCACGATCGCGTGGTGGCCCGTCTCGCGCTTCGCGCCGATCTGCAGCGCGCGCTCGAGCGCGAGGAATTCGAGCTTCACTACCAGCCTTTGGTGCGTCTCCGAGACGAGACGGTCACCGGCGTCGAAGCGCTGCTGCGCTGGCATCATCCTGAACGAGGGCTGATCCCGCCGATCGAGTTCATCCCCTTCGCCGAGGAGAGCGGGCTTATCGTCGACATCGGCCGCTGGGTGCTTCGCGAGGGGTGCCGGCAGGCGAAGGCGCTCCGGGAACAGGTCACGAGCTCGACGCTGCCGACGATCGGCATCAACCTGTCGGTCAAGCAGCTGTTTCATTCCGACATCGTCACCGACGTGGCGAACGCACTCGCGGAGGCCCAGCTCGAGCCCGAGGCCCTGACGCTCGAGATCACCGAGTCGGTGATGATGACCGACACCGAGCTCGCGATCAGCCGCCTGATGGAATTGCGCGCGCTTGGGGTTCGCCTGGCGATGGACGACTTCGGCACCGGCTACTCGTCGCTGAGCTCATTGAGCATGCTTCCGCTCGACATCCTCAAGATGGACCGTTCTCTGCTCGCCGCCGGTGCGTCGCCGGTGACCTCGGGGCTCGCCTCCGCGGTGCTGAGCCTCGGCGAGACCTTCCAGCTCGAGGTGGTGGCCGAGGGCATCGAGTACCCCGAGCAGTCGGCCACGCTCAAGGAGCTGGGATGCGACACCGGGCAGGGCTTCTACTTCGCTAGGCCGATGAAGCCCGAGAACCTGGTCCGCTTCCTGTCGGGGCTGACCGACGCGGCCGAGGGGACAGCGCTGCCCGCCGGCTCGGACTGAGCGGGATGCAACAGAGCTACGAGGCGCTGGACCGGCCCGGCGGCTTCAGCCGGGTCCGGCTGTTCGCGCCGCTGTCTCATCGCGACTACCGGCTCCTGGCGGGCGGCATGTCGGTGTCGCTACTCGGCGACGGCCTGTTCCTCGTCGCGCTGGCGTGGCAGGTGTACACGATGTCGGACGCGCCGGCGGCGCTCGCGACCGTCGGGATCGCGATGACGATCCCGACGATTACGTGCCTGCTGATCGGAGGCGCGGTCAGCGACCGCTTCGATCGCCGTCTCGTGATGCTCGCCGCCGACACCGTTCGCGCGGTGGCGTTGGCGTTGCTCGCGACGCTGTCGGTGACGGGTGCGCTCGCGTTCTGGGAACTGCTGGCGATCGCCGTTGTGTACGGCGCCGCCACCGCATTCTTCAACCCCGCCTCCGATGCGCTCGTGCCGCAGCTTCTGCCCGCGGACGTGCTGGCGCAGGCCAACTCGCTCGACCAGCTGATCCGCCCGATGGCGCTGCGGCTTGCGGGTCCCGCGCTCGGTGGCCTGATGGTCGGAGCGATCGGGGCCGGCTGGACGTTCGGATTGGACGCGGCGTCGTTCGCGATCTCGGTCGTGGCGCTGCTGGCGATGTCGCCTGTGCCGGTCTTGTCCCCGTCACCGAAGCGATCCGGCGCCGCGCGCGAGATCCGGGCCGGCCTGCGCTACGTCCGGAGCCACGCCTGGCTGTGGGCGACCCTGGTCACCGCGGCGATCGCCTACCTGCTGTTCATGGGTCCGACCGAGGTGCTGCTCCCGTTCATCGTCAAGCAGCGCTTCGCCGACGGAGCGCGTGACCTGGGGCTGATCTTCGCCGCCGGCGGTCTCGGATCGCTCGCGTGCGCGGTCGCGATCGGCCAATTCGGTCTCCCCCGCTCCGGCCTCACGTTCATGTACCTCACCTGGACGGTCGCGACGGTCGCGGTGGCCGGCTACGGCCTGGCGAACGGGCTGTGGGGCCTGATGCTGGCCAGCGTCCTGTTCAACACGCTCGAGACCGCCGGCACGATCGCGTGGGCGACCGCCAAGCAGCACCACGTCCCGTCGGGGCTGCTCGGCCGCGTGTCGAGCCTCGACTGGCTGATCTCGATCGGTCTGCTGCCGCTGTCCTACGCGCTGACGGGTCCGGTCAGCGCCGCTCTGGGAGTCCGCCAGACTCTGACCTGGGCCGGCGTGCTCGGCGCGATCGTCACGTTCGTGCCGCTGCTCAGCCGGCGCGTGCGCCGGTTCGGCCGGTCAGGCGAACAGCGCGCGCAGATGGTCGTTCAGGAACAGCCCGCGCGGATCTAGCTCCCGGCGCGCCTCGATGAAGGCATCGGCCTCGGGATACAGCGCGTGGAGTCGCTCCGGGGTGAGGAAGTGGAGCTTTCCCCAGTGGACGCGGGCTGAGAAGTCCGACAGGAGCGCGTCGACCGAGCGCAGATAGTCCCAGTAGTCGGTGCCGGGCTTTCCTGACACCGAGATCACCGTGGTCGCGGTCTTGTAGTTCGGCGACAGGTATGCGTCGTCCGGCCCGACCGTGCGAACCTCGAGCGGGAAGATCGAGTCGGGCAGGCTGCGGAGCATCAGGTCGCGCATCGCGGACAGCGCGGCGGGGCCGAGCTCGAGCGGCACGAAGTACTCGAGCTCGTGGAAGTTCGGGTCGTAGACCATCGGGTAGATGCGGTAGCACCGATCGGTCCGCCGACCCTCGACCTCGCTATCGGGCTGATCGGGCGTGGCGTCGTCGTAGATCTTCACGTAGCACTTGTCCGCCATCGTCTGACCGTGCGTCTCGAGGTTGTAGAGCGCCGCCGACTCCTCCGTGGGGAGCCAGAAGAACCCGAAGTGACGGTGCTCGTGAACCAGCTCGTTCCAGCGCTCGAGCACCTCGTCCCACCGCCACAGGTCGATCTGCTCGGTCAGCCGGTAGGCGTCGGTCACCTCGAGCTCGAGCCGGGTCATCACGCCAAGCATCCCGATCGACACCTGCGCCGCACGCAGAAGGTCGGGCTGGCTCTCGTCGATCTCGCGAATCTCGCCCGTCGCCGTGACCAGCCGAACGCCTCGGACCACGCCCGAGAAGCACGTGTTCCGGATCCCCGAACCATGCGTAGCCGTCGACACCGCGCCGGCGATCTGCTGAGTGTCGATGTCGCCCTGGTTCTTCAGCGCCAATCCCTCGCGCCACAGAGGCTCGTAGAAGTCCTGGATCAGCGTTCCGGACAGCGCGGTGGCGCGCTTGTGCGTCCGATCGGCCTCGACGACGCCCCTCAACCCGGAAAGGTCCAGCAGAAGCCCGTCGGTCTGCACGATCGGCGTGAATGAGTGACGCGCGCCGAACACGCGGACGTTTGTACCTCGCTCCGCAGCGTCCCGGACGAGCGCGGCGACCTCGTCCTCGTCGCGCGGGGCTGCGACGTGGGCCGGGGTGAACGATTGATTGCCCACCCAGTTGCTCCACAGTCCCGCGGCGGGCAGGTCAGCCAGAACCATCTCGCGATCCTAAAGTAACCGGTGGTGCGCTGGGCATGAATCTCGAAGCGGTCTGGCACGACCTCGAATGCGGCGCCTACGGCGAGGACCTCGCACTGTGGCGTGACCTCGCGGCCAGGACCGGCGGGCCGGTCCTCGATGTCGGCGCGGGCACCGGTCGCGTGACGCTCGAGGTTGCGGCTCTCGGTGTAGACGTGGTCGCCATCGACGTCGACGAGCGGCTCCTCGAGGCGCTTGCGGTCCGCGCCACGGGCCTCCCGGTGGAAACCGTCGTCGCGGACGCGCGCGAGTTCTCGCTGAGCCGACGGTTCTCGCTGATCCTCGTGCCGATGCAGACACTCCAGCTGCTCGGCGGACCTTCGGGTCGGGCCGCGTTCCTGCGATGTGCCTTTGACCACCTCGAGCCCGGTGGGCTGCTCGCCGCCGCGCTCGCCGACGCGATGGACTGCTTCGACGAAGACCACGACATCCCGCCGCCACCGGACGCTCGCGAGATCCTCGGCGTGCGCTACGCGAGCCAGCTACTCGAGGTGGTGGACGACGATGGCCGCGCGGCACTCCGCCGTCGCCGCGAGATCGGGGGCGCCCACGACCGCGTCGAGGTCCAGGACGTCGTCGTCCGCCTTGACCGCGTGTCGGCAGACGAGGTCGCGGCCGAGGCCCGGGCGCTCGGTTTCATCGCCGAGCCGCACCTGTACGTGCCCGAGACCGAGCGGTACCTCGGCTCGACGGTCGTGGTCCTCCGCGCCCCGACCGTCGCCGACCTTCAAATTGCGTCAGCCGGCGCACCCGGCTCGGACCGTGCCGCGTGAAGCACGTGGGGCATGCCGAACACGGCAAGGTCTCGGCCTCACGCGCTGATTGTCGTCTAACGCGTGCCCGGGCGCAGACGGCCTCCCGGGAACGACCGCCTAGCGGTCGACGGCCTCGATCCGCGCCCGCGCGATCGCCTCGGCGCCGGCCTCGCCGACGAGCAACTCGGGGCGAAGCGTCCCACTCGCGATCAGGTCCACGGCCGGGAAGCGACGGGTGCTCGTCAGCACGGGGTCCAGCGCGATCACGGTCGTCTCCCCTCCCAGCGGCTCGGTCGCAGTCGCGATCACCGTGAGTGAGCCACCGCCGTCGATGTTCCGCGCCGAGGCCAGCAGCTTGCGGGCGCTGTGCGGCTGGATCGCGTCCAGCGTGTCGATTAGCACGACCGCGTGTGAACCCCGCGCCGCCAGCCGGCGAGCCTGGTCGACCACGCGCTCGACGGTCTGGGCCTGGGCGTCGGCCGAGGCGGCGAAGCTGACCGCCGCCGTCGGCGCCGTCGCGCCCTGCTGCCACTCGGTGATCTCCTCGGGGCGGACGCCGGCGAGCACCAGCGACAGCTGAATCTCCCCCTCGGCGGCGAGCGCAGCGGAGAGTCGACGCAGTGCCTCGGTCTTGCCGGCGCGCGACGGCCCGACGATCGCCACCCGCGAACCGCGGCCGAACGGCGTCAGCCACTCGATCGCCTTGATCGTCGGATCATCCGATCCGAGCCGGAAGCGCTCGCTCGGGTACGCGGCGGGGAGGTCGTCGAACCGCGTGCTGTCGGCGACCTCGTCGGCGGGCCGGCCGTTGATCGTGTCGACCCGGATCAGCGACGCGAATCGCTCGGACCGGCGAGGCGCCCGCCGCGGCCCGGAGATCCGGTCGCCCGGAACTAGCTCGCAACGCTTGACCTGCGCGGCCGAAACGTACACGTCGTCCTCGGAGGGCTCGGGCGGATGCACGCGCAGGAAGCCTGAGCCGTTGGGGAGCAGCTCGACCTCGCCCTCGACGATCTCGTCCTCGGGAGCGCGGTCCGACGAAGCGCGGTCCTCGGGAGCGCGGTCTTCGGTAGCTCCTTCCTCGGGCTCCTCCTTGGCCTCGGCCTCTGACTGCTCCTCGGTCTCCTCCGACGGCGCCGCGTCGTCGTCACGGTCGGCCGACCGGCCGCGGCCCCCACGGCGGCCCCGCCGTCGGCGCGCGGCGGGACGGTCCTCCTCGCCGCGGTCCTCGTCGTCGGCGGACGCCTCCTCGGCCGGCGCGCCGCCCTGGCGGGCGATGATCGCGTCGATCAGGTCGTCCTTGCGCAGACGCCGATAACCGTCGATCGAAAGCTCGGACGCGAGGGCGTGAAGATCGGCGAGCGGGCTTGCTGCAAGCGCGTCGCGGTCGAGAATCGACATGGTGTACCTCCTTGCGGATGATCGGTGGGCTCCGGTCGCGTTGCGCCAACGACCGGCGATTCAGCCTCTTCAATCTAGCGGGATTTGCCGTTCGCGACGCAGATCGGTGGCGAGCGTGAGCTCGGAGTCCACCTCGGCCTCGCCGAACAGCGCCGCGCGCACGGCCAGGTAGTCGGCCACGTCGGCGACGTCGTGTACGCGCAGGACGTGGGCGCCGGCATCCACCCCATGCCCGACCGCGGCGAGCGTTCCAGCCAGGCGTGCCCGCGGGGGTCGCTGCGTGATCGCTCCCACGAAATCCTTGCGCGACACGGCCAGCAACAGCGGTCGCTCGAGCGCGTGCAGATCGGACAGCTCGCGCAGGACCTCGACGGTCTGCGCAGGGGTCTTCCCGAAATCGGGGCCCGGGTCGAGCATCAACTGCTCGAAGGAGACGCCGTGGGCCATGGCCACCGAGATCAGCTCACGCAGGAACCGCTTGACGTCCGCTCCGACCAGCCCGTCGAGCGTCGGGTCGAGCAGCTTCTGCTTTGGCGCCGCCCGCGTGTGCATCAGCACCAGCCCGGCGCCCGTGCCCGCGCACACGTCCGCGAGCTCCGGATCTCGCAGCCCACTGACATCGTTGACGATCGCCGCGCCGGCGGCGATAGCGGCCGCTGCCACCGCGGGCTTGTAGGTGTCGACGGACACCAGCGCGTCGAGCTCGGAGGTCACGCGCTCGATCAGCGGAACGACCCGCTCGATCTCCTCCTCGGGCGCCACCGGCGGTTGGTTGGTGACGCCGGATTCCCCGCCGATGTCGATGATGTCGGCGCCCGCGTCGAGCAGCGATCGCGCCAGCTCAACCCGCCCGTCGAGCGTCCGGTGCACGCCCCCGTCCGAGAACGAGTCGGGCGTGGCGTTGACGATGCCCATCAGCCACGGCCGCCCGCCGAGCTCGAGCATCCCGGCGCTCGTCTGCAGGAGCAGCGCCGGCGCGCTCATAGGGACGGCGTCGCCCATCGTTCCGCAGGGTAGCCGCGACGCGGAACTGCTATTCGCCCCCGGCCTTCTTGAACAGGCTGAGCACGATGTCGTACATCGCCGGAGAGGTCTCCTGATACCCCGGGCAGCACGGCGGCCCCTCGACGTCGCTGATCCCGATCTCGATGTGCGGCCCGGACGACAGGCCGACGTCGCCGCAGCCGACCTCGGCGATTGGCTCGCCGGTCGTCACCTGCGTCCCGACCGGGACTAGCGCCGGCAGCGCGTGGCCGTAGTAGATGTAGCGGCCCGCGTAGGGCCCGCTCGAGACCTTGAGCACCGGCGCGGCAGGCCCGAACCCCGAGATCCCCTCCTGCACGATCGTGCCCGATGTCATCGCGACCTCGACCACGTTCGCGCCGCAGGCGTTGTTCACGGTCCCGATGTCGACGCCCTGGTCGAGTGTCCAAGCGCTCGGCGAGAGGACGCGGGAGATCGGCTCGAGCGGGAACACCCACGAGCCGGTGCCCGCCGGCGACTGCGTGGGAGCGTCGAGCACGCCTGACCCCTTCGCGGTCTTCTTGACCGCGGCCAGCAGGGTTTGGGCCGTCAGCCGCCCGACCACGCCCGTGACCGGCGCCAGGCTCTCGGCCGTCTGGAACTGGATCACCGCGGCCTTGGTCATCGACCCGAAGTAGCCGGTCCGGGGTACGGTGTCCCCCACGTCGGTCAGCCACGTCTGGAGAGTTTTCACGTCCGCGCCGCGATTGCCCTGCCGGAGCGTCCGGGTGAACACCGACTCCGACGATGTCGGGTTCACGATCCCCGTCGGCGTGCTCGCGTTGACCATGCCGGCGCCGCCCGAGCCATGAGGCGTCGAGGCGACAGCACTCGCGGCGGGCGCCAGCAGCACAAGCGCGAGGAGCACGGCCGGGCGAAGAACGCGACGCATCGTCGGTGGACCGTCGGACGCCGGTGCCGCCCACCTGCCCCGTGCGCTGCCCTTGCGCGCTTTCCGTGTGCGTAATCTCCCGAAAACGAGCACCGGCCGGCAGCCGTGGGCGAGGCGTTGCATTGGCGCCTTGGGCCTGCCAAGGTCGCTGACGGGCTCGCCCTCTCAGTGGGCCGGATCCGCGACCCCGTCCTGCCGGCGCTTCGCGACGATCTCCTTGATCCGGTTGAGCGTCTCCTCGGACATCCGCCGGATCTCCCAATGGGTCAGCTTCATCACGCGCATCGGCGAGGTCGCGATCACGTCGGCATTGCGCGGCTCGCGCCCGAGCAGGCCCATCTCCCCGATCAGGTCGCCGTCCTTCAGCGAGGCGATCTTCTCCCCGTTCTGAATGACGTCGGCGGTCCCCTCCTCGATCGCGATCAGCTCGGTGGAGTAATCGCCCTGCTTCATCAGGATCTGCCCGTCGGCCACGCTCGTCTCGGTCGCGAACGCGGCCAGACGCTTCGCCTCCTCGTCAGAGAGGTGCGAGAAGATCGGGATCGTCTTCAGCCGGTTTGGGTCCATCGGAGATCGGGGGTACCCGGTGCTGGCGGGACTAATCCCGAAATGGCTACAGCGCCTGTACCTCGGAGGTGATTTCGCTCACAGACTGCTTCGCGTCGCCGAATAGGAGCGCGGTCTTGGGGTCGTAGAACAGCGGGTTGTCGATGCCCGCGAACCCGGAAGCCATTGACCGTTTGAGGACGATCACCGATCCGGAGCGGTCGACCTCGAGGATCGGCATGCCGTAGATCGGCGATCCGGGCTCGTTCTTGGCCGCCGGGTTGGTGACGTCGTTGGCGCCGATCACCAAGGTCACGTCGGTGCGTGAGAACTCGGGGTTGATCTCGTCCATCTCTCTGAGCAGGTCGTAGGGAACGTCGGCCTCGGCGAGCAGGACGTTCATGTGGCCGGGCATCCGGCCGGCGACGGGGTGGATCGCGAACTTGACCTCGACCCCCTTGGCCTCGAGCGCACGCTCGAGTTCCCGGACCGCGTGCTGGGCCTGCGCGACGGCCATCCCGTAGCCGGGCGCGATCACCACCTGCCGCGCGTAGGACAGTTGGATCGCGACGTCCTGCGGGCTGGTGGAGCGGACCGGGCCGCGGTCCTCGTCACCCGCGCCGGCCGGCGCGGCGACCTGGCCTCCGAACCCGCCGGCGACGATCGCCGGCACGGAGCGGTTCATCGCCTTAGCCATCAGGTTGGTCAGGATCGACCCGGACGCGCCGACGATCATCCCGGCGACGATCATCGCGGTGTTGTTCAAAGCGATACCGGTCGCGGCGGCCGACAGCCCCGTGAACGCGTTCAGCAGCGAGATCACGACCGGCATGTCCGCGCCGCCGATCGGAAGCACCACCATGTTCCCGAGAACCGCCGCGGCCAGCAGGATCCCGACGATGAACAGCCCTTGGGAGTGGGTCCCGGCCGCGAGCACGATCGCCGACACCACGCAGATCGTGAACAGTCCGAGATTGATGAACGTCTGCCCCGGGAGCTTGATCGGCCGACCGGGCAGGATCTCCTGAAGCTTGCCGAACGCGATGTTCGACCCCCAGAACGAGACCGAACCGACGATCGCGGCGAACAGCGTCGGGATCTGCGACTTCTGAACCCAGAACGACAGGCCCGACTGGAAGTGGTGGCGGTACTCGATCCACGCGATGATCGCCACCGCGCCGCCGCCGACGCCGTTGAATATCGCGACCATCTGCGGCATCGCGGTCATCCGCACGGTCCGCGCGGCGGGAACCCCGACCGCGGTTCCGATGACCAATCCCAGCGCGATCAGCCACGGCGTACTGGAACCGCTGAGCACGTGCGGAGTGAGCAGCGTGGCCACGATCGCGATCGCCATCCCGACCGCCGCGATCATGTTCCCCCGAACCGCCGTCCGTGGGCCCGTCAACCCGCTCAGGCCGTAGATGAACAGCGAGAACGCGACGATGTAACAGGCGTCGATGAAGTTCGTGCGCTGCAGGAAGATCGTGCCCACCAGGGTCACTTGTCCCCGCCCTCCAGCTCGTCAGGCGCGGGGGCCTCGGGCAGGTCGGGCTTGCGTTTGAACATCCCGAGCATCCGGTCGGTGACCAGGAAACCGCCGACGATGTTGATCGTGCCGAACGCGATCGCGATCACCAACAACGCATGCTCCAACACCCCATGAGCCTCGTGCATCAACAACAGCCCCCCGAGCAGCACGATCCCGTGGATCGCGTTGGTGCCCGACATCAACGGCGTGTGCAACGTGTTCGGGACCTTCGAGATGACCTCGAACCCCACGAACGCGGCCAGCACCAGAATCGCGATCTCGGTGACAGTGCTCATGTCAAGTCCTCCTCGGGGGTCAGGAGCTGGCGGTGGCGCCGGCCTCGGCCGCGGCGCGTGCGGCCTCGTGGACGATTTCGCCGTCCCGCGTGATGCACGCCCCGGCGATCACCTCATCCTCGAAATCGAGCGACAGCTCCCCCTCCTCAGAGATCATCAGCCCCAACAGCGACTGGATGTTGCGGGCGTACAGCTGCGACGCATGCTCGGCCATCGTCGAGGGCACGTTCAACGGCCCAAGGATCTTCACGTCATGGCGCACGACGCTCCGCCCCGGCTCGGTCAACTCGCAGTTACCGCCCGACTCCGCCGCCAAATCCACGATCACCGAGCCCGGCTTCATCAACTCCACCGCCTTCTCGGTCACCAGCACCGGCGCCCGACGCCCCGGCACCGCCGCCGTCGTAATCACCACATCAACCTTCCCGATCGCCTCCGCCATCAACTCCTGCTGGCGCTGCTGCTGCTCGGGCGTCAGCTCCCGCGCATACCCGCCCGCGCCCTCCAAATCGCCCCCCAGATCGAACTCCAAAAAATGCGCGCCCAACGACTCGACCTGCTCCTTCACCGCTGAGCGCACGTCGAACCCCTGCACCACGGCCCCGAGCCGCCGGGCCGTCGCAATCGCCTGCAGCCCCGCGACGCCCGCGCCCAACACCAGCACCGTAGCCGGGCGGATCGTCCCCGCCGCAGTCATCAGCATCGGGTAGTACCGCCCCAGCTCCTGCGCGCCGATCAACGCCGCCCGATACCCCGCGATATTCGCCTGACTCGAGAGAGCGTCCATCGACTGCGCCCGGCTGATCCGCGGGATCGCCTCCATCGCAAAACTCGTCGCCCCCGTCTGCGCAATCGCGCGGATCGCCTCACCACCCGTCAAAGGCTGCAAAAACCCAATCAGCACGCCATCTGACCGCAACCGCCCAATCTCCTCAGACGTAGGCGTCGCCACCTTCACCACCACATCGGACTCCCACACCCCGGCCGAACCCTCGACCATCCGCGCGCCCGCCTCCTCGTACTGACCATCCGGAATCAGCGCGCCGGCGCCCGCGCCCCGCTCCACGACAACCTCGATCCCACCGTCACCGCTCGACAGCTTGCTCACGACCTCAGGAACGAGCGCCACTCGCCGCTCACCCTCGGCAGACTCCTTGGGGACTCCGATCTGCATGCGGGCGCCGGAGCGTACCGATTTTCTCCTGACTTCGAATCAGGTCCCGCCGACGAAGGCCAGGCTCAGCGCGGTCAGGATGCCGGCTGCGACGGCGAGCCGGTCGGCGGCGCTCGCCGACGGCGGCGGCGCTGCGGCCCGAGGCCGGGCCGGCTGCCGGCGAGTTGTCGACCGGCGCGCCACCCGGCGTACGCGCGCCGGCGGGGCCGTGTGCCGCACGGTTGTTTGAGTGGTCGTGGTGTGCTCCGGAGCGGGAGTCCGCGTCGTCCGGCGCGCCGGGGCCGCGACCGGGAGCGCCTTGTCCTCTAGCGCCATCAGCGCCTCGCCCGTGACCCAGGTCGGCGTCTCGTCGCTACCGCGCGAATATCGGACGTGCCCGTCGGCGGCGATCAGCGACCGCAGATAGTCGAGCGGGGACGGTCCTCCGCCGTGGTGCATCGCGTTCGGGTTGGCCCCGACCGCGAGCAGTCCCTGGACCGCGAACGCGGTCGACTGCGCGTTCGAGCCGGCGCCGGGCTCGCCGGGGAAGCCGCCGTCGCGGCCCTGTTGGCGGCGGATGTACTGGATCGCGCGAGCTCGGGCGTGCGCGGCGGCGCTGCCGGGGACGCCGGCGAGCGCCTCGAGCGCCGAGCCGGTGTCGTCGACGTCGCTTTGCCCGCCCCGCGTCGCGAAGTTGAATCCGCCGTCGGCGTCCTGCTGGCGTACGAGCCACGCCAGCGTCGCAGCCGGGGGTGCGACGCCGGCCCCGCGCAACGCGAGCACCGCGAACGAGGTCCAGTTCGTCTGGTTGTTCACCGACCCGTTCCGGCCGATGTCGGCGCGAAGCTCGGCGACGAGATTGCGTCCGCCGAAGCTCGTGGCGGGCAGCCCGGCGGCGCCGGCAACGAGGATGTTTCGCTCGACGTCGCCGGGGTCGGATGCCGATGCGACGCCGCGCTCGATGTAGGTGATCAGGCTGTGGCCGTCGCGCACGATGTCCTGCGGGTTCTCGCCGGCGGCGGCCAGCCCGAGCGCGGCCCATCCGGAGTAGAGCGCCGACGAGGCCGACCCGGGCGTCGGGCCGATGCCGCCGTCGGCGTTCTGCGCCGCGAGTAGATAGCCGGCCGGCGTGCTCGCAGCCGTCGCTCGTCCGGCTCCGAGCGTGCCTGGCAACGCGATCAGGGCGACCGCGAGCAGCGGCGTCGCCGTCCCCCATGTCACGTTGAGCCGTGTCCGGAAGCGGGTCAGCGAGTGGATCAGCGCCGGGCCGAACGCGAGCGCGAACACCAGGCAACCGGCGGCGTGGATGAAGTCGAACCCGATTCCCTTGCCCACGTACACGCCCAGCTGGGCGAGGCTGTGATCGCTGTACGTGACCCAGTCGCCGACGTCCTGAAGCGCCGTGAACCCGAACCCGACCACGGCGCACACGATCGCCAAGGGCCAGCGTCCGATCCGCCGGTGGGTCACGACCGCGAGCCCCGCCCCGATCACGCCGGTCGCCCCCCAGCCCGCCATCTGCCACGGGGTCCACGGTCCCTGGCCGAAGAAGAAGTTCGACGCCAGCCCCCCGAGCGCACCGACCGCGAACCCGGGCCCGCCGCCGAGCGCGTAGCCCGAGACCAGCACGATGTCGGTCGTCGGCTTGACGTTCGGGAACGCCGCGAACGCGATCCGGCCGAGTGCCGCGAACGCCGCCAGCGTGCCCACCAGCGCGACGATCCGCGCGTCCGGATGGATCCGCTCGTACCAGGCGAACCCGGCGGAGAGCGCGACCGCGAGGATCGCGAACGCGCCGAGCTGCCAGCTCACACGCTCACCTCGGCCGGTGCCACGGCCGACTCGGCCGATCCCGACACGAGTGCGACGCCCTGCTCGGCGACCAGTGCGCCACCTGCGCCCCCGAGGATCCGCGCGGTCTCGGTCGCGAAGTAGGTGCCGCCGGCGAGGATCTCCGCCGGGGATCCGTCGGCGATCACGGTGCCCTCCCCCAGTAGCACGACCCGTCCGGCGAACGCAGCCACGAACTCGGGGTCGTGCGTGGCGACCAGCACAGCGGCGTCGAGCGCGCGGAGCAGCGCCGCAAGCTCGTCCTTGCGGCCGCGGTCCATTCCCCGAGTCGGCTCGTCGAGGCACACGACCGCGGTCTCCCGCTCCGGATCGTCCAGCACGATTGCGAGCGCGAGCCGCTGCTTCTCCCCACCCGACAGGTCGCGTGGATGACGGTCGGCGAACGCGGGGTCGCCGAGCCCGACGGTCGCGAGCGCGCCGGCCGACGCCTCCTGAGCGACTCGCTCGTGGACCAGGTAGTCGTTCGGGTTCTGGAGGAGCAGCGCCACCCGGCCCGAGCTGCGGACCTTCCCTCGCGTCGGACGCATCAGCCCGGCGGCGTGGCGCAGCAGCGTCGACTTGCCGGCGCCGTTTCGGCCCATCAGTCCGACGCGCTCACCGCGGCCGACCTGAACTGAGATGCCGCGAAGGATGGCCGGTCCGCGGTCGATCTCGTGCCAGACGCGGTCGAGCTCGAGCGCGGACTCTTCGGCGCGCCGGCGCGGCCTGCGATCCCGCCGGTCCGGGGCGCCGGCCACGATCGGATCGGCGTCCGGGAGCAGGCCTCGCGATCTCAGGGCCGCACGGGCCGCCTTCACCCCCGCCGCCGGCGCCAGCCCCAGGCCGGACAGGAGCCTCGCGCCGGGCGTCGCGAGTTCCGGCGCCGCGTCGCAGGCCCAGACGAGAAACTCTGCCGGGACGGCGTCGCAGATCACGCGCCCGCCGCGCATCGCGATCGCTCGGTCGGCGAAGCCCAGGCACCGCTCGAGTCGGTGCTCGGCGATCACGATCGCCGCGTCAAAGTCCTCGTTGAGGCGCCGCAGCAACGCGATCAGCTCGTCGCCGGCGACCGGGTCGAGCTGGGACGTCGGCTCGTCGAGCAGGATCAGCTTCGGCCTGCCCGCGAGTGCCGCGCCGAGCGCGACTCGCTGGAGCTCGCCACCTGACAGCTCGGCGGTTGGACGGTCGAGCAGGTGAGCGATCCCGAGCGCGAGCGCCGCCTCCTCGACCGCGCGAGCCACCCCGGCGGGCGCCTCCCCCTGATTCTCGAGCGGGAGCGCCAACTCGGCGCGGACGGTGCCCATCACGACCTGCGTCTCGGGATCCTGGAACAGCGTCCCGACGGCGGCGGCCAGCGCTCCCGGACCGTGGTCGCGTGTGTCCATCCCAGCGACGGTCGCGCGGCCCGCGAACACCCCGCCGTGGAAATGCGGCACGAGGCCGTTGGCGGCGCGCAGGAGCGTCGACTTCCCGGATCCGGACCCGCCGGCGAGCACGACCAGCTCGCCCGGGCCGATCTCGAGGGTGACGTGCTCGATCGCCGGCGCGGACGCCCCCGGATACGTGTACGTCACGTCCCGGAGCGACAGAACGCTCACGGCTCGATTCCCCTGCGGTCGACGAACGGGAGGAGTGCGCAGATCACCAGCGCCGTCGCCACCGCGGCCCCGCCGATGCCGACGGGCGCATGCAGCGACGGATCGGATTGGAACGGGAGCAGATCCGCGACGCGATCCGCGACGGCCAGCCCCACGATCGCGGCCGCCGAGGCCGCGAAGGCGATGTCGTGACGTGACCATGGCCGTCGGACGCGCCACCCGCGTGGCGGGCGGCGCGCCGCGCCGTAGCCGCGCACCTCGAGCGCCGCCGCGACGTCGAGCGCCCGGTCGAGCACGCCGGACGTTGTGGCGCGCATCAGCCGGGCTCGGGACGGCGGCGGGCCCGGTCGGCACCGCTGCGCCTCGGCGAGCCGGCGCGCGTCACGCGCGAGCACCGGGACCATCCGCGTCGCGAGCGTCGCGGTCAGCGCGGAGTGAAACGAGAAGCGACGGAACAGCGCCAGCACTTCGTCAGGATCGACCGCGGTCGTGTAAAGCGCACCGCAGAGGATCAGCGCGATCGCCCGCAGCCCGAGCACGGCTCCATACGCCGTCGCCTCGAGGGTGACGTCGGTTTGACCGAACACCGGCAGGTCGCCGAGCCGAGCGATCACGGTGAGGCCGCCCTGCGCGACGAGCATGTTGACCGCCATCACGAGCAGGCCGAGCGGGAGCGCCAGCAGCGCGGCGCGACGCATCTCACGTCCCACGCGGGCGCCGATCGCGGCGCCCGCGACCGACACCAGGATCGCGCCCAGGGCGACCGGCGACGACAGCAGCAGCGTGGCCAGCGCGAGCGCCCCGCAGTAGGCGCAGCCGACGCCGGCACGAGCTACGTGAAGCGGACTCGAGCGCCGGCGGTAGCTCAACTCGCCCCCTCGAGCGGGACGGGGAAGTCGGCCTGTCCCTGGACCGCGAGCGCGAAATGGTCGCGCAGCCGCGCCGGGGTGAGCGCGGCGGCGGCGGCCGACACGCCGGCGACGTCGGTGCCCGTGATCAGCCAGAACGGCCCGGTCGAGGGCTGCGCGGTCGCCGCGATCAGGCCGGCGTCCGCGCCGAGCGTGCGGATGACCTTTCCGGCGGGGTCGAGCAGGTCCAGCGAGGACCCGCCCGAGCCGAAGCGGGCGTACACACCGCTCGACGCGGGGCCGTGATCGATCAGCTCGGCCAGCAGCTCGCGGTGGACGTCGTTCCACGTGCCGACGACCACGCCGATCGAGTCCGTACCCGATCCCCCACCGATCGCCTGGCCGGAGACGGGGACGCCGACGGAGTTGAGTTCGGAGGTGACCCGCTGGCACGCCTTAGCGGTGTCGGTGCCGCACTCGAGCGTGACCGGATAGCGCCGCCCGTTGATGCCGTGGATGAATGGCTCGGGGAACGAGCCGACGACCGCCGGGATCGAATCGGTGGCGGTCCAGTCGTGGAGGTCCCACCAGATCCGGTCGCCCTTGTTGACCGAGGTGCCGGAGGCGCCGAGCGTCGCCTCGATCCCGTTGACGTAATAGAACCAGTCGAGCCGGGACGAGCTGCCGGCGTGGCCGTCGATCGACTCGACGAACCCGCCGCTGTAGCGCGTCGTGACCTTGAACGACCGCTCGAGCATCCGCATCACCGTCTGGGACCCGGGGATGCTTTTCTCGGTCACCGAGCCGACCGGGGCCGTGCCGAAATCACGGGTGACCGTGAGCGTGACGACGCCCGAGGTCGACTTGCCGGCGCCCAGGCCGCAGCCGGCGATTGCGATCGCTGCAGACGATCGCAATCGCCGTCACCGCAGCCCTGCGCATGATCACGAACAGGTCGGTGCTCACTTGACGACCTTGAACAGCAACTTCTCGCCCGACTTCAGCTTGATCTCGCAGATCCCCTTGCTCGACGGCCTTGCCGTTGACGTAGACAGCTCCAGAAGTCATTGCCGGTCGGCTTCACCCCGAGGATCGAGGTCACGAAGACCCCGCCCACGCTCGAGTAGTACTTGCCAGCCCACTTCCCGTGCGTGGCGGCGTTGAGCGCGCCGGCCGCGCTGGCGCCCGGGCACTTGCCCTTGGGCGTCCCGCCCTTGGTGATCCATCCTGTCTGGCCGTGCTCGGTGGTCGGCTTGAGCAGGGTCTTGTTGAGGCTCTTGATCTGCACGGTCACGGCCGGGCCGGAGCCGGCGGCGAACGCGACGCCGGACGCCGCGACGGCCATGACGATCGCTCCCAGGAGAGCGACAAGGGTCTTGCGATGCATGAGGGCCACCCCTTTCCACGAGGGCATATCGGCTTGGTGGTCGGGGGCTGGTCTCCTGGCTGACGGGCCTACCAGCCGCGCCTTCCCGGTGACTCGGCGTCACCAGTGGCTGTTTTGCGTCTGGCGTCCCCGATCACAGTGGCGGGTCCGCGCCGGATTTCCACCGGCTTCCCATCGCCACCGACCTTGAACGGGTGGATCGTACCGCGGCGACCTGCCACGTCGCCGATTGCCATCTGCCCCGGCCTCTACCGTCCACTGTTCATGCCCGCAGCCTTTGTCGCGACGCTCGTGAATGGAGATGTGGCTCTACGGTTTCCCTACGACGACCGCCTCCGCGCAGTCCTGCGTTCGATTCCGGGGCGGCGCTGGGATCCCGAGGCACGGGTTTGGTGGGTGCCGCTCGACCCCGATCGGGCACATTCACTGACGGCGTTGTTCGAGAGCGTGCCGTATCCGGTCGACGTCTCCGATGCGCTCGGTCGCGCGCTCGCGCGTCGATGCGCCAAGCGCTCGCCCACTGAGCTCCTGGTCGATCTCGCGCGGCCCGACAGCAACTGGTGGTTCAGCTTCGCGACCGACGGCGCGAGGGACCTCGTCGAGGTTCTGCTCCAGCACCCGGGCGCCTACCGCGTCCCGGCGATCGAGCGAGGGTTGTTGCCCATCGACCAGCAGGCCGCACAGATTCTGCGCGAGTGCTCCGAGCACGACTCAAGGCTCCGCCTCACCGACGATGCCCGGCACGCCCTGACGGAGGTTGTGCGCGCACCTGTGACCCGCTCCGAGCCATCGATCGAGTCGCCCGCCTTCGACGTCGGGCTGCGGCGCGACCGCCGGGGCCGCAACTGGATCCTGATCGCCTCCGAGCACGCGCCGCTCGCACGGGCGCTGGCACGGGCGGGCGGGCTTCAGCTGCTCGACGGCCCGGCCGATTCGGTGGCGATCGCAGCGGTCCAGGCCGACGGTGTCCCCATCGCGGAGCTGCTCACTGGGCTCGACGTCCGGTCCGTCGATCCCCAAGTAGAGCACTGGATCGAACGGATGACGACCTGGCGGGGGACGATCGAGGTCGACGGACCCCGCGAGGCGCCGGTTTTCCTGCTGCTGGGCGACAACGAGCGTCTACCGACCGCGTTGCGCGAGCGCGCGACGGTGTGCCACGGCGGCGCATGCCTGCCGCTGGTTTTGGAGTCGTGGCGGGCTATCGATGCCGAACCGCTGCAGGGCTGGATCAGCCATGCCGCGAAACGCTGCGCGGCTGCGCTCGAGGCGGGG
The DNA here is from genome assembly GCA_963783415.1 of uncultured Solirubrobacterales bacterium. Taxonomy (GTDB): domain Bacteria; phylum Actinomycetota; class Thermoleophilia; order Solirubrobacterales; family Solirubrobacteraceae; genus Palsa-465. The sequence goes on from CAWANN010000021.1 coordinate 147,898, forward strand.
CGGCCGGCGCCGCCAGCGGTGCTCGAGCTGTCCGAGATCCACGACGAGCCCACGTTCGTGGTCGCACCCGGGCACGACCTCGCGATCGTCGAGGAGTTCTCGCGGCTGGCAGGCGTCGGGGCCGGGAGCGAGCGAGGCGGGCACCAGCACGACCGGCTGCCGGCGATCGCTGCCGATGCGTTCTGGGTTCCGGAGCTCGATCGGTTCGTCTCCGACCAGGAGCCGTGGGTGGCGCCCGAGGCGCTCGATCGCCTCCAACAGATCCGCGAGGAGCATGCGCGCTCCGTCGGGCTGGTGGCGCTGTCCGCCGCGACCACCGCCGCCCTCGATCTGGTCCCAGCGACGCTCGGCGGTGAGCTGAAACCGTTTCAGCGCGCCGGAGTCGAGTACCTGCTGAAGCAGCGGCGTTCGTTCCTCGCCGACGAGCAGGGCCTCGGCAAGACGGTGGAAGCGCTCGCGACGATCGAGGCGGACGGCGCGTACCCGGCGATCGTCGTATGCCCGGCCAGCCTGAAGCTCAACTGGATGCGGGAGATCGAGCGTTGGTTGCCGGCCCGCTCGGCGCAGATGCTCGACGGCAACCGGGGCGCCGTCCCGCACGCGGACCTGACCGTGGTCAACTACGACATCGTCGCCGGTCGGCTCGACGCGCTCGCCGCGCTCGCTCCACGTGCCGTAACGCTTGATGAGTCGCACTACTGTAAGAACCCGTCCGCCAAGCGCACCCAGGCCGCCCACCGGCTGTGCGCCACCGTACCGCGCGAGGGTCTGGTGCTGGCTTTGACCGGGACGCCGCTCATGAACCGGCCGCCGGAGCTCATCTCCCAGTTGCGGATCCTCGGCCGCCTTGGCGACTTCGGGTCCGGGGCGAAGTTCGGACAGCGCTTCCGCGGCCCGGATGCGCACCAGCGGCTGCATTGGCATCTACGGGCGCGATGTTTCGCCCGACGGCTCAAGGCGGATGTGCTGCCGCAACTGCCGGCCAAGACCCGCGCCGTCGTCCCGGTCGCGCTCGACAACGAGGCTGAGTACCGCCTTGCCGAACGTGACGTGATCGCGTGGCTGCGTAGCCAGCCACTCGACCTCCGCGCGCTCGACGCCAAGGTTGCGGCAGCGCTGCGAGCCGAACGGCTCGTGCGGTTGAACGCGCTGAAGCTGCTGGCTGCCCGAGGCAAGCTCCACGCCGCGCTGCATTGGATCCACGACTTCCTGTCTTCCGGCGAGCGACTCGTCGTGTTCGCCCGCCATCGTGAGATCCAGCACGGGGTGCTCGAACGGTTTCCCGCTGCGCTGCATGTGCTGGGCGACGATTCGCGGCGCGCCCGGGACGCCGCGGTCCAGGCGTTCCAAGCGGCGGCCTGCGACAGGCAACTGATCGTGTGCTCGATCGAGGTCGCCGGCCAGGGAATCACGCTCACGCGCTCGTCGAACGTCGCGTTTCTCGAGCTCGACTGGACGCCGGCCAAGCACGACCAGGCCGAGGATCGCTGCCACCGGATTGGGCAGCAAGACGCGGTCAATGCCACGTATCTGCTGGCCGCGGAGACGATCGATGAGACGATCGCAACGCTGCTCGAACGCAAGCGCGCCGTGATCGGCGCGGTCACCGATGGGCGCGGGGAAGACGAGCGCGGGGTCGTCGACGCGCTGGTCGCGGCGCTGCGAGGCGAGCCGTACCGGCACCTTCGCGCCGTCGCGTAAATGCCTAGACTGAGACTCGAGGCTCCGTTCTCATGACCGTCAACCTGACCCGGATCTACACGCGTCTCGGCGACTCGGGCGAGACCCACCTGGGCGACATGAGCCGAGTGCCGAAGACCCACCCCCGGATCGAGGCCTACGGAACCGTCGACGAGCTGAACTCGCACATCGGAGTGGCGCTGACGATCGCGGACATGCCCGCCACCTACGCCGAGTGGCTCGCGCGGATCCAGAACGACCTGTTCGACGTGGGGGCGGATATCGCCGCCCCGCACGACCCGCCGGATGAGTCGCGCGCCGCGCGCAGTGGCGAGGCCGGACGCCGAGCGCGCGGCCAGCGCGACCGCGAGCGGCTGCGGGTGATCCCGGAGCAAACCACCTGGCTCGAGGAACGCTGCGATGAGGTCAACGCCACGCTCGCGCCGCTCAAGTCGTTTGTTCTCCCCGGCGGCACCCCTCCGGCCGCCTACCTGCACGTGTGCCGGACCGTCTGCCGGCGGGCCGAGCGGCTCGCGATCGCGTGCGGCGAGGACCTGAATCCCGAGGTCGTTCGGTACCTGAACCGACTCTCGGACCTGCTGTTCATTCTCAGCCGGGGCGCCAACGGCGGCGATGAGCCGCTGTGGGAGCCCGGCCGGTACCGCTAGCGCCGTACCGTCAGAACAATCGCCGTCGACAGCGCAACGCTGCACGCGGCGATGCCGGTCGCGCCCACGACGAACGCCTGGTGCGCGTGCGCGTATGACACGACCTGGTGCGGCCGGGTCAGCAACACGAGCGCGGCGAGCGCTGCTGCGCCTGCGAGCGTCGCGCCGAGCGGCCCGAGGGTCTGTGCGATCGAACCTCCGCTGATCGCGGGTGCGGCCCAAGAACGCCGGCTCTCCGCAGCCTTCAATCCGGCAATGGCCAGCAGCGCCCAAGTCGCCGCGACCAGGAATCCTCCGATCACATCGCTCGGGTAGTGCCAGCCCAGGGTCAAAAACGAATAGCTCACGACCACCGCGAATAGGGCGCCGAGCGCGGCGACGAACGGACGGCCCCGTGCAGGCGCGACGATCACGCACGCGAGTGCGAGCGACATCGCCGCAGTCGCGTGACCGCTCGGCCACGAGGCGGACGCGACCGGGGTGGAGCCGAGCAGAGAAGTGGCTCGAGACTCCGCCAGGACCGGCTTGAGAACCTCCGTCGTGAGGTTGGCGCCGAGCAGGAGCACAGCTATGGCCAAGGTCACCCGCGGCCGCCCGCGGGCCAGCGCGACGACGATCGGGATCACGACCAGACATAAGTACGGGCGCGGGTTGCACAGCTTCGCGAAATGCCAGGCGAGCCAGTCAATCGGGCTGTGGCGTCTCAGCGCGTAGAACCCGCTGAAGATCGATTGGTCGGCGTCACGCACGACGCCGACGTGAAACGCGGCGAACCACGTCGTCGCGAGCAGCACCGCGCACCCAGCCGCTCCAACCAGTGCCCACCTGGCCCGAATCGCCATCAACTCAGGCTAACGGAGCTCGGCGAGCCCGCCCCCGCCCTCCGACTAGGTCGTGAGCTCAGTAAATACTGGTGGCAGTGGCGCCGGAGCGAGGCCTGAGGCTCAGCATCACTGCGGTCGACAGGCTGACGCTGAGCGTGGCGATCGCTGCCGCGACCAGCACGACTTGCTTGTGATTCTGCGCGTAAACGATGGCGTCGTGGGGACGGGTGAGCGCAGCGAGGCCTACAAGCGCCACGCCGACGGCGATCACGACGGCCTGCGGTGCGAGCGCCGCTCGCAGCGATACCCGCTCGACGTTCGCCTCGCTCGGCCAGCGGCGTTCCGCGGCCGACAGCGCCCCCACGATCAAGAGCGCCCACATGGCCGCCATCAGGTAGCCGCCGAAGACGTCGGCCGGAAAATGCGTGCCGTTTGCCAGTAGCGAGTACCCGACCGCGACCGCGAACGCCGCGCCGAGTGCGGCGACGAGCGGCCGCAGGCGAGCGGGCGACGCGATCATCAGGCACAGGATGGCCGCCATCGCCGCCGTCGAGTGCCCGCTCGGCCATAACGTCGCGCGGACCGGGAACGACCCGTCCACCAGCCCAGCCGGCTGGGGCTCTGCCAGCGTGTGCTTCAGCACCTCGGTGGTGACGTTCGCACCGACCAGAATCGCCCCGACCCCGAGAGCGACTCGCGGTCGCCCACTCAGCAAAGCGATAACCACCACGATCGGCGCCCAGAACACGTACCGCTGCGGATCGCACAACCACACGAACAGGCTGGTGACCGACTGGACCGCACCGTGGCGGTGCAAGTCGACGAACCCCAAGTAGGTCGTCAGATCGGCATTGCGGAAGATCGCGATGTGAAACGCGGCGAACCACGTCGCCACGAGCAACATCGCACATCCGGCCGCGCCCGCCAGTGCCCATCTGGCCCGAATCGCCATGAAACCAGCCTAGCGGCCGGGCATCCCGGCGAAAAGACGTGCGCGGCTAGCTGGTGTGCTCGAGCTGTTGCTTCGTGCCGCGCGTTATCCGCAGCTCGGGCGACGAGCCGGTTCGGCGGACGTGCGCGTAGTGCTCGATGTCCTCGGGGGAGGCGACGTCCACGGTCAGCCCGGCGGCCAGCTCAAACCGGCCGGCCTCATAGAGCAGCTCCTGGTATCCGGGCGTCTCGCTCGAACGGCCCTCCACGTCGAGAAAGTGGATGCCGGTGCGGAACTGCCAGCGCTGGCCGTGCGCGGCCTGGTCGAGGCCTCCCTTGGCTCGCGCGGCCTCCGCGCCGTTCTGGCGCGGCCGGGCGTTCGCGGCGTCGAGCGCACGCGACAGGCGTTCGTAGTTTCGGCGGTACGGGGCCGGGACGATCGCGACTGGGCCGGCGGACCCGGCGCCGCCGCGGATGGCCTCCGCCACGGGTCCGACCAGGACGAACTCGACCTGGTTGGCCTGGAGCCATGTGAGCACGGCGATCGACTCGCCCGCCAGGTGCTCGTAGCCCTTGGCCGGTTGGGCAGGGCGCATGTCGATCTGGGGGTGACGTCGTTTGCGGAGCATGCGGTGCGTTTCGCCGCTCGGCCGCGGAGTCCTTCAGGTAACGTCCGCCCGAGGGTGAGCCGGGAAGTCTGGTCGGCGCGTCCGTCGCCGACCGTGTGGAGTCGAATGTCCCCCGCCGTCGCAGTCCCGCTGTTTCTGGTTTCACTCGCGGTGACGCTGGCGGCGGCGCGGCTGTTCGCGCGCCGACTCGACCGGCTCGGCGTGAGGTTCGGGTTCCCCGAGGCGCTGATCGGCCTGCTCACCGCGCTCGCGGCGGACGGCCCCGAGATCTCGAGCGCGCTGTTCGCGCTGGCCAAGGGGGCCCACGACGTCGGCGTCGGCGTGCTGGTCGGCTCGAACGGCTTCAACCTCGCGGCGATGATCGGGGTCAGCGCGCTGCTCGCCGGCTCCGTGCGAGTGGCCCGCGAGACGCTGATATTCGAGGGGACGGTCGGCCTGCTCGTCACGCTGCTGGCAGCAGCGCTGCTCCTCCGCTGGCTCTCGCCGCCTGGGGCCACCGTCCTGGGCGCCTTCATCGTGGTGCCTTACCTGGCCGTCGTTGTCGCCGGTCCCCGATTTCGCGGTCGCCGGCTGAGCCGGCTGTCCCGCGCGCTTCACGAGCACGCCGCCACTGAACGGCCGCCTGACACTTCCACCAACCCGACTCATCACCTGCTAGGGCTGATCCTCGTCGACGTTGCTCTGATCGTCGGCGGCAGCGCGGGCATGGTGGAGTCCGCGCTGAGCCTCGCAGGCGACTGGCATATCTCGAACGCGGTGCTTGGCGTGCTGATCCTGGGTCCGCTCACGAGCATCCCGAACGCGCTCACCGCGGTTCGCCTCGGGATGGCGGACCGCGGCGCGGCGCTGGTCGGTGAGACGTTCAACAGCAACACGATCAATCTCGGATTCGGCCTGATCGTGCCGTCGCTGTTCGTCACGTTCACGGCGGTCACGACACTGGGAAAGCTGCAGCTCGCGTGGCTGGTCGCGGCCACCCTCTTCACGCTCGGCGCGCTGGCACGGCCGGAAGGAATGCGCCGATCCGACGCCGTGATGCTGGTCATCCTCTATTTCGCCTTCGTGGGGGGTACGCTCGTGGGCTCATGAACGAGCCTCGGCGGCAACCGCCGGATCAACCAGATTTTCGCGCCCGGCGTCGGGCCAGAGAGCGCGAGCGGCGCGCCCGGGCACGCCGGCGCCGTGTGTTCGCGGTGGTCGCACTTGTCGTAGTTGTGGTGGCGGTCCTCATGATCGCCGTCGCCGGCGGGGCTGGGACGAGTTCGAGCCAGACGTCCGCCACGAACGCCTCGCAGACCGCGCATCACAAGGCCACGTCCAGAGCCGGCCATGCCAAGACGTTCAGCGCGGGCGGCCTGCCGAAGACCACCGTGACCGGGGTCGCCACCGGCAAGCCGGGAACCGCGACGGTGCCAGTGCTCATGTACCACGTGATCAACCCACCGCCGGCGGGCGCCCCGTTCCCCGGGCTGTACGTGCCCTCGGCCGAGTTCGCGGCGCAGATGCAGGCGCTGAAGGCTGCCGGCTGGCACGCGGTGACGATGGACCAGCTCGAGGCGTATTGGACGCGCGGCGTTCCGCTCGGCCCGGGCAAACCGATCGTGCTCACGTTCGACAATGGCTACGCCTCCCAGTACGAGAACGCGCTCCCGATCCTCAAGCGACTCGGGTGGGTCGGCGACGAGAACATCCAGCTGACCGGGCTACCGCCCTCCCAGGGAGGGTTGACCGACGGCCAGGTGCGAGGGCTGATCGCGGCGGGCTGGGAGCTCGACACCCAGGGAATCAGTCACGCCGACCTGATCACGCTCGACGCCGCCCAGCTCAAGTACCAGGTCGCGAGCGCGCGCCAAACCCTTCAGAAGCGCTACGGCGTGCCCGTCAACTGGTTCTGCTACCCGTCCGGCCACTATGACGCCACCGTGATCGCCGCGGTCAAGGCGGCGGGGTTCGTGGGCTCGACGACGGTGATCCCCGGCTGGGCCAACCCCAGCGAGGACCCCTACCGGCTGCCGCGGCTGCGGATCCTCGGCGGTACCAGCCCGTCGGCCTTGCTCGATCAGATCGCGTCGGCTGAGTCGAGCGGTGCGCCGCCGGCGTCGTACGGAGGCGCGGGAACGGCGTGAGCACCACGCCGCGCATGCGGCCTGGCGAGCGGCCGGGGACGTTGCGCGCCTCCAGGCCGAAGTTCCGCATCGGCATCGCGGTCTCGCTGGTGCTCGTCGCGGTGGCCACGGCCGCGATCTACGCGCTCAAAGATCTCGCGCCGGTGGTGTCGCTCAGCGTCGTATACCTGCCCGCGGTGCTGTTCGTGTCCGCCTACTGGGGGTTGGCGCTCGGTCTGGCGACGTCGCTTCTCAGCGCCGCCGCGTTCAACTTCTTCCATCTCCCCCCGACCGGCCGGTTCACGATCGCCGACAGCCGCAACTGGGTCGCGCTGGGGGCGTTCACGGTCGTCGCGGTAACGGTGAGCACCGTGGCCGACCTCGCGCGGAGCCGCGCGCTCGAGGCGGACCGCCGTCGAGCCGAGGCCGACCTCGCGGCGGCGGTGGCGCGCGATCTGCTCGGCGGCTCGGAGACCGAAAGCGCGCTCGCGGCCGCCGCTCGGAGGGTCGCCGAAGCGCTCGGGATCGGCCCCGTCTCGATCGAGCTGGGAGCGGTCGGAGGCGACCGACGCCGCCAGGCGCTCGCGCTGAGCGGTGCGGACGGCGGTCAGGTCGGGACGCTGCTCGTCCCTCGCCGCCTGCCCGCCGATACCGAGCAGCCGTTGTTCGCGCACGTGGTGCCGGCGCTCGGCGCGCTCGTCGCGATCGCGCTGCGCCGGGACGCGTTGCAGGCTGAGGCGGTCGAGACCGCGGCGCTGCGCCGGAGCGACGACGTCAAAACCGCGCTGCTGCGCGCGGTGTCGCACGACCTGCGGACGCCGGTGACCGCGATCGTCGCCGCCGGCCATGCGCTCGGGAGCGATTCGCTCACCGCCGGCGAGCGCGCCGAGCTCAGCACCGCCGTGGTCGAGGAAGGCGAGCAGCTCGCGGCGCTCGTCGACAAGCTGCTCGACCTGTCGCGCCTACAGGCGGGGCGGGCCGAGCCGCGCCGCGATTGGGTTTCGCTCGAGGACGTGTTGCACGCGGCGCGCGAGGGGCTGTCGGAGTCCGGCGCCGACGTGCGCCTGACGATCGAACCCGACGTCCCGCCGGTCAGAGCCGACGCGGCTCACCTCGAGCGGGCGTTCGCCAATCTGCTCGAGAACGCCGTGCGGTACTCGGGCGGACTACCGGTGTCGGTGCAGGTCCGGCGAAGTGGCCCGAGGGTGGTGGCGCGGGTCGTCGACCAGGGGCCGGGCATCGGCGCCGTCGAGCGCGCCAGGATCTTCGAGCCGTTCTACCGCGGGCCGGCCACCGGCCGCGAGGCGGGGACCGGCTCCGGCCTCGGCCTGGCGATTGCCAAGGGGTTCGTGGAGGCCAACGGAGGTACGATCACGGTCGAGTCGCTTCCGGGCCAGGGCTCGAGCTTCGTGATCTCGCTCCCGATCGAGTTGCCGGTCGAGCCGCAGCCCGAGCCCGAACCGGCGCTCCCGACGTGACCGCTGAGCCCCGACCCCGCGTGCTCGTCGTCGATGACGAGCAGCAGATCCTGCGGGCGCTGCGCGTGATCCTGCGAGACGCGGGATTCGAAGCACTCCCGGCCAGCACCGCGGAGGAGGCGCTCGACATCGCGGCGACGCGACGGCCCGATGCGGCGATCGTCGACCTGGTGTTGCCCGATTTCGATGGCGTCGAGCTCAGCCGGCGCCTGCGCGAATGGACCGACATGCCGCTGATCGTGCTCTCGGCGGTCGGCGATGAGGACGCGAAGGTGCGGGCGCTGGCCGCCGGCGCCGACGACTACGTGACCAAGCCGTTTGGCCCGCGGGAGCTGGTGGCGCGCCTTCAGGCGAACCTCCGCCGGATCGCTCCGGAGCCCGAGGAAGCGGTGATCCGCGTGGAAGGGCTCGAGGTCGACCTAGCGCGGCGCACCGTGCACGTCGACGGCCAGGAGGTCCACCTGACCCCGACGGAGTTCGACCTGCTGCGCCTGCTGATCCGCAACCGCGGCAGGCTTATGACCCATCGCGATCTGCTGCTGTCTGTGTGGGGGCCCGGGTACGGCGAGGACACGCAGGTGCTGCGCGCGCACATCGCCAACCTCCGACGCAAGATAGAGCCCGCTGGAGGGCGGCGGTACATCCGGACCGATCCGGGCGTCGGCTATCGCTTCGCTCTGTGACGCAGGCGGCTAGTGGCTGCGCGCGCGCCGGCGGCCGTTCTCTGACGCGCGCGCCAAGGGGCGCGCGCGACCGGCTCGGGGGCTGGAGCCGGTCGCATGTTCGCGCCGCTCGCCGCGCCGTTGCGGGCGGTTGCCGGTGGTGTTTCGATCACCACGCGGCACGGCCTATGGGCGAGCAAGTAGCTGGCGGTCGGTCCGAGCGCCCGCTCTGACGGTGGCGCGTGCGCCGTGCCGAGGTAGATGATCTCGGCGTTCCGGCGTTGCGCCTCCTCGACGATCGCCGCCCCCGGGCTGCGGGTGCGGATCAGCTGCGTCTCGACGTCGAGCCCAGACTGCCGCCCGGCCAGCTTCGCGCTCTCGAGCACGCTGAGTCCGAGCCGCTCCTCGTCCTCGAGCCCTGCGTCGAGCGGCAGCTGGTTCGGGACGCGGAGGACGTAGATGGCCTCGACCGTGGCCCCCTCTCCGACCAGCTTGGCCGCAGCACGCAACGCCGACGCGTCGACGTCGGTGCCGAAGATCGGGACGATCGCCGAGTGGTACTCGAGCTCGACAAAGAACTCCGGCCGCTCCCGCCGCTCGATCCTGTGGTGGCTGGTCAGGTCGAGCCCCTGGCTGCGGCGGTAGATCAAGTAGCCGATCAGACCGAACACCATCCACCCGGTGCCGACGTAGCGCGCGTCGACGTGTAGCGCGAGCACCGAGACCCAGGCCGCGAACGTGCCGATCCCGCCGACCACCGCGCTGATCGGGATCGCGGCACCCCGAATGCGGATGTTCACGCCGATCCGGTAGGGCCGCTCGCGGCCGGGGTCCTTGATCCGCAAGGCGATCACCGCGGCGTGGGCGGTCGTGAACGACAGCATCGCCCCGTACGAGTAGAGGTTGCCGAGGAAGTCGGTTTTGCCCGGGATCAGCAGGATCCCCGCGAACACCGAGAACACCACGATCGTGAACCAGGGCGTACGGTAGCGGGGGTGCAGCCGCGAGAAGATCGTCGGCAGCTGCCGGTGCTCGGCCAGCGACCACGACAGCCGCGAGATCCCGATTAGCCCAGCGTTGGTGGCGATGAACAGGATCGTCGCCGCCAGCACACCTACGTAGTAGCGGAGCACGTGCGTGGCTCCGGTCGCAAGGCCTAGATGCGAAATGATCCCGAGTACCGGGTCGTTCTGGTAGCCGTGCGGCGGGGCCTCTCCGAGCAGCGTGTAGGCATGGGCGCCGTGACCGAGCACGGGCAGCGCGGACAGCGCCACGACCGTCATGCCGGCGTACACGCCGAGGACCGCGATCAGGATGTAGCTGACCGCCTTCGGCACGTCCCGGCCCGGGTCGCGCGCCTCCTCGGCCATGTTCGAGACAGTCTCGATCCCGGTGTAGGCCAGCATCGCCAGCGACAGCGCGAAGATCAGGTGCGAGTACGTCGGCGTAGAGCCGAGCTCGACCTGGTGGACGAGCAGCGACGGGTTCAGCACCAGGACCGCGCCGATGCAGATGATCAGTACCTGCGTGGCGAGGTCGAGTACGGCGAGGATCAGGTTGAGGTTTGCCGACTCCCCGATCCCCCTGATGTTCAGCCAGGCCAGGGTCGCGATCACGATCAGACCGCCGATGACGTCGCCGGGCGGGTGCGTCAGCGCCGGCCAGAACGCGCCGAGGTAGTGCGGCACGAAGAACGCCGAGATCGCGATCGTGAGGATGTAGTCCAGGCTGAGCGCCCAACCCGCGATGAACGACACGAGCTCGTTGAACGCGTGCCGCGCGAAGCTCGAAGAACCGCCGGCTTCGGGGAACATCGACGCCCCTTCGGCGTACGTCTTGGCGGTGAGCGCGAACAGCCCGCCCGCGAGCAGGAACACGACTGGAGTCAGCCCGAGCGCGTAGGCGGCGACGAGACCGAGCGCGTAGTAGATCGACGAGCCCACGTTGCCGTAGGCGGTCGCGAACAGACCGCCGACCCCTACGCTGCGCCGCAGTCCGTGGGTCTCGATGCGCGCCATTTCCCCCGATCGACGGTAGGTGGGGTCGCATCAAGCACCCGCTAAACATCCGCCGGTCGGCGTAGAGATTTCGCTAAGCCCGGCGCTTGGGAAGAAACCCGGTCTATGCGGGGTGAAACTTCCCAAGCACCCGGCTACGCGGCCGGGTCGCGGAGGCGGTAGCCGACCCCGGGTTCAGTGATGAGGTACCGCGGGCGTGACGGGTCGGGCTCGAGCTTGGCCCGGATGTGAGCCACATGCACCCGCAGGTAGTGCGTCTCGGCGCCGTACTCCGGGCCCCACACCTCACGCAGCAGCTGACGTTGGGTCACGAGCCGTCCCTGGTGCTGGGCGAGCACGCGCAGCAAGTCGAACTCGATCGGCGTGAGGTGCACGGCCTTGCCGTCGCGCGTGACCAGCCTGTCGGACAGGTCGATCACGAGCTCGCCGATCTTCAGCTGGGGGCTGCCGCCGACGTCGGCCGACCGGCGCAGCAGCGCGCGCAGGCGCGCCAGCAACTCGTCTGTGCCGAACGGCTTGGTCACGTAGTCGTCGGCGCCGGCGTCGAGCGCCCTGACCTTCTCCCGCTCGTCGCCGACGGCCGAGAGCACCAGGATCGGCAGACGGCTCCACCGCCTCACCTCCTCGCAGATCTCTACGCCGCGCCCGTCGGGAAGCACGAGGTCGAGTACGAGCGCGTCCGGAGGCCTCGAAACGAGCTCGACAAGCGCGTCGGCCTTGGTCTCGGCCGCTTCGACCGCATAGCCTGCGCTGCGGAGCAGGATCTTCAGACCTCTGACGATCTGCGGCTCGTCATCGACCACGAGCACGCGGGGGGCGGTGGCGTTCATGTGAGTGCGGTTACCGCGTCCTCGGTATCCGCCGGCTGGCGCGCGACCGGGAAGCTGACTGTGAACGAGGTACCGGTGTCCCGTCCGGACTGAAGGACGATCCGCCCGCCGTTGGCCTCGACGAAGCCGCGGCAGATCGCCAGCCCGAGGCCCGATCCCGCGCCCGCCTCACCCCGGCCCCGGAAGAACGGCTCGAACACCTGCGAGCGGTACCGACGGGGGATCCCGCTGCCGCGATCGGCGACGCGGATGGCCACGCGACCCGAGCTGGCGCCGCCGGAGATCCGCACCGGGGCGTCCGGCGGCGAGAACTTGACCGCGTTCTCGATCAGGTTCGAGAACACTCGCTCGAGCTGGGCGGCGTCGGCGCGCACGAGCGGCAGGTCCCCGGGCAGCTGGAACTCGATCGGGTGGTCGGCGGAGGCGTGGGCCGCCGCCGAGGCGACGACGTCGTGGAGGTCACACCAGTCCGCCTGCGGCGCCACCGCCCCGGACTCGATCCGGGACAGATCGAGCAGGTCGTCGACGAGCTTGGCCAGCCGCGCGCTCTCGGACTCGATCACCTCGATCAGCTCAGCCCGCTCGGCCTCAGTGACGCCACCGATCGCGAGCGCCGAGCCCGCGGTCGTGATCGCGGTCAGCGGCGACCTGAGGTCGTGAGAGATCGCGTGGAGGATCGCGGTCTTGGCGACCTCGGCGCGGCGCGAGGCCTCGGTCTCGGCGGACCGCTCGGACACCCGCTCCCGCTCCACGGCGACGTCGACCAGGCGCCCGAGCGACTCGGCCACGCGCTCGATCGCGCTCTGGTCCCACGCCACGTCGTTCGTCAGGTACAGCCATGCGTTGCCGGCGCGCGAGTGCAGGGGCACCGCGATCTCGTCCGGCATCGCGCTCGGCACCGGTTCGAGCACGACCCGGGCGCGACCCGCGGCGGTCGCGAGCGCGACGCGGTTGCCGATCGTCTCTAGCTGGGCGCCGACGCTCTCCCCGGCCAGGATCGCCGAGGCGACCTCCGCGACGAGCTTGGCCTCGCGCTCGCGGGCGGCGGCCACCACCGCCCGGCTCTCGGCCTCGGCGGCACGCTCACGCGCGACGGCGGCCAGCCTGCCCACCACGACGGCCGCGATCAACAGCACGATCAGCTCAATCAGGTCCTGCGAGTGGGCAATCGCCAGCCGGTGGCGCGGCACGATGAAGAAGAAGTTGAGCGCGAGCACGCCGAGGACCGCGGTCACCAGCGCCGCCAGCTGACCCCTGCGGATCGCGATCAACAGCACCGCGAGCAGGTACAGGCTCCCGAGCCCGGCGTCATCCGACGAAGTGGATTGAAGGGCGGCCACCGCCACCGTGGCGAGCCCGACCGCGATCACGATCTCCGCGGCCGCGGCCGCGGCGGCGGCGCCAAGCGCCGCGCGGTCGAGCGGACGTGGTTGGCGCGCGGCGCGGACGCGCCCGGGTTGCAGCCCCAGAGCACCGAGCAGGTCCCGCCAATCTCTCATGATCTCTTAAGGCTACGCCGCCACGGTCGGCCGTTTATGAGCCGGGTCCGGAATCGACTCGACGATGACGCGGCACGGCCGCTCGCGGAGCACGGTCGCGAGCGCCCGCCCGAACCCGCCGCCGTCCTGGGGCATCGGCATCACGATCGCCGCTGCGTGCATCGCCTTGGCGTCGTCGACGATCCGCCGGCCGGTCTGGCCGGCCCTGACCTTCTCCCAGTGGCCGGAGACACGACGTCCTGCCTGAACCTTGGCCTCCTCGATGATCGACTGGGCGGCTGCCTCCTGTTCGGGCAGAGCAGCGCTGATTGGGCTGGTGGCGGGGACCGAGATTGTCACGAGCACGTGAATGCCACGGCGCCGGCGGGCGGCCAGGCGCGCAGCGGTAGCCATTACCTCCGGGACGTATCCGTGCTCGTCGAAGGCCACCAGCACCGACTCATACTCGGCCTCGGTCTCGGTCGCCGGCCGGGGGATCGCGATCTTCGCTGTGGTGGTGAGGTCAAGCCCCTGCCGGCGGCGGTAGAAGGTGTAGACGGCGATCCCGATCAGCAGCCACGCAGTACCCGCGGCCGCCACGGTCAGGTGCAGAGCGGTCACCGTGACGAATGCGAAGAATGTCCCAAGTCCACCGACGACCGCGAACAGGGGCAGCTCGCGCCCGGCCACGCGCAGGGTCCCCGGCCCTCGATAAGGACGCGCGTGGTCAGGTTGCGTCATCCGTAGCCGGATCACCGACAGATGCGCGATCGTGAACGAGAGCATCGCGCCGAACGCATACATGTTGCCGAGGAAATCCGCCTGGCCCGGAATCAGCGTCAGGCACGCTACCCCGCCGAACACGATGATTCCAATCCAGGGCGTTCGGAAGTGCGGATGGAGCCGGCGGAGCTGGTCGGGCACCTGGCGGTGAAGTCCCATCGAGTACACAAGACGCGAGACGCCGATGATCCCGGCGTTGGTGGCGATAAACAGGATCGTCGCCGCGAGCAGCCCCACGTAGATCTCGCCGGCGTGCTGAAGCGGGCCCAAATGCAGGTGCTTGACGATCCCGAGCACCGGGTCGCCAGCGAAGCCGCCCTTGTCCTCGGACACACCGAGCAACGTCTGGCAGTGTCCCGCGACGCAACGCACGGGAAGCGCCGAGAGCGCGACCGCCGGCAGTGCCGCGTAGATCGCGAACACTGCGATCACCACGCCTTTGATAGCGGCGGGAATCGTGTGCGCCTCGTCCTTGGCCTCCTCGGCCATGTTGGAGATCGTCTCGATCCCGGTGTACGCGATCATCCCGACCGGGATCGCAATCACGAAGTCCTTCCAGGTCGGCGCGGTTCCCAGATGCACGTTGTGGATGAGGATGTGCGGCGAGAACACAAGCACGCCACCGACGACCACCAGCAGCAGCTGGGTGGAGAAGTCGGCGAAGGCCAGGAAGATGTTCAGGCGCGCGGCTTCCTTGACTCCGACCACGTTGATCGCGCACAGGAGCACGACCACTCCGATCCCGAAGAAGATGTCGCCCGGCGAGGTCTTCAGATAGGGCCAGAACAGGCCGCCGATGTAGTGAGGGACGAAGAACGCCGAGATGGCGACCGTGATGATGTAGTTGAGCATCTGGCCCCAGGCGGCGAAGAATGACCAGAACTCGTTGAATGCGTGGCGGGCGAAGCTCGAGGAGCCGCCAGCCTCGGGAAACATCGCGGTCGCCTCGGCGTAGGTGGCGGCGGTCAGGTAGAAGATCCCGCCGGTCAGGATGAACACGATTGGGGTCAGGCCGAGCGCGAACGACGCGACCAGTCCGAGTGCGTAGTAGATCGACGACCCGACGTTGCCGTAGGCGGTCGCGAACAGCGCGTTCACGCCGAGCACTCGTTGGAGGCCGGGGACCTGCCGCTCGGCCATCAGCGCGCTCCCGCCTCACCGCGGTCGTTCGCAGCGGCGAGCGACTCGTCGACCGAGGGCGCAGTCTGCTGCTCCTCGTCCGCCGGAACGGGAGGCGGCTGGCCGTGGCTCGGCGACCTGGCCTTCCAGTCGGCTGGCGGCGCGGTCAGGATCACCCGGCACGGCGCCTTTGCGATCACGTACCGGGAGACGTCGCCGACGTAGTTATCGAGCGGGCCCCCGCGGCCCCCTAGCAGCGACCCGCCGCGTACCCGGGACGACTCCTCGGCGGCGAGCACGATCGCCTCGACGCCGCGGCGCCGCGCCTCGCGGACGATCGCCTCGCCGGCGCGGCGGGCGCGGACGATCGCGGTCGCCACCTCGACGCCCTCGTACTCCTCCCCCACGAGTTTCGCGCGAGCCAGGGCCTCGCGCGCCCGTTTGACCTGCGCGTCCGGGAGCGGGGCGTCCATCGGAAGCGCCAGGGGGATTTCGAACACCCAGATCGCCTCGATCACCGCTCCCTCTGACTCGATGTCGTCGCGGGTCTCACCAGCCAGGCGGCCGGCGGTCTGGATGATGTCGTCGTCGAGCGCGGTCCCGAGGATGGGCACGAGGATCGAGCCGAACTCAGGCTCGAGCGCCTCGTAACGGAGAGCCCGCTCGGGGATCGTCACTCGCTTGAGAAGCGGCTTTTGTTGGGACTTGCGGTAGCCGACGTACAGCACCAGTCCGGACAGCAGCCAGGCCACCCCGACGTAGCGCGCGCCGGTGTGGAACACGAGCAATGCCACCCAGCCCAGCCCCGACGCGAGCGCGCCGACGACCGCCGGGATCGGCACGCTCCCTCCGGAGATCGTGACCGACAGCGGCACGCTGTACGGGCGTGCGCGGTCGCGCTCGCGGAACCGCAAGGCGATGATCGACACGTGCGCGATCGTGAACGCCAACAGCGCCCCGAACGCGTAGATGCCGACGAGGAACTCGAGGTTCGTGGGCAGCACGAGCCCGGCGGCGGCGGCCGCGGCCGCGGCGATGATCACGTACGGCGTGCCCCAGCGTCCGTGGAGGCGCCCGATTGCGCTCGGAATCTGTCGGTTGGTCGCGAGCGAGTAGCCAACCCGGGAAACTCCGAGCATCGCCGCACCGGCGGCGGCGAACAACCCCAGCGCGCCTCCGATCGCGACAACGTACTTGAGGACGTCGGCGAGCCACTTGGGATGGAACGCCTCGACGACGCCCAGGACCGGGGCTTTGATGTGCGTCGTGCCAAGCGCGGTCACCCCGTCGTGGACCGGGAGGGCCCCGACCCCGACGAGCGAGATTCCGACGTAGACCAGGACGATCACCGCCGAGCCCGGGCCGACCAGCAACTTGACCTGCTTGCGGCTGGCGGTCACCTCCCCGGCGATGCTCGCCGCGGCCTCGACCCCCGTGAACGCGATCACCGCGATCGGCAGCGCGAACGCGAGGTCCGACCAGCTAGGCGCGGTACCGAGGTGGATGCTCGCGGTGAGGTTGTGCGCGTCGAACACGAGCACGAATCCGAGCACGATGATCAGCGCCTGCACGATCAGGTCGCCGATCGTGATCAACAGGCGCGTGCGGATGCGGCGGGCGCTCACGCCGGTGAGGTTGTCGACGGCCACGAGCGCGATCACCCCGAGGGCCACCGCGATCTCGAGCGCTCCACGTCCGATCGGCCCCCAGAATGCCGCGAGGTAGCTCGGGACGGTCAACGCCGTGACCGCGATCAGGATCGTGTAGTCGAGGAAGATGGCCCAGCCCGCGACGAAGCTCACGAGTTCGTTGAACGCGTAGCGGGCGAACACGGCCGAGCCGCCGCGCTCGGGGTGCAGCGACGCTCCCTCCGCGTAGGTCATCATCGCCAGCCCGAAGAACAGCCCGGCGATCAGGAACACGACCGGGGTGAGCCCGTTGGCGTGGTGCGCGACGACCCCGAGCGCGAAGTACACCGAGCTGACCGAGGTCGTGTAGATGACCGCGAACAGAGCGCGGTAGCTGAAGGGCCGGTCCTTCACGTGCGACTCAGCGGCGGCCAGAAGACTCCCCTACCCCCGCAGCTGCAGATACAACCGGGCCAGGCCGGCGAGCACGAACAGGACGCCCAGAACAATCCCTGTCGCGAGGGCCCCACCGCCGGCGAGCAGAGTGCGCGCGATCAGGGCGATGCCGATCAGGATCATCACGATCGACAGGACTCGAGTTGAAGAGTTGTGCAGCTGGCGCCCGCGGGCCATCAATGGAAGCTTATCGGCGCTGTCTTTACAGAATCTTGATGACTTCAACGCGGATCTGTACGTCCCGTTGATGGCGGGAGGCGTAGCGTGATCGAGAACTGAGCCTGCCCCCGCCGTCGTCTTGTCCGTGAAGCATCCGAGCCTCCAGAGCGCTGATCCGTCTGGCCTCGCAGGCGGCCCAGCCGCCTCGAATCCGACGCTTAGGCGTCGCCTACGCGTCCAGCTGCACAAAGGCCGCCTGGATCTGCAGCTGGCCGAGGGCTTCGGGTCCGATCCGATCGAGGATCGGGCGCTGCGGGCCCGGCAGCTCACCCGTATGCGAGCCCGCCGCCGGCTGGCCAATTCGCTTCGCGCACGCGTGAAGGACGCAGAGAGACCCCCGGCCCGAGGATGAGCGCCGCGGTGCCGGTGGCCGGGCGAGCTGTCCGGACCTGGAGGGAGAGCCTGCTCGGCTTGGCCGAGCGGCTCGAGCGGCCCGATCCGGTGAACCCGTGTGGGGTTGCCCGGGTGCTGTTACTCCTCACCGACGCCGCAGGTCCGCTGTACAACCCGGGCGCCTCTGAGCGGATGAGCAGCGCCGTGTGGTGGATCGCCGACGGACTCGCACTCGATCCTGGCGAGTAGCGCGCCTCGGCTCTAGCGCTCCGGCGGCGTCTTCACAGGATCTGTATGTCCGGCCCGGGTTTCTGTATGGGCTCTTGACCCGAGCGCAGCCACGATAGGCGCATGGACGTTCTATCGATATTGCTAGGCGTGGTGATGTTCGCCGTGCTGCTGGCCCTGGTTTACGGGATCGACGCGATATGAGCCTTCCGCTCGCCGCGTTCATCGGTCACCTGAGTGGCGCGGACTTCTTCGGGTTGGTCGTGTCTGTGCTCGTGTGCATCTATCTGCTGTACGCGCTGCTGCGCGGAGAGAAGTTCTAAGGAATACCGGTGACCTTCCTCGGCTGGCTCACGATCTTCCTGTTCGTCACGCTGCTGACTCTGTTTGCGCTGCCTCTCGGTCGCTACATGGCGGCTGTCTACAGCGGCGAGCGCACGTTCCTCGACCCGTTGTTCCTCACCCCGGAGCGACTGTTTTACAAGGTCATGCGGGTCGATCCGAACAAAGGTCAGGACTGGAAGGCATACGCGAAGAGCCTGATCATCTTCTCGTTCGTCGGCTGGCTGCTCCTGTATTTCATCCTGCGGACGCAGACGCTCTGGAACTGGACCGGGCTGAACCCGCAGGGCTTCCACTCGGCCCCCTGGAACGTGACGTTCAGCACGACGTCATCTTTCCTGACCAACACGAACTGGCAGTACTACGGCGGAGAGACCACGATGAGCTACTTCAGCCAGATGGCTGGGCTCACCGTGCAGAACTTCCTCTCCGCCGGCGTCGGCATCGCGGTGGCGGTCGCGCTGATCCGCGGGATCATCGGTCGTAGCGGCAAAA
This sequence comes from uncultured Solirubrobacterales bacterium, assembly GCA_963783415.1. Lineage (GTDB taxonomy): Bacteria > Actinomycetota > Thermoleophilia > Solirubrobacterales > Solirubrobacteraceae > Palsa-465. The sequence goes on from CAWANN010000021.1 coordinate 166,803, forward strand.
GCATCGGGAATTTCTGGCATGACCTGATCCGCACCGTCCTGTGGGTGCTGACGCCGATCTCGTTCGTCGTCGCGCTGATCCTGGTGTTCCAGGGGTCGATCCAGAACTTCTCCCACTACCTGAACTTCAACGGACCGACGGGCCTGGCCAACCAGATCGCGATGGGTCCGGTCGCCTCTCAGGAGGCGATCAAGGAGCTCGGGACGAACGGCGGCGGCTTCTTCAACACGAACTCGGCGCACCCGTTCGAGAACCCGACGGGGTTTACGAACTTCGTCGAGATGCTGACCGTTCTCGTGATCCCCGCGGCGCTTGTGTTCATGTACGGACGGATGGCCCGGAACCGGCGCCAGGGCTACGCGATCTACGCGACGATGATGGTGATGTTCCTCGGCGCGGCGTGCGTGGCGTACATCGCCGAGGCGCACGGTTCGCCCGCGCAGCACGCCGCCGGGCTCCACACCCAGGTGCTCGCCGGCTCCAGCGGCGGCAACCTGGAGGGGAAGGAGCAGCGCTTCGGGATCGCCGGCTCGGCTCTGTTCGATGTGGTGACCACGGTGACATCGTGCGGCGCGGTCAACAGCGCGATCGAGTCCTTCACCGGGATCGGTGGCGCCGTGCCCATGGCCAACCTGTCGGCCAGCGAGGTGATCTTCGGCGGCGTCGGCACCGGCCTCTACTCGATCCTGCTCTACGTCCTGCTGGCGGTGTTCATCGGCGGGCTCATGGTGGGACGCACGCCGGAGTACCTCGGCAAGAAGATCGAGGCCAGGGAGATAAAGCTCGTCGCGATAGGGCTGCTGATCACACCGCTGGCGGCCCTGTTTTCCACCGCTCTCGCGACCGCGAGCAGCGCCGGCCGCGCCTCGATCTCGGCAGCGGCCGCCGGTTCCCCCAGGGATTCTCCGAGACGTTCTACGCGTATCTGAGCCAGGCCAACAACAACGGCTCCGCGTTCGCCGGCTACGGCGGCTTCGTCCAGCCCAACGCCGGCAACCTGGGCTCGCACGGCATCACGTTCGCCGACCTGCTCGGTGGCTTCACGATGTTGTTCGCCCGGTACGCGCCGATCCTGTTCGCGCTCGCGGTCGCCGGCACGCTCGCCGGCAAGCGCGTCAGCCCCGCGGGGCTCGGGACGATGCGTACCGACAACCCCACGTTCGTCTTGCTGCTGATCGGCGTGATCGTGCTCGTCGGCGCGCTCACCTTCTTCCCCGCCCTGCTGCTCGGCCCGATTGTGCAGGGCCTGACCGGACACCTTTACTGACATGAAACGTGACTTCATCACCGCCGCCATCGGCATCGTTGTACTGACACTGTTCTGCGGCGTTCTCTATCCACTGGTCATCACCGGCATCAGCCAGGTCGCGTTCCCCGGCAACGCCAACGGCCAACAGGTCAAGGTCGGCGGCAAGCTCGTCGGATCGCAGGAGATCGGGCAGAACTTCGCCACACAGGTCTTCAAGAACGGCAAGCCGGAGATGAAGAACGGCGTGCCGGTCACCAACCCCGATCCCCGCTACTTCCAGACGCGCCCGTCGGCGACGGTCCCGCCGAATAACGCCGCCGCGACCACGTTCTCGAACCTCGGCCCGAACAGCGTGGCCACCGAGCAGGAGATCTCCTCGAACATCCAGGCCTACATCGCGCTGAACGGGCCGTACTATCCCGGGAAGCTGACCGCGGCCTCCGTGCCGGTCGACGCGGCCAACACCTCGGCCTCAGGCATCGATCCCGACATCTCGGTGCGTAACGCCGACATCCAAGCGCATCGCGTGGCCGCCGTGCGTCACGTGCCTCTGGCCGCAGTCATGACGCTGGTGTCGAAGTACACCGGTGGCCGCGGCCTCGGCTTCTCTGGCGAGCCCGGAGTGGACGTACTCGACCTGAACCTCGCCCTCGACCGGATGACAGGAGCGCACGCATGAGCGTCACTGCCCCGCCCGAAGAGCGCCCTCAGCCGCAGCCCCAGCAGCCGCACGAGCGCCGCGCGATCTCGCTATTCCGGCCTGACATCCTCAAGCGCGCGCTGATCGACAGCTTCCTCAAGCTCGACCCGCGCGTCCAGATCCGCAACCCGGTCATGTTCGTGGTCGAGATCGGCGCGACCATCACCACTGTTACCTGGTTCATCCAGCTGTTCGGCGGTAAGGCGCTCGGCGGCAGCGATCCCGCCTGGTACACGTTCGTGATCTCGATCTGGCTGTGGCTGACGGTTGTGTTCGCCAACAACGCCGAGGCATTCGCCGAGGGGCGCGGGCGCGCCCAGGCGGACACGCTCCGCGCGATGCGGCAGGAAACAGTGGCCAAGCTCCAGGACGGGACAGTCAAGCAGGCCTCCGAACTGGCCAAGGGCGACGTGGTGGTCGTCGAGGCCGGCGAGGTGATCCCAGGGGACGGCACCGTGATCGAGGGCATCGCGACGGTTGACGAGTCCGCGATCACCGGCGAGTCCGCCCCGGTCATCCGCGAGTCCGGCGGCGACCGGAGCGCAGTCACCGGCGGCACGCGCGTGACCTCGGACCGGATCGTGGTTGAGATAACCCAGGAGCCCGGTCACTCGTTCCTGGATCGGATGATCGAGCTGGTCGAGGGCGCGGAGCGTCGTAAGACGCCGAACGAGATCGCGCTCAACATCCTGCTCGCCGGCTTGACGCTGATCTTCATGATCGTAGTCGCGACGCTCCGCCCGTTCGGCCTGTTCGCGCACACGCCGATCTCGGACACCAGCTTGATCTCGCTGCTCGTAGCGCTGATTCCGACCACGATCGGGGCACTCCTTTCGGCGATCGGAATTGCCGGCATCGACCGGCTCGTCCGCCGCAACGTCCTCGCCCTGTCGGGTCGCGCGGTCGAAGCGTCGGGCGACGTGGACGTGCTCCTGCTCGACAAGACCGGCACGATCACGATCGGCAACCGGCTTGCAAGCGAGTTCATCCCGATGCCCGGCGTGTCCGAGAAGGAACTCGCGGAGGTGGCGCAGCTCTCCTCCCTGGCGGACGAGACCCCGGAGGGTCGCTCGATCGTGGTGCTCGCCAAGCAGTTCGGGATTCGCGAGCACGACATGGCCGATCTGCACGCAGAGTTCGTTCCGTTCACCGCCCAGACGCGAATGAGCGGCGTCAACCTCGACGGTCGCCACCTCCGCAAGGGGGCCGGCGACGCCGTGATCAAGTTCGTCACGGACGAGGGCGGCCGGCCGCCGGCTGAGCTCCAGCCGGTACTGGACCGCATCGGTCGCGAAGGTGGCACGCCGCTTGCGGTCGCGCGCGACTCCCAGGTGATGGGCGTCATCTACCTCAAGGACACGATCAAGGAGGGGATGCGCGAGCGGTTCGACCACCTCCGCGCAATGGGCATCCGCACGATCATGATCACCGGCGACAACCGGCTAACGGCCGCGAAGATCGCCGAAGAGTCGGGCGTCGACGACTTCCTCGCCGAGGCCACCCCAGAGGCCAAGCTCGCGCTGATCAAAGAGCAGCAGGCCACCGGACGCCTGGTCGCGATGACCGGCGACGGGACCAACGACGCGCCCGCGCTCGCTCAGGCCGACGTCGGTGTGGCGATGAACACCGGGACCCAGGCCGCCCGCGAGGCCGGCAACATGGTCGACCTCGACTCCAACCCGACGAAGCTCATCGAGATCGTCGAGGTCGGCAAGCAATTGCTCATCACGCGGGGCGCCCTCACCACTTTCTCGATCGCGAACGACGTCGCCAAGTACTTCGCGATCCTGCCCGCGATCTTCGCGACGACATGGGCGACGAAGCCCGGCGGGAAGAGCCCGCTGCACGTGCTCAACGTCTTGCATCTGGGGACGCCCCAGTCGGCCATTATCTCGGCGATCATCTTCAACGCAATCGTGATCCCGCTGCTGATCCCGCTTGCGCTCCGGGGCGTCCGCTACCGGCCGATCGGCGCAAGCGCCCTTCTGCGGAGAAATCTGTGGATCTACGGCTTGGGCGGGCTGATCGCCCCGTTCATCGGCATCAAGCTGATCGACCTGATCGTCCACAATCTCCTAGGGGCGTGACCAATCACGGGCACCACAAGATCTTCCTGGGCATGGCCGCCGGCGTCGGCAAGACCTACCAGATGTTGCGGGAAGGCCAGGCCGAGGCCGAGAACGGGCGGGACGTGGTGATCGGGTACCTCGAACCGCACGGACGGATGGAGACCGTCGCCCAGGCTGAGGGACTGGAGACGGTCCCCCGGCGGCGCGTGACGTACCGCGACTCCGTGCTCGAGGAGATGGATCTTCCCGCGATCATCACGCGCCGGCCGGAGCTCGCCCTGATCGACGAACTGGCTCACACCAACGCCCCCGGGCTCGAGCACCCCAAGCGCTACGAGGACGTCGAGGACGTGCTCGCCGCCGGAATCGACGTGTTCTCGACGGTCAACGTTCAACACCTCGAGAGCCTCAACGACCAGGTCGCTGAGGTGACCGGCATCCGAGTTCGCGAGACGGTGCCCGACGCCGTGATCGGGGAGGCCGACGAGGTCATCCTGATCGACATCACCCCGCAGTCGCTGATCGAACGGCTCGTCGCCGGCAAGGTGTACCCGGCCGAGCGAGTGCCTGCCGCGCTCAACAACTTCTTCAGGGTCGAGAACCTCGCGGCCCTCCGCGAGGTCGCGCTTCGGCAGGTCGCCGAGGAGGTCGAGTCCAAGCGAATTCCGGTCGACGGCGGCGGCCGTCCCGGCGACGACCGGCTGATCGACACCGCGGCGCCGGGCGCCGTAGGTGAGCGGCTGCTGGCCCTGGTCAAACCCCATCCGAGATCCCAGCGTGTGGTACGCCGCGCGTGGCGCTCCGCCCAGCGCCTCGGAGCCGAGCTCGACGTGCTCTGGGTCTCCGATCACGACCCTAACGCCGACGAGCAGGAGCAGCTCGATGCGCTCCGGCAACTGGCGTCCGTGCTCGGCGCGCATCTCCTGATCGAGCACGGCGACGACGTCGCAACGGTCGCTCAGCGCGTCGCGCAGGACCGAGGAACAACTTACGTATTGATCGGAACGCCCGAGCCTCGTGGGGCGCTGCGTCGCCTCACGAAGCCCGCCCTCCCCGACCGCCTGCTGGCGATGCTGCCCGGGGTCGACCTGCGGATCGTGGCGGACCGAACCAAGCGAGTGAAAGGAGACTCGACATGACAGTCGTGCTGATAGCAGTGATCGTGATCCTCGCCATCGCCGTGACCACCCTGGTCGCCGCCAGGGTCCGCGACCGCATCCGGCGACCTGCGCCGGTGCGCGCCACGAGCGCCCGCCGGATCCTGTTCCCGTTCGTCGCGGGCGCGCTGTCGCAGCGTGCACTCGACGCGGCGCTGCGACTGGCCGCTGCCGAGGGCGCGACCCTGGTGCCCGTGTTCCTCGCGCGAGTGTCGCTCGATCTACCGCTCGAGAGCCCGCTCCCGCGTCAGTGCTCGATGGCGATGCCGCTTCTCGAGGCCGTCGAGCAGCGCGCCACCGAGGCGGGAATCCCCGTGGACGCCCGGATCGTCCGGGGACGCAACCGCCGTCACGCGCTTCGACAGGCGATCGCGGAAGAGAACTACGACAGGATCGTGATCGCGGCCTCCGAGCACGGGAATCACGGGTTCGATCCTGACGATGTCGCCTGGCTGCTCGACAACGCTCCCGGCGAGATCGTGGTCCTGAGGGCAAGCGACGAGGACAAGCCGGGGCGTTCGCCGAACGCCGGCCGGACTCTCAAGGAGAGCCGCCACTTTCGCCCCGCCCGGACCCGCCGCAGGGCGCACCCCGTCAATCGTGAAGGTGAAACGGCAGCGTCGCGATGACGACCTTCGTGCGTGACTTCAGCACGGCCGACAGCAGCCGGGCGCGCTGATTGTGAAGGATCTCGTGGCGCCGCTTTCGGGGAAGGATCTCCGGAATCAGCACGACGATCGTGGCGTCCTCATCCTCGATCGACTTGACGTACTTGAGCACGCTGCGGACGAGTGACCGCTGAGGGTCGAGCAGCACCTCGATCGGGATGCCGCAGGACCATTCGTCCCACTCGTGCTTGATCTTTGCGCACTCCTCCTCGTCACCCGCCACCGCGACCGCCACAACGTTGTCGCCTAGCGACAACGCGGCGCTGACCGCCTTCTGGGTCAGCAGGTTCACGGTCGACGTCGGGACGATCACAATGCTCTCGCGCTTACGGGGACGAGGCGGCGTCTTACCGAGCTTCAGCTCCTTGGCGACCGCGTCGTAGTAGTGCTCGGTCGTGTTGAACAGCATCATCAGCGCGGGGATCGCGATCACCACCACCCACGCGCCGGCGAGGAACTTCGAGCCGAGGAACACGACCACCGCGACCGCAGTCATCACTGCGCCGGTCCCGTTGAGCACGGCTCGCAGCTGCCAGTGCGCGGGGCGGTCGCGACGCCAGTGCCGCACCAGCCCGATCTGGCTGATCGTGAACCCGATGAACACGCCGATCGCGTACAGCGGGATCAGATCGTTCGTCTTCGCATCAACGCCGATCAGCAGCAGCGCCGCCGCGATGGCGAGCGTGACGATCCCGATCCGGTAGATCGGCTTCTCCGCGCGCAGGTAGAACGCGTGGGGCATGCGATGGTCCTTGGCGAGCAAGCTCAGCAGGACGGGTAGGCCGCCGAAGCTGGTGTTCGCCGCAAACGCGAGCACCGCCGTGACCGCGAGGTTTGAGACGTAGAACGGCCACCCGGTTCCGAACGCGCCTGCCGTCAGCTGAGCGAGGATCGTGACCCCGCCTCGTGGGAGCACGTCGTGAGCCCGAATCAGCAGCGAAAGACCGACCAGCATCAAACCGAGTAGGACGCCGAGAGAGATCTCGGTCCGTTGCGCCGTTCGGACGGTCGGGTTCCGGAAGGCGGGAACTCCGTTCGAGATCGCCTCAACCCCTGTTACGGCCGAGCACCCGGCCGCGAACGCTTTGAGCAGCAGGAGGATGCTGAGCGCCTCGGTGGCCGGGAAAGCCTCCTTCGTGCCGATCGTCGCCACCGGAGTCGAGTGGAACGCGCCGACGATGATCGTCGCGAAGATGCTGACCAGGAAGATTGCGGCCGGAAGCACGAGCAGTCTGGCCGACTCCTGGATCCCGAACATGTTGACGACCGTGAGGAGCAAGAGCCCGACCAGGGCCACTGGCAACAGATGGTGCGCAAGGCCAGGGAACACGCTGCCGAGGCTGGCCGCGCCCGCGGCGAGGCTGACCGCGACCGTCAGCACGTAATCCACCACGACCGACGCGGCTGCCAGCAGACTCGGCCAGCGTCCCAGATTGGTCTTGGCCACCGAGTAGGAGCCGCCACCCTCGGGGTGCGCCTCGATCACCTGGGTGTACGAGACGACCAGCAGCACCAGCATCGCGGTGATCACCGCGGTCAGCGGCACCACGTCGTGTACCGCGCCCGTTCCGGCCAGAACGAGCACGAGAATCATCGCCTCCGGGCCGTAGGCGACGCTCGAGAGCGCGTCGAGGCTCAGCGCCGCGAGCCCCTTGATCACGCCGAGGTCGTGCCCCCCCTCGGCGTGCTTGCCCGAACGCGGTGGTGACCCCCGATCGATCCGGCGATATCTCCGGCGGGCGCCGGGGCGTCCGGCCACGAACACCGCGGAGGGGTCGCGCGGCGCCGTTTCGGGCGTGGCCAGTGCTGGGTCCTGGTCGTTCAAGGACTGGTTTTGCAGGCGGGCGTTGACGTAACTCTGACATCCCCGGGGGCGTGGGTAGGATCGAAGTAGATGGGAGAGGCGAACAACGCGCGCTCGCACGAGGGTCCGACCCGCCGCCAGCGGCTCCTGATCCTCGGAATCTGCTGCCTGAGCCTGCTGATCGTCGGTCTCGACTCGACGATCGTAAACGTGGCGCTGCCCTCGATTCGCAAGGACCTGAACGCGTCGGTGTCGGGCCTGCAGTGGGTGATCGACGCGTACACGTTGGTCCTGGCCAGCCTGCTCATGCTTTCTGGATCCACCGCCGACCGCATCGGCCGCAAGCGCGTGTTCCAGACAGGCCTCGTCGTGTTCTCGCTCGGGTCGCTGTTGTGTGGGTTCGCCCCCACGCTCGAGCTTTTGGTCGCGTTCCGCGTGCTCCAGGCGATCGGCGGGTCGATGCTCAACCCGGTGGCGATGTCGATCATCCGCAACGTGTTCGTCGACCCCCGCGAGCGCGCGGTGGCGATCGGCATGTGGGGCGCCGTGTTCGGACTGAGCATGGCGCTCGGCCCGGTCCTCGGTGGCGCCCTCGTGGACTCGATCGGCTGGCGCTCGGTGTTCTTCGTGAACGTCCCGATCGGGGCGGTCGCGCTCGTGCTGACCGCCGCGCTCGTGCCAGAGTCGCGCGCCGCACACCCGCGGCGGCTTGATCCGGTCGGGCAGGTCCTCGTGATCACCGCGCTCGCGTCGCTGACCTACGCGATCATCGAGGCCCCCCGGGCCGGCTGGACCTCGCCGGAGATCCTCGCGTTGTTCGCCTTCTCGCTCGTGAGCTTCGTGACGCTGGTGTGGTACGAGCTCCGACGCCGGGAGCCGCTCGTCGAAATGCGCTTCTTCCGCAGCGCGCCGTTCTCGGGGGCGAGCACGATCGCGGTCTGTGCGTTCGCTGCGCTGGGCGGCTTCCTGTTCCTCAACACGCTTTACCTCCAGGGCGTCCGCCACCTCTCCCCCTTCCACGCCGGCCTATATCTGCTGCCGATGGCCGCGATGGTGCTCGTGTGCGCGCCGCTGTCCGGACGCATCGTCAGCCGCCGCGGCGCTCGGATTCCCCTCGTGATCTCCCCGTGCGCGATGATCGTTTCCGCGCTGATGCTGACGCGGCTGACGCCCACCACGGCGCCGGTCTACCTGCTCGTCGCCTACTTCCTGTTCGGGATCGGTTCGGGGCTGGTCAACCCCCCGATCACGAACACCGCGGTGTCCGGGATGCCGGGCTCGCAGGCGGGCGTAGCCGCCGCGATTGCATCCACCAGCCGATCGGTCGGCCTGACGCTGGGTGTCGCGGTGATCGGGGCGATCGCCGGCGGCACGCTGTCGGGCGCGATCGAGCCGAGCTTCGCCGCGGCGACGCACGCCGGCTGGTGGGTGATTACCGGGCTGGGGGTGGTCAGCCTGGCGGTTGGCCTGCTAACGACCACCGAGTGGGCGCAGGACACCGCCCGCCGCACCGCCGAACGCTTCCGCGAGGGCGCAAGCGCCGTCCGCACCTCCGCCGCGAGACCCAGGCAGGCTGAGCCAATTCGCGGTTGATCGCAGGACCGCCTCGCGCGATGATGCACATATCTACTCGGGGGGCCGAGTTCGTGTTCAAGAGTCGAGGAGGACGAGATGCCGCCGATCAGCCACCAGACGATCAAGCTCAGCCGAGGTAGGCATTCCTCCCCTGAGCATGGCGCTTGCGTGATGGAGCTGGCGTCGATGCTCGCCGGCGAGTGCTTCAGCGACCATCCGCGATCGGTGTCGCGCCCGATCGCCTCGTTCCTGCGCGGCTACAACGATCTGCTCGACGACCGCAGACGCGAGGACCTCCACGGATATGCGGCCAGGGCGGTGGGCACCGCAGGTCCCCCGTCGCTCGAGGACGCCCGGGCGGCTCGGCTGCTCGCGTGGGCCGATCAGCAGTGGGAGCGCCGCGCTTCGCGCTCGCTGCTGGACCGCGTCCGGCTGCGTCGGGTATACAAGGAGCGATCGACCGACCCCGAGCCCGCCGGAACATATGCGGTCCACGCCATTCGGAAGGTCAATGACGAGACGCACGCCGCCGCGCTGGCGCTCGTCGACGAGCTGATCGGTCTCGGAGACGCGCGCCCGCGCGGTCTCGCGTTCGCCACGGAGCTCGGGGTCCCGGCAGCGCACTAGTTCATGCGGCAGGTCTGAGCGCGTCGAGCTCGCGGCTCGAGGCGAGCTCGGCGAGCGCCTTGCGCTCGAGCCTTCGGACGGTGTCCTGCGAGATCCCGAGTCGGCGGCCGGTCTCGACCAGCGGCGTTGGTTCGTCGCCGCCCACGCCGTAACGGAGCTTGACCACCTCGCGCTCCTGTTCGGGGAGCTCAGCGAGCGCGCGCCCGAGCGCATCATCACGAAGCACGATGTCGACCTCCTCCTCGGGCCCGCGCTCGTCGCTCGCCAGCAGCGCTCCGAAAGGTGTGTCCTCGCTCTCCCCCACGGGCCTGTCGAGGCTCGTTACGACCCTGACCGCGGATCGCACCTCAGCCAGTTCGTCGAGGCTGAGCTCCGCGGCCTCGGCGAGCTCCTCGTCGGTGGGCTCGCGCCCGAACTTCGTGGCGAGCTCGTTGGCGGCGCGCGCGACCCGGCGCTCGCGCTGCCCGAGATGAACGGGGATCCGGATCGTCCGCGCGCGGTTGTCGAGTGCCCGCTGCATCGCTTGCCGGATCCAGAACGTGGCATAGGTCGAGAACTTGTACCCCTTGCGCCAGTCGAACTTCTCAGCTGCGCGGATCAGGCCGAGGATGCCTTCCTGGATAAGGTCGAGCAGCGGCATGTCCAGGCCCTGATACTTCCGCGCGTTGGAGATCACGAGCCGTAGGTTGGAGTTGACAAGACGTCCTTTGGCCTCGAGGTCGCCGCGCTCGATCCGCTTGGCCAGCTCCACCTCCTCTTCACGAGTCAACAGCGGGTAGCGCCGGACCTCCTGGAGGAACAGCGACATCGCGTCCGTGGTGCGCGCCGCCAGGTCGTCGTTGGCGTAGCTCGTCTGCTCGACGTGCTGCCGCCCGCAGTCGTCACGCAGGTCGAGCCCTCGCTCCTGCAGCATGTCGTGCACGATCTGGGCGTCCTCATCGCCAAGATCTGCCTCCTGGATAAGCTCGCTCAGCTCTGACAGCTCCACGCACGAGTCCTCGCGCGCTTCGCTGCGGGCCACGAGCTGGTCGACCAGCCCCTGGACCGCGTCGGAGACGGCGGTGCGCTCACCTTCGTTAACCATGTTCTTCTGCTACCCAGCCCGCACACTATCGCCACACGAATGAGCTTCGCCTCCCTGTACAGCCATGGCTTCGTCAGGACGGCGGCGGCCGTTCCCCACATGCGAATCGGCGATCCGGCGTTCAACGTCGACCGGACGCTCGCGCTGGCCGGGGAGGCGTCCGAGGCGCACGCGGCCGTCGTGATCTTCCCCGAGCTCGGGATCTCGGGGTACTCAATCGACGATCTGCTGCACCAGACGGCGCTGCTCGACGCTGTCGAGGCTGGTTTGCGGCGGATCGCGGCCGAGAGCGCTTCGCTGTCGCCAGTCGTTATCGTGGGTGCTCCGCTGCGATTCGAACAGGGGGTGTTCAACACCGCGGTCGTGATCCACCGCGGTCGGGTGTTGGGCGTGGTTCCTAAGAGCTACCTGCCCGAATACCGCGAGTTCTACGAGAAGCGTCAGTTCCGCGCCGCGCGCGACGCGGTCGGCGATCGGATCCCGCTGTTCGGTACCTCCGAGGAGGTGCCCTTCGGTCCGGATCTGCTGTTCGGCGCCGGCGACCTGCCCGGTTTCGTGCTGCACGTCGAGATCTGCGAGGACCTGTGGGTGCCGATACCCCCGAGCTCTTACGCGGCGCTCGCGGGCGCAACGGTGCTCGCGAACCTGTCGGCGAGCAACATCACGGTTGGCAAGGCCGGCTTCCGCCGGGAATTGTGCGCATCGCAGTCCGCGAGGACGATTGCCGGCTACCTGTACACCGCCGCCGGAATGGGCGAGTCGACGACGGACCTCGCCTGGGACGGGCAGGCACTTATCTACGAGAACGGCGATCTGCTCGCGGAGTCAGAACGGTTCGCGACCGGCGAGGAGCTGATCTTCGCCGACATCGACCTCGACCGGATCGTCTCTGACCGCGCGAGCACCTCAAGCTACGGCGACTCGATCCACGACCACCGCCGCCGATTGTCTCGCGTGCGGCGGATCGCGTTCGATCTGGAGCTCGGCTCGCGCAAGGCCGTCGTCGTTCCGCTCCGGCGGCGGGTAGAGCGGTTCCCGTACGTCCCCGCGAATCCCGCCAGCCGCAACGCGCGCTGCGAGGAGGTCTACAACATCCAGGTGCGCGGGCTGGAGACGCGTCTGGAGGCGACGGGCATCCAGAAGATCGTGATCGGGGTATCGGGCGGCCTGGACTCGACGCACGCCCTGATCGTCGCCGCCCGCGCCGTCGACCGCCTCGGGCTACCGCGCGAGAACGTTCTCGCGTACACGATGCCGGGCTTCGCCACGAGCGACCACACGCTCGGGAATGCGCACCGGCTGATGCTCGCGCTCGGCGTCAGCGCTTGTGAGATGGATATCCGACCTTCTGCGACGCAGATGCTCCGCGATCTTCGGCACCCAGCCGCCGATGGCGAGCCCGTGTACGACGTCACGTACGAGAACGTGCAGGCGGGCGAACGCACCTCGCACCTGTTCCGGCTCGCGAACTACCACGGGGCGCTCGTGCTCGGGACGGGAGACCTGTCGGAGCTCGCGCTCGGGTGGGCGACGTACGGCGTCGGCGACCAGATGTCGCATTATCACGTCAACGCCTCGGTCCCGAAGACGCTGATCCAGTTCCTGCTCAGGTGGGCGATCGACACAGATCAGTTCGGCCCCGACGTCGATCAGGTGCTCGCGTCCGTGCTCGAGACCGAGATATCGCCGGAACTCGTGCCGCGCCAGGAGGGGCGGGCGGGATCCGAATCGGACCGGCCCGGCGCCGACAGCGAGAGCATCGTCGGGCCCTACGAAATCCAGGACTTCTTTCTCTACTACACGGTTCGCTTCGGCTACTCGCCGAGCAAGGTCGCCTACCTGGCGCATCACGCGTGGAGCGATCGCTCGGCGGGTTCGTGGCCGGACCTGATCCCGTTGGAGCGGCGCCATCAGTACACGCTCGGTGAGCTCAAGCACTGGCTCGGCGTGTTCCTCGAGCGGTTCTTCCACACCAGTCAGTTCAAGCGCTCGGCGATGCCGAACGCCCCGAAGGTGGGCTCCGGGGGCTCGCTGTCCCCCCGTGGCGACTGGCGCGCCCCGAGCGACGGGTCGGCCACCACCTGGCTCGCCGAGCTCCGCGACCGGGTGCCGGACGAGCTCTGAGCCCGCTGCGGGAGGGTTAGGCCGGGCGTCGGCGCCGGACGTGTCGGCGCAACTGCACGATGCGAGCAGCGCCGACGATCCCGACGAGCAGCGCGCCGCCGATCGCCGCCAGGAGCAGCGCCACCCCGAGCGGCAAATGCCCGCTCGCGCCGAAGAAGCTCACCTTCACGCTCTGGGTGTTCTCGAGGATGAAGACGAGCAGCAGGATCAGCACCACCGCGCCGGCAATGAGCGAGCCGAACGCGACCCCGGTCTTGGTGGTCGGCGGCGCCGACGATTCTGGCCGGGTCGCGCGACGCGGCGATTCGGGCGCGTTCGCGGGCTCCGTGGCGGGCCTATCCGCTACGTCCGCCCAGTCTCCGGGCCGCTCCGGCAGATCACTTGAAGAGCGTTCGGTCACTGCTTTACCTCTACCCGCGCCAAGCGCCCGAACACCACGTAGGACGAACCTAGAATGCCCTAAGCCTCAGCGCTGTGGTCGACCAGCCACTCGCAGATCTGCGGCTTCGCCACCTCGGCCGCCTGCCGCCCGGTCACGAACCCGATGTGCCCCGACTTGAGCCGCAGCTCCCTCGTATCGCGCGAACCGACCAGCCGGGTCAGCGGCTCCGACGACGCCGCCGGCGTGATCGTGTCCTGCTCGGCCAGCGCATTCAGGAACGGGCAGCGGATGTCCGCGAGCCGGACCTCGCCGCGGCCGTACGGGATCACCCCGCTCAGCAGGGCGTTCTGGCGGATCAGCACGTCGACGACCTGACGGAAAACGCCGCCCGGGAACGGGACTTGGTCGCGCGCCCAGATCGCGATCGCCAGGAATCCCTCGACGAACTCGTCGTTCCACAGGTTCTCGAAGAAGTTGACGCGCTGGACCAGGATCTCGGTCGGCTTGAGCGACTGGAACCCCTCGTCGAGCGTCCGCGCCGGGACCAACCCGGTCGCGTCGATCACGTCATCGGCGTTCAGCCGCTCCTCGGAGAACATGTTGCTCATGAACCCCATTTCGCGGTAGTCGCACGGAGTCGCCATGACCATCATGTTGCGAATCGGCAGCTCCGGGTGCGCGGCGGCCAGCAGGAGCGTGAGCACCCCGCCGAAGCAGTAGCCGACCAGCGTCACCTCGTCTCCGCCGGACTCGTTGAGCGCTGCCCCGATAGCCTCGGTCATGTAGTCATCGATGTAGGTCTCAAACGTGTTCTCCGAGTCGCCGGGGCCGGCCGGCTCCCAGTCGAGGAGGAACACGTCGAACCCCTCGCCGAGCAGGTGACCGATCATGCTCACCCCGGGTAGCAAGTCGAGGATGTAGCTCTTGCTGACGAGACTGTGGACGATCAGCACGGGCGGCCGGTAGTGCCGGTTCTCAGACCGATACCGCCACAGGCGTGCCTTGTCACGCCGCCAGATCTCGTCGCGCGGGGTCTGCGCCACCACCGGGCGGTTCGAGCCCGCGAGGTAGGCCAGGCCGTTGCGCGTGCGCAGGAACTGACGCTCGAGCAGGCCAGGCGCCATCAGCTCCCCTTTCGCGCCGACGATCGGCGGGTCCGCGCCCGACCACTGGTGCGGTCCCCGTTCAGCGGCGGCATCTCGCGGTGATCGGCCGCACGCCGCAGTTCGCGCACCTGCCGCTCAAGCTCCGCGACCTGGTTGGTCAGCCTGGTCACGTCGCCCCGCGACACCCATCCCCAGAGGTGCAGCCAGCGCTCGGTCGCCTGCTGAACCTCCCGGAGGGTGCGGCGCTGAACGCGGAACGTGACCGCCGTCAGGTCCATGAACGTGTCGCTCTGCACCCACGTCTCGGAGCCGGCGGTGAGCGGCCGCTCGATCGCGTCGAATGCCTGTCGCCACAGTGGAGTCATCGTCTCCACCTGCCTTTCACATCGCGGCCGCGGCGGGCGAGGACTTGGCCGTCACGGGCATCCGCTAACCGATCGCCTTCTCGCGACCCTGCCATTCCTTCTCGCGCAGGACGTACTTCTGGACCTTGCCGGTCGAGGTCCGAGGCAGCTCGCCGAACTCGACCGCCGCCGGGCACTTGAACTTCGCGAGGTGGTCGCGGCAGAACGAGATCAGCTCCTCTTCGCTCACCTCCTTGCCGGACTTCAGCTCGACGAACGCCTTCGGCCGTTCCCCCCACTTCTCGTCCGGCGTGGCGACGACGGCCGCCTCGAGGACTGACTCGTGCTCGGACAGGGTCTGCTCGACCTCGATGCTCGAAATGTTCTCGCCGCCCGAGATGATTATGTCCTTGGAGCGGTCGCGTAGCTCGACGTAGCCGTCGGGATGCCACACGGCGAGGTCGCCCGAATGGAACCAACCGTCCCGGAACGCCTCCTCGGTCTCCTGCTCCATGTTGTGATAGCCGAGCATCACGCTGTTGCCCCGCATCACAACCTCGCCCACCGTCTCGCCGTCACGCTGTACGTCCTGCGTGTCGTCGTCGACGACCCGCACCAGGTTGGCGCCGTTATAGGTGTGACCCTGGCGGGAGAGCAGCTGAGCCTGCTCCTCGAGGTCGCGCTCGTCCCATTGCGGCTGCCAGCTGCAGCCCATGATCGGGCCGTAGGTCTCGGTCAGCCCGTACAGGTGGATCGGGTGAAGGTTGAGTTCGCGCATCTTCTTGAGCAGCGCGGGCGTCGGCGGCGAGCCGCCGGTGGGAACCGTGACACGCTGTTCAAGCGGGTGGGCCTTGTCGTGGTTGACGATGCTCATGTGCACCGTGGGAGCGCCGCTGTAGTGGGTGACGCCCTCGGCCTCGAACAGATCCCAGATCCGGTCTGCCTCGACCTTACGCAGGCACACGTGGACGCCACCGGCGCGTGTGACGCCCCAAGTCAAGCACCAACCGTTGCAGTGGAACATCGGGAGAGTCCACAGGTGCACCGAGTCGTAATCGAGCCCGACCTCCATGGCAACGCCGTGCGCCTGGAGATAGGCGCCCCGATGGGTGTAGACCGCACCCTTGGGCTTGCCGGTCGTGCCCGACGTGTAATTGATCGAGATCGGCTCGCTCTCGTCCTCGAGCCAGCTCTCGGGCGCCTCGGGCGAGCCGCCGGCCAGGAGCTGCTCGTAGGGATCGTCGTCCTCGCCGGTGTCCTCGACCACGATCGTCTCGATGTCGGGCGTGTCGGCCTCGTCCACCAGCTCTTTGAGCTCGGCGTCGACGAGCAGCATGCTCGCACCCGAGTCGTTCAGGATGTGCTCGACCTCGCCCTTGCTGAGCCGAGTGTTCATTGCCACCAACACGCCGCCTGCGAGCGGGATCGCGTAATGGGCCTCGAGCAGCGCCGGGATGTTTGGCGCCAGGATCGCGATCCGGTCGTGCTTCTCAAGTCCGCGATCGCGTAGCGCGGAGGCGAGCCGGTTGCAGCGCTCCTCGAGCTCGGCGTAGTTGAAGCGGCGCTCGCCGTGGACGACGGCAGGCCGCTGGCCGAGTGCCTGAGCGTTTCGGCGCAGAAAGTTGATCGGCGTCAGCTCGATGCGTGATGGCGATCCGTCCACGGTGTCCTCCCTCCGATCCCGGCGAGGCGTGCCGCGCCGGGCTCCAACTTGCGGTGATGCGGTTATCTCTTACTGGTACCCAGCCGCCACGTTCGCAACCGAGGACGCCGTCGCGGCGCGGACGCCTCGCACCAACCGGGCCCCGCCACGCCGCGGCCGGCGACGCCCGACCTAGCGTTTGAAGATGAGCTCGCCGGCGCCGCAACGCAACGTGTCATGCAGCGAGCGTTGGGCGATAACCATGAATCGGAGTCGATCGGCGTCGGTTGACCGCGCCCAGGTCTCTTCGACGATCGCCTGCATCGTTTCCTCAGTCGCGGCCTGGTCGAGGCCGCGGGCGAGTTGGACCCCGACCATCAGCTGCGCCGGTCCGTCTCCCTGCACAGCTGCGAACAACCATCCGGCGACCGCTTGCGGCTGGGCGTCGAGCGCTCGGCGCGCGGCCTCGATCAGCGCATCGGGCGGCCTGACGGCCGGTGGCCCGACTTTCATTTCGCTCGCCGGCGCGAGCTCCTCAGTGGGTCCGAGCGGTAGGCGTCCCTGCGCCAGCGCCTCGATCTCGGCCCGCGAGATCCATCCGCGCGGCACCGACGACGGGTTGACTTCGATCCTGGCGGTCTTGGAGCGCGCGGCCATCTCGAACAGCGCCCGCCCGGTCACGGCAACCGGCGTGTAACCGTGCGGGCGCCAGGCGAGCAGCCCATCGGTTCGCGTGAACACCGGAAGCACCGGACCGTCGTCGCCAGCAAGTGTCGCGAGGCCTTGCTCGCTCCCCGGCGACGCGTCAGCCCTAGCCGCCAGCAACGTTGCGCATAGCAGCAACTCGAATAGAGCTCTGCGGTGTCCGGGGGTGTCGTGCTCCGCGACCCTCCGCATCGCCCCCTCGACCTCCGCCGATTCCGGCGGTTCGGGTGAGGGCTCGCGGCCGCGCGGCCCGGACCCATCGTCGCCAGGACCCGCATCCGCGGCACGGTCGCGTCCTCTGCGCCAGAAGGGCACTGACACAGTCTGTCACCGATGAGGTAGCGTCAGCCCATGTCCGTGAATTGGCCGGCGGTTGATTACAACGATTGGACCGCGACGTGCGACACGCTCCACGCGCATACCCAGGTCCTCGGCAAGGTCGCAGTCGTGCTCGCCCCGCCCGAGCCTCAGTTCCAGCACGCCGCGCTGCGTGTCACCGGGCGCGGGTTGGAGACCGGGCTGCTACCCGCGCCCGACGGCTCGGGCGGTCTTGTGGTGGCGCTCGATCTCGGAGCCCACGAGGTTGTGGCCGAGCACACGAGCCGGGGCGTTCGGCGCGTGCCGCTCACGCCGAACCGGCCCGTCGGCGAGGTGACGCGCGCGCTCCTCGAGGCGATCAGCGGCCTGAGCGGCGCGGTCGAGATCAACCCGACGCCTCAGGAGGTGTCGTGGACCGTTCCGCTCCACCAAGACGAGGAGCACGCCACCTATGACGCCGCTCAGGTCAGCTCGTACTTCGTCGCGGCCACCCAGGTAGCGCTGGTGTTCTCCGAGTTCCGCGCGCCCTACCGTGGCCGATCGACGCCGGTGAACGCATGGTGGGGGTCGTTCGACTTGGCCGTCAACCTGTTCTCGGGGAGGCCGGCCGAGCCGCCATCGAACGACTACCTATTCCGCAACGCCATGGATTCGGAGGAGGTCGCCATCGGCTGGTGGCCGGGCGACGGGCGCTATGGCAAGGCGGCGTTTTACGCGTACGCGCACCCCGCGCGAGAGGGATGGGCGGAAGCGCTGACGTCTCCCGCCCGATGGGACGACGCGCTTGGCGAATACATACTCGACTGGGACGACGTTCGCTCTAGTGCTGATCCGCACGCGGTCGCGCTGGACTTCGCTCGGTCAGCGTTCACCCGCGCCTGCACTGTGTGCGGCTGGGATAGCGCTCTGGCCGCCAGCGCGGAGGGAGTACCACCGCCGCTGGCGTAGAGCTTGACCTCGGAGGTGACGGGTCTCAGGCGGCGAGCCGGCGGCGGGCCTTCTGCACGGACGGCAGCGCCGCCTTCGCCTTTGCCAGCGGGCGGGCACGCACGTCGACGCTGGCCGGCTTTGCCGCGATCGTGATCTCCTCGCCGGTCGCGGGATTGCGCCCGGTGCGCTTCTTGGTGGCCGGCTTGACGCGAACGGTCAGCTGAACGACGCCACCGATCCTGACCTTCTCGGCGTTTCCGAGCTGCTCGAGCACGATCGTCTCGAGAGCTTCGACTGCACGCTTGGCGTCGGCTTTGCTCAGTTCGGCGCGGTCGGCGACGGCGGTCACCAGCTGGGCCTGTGTTAGAGGCACGGCACTCCTCCTGGGGTGGAATCGTGGGTATGGATCAGCGGATTCAATCTTGGACGGCGGACGGACGGGCGATTTTGTTCGTCGCCGGCCGCTGCCCGATCGAGTCGCGCGCACAGCGCGACGGCCCGACATGCTCGCGCATTAAACGAATCGATGCATGATGAGCAACCCCACGTACCCGTTCGTGGGATGGTCGAAGGCCTTGGGGACTGTCGTCAGCACCTCGAACCCGAGCGAGCGCCAGAGCTTGACCGCGGCCTCGTTGGTCTCGACAACGGCGTTGAACTGGATCGCGCGGAACCCGCTCTTGCGCGCCCATTCGATCACGTGCTCCCCGAGCGCCCGTCCCGTCCCGCGGCCGACGTGACGGGGGTCGACCATGAAGCTCGCAGAGGCGACGTGTGATCCCGGACCCTGTCTGTTGGCGTACATGTTTGCCGTCCCGAGCACGGTTCCGTCGAGATCGGTCGCCACGACCGTTCGTCCCGGCGGGCCGATCATCCACATCCGACGGCCCTCCGCCCCGTCCATGTCGCGGTCGTAAGGGTACGTCTCTCCGGCCGCGACGATCTGGTGAAAGAACGGCCAGATCGCGTCCCAGTCCTCGGGCGTCGCGTCTCTGATCAGCACTGAGGCACGGGTTGTCTGACACCGAGGCGGCCCCGCTGGTCCGGCTTAGCGCTCAGTTGGCCTGGACGGACGCCGGGGCCTTCGCGGCCGCGGTCTTCTGAAGCTGGCGCTCAGGCGTGATACGGACAACGTTCCAGGCGAGACCCAGCTTCGACAGCGTCGAGATGAACATGCCCGACAGATCGATCTCCCACCACCTCAGCCCGTGATAGGCGGACCGCGGGAAGGCGTGATGGTTGTGGTGCCAGGACTCGCCAAACGAGAACACGGCGAGCCACGCGACGTTGGTCGACTGGTCCTCGATGGCGAACCGGCGCCGTCCGAAGAAGTGGCAGATCGAGTTCACCGACCATGTGACGTGGTGCACCAGGAAGATCCGGACGAGGCCGCCCCAGATGTAACCGCGGATCGCCCCACCGAGGGTGAAGCCGTCGAGGACGAAACCGAGGATGGTTGGCACCCCGAGCGACACCAGCACGAGCCATGGGAACCGCTTTCCGATCCGGCGCATGCTCGGATCCTCGTATAGCTCGGTCGCGTATTTCTTCCAGTCGGCCTGGCCCTGGGTCTCGAGCAGCCAGCCGGTGTGTGCGTGCCATAGCCCCCGCAAGCCGCTGCCGTGGCCGACGTGCGGGCTGTGCGGGTCGCCCTCCTTGTCGGCGTTCGCGTGGTGCTTGCGGTGATCGGCGACCCAGTCGAGCACCGAGCCCTCGACCGCCAGCGACCCCATGATCGCGAACGTGCGCTCGAGCCACGGGTAAGTCTGGAACGCGCGATGAGTCAGCAACCGGTGGAAGCCGACCGTGATCCCTAGCCCAGTGATCAAGTACATCGCGACGAGGATCGCCAGATCGGTCGCGTCGACTGCTCTATTCCAGAGAAGCACTATCGCGGCGAGCACTCCCGCGAACGGGACCACCACGCCGAGCAGGTTCGCGAAACGCTCTGAGCGGGTCATGTACCCAGAGCTTCCCACATCTCGGAGGACTCGAACCAAGTCACGATGGATCAAACCCCCCGCCTGTCGGGACGTTACACCCGCGTCCGTGATGTGCATGATTCACACAATGCCCGACGAGGTCCTGCTTCCCGGCTTGGTCGCAATCGAGCATACGTTCGATGTCCCGCTCGATCACGGCGATGACGCTGGCGACCGCATCACCGTGTTCGCACGCGAGCTCGCGGATCCCGACGGCCGGGACCGGCCGTTTCTGGTGTACCTCCAGGGCGGACCGGGATTCGAGGCGCCGCGCCCGACGCGCAAGCCCAACGGGCCCGGCTGGTTAGATCGGGCTCTTCGCGACTTCCGGGTCCTGATGCTCGACCAGCGTGGCACCGGCCGCTCGACGCCGGTCGGAGCGCTCGCAGGGATGACCGCGCAGCAACAGGCCGACTATCTGGCCCATTTCCGCGCCGACTCGATCGTCCGCGATGCCGAGTGGATCCGCCGCGAGCTGGGCGTCGAGCGCTGGAGTGTGCTGGGTCAAAGTTTCGGCGGCATGTGCGTCATCACCTACCTATCGATGGCGCCGGAAGGTCTGCGTGAAGCGTTCGTGACCGGTGGCATCCCTCCGCTCGGGGCGTGCATCGACGAGGTTTATGCGCGTACGTACGAGCGCGTGCTCGAGCGCAATCGGCGTTACTACGATCGCTATGCCAACGACCGCGAGCGGGTTCGATCTCTGCATCGGAGACTCGACGAAGACGTCTTGAAGCTTCCGTCCGGCGACCGGCTGACGTGGCGCCGGTTTCGTCAGCTCGGACACATGCTGGGCATGAGTGACGGAGCCGAGGGGCTGCATTACATACTCGAGCTGCCGCCCGACTCGCCGGCTTTCTTGCACGACGTCGAGGGCAAGGTCGGGTTCGGCCGCAACCCTATCTATGCGGTATTGCATGAGGCCAGCTGGGCGGACGGCGGCACGACCCGCTGGTCGGCGGAGCGCATGCTGCCGGCGGAGTTCGATGCCTCAGATCTGTTCACCGGCGAGCACGTGTATCGGTGGATGTTCGAGGATTACGGAGCGCTGACAGCGCTGCGCGACGCCGCCGATTTGCTCGCGGCGCGAGAGTGGCCGCGCCTGTACGACGACGATGTCCTGCGACACAACGAGATTCCGACCGCTGCCGCCGTCTATGTCGAGGACATGTACGTCGAGCGGACATTTTCCGAGGAGACGGCGGCGCAGATCCGCGGCATCAAGACCTGGATCACCAACGAGTACCAGCACAACGGCCTCCGCGTGGACGGCGAGCGCATTCTTGGCCGTCTGATCGACATGGCGCGGGGACGCGACTGAGTCCGGGTCAGGGAAGCCTGAACCCGCACGACGCCTCAGCGCGTGCGAGCGCCGGCGAGGAAGGCGGAAACGCGAGGTAGGCCCCGGGACCGCCTACGACGTTACCGGCGCGGCTGCCCGCCGGTGGAGACGGCGGTGGCGACGTCGTCGGGTCGGGGAAGTCCGGAAGACCGTGGTTGCGCATGCATCGCGCGACGGCGAGCAGGCTCGCGCTCCGGCTTGCGTTCTCGGACGCGGTTGCGGGACCGCTTGGGCCCGGCATGAGCTTGGCGCACGCGTTCTGCGCGTCTCTAAACGCGGGGGCCTCGGTGTCGATGCCCTGCGGGATGTTTGGCAAGCGGCCGCCGGGGCTCGGGTCGGGGAAGTTCCGCACCCCGTGCGAGCGCAGGCACCGCACGTACTCGAGCGCTTGGTCCGCGGTGGCGCTGCTCGTGCCCGGGTTCGCCGCGGAACCGCAGGCGGCGACGACGAGAGCGGTGCCGAGTGCTACGAGCGCGAGCAGTCGAGCTTTCGTGCGGGGGTTCACGGCGCATGTTGTACGCGGCGACTCGCAACACCGGCGACACGAAAGCCGTTATAACGCTGTTACCTCCCGTGGGTCATTCTGGAGGTGCCGATGCGGGTTCTGCGCAGGCCACTTGTCGTGTTCGGATGGCGCCGGCCGTCGGAGCGGAGCGTGCGCCTTCGGCTCACGGCGCTGTACGGCGGCTTGTTCCTGGTGTCGGGCGCCTGTTTGCTGGCGCTTACGTACGGGCTCGTCCGGGTCGCCACCGCAGGGGGTTACGTGACGGTGCCCACAGGGTCGGGGGTGACGCCGACGGGTGCTGCCGCAATGACTGCCACCTCGCACGCGATCAGGCTGGATCAGCTGATCGTGTGGTCCGGGATCGCGCTCGCGACCATGACGGTCGCGTCGGCCGCGCTTGGCTGGCTCGTCGCCGGGCGGGTGCTGGCGCCGCTACGCACCATGACCGCGGCGACGCGGCGGATCTCCGACGAGAACCTGCACGAGCGGCTCGCGATGGCCGGGCCCCGCGACGAACTGACCGAGCTTGCGGACACGATCGACGGGCTTCTCGGCCGGCTCGAGACGGCGTTCGAGGCCCAGCGGCGGTTCGTCGCCAACGCCTCCCACGAGCTCCGCACGCCGCTCGCGATGATGCGCACTTCGCTTGACGTCGCGATCGCCAAGCCCGAGCCGATCCCGCCCGAGGTCCGGAGGCTCGACGGGAAGCTGCGCGAGGGGCTCGACCAGGCCGAGCGGCTGCTCGAGAGCTTTCTCGTCCTCGCCCGTGCCCAGCACGACGCGCTCGACGATCGAGTCGCGGTGCCGCTCGCGCCGCTCGTCGATGCTGCGCTCGAAGGACGCGCTGCGGTGATCACCGAGAAGGCGATCGATGTGCAGACGTCGTTCGCGCCGGTCACGGTGAGAGGGAGCGCGACCCTGCTCTCGCGGATGGTCGACAACCTGATCGAGAACGCCGTCCGCCACAACGAGACGGGTGGCTTCATCACGGTCGCCGGCGAGGCCCGCGGGGAGGCCCCCGGCGATGTCGTGCGGCTCGTCGTCGAGAACGGCGGCCCGCGCTTGGACGCCGCAAGCGTCGAGCAGCTCGGCCAGCCGTTCCGGCGCCTCGGCGTCGATCGCACCGGCTCAGTCGACGGCGTTGGCCTCGGCCTGTCGATTGTCGCCGCGGTCGCCGCCGCGCACGGTGGCGCGCTCGAGCTCCACGCCCGCCCTGACGGTGGGCTCAGAGTGGAGATAGAGCTCGCCGGCGCGACTTTGCCCCGCGAGCCCGCGAGCGTTCGCTGGTGAGAGTCCTTGTAGTGGAGGACGTGCCGCGGCTGGCGAACGACATCGCCGAGGGCCTCCGTGACCAGGGCATGGCCGTCGATGTCTCATACGACGGACTAGACGCAATCGCGAAGCTGAACCTCGTCCCCTACGACGTGCTGGTCCTCGACCGTGACCTACCTGTTGTCCACGGCGACACGATCTGCCGGATGGTCGTCGCCGAGGACAAGCCGGTGATGGTGCTGATGCTGACTGCCGCCGACGCGGTCGGGGAGCGCGTCACCGGGCTCGCGCTGGGCGCCGACGATTACCTCGCGAAACCGTTCCACTTCCCGGAGCTCGTGCTGCGGGTCCGCGCACTCGCCCGCCGTAAGCCGACCACTTCGGGCGTGACATTGCGTGCCGCGGGGATCGCGCTCGATCAGGTCGGGCGCACCGCGACGCGTGACGGCCGGCCGCTCGAGCTCTCCGCAAAGGAGCTCGCCGTGCTCGAGGCACTTTTGAGGGCCAGCCCCGGTGTGCTGAGTGCCGAGCGCCTCCTCGAACAGGCCTGGGACGAGAACGCCGATCCGTTCACGAAGACGGTGGCGGTGACGATCGGCCGGCTCCGCCGCAAGCTCGGGGAGCCGGACGTCATCGAGACGATTCCCGGCGTCGGATACCGCATCGCCGTGATCGGTGAATAGCGTGCCCGCGCTGGCCCTCCAGTAAGAAGTCCCCGCTTATCGGTACAGTTCCGTCCCTACCTGCGACTAGGGGCGCTGGGTGGAGGGCGCGTGCGCGTAGAAGTGAGGAGACCGGGTGTTGCTGTGCCGTTGGACGCTTCAGACGAAGTGTTCATCGACGGCGTGCCGCGAACTCGCCTCCGGAACCGCTTCATCGCGAACTTTCTCGCCGCATTCCTCACTATGGGGGGCGTTGCCGACGCGAGTGTCGGGAACTCGGCCGCCACGCCCGGTCTCCGCGGCCAACCCGGACCCTTGTTACTGGCCAGCGCCGCGCCCCCGGCGCTCGGTACCACGGCCCAGAGCAATCCCTTCGGCAACGGGGCCGCGGCCAATCCGGCTGGACCCGGCGGCCCCGTTGGCCTGAGCTGCACGACCGGCACGGCCAGCCTGATGGGCGGCATCGGTCCCGCCGGCACCGATGGGCCGATCGCGTTGAACTGCCCGACCGCGTCTTCCTCGGTCACCGGTTCGGTCGGGGCGACCGGCGCGAAAGGTCCGCGGGGGCCGGTCGGACCTGCCGGGCCGGCCGGAGCCACCGGCCCCCAGGGCGGCCAGGGGTTTCAGGGTGCGGGCGGTGCGAGCGGCTCGACCGGCGCACCCGGCAGCCAGGGAGCGACCGGAGCTGCCGGCGCCACCGGAGCCCAAGGCGCCGCCGGGTCGCGTGGCCTCACCGGAGACCGCGGGGCCACCGGGGCCGCCGGGTCGGCAGGCGCCATCGGCCCTCAAGGCGTCCAAGGCAACGCCGGCGCGGCGGGCATCGCGGGCTCGCAGGGAGTGGCCGGAACGCAGGGTGCGACCGGCACACAGGGCGCCCCCGGCACACAGGGCGTCACCGGGGCACAGGGTACGGCCGGACCGCAAGGGCTCCAAGGCATTGCCGGAGCCCAAGGCGTCCAAGGAACGACCGGTGCAACAGGTGCGATCGGCGCCCAGGGCAGCCAGGGTTTCCAGGGCCTCGCCGGTGGGACAGGCGGGGCTGGTCCGCAGGGTAATCAGGGTTTCCAGGGCGACACCGGAGCGACCGGGGCCAACGGCGTTCAGGGCAGCCAGGGCTCCCAGGGGACGACCGGAGCGACGGGCGCGAATGGCGCTCAGGGCAACCAAGGGACGCAGGGCGTCGCCGGTGCGAATGGCGCTCAGGGCAGCCAGGGGTTCCAGGGGGAGGCCGGGCCCCAAGGGTTCCAAGGGCTCCAAGGCTTGACCGGTCCCCAGGGCGGCCAAGGCACACAAGGCGCGACGGGTACCACCGGTACCCAGGGCAGCCAAGGCTTGCAGGGCACGACTGGATCACAGGGCTTGAACGGCGCCCAAGGTGCTACCGGGGCGCAGGGCACTCAAGGCTCGCAAGGGACCGCCGGTACCGCGGGCGCGACCGGAGCGCAGGGCAGCCAGGGCAACCAAGGCGCGGTCGGGCCGCAAGGGTTGCAAGGTGCCACGGGTACGCAGGGCACGCAGGGTAGGACTGGGTCTCAGGGCGCTAACGGTGCCCAGGGCACGCAAGGCACGCAGGGTAGGACTGGGTCTCAGGGCGCTAACGGTGCCCAGGGCACGCAAGGCACGCAGGGTAGGACTGGGTCTCAGGGCGCTAACGGTGCCCAGGGCACGCAAGGCACGCAGGGTAGGACTGGGTCTCAGGGCGCTAACGGTGCCCAGGGCAACCAGGGCGCGGCAGGGCCGCAAGGTTTCCAGGGGCTCCAAGGTTCGACTGGTGCCCAGGGCAGTCGAGGGACACAGGGCGTGGCCGGCGCGACGGGCGCCACAGGTACTCAGGGCAGCCAGGGCTCGCAGGGCACGACTGGATCACAGGGTTCGACCGGAGCCCAAGGCACAACGGGCTCGCAAGGCACCCAGGGCCTGCAAGGGACGGCCGGTGCCGTCGGCGCGACCGGAGCGCAGGGAACTCAAGGAACCCAGGGAAGCCAAGGCAGCCAAGGCGCGACAGGGTCTCAGGGCGCCACCGGCACGCAGGGCATCACCGGGGCGCAGGGCGTGGCCGGGCCGCAGGGGTTCCAGGGCGTTGTCGGCGCTCAGGGCACTCAAGGGTCCCAGGGCGCGACCGGCGTCCAGGGTGCGAACGGCACTCAGGGGAGCACGGGAGCTCAGGGGGCCACCGGCACGCAGGGCGCGAACGGCGCACAAGGGACCGCCGGCGCACAGGGCAGCACGGGCGCCCAAGGCGCCACCGGTGTTCAAGGTGCGACAGGGGCGCAAGGCACCCAAGGTCTGGCGGGGCCACAGGGCCTCCAAGGCGGAACCGGACCCCAAGGCGCAAACGGCGCTCAGGGCACCACGGGCACGCAAGGCGCGACTGGCACTCAGGGCACTACCGGCGCTCAAGGCACGCCCGGTGCGCAGGGAGCGAACGGCGCTCAAGGCACGCCCGGTGCGCAGGGAGCGAACGGCGCACAAGGGGCCACCGGCGCGCAAGGTGCCACCGGTGCTCAGGGGACGACAGGGGCCCAGGGCACTCAAGGCGTCCAAGGTCTGGCAGGGCCGCAGGGCCTCCAAGGCGGCACTGGACCCCAAGGCGCGACCGGCACTCAAGGCACCACGGGCGTCCAGGGTGCGACCGGCACTCAGGGCGCGACGGGCGTCCAGGGTGCGACCGGCACTCAGGGCGCGGCGGGCGTCCAGGGCTTCCAGGGCCCTGCCGGCACTCAAGGCGCCACTGGCGCTCAGGGCAGCGCGGGGACGCAGGGCACCCAGGGCCGTCAGGGCTTCCAGGGCGCGAACGGCGCCCAGGGCACGACCGGTGCGCAGGGAACGAACGGCGCTCAAGGCGTCACCGGTGCGCAGGGCACCACGGGCGCCCAAGGTGCGATAGGGGCGCAGGGCACCCAAGGCGTCCAAGGTCTGGCCGGGCCACAGGGCTTCCAAGGCGGAACCGGACCCCAGGGCGCCGCCGGCGCACAGGGCAGCACCGGAGCGCAAGGCGGCGCTGGGTCGCAGGGCAGCGCGGGCGTACAGGGCACCCAGGGCCATCAGGGCTTCCAAGGCACTCAGGGCGCAACCGGCACGGGAGCGCAAGGCCCGCAGGGCAGTCAGGGCGCGACCGGCACGGGAGCGCAAGGCCCACAGGGCACTCAGGGCGCGACCGGCATAGGAGCGCAAGGCCCACAGGGCGCAACCGGCACCGGAGCGCAAGGCCCCCAAGGCGCACAGGGAGCCCCCCGCACGTTCTCCGACGCGAGCAACTCTGTGACCGGACCGACGTCGGCCGGCAGTTCAGTCACGGTGACTGCGACCTGTTCGAGCGGGAGCAGCGTTTCGGGTGGTGGCGGGCAAGACACTCTCGCGAACGGAGTGGCGATGTCCACCTCTCAACCATCCGGTAACGGTTGGAAGGTCGTTTTTTACGCTACGTCGAATGTATCCGGGAACACGGTCACGGCCTGGGTCGTCTGTGCCAGCTGAGTCAGACACAGCGGCACTCCCGACGACCGACGTCAGGTGCTAACCGTCCTCCATGCTCGCACGGCATCCCCTCAGATCAGGATTGGCACGTCGCAGTCGCTTCGGCCTCTCGGCCGTCCTCGGCTGGCTCGTCGTTGCCGCGATTGCATTGACCGGGTGCGGCGGTAGCACCAAGTCTTCGAGCCAATCGTCGTCGGCGTCCGCATCATCGTCGCCGACGGGCTCGGCCGCAGCGCTCATCAACACGGGAATTGCGCAGGCAAACGCGAAGCAGTATCAGCAGGCTGAGACGACTTTTCGGGACGTCCTCGTGGTAAGCCCGAACAACAAGTACGCCTGGTACAACCTCGGTCTCATCGCGCAGGTGCAGAACCAGTCGTCGCCGGCGATTGCTGACTACTCGAAGGTCGTGTCGATCGATCCCAAGTACACGCCGGCCATGTACAACAAGGCGATCCTGCTCGAGCGCACGAATCTGCACTCGGCGTTGGCCCTCTACCAACAGATCACCTCGATCAACCCGAAGGCGGCGACCGCATACCTGCGCGAGAGCTTTGTGTACGACCGGCTCCACGACCAGAGCAAGGCGAAGAAGGCCAGGGCTCAAGCTCTCGCGCTCGATCCCAGTCTCTCGACAGTCACACCAACTGGGCAATAGTCGAGGAGACCACTGACCTTGTGGCGGCCGACAGTCCGACGAGGATGAGCAGCGATCCCCGGGTCACCGTATTCACTGTCACGCACCATCCGCGGTTTCTGGACGAGTGCTTCGACAGCCTCGCGTCACAGACCTATGGAGACTGGGAATGGGTCGTGCTGCTCAACTCGGGCGCGCGCTGGCGTCCAGTACGAGACGACTCGCGGCTACGTATCGTGATCGACGACTCGATCAGTGGGGTCGGTCCGGCCAAGCAGCGCGCATGTGCCGAGGCACGGGGATCTCTCCTCGTGGAACTCGATCACGACGACCTCCTCGCGTACGACGCTCTCGCCGAGATCGCGCGCGCTTTCGAGCAGAAGCCGGGAGTGTCTCTCGTGTACAGCCACTCCGCGCAGATCCTCGAGGACGGGTCTCGCGACGACTCTCGCTTCGACGTCTCCAACGGCTGGGTCTACCACGACACCACGGTCGCCGGACGCGATGTTCAGTACGCCGAGTCCCTCGCCCCCACGCCGCACAACGTGTCATACATCTGGTTTGCCCCGAACCATGTGCGAGCCTACGACCGGATCGCGTACGAGCGGGTCGGTGGTTACGACCCCACGCGCCACGTTCTCGACGACCAGGACCTGATGTGCAGGCTCTACCAGGTCGCTGACTTCCACCTCATCGACGAGTGTCTCTACCTGCAGCGGATGCACTCGAGGAACACGCAGCGCGACGCCCAGACAAACGCGTTCATCCAGCAGGAGACCGTCGCGCTGTACGACAGGTACATCGAATCCAACGCGCTCGCATGGGCGGCCAGGGATGGTCTGCTGGCGCTCGACCTGGGAGCCGCACACAACCGGCCCCGTGGATATCTCGGCGTCGACCAATATCCCGGCGACGATGTCGACATCGTCGCGACGCTCCCGGATCGGCTACCGGTCGATGACAATTCGGTCGGCGTCATCCGAGCAGTCGACTTTCTCGAGCACGTCGCCGACAAGGTCGGCCTGATCAACGAGCTCTACCGGGTGCTCGCGCCGGGCGGGCTTCTGCTGTCACAGACCCCCAGCACCGACGGACGCGGGGCGTTCCAGGATCCGACGCACGTGGCGTTCTACAACGAGAACTCGTTCTGGTACTACACCGAGCGCCAATACCGCAATTTCGTCCCGCAGATCAAGGCCGCGTTTCAAGTCTCACGGCTCGTGACGTACTTCCCGACGGAGTGGCACGAGCAGCACCGTATTCCCTACGTCACCGCGAACCTGATCGCGCTGAAAGAGTCGACACCGCGGAACGGCGGGCGACTGTTGATCTGAATGATGGGTGGAAGACCACTGAGCCCGAACGTTCGTAAGAATCGTCACATCGGAAGGCTACGATGTCGCGGGTGAGTCGCCAGACGAGTGTGATCGCACGCGTTCGGAGCAGGCCGATCGTACTGGCGTTCGTCGCGCTCGTCGGGGCGGCGATCGTGGCCGGGATCATCCTCGCGGCGACCTCGGGGTCAGCTCCGCCGAAGTCCGACGCATCGACTCCTGCGGCAACGCCGCCGGCGGCGGCCTCGACCACCACGGTCCAGGCCGCGTCGCTGGCAACGCTCAGGGCCCTCCCTGGCTCGCTCGGGCACCCCGTGTACTGGGACGGCCCGCGAGACGGGGCGACCTACGAGCTGACGAGGACTCCGGACGGCCGGGCGTACATCCGCTACCTCACAGGCGGCGCGAAGGTGGGCTCGCCGCTGCCCGACTTCCTCACGGTCGGGACCTACGTGGTGCCGAACGCTGAGGCGGCCGTCGCCGCCGCCGCCGCCCAGCCAGGCGCGGTCAGGTTGCCGCTGAAGGGCGGGGTCGCCTTCTATAACCGCGCGCGGCCGACGAGCGTCTACTTCGCCTACGCGGCGTCGGATGTCCAGGTCGAGACGTACGATCCATCGGCGTCCGTCGCACGCCAACTCGTCGAGAGCGGCGCCATAAAGCCCGTCAGTTAGCGTCGCGGCGACGACGCGCGTTGCCTGCCGCCAGGCCGCCCAACTGGGCGAGCATGGACCACCCGCAAATCGGGAACTAGGAGCACCAGGTAGGTGCCGCGGCTCGGGCCACTCGTCCAGGTTTGATCTCAGCGCGTCAACAACCCCGGCGTTGCCGGTCGATGTCCTCACTGACTGCGGGAAGCAGATGATCGACATGCATCTCTGGAACACACCCATGGCACGCGTGCGTGCGGTCCTAGTCACGACGATCGCGCTCGGCGTGCTGCTGTTCGTCGTGACGACCACGCAAGCTACGAGCGCGAAGCAGCAGCCCCGTGGCGGCAGCGCGGCAGCGAAGGCCGCGGGTCGCGCCGTTCCGGCGGCCCCCGCGGGCCCACGAGGCCCGATCGCGCTGACCTGCAGCCCGGGTGGTGCGGGTGTGGTCGGCGCTATCGGTCCCGCCGGCCCTCAGGGCCCCGTCGGCGTGGACTGTGCGGCGAGCCCCAACGGCTGACCGCTCCGCGCGTCTCCCAGCCTGAGTGCGGCTACCAGGTGATCGGTACGTTCGCGGACATCGACCCCCGCTCGCTTGCTCGTTTGCGTGGAGCCGGCTATAAGAGCCCCCGTCTCCAGCCAAGACGGGGGGTCTCAGTCGGTCCTAGCTGCCGGCGCCAACCGTGGCGCTGGCCGCTCGGATCACATCCGAGAGTCGCATGTCGCCGAAGACTGGAACGACCCGAACGCGAAGCGCCTCCGGCGCAGGAGCACGCGCGCGAGATCGCAACGACGGCTTCGACTAAAGCCCGGTGGCGGTGCTGCCGATGCAGAAGTCCTCTCCTCTCCTCCGGGGCGGGGCCGCGGCGTTGACGGGACCGTGCCGTGGCTCCGCCCCATCTCCCTTTCAAGGAGATGAGTCTGCGCTGACGCGGCGAGGGCGAGGGCAATGGCAGCCGCTACTGGCACAAATGGCGCTGACCGGCGGGCAGCGACCCCTCAGAATGCGAAAAGCCGCCACGTTTGCAGGGCTTTTGCAACAGTACCCCTGCCGGGATTCAAACCCGAGCGACGGAACCACCGAAACCGCTGCAGCCATGGGCAATCGGCTGTTTGCACGCATTTCGTGTCCTTCGTCAATCCGGCCGAATCCGGTGGGATCCGTGCGTGAAGCGTTACAAACCCCCACGGGCCGCGGGATGGTTCGTGCACGAATTCGCAGAAATCCGCGGACGCTGGTACATGTCGACGTGGTCGAGTGGCTCCGCCACGTAAGCCTATGATCGCCCCGCCGATCTGCCACCAGGCGGATCCGTGCCGCCTGTGATGCAGCTTCCTCGACCCCTTCGCCGGCGGGTTGAGAGCAATGCCGCTCGCCGTTGTCTGGGCGCCGACGGTGCTGCTCGGCGCGGTCTGTGGGCCAGCGGTCACAGGAGGAGGTGCTGGCGGGTCCGCGCCGACCTCCGCGCCGATCTCGTCGATGAACTGGCATGACGGCTCAGGATCGGTGACCACGACGCCGGGCAGCCACGCAGTTAGGATCGCCGGCGTCGGATCGGCTACCGCGCAGGTCGCGTAGATGTCGGCGAACTCTGCCTCCAGCCCATCCTCCATTGCCTGCTGCGTGCCGGCGAGGGTGTCCCACCAGTGCAGCGTGCTACCCCACAGCTGCGCGAGCTCCGCACGGTCGGCGTCGGTGAGGTAGGCCCAGTCGAACTGGTGGCCTAGCTCGAAGTCGAAGCTCCATTCGGCTACGTTCGGCGCTGCCCAGGTCTCGGTCGGGCCGTCCTCGTAGATGAGCGACCCGTCCGGCTCCTGTAGTGCCATGTTCGGCGAGGTGGAGCACGCGGCCCCGCCCATGCATGGCGTGGGATTGTTATCGACCAGCAGCGTTCCCGAGAGGGTGGGCACCTGAGCCTCGTCGGCCCACTGCTGCCACTGGCCGCCGACCGGCTGACCCTGCGGGCCGACCAGCGTCATCGCCGGAGCTGGCGAGGCGAACGCGAGAGGAGCGACGACGCCGAGCACAACGGCCCGGGCCTTCATCGCTGGACCTCCAGCGGACCCCGTACCCGCATGCGGCCGTCCGCTGGACCAAGGCCGACATCAAGCAGCGCACGCAGGATCCGACGGGTACGCGCCACGCCATAAGCCTTCTCGCCGGGCCACGCGGTTCCTGCCCCATCTCAGCGGAGGCAGGCCTCTTGCAGCGACGCTCGCGGTCGACGAGGACCGCGAGAACGACGTCCGCTCTCGGTCGAGGGTGTCGCATAAAGCTGAGCACGGAAAACTGGTTGTGATCCATTACCAAATACCGACGCACGACCCGTAGCCGGGGGCCGAACTTTGGCGATGGAGCCGGAGTCGGCTGAATCGCCAAAGTTCGCGCGGGGCGCTTCGGCTGGTTGTGTGCCTCCAACAACGGCGATTGTTTATGCGACACCCTCGGTCAGATCCGGCGGTGTCGGCGCGGCAACCGCGAGAAGCACAGCGAGTCGAGCACCAACACCTTCGGCTCGCACTCGCGCACGAGCCGGTCGAGGTCGTCAAGGTGTCGCTTGAGGTCGAAACCGCTTGGGTGGAAGATCGAGCGCGACTTCGGCTTGCATTGCCCGCTAACCGCGGTGCATGAGTGCGTGGTCTGCGATGCGCCGACGCACGATGCGTTCGTCGATTCGACGACCCGCATCACCACCTACTACTGCGAAGAACACTTCCCGTTCGGGCGTCGAGGCGGTTCGTCTGCTCCCGCTCCATAGTCGCCCGGCGCGTTCGGGGCTCGCCCGCTCGGACGGCCCCGGCCTTGGTTGCCTCCCGCGTTCGAATCGCCCCCTGTCCCGAGTCAGGTTCGACAGCCGCCCTACGCTTGCGGCGCATGGACACGTATCGCGTCATTTCCGAGGCTTCGGGTGTCTCCGAGATGGCCGACCTTGAAGCCGCCTACGTCGAGCAGCCCGCCCGTCGAGGTGACGGGTTCCGCATCGAGTTCACCGCGAACTGTCAGCGAAACCCGATGCCCTACGAGCCCGCCGTGGGTCGGGGGTGTCGCGTTATCAGGCGACGGGACGGCCAAGAGGCAGACGGCGGCGCGTCGGTGCAGAGCGTCACGCCGCTTCGCGTTTCCTTGTACGGCGCGGACTTCCACTGAGCGGTGCTCAGCCGCCCTGGAAAGCCAACGGCCAAAGCAGGTTTTCGGCGACGGGTTCGCCTTCGGTGCCAATGTGCACCACCCGCGCATAGCCGTCCCTCAGCGTCTCGAGTCGGACGCTGTCGAGTCGTCCCTTGCTCCCGAGATATTCGTCCATGACGCGCGCGGCCTCGCGCAATTGCGCCTTCGTGAGCGTCATCTTCGAAAGCGGCATCGCGCCCGGGTTTATCGGGTCAACCGTCATGGGCCGAACCCGTCTCGTGCCCCTCGCTCGGGGCGCTTGGCGGTGGCACGTCGGGCGTCGGTTGAGCGCCCGAGCGCAACTGACCGATGATGCGCCCGCCAATCACCTCCGCGCCTTTCCACACGCCGCTCCCGGCTGCCCCGACGGCTAGGTCGTGGATGAGCCCCTTGTGCTCGCCTTGCGGCGTGTGAGGGCGTTCCTCGGTTGGTCCGTTGTGCTCCGTCATGAAGTGATCGTCCCTTTGTTCGATGGGTGTCGAACAACCATTTTGAAAGGCGGACGGAACCGCCGCGCCCGGTTGTGCGGCGGGCTAATGGCTTGAGATATCGCGCGACGCATAGGTCGCCGGAGCGCCCGCGTGGCCGCACGCGGGCTTCCGCAAGCTCACACGCACAGCGGAAATCGACTTTCGCCCCGACTGGCCCGCGCACTGGCCCGCGAGCATCCCAGAAACGACGAAACGCCCGTGATTACGGGCGTTTCGGGCATACCGCTACCGGGATTCGAAGCCAGCCTCGGAGGAGTGAGTCTGGTCTGATTTCCCTGTAAATCAATAGGTTCGCGGTTGATGGTGAACCGCTGTTGAGGGGCCGATAACCGCCCTCGATCGGGGTCGACTGTGGCGCGACTGTGGCGCAGCAAGCTCGGCTTAATGGCTGTGCTCCCGACATCGGCAGCGAAACCCCTGTCGGAGTAGCCGCTGGGCTGGTGCTTGCAAACCTCCGCCAGTCGGCTAGCACCAGCGGTGTCAATCTCCGGCCCGGCGCCGGCCGCGCGCGTCGTGCGTGTTTGCCGCGCATTGCAGGGAAGCCGCCGACTGGGCCCCGATGCGCGACTTGTCAGCGGAGCGGGTGTCGGCCTTGAGAGTCAGCCGAGCTCCGCGAGCAGACCGTACTGGTCGCTGGCCGGGATGTCGTCGAAGATCCGCTGGCATGCGCGAATCGGGAGGGTCGGGCCGCCGTATTCCCCGCAACGCACCATCTGACGAAACGGCCAGTCGGGATCGGCGACGAGCGGGTTCTCGTCCGGCGTGAACGTCCGCGGCGGCTTGTCGGGATGGGTTCGTTCCCAGGCATCGCGGTAGCAGACGCTTATGCCGTGTAATGACTATCGGCCGGTCCAGAACCGCAGGCTTGCGGCATCCGGGTCGGCGTCAAAGTCGCCGGCCACGATGATGTGGCCGGTGAGCGGCTCAAGGCGGCCGGCGGCCTGCACCGCCTGCTGCTCGCGCTCGGCCTCCTGCTGGGGCTTCCAGGTCGGGAAGTGGTTGACGAAGTGCACCGGCGCGTCGATGCCGGGCGACTGGATCGTTGCGATTAAGGTGGCGCAGGGAAGTGGAAACAGCGACCGGATGCGCTGGACGGCGGCGTGCTTCTCGAGACTTGATGCGAGGTGGCGGTCCACCGGACGCATGCCCGGTCGCTGTCTCTGCCGTGGCGTCAAAGCTCGCCAAGGCGGGTAAAGAACGGTCCGGATACCCTGGCTTCCAGGGCATTAAGTTGGCCCGGCCGGGTTATCAAGGCGCGGGGCGGCGGACGATTCCGCAGGGATCGGTCCGAAGTCCCGCGCCGTCGTATCCAGGAGGTCGCCGGTTCGAGGTGGGTGGCTATATCGGGCAATTGCTGCCAAGCGGACGCTTTCGGCAGCGCCGCTAACCGCTTCCCACCGTCGTTGACGGAGCTTGGTCAAGTTTTGGTCAGGTTGTCCAAGTACCGCGTGGACTGCCCGTCCAACTTGTAGCTCCAATGAGCGGGGGCACCGGCACGCGGTGGGGGAGCGTTGTCGCCGGTTCGGCGCGAGATCTCGTGAGCGCCTGGAGCGAGCTGTCATTCCCTGGTTGCGGCCGCCGAGATGTGGTTTTCGGGTGGGCCGTCGAGGACGAACAGTTCGACGGCGAGGTCGGGGTCGAGGTGGTTGGCGCTCATCATCGCGATGACTTTGCGTCCGGTGATTTCGGCTACTTTGGCGCTGGCTTCGTCGCGCATGGCTTCCTGGTATTCGTGGCGGAGCGTTAGTACGTTCTCGCCGCGTCCTTTGGCGACTAGGACTTGCTCGCCTTTGGTCAGTGTCTGCTCGAGCAGGACCACGACCAGGTTGTCACGCAGGGTCGTGCGCGCCTTCATCGGTCCACGTCCGGTGTATTCGCGGAGCAGCCCGACGATCGCGTTGGAGATCGTCACGTACAGGGAGCTTCCCGGTGGACGCTCCGGTTCGGTCTCAGCGGACATGGCACTTCCTTCCCGCCTTCCCCTGGGGTTCGAGATCCGACGCGGGAAGAAGGGAAAGACGGCGAGTCTGCCGCGAGCGCAAGATGCCGCTCAAGCCTGAACGGACTACGGGAAGTGTCGCAGATCGGACTTGGACCCGTCGCGGACGATCGCTAAAATGTTGGCCTCGGGTTGGGGGGCTGAGTCCCTTCAGGCTGATTCGGCAGGCTGGATGTCGGATGCTTCGTTTGCGGAGCGTTTGATTCCTCCCACAGCAGAGAGCAATCGTGTGGAGGTGAGCTGTGGCCGTGAATCGAGGGGTGGATTCGCTGGAGGTCCCGAGCCTGCTGGCGATCGTCACGCGCAAGCAGGGGACCACGATCACGATCAAGCTGGCCGGGGAGTGGGACCTCGGCGGTGCACCCGCCGCCCGTCGAGCGATAGCGGGCGCGCTGACGGGCCGTCCGGAGTGCGTGGTGCTCGACCTCAGTCGCCTCGCGTTCATCGACTCAAGCGGAGTGCACGCCACGGTCGAGCTCGCCGGGCGCTCGACCGCGCAGAGCGTGCGACTGGTGATCATCCCCGGCCCCCCGGCCGTTCAGCGCGTGTTTGAGGTCACCGGGCTCGCCGGGCAGCTCCCGTTCATCGAGGAGCAGCCGCCGGGCAGAGCCGCGAGACCCCGCCACGCCCGGGATGGCGCAGCGGGATCTGGCGGCTTCTCTCTCCCCGCCAACGGCGCTGGCCGCCTCCCAAAGGCGGCCAGCGCCGCTCCCAGCACCGGTACACCTCCGCCAGGGCCGCATCGATCTCGCCACCGCCCCGAAGGCAACGCCTGATCCCTGCGCAAGATCGAGCCACCTATCAGCTGTCCTCAGGGAGTTCGCCCACAGCAGGCAAGCCGGTGGCTGATCCACCAGTCATCTCGGCGGAAGCGACCGCGGCTGAGTCGCGCCAGCAGAGGCGAGGTGTGGCGTGGTGACCGCAGTATCCGCCGCCGTCACGCCTGCCTCGCCCCCCAACGGGCAAAGCCCGATGCTCGAAATCTCCAATGCGATGGTCCGTTTGCATAAGCGGGCGTTCGGCCGCGGACCAACGAAAGCCAGCGCTCAGTTTGCCGGAGCAGACATCCTCATCGTTCTGCTGGCAGACACCATGACGATCGCCGAGCGGAACCTGCTCGCGCTTGGCGAGAACGGGCGGTTGCGCGAGCAGCGACTCTTCCTCGAGCACGCGCTAGAAGACGAAATGCGCTCGTTAGTAGAGCGGATGTTGAATCGGCGGACTATCGCGTTCGTCCCCGGCATTGACCCTCACCACGATGTCGCGGCGGTGATGTTCACACTCGAGCCGAACCCGGAAGAAGCAACCCCACACGGCGACGTCGATCATCCACGTCAAGATGGGCGGCCCGCGGCGGGTTAGCGATCGGGCGGTCAACTCTCGCGTGTCTACCTCCAGCGCATGCAGCGGAGCAACTCCTCGGCGTAGCGCAAACCAGCCGCCGATGAACCGTCAGAATCCCGGCGCAATAGTGGGGCCGGAGCGGGCGGCGCATTTCGTGGATTCTCACATCGCGCCCAGCGCCGGCGCCAACCACGCCGCAGGCATGATCTCAACTGCAGCACAGTCAGCATCACTGCCGCCATGAGCCACACCCTCCCGAGGAAGCGATCCACGTGCCCGCTCGGTCGGTGCGACCGCTCAACGCCCGTCGGCATACGCGACATCCCAGGAGCGCCGTCAGCTCGAGCGCGGCGAGCGCGGCGTAGCACCGGCGCCACAGTGCCGCGCCAACGCGAAAGCAGGGCCCGACACCGAGCCGTCCGCGAGCCCCGCTGTTCGCCAAACTCTCGGCCGCCGATGGCGCTCGAGAACCGAGGCGGGGCGGGACCGCCCTAGCCATCCGCGCGAAGGAAGGGGGGTCGCCGACGCGGGGGCATACTCGCGGCGATCGCAGAGCAGTTCTTGGCGGCGCTGTCGGTTTACGCCGTGGCTGTCGGACAAAGAAATGCCCATGTGGGCATCTCACAACAGCGTTAAGGACCGACTCTCTGTGCGGCTCTCTCGCGGCCTCGCACGACCGAACCCGACTGATTTGTCCCGGCGCGGGATCGAGCGATTGGTCCCATCTCACAACGGAACGGCGGCTGTCGGGATTTGTCCGACAGCCACCGCCTGTGGGGGTCACGTCGATGCGGTGACCGCTTTCACCAAACACCACGCAGTGTCCTGTCGCGACGCTGAGAGCGCCTCGCGCTTGCAGGGGTCGGCAGTCGATTGTGGCCAAGCGCCCCGACCCCGGATCATGCTTACGGGCTATAGCCCTATCTGTGCTTTGACGCGTCCGGTCTTGACGGCGGTGCTCAGCGCGGCGTAGTCGAGTTCGTTCTGGTCGGCGTAGAGCTCGGCGAAGCCCGCGAGTGCCTGGTCCATGGAGTCGTTTGATCCGAGGTAGGCGCTGATCGTGACCGCGTCGCCGGAGCGCGCGTGCCCGCGGGCCAGGGTGCGGCCGCAGATTGCGCCGTATGCGGCGAGCTCGTTGGGCTTCATCCCTTCGATGATCGCGGAGCCCTTCTGATCCCAGAGCTGGCGGAAGTAGAAGTCGCGTTTGACGTCGTCGAGTCCGGTCACGCGGTGCCAGCCGAGCATGATGTCGCTGGCGGCCTGTATCAGCCGCTGGCCCTCGACAACGCGCTGGCCGTGGTTTTCGTACCGGCTCTTGCCGACGAACGGTTCGAGTACCGAGGGTTCGGCCTCCTTTAGCTGCAGGAACAGCGGATCGTCGGTGTCGCGGCCAACCATCAGCATGATCCACGCGCGGGTACCGACACTGCCAACACCGACGACCTTGCGCGCCGCGTGCACGTAGCGGAACCGCTCCAGCAGGTGTCTGCGATCCCCTGGTAGCGTGCGTCGGTAGCCGCGGTTCACCGCTCGCGCGAACTTCTCGACGTCGTGGCCCTCGGCGAGATCCTCGATCGGCACGATCAGTGGCGGGTCGCTGACGATCCGCGACTCGCCGTCGACGATCGTCGTGAGCTTGCTGAACGCCCGCAGGCTGTCCTTCGCCCGTGCCTTGGCGAGGTTCTTCTCCATCAGCTTGCGGCGCTTCGCGCTTGCGGCGCTTTGAAACTGGGCGAGCATCGCCTCGGCATCGACCCGCGAGTACCACAGATCGAGCGTCTTCATCCCAGCAAGACCCCGGATTGCCTCGCGATACGCGCGCGTCACCGCCACATTGACTGTGCGCCGCTGCTTTACCGGGAAGCCGAGGTCGCGTCCTGCCACCGCGAAGCTCGCGACCAGCCGCTTAAGATCCCATTCGAACGGGCCAGGCAGCGTCTCGTCGAAGTCGTTGATGTCGAACACCAGCCGCCGGTCGGGCGCGGCGAACCCACCGAAGTTCGACAGATGAGCGTCACCGCATAGCTGCACGCGCAGGCCGGTTCTCTGTGAACCGGCGAGGTCCGCCGCCATCAGGTACGCCGCACCGCGGTAGAACGTGAACGGCGAGACGAGCATCCGCCCGTAGCGGATCGGCACTAGCTCCGGCACGCGGGAGGCGGCCTGCTCCTCCAGGAGCTGAACCGGATCGCGACGACCCGCCGGCGCCGACCACTCGCTATGCACGCTGCGAGGCACCTCCGCCCGCTCCGCCTTGCCCCGCGCCGCACGCTCCCGCAGTGACAGATGCGGGATCTTGCCGTTACCCGCGGACTCCCCGACGGTTGCACGGGTTGCAACCTCCCCGTCTCCCGCGGTGGTCGACTGCGCGCTCCTGATGCTCATCTCTCCGGCTCCTTGTGGACCGACCCCGGTTGCGACTGGCGGCGATCCGGATCCCCGGGCAGACCGGACCGACGCTCGAGATCGTGTAAGCGACTTGCAGGCGGTGCATCACCCGGATCGGACGACGCGGCACGCGCGGGCGCCGGCTAGCGTCTTCCGTCGTCGCTAGCCGCCGCAACATTCTGCTGATCCTGACCGATCAGATCCGCTACCCCCGCCGCAGGAGTCCGACGAGCTGCGGAGGTACCGCCGCGAGCAGTTGTCGGGCAGGAGCGTCGGCGCCAGAACGGTGTCTCGTTCAAGTACCAGTGTCCGATCGCGGCCGCGTGCGCGCCGAGTCGAGCGTCGGTGCTGACGGGGCACTATCCGTCGTTGCATGGGTAACGCAGACCGACGGGGTGTCCAATGAAGCCACTAACCATCGGGGACCCGCCATCGCCAGCGGGAGCATCAACTGCAGCGTAGGCTCTCGGACGATCGGCCGGCCACGAGTAGCCAGCGCGGGCTCGTTCCGGCAATCCGTCGTCCCGAGACGGCAACGATGCGCGCGCGGTTTCTAGCCGGCGCATCACCGCCTCGTTGGACAAGGCAAGCAACGTCGCCGGGCAAGCTCCGGTCGCTTCCCCCACGCGCGGCTGCTCGACAGCGCACGATGTTCGACGACGATCGACGCCGATGGGCCAAGTAATCCTTCTGTCGCTGACGGCTTCGCTGAACCCGACGCTGGTCGCCGCGACGACCGTGATGCTGCTACTTGACAAGCCCGCGAGGCTAATGCTGGGCTATCTGCTCGGTGCGTACATCACGAGCATCACGCTCGGCCTGGTGATCGTGCTCTCGCTACCGAACTCGAGTACGACCAACACGACCGAGAACACGATCAGCCCGGCGGTGGACATCGCGTTGGGGGCGATCGCGCTGGCCGTCTCGTTCGTCCTCTACACCGGGCGCCACGAACGCCTCCGGGAGCGCCGGCGAGCGCGCAAAGCCGCGAAGCCGGACAAGGGCCCGCCGCGATGGCAGCGGGAGCTGAGCAAGGGATCAGCGCGGACCACGTTCGTGATCGGAGCGTTGCTCACGCTCCCGGGCGCCTCCTACCTGGCCGGCCTCGATCAGATCCACAAGCTCAAGTATTCGACGGCCGCGACCGTGCTTATCGTGATCGGCTTCAACCTGGTGATGCTGTGGCTGCTCGAGGTTCCGCTCGCCAGCTTCCTGATCGCGCCGGAGTGGACACCACGTGCCATCGATCGAGCCAAGGCCTGGGTCGTCCGACACACACACGTGTTCGCGGTGCGCGGATTCGCCGCGGTCGGCGCGCTCCTGATCCTCAAGGGCTTGATCGGGCTGCTGGGCTGAACCGCGCTCGATCTCATCATTGCTCGAGCGCCACGCCGTCGCGGCCAGAGAGCTTTGCGATGAGTGCTTCCAGGTTCGCTCACGAGCACGCGCGTACGGTGTATGTGCGACTCCGGCGCGACCCCCGTGCCTACGCGCGAAACGGGATCCTCGTATGGAGGGAGGTCCGTGCGCTGTGTGCACTTGCCGAGCGGGAGTCCCGCTTCGTTGCGAAGTCAGGTTCCGCCTATCCCGGCGTGGCTTTATTTAGCCGTGGTGGCCGTTCTCCTGGCGGGTCCCCGATTCGGCAAACTCGCCATGCTGCTACGGGCGGCTTGGGGGCGCGCCGCTGGCGGGTCCCAGGTGCGGTGCCGGCGGCGGTCGTGTGGCGGTCCGGACGGTCAGTGACCGGTTAGGTGGATGACGCCGACGCTGTCGAGGCCGTCGAGTACGAGCTGGACGGCGAGCGCCGCCAGCAGGATGCCGAAGATCTTCTCGGTGACGAGCATGCGGCTCTCATCGAGATGGTCACTCACCCGGTTGGCCCATCGGAACACGCCGACATCGAGGGCGAGCACCAGAGCGAGGACGCCGAGGACCATCGCGAAGACGGCCACTGAGTCCGCCTCGGCGGAGAGGGTGACGAGGGCGACGATACCGGCGGGATTCAAGAGGTACGGGATCGCGAGCGGGAACACGGCGATGCGCATCGGATCGCGTCCTGTGACGGCGTCGTTGCCGCCGGGTTCCGCGCTCCCACGGACCATCGTGATCGCGATGATGAAGAGGATGATCCCTCCGGCGATCGAGAGCGACCCGGTCGAGAAGTGAAGCAACCTGGATAGGAACTCGCCGAGCCCGACGAGGATCAGGGCTACGACGGCGGCGGTGGTCAGCATCTTGCGGACGATCAGCGCCTTGGTTGCAGCGTCGAGCGGCGCGGTGATCTCAACGAACGGCACCAGGGCGATCTTCGGACCGATCCCGATCAGCAGCAGCAGGAAGGTGTCGACCACCAGGTAGATGTCGATCGA
Source organism: uncultured Solirubrobacterales bacterium (assembly GCA_963783415.1). Lineage (GTDB taxonomy): Bacteria > Actinomycetota > Thermoleophilia > Solirubrobacterales > Solirubrobacteraceae > Palsa-465. The sequence goes on from CAWANN010000021.1 coordinate 208,905, forward strand.
CGTGTGCTTCATCGCGCGAGCTTGCCTCTCACTGAGTCGGCGCGGCCTTCGGGATCGGTCCGCGGTAGGGCAGGCAGGGGAGCCCGCGGACGCCGAGGCCGGAGATCGCGAACACTCGCCCGCAGTCGGGCTGCCGGGCCAGGGCGTCGGCGTCGAGTCCCTCCCGGGCGGTGGTTATGAACAGCGTCGCCCGCTCAGCCCCGCCGAAGGCGCACGACGTGGGTCGCTCGACCGGCAACTCGAGGCTGGCCAGCAGCGACCCGTCGGGCGCGTAGCGGTTGACCGCTCCACCGCCCCATAGGGCGACCCAGATCCCGCCTTCCTCATCGACGGTGAGCCCGTCGGGCACAACGCCACGCCGCTCGCTGCGCATGAGCGTGCGGCGGTCGGTGATCGCCCCGCTGTCGCTATCGAACCGGAACGAGTCGAGGCAGCCGGTACCGCTGTCGTTTAGGTACATCGTGCTGCCGTCGGTGCTCCACCCAATGCCGTTGGCGATCGTCAGTCCGGTGAGCACGGTGGTGCAGCTGCCGTCGAGCTCGAGGCGATAGAGCGCCCCGGCTCCGGGCGACTCGTCGTAGGCCATCGTTCCGGCCCAGAACCGACCTTGAGAGTCGCACGCGCCGTCGTTCATCCGCACGTCGGTCCGGCCGGCCTCGGGCTGGGCCAGCTCGTGCACAGATCCGTTCTCGTCGACGAACAGGAACCCTGGTCCGGCAGCGACGACGTATCCGCCTGCCAGAGCGGGCGCGACCGCGCCGACGTGCCGGTCGAGTGAGATCGTGACCAGGTGGTCGAGGCTGCCGTCGCCGGCGAGCGTGCCGCGATGTATGTGTCGGCCGAGGATGTCGACCCACAGCAGCTCTTGGCGTTCCTCGTGCCACCGCGGTCCCTCGGTGAGCCGCCCCGGCGTCGTGGACCATGGAACCGCGCTCGACGTGGTCATGCCGTGAGATCGACGACGACTTTGATGTCCTGCGGCCGGCGATCGAGCGCCTCGCTCCAGCGAGTGAGCGGCACGCGCCGGGTAATCATCCCGCGCAACCAGTCCGGATCGGCGGTGGCGAGCGCGTCGACGGCCTGCTCCCAGTGCCGCCGACCCGCGTTCACGGTCCCGAACAGCACCGCGTTGCCCAGCACCATGTTCCGATTCATCGTCGTCGCATCCACGTCGAGCTCCGGCTCGACGTTCATGATCCCGGTCAGGCACATAATCCCGCCGCTGACGACCCTCTGGGCGGCCGAACGTCCGACCGCCCCGAGGCCGGTGCACTCGATCACGACGTCCACGTCGGCGTCGAGATCCGCGGCGTCGCCGGCGTGATAGTGGGCGCCGAGGGCTTCGACCAGGTCGCGCTTGGGGCCCTTGGTCGCCAGGTCGACGATGTGCACCTCATATCCCCGCTGCACGCCCAGCTGGCACGCCAGCAGCCCGATCGGCCCCGCGCCGGTGACCAGCGCCCGGCCGCGGAGAAAGAACGCGCGTTGCGAGATCCGGTCGACTTGGTCCCACGCCTTCGCCAGCACCGATGCTGGCTCGAGCAGCACGCCGAGCTCGCCCAGCGCGGTCGGGATCGCCAGCGCGAAGTCCGGCTCGACGCGCCACTGCTCGCTGCCGTAGCCGTGGCGGCGGACGATCCCGCGCTCGGCGAACCGGTCGTTGCGGCACATGTCCCACTCGCCCGCGGCGCACGCCGGGCACGGAGCCGGATCGGGACGGCGCACGATCCCGACGACCAGATCCCCGGCACGAAAGCCCGAGCCGGCCGGCGCCTCGAGCACCTCCCCCAACCCCTCGTGGCCGATGATCAACTTGTTCTCCCCGAGCGGCGGCTCGCCGTATCCGCCCTCGGCGATCTCACGGTCGGTGCCGCACACGCCAATCAGGCGGCCACGCACGAGCAGAGCCCCGTCCTCCTTCGCCGGCTCGGGGACGTCCTCGACGCTCACAGTTCCCCGCTGGCCTGGCACCGCCGTGATCGCACGCATTGAGCTCACGCTCCCACACCCCGGCTCACGCTGCGTCACCCGAAACGGAGGACGCCGGACGCCACCCCAACCCGGAGACTCGTCTCCATGACTTCGTCGCGCGCCACGAGCCTCGATGTCGTGGTGATCGGGGCTGGACCCGCCGGCGTGGTGGCGGCGCTTCGCGCGGCGCGACTCGGGGCCCGGACCGCGCTCGTCACGCGCGACGAGTTCGGGGGAATGGCCGCCAACGACGGACCGGTGCCCGTCCGCACGCTCGCGCACGCCGCCCGGCTGATCCGCGAACCGCCCAGCTCCCGCGCTACGGCATCACCGCCGGCGAACCGGCGCTCGACTATCGGCGGCTGCTCGAACGCGTCCGCGAGGTCACCGGCGACGTGCGCACGCACGCGCTGTTGCGAGGAGATCTCAGGCAGGCCGGAGTCACGCTTCACGAGCACGCCGGCGTCGCGCGGTTCACCGACCCGCACGTGATCGAGTCCGAGCACGCCCCACGCCTCCACGCCGCGAAGAGCATCATCTGCACCGGCGGCAGGCCACGCCGACTCGACCTCCCCGGCTTCGAGCTGGCGTGCACGCACAGCGACGCCTGGACGCTCTCAACCGCCCCGCCGTCGATGCTGGTCATCGGCGCCGGCGCAACCGGGTCCAGCTCACCTCGATCTTCAACGCCTTCGGGTCACGGGTCACGCTGTTCGAGGCCGCCCCGCGGATCCTCATGAGCGAGGACGAAGACGTCGCGACCGAGGTCAGCGGAGCACTCGCGAGGTCGGGGATCGAGGTCCTCGATAACGCCGGGACGATCGACCGCCTCGACCCCTCCTCGGCCGGAGCCCGGGTGACTTACACGCGCGATGGCACTGCGCACCACATCGATACAACGATTAGCGTTGTCGCGGTCGGCTGGGTCGCCAACACCGCGGAGCTCAACCTTCCCGCCGCCGGCGTCCAGACCGACCAGCGCGGCTACGTTCAGGTGGACGCTCAGCTTCGCACGACGGCACCTCACGTCTTCGCCGCCGGCGATGTCACCGGACACGTGATGGTCGTCCATGAGGCAGCCCGCGAGGCGTACCTGGCGGCCACCAACGCGGTCCTCGGAACCACGACCGCCCTTCCAGCCGAAGTGAGTCCCCTCGGCAGCTTCACCGACCCCGAATACGCCTCCGTCGGACTCACCGAGACCACGGCCCGCGAGACCCGCGAGATCATCGTCGCAACCCAGCGGTTCGACTCCCTGCCGCGACCGATCATCGACGGACGCCCTACCGGCTTTTGCAAACTCATCGCCGAACGTCAGCTCCACACCATCCTCGGCTGTCACATCGTCGGAGAACGCGCCGTCGAACTCGCTCAGCTAGCCGCGATCGCGATGGCAGCCAACATGACCGTCGAGCAACTCGCGCTCGTCCCCTTCTCGTTCCCCACCTACGCCAACGCGCTCGGACGCGCAGCGATCAAAGCGGCCCGCGAACTCGACATCCATACCGTCTCGGCCGAGGACACCCTCTCCGCGGCAACCGACGCCGCCACGCTCGCCACACAAGACACACTGCCCCGGCACCCGCCGAGCGCCCACGCCCCGGTGACGACGCGCCCGGACGCCACCCACGCGGCCGCCGGATGGTAGGCGTTCGCGCGGGGCGACCGCTTGGGCATGGTCACGCGAGGCGCCAAGGTCCAGCGCTTCATCGCCGACGACCAGTTGCCGCTACCGCCACGCCTGGTCCGGGAGGCGGCCGCGCGTTACGTGTCGGTTCTGCTCAGCGGCCGTCCCGGGCACCGCTAGGCGTAGCCGTGGCGGCCGCCGGAGTCGGCGTTCGTGCCTCGAGCGTGTCATCTCCAGCCGCAGCCACGGCGGGCGCTGGCGCGGAGAGCCTCAACGTGACCAGGTAGGCGACGACGACGCCGACGATGATGAGCGGCTCGTCCCCGGTTCCGGCGTTGGCGGTGAGCAGGGTGGCGAGCACGATCGCCGTGAGCGGCAGCCGCAGTACCGCGGCGATCGCGGCGCCCATCCCGACGGCGACCGCCGGGGTCAGAGTGAACCCAGGCAGGCGCGAGGCCATGATCCCGCCGGCCGCGGCGAGGAATAGCGCCGGGAACACCGGGCCGCCGCGGAAGCTCCCGAGCGACAGCATGTAGGCCAGGCCCTTGAAGACAATTACCAGCGCGAGCGCGCCAAGCGACCAGGTCCCGGCCTGGGTGAGCAACCCCGGTAGCGCGTCCTGCCCGGAGAACAGGACCTCGTTGACGCTCTTGCCCGCGGCCCCGTGGAAGGCGATCGCGAGCCCCGCGATGATGAGCCCGACGATCGGCAGCAGGATCACGATCCGTCGCACCACCAGGCGGTGGGTGGATAGCCCGCCCAGCATGATCGGTCTCGTGAACACGGCCACCGCGATCGCCAGCGCGATCGTCCAGCCGAACTGGGCGATGTCCGGATGGCCGTAGTGGGGCAGCGGCAGGGGACCGAGCGCGTAGTCGTGGCTGCTCAGTCCGGTGAACGACCCCATTCCGATGGAGACGAGCGTGCCGATCCCGGCGGCGAGCAGCCCGGGCAGCAGCACGAGCGGCAGCCGCGCGCCGCCGATCGCGGCCGCCTCGATCAGGATCACCGCCGCGATCAGCGGCGAGTCGAATACGAACGAAAGCGCGGCGACGCTCCCAGCCGCGGCGATCACCGCCAACACCGGCGGCTCCATCTCCCTTCGCGCCAGCCGAATCGCCAGCACCGCCAGACCCGAACCGAGCGCCAGCAGCGGTCCCTCGGGGCCAAGCACGAGCCCGAAGCCGAGCCCGGCGAGGCCTGCGAGGATCACGCCGGGCAGATCGATCGGGTTCGTGAGGCCGCCCGCGGCGAGACCCTTGGCCGGCACGTGTCCGCCGTCTCCCGGCAAAAGCGTGATCGCCAGCGCGACGATCAGGGCGCCGACCGCGAGGACCGGGAGCGACCACCACAGCGGCGGGCCCTGGTCATATCCCAGCGCGTGCGGAAGATGCTTGAACAGCTCCTGCTGAAGCTGGTAGACGGACTCGAGGTAGCACCAAGCCGCCAGCGACACGATCACCCCGATCACCGCCGCCACGACGAGCAAGCCGACGTACGGCCGGCTTCGCATCGTCTCGGCTGCTTGCGCGGCCGTCGGTTCTGCAGGAGCGGGAGCCTCAGCCATAGACGTCATGGATGCCTGGCCGGACACTGCCGGGTCTCCGAGGGCCCGCCATCACCATTCCAGGTGATGGCGAGCTGGCCGGCCAACGAGAAGCATCCCGGTTTCTCCGTGGCTCGAGTCGGCGAGGGGCTCGACATCGGCATCACGCTCGGCTCGCCGTATCCCCGGACCATTACGACAAGCCGCTATTCAAGTTCACCGGCACCATTGAGCGGGTCTCTCTCAGGTACGCCCGATGGAAAGTACGAAGATGCAGTCGTGCGGATAGAAGCTGTGAGGCACTATGCGGAAGAAGCACCGCCCATCGCGTCGACGGGTCGACGTGTGGCGCTCACCAGAGCTGTCCGCCACGCGGTCGGGCGCACCGGTGAGCTCGACCGTACCCGCGCCATGCTCGGCGTGGACGCCGGCACGCCCTGTCCGGGAAGCACGACGGCGTATGCGGCGATGGGCACGATCATGTCGGCCGGGCCGAGGCGGGCTGCTCGGTTGGGATGCGGAGACTGAAGAACACGCCGATCAAGGCGATCACGGCCAGCACCGACAGGGATGACCGCAGGCCGGTGATGCGCGCGGTCGCGTTTTCGTCAACGATCGCGTTTGCTGTTGGTGTCGGTATCCCGGCCTTGTCGAGCGCTGTTTTTAGGTCGGCGTCGGAGACGAAGGGCACCCCGCTGGCGAGTTCGACCTGGGCTTTGGACTTGACCTCGGTGGGCACCGCCGGGTTGTTTTGGATACCGGTCATAAAGGATGTGGTGAGGGTGGCGATCAGCACGGCGCCGGCGAGCGCGGTGCCGATCGACGCGCCGAGGTTCGTGACCGTGTTCTGGAGGCCGCCGACCTCGCCGCTCTGTTGATCGGGCACCGATGACACCGTGACGGCCCCGAGTTGCGAAGCCAACGCTCCGACGCCGAGACCCGCGAGCAGCATCGGCCAGGTAACGATCCCGGGCCCGGCGCCCGCGTCGAGCGCGCCGACCATCACAACAATCCCGGCGAACAGCGCGAGAAAGCCAACCTGGACAACCCGCCGCGGCGACGCGTTGGGAAATACCCTCGGGATACCGGCGGCGGCCAGCAGCAGCGTGATCGAAAGCGGCAGGAGCCGCACGCCCGTTTGGATCGCAGACAGCCCGAGCGCCACGGACAGGAACAGGGGAACGGCAAAGAACAGCCCCGCCTGCAGCAGATACTGGAAGAAGAACGAGGTGAGACCGCCGCGGAGCGTCGCATTCTTGAGGATTGCGGGGTTCACGAGCGGCTCGGCGCCGTGAGCGACCCTGCGGTTCTCCCAGCCGAAGAAAAGCAACAGCACGACTCCGCCCCCGAGCAGCAGCCAGATCGCCGGCGACAGGCCGAGCCACTCAGGGGCTCCCGGCTTAGGCTGGATGAACCCCCACGCCCCCGAGCGGAGGATTCCGAACACGATCAGCGCCAGCCCGAGCGCCGACAGCGCGGTCCCCACCACGTCGAGCTTCACCCGGGTCTCGGGAATCGTGTCCGCCATCCGGCGGGCCAGGGCAAGAATGGCGATCACGACCAATACCTCGGAGACGAACGCCCACCGCCAGGACAGATAGGTCGTGAACAGCCCGCCGATGAGCGGCCCCGCCGCGACCGCGATCGCGCCCGCCGAGGCGACCAGCCCGTACGCGCGTGGCCGTCCCGAGGGTGAGAAGTTGGACGCGACGAGTGCGACGATCGCCGGGAGAATCAGCGCGGCGCCCACCCCCTCCAGGAACGACCATCCCAAAATCAACACGCCCAGGCTCGGCGAGAGGGCAGTCGTCAACGATCCACACCCGTAGATGACACATCCGATCGAAAAGGCGCGCTTGCGACCGACAATCTGACCGATCTTGCCGCCGGTGATCATCAACGACGCCATCACCAGCGTGTAAAGCGTGATCGCAGTCTGAATCCCGGTCACGTCCGTGCCCACGTCCTTAGCGACCGTCGCGATAGACACGTTCATCACCGAACTGTCGAGCGTCATCAAGAACTGGCCCGCAGCCAGCGTCGCTAACACTATTCCAGTCCCCCTCGCCTCGCGCTTCGCCGCGTCCGCTGCGGGGTTCAGCGCTGCGTCTCCACTGGTCATCGCGTGCCCAAACTCATCCGCGACGCGCTGGATCGGCGGCCCGGAGCCCGCCCAGGTTGGGTGCGCTACGAGCGATCCCCATTAGTCGGACGCTCGCTTGAGCGGCGAACGCTATGCCCTCGGTTAACGTCGCGAAGCCGGGCTGCAGCTCAGCAACCTTGATCCGGAAGTTGGTCGGCCCGCATGCCGAGGCGGTCTGGAATACCTCAGGTGAGTATTCGCCTAGGACCGCCACCGCCCCGAATCGAGGCCCCCTGGAGAAACGGGTCGCCGACCCCATGAAAGCTGAACTAACCGCGAGCTCGACCGCACCAGTCGCCGACGCCGCGATCACCACGGCAGCCGTCATCAACGCTCGTGCCCCGAATCGACAGCGGTCGTGCGCTCGTCGATATGGACAGCACCGCCTCTGTGGTGTCGACTCACAATGCGCACTCCTCGGAAGTACTGAGGGAAGTCCGGGGAACACAAGCAGCGCGTCTCCCTGGGACATCATCTGAAACAGATGAATCGCCGATGCTCTCCGAAACCGAGTCCGTCGCGAGCCGGACACTACCGCCTCGCGCACCTTCCTCGCACGCCGGCGTCATGCCATTCTCGGGCACGACAACTGGCGCGATCACACCAGCTCGCAATCGGGAATCGACGGCCGCGCCCATCGCCAGACCCGACCGTGACACGAGCGCCTTACGCCAAGAACAGGATCGTCGCGGCCGCGTGTCCGTCCGTAATGTCCAAGCGCGCATGCATCCACCCCCGCAGCGCTAACGCCGGCGCAGCACCGCCGCCCACGATCGAGCCTCGACACGCCGATTGTGGACAGGCGCACCCTGTCCACGCGCGTCGAGCTCCAGCATTGATCGCGTGACGAGCATCTCGTCGCCACCGACAAGCGCGCCTGGCTCGCGCACGCGATCAGACGACATCGGTCGATCAAAGAGCAGCGGTGGAGATCGGCGAACCGTCCTCGGGGAAGGTACGCGCGTTATGAGCGCGAATCTTCGGTCGTGCCCGTCGACGGATCAGGCGAGCGTCAGCGTTGGTTCGCGCGCGGCCCGAGCGGTGAAACTCCGCTCGAGCTCGTCGAGCGGATCGGCGATGCCTACGGTCTGGTCCTCTTCCTGATTCTCACGACCTTCGTCGTGGCGATGACTCTGCCCCCCGAGGGTGCTGGCGGTCGGGTAGCTGCGATTGCCGTCGCCGGGCTCACGGCGATCATCGCGCTGACGAGCTCGGACGTGCGGCTGGGCCGAGTGCGGCTCGCGGCCGGGGTCGCGCTGGCGGCGATCGTCGCTGCCGTGCTCGCAAGCGTGCTCTCCTCAGACGCGCTGTTGGGCATCGCGTTCGTGATCGACTCGCTTTTGCTCGCGGTTGCGGCGATTGTGATCTTGCGCCGCGTCGTGCTCACCGCTCAGGTCGACTTCCGGACGATCCTCGGGGCGATCAGCGTCTTTACCCTCCTCGGCCTGCTGTTCGCGTTCCTGTTCCTCTCGCTTGGACGCTTGGTCAGCGGGAACGTATTCAGCGGCGTCTCCAACGCACCGGCTCGCGACTACCTGTTCTTCAGCTACACCACCCTGACCACAACCGGCTACGGCAACCTCGTCCCCGCCGGGACCATCGGCCAGATCCTGTCCGTGTTCGAGATGCTGACCGGTCAGGTCTTCATGGTCACGCTCGTCGCCGGACTCGTAAGCCTATGGCGACCGGGCGCGAGAGCGGCCGAGCGAGCCTCGCTCCGCGACGAGCAGCAAGCCTGACGCCCAGCCCACGACCCCAGGCACGAGCTGCCACGGCCAATCACCCCGTCCACGCCTCCCTGGAACACTGCACCGGACTTACAAGCGGAAGCTCCTCGTTGTCGCCGACGTGGCCCCCTTTTCCGCTGACGGGGGCCACGTAGGACTCGGCCGAGGCGGCGGCGCGTCGCGGACTGCAGCCACCAGATCCTCGCCGACCACCTGACTCTTTCTCACGCGGAGGAGCCACGACGTCGGCGCCGATCCTGGCGACGAGCGCTTCCCCAACCGGACACCAGCAGCCACGACCGTCGTGGCCTTGATGCCCCCGCGAGAATGAGAGCGGGTCTCGTCCTGCGCGTCGCCGCACACCTCCTATCCGCCAGAACCGCGCATGTTGGTGCTCGTCAACCGCCTCGCCCGAATACCTCCTTGGCGTTAGCTCGAAGCTCCGAAACCGCAAGCACCAAACGGTCACCCCGGCGTCGAGTTCAGCGCTGCGCCAAAACGTGTGAATCAGAAGGGCGATTCCTAACGAGCGAGGACGACGAGTTCGGTCTCGTCGGTCCGAACCGAGCCGACAACATTGTTGGCCTGCGCTCGCTTCGTGACATTCCGAGCCGGAGCTCCCGCCGGCACCACGCCGATCGTGAGCTCGATGCCGAGTGCCGCGGAGATTCGCATGAGCGTGTTGATGTTCGGGTTGACCTCGCCCAACTCGAGGCGCGCGACCTGCGGCTGCTTCATGTGCAGGCGCTCGGCGAGCTCCCGCTGCGAGAGATCGTGCTCGGCCCGATAACGGACGATCGCAACCGCTACCGCACGTGCCAGCACCGTCCGCTCCCACTCCGCGCAGAACTCGGGGTTGGAGCGCAACTGCTCGACGATCAGCTCGTCGTTGGTCTTCATTCGGACCGCGTTTCGATAACACGAGTGTTATCGAAGTCGCTCGCGATGGCCTAGGACTCTTTCGACCTCACGGGCTCCCAGGGCGACGGCTTCTCGTGATCCGTCTCCAGGAAGAAGATCGTCTGCGGGAGCTTGGGCAGGGATCCTGGAGCCGGGATGTTGGAAGGAGGCTTGGGGACTGGCCCTGGGGGTCCGGCGTCGCCATGACGAGGAAGCTACCGCGTACTCGCCAGCGGTCGGATGGTTCGATTTGGACGCACTCAGTGCCGTGCAGCGGCAGGTACCCTCTACGCATGGCAACGCGCGAAAGAGTCAACGTCGACCTCGATGCCGAGGTGGCAGCGATCCTGCGTAAGCATGCCGCGGAGGCGCACGTTAGCGAGGGCGAGATCCTCGACCGTGCGGTTCGCGCGTACGACCTCCGAGCACTGGTCGCCCGCCTCCAGGCAAAGAGCGACCTCGACGAAGATCAGGCGATGGCGCTCGCGCGCGAGGAGCTGAGGGCCGCCCGCACGGCCCGTCGCGCCGTCGGTTGATGCGCGTCGTTGCCGACGCGAACGTGTTCGTGTCGGCTGCATTGGGTCGCTCGCCTCAAGCGCCGTCGGTGCGGATCATCAACGCGGCGCTCGATGGGCGCGTCGAACTCGTGATGTCACCGGCTCTGCTGGCGGAGATTGCTGACGTGCTGTCGAGGCCTCGGATCAGGAAGCGGATATCGGCCGCAGATGCTCAGCTGTTCCTCGGCGACATTGCGGCTCAGGCTGTGATGTTCGCCGACCAGGCCAACCCTCCGAGCGTCTGCCGCGATCCCGACGACGACTACCTGGTTGCGCTGACTGTGATGGCGAGCGCCGAGGTGCTCGTGAGTGGAGATGACGATTTGCTCGCTGTCGATCCCGAGCGCGCCGGCGTCGAGGTCCTGACGCCTCGACAGCTGATCGAGCGGCTCGGCTGAGCCGTTGGCGCCACGTATTCGTCGACTGCGAGCCGTTTCAGGCGGCGGGGCGGCGGAATCCGACGGCACAGGGATCCGCCTCGCGCATCTCGATCGCCTGCTGCTTGATCGTGTCGAGCAACACCAACGTGAGCCCGAGGTCGTCGTACCTGAAGGCTCGCCCCGCGTTGGCAGCCTTCCTGATCCGCTTGAGTCCGTCGTCGTCACCGCAGATGTAGTAGACGCCGTTGCTCTTGCCAGCGTGGCGCCACACGGCGTGCCGGTAGAGGATCCCCCTGAGGCGGTCGATCGACTTCGGCGCCAGCTCGACCTCGACCGCGATCGGTCTGCCGTCAAGGCGAAATCCGACCAGGTCGGGGCGGTGCTTGGTGTCATGGAAGCCCTTGTGGTCCTGCCATGAGATCTCGCCCGACCACGTGTCGAATTCCAGCAGCTCGCGGCCACCCTTGAACTCGCGGCCGCGGACAGTCAGCCAAGCCGCCATCCACGCGACCCCGCAGTGGTGCGCCCACCAGGTTGGAGCAGGCTCGCCCGGCGCGCGGACAGGGACGCCAGCGACCGCCACGCCGACCCGCGTCGCGACGAACAGACAGCCGTCTCCGCGCCGCATCGGATACCGCGCCAGCCAGCCCTCCCGCTCCAGTCGTCGCGCATGACTCCTCGCCGCTACCTCGCTCCAGCCCATCGCACACCGCCAGGCATCCAACGGTGCTGGTCCCACTCTCGACAACCACCTCAGCCCGGCCATCGTCCCCCAACCAGGACGTAATACCCGAGTCATCCCCACCCTCCGACACCCGGTTCGTGCCCGGGATCAGCCCGCCTCCGCCCCTGCTGCCAACCACCACTCGAAGGGCGCATGACTACCCGCACTCCCACTGCCTCGTAACTACGTGGAGGGCGGGTAGTCATGCGCTCCAGCGAGCCCAAAACCCCGTGGCTGCAGGGGCGGAGGCCGGTCGCGTGTACCGCCTCGCGAAACACTCTCGGATGGACCTAGCGCAGGACCTCGAAGCGTTCATCCAGCCCTCGATCCGACCTGCCAGCTGTCGTCTCGCTCGAGCTGCCCAGCGACGACGAGGAGCACTTCACCCAGCTCACGGAAGCTGTGCGCGACCGCGGTCACCTCGGTCCCAGTGACGGCGATCACGAGCCGATCGAGAGCCGCGTCGACATCTCGCCACAACTCGCCGCCCTCCGGCCGGTTGCCGCCCGAGCGCACCTCGTAGGGGAAAGCCTCGTGTCCGAAGTCAGTCCGGGGTGACCATCGAACACCGGCGAGCCTTGCGGCGTTGAGGAGGGTCGACGCCATGTGCTCGCACGAGTCGGCAAGGCGACGTACCCGGCCGACATAGCCCGGAGCCGGCGGCACGAAGGCGCTGGCCTCGATCGCGTCGGCGAAGCGGTCGTTCGCAATCTGCAGCAGTGCGATCGCCGACTGAGGGTCGCTCGCCGGCGCTCGGGTTCCTCGAGTTCGATCCTCAGTTGCTGGGTACTCCGTCTCAGGCATCGCTGGCGTTGGGGGCCGGTCTCCGTCAAGACCGGCGCTGGCCGCCGCGCGGTGCCGATGGCGTTCGTCGTACGGCGCGAGCTGATGGCGCACAAGGCGCGAACAGGACGTGATGGCCCGGGCCTCGTGTTCGGCCGGACCGCGACCGAGGTCTTCTACGCCTCGACGATCCGGGCCCGAGCGAATAGGCGTGGAAGGAAGCCGGCCTCGAGCCGATCACCCCACACGAAGCACGTCACTGCGCGATCTCGTACTTCATCGCCGCCGGCCTCGACTGGAAGCAGATCTCCACCTGGGCGGGCCACGGCGATGTCCGCCAGACCTGGAACCGCTACGGGCACCTCGTGCCAGGCGGCGAGGACACGGCAAGAGAGCGTCTCGATGCCTTCCTCACGCCCGCACAACCGACCCCGACTGTGGCGCACACTGTGGCGCACGACCCCGTGAACAACGAAACCCCCGTCAATACGGGGGTTCTGCAGTACCGCTACCGGGATTCGAACCCGGGTTTCCGCCGTGAGAGGGCATTTGGGCGTTCCTGTACGACCCCGACTGTTACGGTTTTGCAGGAAAAAACAGAAACTCAGGGACACCTAGAAACGTCAGATGCTCCGCTCATGTGTCCGTACGGTGTCCGCGAGCGATGTTGTCGAAGGCGTCGGCGCGGAGGAGCGTCGAGCTCGGTAATCGGGGTCTCCCCCTTTTCCACGTTGGACGGATCCGCCGAGACCCTACGCCACCCTGACCCACAACTCCAGGTCAAGGAAATCCTCCTCTGGCCCCGACGCGATCGGCGAGCCAGGCTCAACCGATCCGCCCGCTCCGCCGGCCCGCGGGGAACTCTGTCTGCGCGGGATGCAAGGCTCCGATGACGCCCGTCCGGAGCTTCCCCCGCCGCCAGCAGTTCCGGCGCCTGCGACGCGCGGCGGCCCGATGCGTCGCGGGGCTGGTGGCGTGCATATTCGCCGCGATCGCCGCGAGCGCCGGCGTTTGGGCGGTCGCAGGAGCGCTGCTGCTGGTCGCGGTCGGGTTACTCTTCGACGCGCGCCATTGGGTGCGCCTTGCCGCCCGGAGCCGTATTGGCGCGCGTTCGGAGGACGAGGTGCGGCACGCTCTCGCGGCGCTGGAGCTGGAGGGGTGGCGGGTGCGTCACTCGCTCCCGTTCGGTGGGCGCGGGGATATCGATAGCGTCGCGATCGCGCCGACCGGGATTGCGTTCGCGATCGAAACTAAAACCAGGACGTTCGAGGACCGTCACCTCGCCGCGGTGCGAGCGATGGCGGTGTGGCTTTACCGCCGCCGACGGCGGTGGTGTCGCCGTGGCGCGCTCCCAGTGCTGTGCGTCGTGCGCGCACGGTCGGTGGAGCGGGTCGATGATGGGGTGCTGATCGTGTCGGTGGAGCGGCTCGTGGGGGCGCTTCGCACCGCGGCTGGGGCAGCGGGGCGTCCCGGGTTTATCGCTGCGGACGTCTCGCGCCGCTGACGGCGGCCGGAGCGTCGCGTTCCCTGCTGGCCCTGCCCGAGATCGGGAGCTGCACCGGGGTGCGGAGACTTGCCAGGCCGCGGGGTGTGGTCAGGCGGGTGGGTTCTGGCCGGCTTCGTCGGCCAGGACGCAGACGACGAGGAGGTGCGCGATGCAGTCGGCGATCGCCTCGGGCACGCTTGGGATGTCGCGGTCGAGCGCGCCGATGGCGAGCGCCGCCAGCCTGCCGGCGTGTTGGGCATGCTCGACCAGCGCCGGCCTCTCGCTCGTCGGTGAAGCCTGCTCGAGCCAGTCGGCTGTCTGCTCGTGGGCGAGCGGGAGCCACTCGTCGGGGTGGTAGCCGCGGGAGCGGCCGTCGGCCTCCAGTGCCAGTTGGCAGCGGAGCAGGCTGCCGGTGGCGGTCGCGTCGATCGTGGCCAGCAGCCCGACGACGACCCCGGCGCCGGCTTGGCTTCGCGTGTCCGGGAGGACGTGCAGCACGTTCGCGGCGACGGCGAGGCTGATCAGCCGCGGCACCGCGGTGGCGAGCAGCGTGATCGGACGCTCAGGCGGCGGCTCGCCGGCGGGCAGGTCGTTCGATCCGCGGCGGTACGCGGCCTGGTGGCGGTCTGCGAGCTCTTCGGCTGTCCACGGGCGAGCTACGCGGCGATAGATGCAGTCGAGGCTGTGCACGGTTTCGAACCCAGGAGTCCCTTACGGCCGCCGGCACGGGATGGGAAGCCGCAGCGGTCGCCAGCGTAGAGATTCGCAGCTCCAAGGGAGGCTCCGGCTGGCGTTGGCCGGTACTTGCCGTTTGTGCGCAACCAGCCGAGAACACAGTCCGGCACCGGTATCGATCAGCCGCCGGCGACCGCCGCTCACGCGGCCAAGCGGGAGATGCGTGACGCGTATGCGGCGGCCGTCTCGCACGGCGCCCGCAACACGCGGTGCGCGCCCGATGAGGAGCGCGCGTACGGGACGTTGCGGCTGCTGACGCTGGCGACGCTGCGCCTGCCGGACCTGTTCCTGTACGCGCACGTGGCCCAGGCGTTCTGCGAGGACCCGGAGGTCGATCGGGTCCCGGCGGTGGTCGTGGACGCGGTGCGGGCGATCGCCGCGGGGGCGCTCCGGCTCGCGCATCGGGCGCTCGAAACACACGCCCGCGAAACAGGCTGTGAACCCGGCCTGTGGGTTGACCGGGCGCTCGAGCGGGCCGGCGCGTGGCTCGCCCGCCCGCTCGAGGCTGACGTCCCGGCGCTGCTGGACCACGCGCGACGGGCGGCGATCGCGCTGACACGCGCGACGAACGCCACGGCCGATGACCGAACGCTCGTGCCCGCCGAGCTCACGGACGGGTTGGCGCACCTGCTCGCCGTCTATCTGATCGCGACGACCGTCGCATGCTCAGGCATCTGCTGAGCGCAGCACGGTGAGCGGTGCGACGGTTGTTCGTGATCGCGCTCACGCTGACCATCGGGCTGCCGATGGTGGCGGTCCTGCTGCTGGTCGCCGCCGCCGGCTCGCAGGCACAGTGCGGCGGCGGAGGGCCCGCTGGTCCCGGCAGCGCCCCTGGGATTCCCGCCAGTCTGCTCGGGATCTACGACCAGGCGGCCGGCGCCTACCAGCTAGGACCGCAGGGATGGGCGTACCTGGCCGCGATCAACTACGTGGAGACGAGCTTCGGCCAGGACCTCTCCCCCTCCAGCCAGGGCGCGATCGGATGGATGCAGTTCGAACCCGGCACGTGGGCTCAGTACGCCGTCGTCGGCCGACCCGTCCAAGCCCGGCGCCCCACCCGACCCCTACGACCCTTGGGACGCGATCTTCGCCGCCGCCAACGACCTGCACGCCAACGGTGCGCCGGGCAACTGGCCGCGGGCGATCTACGCCTACAACCACGCCGGCTGGTACGTCTCAGAGGTCCAGCAGCTCGCCCAGCGCTACACCCAAACCGCGGGCAGCTCGCTCGCGATCGACTCGTCGCAAGCCGCCCCGCAGGTGGGTTGCGTTGCGGTCGGTCCGACGACGCCCGGGTCGGCGGCGCGGATCCTCCCCGACGGGCTCGCCGCGGCACCGCAGGACGCGCCCGCCCCGGTGCAGGCGGCGATCGCGGCCGGCAACCGGATCATCGACACCTCCTACAGCACCGAGCGCGAGCCGAACATGCTCACCACGGTGATGTCCTCCTATGACTGCTCGGGGTCGACCGACTTCGTGCTCTACAACGCCGGGCTGAACGCGGCGCAGGTCGATGTCGGCGACGGGATCGCCGGCGACTCGGGGATGCTCGAGAGCTACGGCGATCCCGGCCCGGGCCGGTGGATCACCGTGTTCGCCTCCGGCGGGCACGCGTTCATCGAGATCGCCGGCATCCTGCTCGACACCTCCAGATTCGGCGCGCCGACGATGCCCGCGGGCAGCGGGGCGCGCTGGCAGCCCACATCGATCCTCACGGCCCAGCTCAACGACGGAAACCGCTGGACCGAACGACACCCCCCGGGCCTTTGAGACGCGGCAGCATCCTAAAGCGGTCGCTTCTGACCGGCCTTTGCCTGCTCGTCATCGGCATCGCCGCCCTGCAACCGGCGACGAGCTCGAGCACCCGAAGGACCCGCGCGGCGGCCGCCCGGATTCCGTCGACCACAGCCGCGCAACCGACCACACGCGGCGCGGAAGCCGCTGGGTCTGGATGCGCGGACGACCGCCGTAACGTTCGCGATGGCATACGCCCGTTACCTGGCCAATCGGCTGCCCGCCGAGCGGCTGCCGACGCTCTCACCAGCGGCAGCCGCGATGGTGCGCCAGAGCGGGCCGCTCCCCGCACGCCTGCACATCAGGCGAGTGCAGCTGATCGACGTCGACGGAGCCCGGAGCAGTTGGACGGCACGGTTCGCGGTAATTGACGCTCGCGGCCGGTTCGTCCTCTCGGCCGGGCTGCTGCTCGCCCCGGGCAGGGCCGGATGGCAACTCGCCGAGCTCGTCGCGCCCGACCCCGACATCCTGATCGCCTCCCCGTCCTCGGCTGCGCGACCGGTGGGCCCGGACGCGGCACGCGACACGGCGATGACGTTCACCACCAGCTACCTCGCCTACACCTACGGCCACGCCCGCGCCGGACAACTGCGCGAACTCACCACTGGGCTGCGCGCCGCGCTCGCAGCGAACCCGCCGAGGGTGCCGCAGACCGTACGCGCGCTCGACCCCCGGATCGCGAGCCTCGCGCTCTCACCCGACGGCAGACACTGGATGGCGAGCGCGAACGTCACCGACGGACAAAACACCTACCAGGTGATCAGCATCCTCGGTCGGGTCCACGGGAGCTGGCGCGTGATCGCGCTGCGCTCCGCAGGATGAGCGCAACAGACAGCACACGACCGGCAGATCCGGGCCCCGGGGCATTTCGGTCACGCCGCGCCCGAAGACTTGAGCAGCCCGATCTTGGATCGCTGCTCGCGACTCACCCGACGCGGGCTACCCACATCGGCGCGCACCCATTGCGGTAATCCCGACAAAGCCGGGCCCGGGCGCTGCCGTGACGCCGCGACGTTCCCGGTGTCGCCGCGGGCCTGTCCGTTGCACAAGGGTTAGCTGGACGCCGCGCAAGCATCCGGACAGGTTCGCGCTTGGCCGAGCGCTCGTCCGATCGCGGGGCTCGTGACGATTCCTCTTGGGCGACTCCGCAAGTCAGCGCCCGGGCGATGTGAAAGAGAACCGAGCGAGCGCTTGCTAGTGGAGCGCTCGTCCACATGCGCTCCACGTTGGCTGCCTCACCTCGTCCGGGCACCTTCCTGTCGGGTGACCTCGGAAGAGCAGACGTTGGCATGCGCACTCGCGTCGGCCGCGACGGTCAGCAGATTGGCCTGGCTGCTCTGTTCGCGGTCGCGGTGACGCGTGCCGCGCTGGTGTGGTTGGCGAGCGTGATTTGGCCTTGGTAGTCGGAGGTTCCGTCGGTGACGTTGTCGGTGAAGTTGATTTGGCCGTGGGCTCCTTGGAAGTCGCCGGTTCCGGACAGAATCGGGTGCTGGCATTGTCCGCTGAGTTCCCGTCCGTTGTGGTCGAAGCTTCCCTCGAAGGCGTAGATGAGGGCGAGGGTTCCGTGTGGTTCGCGGTGGGTGCAGGACCGATCGCGGTTGCGGTCCAGGCATCCCACGAAGTGTTCGGTGCCGATCGCCAGGATGTCTCCGTTGGGTTTGGTCTGGACTTCTTTGAGGGTGTCGGTGTACCAGCAGCCGATGAGGCTTCCGGTCATTGTGTTCTTGAGGATTGGCGCTAGTCGGGTTTGGGGATCGGCGGTGCGGCAGGGGTCGCCCGGGTGCCCGGCCTCGGTCTGAGGCGGAGATTGGATCCCGGCCACTGGTGCGGTGACGGCGCTTGCGCCCGTCGTTGCGATGCAACCCAGAATTAGGAGCGACGCCGTCACGGCGGTCAGCCGCCTCACGATCTCGGTCCTTCTTGCGTAGTCTGTCAACCGATGCGTGTTTGTCGTGTGTGTGCGCATTGATTTCTCCTGTTGTTGTTGTGTGTCGCGACGTCGAGTCGCTGAGAGCATCGGCGGCGGCCGCCCAGTCCGGCCGGGGAGGTGCGTGGCGTCGGTCCCGAAGATCGACACGTATGTCCGTCCGCTCTGGGCGGCCGGGGAGAACCTCAGCGCTGGATTCGTACGACGATGTCCGACGCGTTGTCCGTCCCGGAGACCTGCGTGTTGCTGAGGACCCGGCCCGTGGCTCCCGCATAGAGTCCGGTGGCGCCGACCAGTTTGCTGCCGTTGAAGACCAGCAGCGATCCACCGACCGCGACGTCACTTTCGCACGCGGGCTGACCCTGTCCGAAAGTGCAGCGCAGGTGGTCGCTCATGGTCCAGCGGGCCGCGTGACGGAGGTGGTTGCCGGCGTAGTCGAGCGAGTAGACGTCGAGGGTGTCGCCAGGCTTGGGCTGGGGATAGGGCGGGCGACTTGTGACTTGGCCGCTCGTCGTGGTGAGCGTGGTGGTCACCGGTGTGTCGAACAACCGTAGGGTCTGCGGGCCGATGCCCGCTGCTGCGTGCGCTCCGCTGAGCGCCGGGACCGCGGCGGCCGCTGCGGTTATTGTCACTGCGACTGCTGCGATTGCTCGTCTGTACTTGCTCATGACAGCTCCTATCGGTTGACTTCGGTGATCACCAGTCAACCTTGGGCGCGTCGCTGGTTCGTCCCCCCGGGAGGCGAACTTCGAGTCATCCCTCAGGGGTAGGTGCGGCGGGTTGCTACCCCCGTGCGGATCGTGGTCGCGGTCGCGACGGGCAGAACCGCGCGCAACCGCCAGCCCCCGGCCGGGTCCGGACCGGCCTCGAGGGTTCCGCCCGTCGACTCGATCCGCTCCCGCATGCCGATCAGGCCGAGACCCGCGCCCGCGTCGCCGAGCTGTGCAACATCTCGGGGGCCGTCATCGTGAACGTCGATCTCGAGCTCGTCCTCACCGAGCGAGATCTGGACCGACACGTGAGCACCCGGGGCGTGCTTGATCGTGTTGGTCAGGCCTTCCCGAACTACGCTGTAGGCGTCGTCGTCGATCTCGGCGGGCAGTTGCGCGCCTGCGGGCAGCGTGGTGATCTGCAGCTCGACGCCGCCAGCGTAGGCCTGGTCGGCCAGCAGCCGCCACCTACCGGAGGTGCCTTGGTCATGAGCATCGACGCTCTGCAGGATGTCGACCAGTCGTGCCATTTCGGTCAGCGTCTGCTTGCAGGAGTCGCGGATCACCGCGAACCGTTCGGGTGCTAGCCGGCCGGGTCCCAGCGCGGCCATCCGACCAGCGCCGGCCTGCACGACGACCACCGCCAGATGGTGCGCCACGATGTCGTGCAGCTCGCGCGCTATGCGGGCACGCTCGCGCCGTACTGAGAGCTCGGTGAACACGGCCTGCTCGTCCTGGAGCTCGCGCGTCCGCTCCGCCAGCCGGCTGACCAGCAAGCCCCGCTGGCGGACCTGGTATCCCACCCAGAAGGGCACGAGCGTCGGAAAAGTGATCTCGACGTTCGGGAACTCCGAGAACCCCATGTTCACCTGCATCGCGACGACGAGCGCCGCGACGGCGAAACCGCCTTGGCCCGGCGACACATGGGCTCCGCAGTTGTAGCTGAGCGCGCAAGCCAGCAGCACAACTGCGAAGGACGCGAGGCCATCAAGCCCTGGGGCAACCAGGATCACTCCCGCGGCCAGGAGAGTGGCAGCGACCGGACGCGTCCGCGCGACCACGATCGGGGCTCGCAGCAGGCCGTGTAGCGAAACCCGCGGCTCAGGCATGGGCGATCGCAACCGGTAGAGTCGCTCGCAACACCCGCCGCCCCGCCGGATCGTCACTGCTGAAGCTCCCGCCTTGAGCGACGACGCGCTCGCGCGCGGCCGCGACGGCCACCTCCGCGCCATCGCGATCGGTGGGCGAGCCAGCGACCTCGAGCTCGAGCGAGTCGCGCAGATAGCGGAGCGTGACCGTCGTCGCCCCGCCGACCGCGAACAGGGCATGCTGCAGCGCGCGGTAGGTCGCGAGTTCCACGCCGAGCGGCAGACGCCGCCGGTCTCCCTGTAGCTGGAGATCCACCCGCCGTCCGCCGGCACGTGCCTCTGAGAGCAGCGTCTCGATCTCCGCCAAAGTGGGCCGCGGAGCACGTGGTCCACGCCCGTCGCTGCGCAGCACCCCGAGCAGCTCGCGCATCTCGTTGAGCGACTGGCGACCCATCCGTTCGATCTGGGCGAACATGTCCCTCGCCTGTTCCGTGTCGGCCGTGAAGGACCGCTCGCCATCCGTGGCGAGCTCGATCATCCTCCGGACCCGTCCGCGCGCCGCCAGATCAAGATCCCAAGCCAGTCGGGTCCGCTCCACCTCAACCGCCAGCTCAGCGGTGCGCTCGCGCCGGCGCTCGAGCAGTTCCGATTGCGCGATCAGGTGATCGGCAAGCCTGTCGCGCGACCAGGCGGCTCTTCCCGCGCCCCAAGCCACCAAACAGAGCGGGAACGAGAACAGAATCATGCCGGCCAATCCACCGTTGCCCCGAAGGACCACGTCGGTTTCACCGACGAACACCATCGCCGCCAGCGCGAAGCCGAGACCCGCGAGCGCCCGCCGCAGCTCACAGCAGCTTGCCAGCGAGAACAGAACCAGCATCGCGGCCGGGATCACGAGGCCGAGGCGAAACTGATCGAAGGTCGGAATCCCGCTGATCACCGCACCCGCGAACAGCGCGATCGCGGCAGCAAGCGGCCACCGACGACGCCACAGAACGGGCAGCACGACCATGGGCAACAGCAGCGTGTCGACGATCGTGCCGTTGGCGAGATCCGCGCGGGCGCTAACGCTCACCCCGAACGCAAGCAGCGCACCACACAACAACACGTCGAAGCCAAGCGGGGCCCACATTCTGCCCCCGGTCATCGCCGAATCGTAACCCGGTAGGCGAGTCCTGTACACCGCACCTGACCATAGGCGCGCCCGCCGGCTCCGCCATCATCCCCGAGGATGATCTCGACATGACCCACGGGGATGATGCGCCCCCGGGCCCAGCTGAATAGGGTCCGATCATGCTCGCAACCGAACCCAAAGCTGACCACTCGGTCGCGGTCCTCATCGCCGACGATCAGGCGCTCGTGCGGGCGGGCTTCAGGGCGATCCTCGACGAACAACCAGGCATCCGCGTCGTAGGCGAAGCAGGCGACGGTCGCGACGCGATCGACCTCGTTCGGCGCCGCCAGCCCGACGTCGTGCTAATGGACATCCAGATGCCCGACATAAACGGACTCGAGGCCGCTCGCCGAATCCTCGCCGAAGCCGACGACGACCACCCAGTGGCCATCCTGATGCTCACCACCTTCGACCTGAACGAATACGTCTACGACGCACTCCGCGCCGGCGCGAGCGGCTTCCTGCTCAAAGACGTCCTCCCCGAGCAACTCATCGCCGCCGTCCGCGTCGTCGCCGCCGGTGACGCGCTCATCGCGCCCACGATCACCAAGCGCCTGATCGAGCAATTCGCCCGGACCGCCCCACCACACACGCCCCCGGCCCGCTTGCAAGACCTCACCCCGCGCGAGCTCGAGATCCTCACCCTCGTCGCCCGCGGAATGTCAAACGGAGAGATCGCCGACGATCTGACCCTAAGCCAGGCCACGGTCAAGACGCACTTCAAACACGTCCTGAGCAAACTCGACCTGCGAGACCGCGTCCACGCGGTCGTGCTCGCCTACGAAGCAGGGCTCGTAACCCCCGGCGAATCCGCTGAGCGACAATGACCGGTGACGAACCCACGGCCGACGAAACAGAACACTCGCCGCGGACTGCCAGACCCACGACGGCGTCGAGCGGTTGCGTGAGGGATCCCCTTGCCGCTGATCCAACGCCAGCTGGGCCACTCGCACCTGTCCACAACCGGCACCTACCTGCAAGGAATCTCCTCGGAGGAGATCATCTCCACCGTCCATTCCCGGCGCGCGCCGATGATGCATGCCAGCGCCGGACTTGCCCTGTAGACCACAACGATGCGGGAGCGCATGATGCGCTCCCGCAACCCCGCCAACCGCCCGCCCAGCGCCGCCGATTGCTTCGCGCGTAAGCAGCAGCCAGCCGCCACTGGCCCTGGCGTGGCATTGCGCAAGCAGGCTCGGCGGCGTGTCCGACGGTCCGGCGCCGCGAAAGCAATCATGCGCTCGGCGCCGGGCCGGCGCGAGCTCACAGACGGCCCGGACCTTACGGCGCAAGCCCACCAGTCGGGCGACGAACCCCGGTGGCAGTGGCCTCTGAACGAACCCCTGATGCACGATTGGCTCATCACCGCGATCGCCGAGTATCCGAAGCGACTGGGCGGCTGGCAGGTGCTCTACTGCTGCCCGGCCGCGCATCTGGCCAGCGCTGGTCGTGTAGCTGGCGCCGACTCCTTCCGGTCGGCGGCGGCGCTCGCCGGGCTTGAGTAAGTTCCTCCACCGGGCCGGAGTGCAGGTGGAGTGTTCCGGCTTTGGTGAGGAGTCGGTCGACCTCGGCCGCGGCGGCTGCCGAGCACGTCGGCGAACCGCTCGGTGAACTGGCGCACGTCAGCCATCGGCCGGTAGTACGGGCGCGACCGGGTCCGGACCGCCGGCTGCGGTTAGGAGCGCCGGTATTCCTGGGCGAGGTCGCCGCGCGGGTAGGCCTGGTCGATGGTCTGGACTATGGCCTGCGCCTGCTGACTTGAAGCGACGAGCTGCCCGAGCTTCTGGTTGGCGGACGTCAGCGTCGCCTGGTCAGCCTTGAGCTTGCCCTGCAGACTGTCGTTGATGGAGACCACGGCGTTCACGAACCGGAGGCGGACATGGTTGAAGTTCCCGGTTGAGTGTGAGGCGGCGCTCGCAGCGGCGGCGGCTATCACCGCGTTGAGTTGGTTGAACGCAGGTCGCAGCGAACCGAGGACAGCGCGGGCGTCCTTGACCTGGGCGGCGGTGGCGGCGAGCACCGCATTCCAGCGGGCGATGAACCGGTTGGCGTCGCCGGTCAACTCGTGGTGCGCGGGGACGGTGGCAGCGACGACGGTCGCGCTCAACGCGTCGAGTTTGTGCAGCGCGCCGGGGAGGCGGGCGATGCTGGCCCGATTGGCGTTCGCGACGCGTTCGAGGTCGCCCGGTCCGAGCTTCTGCAACTTCCCTTCGGCCAGCAGCAGCCAGTCGTTCGAGGTCCGCGGGTCCGAGTAGCTGCCGAGGGAGTTCGCCTTGGACAGCGACTGCAGGGTGGGGACGACGCCGGCGAGCGTGTCCGACCCGGCGCCGAGTTGGCGGATGAGCGACGGGTCGAAACTTCTAGACACCGTGGTCTCGCCGCAGCCGGCCAGTGCCAATGACGCAGCCGCGAGCAGGACCGCTGCCGGGGCTGCTCTCATGGGCTCGGCTTGCTGAGGATGCCGATGTCGCCAAGCGCGTACCGAGTCAGGGTGTGCGCCTCGCACGCCTGGTTGCCCGGGGACCACAGGTACGGGAAGCCGTCTTCGAGCCCCCACGTGACGGTGTGCGCCCCGTTCGAGTACGTGCATTCGGTGCGGTACACGGTCCCGGCGAGCATCACCACCAGAACCACGCCGGTGAGCGCGCCGCGAGCACACTCGTCAGGCCGTTGAGGGTCCGTTCCAGCGACAGCGATGGTGGCGACGATGCCTTCGTGTGCCTCTCCGTGACTCCCGCGGCCGTGCGCGGCCGCTGACACCTCAAACCGCGGGTAAGCGTACGGCTCGCCGCCGCCGAATGGTAGGTAGGAGGCTGCCCTGCCACCAGGTCCGGTCCAGGCCGGCGCGTTGACGGGTGGGGCGCGGGTGAATTCAGAGGCGTACAGGCCGACCCGTCCGACGTCGGTCTGCACGACGTACTCCTGCGCGAACTCGGGTCGCGGGAAGGGCACACGGCGACGACGGTGCCGGGCAAGCCGGCGACCGGCATGCGGTGTAGGTGACCCGGTCGGAGACGATGACCCGCTCGCCGCCGGGCGAACCGGTCGGCGTCTCCCGCGTCACCCCGCCTCCCGGCAGCTGAAATCTGGCCGGAACTGTCTGCCGCGACGCTTACGATTGGTACGTGACTATCGTCCTCGACCTCGACCGGCACGAGCAGTCCGTGCGCCTGCGCGCGGACGGGTTCGAGTCCTGCGTCGTCTCCGCGCCCGGCTTCCCTTCGGAGCTGAGGCTCGCCCGCCACTACCGGCGTCCGTGGCGGACCCGAGCGGGCGGGTTCGTCGACGAACTGCTGGCAGCGAGCCTTGAGCCGGCGCGATCGCCGGCTGAAGTCCGAGCGCTGCCAGAAACCGACCGGGCAAGCTTGCGCCGGGCACTGGTGGCCTCCGCTGGCTGCGAGCGTGAGTGGCGGTCGCTCTACGGCTGCCATCTCACAGCGGACGAGCGGTTGTTCGCGGTCATGTACTGGTGCTGGCGGCGCCGATTGCGGAACCGGGAGCAGATGCAGACTGAGCACGAGGCTTACCTCGCCACCATGCGTGAGTCGGTCGCCGACGGCATCTACGCGAAGCTGGGGCTCGCCGACGTCGTCCGCTCGTCCTCGGCGGTCGAGGCCGCCCTTTGCGGCGCGGCTGCGAAGGTCAGCGTCGCCGAACTCGTCTCGCCGAAGGCGTTCGGCGCCATGAAGGCACTGGAGACGCACGCCGCGGCGAGCCGCAACATCGCCAAGCTGTTCGAGAACCCGCTGACCAGCCTGTCGGCCGACATCAACCGCATCACCTCGATGGCCAGCACGTTCGAGAACATGCGCGCGTTGACCGAGAGCGTCGCGTTCCGCGCACCACGTGCGCCACCGCGGAGCGCGTCACCGGCACCCGCGCGTGGCAGTCAATCGAGGCCGTGCTCGGCGGCCGGAGCATCCTCGGGTGCATCACAACCGCTGATTGGACCACAGACGACTGCTCACGCCCCGTTGACGCGGGTCAAGAATGGCGCTGGCCGTGTCACTCGACTCCGGTCGTCCGCCGATCGGCGACTAGCTCCTGCGGCATCGCTCGTTTGCTCGCCAAGTAGAAGCGCGGTGGCCGACCGGCCGGACGCGCGCAAGCAAGATCCGGGCCGACGGTAAGCTCCTGCTTAACCGGCTCGAACCGGAAGCTGAAAGCCTGTGCCGTGGCCGGTTCGTAGCTCTTGCCTGTCGTCCGATCCGGAAGCCTCGAGCGCCACGAATCCTGGAGTGCCCCCGGTTTCGAGGACACCTGAGGGCTTTGGTCGAAAGACCAGGGTCAGGAGGTGAGAAGTGCCTCGAACCAGACCGCCGTATCCGGAGGAGTTCAAGCGTGAGGCGATCAAGCTCGTCGGGATCTCGAGCAAGTCGCAGCATCAGATCGCGGAGGATCTCGGGATCTCAGATGTGACGTTGCGTAATTGGGTCAAGCAGGCCGAGCGCGACGAGGGCAAGCGCCCCGATGGCCTCTCGAGTGACGAGCGTGAGGAGTTGGCGCGGTCGCGTGGTGAGAATCAGACGCTGCGGATGGAGCGTGAGATCCTCAAGAAGGCAGCCGCTTTTTTCGCCCGGGAGACCGGCGAGCCGTAGGCGGGATCTTTTCGCTGATCGCGGCGGAGAAGGCGAACTTTCCGGTCTCCGTGATGTGCAGAGCGCTGGGCGTGAACCGCACCAGCTTTCATGACTGGCAGCGTCGCGCGCCGTCTGACCGCGAGCTGACGGACGCGTGGCTGACCGAGAAGATCAAGCAGATCCACGCCGACTCGGACGGCACCTATGGCGCCCGGAGGATCCACGCCGAGTTGCGGCTCGAGCACGGGACTCGCGTCGGGCGCAAGCGCGTCGAGCGGCTGATGAAGGCGGCCGGTATCTCGGGCTTCTGCCGCGCAAGCGTCGGCGCACCACCGTCCGGCTGCCCGGCGTCAGGGTTGCTCCCGACCTGGTGGAGCGCGACTTTCGCCCTGACGGCCCGAACCAGACGTGGTCGGCGGACATCACCTACATCTCGACCTGGGAAGGGTTCCTGTACCTCGCGCACGTGCAGGACCTGTTCTCCCGGCTGATCGTCGGCTGGTCGATGGCCGACCACTTGCGCTCAGAGCTGTCGTCTCAGCGCTCGAGATGGCGCTTGCCCGACGTCGCCCCGACCGCGGCCTGATTCACCATTCGGATCAGGGCTGCCAAATCACCGCGGTGCTGTTCACCAAACGCTGCGCCAAGGCCGGGATCGAGGTCTCGATGGGCTCGGTCGGCGATTGCTATGACAACGCCGTCTGCGAGACCTTCCACGCCAGCCTCAAAAAGGAGAAGATCTACCGGCAATCGTGGCCGACCCGAGCCGCGGCGCGCACCGCGATCTTCGAGTACATCGAGGGCTGGTGCAACCCCCGCCGCAGGCACTCCACGCTCGCCTATCTATCCCCGATCGAGTTCGAGCGACACCACGCCGAGCTCGCCCAACCGGCCCTTGTGCGCCTCGATTTCGGACAACGGATCGGTCGCGTCGATCTCGCCGAGGGCCTCAGACGCGCTCACAACGCGCCGCATCTCGACGGTCGGCGTCGATTTCGCTGCCGACCGCTCCATCTCTCCCGAGAACGCCCTCGTCCTTCCAACCGATCCCGCTCAGGCCGCGACGGACGGTGATCAAGGGACGGCAGGCAACAGCGTGGCCTCTCCGCCCGGTAGTCAAAGAACAAGCTCGCTGATACAAACATCAACTACAACAGCCAAGACGTGTCGTCCAAACCGGGGGCGGTCCATCCGCGGTGGTCGGCTACCGCATTGATGCGGAGGCGGCAAGGCGCGTGCTTGCAGTCTGATTCGGTTACGGCAAATGGGCCGCGGCTGGTGAACTGTCGTTCGCCCATTGCGGAGCGAAAGTGACGGAGACCGCCTCCGCCGGATTAGTGGATTTCGTCCGAGGCGGCAGCGCCGCCGGCGATGAACTCGACGACTCGTTTCTCGGGATTGCAGGAGAGCCGGTGCTTGCCGGGGTTGGCCGATTCAGCGGCCGGCAAGCATCGCACCGACTGCTGTTCGCATCGCGGAAGTTGAAGTGGTCGATCTCCGTCACCCCCGGCGTCACCGCGACGGCGACACGCTGCTGCTCCGCGAGTAAGGCGTCGTCACGTGAGAGCGCCGCTCGCGTCGTAAGCGCTCACCCGGTCCACGGCCCCCGACGACTAGCGCTCCCACAGCCCAAGGGGCGCCTTGTTATTGACGCGAAACTCAGCCGCTGACTGGACCGGCATCGGGCACCCGCTCTACGACGCGGGTTATTCGCATTTGAGCTTGACGCCGATTGTGGGCACGAAGAGTGACGCGAGGTACCGGGGCCACCAGAGTGAGCTGTTGCAACGGAAGTGGATGTTCGTGCCGTCCGCTGCGTCGAAGGACTGCGCGTGGCTTGAGTATCGGCCGGTCTTGACTTGAAGCGTGTGTGGCCCGGGGTCCACCTGAAGTTCGACGGTCTGGTTCCGGTCGATCGGTCCAGCCGGGTTGCCGTCCAGCACGATCTCGAAAGGGCGGCGGCGAACCTCTATGGCGGTAGTGGCGGCTCGCTCCAGTGTGAGGGTGGATGACATTCCAGGTTTCCTTCGGTTGTTTGATCGGAGGTGCTCCGTGGATCAGGCTGAGGTTTCGCGAGGATCAGGGGGCGTTACGTGCGTATTCCGGTGATGAGTCGTTCGCGGTCGAACATCGCGGCCACCGCACGCCAGCCGAGCACGTCGAGCGCCAGCAGGACGGCGGCGAGGCCGACTGCGATGCCGACCGATGGCGGGATCACCTTGAAGCTTCATCAGCGCTACGACCGCGATCAGGGGCACGTTGGCGAGAATGCCGAGCTGTTGGGCGGCGCGGACGTCGGAGGAGCGGGCGGAGATCGCGATCCCGACCCAGATCGACCAGCCGGCGAGCAGCGGCGTGAAGAGCAGCTGCACCGGGATGTGCGAGCCCGCAAAGACCGCCGAGCTGATCGCCGGATGGGCGAACAGTGCCGCAACACCGAGAAAGACCCCGAAGATGGTGTAGGAGACCACGAGCGTTGGGATCAATAGCGCGAGCGCTTTGCCGATCAGGAACTCCTCGCGGCGGATCGGGCTGATAAGGATCGGCTCGAGCGTCCCCTGCTCGCGCTCGCCGATCACCGAGTAAGCGGCCACTGCGGACGGCACGGCTGCCGGAATCACCAGCATGTACGTCAGCGAGAGCCCGATCGAGCATTCAGCTTGGACTGGCCGCCGCGGCAGGCACGGTCAATAGCTGGATCGTCGGCACCGTGATGAAGATCAGCGGCAAAAGACACATCGCGAACACGATCACAAAGCGGTTGCGACGGTAGTCGCTGAGCTCCTTGACACTGATTGCTCTCACGCGTGTCCAGCTGAAGCTCATCGCTTGGCCTCCACGTCCTCGTCGATCAATTGCAGGTAGACATCCTCCAGCGAATGGCGGGACTCGCCGATGGAAAGGATCTCGGCGCCGGCGCCAACCAGCGCACGCGCGACCGCCGGGGCGGCGATCTCCGCGTCCGACACGGGCAACTCATAGCCGCCCGATCCAGACGCCTGCCACCCTTCGACACCTGGCAGCTCGCTGAACACCGAACCCGGGCTCTCGAGTGAGCCCCGGACACGCACTTCGAGGGACTGGTTGAACAGCCGCGCGCGCAGTTCGTCGGGGCGGCCGATGAGGCGCATCGTCGTGTTCAGGATCGCGACCCGGTGGCACAGACGCTCGGCCTCGTCGAGCCGGTGGGTGGTGAGGAAGATCGTCACTCCTCGCTCGCGTAGCGAGGTGATCAGCTCGTGCACGTCGTGTGCGGCGACGGGGTCAAGCCCGGAGGTGGGCTCATCGAGAAAGAGCACCGCCGGGTCGTTTAGGAGCGCGCGGGCGAGCGCGACCCGCTGACGCAGTCCCTTCGACAGCGAACCGCACGGATCGCCCGCACGGTCGAGCAGGTTGACCGCACGCAGCGCCCGCTCGATCCGGTCCGGAACGTCATCGAGCTCGTAGAGCCCGGCGAAGCAGCGAAGATTCTCCGACACGGTCAGGCGGCGGTACAGGCCCGGGGACTCGGGCATGATCGAGATCCGCGCTCGAATCGCCGGGCCGTTCTCCGGGCTCAGCGGAAGGCCGGCGACGATCGCGGATCCCGAGCTCGGCGCGATTAGCGTGCCCAGCGTCCGCACCGTCGTCGTCTTCCCCGCCCCGTTCGGGCCCAGGAAGCCGAACACCTCGCCGTAGCCGACCTCGAACGAAACGTCGTCGAACGCGACACGATCGCCGAAGCGCTTGCCCAGATGCTCGACCACGAGCGCCGGCTGCTCACGCGAACGATCGGGCCCGGAGGGCGCCTCGACACGCCCACTCGCCCGAACTGCTTCGGATTGTGTTCCTAACCGGTTGATCGGCCCACCCTAGCAACCTTTGGCTCTTATGTCAATTTCTTGGTCAACGCGCCAGGACGGGCGCGTCTTTGCTAGTTTTTTGGTCATGGAGCCAGGACCGGGCCCAGCGGACGCTGAACGGACCTTCATCGAGACCGCACGGCGGGCACAAATCGTGGCCGCGGCAATCGACACGATTGCCGAGGTCGGATACGCGCGAGCGTCGCTCGGACGCATCGCCTCGAGGATTGGCATCAGCAGGGGCCTGATCAGCTACCACTTCGCCGGCAAAGACGAGCTGATGAACGAGGTCATCAGCGAGGTTGTCGCGCAGGCCAGGGACTACATGGAACCGCGGATCTTCAGCGAGTCGACCGGACCCGCCATGCTGCGCGCGTACATCGAGTCGAACCTCGCGTTCATGCGAGAGCACCGCAACTACCTCATCGCCGTCGTCGAGATTCTCCGCCATCGCCTCGCCGCCGGAGGGCCACGTCGAGTCAGAGGCCCGAACTCTGAGGTGGCCGCGCGCCCACTCGTGGACCTGCTCGCCCGCGCCCAAGCCGCCGGCGAGCTTCGAGAAGACTTCGACCCGAGGACCATGGCAATCGCGATCCGCGCCGCGATCGACACCGCCCCACCCCTCCTGAGCGTCGATCCGGAGTTCGACATCGACGCCTACGCAAAAGAGATCGCCAACCTATTCGATCGGGCGACCCGCCTCGACCGATGACATGGCGTCCCTTTCGCGAACCGCTGATGGCGCGCTCCACGCGGAACTGAGAAGCGGTGACCGCTTTGCCTCGACGAGGGACAGCAGCCACGCTGACCTCGCTCCCGGTCCGGACGAAAGGGAGGCGTCTCGCGCGAGCAACGGCGCGCTGCCCCTTAAGCCTTCTGCGTTTCGTCCAAAGCGCTATGACGCGCTAGCCGGAATCGAGCTAGCGCGCGGCACGTGCCAGCTACTCCTCGCATGGGAATCCAGAAGTCCTCGTCGCCAGGCTCGAGCTCAGTGCCGCAGCTCGGGGCAGCGTCAGTGAGCGAGCGGCTAACTCGCGGTTATGCAGCGCCTGGCGGAGCAGCAGTCGACGGTCGGGCCCCGGCGAGCGGCTGGGATTGTGGAGTCGACACAATCCGCGCGCCAACAGGGCCCGATGACCGCTTGCCGACCACATCGTTGCTTTTTACAACCGATCTGCAACGTCCCCCGCGCAAGATGCTCTCGCTCAAGATGTCCCGTGACCTCGTGTCACTGAACCTAAATGCTGGAGGCAAGCCATGGTGTGCCGTCTTTCTCGTCTTTTGAGGCCCCGGGGTGACGGATTCGTCCTGATCCTCGCGTTGGCGGCGGTTGCTGTGTTGGTCGCGCCGGCGGCGTCGGCCTCGGCCGCATCGCCGCTCACCGGGGAGACGCTAGGGGGCGCCACCCTGACGACAAACGGAGGCGGAGTCGCATGGCCGAGCTGCGTTCGCCGCGAGATGGCCGACGCCACCGCGACTTTCAACGCCTCGGGCGAGGCCACCGGACCATATCCCGGCTCGTTTGCGGAGAATCAAGGTTCTGCGAACATGTTCGACACCATCATCCATAACCAGCTCTCGTACGACAACCTCGCGGTCCCGTTCACGATCACATCGGGCACCGCCCCGAACACCACCACGATCACCGGCACAATCAGCCACTCCCAATACTCGCTGTACCCCGACTCTACGCCCGGCTTCGGGCTCCTCTGCAATGGGGCCGCCGTCGCGGGCCTCGGCGTGAACACGACCGGTACCTACACGGCCACGATGCAGGCGCCCGGCCAAGCCTCCCAGGCGATCAGCGGACAGGCCCAGGTGTTCGGCAGCCTTTCCACCAAGCCGGGTGTCCCGACGAGCCTTACCGCCAGCTTCACCGGATAGGGCCGCTAAGTCGAACGGCCTCCCGGGTTTGCGCCGTCCCACGGGGGTGACACGCTCTGGTCAGAAGCGAGACGGCCGGAGCCAGAGTGAGGGCCGGCTCATTACGAGCCGGCCCTCATGTCTGCCCCGCCTGACCCCCTAAGGCAGTCACCCCGGGCCCGTTGCTGATTTGCTTGGACAGCGGGCGCGCCGAGGGTCGCAGTCGCGCCGTCGCCCGGCCCGTATTTGAGCGGTATCGACCTCCCCGTCGACGACTCGCCTCCCTGCGAAGACGGAAATCATCGGTAGCGTCGCACTGCGGCTTGAATTTCGGTCGGTCGGATGGTCGGCGGGAGCGACGCCAGGCTGGCTAGTGTTCGTGCAATCCGCTCGGCGTTCGGCTGGGCGGGTGGAGCAGGCGAGGACGATGATTATCGCTCCACAGTCCCTGCCGGCGGTACGGCCGGAGGATCGAGAGTCCCGAGGCCCGAGTTGTGAGCGTCCAAGGTTCTGGGAGATTCGGTGGCCGAGATCATGGAGTCGCCACGGTCTGGTCAGCCATGTGAGCCTGGGAAGCCTCGCGAAGGATGCCGTCGAGTTGGTGAGCCGTGAGTGCCGGCTGATGGTTCGCGTCACGCGTAGACGCGGTGAGGCGGTTGTATAAGCGCCGGTGAAGTGCGTTTTCAAATGGGCTGTCGTATACCGCTCGTGCAGCGGCGGCGAGGGTCGTCGCTAAGTCGTCCCGGCCCTCGCTGGCCGCGAGTGCGGCGAGGCCGAGCACGGCCTCTTGCGCATTGGCCCACCATCCAATACTGCGCGAGTGTGCCAGCGATCTTCTGAGGTGCGGGCTCGCTCGCGAGGGCTCGCCTTGGAACAGGGCGACGAGCCCTAGGTTCGCCTCGAGTTGCGCCTTTTGACCGACGCCCCAGATGCCGTGGCCTTCGGCAATCGCCTGTTCGGTGAGTAGTCGAGCGTAGTCGTAATCGCCCTCGACGAGAGCCGCGTAGCCTAGGTTGCCCTTGATGAAAGAGGACCACAGTCGGTCCCCGAAGGAGGAGTACAGCGCCAGCGCGCGCTCGCACCGATCCCGCGCCAGGACGTACGTCTCGGCCGCACTTCCGGTGATTCTCAGCACGTTCGCCTCGGTCCAGAGGTCGCCGGTTTCAGCGGCGATCGCGACGGCTCGCTCCGCATGTACTGCGCTTGCGTTGGCATCACCCGGCCTTGAATATGCGTCAGCGAGCTCGGCCTCGCAATAGGCAGTCAATGTCAGATCGCCTAGCTCGTAGCACTCCGCGAGGCATGCCGTGAGCATCGTCGTGGCCTCGGCTTGGTCCCAATCCATGAGAGCTAGCAAGCCGAGCGTGTATACCGCCCACGCCCGCACGGCCCGATCACCCGAGGCCGGCTGCTCAAGCGCGCGTCGTAACCAGGATCGAATCTCTGGGCCTAGGTCTCGTGTGATCCAAAACGTAGATAGAGCCGCGGTCAGGCGAAGCGCGAGGTCAAGCCGTGGTTGTGCTTTGGCGAGCTCTAAGACATTGCGGAGATTGCCCAACTCGTCATCGAGTTGCGCCAGACACTCCAGTTGCCGGTCACCGCGCAGGCTCGCTCGTGCCGATTCGGCGAACCTCGCGTAGTACTCGACGTACCGCGAAACGAGCGATCCGTGCCAACTCTCTGACCGCAGGCGCCGCAACGCGTACTGCCTGATCGGCTCGAGCGTGCCCAGGCGCGGTCCGCTGCGCGCTGGTACGCGTTGCACGAGTCCGTGATCGAGCAGCGTCGCCAGCCCGCCGACGACATCCTGCACCGTGTCGCCGCAGGTCTCTTCGACGGCGTCGACCGAGAAGCCGCCAACGAACAGCCCGAGAACCGTAAACAGCCGCTGCTCCCTCGGGGTGAGCAGATCGAACGACCAATCGATGGTGGCCTGCAGGGTGCGATGGCGGGCTGGTGCGTCCCGGCGGGCCGGCCCTAACAGGTCTGAGGCGGTCCGTAGGCGGCCGAGAATCTGCGTCGGCGTGAGCACTCCTGTCCTCGCGGCGGCGAGCTCAAGCGCGAGTGGCAACCCGCCGAGATACCGACACAGCTCGGCTGTCGCTTCGATCGCATCCGACGTCAACTCGAAGTTAGGATCGGCCGCAACGGCGCGGTCGAGGAACAGAGCCGCCGCCGGCGACCCGCAAGCACACCGGCAAGTCGAGGTCGTCGGCGGACGGCACCGCCAGACCACCTACGTTGTACACGCGCTCGAGGGAAACGCGTAACGGAGCCCGACTGGTCACCAGCACTTTCACTCGCGAGCACCGAGAGATCAGCTCCGCGAGCGCTGGACCGGCCGCCAGCACGTGCTCGAAATTATCGAGCACGAGCAACTTGTGCTGGAACCGGAAGAACCGCGACGATCGCTTCGCCGGCCAACTCCGTGCCGACCGACCTCTATTCCCAACTGGCGGGCCAGTTCGGGAACCACCTGCGCCGGACCAGGGGTCTCCGCCAGCCATACCATCGTCACCCCATCGGCAAAGCTCGTGCCGACCTCCCGTACGAGGCGGAGCGCAAGAGCCGTCTTGCCGGCACCGCCCGTGCCCGTCAACGTCACCAGCGCCACGTCCTGATCGGCGAGCAGCCCGGCCAGGTCCTGGACCTCGCGATCGCGTCCAATTACAGCCTCCGTACGCGCTGACATGTGATGCTGCGAGGCACGAGCCAATTCAGCCGCAGCCGCTGCGCTCACGTCCAGGATCCGCTTTCCCAACCGGGGGCCACTCCGTGGGCGTCAGGGAAGGGTCTTGGTTGAGAATCTGGGCCTGGAGGCTCCTGAGGCGATGACCGGGTTCCAGGCCAAGCTCCTCCGAGAGCCGAGTGCGCGTGCGCTGGTAGGCCTCCAGGGCTTCCGCCTGACGACCCGAGCGATACAAAGCCAGCATCAACTGGGCATGGAGCCGCTCGCGGACCGGATGCTCTGCGGCGAGCGCCTCCAGTTCGGGACACAACGTCGCGTGACGGCCGAGAACGAGGTCGGCATCGATTCGATCCTCGACCGCCTCCAGGCGCAGGTCCTCTAGCCGCCGGACCTCCACGCGCGCGAACGGCTCGAACTCCAGATCGGCCAGCGGCCGGCCTCGCCACAGGCTGTCCGCCTCGCGAAGGAGGATCGCGGCCTGGGTCGGGTTACCTGTCTCTGCGGCTTCTCGGCCTTCGCGGACCAGCCACTCGAACGTATTCAGGTCGAGCTCGCCCGGCTCGATCTCGAGTACGTACCCGTGCCCCCTCGTCAGCAGAACCCCGTGACCAGGGTTCGCGCTCGGAATCGCCGCTGGTCGCTGCCGACGTGCGCCGCTGGCACCAATCGCCCGGCGCAGCCTGGAAACGTACGCGCGCAACGTTTTCCGAGCGCCCAACGGCGGCGACTCGCCCCACAGCTCGTCGATCAAACGGTCAGTGGACACGATCTCGTTGCGGTGCAGCAGCAGGATCGCTAGGAGAGCTCGTTGTCTCCCGCCGCCCAGCGCCAACGGTCGACTGCCGTCGCGCACCTCGAGCGGTCCGAGGATCCGAAAGTCCATAGCTCAGTTTTCGGTGTGACGCCGTCACCGCCCCGCCGAGCGCCCGGCTTCGCCCCGGAACGGCCTTCCCGCAACACATCGTTGCTCGTTTGCAACCGCGATGCAACCGCTCTCGCTCAGCCTGCTCGCCGAACAACCAAGTTCTCGACGAGAGGAGGTCTCGATGAGAAACCGCAAGACGTAAAGCTCGTGGCGCCGCTCGCACTGATCAGCACGGCGGTCCTCGCCGTCTCCGGCGGGCTCGCGTCCGCCGCCGGATCGTCGACCGGGGGTGAGGTCCACGTCTACGAGGCGGACACCGCGCTCGCTGGCAGCCTCGGAACGGTAATCCTCACCGGAGCGATAACCGATCACGGCAGGGACCACCAGGGCGTCGCCGACGGCGGAAACTACAACAAGCTCGTCCTGTCCAAGGGCTCGTTCGAGATCAACGTCGGGCCTATCGGGAACCTGCTCAATTTCCCGCGTCAACCCCGTGACGTGCTCGGCCGACGGCTCGGCAACCGGGCCGATACCGATCGTCGACGGCACGGGGACCGGCGCTTACCAGGGCATCAGCGGCAAGCTCCAGACCACGGTCACCTTCGCGTGGATCCTGCCACGACTCGCCAACGGCCAGTGCAACACGAACGCGACCCAATACCCGGGCATCGGGATCGCAAACGGGACCGGGCCTGTCTCCTACAAGTAGACGCGAATCGGGCAAAGCCGGAGCCGCCGCTCTGCGACCGTCCTGCAACGGCCGTGGCGCACCAGCACCGAGCCCAAACCTTCGAAAAAGTGAGATCACAAGGGAGCAATCATCCAGAAGAGTCGGCAGCCAGCGACGGCAGCGGATCACCGCGTAGCAGTTATTGGACCGGGAGGTAGAAAGCTGCTGGCATTGTCGGTGACGCGGAAGTTTGAATCGGCCTGCGCGACGCCCGCTTCTGCGGCTCTTGCTGTCCTTCGCTCCTGGCGGTAGCGTGAATCCGCGCTTAGGGTGCCAGGGACCGACCGCACACCACGGCTCCCCAACGCCTTGCATAAGACCGTGATCCGGGGACTACGCTCCGGCGGGCCCCAGGGGATCGCCCCGAAACCGTGATGGTCCGCTACATCATCCGCCGTCTTCTCTGGGCCATCGTGACGCTGATCATCCTCAGCTTCCTGACCTTCTTGATCTTCTACGTGCTTCCGCCGGGTGACCCAGCGGTGCTGCGCGCCGGCCACTTCCCGAATCCGGCGATGCTCGCCCATATTCGCCACGTGCTCGGCGTAGACAGGCCCTTCTGGGTCCAGTACTGGATCTACCTCAGGGGCATCATCCTGCACTTCAACCTGGGCTACAGCTATCAGTTCGCCCAACCGGTCAGGGCGATGATCGTCAACGGCCTGCCAGCGACGATCTCCCTCACCGTCGGTGCAGTGGCGATCTGGGTGAGCATTGGCATGGTGGTGGGAGCGATCTCGGCCGTCTGCCCCCGCAGCCGGCTCGACCGGCTCACGATGATTGGGTCACTCCTGGCGATCTCTGCCCCGACCTTCTGGCTGGGTCTCATGGCGCTGTTCCTGTTCTCAACGGACATCGGCGTGATCCACATCTTCGACGGCGCCGGCACGTACGTCGGTCTCACCGCCAACCCCGGCCGCTGGTTCGGCTCACTGATCCTCCCCTGGCTCGTGCTCGCGGCCATGCTCGCGGCCTTCTACGCTCGGCTTCTGCGATCGCAGCTGATCGAGGCGATGTCGCAGGACTACATCCGGACGGCGCGCGCCAAGGGCCTGCGCGAGCGGCAGGTGATCTGGCGTCACGGAATGCGCGCCGCGATCACGCCAATCGTCACCATTCTGGGCATGGATATCGGCTTCCTACTCGGCGGCGCTGTGGTGGTGGAGACGGTGTTCAACATCCCCGGGGTTGGCCGCTTGGCCTACGAGGGCATTAACCAAGCGGATTTGCCGATCATCCAGGGTACGGTGCAATTGGGGGCTTTCTTTATCGTGATCGCAAATCTCATCGTGGATGTCGCCTACGCATTCCTCGACCCGCGGGTCCGCTACTCATAAGTCCGCCGCTCGGATCGAATCGCGCCGCCCGGAATCCAGCTCCGGCGAGAGAGCTCCCCACCTGGGAAAGCGCAGCCGGCGGAACAGTCGCGCGGTGTCAGGCTCGTCGGCGAACATGGACTCGCAGACGCGGTACGCGGGTACGGCGTCGACTACGCCGATACCGCGCGCACGAGGAAAGGAGCCACCAACGCGAGTGTGATAGCTGACAGGCTCGCTGCCGCATCCGGACAACCTCGGCCGCGCGCCCGCAACGCGCCGCCGCGACCGCTCTCAGTTCGAAGAAGTTGTGCGGCTCCGAGCGGTACGCGGCCGCAACCGCTCAGACTCGGTCACCGGGCCGGCGTCACGCCTCGCGATCGCTGTGATCCTGACGCACGCCCTAGCAACTCGTGATCGCGCTGGCGATGCTTCGAAGCTCCCGGCTGTCAACGACCGCGTGAGCACAACCGGCCGATGCCTACTCGGACTGGCGTCCGAGGATCGCGAGGAACCGGTCAATTCGCTTGCGCTCATCGACAGGCAGGGGGCCGTCGTTCTCGACGAGGAGGGTCATCGGACCCCGGTCGCGGGCCCAACGGCGCACATTCTCGCTAAACGCAACCGCCACCCACACAATCGGCAACGACCCGGCATGGGCGATCACCGTCGCATCCTGTTGCTCGGCGCCGGCCTCGCTGCGGACGAGCAGGATGCTCGTCTGTCCCAATTCGTGAGCGACCTGGTCGACAGCGGCGAGCCCCCTGTCACCCAGAAGCGCGATCTCGCCATCACGGAGCATCTCGCGAGCCCAACCCGCCGGCGCGCCCTCCAGGGTCGAAGGCGGGCAGACAAAACGAAATGCGGGCTCGGGCACGTCTTCGGACGCTACTCGACATCGCCCTCGAGGCGTCCGCTCACGCTGTAGGCGGTCAAATATCCCACCGCCGGCCAGCTCGAGACCGACCAGCGCCTTCAACCTGGATCCCTTCCGCGGCTCACGAGTACAACGGCGACGGACCGCAACTCCGGCCGGAGTTGGTGCTAGCCGCGCCGGCGTCGGCCTGCTCACGCCGTCGCTGCTGCTCCGTCAAGAACCCGGGCGCCAAGCTCGGGCCGACTGTGGCCTCCGCAGCGGATGAGCTGCGGCACTGAGCTCCAGCCTGGCGACGAAACTTCTGGATTCCCACGCGAGGAGCAGCCGGTACGGGCCGGGCGCTAGCTCGATTCCGGTTAGCGCGTCATAGCGCTTTGGACGAGCTGGGGAACTAGACCGAGCTGTAGGTCGGCTTCTCCTCGTAACGCTTGCAGAAGTCCGGCTCGAGAACGCCGCACTCCGTTGCCACCGACTCCGCGAGGTGTGCGATTCCTACATGCGGATGCCGTCTGAAACTACGGCGTCGGTCTCTTCCCCAAAGGACGAGGCGCGGAACTACGCTGCGTGGCCGGCTTCGAGCTGGCGCTCCCGACCGGAGCGGAAGCCCTGCTCGTCCGACCAACGCTGGCTGTGCTGCCGGCGCCTCGATTGTGCGACGCCTACAACCCGAGGCCTGTCGGCCCGATCGCGCGCCACGACCGCAGCCCGCCGCCCAAGACGAGAGCGAAAGTGAGCTGACGATCGCCGTCGACCCGGTCGTGCGTAGGCATCACTGGCGCCGTCGACCGCTGCCAGCCCCGCTGACCTCGCTGTCGCCATCGCCCCATCCAAGCGTGCGCGGCCTGGGCGCGGCACGACTGCTTCGGCTCTCCCGCCTGCTCGGGCGGCGCTTTCGCAATGCCACGGTCTGGATCGTGAGGGCCATCCCAGCCGCGCGATCGCGTTCGCCGCGATCCGAGCTCCGAACTGGCGCCGTGTCAGCCCCCAGACACCGGCAGGCTGCATAGGCAGCGCGCCCCATCCGGACACGTCCTTTTGAGCCCCGCTATCGGCGACGAGCGGAACTGAGACGGCAGCGCGGCGGAAGTCCTCCTCGTCGCCGACAGGCCCGAGGTTGTCCCAGTCGTCGTGGATCTTTGGTGGCGACGGTCTCTCTGTGTGTGATGGTTACAGATTGAGTGCGGTGGTCAAGTCGTTGTGGCGGTTGTTGCGGCGGCGGATGAGGTCGGCTTCGACCTTGACGGCGAGTTGCGCGAGGCCTCGGTAGCCCTCGACTTTGCGGAAGCGGGTCTCGGCTTCGAGCATCCCGGCGGCGGTCCAGCGCAGGCACATCTCGCCGCTGCTCCAGTTCTTGACGTTGCGTTGGATCACGCGGACGGTGGAGATCATCGATTCGCACGGGTTCGTTGACTGAAGAGTGAGCTTCAGTTTCCCGGTGATCCCGAGGCGGGTCACGGTCAGCGTTTCGGCCATCCCTTCCCGCAATGACGCGGCGGCGCCGGGATGCTCGCGCTCGAGCTCGACAGCGAGGCGGTGCAGCTGCTCGAGCGCCTTGTCGTGATCGGTTTCCGTCCACGCTTTGGCGAGCCGCCGCTTGACTGGGCCGCGGTCGGCCTCGGCGAGATGCTCGAGCACGTTGCGCTCCTTATGCCTGACGCAGCGCTGGACGGGGACCTCGTCGCCGAACACCTGGCGGATCGCCTTGCGCAACGCCTTGACGCTGCGAACGCAGTAGCGAACCGCCTGGCTGGCCGCCGTTGGGGACCGGTATCGAGTGACGGACAGTGATGTTGTCGTCGCCGAGCAGGACCTCGCGCACGACGAGTCGGACGATCTCTTGGCGCTGCTTAATCGTGAGAGCCGTGGCGTTGTTGGAGAGGCGGGTGCGGAACCCGTCGAGCGTCTCGGTCAGCTTGAGATAAGTCTCAGCGTCGTGCAGTTCGGTGTCGAGCGCGTCCAGCTCGGCGCGCAGTGTCGCCTCACGCCGACGCAGCTCAGGCATACGGGCGCGGAGCTCCTCGAGCGTGATCAGCTGCTCCTGGTACCCGTCGATCAGTCTGCGCAGAGCTTTCTGGGCACGGGTGAGGTCGCGTTGGAGGCCGTCGCGGCGGCGGGAGGCGGGGTGCTCGGCGCGGAGCGCCTGGAGCCGCCGGTCGATCTCGGCCTTGATCAGCTCGGGGTTCTCCAGCAGCGCGAGCACTTGGATCCAGACCGGCTCGTCGATCTCGTCGATGCGAACGGGACGGGCGGCGCAGACCTTGCCCTCGGGGCGGCGGAAGCTGTCAGCGCCTGAGCAGCGGTAGTAATGGTGCACGTGCCCGGTCTTGCCGCGCGTCGAGCTGCGGTAGTAAGAGTGGCCGCACTCGCGGCACACGAGGATCCCTTGCAGCAGCGACGGCTTGCGTGTGTTGCGCGGCGAGAGCCGGCTGTTGCGCTCAAGCAGCTCCTGAGCAAGCGCGTACTGCTCCTCGGTGATCAGCGCCGGCACGGGGATCCGCAGCCACTGCTCGGGGCCGACGACCTCGTAGCCGCAGCGACCCGAGCGCCTGCCCTGCTGGCGGGTTCGCCGCATCGGCTTGGCCGGCTCGCCGGTGGAGCGCCGGCGACCGTAGGCCGCCTGACCGATGTAGGCCGGGTTGCGCAGGATCGCCCAGATCGTCGACGATCCCCAGTGCGGCGTTCCGGTTCGGGTCGGGACGCTCTGCTTGGTGAGCGACTTTCCGATCTGGACGATCGACTCGCGCTGCTCGACGTAGCGGTCAAAGATCTCACGGACGATCGGCGCTTCGAGCTCGTCGATCTCGTAGAACGCGTCGGCGTGCTCGGTCCGCTTGACATACCGGTAGCCGTAGGGCGCGCCCGAGAGGACCGACACCGCACCCGCTCTGGCGCGGTGCAGCTTCCCGCGGCGACACCGCTCGGCGATTTGCGCGCGCTCGTATTCGGCGATCATCCCCTGGAACTGGCGCAGCAGCTCATCCTCCGGCGAGCCGGATCGCTCGGGCTCCTTGACAAACACGACCTCGATCCCGCCGCGGGCGAGCTCCTCCAGCAGCAGCACCTGGTAGGCGTAGCGGCGCGCGAGCCGGTCTGGTGCGTGACACAGCACGACCTCGAAGCAACCGTCGAACGCCCGATCGCGGAGTTGCTCGAGCGCGGCCGCTGCAAGTTCGCGCCGGAGAACCCGTTGTCCTCGAAGATGAACTCCTCCGGGACGACCAAGTCCCGCTGCTCGGCCAGCTCACGCAGCGCGGCGGTCTGACTCTGGATCGTCTGCTCTTGGCGCTGGCGCTCGGAGGACACCCGCGCGTAAATCGCCGCAATCCTCGACTGGTCGCTGCTCCGCCCGTCGCTGCCGTTCATCACCGCTCCCTTCATTGCCGATCACGCACCGCCGCTCGGGCGCCAACATCGAGTACGCCTGCGCCAACCGCGCGCTGGCGAGCCGGTCGCCGACGAACTCGATCTCAAGGCGCCTGGCCACCGCCCCGCCCGCCAGCACCGGCAAGATAGGCACACACCGCCTCGGCAGTCACCGCGCTCAACGACTGACCGGTCACTCCCGCCCGGGTACGAAGCCCGTCGATTAACGACGGCGCCAACCTGACAGTGAACACCGCCGTGCGCTCCGGCACCGGCACGCCATCGGGCCGCTCCAGCCCCGCGTTGATATACCGTCGCGCCTGCCGTTCCGACAGGCCGAACTCCGCCTGCAACGCCCGCACCGCGTCCGCCGGCGACACCCTCCGCACCAGAACCGCCGCGCGGTTCACTCGCTCCGCATACTCGTCCGCATGAGCGCGACGAAGAGCCATCAGTCCGTTGAGTACTACAGATCACGGCTGATTCCTTCTCCGCGGCCCACAGATCCGGTCGATCAGACACTCGAACTCAAAGTTCGCGACTGCGTTCAGAGCGCCTTGGAGCCATCGATCGCGAACAGCACTCCCTGCTCGACGTCCAGCCCGCGGGCGACTAGGTCTGAGAGCAGCGCGCCAGCCACGGTCGCGTTCTCCGTCGTGCCGGCCCACAAGCCCAAGGCGAGCTTCTCGCCGTCGGTCGTGATTCCTAACGCAACGACGTTCATCCGCCCCTTAATCTCGATCCCGTCGAGCATCACCACCGCCAGCCTGAGATCGGCGAGCTGGCGGGACATAAGTTGCCACAGCGCCTCTCGGGTGCGCTCCACGAACGCGCGCGAGACCGAGCTCTTCGACGTCGACCTCTCCCTCACGGCCGCCTGCGCCCCGACCGGGTCCTGCGCGCGACGGTACTTCCGGGTCGAAACGCCGGCGAGCACCCGCTCGAGCACGACCCGCCCGAGCGGATCACGGTCAGCGAAGTGCTGATAGCTCACCAACGGCAACTCCGACTCGCCATCCGCCGTGCGGACCCGCGGGCGGCGGACCACAACCCGCCGCCCGCCGAGCGTCACACCACCGTCCTCATGGCCATGACGGACCGCACTCCGGTCCCGATTCCAGCGCCCCTTCGGACCTACAAGCTCGGTGACCTCTTCCTCCAACAGCTCTGACAGCACGCCCAGCCCAACGCTCACGCTCAGCGCCAACAAGCCCTCCCTCGCTGCCCCCACCAGGTCCCCGAGCGCGTCCTGCACCCGGTCCGGCAACACCATCTCATCCACGGTCGCCTCAGCGACCGGTACGTTGCTCTGCACGGCGGTTCCTCCTTCGATCTTGGCCGATCGCCCGTCACGCTCCACCAACAGCGGACGAGCCGGGAGGGACCGCCGTCACCTCAAACTTCTACGAGCCCCGGGACAACCCCACAGGCCCCTCCGACCGCTAGCCGCGATCCCGTTCGGCGGCAAGCGCGAGACCGAAAGCGGTCACCTCGGCTCGGCCGTCGACACTGCTGCAATGCCACGGTTGCGATAGTCGCGCCGACCGCGCTGGCCGTGACCGTCGGCGATCGCCGAGTTGTGGGCTATGTACAACCGACGGCTGCTGACA
This sequence comes from uncultured Solirubrobacterales bacterium, assembly GCA_963783415.1. GTDB lineage: Bacteria > Actinomycetota > Thermoleophilia > Solirubrobacterales > Solirubrobacteraceae > Palsa-465. The sequence goes on from CAWANN010000021.1 coordinate 251,912, forward strand.
GACGACCGCGGGCTCGCGGCGTCGCGCCCTCCCGAATCTCGCACCGCCGGTGACGTCGAGCTCGAGCTGCTGCTTCTCGCGGTCGCGGAAATCGTGCCCGACGATGAACGTCTGACTCCGCGACGGTCGGCAGAGTTGTGCGAGTCGTAGGACCCGGGGGTGTCGACAGACGCGCGAGAAGTCGCCGCGGGCGGCTTCTTATGCTTGCTGGCCCAGGAACCTGATGTCGATCCGGCGAGGGTCCCAGCGGTGACTGGGGCGCCCATCCGCCGTCATCGCCGGCGCGACCGTGACCGACTCGACGGTGTCGGTGATCAGCCGTCGCCAAGCCGCTAACCGCTTGGCGGGTTCGCGCAGCTTGTCGATGTCGTCAGGACCGATGACATCGCTGTCGCCCGCATCGCCGAGTCGGGCCCGGGCGGTGTGAGCGTGATCGAGGGTGTTGGCGAGTTTCTCCAAGGTCTCCTGGCTCGCGGGCCGGCCGAGCAATCCAAGCTCGCCGAGCTGCCGGATCGTGTTATCGAGGTCCGCGTTGGCGCGTTCGATGGCCTCGTCCGCCTCGCGGATCTGCCGCTTGCGCGACGCGCGTCCGTGGACGTCGGCGGTGGCCGAGTACGCCCGGACCGCGTCCAGCACCAGCGCCTCGACGCGGTCGGCCTTGACCGCCGCTCGTCGCTGGCACCGGTTCGCGCTCGTGTCGCCGCAGCGGTAGCTGCCGCTGTCGGAGTTGATCACCATCCGCGAGGCGCACGTCCCGCAGCGCAGCACACCGAGGCGGGCCAGCAGCCGCTCGGACTTGGCTTGGCGCCCGCGCGAGACTGTCCGCCGCTGCACACGCTCAAACAGCCCGCGGTCCTTGACGATCGCCTCGTGAGCGCGCGTGTTGTGCAGCTCGCCGAAGTGGATCTCACCCAGATACATCCGCGAACGCAGCATCCACGCCACACCGGAGAGCGCACGCTCGATCCCATTCTCGGCGAGGAACGCCTGGATCACCACCAGCGAGGCGCCGTGATCGCGGCGCTTGAATGCCTGCACCACGACCTTCGCCGCCGCGGGCTCGACCACCAGCACGCCGTCCTCCCCGCGCACATACCCGACCGGCACCTTCGGGTGCGGGTAGACACCCCGCGCCACCGCCCGCGCCTGAGCCGCCGTGACCTTCTCACCTGTGATCTCAGCAAAGTATTGGAACACCGAGCCGAGCATGTTCGTCGACAAGCGCTGCGCCGCCGTCCCGTTCGTCAGCTTGCCGTGATCGAGCGCGAAGATCTCCCCGCCCGCCCGCTCCACCCGCTCGATCACCTCCAACTGCACCTTCAGCGAGCGCACCAGCCGATCGAAATACGCCACCACAAGCTGATCGGCCCGGCCAGCCTCGATCATCTCGATCGCCGCCAACAGACCCGGGCGCCGGGACAACGGCAGCTTCCCGCTTACGTCGATCTCGGGAATCGGCGAGGCAACAAGCCGCTCACCACGGTCCTTCGCCCACCGCATGGCAGCCTCGATCTGCACCTCGGGCGAGTGAAAGTGCTCGTCCTCCCGATCGCCCTTCTCGCTCACGCGGACGACCACGACATCTCTGGGCTTCGACATGCGACCCCTCTCGACGGAGACTAACGCCTTTTAGGCGCTTAGGACCTGACCGGGGAGAAGGCACGGGCGGTCAAGGCCCGCTATGTCGGCGTGTGCCGCGGTTGCGGCGCCTACACGCAGCCGCGCAACGGCAAGGGCGACGCTTACGCCTACTGCAAGCGTTGCCACCCCGGCGCGACTGAGCGCCGTTGGACCCGCGAGCGCGTTGTCGAGGCGATGCTCGACTGGAGCCGCCAGCACGGTCGGCTGCCGTCGTCGTATGAGTGGTCGCGGACGCACGCCACGCCGGCGCGGGGGAGAGGCGCTCGAGCGGCGCGCGCACGGAGAGTTGCCCGCGGCGAGTGTGGTCACGCGGCTCGTCCGCGACACTCGTGGCGAGGCGTCTGTCGCCGGGGATCTCGTGGAACGTCGTGACGGGGACAAAACAACGTGAGGCCGTGGTCAGGCAGCATGGAGCGTCACCTCGAATATCTCGCTCGGTGGCGACTTGATGCCGGCTTCCGCCTCGGTGCGCACGCGTACCGCCGCGTGCGCTTCGAGCTGACGCAAGTCTTTCTCGGTTTCCCAGAGGGAGATCACTAGGGCCTTTTCGTTGTCGCGGTGGGTGAGGTAGTAGAAGCCTTGAAGCCCGGCAGCTCGTGTGCGGCTGGAAGTTGCTTCCGCACGACATTGGTCAGCTCGTCGAGCTTCTCGGCTGGCTGGTGGAGGGTCTGAATCCGTGCGAACATGAGGCAGGCCTTTCTATGGGTGGGATTGGTCTGGAGAGTCGGGTGAGCGGGAGGTCGGTGCGGGTGTCGGCTTGCCGCGGAGCCGCTCGACGTGCCGCTTTTGCAGCGCTCGTTCTCGTTGCATGAAGTCGATCAGCAGCTCTTGGTCTTTCGTCGTGTAGCGGCTGGAGTGAGACATGGCCTTGTCGCCGCTGAGCCGCCTGCTGGTCTCGACGTAGATGCGTCGGCTGCTGGTGGCGTGTAGGAAGACGGCGTGCGCGGCAGATGCGACTGATGGGCAATGAGCTACACCGCAGCCGGTGGCCCGAACCAGGTCGCAAGAGCGTCGGCTAGCCCTTCGTCGGTTCGGTCTCCGACCCAGGCGACGTAGCCGTCCGGGCGGGTCAGCACGGCGGTGGGGGCGCTGACCGCGCCGAGTACGGGGAGCTCCCATCCTCCCTGGTAGCTCGCGTCGATCCGTTGGACCCGGTCGGCCCATGGGGTGATGTCGAGGCCGCCGGGCTGGCCGAGGTTGAGCAGCAGCGGCTTGGCGTCGTGCAGCAGGTCGAAGACTCGGAGCGGGCCCTTGGCGGTGATCAGGTCGAGATCGGGCATGCGGCGTCCGAGCAGCGGATGTCCGTCGCCGAGGTCGTATTGGATGTCGAGCCCGGAGTGCAGGCCGGCGAGCCGTTTGCGAGGCTCGTCCATGCTCGCCAGCTCCGACACCTGCTCGACTAGGGCCTGCATGCGGTCGTCACGGCGCTGGAGGGTGCCCTGCGCCATCGTGTACCTGAGCACGCGCGCGGCGACCGGGTGACGCTCGGCATGGTAGGTGTCAAGCAGGCTCTCCGGGGAACTCCCGCCCGCCACCTGCGCCAGCTTCCATCCCAGGTTCACGGCATCCTGGACACCGAGGCTGAGGCCCTGCCCGCCCACCGGGTAGTGCACGTGCGCGGCGTCGCCGGCCAGCAGCACCCGCCCGGCGCGGTACGCCGCGGCCTGCCGCGTCATGTCGGTGAACCTGGAGATCCATGTCGGGTTGTGCATCCCGAAGTCGGTGCCGTACACGGACACAAGCGCGTCTCTGAGCTCGCGCAATGTGGGCTCGGTCTCGTGCCCGACGTGCGCTTCGGTGACCATGACCCGTACAGGTCCCTTATCCCCGTAGACGATCTCGCCGTCGCGGATCTCATACTCCGCTCTGCCCAGGGCGTGGGTGCCCTTCTCGTCGTGGCGGATGCCGAACTCGGGTTCGTCGGTCATCTCGACCTCGGCGATCAGGTTGCTCCTCGTCGCGTCCCACCCGGGGAACTCGATGCCGGCGGCTTTGCGGATCAGGCTCCGTCCGCCATCGCACCCGACGAGATACCGCGCTCGCAGCCACTCGTCACGCGACAGCTGGACGTCAACACCGGTGTCGTCCTGCGCGAAGCCCGTCACTTCACACCCGTGCCGGATGTGGACCGGCAGCTCGGCGATCCACGCGGCCATGATTCGCTCGATCTGGTTCTGCCAGATCCCAAGCGAATACGGGTGGCGCGTCGGGCAGTCGCTCATGTCCAGCTTCGTCCTGCCGAACGTTGCTGCCTGCACGACCTGACCCTCGGCGAGGAATCGATGTGCGATCCCGCGCTGGTCCAGCACCTCGATCGTGCGCGAGTGAATACCCCCCCCGGGAGCCGGCCAGCACCTGATCGGCGCGACGCTCGAGGAGCGCGACCTCGACCCCCGCCAGCGCGAGCTCAGCCGCCAGCATCATCCCCGTCGGGCCGGCACCGGCGATCACGACGGCATACTCGGTCATCGCGACGCTCGGCTCGTGTGTGTCGAGATCAACTTGCATTTCGCTCCTCTCATATCCGTAGGTTTCTGGCTCGTGGTCGGCGATGACGCGGTCCGACCCGGCCCTGCCTGCCGGCGTGTCTCGAGCGGCGAGGGACGGCGAGGCAGGGCGGGGCCGGCCGTGTCTGTCTGCGTCAGGCGGCCGGGCTGAGGCGGCCTTCGCGGTGGGCCTTCCGGGCTTGGCTGAGGCTGCGGCGGGACCTGAGCAGGGAGAGGATCGCGACGCCACCGCGGTGCACGCGCACCTCGGCGTTGCGCATCTCGCCGCCGAGCCTGATCCGCCGCCCGTCGGGGGCGCTGTTTCCCGTCCAGTCCTTCACGCGGCCACGGCCGACGCGGCGCAGGTCGCCGTCGTCGATGACCGCTCCGTCGGGTACCAGGAGCTTGACGGTGGAGTGGTCGATGTCGAGCGCGATATCGATCACGCCTGGGGCGATCCTCGGCAGCAGCAGGTCGAGCATGACGAGGCCGCGGGAGGCGCGCACGTCGAAGCGGCGGGCGGTCGTCCAGTCGCCGAGGCGCTTGACGGACCGGCCATGGGCGCGGACGTGCACCGTTTCGGTATCTGTGGGTGTCATGGTGGGCTCCTTTCGCCCTATGCGGGCGTGTTCGGGTTCAGCCGCGCCGGTACTTGGCGACGGCGAGGGGTAGCGAGATCGCGAGGATCGCAAGCGTCCAGATCAGGGCGCAGGTGATGTAGTACGAGCTGGGGTGGCCGAGCAGCGCGTGTGCGTGTGATCCGAGCGTCAGCGATCGCACGGCGTCGACCATGTAAGTCAGCGGCTGGTGGTTGGCGAACGCCTGCAGCCATCCGGGCATCGAGCTCACGGGCACGTAGGCGCTGGAGATGAACACGAGCGGGAACACGATCATTCCCATCCCTTGGGCGGCTTGGGCGTTGCCGGCGAACATCCCCATCGTGATGAACAGCCACTCGAACGCGAACCCGAAGACGATCACGAGTCCGAACGCGGCCAACCCGTCGATCGCCGAGCCGTGAAGGCTGAACCCGACCGCGAACGCCACGGCCGCGGTGAACGCGGTGCTCCAAGCGAGAAACGCGGTGTCCGCCATCGCCCTGGCCGTGAGCACGGCAGCCCGTGGGATCGGGAGTGACCGCAGGCGGTCGATGAATCCCTGCTCGAGATCCTCGGCCATCGCGGCCGCGGTCCCCATGCCGGAGAACAGCACTCCGGTGGCGATGAACCCGGGGACCAGGTAGTCGACATACGACATCCCAGTGATGTGGATCGCGCCGCCGAACATGTAGCGGTAGATCAGGAAGAACAGCGACATCTGGACCGTGGCTAGGACGATCAGCTGCGGTGTGCGCAGGTAGCGCAGCATCGAGCGACGCGCCACGGTCAGGGTGCTCTTGGCCAGCCCGGTCTGGCGGCGGGTGGCGCTCGCCGGGCTGTGGTCGAGTGTCGAAGCGATGGTTGTCATGAGACGGTCGTTCCCTTCCTCGTTAGGCCGCGCGAGCGGCCGTCGCGTTGTCGTTGTCGTCGGGTCGCTTTCCGGTGAGGGTGAGGAACACCTCGTCGAGGTTCGGCTGTCGCATCGCGACGTCGTCGAGCTCGACGCCCGTCGCGTGGAGCGACTGCAATGCGGTCATCTGTCCCTCGCCGGTGGTGTTAACGCGCACGCTGACCCGTCGCGTCGCCTCGTCGATCTGTGCCACACCTTCGCCGAGGCGACCGAGCAGCTCGGCGATGGCCGCCACGTCCCGGGCCTCGCGGACGTGCACCTCGATGACGTTGCCGCCGATCTGCTGCTTGAGCTGGGCGGGTGCGCCGGCGGCGACGGCCCGGCCGTGGTCGATGATCACGATCTGGCTGGCGAGATGGTCGGCCTCATCGAGGTACTGGGTGGTCAGCAGCACGTCGGTCCCGGACTGCACAAGCGCCCGGATCGCGTCCCACAGCTCGATCCGGCTCCGCGGATCCAGGCCCGTGGTGGGCTCGTCGAGCAGCAGCAGCCGTGGAGCGCCGACCAGGCTCGCGCCGAGGTCGAGCCTGCGGCGCATCCCCCCGGAATACGTGCGAGCCAGCCGGTCGCCGGCGTCGACGAGACTGAGCTGCTCGAGCACGGCGGCGGCGCTTGCCTTCGCCGCGCGCCGGCTCAGACCGAACAGGCGGGCGACCATCTCGAGGTTCTCACGCCCGGTCATCGCCGGCTCGACGGCTGCGAACTGGCCCGCCAGGCCGATCACGCGACGGACCGCGGCCGGGTTCTGGTGGGCGTCGTGGCCGGCGACGAGCAGCGTACCCGCGTCGGCTCGCAGCAGCGTCGCCACCATCCGCACGAACGTCGTCTTGCCGGCCCCGTTCGGGCCGAGCACCGCCGTCACCTGCCCGCGCGGGGCGATCAGGTCCAGGCCCTCCAGCGCCTTGGTCTTGCCGTATTGCTTGGTGAGGCCGTGGGCCTCGATCGTCGCTGTCATGTAACTGCCCTCCGATTCCTGTTGCGCTGTGCAGGTATGCGGGCAGCCGACGGATGACGGCGCCCGACGACAAACGCGGGGGCGCGGAGCACCGCGCGTTGATGGGACTTCTCGCGTGATCCGTTATGGGATCGCGCGCGAGCCTCGGCTTGTCGCTGCCGCTCGGCGACGAGAGCCTTGGCCATTTCGATGTGCAGGAGCGATTGCATGTCGCGGACGGTCCCACCAGCCGGGACCGCTCGCATCGGGTGCGTCGCCGGTCAATCGCCGGTCGGGCCGGAACTGAGCTCGCTCGATCGGCGCCAAGGCGTCCAGTCGGTGCGAGAAGTGCGCCATGATTTCGGGTGATGGGTGGTGCTGACGCGTATCGGCGAGCTTCGGGGCTCGTGGGTCGTACGCGGGAGTGCGCATTGATCGATGGACTACTCGAAGCGGCAGCGCGCGGCGAGAGTGGTTCGCTCGTGCTGCGGGGTGAGGCCGGCATCGGCAAGTCAGCCCTACTGGGCTATGCGGGCGATCGCGCCGAAGGGATGACCAGGCTTTCGGTGAGTGGCGTGGAGGACGAGTCCGACCTCGCCTTTTCCGGGTTGCATGGCCTCCTTCGGCCCGTGCTCGGCCAACTCAGTGAGGTGCCGGCTCCGCAGCGCGAGGCCTTGGCGGCCGCGTTGGGCTTGGGGCCGCCGGAGGGGTCGGAGCGCTTTTTGATCTCGGCGGGCGTGCTCTCGTTGCTGGCGGCTGCAGCTGAGGAGCGCCCCGTTGTATGTCTGATCGACGATGCGCAATGGCTCGACGTGCCGTCGACCGATGCGCTGATGTTCGCTGCCCGCCGGCTCGCCGCCGAAGGCGTCGTCCTCTTGTTCGCCGTGCGGGAGGAAGCGGACCATCGGCGCTTTGAAACGCCGGGGGCGGAGATCGTCCTCGAGCCTCTGGAACGTGGCGAGGCGGCTGCGCTGCTCGAGCACGTCGGCCGCGAACTCGCCGGGCCGGTGCGCGAGCGGCTGCTCGGCGAGGCGGCCGGGAACCCGTTGGCCCTGCTCGAGCTCCCGTCTCGGCTCTCCGACGAGCAGTTGGCTGGTCACGCGGGGCTGCCGGACGCGATCCCGTTGACTGCGCGTCTGCAGTCAGTGTTCCAACGGCGGGTGGAGGGCATGCCCGAGGACACGCGCGCGGCGCTCCTGCTCGCCGCGGCCGACGGCGGCGGCGAGCTTCAGCTGTTGTTTCAAGCGGCTGGCGCGTTGGGCTTGTCCGAAGATGCGCTGGGCCCGGCAGAGCAGGAAGGACTCGTCGTAATCGCCGGGGAGCGGCTCTCCTTCCGCCACCCGCTGGTTCGGTCGGCTGTTTACGAATCCGCCACGTTCAACGACCGTCGGCGCGCGCACGCCGCGCTGGCCGCGGCGTGCTCGGCCGAGCTGCAGACCGACCGCCGGGTCTGGCACCAGGCGATCGCCACACTGACCCCAGACGAAAGGCTCGCCGCCGAGCTCGAGGCGTCCGCCGAGCGGTTTCGCGTACGCGGCGGACATGCTTCGGCCGCCACGGCCTACGAACGGGCGGCGAAGTTGAGCCAGACCGAGCCGGCACGCGTACGGCGTCTGGTCCAGGCCGCTGGGTCGGCGTTCATCGCCGGGCAGATCGAGCGGGCGCGCAGTCTGGTCGATCAATCGCTGCCCGCCGCCGACGGGCGTAGCCGCGCCGATCTGCTCGCGCTCCGCGGTGTGATTGACGGCTTCGGTGGCTCCCTCTCGGATGCGGTGTCGAGCCTGCTGGAGGGAATCGAGCTGAGCGACGACGCATCTGCAAGCCTCGAAATGCTGCTCGAGGCCTGCGCGATGGCAATGTTCCTGGCTGACTACGACCAGCTCCTGCGGGTCTGCTTGCGAGCCGCTGAGTTCTCGCCCGTCACCGACCACGATCGGTTCACCATCCTGCTTCTCACAGGTATCGCCGCAGAGCTCGAGGGCGACTACGATCGTGCAACGGCGCTGGCGGCGGAAGCGAGCGAAATTGTGGACCGACTGCAAAACCCACGCTGCCTTGTCTGGTTGGCCGGCTCGGTCGGGCGGGCGGGGAACTGGGGCGACGGTCTCCGGCACGCTGATCGCGCCGTCAGGCTCGCCCGGGAGCGGGGGTACGTGGCCACGCTCCCAGGCGCCCTTCAGGCGCAGGCCTCGCAGCTGATCGGCCTCAGCCGCTTCGACCTAGCGTATGCGGTCGCGTCCGAGGCGCGGCAGCTAGCGCTCGACCTCGGGTTCCCGTGGGCGGCGGGCTGGGCCGTCGCCGATCTCGCCTACGTCGACGCCGTGCGCGGTGACGAGGAACTCGCCCATGGGCACATGAACGAACTCGAGCAGCTGACGACCAGCACCTCCCCAGCGATACCCGCCGGGACAAACCGGGCGCTCGGCATCCTCGCACTCGGCCGAGGGCGCCCGTCGGAGGCACTCGATCGGTTGCTGGCCAGCATCGCCCTCGTCCGCCCGCAATCCAATCCGATGCTCGTGTACGGCGTGCCCGACGCCATGGAAGCCGCCGCCCGCGCCCAGCGCTCCGAAGAGATGGCCGAACACCTGGCACGCTACGCGACATGGGTGGAACGCTTCCCGAACCCGACCCGCAGAGCGCTGCTCGCGCGCTGCCAGGCGCTTGCTAACGAGGCCGACGCCGAGCACCGGTTCGCCGAGGCGATCGGCCTGCTCGATGCGCTGGCCCCATTCGACCGCGCGCGAACACAGCTCCTCTACGGCGAGTGGCTGCGTCGCGCGCGACGCCGGACAGACGCTCGCGCCCACCTACGTGCCGCGCTTGAAACGTTCGAGCAGCTCCGCGTCTCTCCATGGGCAGACCGCGCACGCTCGGAACTGCGCGCAAGCGGCGAGACAGCGCGCCGCCGCGACGCTTCCACGCGTGATCAGCTCACCCCTCAGGAGCTGCGCATAGCTGACCTCGCCGCCACCGGGTTAACGAACGCGGACATCGGCGCACAGCTGTTCCTCAGCACCCGCACGATCGACTACCACCTTCGAAAGGTGTTCGCCAAGCTCGACATCGCCTCACGAGCCGATCTCGCCGGCATCGGACTGGGCGAAGCGGCAAGCCGCTGACCGGGCAGGCATTCGAGCCGATCGGGCGGTCCGGTGGCTGGGAGTCGTCACCGCCGAGCACCTCAGTATCGTGGCCTGCGTGCCGTTCTCCATCGTGCTGCCGGAGCAGCTTGAGTGGACGACCCGCCCTCACGAGCCGGACGAGCCCGCGCGGCACGTCGCCGAGCTGCAGGGAGCGATGAACTTCCAGCACACCCGCGGAAACGTGTGGCGGTACGAGCCCGGCGCCCGAGGCAGGCGCCGCGTGCACTCACAGCAGGAGGAGACCTTCGTCGTCCTCGCCGGCAGCCTGACGATGCACCTCGGCGAACCGCCCGAGCGCCACGTCATCCCTGTCGGCGGGATCGTCCACGTCGCGCCCGGCACGCCGCAGCAGACCGTCAACGAGGGGGACGAGGACCTCGTCGTAGACGCCTACGGCGCCCCGCCGGATAAAGGCGCCGAGGTGCTGTCGCCGGCCGCCTGACCGCTCGCCAGACGGCGGCGCTCGACAAGCCGTGGCGGGACCCGATCACGGGCATCCCGATCCTCGCCGGCACGCGGGGCGGTGTCCTGAGGCTCGTCGGAGAGCCCTGCTGATCAGTCCCGCTAAGCGTCAGGATACGAGCGCTGGACGAGCTGCTCGACGACTTCGTCGAGCGCCGGGGCGGCCGTCTCGACGAGCACCGACGCCCTAATCGCCGCCCGCGCGCTGCAGGGGCTCGGTGCCGCGATCGTGCTCCCGCTCACGCTGACACTACTCTCCGAGGCCGTCGCGCCCGCGCGGCGCGGGATGGCACTCGGGATCTGGGGCGGCGTCAGCGGCCTCGGGGTGGCACTCGGACCGTTGGTCGGGGGCGCGGTGATCAGCGGCATCTCCTGGCACTGGATCTTCTGGATCAACGTGCCCATTGGCCTCGTCCTGATCCCGCTGGCTCTAACCAAACTCACCGAATCACGAGGACCGAGCGGCCGCCTGGACCTGCAAGGTCTGGCGCTGGCGGGACCGGGGCTGCTGGGCATCACCTACGCGACGATCCGCGGCCAGGCACTGGGGTGGACGAGCACAACGATCCTGACATCGTTTGCCGTGGGTGTCGGGTTTGTGATCGCATTCGTAGCGTGGGAGTTGCGCGCGCCGGCACCGATGCTGCCGATGCGCTTCTTCCACTCGCGGACGTTCGCGGCCACCAACGGGCTCTCGTTCGCGATGTACGTCGGCGTGTTCGGCTCGATCTTCCTGCTGGCCCAGTTCTTCCAGACCACGCAGGGCTACACACCGCTCCAGGCCGGCCTACGGACCCTCCCCTGGACGGGGATGCCGATGATCGTCGCGCCGATCGCGGGGATGCTGAGCGACCGGATCGGACCGCGGCCGCTGATGGCTGTCGGGCTGGCGCTACAGGCCACGGCGATCGCCTGGCTCGGAGCAATCATCACTCCCAACATCGCGTACGGCCGCCTGATCGTCCCGTTCATGCTGGCCGGCACCGGGATGGCGCTCGTGTTCGCCCCTTCGGCCAACGCGGTCCTCAGCTCCGTGCAACCCCGGGAAGCCGGGCAGGCATCCGGCGCCACCAACGCCATCCGTGAACTGGGCGGCGTCATCGGCGTGGCCGTCTTGGCTTCGGTGTTCAGCGCCCACGGCTCCTACACCTCGCCGCAGGCATACACCGCCGGCCTCACGGCGGCGATCCCGATCGGCGCGGTCGTCCTCGCCGTCGGCGCGGTTCTCGCCCTCATAGTCCCGAAGACCGCGCCGGCCCACGAACTGAAAGAAGACCGTCCGACGCAAACAGCAGGGTTCGCGGAGAGTCCGATCTCGGCCTAGCGTCCGCCTTCGGCCAACCCGCCAACTCGCTCCCGAGCCGTGGCCGACACACATCGGTCACGGCTCACCGCCAAGCGATGAGCACGCGTCTCGACGGTGCGGCGGACTGGCCCCAGTGCCTGGATGGCAGAGGGTGGCCGCACCAGCATTTCCTATGATCGAAGCCGTGTCCGTCACCGGTCCAGAACCTGATCGCCGCAATCAGCTACGCGCAGCGGATTCCGACCGCGATGCAGTGGTGGAGCGGTTGCGAGACGCGGCGGCGGAAGGTCGTCTTGAGCATGTGGAGTTAGACGCGAGGGTGGAGCAGGCCCTGACCGCCAAGACCTACGCAGATCTTGCCGCTCTCACCGCCGACCTGCCGCCGGAACCTTCGGCGGATCCAGGAGAGCCGCTGCTTCTCAAGGGCGGTCTACACGGCGCGGCGCGCACTGGACGCTGGCAGGTACCGGCTCACATCACGGTCTACGGCGGGATGGGTGGTGCCAGACTCGATTTCACCCGAACGGCCACCCGACTGGCTGAGGTCGAAGTAGAAGCGCACGGCCAGTGGGCCGGCGTGACGATCGTGATCCCCGATAGCTGGAGCGCAGAGACCGGCGGGCTGGACCCTGGGATCGGCGGACTGAGAGACAAGACCACTCCCGAACGGCTCCCTGGAACCCCATTGCTCCGCCTCACCGGTACCGGCGGAACAGCAGGTGTCACGATCCGGCACCCCAACAGCTGGGAACGTCGCAAGCTGCGACGCAATCAGCCCAGTGAGCTGCGCGACGGCGGTCTGCGGCTGGAGGACTAGGCCTGCCAGGCGGGCGCCCGATCGGGAAATCACCGTCCCGTCAGCCGCGCGACGTCAGCGTCGAGCAGCGCGCACCGGCGCTGATCCATGCGCGCTCGCGCGAGCCAAACGAAAGTAGTGGTCGCCCGGATGGCGCAGCGGCCAGCACAACGTGCACCCAGACGCCGGAGTTGACCGCGACGCTTGCGCAGCTGTCGGCCTCGTTCGCGGCCGGCGCCGGCGCGGTTCCCGTCCGGGAGCGCAGAGGGCACGTGTGCCCGCATTACCCCAACAGGCGTAATCCAGCACGGCGTCGTGGCTCGCGCCGGCAGGTGGGTGACCGGCGCCGGCGCCGCGGTCCCTGCATCGCGCGGAACCCGAGCACGCCTCGGTCCGCCTGCTAACAGGTCCGCCGCTAGACCATATGGAGGCTGACGTCCGGCCGGCTTGGTAGAAGCGGCCGGTCCCCGCGCGATCGTGGGGGAGGTTTGTAGCCGCGCAGCTGACACCTGCGCGGCGGCCCCACAACCGCATAGGAGGAACCGACCGTGACCAAGGTTCGCACCTGGGTCGGCTTGGACGTGCACGCCGCGACGGTGGTGGCGTGCGTGGTCGACGCCGAGTCCGGGGAGATGATCGTGCAGCGTCTTTCAGGGGACACGAGCGAGGTGGTGAGGTTCTGCGCCGCGCTGCCCGGTCCTACGCGCGTCGCATACGAGGCCGGCCCGACTGGGTTCGGGCTCGACCGTGCGCTTGGGGCGTCCGGGGTCGACTGCGTGATCGCGGCCCCGGGAAAGATCGAGCGTCCCGCGCAGGACAAGGTCAAGACCGACCAGCGCGACGCCGAGCGACTGGTGCGCCTTTTGATGATCAACGCTCTGCATCCAGTCCGTGTTCCCAGCGGCGAGGAGGAGGCGCTGCGCGACCTGGTTCGCGCGCGCGAGGACATCCGCGGGGACTTGATGCGCGCCCGGCACCGGCTCGGGAAGCTCCTGTTGCGCCATGACGTCCGCTACGACGGCACCGGCGACAATTGGACCTGGCGCCACTGCCAATGGCTCTCGAAGGTCCAACTGGCCGAGCGCGGCGCGCAGACGACGTTCCTTGACTATCTCGGTGCGATCGATGCGCTTCAGATCCGCCGCGACACGCTCGAGGCGACGATCGCAGAGATCGTCCCGACATCGCCCTGGGCGCGGGACATCGCCAAGCTGCGGTGCCTGCGCGGGATCGACACGCTGACCGCGGTCGGACTGTGCGCCGAGATTCAAGACTTCGGACGGTTCGAGCACCCAAAGCAGCTGATGAGCTACGTCGGGCTGGTGCCCTCGGAAAAGAGCTCCGGCCAGTCCCGCCGCCAAGGCGCGATCACCAAGTCGGGCTCCGGTCACGCCAGGCGGCTCCTAGTCGAGGCCGCCTGGCACTACCGCCGGCCGCCAAGAATCGGCCCGCCGCTCAAGACCCGCCAACAAGACCAGCCCGCCGCCGTGATCGCGACCGCCTGGAAAGCACAGCAACGCCTGCACCACATCTGGCGGCGGCTCGACACCCAGCGCAGCAAGCGCAAAACGCTCGTCGCCGCCGCCGTCGCCCGACACCTCGTCGGGTTCTGCTGGGCGATCGTCAACACCGACACCAACGAGCACCCCACCACCTGACCCAACCCGTGCACCACCCCACCCACAACCCTCAGCTGAGGAGGCGGCGGAACGCGCCTGGCCACCACGCGCGAGAGCATCCGCGAGATCGTTATGAGCAACCGCCCCAGCGGCCACGCTCGATGCTAGACAGCGGGCTCTCACGACGAAACCCGGTCCTGCGGCACCCGACCCGCGAATATCAGCCTGACCGCGCGTCGCGCACCCGCCAGGGCCGCCGCCCCCTCAGCCGAGCCCCCCTACCCCGCGGACAACCAGCCCAGCAACGCCGCGGCTTGACAAACGCTCCTCCATATCAACGATGGGTTCGAAGTGACGGAACTCCGCGCGCTCAGCTGTGGTTTCTGCTCAGTCGCCGAGCCAGGGGCGGCGCCGAGCCCTGCTGCTTGAGCTCGCCGGCGGCCGAAGCGGCAGCCACGGTGCCGCTCGTCTCGGCGGTCGACATGACTCGTGAGAGGGAAACGGGAACTGTTGCGAGCACGTCGTCCCCTTGTCACCTGGATCTGGCGGGTCGGATCACGATCGTGGCGCGAACGAGGACCGCGCGGACGGTAGTGCACACGTGCCGGGGTCGGACGCGCGCGGTGAACAACGAGACGAGCGCTCAGCAGTGTCACAAGCGGCGCTTCTGTCCTGTCTGATGAGGGAGGCATCAAACGAGAGGAGCAGTCATGAAGGTCTTCGTAGCTGGTGCGACGGGCGTTCTCGGCAGAGAGCTCGTCCCGCAGCTTGTGGCGCGGGGCCACGAGGTGGTCGGGATGACCAGGAGCGGATCGAAGCAGGATCTGGTGCGCAGTCTGGGGGCGCGCCCGGTCGTGGTCGACGCTCTCGACGCCGACGCGGTCGCCCAGGCGGTGGCGTCCGTCGAGCCTGAGGTGATCGTGCATGAGCTCACGGCGTTGTCGGGGAAGATGAGCATCCGTGACGCGCGGCATCCCGACTGCTCCCCTATGGCGAAGATGACCAACCGGCTGCGTACCGAGGCGACGGACCATCTCTTGGCCGCGGGCCGCGCCGTGGGGGCACGGCGGTTCGTGGCGCAGAGCTTTGGGGCTTTTCGATGGGCCCGCACGGGCGGGCCGGTGCTGAGCGAGGCCGATCCCCTCGATCCCGACCCGCCGGCGCCGCTGCGGCCGGTGGTGGAGGGCCTCCTCTATCTCGAGGAGGCGGTGACGAGGATCGAGTGGGGCGAGGGTCTCGCGTTGCGCTACGGCGGCTTCTACGGTCCGGGAACCTCGGTCAGCCGCGCTCCGGATGCGGTGATGGCAGCACCGATCCGCAAGCGTCAGTTCCCGGTCATCGGCGATGGTGGTGGCGTGTGGTCGCACATCCATATCGAAGACGCCGCCGCGGCGACCGCCGTCGCGGTCGAACACGGCCCGGCCGGTATCTACTACATCGTCGACGACGAGCCCGCGCGCGTGCGGGAGTGGCTGCCGGTGCTGGCGAGCGCGCTGGATGCTAAGCCACCGAGGCGAATTCCACGCTGGCTGGGGCGGCTGGCGGCCGGTGAGGCGGCAACGGTCATGATGACCGAGGCGCGGGGTGCCTCGAACGCCAAGGCCAAGCGCGAGCTCGGCTGGCAGCTTCGCTATCCGAGCTGGCGACAGGGCTTCGCGACGGGACTCGGCTGAGTGATGACCTACCCGCACTGGCGCTATGTCGCCGACCGGGGTGCAACGACTCGACTCACCACCCCGGCCGTCTCGTGGCCCGCGATCGGTCACATCTCGCTGCGTCACATCTCGCTGCCGCCGCGTGTCAATCAAGCAGCGGATCAATTCTGCCGGCGCCGGGACCCCCGGCCCTGAGAAAGGAACAACAATGCACACCGAAAACACAAGCCAGAGGATTGCCGTCACGGGAGCCACCGGCCGGGTCGGATCGCCCCTCGTCGAGATCCTCGAGCAGCGCGGACACGACGTGGTCCCGATCGCGCGCTCCCAGGGTGTCGACGTGGTCAGCGGCGAGGGTCTCGATGAGGCGCTGGTCGGGGTCGAGATCATCATCGACGCGGCAACCGGGCCCTCGCCCGATCAGGAGGAGGCGACGGCGTTCTTCACTGCTTCGGCGCGGAACCTGCAGCGAGCCGGCGCGGCGGCCGGGGCGAAGCGGATCGTCGTCGTTTCGATCATCGGAATTGACAAGTTCCATGGCGGCTACAACGCGGCGAAGCTGGCGCAGGAACAGACGCTGCTCGATGGCCCGCTCCCGGTGCGGATCGTTCGCGCGGCCCAGTTCCACGAGTTCGTCGATCCGCTGGTCGGATGGACGATCCGGGATGGCGTCGCCTACGTGCCCGAGATGCGAACGCAGCTCGTCGCCGCCCGCGTCGTCGCTGAGACACTTGCCGACGCGGCCGAGGAGACGGAGATCGAGAACGGCAGGATCACCGAGGTCGCAGGCCCGCGGGAGGAGCGTCTCGCCGATGCGGCAGCAGCGCTCTTCGCCAGCCGAGGTGACTCATTCGAGATCCGCGAGAGCCGCGGCGGTCCGCTGGCGCAGCCCGACGACCCCGACGCCGCGGCCTACGCGGAGGGCGCCGCGCTGCCCAACCCGGGCGCGGAGCTCGCGGGCCCCAGCTTCGAGGATTGGCTCGCGACGGCCGAGGTGTAGTTCCTCAGCATCGCATCGGGCGAGCACCGGCCGGCTCGCCCGTCCGGGACGCCGGGTGGCTTCGGCAGGCGGAGCCTACGACACGACTCTAGTCATATGCGTCGAGTCCCATGTGGCGGTCGAACTAGCCTCGCCGTGGCGGCGATCCAAGGAACAGAATTCAAGAGCAGCACGACGTCGACACCACTCCTCGGCAGGACACCCAACGGGGAAGGGCGGCGTGGTGTGGATCAAGCCGCCAGCGCGCGATCAGCGAATCGGGTGGCGGCGTGATCGCTTTCGACTGAATGAGCTCGTCACGGGCGGGCTGACCTTCCGGCTCCGGCTGGTCGAAGGACCGGCCTCAAGCGGTCGACGCGGCCGCCAGCTGCGGGTGGGCGCACTGGCACCCCGCCGCCGCCTTCTGCAGGGATCCGGGGTAGCGCTCGCTCACCGGTCTGATCCGCTACCGGACGATGCACTGCGAGCTTGAGGTCGCTGAGGAACGTCGCGTGCGTCTCGCCGCGATGGACGCGTCCATTGCTTCGGCGCTGCTGCGGCGCTTCGGGTTCCGATACGCGGCGAGTACGGCGTGGGTGTCACAGCCGGGGCTGCTGTCTTGTCTTAGGGGGTGCAGGGAATCCTCGATCAAGGAGTTGATAATGAGAGTGTTTGTTGCAGGTGCGACGGGAGCGATTGGACGGCAGTTGGTGCCGCGTTTGGTGGCGGCGGGTCATGTGGTTCATGGCATGACGCGTGGCGGGTCGAAGCAGGCGATGCTCGACGAGCTGGGTGCTGTGCCGGTGGTCGCGGACGCGCTTGATCCAGATCAGGTCGCGGAGGCCGTGGGGCGGGCGAGGCCGGAGGTGATCGTCCATCAGCTGACAGCGATTCCAGCGAGGCTGGACCTGCGTCACTTCGATCGCGATTTCGCGCTGACCAACCGTCTGCGGACCGAGGGGACGGACTACTTGCTGTCCGCCGGGCAGGCGGTGGGGGTGCGGCGGTTTGTGGCGCAGAGCTATGGCGCGTGGCCGTACGCGCGCACCGGCGGGGCGGTGAAGAGCGAGGAGGACGCGCTCGACCCGACGCCGGCGCGCGAGATGCGCGAGGGCCTGGCGGCGATCCGTCACCTCGAGGAGGCGGTCCTCGGTGCGCGCTGGACGGAGGGGATTGTGCTGCGCTACGGCGCGTTCTACGGACCAGGCACATCGCTGGCGCCGGGCGCGGAGCAGGTCGAGCTGGTCCGCAGGCGCAAGTTCCCGCTGGTCGGCGACGGTGGCGGCGTGTGGTCCTTCATCCACGTCGCCGACGCGGCGGAAGCAACGGTGTCGGCGGTGGAGCGCGGCAGTCGCGGTGTCTACAACGTAGTCGATGATGACCCCGCCCCGGTCGCCGAGTGGTTGCCGGCGCTGGCTCAGGAGCTCGGCGCCAAGCAGCCGATCTGGGTGCCTCGGTTCATCGGGCGGCTGTTCGCCGGGGAGGCCGGCGTGGTGATGATGACCGAGCTTCGCGGCGCCTCGAACGCCAAGGCCAAGCGAGAGCTTGGGTGGCAGCCGAAGCATCCGAGCTGGCGGCAGGGGTTCGCAGCGGCATGACCGATCGCGAGCGACTGCTTGACGAGCTGCGGCCGGTCGCGTTCGCGATCGCCTACCGGATGCTCGGCAGCGTGTCCGAGGCCGAGGACGTGGTGCAGGAGGCGCTGCTGCGGGTGCATCAGGCGCTCGACTCCGGCGAGCGGATCGCGTCGCCGCGAGCGTTCGTCGCGACCGTGACCACCCGGCTGGCGATCAACGAGCTGCGCTCCGCGCGCGCCCGCCGCGAGCGCTACGTCGGCGAGTGGCTGCCAGAGCCGATCATCACCGACGGCAACGACGATCCAGCCCACCACGCCGAGACGGCCGACTCGCTGTCGCTCGCGATGCTGGTGCTGCTCGAGAGCCTCTCTCCCGAGCAGCGAGCCGTGCTGCTGCTCCACGACGTGTTCGGCTACGACCACGCGCAGATCGCCGAGATCATCGGTAAGAGCGCGGACAACGTCCGCCAGCTCGCGACGCGAGCGCGACGCCACGTCGAGCAGCGCCGGCCCCGCTTCCAAACGACCCATGAACAGCGCGACGAGCTGGCAGCCCGGTTCTTTGAGGCCGCCGAGCAAGGCGACCTCGCCGGGCTCGAGGCGCTGCTCGCCTCAGACGTGCAGCTGACCGGTGACGGCGGCGGCAAGGTGCCGGCGCTCGCGCGGTCGCTGCGCGGCCGCAACCGCGTCGCGCGCACGCTGATCAACTGGTTCCGCCAAGCCGCCCGCGTTCCGGGCGTGTCGTTGCGCCCCGTCGAGGTCAACGGCGGCCCGGGAGCGCTCCTTCTCGACGCACAGCAGCGGCTGATCAGCGTCTTCGCGCTCGATATCGCCGCCCGCCAGATCAGGGGCATCAGCGGGATCGTCAACCCCGACAAGCTGACGCACCTCGGACCAGTCGCCGACCACAAATCGCTACTGAGGTCCGCGAAATAGCTCCGGCGTATTAGCCGCGTCGCCCCGTGCTGCTCTTTCCGCGAGAGCACCGAGCGGCGCACACCTGAAACGGTCTGGTCGCAGGCCGCCCGTACGCATCGCGGGAACCTTCGCCGCGCCGCGCGGCTCTCTGGTAGCACAACCCAAGATCGGCCACCGCGGCACCGAGCCGGGCCTCGACGTCCGCACCGCCCAGACCAAGCCAGTGCTCCAGCGCCGTATCGTGTGGCTCGACCGCCTAGAGCTCACCCGCTGCCAACGCCGCCGCGCATCGGTCAAGGGTGCTGCTGGCGGCCGCCAAGCCGATGCATTCAAGTGCGATCTCTCGCACGGTTAAGCGGCGGTCGTCATCGGCAAACTGTGGGAGGTAGCCGACCGTGCCAAAGTGGCGGACGGTGCCGGTGTCGGGGCTTCGCTGCCGGCGAGGATTCGGAGCAGGGTTGACTTGCCAGCTCCGTTCGGGCCGACAAGCCCGATGCGGCTGCTGGCATCGACGCGTAGGTCGACGGCTTCGAGCACCGTCCGGACGCCGTGCTGGCGGGTTATTTGCTGAGCGTCGAGTAGCGTCGAGGGCATGCGAGGATCCTTGCAACTGATCAAGGTTTAACGCGAGAGACATCCGCGACGGCTGGTCGGGAGACCGCCGGTCAGTCAAGTCGAATATCAACCAGAGTCACGCATACGCAGGCCCTGGAAGCGAGATACCACGCGGACCTCGAGTTCCAGTGAAGGATTGCTTCGAGACCCGCTCGGTCATCGGCTGGCGGGTTCGCCCAGTTCGACACTGGCGAGGTCGGTTCGTGAGGCGATCTCGAGCTTGGCGAACACCTTTCGAAGGTGGTAGTCGATCGTGCGGGTGCTAAGGAACAGCTGTGCGCCGATGTCGGCATTCGTGAGCCCGTCGGCAGCGAGGCCTGCGATGTTGAGTTCCTGAGGTGTGAGCTGGTCTCGCGTGGGGGGGTCGCGTTTGCGGGCGCTCTCCCCGCTGGCGCACAGCTCGGCGCGGGCGCGGTCTGCCCATGGAGAGACGCGGAGCTGCTCGAACGTTTCAAGCGCGGCGCGCAGGTGGCGGCGAGCGTCGATCCGCCGTCGGTCGATCCGCCGTCGGTGCCGGCGCACCCACTCGCCGTAGAGAAGCTGAGACCTCCTGAGGAGTATTGACCTCGACGGTGAGCGTAGCCCGTGGGTATCGGTGCGGCCCGGAAAAGCAATCGGTAGCCCGGAGGTTCTATTTTCGCGCCATCAGTGGCTGTCCAGCACGTCCGGTATAGTTCGCCGCTGTCCCAACGGCCACCAGGAGCGACGGTGGAACCGGCAGCCGAGGAGGTGTCAGGTGAGCGACCGAGTTAGTGAGCGTAGGCGCGCCCGGGCGCTTGCTCGACACTACCGCGAGGAGGAAACCTGACGATCGCGGAGATCGCCCGCCGGCTGGGACGCGCAGGACGACGGTCAAGGCGTACCTATACGACCCATCTGATGCTAACAAAGGGCCCAGCTGGGAACGGGAGGCCGAGCCAGGAGGTCGCGAGCTCCGGAGTCACCCGCCCGCCGCGGCATCACGAGGAGACGTCCTTCCCCGACGGACGTTTTTCTGCGCTCGGCTGGCTGTCCAGCACCGCCGGTAGGCTTGGGGTTCTCATGCTCGACCGTGTCGCGGAACGGAGCCGCGCGGCGCAACTCGCCCGCCACTACCGAGACCAGGAGGGTCTGTCGATCGCCGAGATCGCTCGTCGGCTGGGACGCGCACAAGCAACCATCAAGGCGTATCTCTACGATCCGACCGGCGATAAGGCGCGCGCGGTCAAGGCGCGCTACCGGGGAGTGTGTCGCGGCTGCGGGGCGCCCACCGCGCCACGGAACGGCAAGGGCGACGCCTACGCGTATTGCAAACGCTGCCATCCCGGCGCGATTGCTCCGCGATGGACCCGGGAACGGGTTCGCGAAGCGATGCGAGCATGGCGAACGCATTACCGCGCTGCCCCGTCGTCCTACGACTGGTCGCGCACCCACGCACGCCGGCGCGGCGCCGAAGCGCTCAAACGACTACAAGCCGGAGAATCGCCCGCGCCGTCCACCGTCATCGACCTGTACGCGAGCTGGGCGGCGGCCGTCGCGGACGCCTTCGGCGGCGCCTGAGCGTTCGGGCGTCAATACCGTTGACATACGAACGCGGGCTGGCGCTTGACCGCCTGTGAACGGGAGCGGCTAAGGTCGCCGCGACGCTTCGGCGATTGCGACCGTCGGGGAGGCGGCGCCGCGAGCCCGCGGTCGTCTGTCAGCAGCCGTCCGTCGTACCGAGGCCCAAATTCCGGGCCGCCGGCGGTCACGGCCACGCCGTGAGCGCGACCATCGCAACCAGTGGAGGAGCCATCGTGAGCACCGGGCGCCGCCTGACGCGCGGCCCGTCACCAAAGAGCTCGTGAGCTCCGCGACCGGCCGCGATCACAGCAGTCGTCACCGATACCAATGGCCAACGGCTGCATCACGCCTAAAGGGACCATGACGGCGCCGCGGCTGCTTTGCTCGTCGACCGCGAGCGCGACTGTGCTCAGATCGGTAAGCAACTCGCGGCCGAGCGCACTTCCGTACTTCGAGTGGCCGTCGGGTAAACGAATCGAATAGTCACTCTCCCAGGGACGGTGGGACGAGGTGTCCGAGAATGGTCCCGATTTGAAAGTCAGTTCCCGGTGATATCCCCAGTTCCGCCGTCGCGAGCATCTGTTATCCCGGCAACCAATTGACGCACCAACTTCTGGACTGGTTTTTCCGACAGCCACCGAGGATCCGACAGTCCTGGCTGGCGCTGTTCCTCGTCCGATTCGGTAACGCGCCCGTCGGCGCCGGCTCGGTAGGACTCTTCGGGTTATGAACGGGCGGCACTAGTGCAATGCAATCAAGCAAAGGTCATCGAGAGAGCACGCGAATGGCTGCCAAACCCCCGCCGGGTTCACGCGTGGGTCGTCGTAGCGGTACGCAGAAGGTTGGTGATTTCGTGCCGGTTCGTTCGTGCGTTCACGAGTTGCCCACGACGGTTTTCTCGAGCACCGTGAGTTCGTCTGTCGCATGCGGTGCGGCGAGCGAGAGCAGGGCGCGCGCGTTTGTGCATGCGGGGCAGGTGTCGAATGTGCGCACGACGGCCGGGGCGCCGGGCACGGGGTCGGTTTCCGCGACGGCGAACTCGCTCCCGCTGGCATTGAACACCAGCGGCCCCTGGTCGTCGGGGAAGGTGAGTACGCGGAGCACTTGGCCGGTCCGTGAGTCCCAGATCCGGACAGTGTGATCGAGGCTCGAGGTCGCGACGAGCGAACCATCGGGGCTGAATGCTGCCGCTGCGAGGCCACGGGTGTCGCCGATCAGGCTCACGAGCCGGCGGCCGGTCGCGACGCTCCAGATCGTCGCACGCGCGTCCCACGAGGACACGAGGAGCCGGGAGCCGTCGGGGCTGAGGTCCACGGCCGAGACCTCGCCGTCGTCGTTCACCTGTCTGAGCAACCGCCCGGTGTGCGCATCCCAGACATAGGCGTAGCCGCAGGAGTCGGCCGCGGCGATTCGGCGACTGTCGCGACTGAACGCGAACGATTCGGACGGCGAGCCGCATGTATTGCCGGCGCCTTGGAGCTCGACTGCCTTACCGGTCGCGATTGTCAGGATCACCGGAACGGGTCCGCTCGTGGTTGATCCTTCCAGGAGCGCCACACGCGTATCAGTCCAGTTGAAGGTAGTGCTCTGAGTCCAGCTGCCGTTGACTGACGGAGCCCAGGTGACGGACAGCCGCCGCTCGATGCGGCCGGACCGCGTGTTGAAGATCGTTGCTTGGCCCGCTTGAGGAAACTGGGACTGCCTGGTGTCGGTACCGAGCGCTAGGCGCCCGTCACCGCTGAGTACGACCGCGTTGACGCCTGGCAGCGTCCGGCGCCGGACCGCGGAGCGCCCGGCAGCCGGCGTTGAGAAGATGACCGGCTGCTCGAACGGGATCGTCTCGACGGTGTTCCCGTCGAAGGCGAGTTGCGCAGGGGTACCAGTCAGCGGCACAGCCTGAAACGACTGCTCCACACCGATCGCGCGCCAGATGCGGGCGACACCGTCGTCAGAGGCTGTCAGGACCGAGTCTCCATCGGGCGTGAACGCGATCGAACTGATCGCGCCGGTCGGCCCGTCGTAGGAAACCAGTTCCTGCTTGGTGGCAACGGACCACACGCTAGCTGTGCCGTCGGCGGCGCCGATCGCGAGACGCGACCCGTCCGGGCTGTACGCGAGTGCCGTGATCTCCACGTCCGGGAGCGTCATCAGCGTGGACTGCCAGCGCCACGTCGACGTGCTGTAGATCGATACCGCTGAGGTGTCATCCTGTGCGGTCGACGGATATGCAACCGCCACTTCTGTGCCGCTGGGACTGACGGCAACGATCTCCGGCCACGAGCTGCCGGGCTGCGGAGCGATGATCCGGTGCACCAAGCGCCTGGTGGCGGCGTCGTACACGCGGACCGAAGCGTCCTGCCCACCGACGAACAGCAGCCGACCATTCGGGCTGAAGACTACGTTGCCACCGAGCGGAGCGCCCAGCTCAGGCAGCGAAGTCATGCCCTTCGTAGGACCGATTACCAGTCCGCCGCCAAAGTCGGCCGCGAGCGTATGCCCGTCTGGACTGAATGCCGCCGACTCGGCGGCTGGATCGGTCGCGAGCGCGGCACCTTCCCACGCACCTCCGGCCCCGGTCTGCGGGTCGATCAGCCATACGCCCGCGTTGTTCGTGGCGGCCGCGAGCGCATCCCCGTCCGGGGAATACGCGAGCGAATAGACCTGAACGCCGATGTCGTTGCTCCTCAGGACCCGACCCGCGGCCCCGTCTAGGATCCGTACCAGCCCGCTGCAGGTCCCCTCGGCGATCTGCCGGCCGTCCGGACTGACCGCAGCTGACAAGCATCCTCCGGGATTTGCGATTGTCGGCAGAGCGCGCTCCAACGGCGAGGCGTCCAGCGCAGCACGTAGTGCGAACAGCGACTCCGGCGTGGCCTTCTCACGAACCGCTCGGATGCCGAGGATCAGCGAGATCTCGGGGTCGTTGGGCAGCTGCGCCTGGCTCTCGGCCGCCAGGGCCTGTGAGCGGGCGCTTACCTTTTCGGACACCGCCTGTCCCCGGGAGATCAGCGCGAAGATCAACAGCCCAACGGAGACCGCGGCGATCGCTACCGCGCCGCCCATCATCGTCCGCTGCCTCCGGGCCGCCGCCTCGCGCGAGGCCAGCACATATTCGCGCTGGAGGTGGGTCGGCGCCGGTTCGGCGTCCTCAGGCCGCGAAGCCATCCATGCCTCGGCGGCCTTCAACTCCGACCCGCGCAGCAGGAAGCTGTTGTCGCGCCGCTCTGCGTCCCACTCCAGCGCCTTCACAAGCCACCGGGTATGCGCCTTCGCCGCCTCCAGGTCGGTGTCCAGCGCGTTCAGCAGCCGTGACACGCCCGCGTCAAACTCCCCGTCCTCGGTAAACGGAATCCAGTTGCGATCCCTGATCTCCGCCGGGAGCTCCGGATCGGGCACCGGATCGCGGAGGACCGGGACGATGCGCTTCTGCATCTCGCGCGCGTACTCCACCTCGTTCTCGCAATACGCCGATTCCACCGCGCTCGGCGTTATCACGAACACGAACGCATCCGAGCCCTCAATCGCCCGCTTGATCGCCTCCGGAAACACCTCAGCGTCGGCGATCCCCTCCGTGTCCAGCCATACCTGCTTGCCGCGCGCTGTGATCGAGTCCACCAGATGCCCGACGAACTCCGAGTCCCGGCGGGAGTAGGACACAAACACGTCAGTCATCGCCCACGACCCCCGAGCGACGGGTCTCAGGCACGGGCCCCGACCAGTCGCCGGCTACGTTAGAGGCCGCTCGCACGGACGCGCCGCGCCCCCAACGGTTGCGCACGCAACGTAGACCAATCCGCGATCCCACTGTCGCCACCCAGCGCGATTCTATGGCCGCTCCTTTACCACCGTCAACGAGGGCGATGCCCTCTCTGGCCAGCTCCCACCGGCAGCCGCCCGCGGCGTGGGACGGAGCTCAGTCGACGGGTACCCCGCGGGCTTTGTCCGCACGGCGCGTACGCCATCCGGTACGCGTGTCGGCGGAGCGCCTCGAGATCGCCGATCACGACGAGTCTCCGGCCGGTTGATGTTCGACCCGCGCACCCATGGCTACGAGACGGTTCGGGGGTAGGGCTCACGGCGTTGGCTCGTCGCCCGACTTCGTGCGCCGCAATCGGTGCATCCGCAGGCTTCCGTATCCCTTCGCCGCCGCCATGTGTCCCACGTAATCGCAGGTCAGCTCCCGCTCCCCGGCGAGCACCAGCGCGGCGGCGAAGGCATCGGTGACGTACACCTCCCCGGGCGGCGTGACCGGCTCGATTCGAGCAGTGCGGTTCACGTGAGTGCCGGTGAACGCGTCCGCCTCGAGCACCGGGTCGTAAACGGGAAAGACCGGACCGACGTGACCGCCGAGCCGGAGCGCCAGGTGTCGGGGCAGACCTTGTGACTCGAGGTCGATCGCCGCGATCGCCTCCTGGAGATCGAGTGCGAACGCCGCCGCGGAAACCGGATCGGTCAACATCACATTCAGCCCATCGCCCCAGGTGTTCCGCCACCGCACGTGCTCCCGATGGCGCCGGACCACCGCTGCGACCGCGCCCAGCACGCAGTCGGCGAATACGACGGCCTGCTGATCGTTGAGCTCCGAATAGCGAGCGAAGTCACCAAACAGCATCGCGCGCACGACGCGCTCAAGCTGAGTCGGTTTCACAGCCTCGGTCCCGTCCGGTGCCGGCGACGGCACATCCCGCGTGCACCGGTCCGGCTCGGATCTGAGGCAGACGCGTTGAACGGTGCTGATCTGCCCGTCCGGCGTGACGATCGTCGTCGGCCGCCCGCCGCTGCGCCAAGTCACGACGTCGATCGCTGTGCCCGCCGAGCCGTCCGCCGGGTGGCCATCCCATACCGCAAGCTGCCTGACGTGCGCATCCAGGTAGCGGGCCCGCAGCAACGCCAGCCCCATCGCCAGCTCGCCGCCGTAGCTGAACAGAACGTCGTCCGGCTCGCCAGTGTCCTCGCTTCCGTAACGGACGTCGGTTGCGGCGGCCAGGCAACGGTGGAAGCGCTCGACCCAGCCCTCGCCACAAGGGGCGACGGACGCCTCGACAAACCTGCGCTCGCGGAAGGGCAGCACTGCATGCAGTTCACTCCCGCGAGCAAGCAGTGCTTCGGCCCACAGTATGTCCGCGCCGCCTGCAAGCGCCCCGAATGCGTAGCCGGCTAGGTGACCGTCCAACGCGCGGGCGATCCCCTCTACGACGGTCCCCTCGGCCTCACCCGGAAACCTGCCCGCTTTTCCCGGAAGGCCGATTCGGTGCCCGCAAAAGTGCACCACCCCCGGACCGGCCAAAGGGGTCAGCAACGCCTCGTCGATCCCCAGGACGCCGCAGATCATGCGCAGCTGGCGCCGGGTCGTCGCCAGCGCGCCGTAGTCGTGACTGTGAAGAGTGGCCGCCCGCTCGAGCGCTCTATGCGCCGCCTCGTGGCGGCCCAGCAGCAACTCGGCCTCCGCCTCAGTGGCAGCCGCGTAATAGGACTCCTCGCCGCTACGGCGGAGAATCTGAACCACTCGAGACGCGAGCTCCCGCGACCCCGTTGCGTCGCCGGCAATCAGGCGCAACGTGGCGGCGTTGATCGCGGGGTAGTAGCCGCCGGTGCGCGCGAACACCTGCTCATACAGCTTTGCTGCACGCGCCGCACCCACGCCCCGCGCCTCACCCTCGCGTAGCAGTGCCCTGTCCTTGGCGATCCGCGCCCGCAGCGCAGCCACGTCCTCGTCCTCCACCTGGTCGAGGCCGTACAACACGAATCGCTTGGACGCCTCGTCGGTCGCGCCCGCGCGCGCCAGCGTCAGCACGGCGCGATGCTTGAGTCGCAGATCGTCAGGATGCTCCGCCAGGCCCCGTTCGGCCAGATCGAAAGCGCCCAGCAGCTCCCCACGACGCTCCTCTTCCTTCGCTGCCTCGAGCCACGCCTCCGGCGCACGCTCGCTGTTTCCCGACAGCGCCTGATAGTCCGGCGAGCCCACGGCGCGGACTGTATCCGGGCGCGGCTGAGCCATGTCCGGACGGACCGTCCCAATGCCGCGGCTAAGACCAGGACACATCCGCAAGCCGATCCGAGTCGCCCGCCGTGAATGGGCCGTTTGTGTCGGCCGCGCCGGGACGCCCCGTCGATCGCGATCGGTCCGCCAGAACGTCACGGACCGGGACCACGTTGCCTCCCACAACGGCAATCGCCAGCCCCGGCAGCGGACGCGTAGTAGCGGCGAAGTTGATCACGCACTGAGATCCAGAGCCCCTGGGCGCAGAAACCCAGAGACCTGCCTTGCCACCACCACGGGTCCCTCCACCAGATCAGATCACGGTCCTGACTTGCGCGGATAGACGCAAGACGGCTCGCCCGAGCCATTGACGGATCGCGCGGTCTCGGGCGAGAATCGGACCTCGCGGGCGTCGCGACCGACGTTAGACCCAGCAGGTGTGCCGATTGGACGATCCGTGGTCATTGCCGCGTCTTGGCGGTCGGCTGTCGCTTCCCGAAGACCCGCACAAGCTCTGGACGGACGCGCCCTCGCTGCTATCGCGGACGACCAGAAACAGCTACGAACGGGCTGCTGGATGCGCCCGCCGCTTCCGGTTCGAACCGGCGGGGCAGGAGCCGGCTTCGGGCTCGAGAACTTGGTCGCCCGTGGCGGACAGGTCGCCGACCGCGCGGCTGCTCGGTGACCAAACGAGCCATCTGCCAGCAGTGGTCGCCGCGTCGACAGCGACCGCTTTCGGACAAAGGCAGTCACGTCCCGGGCTCCGAGCGCGTGCCAAGACGCACGCGCGGTGCTGCCGCGACGGTTTGCGCTATCGCGAGGAGCTGCCGCCGGATGCCGCAAGCCGCCGCCGTGCCTTCTGCACGGATGGAAGCGCCGCCTTGGCCTTCGCCAGCGGCCGCGCTCGCACGTCGACGCTTGCCGGCTTGGCGGCGATCGTGATCTCCGCGCCGGTCGCCGGGTTGCGTCCGGTGCGCTTCTTGGTGGCGGGCTTAACGCGCACCGTCAGCTGGACGAGCCCTCCGAGCCGGACCCCTGGGCATTGCCCAGCTCCCCGAGGATGATCTCGTCGAGGGCGTCGAGTGCCCTCTTCGCGTCGGCCTTGCTCATCTCGGCGCGATCCGCGACCGCGGCGATTATCTGGGACTGGGTCAGCGCCACGGCTGCTCCTCCTCAAGTGGGGTTGCGTGAACGTGAACAGCTGCATTCAACCCATCGGCGCAGACGGAGCGCTTCTGTCCACATCCATCACGGGCAGCGAACCAATCGCTCATCGACCGGGTGGGAAGAACGGGACCACGCCACCGGGAGGCGGCGGGTGCAGCACCGCCACGCCTCCACGCTCGGGTCCTGCCAGCTCCAGGTAACCGCCGGCCCGCCCTCGGCTCGAACGGTCGCGCGGCAGGCTGGCGCCGCGTGTTTTTCGGAGAGAGGCGATCGTGCGCTCCGCCGTCCGGGGCCCACAATGCCGCGAGCGCCTTGTCGCCATGGGGTTGCGCGACCCGACGCCGACCCGGCGAGTCCTTTCGTGGGGAGGATGTCGCGCAACCCTTTGGGCTGGGTATGGCGTTGCGGACGCCTTGGCCGGGTTTGGGCGGTGTGAGCGCCTCCGGGCCGGTTTTAGGCCCCTGCCGCGGCGAGCTGGTGGCGGTGGAGCTTGGCGAGGTTGTGGGTTGCCATAAGTAGTCGCCACTCGGTGCGCACGGCGGTCCTGCCTCTGCGGTGGAAGCGGGTGATCGTGCGGTTGTGCTTGGTGTGACCGAACACGGGCTCGATCATCTGCATGCGTTTTCGGTACAGCTCCTTCCCGTGGGCCGCCAGGACGGCTCGCATCCATGAGTACCGCCCGCCGATCCAGCCCGGCCGGGGCTCCGTGCGGCCGCCTGAGTCCGGGGGGATCAGCACCTGGATGTGCTTGTTGGCGATCACCTCGTCCATGTGCTGCTCGTTCCAGTACTGAGCGTCCGCGAGCGCGACCTCGAGCCGGCCGGTCACGCCCGCTCGCTCGAGCTCGCCGATCGCCGCCGCGACCATCGGGTCCAGGTTCGAGAAATCGGCCGGGGTGTTGGTGATCTCCGCAGCGAGCACGATCTGCCCCTCAGCCACGACCGCCTGCGCGTTATACCCCTGCACGTATCCATGGTTGGCCTTCATCCGCTGACTGTCCGGGTCGCTCACACTCACCACCCCATCGGGAACCTCGGGCGCGACCCACTCTTTCGGTCGGCGACCGAGCCGTCGGCCTTGCCTGTCACGACCGTTCTCCCGGTAATCCTCATATGCCCGGTTAGCCGCGACCTGGGCGTCGCGCTCGGCCTCGAGGCGCTCGCCCGCGAGCAGCAGCCGATCCTCACGCGCGCGGGAAACATGATCCGGGGTCTCCCAACGGCGCTGCTCGAGCTGGCGTCGTGCTTCCCGCGTCCAGCCCTCCCGTCCTTGGTGGCGTGCCACGATCCGCTCCACGTCGAACTCGAACTCATCGTCCGCATCCGAGACGGGCTCGGGTTCTGACGCGTCAGGCTGCGGACCGTGGCTGGCCTCCCTCGCGCGCTGCTCGCGCGCCTGACGGAAGAACTCGGCCCGCCCTTCCCGCGTGCGCAATTGCTCAGGCAGCTCATCCCCGCGCGCCTCGCCATACAGCTCATCCTCGGCCTCATCGGTCGCCTTCGCCTCCGCCAGGATCTCCTGCGCGATCTCCTCAAAGGTACGAGTTGACTCGCGGCTCGCGTTCCCCGCCATCCGCGTCCCATCAATCGCGACCACCCCCGGCCGGACCAACCCCGCCTCATCACAAAGCCGCAGCACCTGCCCGAACAGCTCGCCCAGCGCCGCCTCATGCCGATCCCCGAACCTCGCGATCGTCGCGTGATCCGGCGTCTCCAACATCGCGATCGTCTTGAACGCCACGTCCTCCTCACACGCCCGCTCGATCTTCCGCGCCGACCTAACCCCACGCGCATAGGCGTGCAGCAACAAGGCCACCATCATCGCCGGGTCATACGCCCGCCGACCAACCCCGTCACTGCGATACGCACCATAAAACTCGCCCAAGTCCATCCCCGCGACCGCGTCCAACACGAACCAAGCGAGATGACCCTCAGGCAGCCAATCCCTCACGTCGGGCGGCATCAAGAACGACTGATCACGGTCACAACCAATGAAATTCTGAGCCATCCCGGAATGGTCTTGAACGCGCCGGACGACACGGTAATTACGCGACAACCTCGTGTGGCATTGCGATCGTCGGCCGATCAGTGGCCTGGTGTCTCCGTCGTCGCCGATGCCGATCGCCCAGGCCGCGGAGGCGCGAGAACAAGGCAGTCGTGCCGAATCCCGGCCAGGAGACGCCCGCTTCATGGTCACGATCAGGAGAGGCCGTGGATCGTCGTCGGCGGCGAGCGCCGGACCGTCAGGCTCGAGGACGAAGCTCAGTTCTTCGCCTCGGCCGCTGAGCGCTGACCTACCCCGCGGTGAAGCATCGCATCCTTGGGCGCTCGCAGCCCGCTAGTACGCGAGCCCGGCGATCAGGAATACCACCCCGGTTGCACCCAGCAAAACGCCGCATCCGAGCAGCCACTGTCGGCGTACCAGGATCGAGATGCCCGCCAGAACGATGGCAACCTGGAGCCCGACCTCAGACACGGCGTAGAGCTTGTGGCGCTGCTCCGCTCGGTTGCGGGCGGCCTCGTCGGCGCCGATGTTCGCTGACAACCGCTGGTCCGTTGGCTGCAACTCCGTTTGTACGCGGCTCTCGAGCTCCTCCGCCTTGGCGACCGCCGTGGTTTCCTTCGGGTTGCCGGTGCCAACGACGCGCAGCAGCACCGCGTCAGCGCTTGCGACGATCGTCTTGATGTCATTAGCGTCAAGCTGGGCTTGTGTATCAGCACTGCTCGTCTCGCCGGTGATGACCTTGGTGGTGGCCTGGTTGCCTAGGTACGTCGCAACCGCCAGGAACGCCGCGAGCACCGCTACGACGATCGCCGCGGCCCGTGCGAGCTTCCCTCCTTCGCCGTCGGACTCCTCGTCGCCCTGGACCACCTTCTCGAAGCGCTCGAGCGCCTCGTGAGATTCCATCGCGTCCTCCGTTTCTCATTTACGTTGCGTGCACCATAGGGCGGGCCCCGCCGCGGCGCGAGGGGGAATCGCGAGGCTAGGACCGTGGACTCACGGCGTCGGTTGCGCGCATCGGGCAGGCACCCTTCGCGACGGCGTCCCTGAAAGGAGAACGCCGATCGCCTGCTCGACTCCGGGACTCGGGACACGTGCCTGCACCAAATCTCAGGGACGGGCGTCGACGGGTCCCA
This sequence comes from uncultured Solirubrobacterales bacterium, assembly GCA_963783415.1. GTDB lineage: Bacteria > Actinomycetota > Thermoleophilia > Solirubrobacterales > Solirubrobacteraceae > Palsa-465. Next base: position 283,380 of record CAWANN010000021.1, read on the forward strand.
CAATCGCATTCCTCGCGCTCGCCAACGGCCCGCCATTCCTATGGCGACGACGGAGACGCCAGGGCACTGATCGGCCGACCATCGCAATGCCAAGAACGATCGCGCCGCCCGTTCTACCGTGGTCCTCGCTTTCCGCTCGTGCCCGCTCGCGCTGTGCCATCGCAACGGCGACGAGGGGCTCATCAGCAACGACGCCGGCGCCGCGCGGCCTTTAGTCCGACTCGACGCGCGGTTTGTTAGTTTCGCCGGTCGTCGTGCGCGAGCGAACAATCCGAGCGCCGCTGCGCCCGGGCCCGTCGACCGTCCGCAGGACCGGCACCGGGCCCCACGACCTAACCGCTCGCCGCACGCACTGGGGATGGTTCACCGCGGCGGGGCTGCTCGTGATCGCGATCGTATTCGTCGGCGTCACGGGGATGAAGCCCGGGTACGACGCCTACGGCTGGCTGGTCTGGGGCCGCCAGACGCTGCACGGGAATCTCAACACCGATGGGGCGCCGTCATGGAAGCCGCTGACGTTTATGTTCACGTTCCCGTACGCGCTGTTGAGATCGGCGCAGCCGTGGCTGTGGTCGGTCACCTCGGTCGCCGTGTCGCTCAGCGGCGCCGTGTTCGCCGGCCATATCGCGTACAGGCTCACGGGCCCGAGCCCCGGCGATCGATATGCGCCGGTGCTCGCCGGCGTGTTCGCGGGTGCCGGCGTGCTGGGCATCTCCGGCTACTGGCACGAGATCCTGATCGCCAACTCGGACCCCATGGTCGTCGCTATCTGCCTCGCGGCGATCGACGTGCACTTGTCAAAGCGCTACCGGCTGACGTTCGTCTTGCTGGTGCTGGCGTCGATGGGCCGGCCCGAGGCGTGGCCATTCTCCGGTGTCTACGCGATCTGGGCGTGGCGCTGCGTCCCGTCGATGCGGCCGCTGGCGGCGATCGGGGTCGTCGCGATTCCGCTGGTGTGGTTCGGCGTCTCGGCATTCACGGCCAAGAGCTGGTTCCACGCCGGCGACCTCGCGTTGAGTTCGGTCAACGCGGTCAATGTGATCCACGGCAGCAAGTTGACCGGGGTGCTCGGTCGCGTGCTCGGCCTGTACGCGCTCCCGATGCAGATCGCGGCGGCGCTCGCGATCGTGTTCGCGATCGTGACCCGGGAGCGCGTATGGCTGTGGCTGGCCGGCGCTGCATTCGCGTGGATCGCGATCGAGATCGGATTGGCGCTGCACGGCTGGTCGGCGGCCAGTCGCTATCTGTTCGAGCCCGAGGCCGTGTTCGTCGTGCTCGCCGGCGCCGGGGTCGGCCGTGCGGTGGCGCTCGGCTCGGCCGCACCGGCAGCGCTTCGCTGGCCCGCGGTCGCCGCGGTCGCTGCCCTGGTCGTTGCGCTGATTCCGACCGTGGCGCTTCGTACCCGGACCGTCCGCCACGAGGTCCGGTTACGCCGAGAGGCCGCCACCCAGATCCGTCGGCTGGACGACGTGATCCGCCGCGAAGGCGGAGCTGGGCGGATCCGGGCGTGCGGTCAGCCGGTCACGGAGGTGGAGTGGCAGAGCACACTCGCGTGGGAGACAGAGCTCAACGTCGGCAACGTCGGCTACAACCCGGGTCGCGCGATCGACACGGGCGACCCGATCGTGCTGTTCAAGCCCCATCAGCTGGGCTGGCAGGTGCGCCCGATCCACACGCTGGCCTCAAACCGCGCGGCCTGCGCGAGCCTGAGAACCGATACGGCGTTCGGCTGAGGACCGAGGGACGGAGCCGTCACGCCGGGCTCAATCGGCAACCAGCATCGCGGCGCTGGCGGCCGCAACGGTCACCACGCACCTGCCGGCGACCGGGTCCATCGCGCCGTTGTTTGACCGACCACCGAGCGCGCCGGTGTCGGTTTCAGCGCCACAGCTCCGCCCACCGAAGTCGTGCTCCCGACTTGGAAGTCACCGACGACGGCGCACATGCATAGCCTGGATACGCGTGGCGTCTTCGGCAGCACTCACCACGGTCGCCCACCACCGCCGCAATCACGAATCTGCGGACGTGCACCCGGCGGTTCGTGGTCGACGCAAGGCTGCTGCTTAGGCCCGAAGCAGTAGTCACGCTCTCGTCAGCGTTCGGCGACAACCGGAAGCGGTCGACGTCGCCAGACCCTTGGCGCGAGACCAAAAGCAGTCGCGCCGGCCCCGGGCAGCAGATACTTGGGATCTGGGCGGGAGAACTCGTCCACCGTTCGGAGCTGGGTGCGGACCTTGCAGCGCTCGCGCGCCGGGCGATTCGATGGCCTCCCGGTTCAGGCGGCTCGACCAGTTGGCGGGCCGCACGCGCACGGGGACGCTTCCCATCCGCACCAACAGGGCGAGGCGATGAGCGGAGGTGCCGCCGATCGCGGCGACTTCGGCCAGATCGATCATCGAGGACATCGAAGGCGGGCCGGACTACCACTGAAGCGAGTCGTGATCGCTTGAACCCGCCAGGCCGTCGTAGAGAACACACAAGATTGCTCCGGGTTCGAAAGGGTCTGGGTTTGGGTATGGTGCGCTCGTTGTCTAGTAGTCGTGGTGGGGACGGCCGGGCCATCCGCGGCACCATCGACGTTGGAGGTCCTAGATGTTCAAATCCATTCGTGGTCGTCGTCCGTCGGCTTCCATGGTCATCGCAGCGGTCGCATTGTTCTTCGCGTTCGGGGGCGTCGGCTATGCCGCAACCCAGCTGCCGAAGAACTCCGTCGGCACGAAGCAGATCCGGAACAACGCGGTGACGTACCAGAAGATCGCCCCTGGCACGATCGGCGACGCCCGGATCAATCAGTCCTTGGTTCAGACTCGCGTCTCCGGCACGTGCTCGGGCACGATGGGCGCCATCGGCGCGGTCGGCCAGTCCGGCAAGGTGACGTGCAACCCGACAGCGCCCGCGCAGTTCGGTTCCAACTCGGCCGCGACGCCCGTCACGACGTCATCCGCGACCGACACGAGCCGGCCGCTGACGAGTGGGACGTACCTGCTGATGGGTGAGGCCTACCTGGTCGATACAGCGACAACAGGACCATCCACGGTCACCTGTACCCTGTCCGTGCCGGGCGGGTCCAGCCAGAGCAGGACCGTCACGGTGCCCGATGGCGCGCAGGTGGCTCTGCCGATCAACCTCGCCTCGTCGGTCCCGGCAGCCGGTGCCACGGCGACACTGGCCTGCAGCCAGGCCGCAGCAGGCCCGACCGTGACCGTGAGCGGCCAGCTCAACGCGATCCAGACGTCGAGCAACAGCTGACAGACGCGACAGCGACTGGCCTCGCGCGAGCCACGCGAGGCCAGTCGCTCGCACTCTCGCCCGACGAGTACACACCACCAGGGGACGATCACGCTCGAGTCGCTCCCCCGCGGAACCCGAAGCGGTGGCGAGTTGTAGTCGGCCTGGGATCGTCGGTGTGCAGCGTCGCGAGCGCCGCCTGCAGCGCGTACTGGCCGCGATCGCCGAGTGCGAGCGCCCGATTGAACGTGCCCCGTCTGTGCCATTGTCTGCTGCCCGGAGCCGGCGCGACTGCTTTTGTTCTCGCGCCCGGCGCGGACCGGGCGAATGCAATAGACGAAGCGATCGCGGCGATCCAGAGCGGCCTGAAGTGGATCGGACGATGGCGTTCGCCCACAAGCGCTCGCCACCGGCGCAACGCTGGTCGCGCGCAACACTGCCGCGTTCACGAATTTTCAGCAGTCTCACCAAGCGTCGCGAGGCGGCTCTGTGAGTAGGCAGCGCGCAAGCCCGCGCCGATCGGAGGTCGTGATTCCTTTCGCGTGAATCCGATCGCCCGAGCGCGCCCGTCAACCCGTGTGCCGCCGCCGCGGAGCAACAAGCTCGGCACGAGCGCTTTCGTCTGTCCAGCTAGCCCGCGGCTGGCCATCCCTATGGCGACCCAGCGACGGCCGGCCAGGGCTGGCGGCGTGATCGCTTCGCCACGGTTGCGATAGTCGCGCCGGGGACCGCGTGGCCGTGACCGCCAGCGATCCCCGAACCTTCGGCTCCGTACAACCGGCGGCTGCTGACAGACGACCGCGGATTCGCGGCGTCGCGCCTCCCCGACGGACGAATCTCGCACCGCCGGCGACGCCGATCTCGAGCTGCTGCTTCTCGCGGTCGCGGAAGTTGCGTCCGACGACGATGTCGGACTCCGCGACGGTCGACAGAGGTGTTCGAATCGTACGACCGTAGGGTGCGACGGGAGCGTGAGAAGCCGCTGGTGGCGGCTTTCTTTATGGTTGCTGGCCGAGGAACCTGATGTCGATCCGGCGAGGGTCCCAGAGGCGACTCGGGCGCCCATCGGCGGTCATCGCCGGCGCGACGGTAACCGACTCGACGGTGTCGGTGATCAGCCGTCGCCACGCCGCTAACCGCTTCGCAGATTCGGGCAGCTTGTCGATGTCGTCAGGACCGATGATGTTGCTCTCGCCCCGATCGCCGAGTCGCGCCCGAGCGGTGTGCGCGTCATCGAGGGTCTTGGCGAGTTTCTCCAAGGTCTCCTGGCTCGCGGGCCGGCCCAACAAGCCGAGCTCGCCGAGTTGCCGGATCGTGTCATCGAGATCCGCGTTGGCGCGTTTGATGGCCTCGTGCGCCGCGCGGATCTGCTGCCTGCGCGACGCGCGTCGGGGCGCGTCGGCCGTGGCCGAGTACGCCCGGACCGCGTCCAGCACCATCGCCTCGACCCGGTCGGCCTTGACCGCAGCTCGTCGCCGGCAGCGGTTCGCGCTCGTGTCGCCGCACCGGTAGCTGCCGCTGTCGGAGTTGATCACCATCCGCGGCCCGCACGTCCCGCAGCGCAACACCCCCAGACGCGCCAACAGCCGCTTTGACTTGGCTTGGCGCCCGCGCGAGACCGTCCGCCGCTGCACCCGCTCGAACAGCCCGCGGTCCTTGACGATCGCCTCGTGCGCGTGCGGGTTGTGCAGCTCGCCGAAGTGGATCTCGCCCAGGTACATCCGCGAGCGCAGCATCCAGGCCACGCCGGAGAGTGCGCGCTCGATCCCGTTCTCGGCCAGCCACGCCTGGATCTCCACCAGCGACGCGCCCAGGTCGCGGCGCTTGAACGCCTGCACCACCAGCTTCGCCGCCGCGGGCTCGACGACCAGCACGCCGTTCTCCCCGCGCACGTACCCGACCGGGATCCTCGGGTGGGGATAGACACCCCGCGCCACCGCCCGCGCCTGAGCCGCCGTGACCTTCTCGCCCGTGATCTCAGCAAAGTATTGGAACACCGACCCGAGCATGTTCGTCGACAGGCGCTGCGCCGCCGTCCCGTTCGTGAGCTTGCCGTGATCCAGCGCGAAGATCTCCCCGCCCGCGCTCTCCACCCGCTCGATCACCTCCAACTGCACCTTGAGCGAGCGCACCAGCCGATCGAAATACGCCACCACAAGCTGATCGGCCCGGCCCGCCTCGATCATCTCAATCGCCGCCAACAGACCCGGGCGCCTGGACAACGGCAGCCTGCCACTGACGTCGATCTCAGGAAACGGCGAGGCAACAAGCCGCTCATCACGGTCCTTCGCCCACCGCATGGCAGCCTCGATCTGCACCTCCGGCGAGTGAAAGTGCTCGTCCTCCCGATCGCCTCTCTCGCTCACACGGACGACCACGACATCTCTGAGCTTCGACATACGACCCCTCTCGACGGGACACTAACGCCCTTTAGGCGCCTAGGACCCGGACGGCGAGAAGGCCAAAGCCGTCAAGCGCCGTTACCAGGGAACGTGCCGCGGCTGCGGCGCGCCCACCCAGGCGCGCAACGGTAAGAAAGACGCCTACGAGTACTGCAAGGCCTGCCACCCCGGTGCAATCGCAACCCGGTGGACAGCCGCGCGAGTGCGCGACGCGATGCGCGCCTGGCAGGACCGCTACGGCCGCCTCCCCTCCTCGTACGACTGGTCACGAACCCACGCCCGCCGCCGCCGCGGTCATGCGCTAGAGCGACTCGATGATGGCAACTGGCCGCCCGCCAGCGCCGTCGGCGACGTGTTCGGCACCTGGGAGGCCGCGCGCGCGGCCGCCCGCGCCGAGACATAAGCCCGGGTCAGCCATCACCCGCGGCGACCGATCCCTGCTCCGCTCGCGGCCGGGCCTCGGGCCGCTCGACGCTGCGGTATACGCTCGCGTTGACCGCCGTGATCTGGTCAGTCATGGCTCCGGGGGCTGGCGGATCTCGCGCAGCTCGAACTCGCGCCGGCCCATGCGGGAGCTTGAGCGCCACGCGCTCTCTCTCGCGCCAGTCGAGTAGAGCCTGACCGACCGGCGAGGGCGCCGAGACCGTACCGCGCGCGAGCACGCCGTGGGCACTTCCACTTACGTACTCGCGCTTGGCGGCGCTCTGTAGATCCGGCCCGCTGACACTGGAGCCGATCCTCGCGGAGTCGTCGACAGCGTCGCCCTCGACGACATCCGCCCTCTGAGGATGTTCTCGAGCCGCGCGAGACGCACGGCCAATACGGCCTCCTGCTCGCGAATCGCCAGATGTTCGTCGTTATTGGCGCTGTCGCCGTTCTCTCGCGACAACATGAGGCGAGAGTGTCGCTCGCCATCGCCGTGCTCACCACGAGGGTTAACCGCCATCTGCCGCGCCCACGACGATCCACGAACCTCAAAGTCCGCCGCGACGTCGACCGGGCGCCACCCTCGGGCCGTGTCACAGTGTGAGCAGTTGCTGAGCATCGAGTCAAGGCTGCCTGGGTCAGGGCGAAGCACAGGTTCATCCCCGTCGGCCACCGTCACACAGGCCTCTCGGATGACTCGAAGCCAACAGAGCGACGGTGGCATTCACACGGCCTTTGACCATCTGTTGCGTGCACCGCTCCGTCATCGCCGGCTTCGAAGACCGGGAGCGATGCACCTAGCGTTTCGATGCGAGGTCTCGAATGTGGTCCTTCAGTCGTCTGCGCGCCTCCGCCTGCACCTGGAGCTTCCACCGCTCGGACTTCCATTCAGGGCCGCAACTGCTTGCGGTCGAGCCGGATTGCACTGCCCTACGGTTCGCGGGCGAGTAATCCACCGAGTTCCGGCGCCGGTTGGCCCTCACATCTCCTCTTGGCGTGGCTCTCGATCTAAACGATGTTCTGGAGCTCGATACGGACATGGGGCACCTCCGTGCTGTCTGCGGTTCAGCGGTCATCGGGACCGCTACGTCCGGATCGCACCGGACTCTCGTTGTGTCACGCAGCTGATGTCTTAAGTCTGGCGGCGGCCGGCGGACGCGCCAATGGGGATCAGCACCCATTCGTACGGCGCTGGCCGACGCTGATGTCGCCGCCGCGCTCACCACCGGAATCCCGCTGCGGGATGAAGCCGCGAGACCAGGCGCTCCCACCCGTACACGTACACGTACACGTACATGCCGATCAAGATCCCTTCGACGAAGAACGAGAACCCTTCGATCACGAAACCGAGCCAGATGACCGAGCCGAACGTCGCGGTGAGCTCCGGCCACCGTGGACCATCTCGAGGCTCAGGATCGTTTCCGTGATCACCCGACGGCGAACAGCGCCATCATGACGTTGCTCCACCGCTTGGCGAACGTCCGGTGGAGCTCATCGTCGGTCCTGAGACTGCGCCACTCGACGGACCGAACCATCGCCGGAAAGGCGATCCCGAATGCACACCGGCGGAATGTCGACCGCGAGTGACAGCGCCTGCATCTGGCGCCTCGAGCAGATAGCTCTGGTCGCGCCGTGTCGGTGCTAGCGCCGCGAGCGGCGTGACCGAGCACGTTACGCCGTGAGCTCCGCGACGCAGATGCAGGAAAGCACCCATTCTGTCGAGCGCTGGCAGCGGCCAAGCTCATTACATGAAGCTCGACACCACCGTTGATCACGGCGTCTGCTCGGGGGCCGGCGGCGACCAGGCGCGACCTGGCACCCACCCCGATTTACCACGCCAGCTCGCGCTCCCGGAGGCGATTCAACCTTGGACCCGATCGGCCCTGGGCGCCGGCCGCGGCGACGGCGACAGGCTGCCGCGCGTTGACTATCTCGCCACCGGCGGAACGATCGCGACCGCTCACGGCGATCACACTTCCGCGCCCGGCCCCACTCTGACGGCCGAGGCCATCGCCCGGAGCGTTACAGGGCTTCATGAGGTCGCGGACGTTCGGACCCTGCAGTTCATGCAGCGCCCCTCCACGTCGGTCACGTTCGCAGACGTGCTGAGGCTCCGCGACGAGCTCACGCTGCGGATCGCCGACGGGGCCGCAGGCGTGGTGGTCACGCAGGGAACGGACACGATCGAGGAGACCGCCTTTGCGCTCGATCTGCTGTGTCCCGGTAGCGCGCCGATTGTGGTGACAGGAGCGATGCGGGCTCCCTCGCTGCCCGGGGCCGACGGTCCCGCCAACCTGCTCGCGGCCGTGCAGGTCGCCGCGAGTGGGGTAGCGCGGGGGCTCGGAGTGCTTGTCGTGTTCAACGACGAAATCCACGCCGCGCGCTTCGTCTCCAAGACTCACACGTCGAAGCCGTCGGCATTCCAATCGCGGCTCACCGGGCCGATCGGCTGGCTCAGCGAAGGGCACCCGGTGATCGTCGCCAGGCCGGTTGGACGCTTTTGCCTGAACGTCCCCGCCGGTGCCGACGTCCCACCCGTGGCGCTGATTCGGGTAGCCCTTGACGATGACGGACGGATCCTGCCCGCCCTGACGGCGCAAGGCTTCCGGGGCGTTGTGATCGAGGGCTTCGGCGGCGGCCACGTGACGCCGTCGATGCTCCCTCGGATAGCGCGACTCGCAACCGAGATGCCCGTCGTGCTCGCATCGCGCACCGGGGCCGGAGAGCTGTTGCGCAATACCTATCGCTACCGCGGGAGCGAAACCGACCTCCTTGAGGCTGGCGCGATCCCGGCGGGAAGGCTCGACGGGCTCAAGGCACGAATCCTCCTCTCATTCTGTCTCGCCGCTGACCCCGCCGGCAAGAACGTCGCCGACGCGTTCCAGGCCATCGGGATGGCTTCCGCGCCGTAGCGAAGAGGTAGGCGGCCCCAACTAGGCTCCGTGCCCGACCGGGCGCGGGCTCCTCCCCTGGCGCCTCGACACGGTCCGCCGGCAGTGAGACGCGAGCTGCTGTCACCCGAGAGGCCGATTAGCGCTTGGAGCACACGGTCGAGTCATGCTCGGAGCGCACGAGCGCGACGTCGCGAGAGCCGCAGATAGTGATGCAGTCTCGTCGGGGAGCTCGGAGCGATACCGTCCGGTCCAGGCATGAGCGTGCTCGCCGCAGCGTTCGCCCCGGTGCATCAGCAATATCTGCTGGAGGCTCGGCAGATGCAGGCGTTGTCGTTCGCCGTGCACATCCCGCTTGTCTGCTTCGGGATCGCGTTCCCCGCGATGGTGCTGTTCATGGAGTGGCTGGGGATGCGAACGGGCGATCCGCTGTACCGGACCGTGGCGCGGCGCTGGAGCCGGATCGTGCTCGCGCTGTTCGCGATCGGCGTGATCACGGGCACGATCCTCAGCTTCGAGATGGGGCTGCTGTGGCCGAACTTCACGGCGACGTTCGGCAGCGTGTTCGGGCTGGGGTTCGCGATCGAGGGGTTCTCGTTCTTCATGGAGGCGATCTTCATCGGGATCTACGCCTACGGGTGGGATCGGCTCTCGCCGCGAGTGCACTTCCTTTCCGGACTGCCGATCGTCGTGACCGGCTTCACCGGTTCGCTCACGGTGATCTCGGTCAACGCCTGGATGAACCACCCCGGAGGGTTCCGCCTCGTCGGCGGCAAGGTGGTTGACGTCAATCCGTGGAGCGCGCTGTTTGGCAACTCGCTGCTGTGGTCGGAGCTGATTCACATGTACATCGCCGGATACATGGTCACCGGGTTCGTGATGGCGGGCGTGTACGCGTTCTCCCGGCTGCGCGGGCGGTGGACCCGGTATGAGCGCGTGGCGATGACGATCCCCCTCACGATCGCCTGCCTGGCGGCGCCGGTGCAGGTGCTCATCGGCGACTGGATCGCGCGGGTCATCGCGGTGGAGCAGCCGATCAAGCTGGCCGCGATCGAGGGCCTCTACAGGACGACCCGCGGCGCCAGCGAGCACATCCTGGGCTGGTACACCAACGGTGAGATCAAGTACGGGATCGCCATCCCGCACCTCTTGTCGCTGCTGGCCTTCCACAGCTGGAACGGCCGCGTCACGGGGCTGGACGCGGTCGCGGCGAGCCAGCGTCCACCGATCAACGTCACCCGCCTCTCCTTCCAGACCATGGTCGGGATCGGCACGCTGCTGGCACTCCTCGGCCTCTTCTACCTGTTCGTGCGTATCCGCCGCCGGCGGCTTCCGCTCTCCAAGTGGTTCTACTGGGCCGTCGTCGCGTCGGGGCCCGCGGCGACGGTGGCGCTCATCGCCGGCTGGGTGACGACCGAGGTCGGCCGCCAGCCCTGGGTGGTCTACCACGTGATGACGACCGCGCAGTCGGTCACCGGTGCGAGCGGAATCCCGGTCGGCTACACCGCCCTCGTCATCACCTACATCGGCGTCGCGGGGGCAATGGTCTGGATCCTCCGCCGGCTGGCGCGCGCGCCGCTTCGCCTCCCCGGCGCCGACGCGCCTCCCGACTCGACCCCGCAGCCCGCCTGATGCTCGACGCGCTGCCGCTCGTGTTCGTGCTGATCGGGCTGGTGCTGTATACGGCGCTGGCGGGAGCGGACTTCGGCGCTGGCATGTGGCAGCTGATGAGCGGCCCAGGCAAGCGGGGCGAACGGATCCGGGACCACTGCCATCACTCGATGGGACCCGTCTGGGAGGCCAACCACGTGTGGCTCATCTTCGTGCTCACCGTGACGTGGACGGCGTACCCCGTGTTCTTCGGCTCGGTGGCCTCGACGCTGGCATTGGCGCTGTTCATCGCCGCGCTCGGCATCATCCTGCGCGGCGCCAGCTACGCGCTGCGCTCCGGCGCCGCCGGGACCCGCGAGCTGGTGACGATCGATGGGATGTTCGCCGTCGCATCGCTGGTGACGCCGTTCGCACTCGGCGCGGCCGCCGGCGGCATCGCGGCTGAACGTGTCCCGGTCGGCAACGCCGCCGGGAATCTCATCACGAGCTGGCTGAACCCGACCTCGATCCTGATCGGCCTGTTGGCGGTGGCCTTCTCCGCCTACCTGGCCGCCGTCTTCCTCGCCGCGGACGCCGCGAGGCGCGGGGAGCCCGACCTGGTGGAGGCGTTCCGGGTGCGGGCACTGGCCGCCGGCGCCGCCGCCGGCGCACTGGCCCTCGCTGGGCTCATCGTCGTCCACGCCGACGACCACTCGCTGTACGCCGGTCTCGTCCACGGCGCCGCGCTTGCCGTCCTCATCCTCTCGGTCGTGGTGGGAACGGCGACGATGGGGCTCAATATGGCGCGCCGGTTCGAGCTGGCCCGCTACACGGCCGCACTCGCCGTGGCGCTCGTCGTCGCCGACTGGGCGTTCGCGCGATGGCCGACGCTGCTGCCCGGCCTGACGGTCGACCAGGCGGCTGCCCCGCACGACACGATGGTGGCGGTCGTCGTGGCCGTGCTCGCGGGCGCGGTCCTCCTGTTTCCCGCCCTCGCGCTCCTGTTCACGCTCACTCTCAGAGGCCACCTCGGAGCCCACCTCGAAGAGAGCGAGTCGGTGGCGCCCGCCGGTCAGAGTGGCCTCGCCCAACTGCTACTGGGGCCCGCACTCGGAGCCCGGCTGGCGATGGCCCTGCTGATCGTCGGCATCGGACTGCTGAACGTGGCCGACGCGCCATGGGCACACGCCATCGGCGTCGTCAGTCTGCTCGCCTTCGTTCTCGCGGCGTTCGCGGCGCTCGTACCCCGAGCGCTGGCCGAGGACGCCTGAGCGCCTCGACCGGCGTCATGAGACCGCAGGTGTTCGCGTGTGACCGCGGACGCTGCGCTCACTGCCCGGGCGTTTGTCTCATGTGCTGTGGAGTGCTCGGGGCAGCTCCGGCTCGCCAGGTGTCCGAGGGACTCCTGAACTGCCCAGCCGCTACCTCGACACGGAGATGGCACGTCAGCGGGGAGAAATGGCTGCACCTCAGCCAGCGCGGCGAACGGCGTCGACGCCTGCACCGTGTAGGACACGCGCCAGTACGCGTAGCCGACCGTCCGGTACGTTGCGCTCGAGATGCGCCACCGACGACGTTGGCGATGCTGCGCGGAGAGCGGAGTAGCGGCTCCCTAGTGGACGTGTTCGGAGACGAAATTCTGGCCGCCGCGGACGCCCATGCTGAGACTGTTGCCCAGAGGTAGGCTGACCGGTGCCACGCGAACGCCGTCCGGCCATCCTCGTCGATCCGGCTCGCCTGAGCCCTCTTGCGCGCACCGGGTAAACGGCTCGAGAAGCACGCCCGGAGAAGCGCGAACCGCCCGTGCTGCTCGAACCCGCTATGTCCGGTGCCGAGGTACCCCAGACTGCTCGCTCACCTTTCCGGCTCGCATCGCCCAGCCGAGGGGCCGGAATCCGTTCCAGCCCCCCGGAGGCCAGGGAAGTGGGGGCACAGTTCCCTGACCGCTTCAGGCCGGCGATCGAGCCGGCCAAACCTCGCCTGCTCGAGTTGACGCGAGGCATCGACGCCACTCGAGGTCATACGTACACATACCGGTCACCCCCTCGCAGTCCGGTGCGCTTCTGCGTCGCCGTGAACGCGAGCGTCGGAACCGCGGCCAGCGCGATGATGATCGCCGCGATGATGCCCTGGGTTCGGTTAGCGGTGTAGTGCGCGATGACCGACTCTGCGGTCGCGTCGCCATCGGGCGCTTTGCCCCCACCGACGAACGCGCTGACAGCGCCGAGCACGAACGGCATGCCGGCGAGCGCTGTCAGATGCGCGCAGCCTCGTTCCAGATCGTTCCTTCAGCTGGTCGGCCGTCGGCGGGGGAAACAGGGTGGCCATGAGGTGCTCCTTTCCCCGCGGCCGTCGAGTAACGAGGCCGCGGTTGTCATCACCCTCAGTCTCGATCCGACTCCCGGAAAAGGAATGAGTGTTTGACCTCATTTGCCCGTGCCGGGGAGCAGCTTCGGGCCGCAGGCGCCTACGTGGTCCCGACGGCCGTCCGGACAGCTGGTGCACGCTGATCCCGTTCCCAGAACGACGCCCTCGCCGCATGTGTCGACGGCGATCCCGACGTTGGCTGGGCCGCGGCGGAGACCGAGGTTAGATGAGGCACGGCCCGGGCGTTACTCAATGCCGGCCGGCATGTACAACAGCGCCGACGCCGTCATATGATCGTGTCCCGCGGGCCCTCCTGCGGTCATCGTCGGCCGTTGCTCGGCAACGCGGGGCCCAATAGCGCAGGTCGCTCCCGCCGGCCGTGCTTCTCTCGCCGTCGACGGCCCAGGACGGACCCCGGTGGGGCGTGATTCTCGCCGCCGCAGGCTCAGCGCCGACCGATCACGACTTACCCGCTCCGGACCCGAATGCGTCGTCCATCCCTCGCGTCGACTGGCGTCGGCATGTAGCTGGCGATCTCGGTCGTCACGGCGCAACGAAGAAGAACCCAAGGTCCGCGTAGCTTCGGGTGAGGCTAGAGCCCGTTGCCGTCATCAGGAAGGTATTGACTCGTGCTCCTCCTGTGCACGATGGCAGGGAATTGGTATTGACCTCGAGATTGCCCACTCCTCCCAACGCCGTGTGGTCGAAGTCGAGGGATGCGACGAGTCCGCCGGCCGAGGGGTCCACCCCGGCAACCTTGACGCAGTACCGTCCTGTGTCAATTTTCGTCACCGTCGCGTTTTTGCTCCGGGACAGGGTGCCGTCAGGGGCTACCAACCCGTAGCCTCTCGCCGTGCCAGCGGGACCCTGCGGTCCTGCCGACCCCTGCGGCCCGGTCGGCCCAGGATCGCCCTTTGCCCCCTGTGCTCCGGCGAGGCCTTGTGCTCCGGCTAGACCCTGAGCACCCTGCGGCCCGGCTGGTCCTTGGGGTCCGGTGGCGCCGGTTGGCAGCTGTCCCGGCTTGAAGTCGCGCCGTTGCAGCGAGCCCTTCTTGACCTTATCGGAGGTCACCGCGCCGCTGCGCAGCTCCTTGGTGCCGACGCTGCCCGGGGCGAGCTTGACCGCCGCATACGAGGTGCCGCCAAGCGCGAGGAACAGCGCCAGCGTCGCGGCGACGTTGGCATACGTGAGCCGGCCGCTGATTCGCGGAGCGTGCGATCGCGGTCGATTGTTGGACTTGTTGGACATTGTTTCTCCGTCAGTGGTCGTCGTAGTTCGCTTCAGGCCGGGCGGTGGTCGAGACACATCACCGATCACGCCGGTCGAACCCGCTCACGTGTCTGGTCTCGTCGAGGCGAGGAGGGTTACCGCCACGGTATTGCCTGGGAAGCACTCAGTGCAGTGTCGCGACTTGCGTGATCTCAATCTCCGGGCTGCTGGCACCTGTGCACTCGACCCAGATGGCCCGCGGCGTGGTAGTGGTGAACGCGTCCGCCACGGGGAGTGTGTATTGGCCGTTCGTCGCAGGCCCGAAGGCTGTTCTGCCGGTCGCACTCCCAGGCCCAGTCGCATGCCACACTGTGCATTGACGAGCTGCAGCTTGTCCGAAGTAGACAGTCCCGCCGACGACGAAGCTTCCGGCGGGAAGCGTGATCGCGTTGTTCTGGCCGGTTTTGCGCAGGGCCCAGACGTCACTTGGGCCACGCGCGCCGGGGACTCCCGCCGGCCCCGTCGGCCCTGCGGGTCCTGCCGGACCTGCCGCTCCGGCCGGTCCCGACGGTCCAGTCGCGCCACGCGGCACCTGCCCTGGCTTGAAGTCGCGCGCAAGCAGCGAGCCCTTTTTCACCTTGGTGGAGGTCACGGCACCGTTGCGGAGTTCCTTGTTGCCGACGCTGCCGGGCGCGAGCTTGATCGCGGCATAGGAGCTCCCTCCGAGCGCCGCGAACAGGGCGACCGTCGCGACTACGTTCGCGTAGGTGAGGCGCCTACGTAACTGCCGTGTGAAACCCAGCGACTGGTTTTCCTTGCGAGCGGGCATGTACTCCTCCTCTCTACGCCGGTGAGATCGGGTGGTTCGCGCGGATCAGGTCGTCCGGATCGAACTGCGCCTTGATCTGACACAACCGCCGGTGACCGTGCTTACTCCACAGCGCCGTCGGCGCGCGGCGGGTCTCGGCGAAGTTCATGTACATCCTCGGCGCGGTCCACGGTGACATCCCGGCCTCGAGTTCGTTGAGAGACGCACCGACCCTACTTGCGGTGGGCGCGTCAGGGGCAATGCCGACCGCGAACACCGCGTACGGCGCCTCGATCGATGAGAGCACGCCGTGACCGCTCTGGCTCCGGGCCAGCTCACCTCCGAGATGTCTGAGCTCGACCGACAGAAGCGGCGAATCGACATCGTGCCCGGCGACCCGCGCCAGCTCGTGGATCGCCTCCGCGGGCAAGTCCGCGAGCATCGCGCCATCGCCCACGACCGGCACCGGGTGATCGGGGTCCAGGCTGAGGTGAATCAGCTCGGAGATCGGAAGCGTGTCGATCGTGTCGTTCTCGGGCTCGAGTGCGCGCAGCGGCGCGAGCAGCTCGTCAGCCTCGGTCGGATCGCCGAGGTGATATGCCTTGACGACTACGAACGACCTGCCGCGCAGTGGCTCGGGCACCTCGGGCAGCGGGGGCAGCCGCAGATAGCGCCCAACGGTCGTCAGGTCGTCGGGGATCTCGCTGCGGGTCAGTTCACGCCAGCGCTGCAGTACTTCCTGGCCCCGTTCGATCGGCCACCACAGCAGCCCGGCGTAGATGTCGGTGGTCGGAAACGCCCGCAGCTCGATCGCGGTCACCACCCCGAAGTTGCCGCCGCCACCGCGCAGCGCCCAGAACAGCTCGGGCTCGTGGTCGCGGTCCGCTCGGACAACTCGGCTGCTGACGGTGACGACCTCGACCGCCTCGACGCTGTTGCACGCCAGCCCGTGTTTGCGCCCGAGCCAGCTGAGCCCGCCCCCCAGCGTGTATCCCGCGACCCCAACGTCGGGCGATGAACCGGCGAGCAGCGCCAGGCCGCGAGCGCCGGCGGCTTGCACCGCCTCGGCCCAGGTCACTCCAGCCTCGACACGCACAAGGCCGTTGTCAGCATCTACCTGGACGTCCCGCAGTCGATCGGTCCTCAGCAGTATGGTGTCCTCGAGTGGGCCGAGCGCGGCGGCGCCATGGCCGGTGCCCTGAGGCGCAATCCGCAAACCGGCGTCCTGCGCCAGCTCGACCGCCGCCACCACGTCCTCGACGGAAGCTGGGGTGATGACGGCGGCCGGCCGCTGGTCCACGGCCAGGTTCCAGGCGCGCCGCGCGTGGTCGAAATCCGGATGCTCCGCGGTCAGGACTCTCTCGCCGAGCGACGCGGGTGAGCGGCGGTGCGGTTTGGCTGCGCGGTGGATGGACATTGCGGCTTACGTCCTTATCTCGGTGGGGGGCTGGGCGCGTGCGCGGCGTGATCGATCTCGCGCAGCCCTGACGATGCTGCGACCCGGACACCCGGAGCGGAATGGGGGTAGGCCCGCAACTGGCCTCGATGCAGACCCCATCGATGTCCGGACTGCTTGCGCCTCCTAGCCCCGCACAGGATGCACGTTCGCGAGGCGAAGGGATGGGGGCTAACACCGATCGACCGCAGGCCTTCGCGGTGGGAACCTCGGAGGAGACGGAATATCGGGGCCGCGGCCCCGGCTAACGCACAAGGAGGCTGTCATGCTCACCCTCGCCCGATCGCAAGACGACGCCCGACTCACCGAACTCGTCGGGCCGAGGTCAGCTCTCGTCCGCCAGCTCACAGCTGCCTACTGGCAGGAGATCGAGACCACGATCAACTACGCCGCATCGTCCACCAACCGTGACGGCATCGAGGGCGCACGGATTGGCCGCGCGGTCCGCGAAACGATCACATCCGATCTGAAGCACGCGCAGCAGGTCGCGCTCCGGATCAGGCAGCTCCACGCTCCTGCCCCAAGCCCCAATGACTTCGCTACGCGGCAGCTCTCAACGCGGCCGCCGGCGGAGCCGCTCGACAATGTCAGGCTGCTCACTGGCCTGATCGAGGCGGAGACCGCTGCGATCGAGCGCTACCGGCGTATCGCGGCGCTGGCCTCGGAAGCTCGAGACTGGATCACCGGGAACCTGACGAACCAGGTGATCCGCGAGAAGGAGACCCACCGTCAGAGGCTGCGAAGCTTCATGACGA
Source organism: uncultured Solirubrobacterales bacterium (assembly GCA_963783415.1). Taxonomy (GTDB): domain Bacteria; phylum Actinomycetota; class Thermoleophilia; order Solirubrobacterales; family Solirubrobacteraceae; genus Palsa-465. Next base: position 300,512 of record CAWANN010000021.1, read on the forward strand.
ACGAGTAGGGCCGCGCTGGTCATTCAGCATCATGAGGGTGTGGGAGCGCAGATTCGGGCCGTGCGTGCCGCTTCGACGCGCGCGTATCTGGTCGGCCCTACGGCTCGACGAGTCCGCGACGAATCGCGTAGCGCGTGAGGTCGACGCGGTCGCGCATGCCGAGCTTCCCGAGGATGTTCGCGCGGTGGCGCTCGACGGTCTTCTCGCTGATGATCAGGTCCTGGGCGATCTCCTTGCTGCTGTAGCCCTCGGCGATCAGCTTGACCACCTGCACCTCACGCGACGAAAGCGGATTCTCGGGGCGTCCGTCGTCGCCGCCCCGGCGCAGGTAGTCGCGAATAAGCGCGCTCGTCGCCCCGGGGTGCAGAAACGGCTCGCCCCGCATCGTCGCGCGGCACGCCTCGACGAGGTCGCGATCGGCGACGGTCTTAGTCACGTAGCCGGAGGCGCCGGAGTCCAGGGCTTCGTAGAGATATTGCTCGTTGTCGTGCATCGACAGGATCAGGATGCGAACGCCCGGTCGACGTCGGCTCAGCTCGCGCGCCGCCTGCAGGCCGGTCATGCGTGGCATCGCGATGTCGAGGATCGCGAGATCGATGTCATGCTCGAGCGCCACTCTGACCGCCTCGGCCCCGTCGCCCGCCTGCGCGACGACGCGCAGGTCAGGCTGTGCATCGAGCAGCATGCGCAGGCCATCGCGGACGACCGCGTGATCGTCCGCCAGCAGGATCCGGGTCTCGGGCGCGCTCACGCTCGATCCTGCGGCGAGACATCTAGGCGCACCTCGCGCCCCGTGGGGGAGACCCGGTTGCGGATCTCAAGCGTAGCTCCGAGCGGCGCGGCGCACTCGCGCATACCGCGCATTCCGGTTCCGGCCTCGAACCGCGGGGATAGGCCACTCCCCTCGTCCCGGACGGCTAGCGTGAGAACGTTGCCTCGGCGTGAGAGCGTCGGCTCGGCACGCTCGCTGCCGGAGTGGCGCGCCGCGTTGGTCAGGGCTTCCTGCACCACTCGGGCGAGCGCGGTGAGCCGGTTCATCGGCTCGATGAGACGACGCGGCAGGTAGACGGCGGCGAGTACGACGAGCGCCACCGCCGCCACCGACACGGCGTCCTCCTCGTCGAGTGCGAACGAGGTCAGCTCGCGCCGCTCGAGCACGGCGATCGTCACGGCGATAGCGGCAATCAGCAACACGACATTCAGGGCGGTGATCCGGTGCAGCAACGGCACGTAGCCATGCTTCCGTCGCACGCGGCGGTTGCCGAGCGCCGGCGGCCGGGCGTCAGTTGTGCGCCTGCTCGCTATCGAGGCGATGATCACCGGGAGTGTGCCCATGGACTATGCCGCGTCGCCAATGGGTCCGTTGAACTTGCGCTCGTGGTCGGGCGCCTCGAGCGTGCGAAGCATCGTCCAAAGGCGGGACTCGAGGCCGGCATCGGAAACTCCCAGGGTGTCGGCGATGTCCGTTGGCTGGATCCCGGCGAGCAGCATGCCGAGGATCGCCTGCTCCTCGGGTCCGAAGCGCCTGCGGATCGTCTCGCCAAGCCACGGGGGAATCGGGCTCATGGCCGACCCGCCACGGGCCACTCGCCGGATTTCATCGCAGAGATGAGAGCCGAGTCCGCCCTTGTTGATCAATCCGTCGGCCTCGGCCACTACCGCGGCGACCGCCAGTACCCCGTCGGCGTAGGCGGAGTAGATGAGGACGGCCGGCGGATCGGGCAGCCGCTTCAACTTGCGACTGACCCACAAGCCGTTGCGGCCTCCGAGCTGATCGTCGACGACCGCCACGTCGACCGGCTCGGCCTCAGCGACCGACAGCGCTTCCTCTGCGGTGGCGACGGCCGCGGCCACCTCGAAGTCTGCCTGGTCCTCGAGGAGTTGCCGCAGGCCGGCACGGACGGCGGGATGGTCATCGACTACCAGCAGCCGCATCGGCTCGGACGGGTGGTCGGATTGATCGGGCGGCTGGGGGTTGGGCTTTCGGGCGACGGTGAGCATGGCTCCTCCTTGGTCGAATCGATCTTGAGCTTGCCCCGCCGCGCGCGCGATCTGAATGGGTGTCGCTGCTCATCTTCGCCCGACCGCGGACCGGGCTGGCATCCCGATGCGAGCCGCCAGTGCTGGGCCCAACAAGGCCCGGTGCTGTTCACTTCAGCGGCACCGGGCTTTCGCTTTGCGATCAGTGAGCAGGGGCGTGACGGATGCGCCCGGGGCTTCGACCTGCGCTAGTCGTTAAGGAGAAGTCATGCAGATGCCGGCTCTAGTCGATGCATAGCGCCTGGATTCGCGCCCTGATCCTCGGTGCCACGCCGTCGTTACCGGACGGCTGAGAGCAGACTATGGGGAGTCCGAGCTATGGACCACCCGGACCACCCGGACCACCCGAGCCTGGCGCGCTGCCCTGTTCGACCGGTTCCACCGCGCCGACGGGCTTGGCCTTCTTGGCGAGGAGGTCTGCATGGCGGTGGACCATCCGCCAGTCACCGTCGACCCGACGGAATACGTGAGTGACTCGCAGATCCAGATCATGAATGGCGTCGGCGCCGTCGATGCGGGCCTGCGTATGTTCGATCCAAACGGTGTAACCCACGTCGGCTCCGAAGTGGGCGGCGAGCAGCTCGTACGACCACGTGCCATCGCGAAACTGTGAGGCAGCCCACGCCAACCTGGGCCGGACCGCGTCCCACCCGCGTTCGTGGCCGCCGAAGGCACCGAAGATCGTCACGTCCTCCGTCGTCGACCACAACTCGCTAACCGCGCTCGCGTCGCTGTTGCCGAACGACCTCATCGCCCGCTCGACGGCAATCAATAGCGACTCATCCATATCCGGATCACTCCTTAGTCGTGTGCATCGATCATCCAGCGGAGGATCGCGTGGGCATTAGCAGCCGGCTATGGGTACTGGGCTCCATTTGCCGAGTCCGCGCGGTCGGGCAATGGTGCTGCTCGCGATGGGTGCCCGCCCCCGTTGCGAGCGCGACACCCCGCGCGCCGGCCTCGGCGCAGCAACGTCCGTCCTTGGGAGGAGCACGTGACCGCAACGGCAGCCAGCGGAGCCACCCACACGTCGAACTCGGACGGCGGCGGGAACGTAAGCTCGACCCGAGATCGACGGCAAGGCCGGGAGCAAGGTGCTCAAGGACTGATCGCGTCCGTAATGACGTGAACGCCGTACGCGTCCTACTTTCTGAAGAGAGCGAGTCGGTGGCACCCGCCGGGTCAGAGTGGCCTCGCCCAACTGCTACTGGGAACCCGCACTCGGAGCCCGGCTGGCGGTGGCCCTGCTGATCGTCGGCATCTGGCCCGGAGACCGACGTGAAGATCATCGCGACCGGAATGGCCGCCGGAATCCTCCTCGACGCGACGGTGATCCGAGCGCCGATCGTCCCCGCGGTCGTCGCGCTGATGGGCCGCTGGAACTGGTGGCTGCCCCGCTGGCCGGCGCGGCTGTTGCGCGTCCAGCCCTCGCTGCCGCGGCGAGTCGCGCCCGGCGAAGCGGACCCGTGACGTTTGGCGGGGGTGAGGACGGTGGACACCGCGCTGCTAGCCGCCACCTTGATCACGGGCTTGGCGGTGGGCTGACGTCGGAGTGTCCTTGGTGTTTTCGAGCTTGGGTGGTACGGGCGTTAGCGGCGTTGCGGCCGCCACACGACATTGCCGCCATGCAGTCGATCGACGCGTCGGCCGTGACGCTCCTGTTCATGAGCGCCGCTTGACATGGACCTCGGTTGCGTCGTCGTGACACCGTGGGCGATCGCCGACTGGCACGGCTGCTTCGGCTCCTATTTTCTCGCCGCCCGCGAGCCTCTGCCTCCGGGGGACTCGGCGTGACCATCGCCTACCACGTGCCACGCAACCACCGGCTCGCGCCGCTCCGCCCCGACAGTGTGGAGGCGGTGCACGGATGGACGGATTACCTGAGCGAGTCGACTGCGCTCAATCACGTCCGCGCGCCGGCACACCGGCCGCCAAGCGGCGCTTCACCCGGCGCGGTGGGCTGGGTGCGCGACCGTCGCGGGATACGGGCTAACACCCATGGTCGCCACCGCGTACGAGCGCGATGCTGGCGCCAGTCGGTCTGCCGGTGACGAGCTCGATTACACGAGCCGCTCGATCAGCCGACAAAGTCATTCCAACCACAGGAGGCACCCGATGCGTGTGATGGTCATGATCAAGGCGACGGCCGCCAGCGAGGCCGGGCAGCTACCGAGCGCCGAGCTGCTTGAGGCGATGGGCAGGTACAACGAAGAGCTCACGGAGGCCGGCATCCTGCTCGCGGGCGAGGGCTTGCGGCCTAGCTCTCAGGGCGCACTCGTGCGCTTCAACGGCTCCGAGCGGACGGTCATCGACGGGCCCTTCCCCGAAACCGAGCAGCTGGTCGCCGGCTTCTGGCTGTGGCAGGTGCAGTCGTTTGACGAGGCCGTCGACTGGGTCAAGCGCTGCCCCACCCCGATGGAGGAGCGCGCCGAGATCGAGATCAGGCCCGTATTCGAGCTGGACGACTTCGGCGAGAACGTAAGCGAGGAGCTGCGCGAGCGCAGCGAGCGGCTGCGCGCGGCCACCTAGCCGGACACCTGGTCACGGCTCGACGAGGCCCCGGCGGATCGCGTACCGGGTGAGGTCCACTCGGTTGCGCATCCCGAGCTTCCCGAGGATGTTCGCGCGGTGGCGCTCGACCGTCTTCTTGCTGATCACGAGAATCTCTGCGATCTCCTCGCTGGTGTGCCCCTCGGCGATTAGCTTGACCACCTCCTGCTCACGCGGGGTGAGGGGATCCTCCGGCACCTTCTCGCCGCTGCGGGCGCGCTCCAGGTAGTCGCGGATCAGCGCAGTCACGGCTGCCGGGTAGAGGAACGGCTCGCCGCGCATGGCGGCACGGATCGCCTCGACCAGATCGCGGTTGGCCGCCGACTTCAGCACGTATCCCGACGCACCGGCCTTGAGCGCCTCGAAGAAGAACCGCTCGTCGTCGTGCATCGAGAGGATCAGCACCCGCAGGTCAGGGCGCCGCTTGTTGAGCTCGGCGGCGGCCTGCAGACCGGTCATCCGGGGCATCGCGACATCCAGGATCGCCAGGTCTACCTCTGGGCTGAGCGCCTTCTGGACCGCCTCGGCACCGTCGCCTGCCTCCGCGACCACCTCGATGTCCGGTTGGGCATCGAGCACCATCTTGAGACCACTGCGGACGACCGCGTGGTCGTCCGCGAGCAGAACGTGGGTCTTCAGCGGGGTCGGCATCAAATTCCTCCGTTCAGCGGCAGGCACAGCGTCACGTCGACGCCGGCGCCCGCGGCGGACTCGATTGTCAGCTCGGCGCCGATCAGCATCGCCCGCTCCCGCATGCCGGTGAGCCCGCCCCCTTGGATCACCTGCTCAGGCAGTCCCTGACCGTTGTCCGCCACCTTCAGGACCAGCGCCCGTCTTGCTTGCCCGAGCGAAACGGTGACGTCGGTGGCCTTGGAATGTCGAATCGCGTTGGTCAACGCCTCCTGCGCAATCCTGTAGATCGCGAGCTCCACCTCCGGCGCCAGCTCCGGCGCGCGGCCTTCGATCCGGCGATGGATCCGCATGCCGCTCTGCTCGGCGACGCGGGAGCAGAGCGCAATCAGCGCGTTGACGAGGCCTAGTTCGTCGAGCGCCTCCGGCCGAAGCTCGCGCGAGATGCGTCGGACGTCCTGGAGGCTCTGCTGGACTATCTCGGCCAGCTCGGCGAGCTCGCGACGCTCGGGCTCCTCCTTCTCAGCAGCGTGCTCAGCGCGAAGCGCGACCGCCGTCAGCGTCTGGCCGAGCTCGTCGTGCAACTCACGGGCAATCCTGAGACGCTCCTGCTCCTGCGCGGCGAGAACGCGTCCGGAGCTCTCGCGCCGCTCGTCCTCGAGCCGCTCGAGCATCTCGTTGAACGCCCGTGCCAGCGCCAACACCTCACTGCTCGAGCGTTCGAAGCCGACCGCGCGCCGACCGGGGCGCAAGAGATCGATCGTGCCCATCACCCGGGTTAGCTGCCCGAGGGGGTTGAGCGCCTGGCGCAGCAACAGCAAGTCGACGATCAGCATCACGATCAGACCCGCGATCAGCAGCACCAGCTCGACCAGCCGGATCCGGGCGTGGATCGTCACCGGGCTGAGCGCGAGCAACGCGAACGCGAGGGCAAATACCGCGGCGTTCGCGGCGAACACGCGCCACAGCATGGACACGCCGTGTCGGGATGTATCAGAAGCGCCTGCCGGCCGCTGCGACGGCCGATTCGATGACGCCGGGGCACGACCATCGCGGACCGCCGGGAGCTTGATGTGATCAGAGCTGGACATGGTCACCTGGGGTACGCCCTCCGGGACGTGAGCTGGCTAGACGGTACGCCCCAAGATGCGCGTTAGCACCCACGGTCGCCCGGCTGAGCCGAATCTAGCTTCCACGGCAGGCCAAACGCACTCAATCTCGCTTGAAAGGAACGTCCATCAACGCCGTCGATCCCGTCACCAGCTACCCGCTCCGGCGCGTGGGGTCGCTGGACCAGCCGTTGAGCCGTGGGCTGTGGCTGGTTAAGTGGCTCCTGGCTCTCCCTCACTTCGTGATCGTCTTCCTGTGGATAGCGCTCCTCGCCAGCAGCGTGGTCTCGTTGTTCGCGATCCTGTTCACCGGCCGGTATCCCCGCAGCCTGTTCGACTTCAACGTGGGCGTGCTGCGCTGGACCTGGCGGGTCGGTTTCTACTCGTATAGCGCGCTCGGCACCGATCGGTATCCGCCGTTCACGCTCCAGGACGTACCCGACCATCCGGCGCGGCTCGAGGTCGAATACCCGCAGGAGCTCTCGCGAGGGCTGGCGACGGTCAAGTGGTGGCTATTGGCCATTCCGCACTACCTGATAGTCGCGGTATTCCTCGACACCGGCTGGACGGTCTGGGGCGCCCACGGGCCGTGGGGGGCTAGCACTGCTCGTCTGTCGGGTGGCCCGGGGGGTTGCAGCCCCCCGGGCTCTCTCGGATCCGGGCCTGTCGGTGTCCCGTCGCCGTTGCGCTTCGCACCAGCCCCAGCGGCGAGTGGACGCTTGCCAGCGTGTGAATGGACCTCGTCCTCGGTTGAGCAGCCTCCCGTTCACCACCCGGTGGGTTCCAGGGTTCGTAGGTCCTAACGATCACGACCGCTCGGGGTCTAGATGTCCTCCGCGTTGGCTACCTCGACCACACTCTCCACGAGGGCGAGAACGGCGGCGTCCGCTCAGACCACGAAGAGCAGGATGAGTCCACCCGTGAGCCCGAAGAACGTGATCGCCTCCGTAACGGCAAAGCCCAGCCACATCACCTGCTTCAGGTCTTCCTTCACCTCAGGCTGCCGAGCGGAGGAGTTGATGACCGACATGAAGATGAGGCCGATGCCGATCGCCGACCCGAATGCAGCGAGGCCGAGCGACAGCCCGAACCCTAGTCCCTTACCAAGGTTCGTAAGCGTTGCTATATGCGGGATCATAAATTCCATTCGCAACCAGTCCTTTCTGCTCGAGTGGGAACGTGATAAACGTCAACGCTCCGGTAGGAGTGACGATCGCAGACCCAACAACAGCTAGTAATGGGGGTTAACCTCCAATTCGCCTATGGCTCACTCGCTAGACGGGTCGGCGGCGGTCGTAGAGCCGACCCGGTTTCACACTAGCCAGACTGCAATATGAGTGCTCACCAGTGCACGGTGTTTGGCGCTCATGCCATCGCGACGGCCGTGCTCGGCCCAGCGCGCCTCGTCATGCGACATTCGCCGCCGCCGCGGCCGTCACGTCAGCGGGATTTTTATGTGTCTCGCCGCGTACGATCCGGCGTCGGGTAAAGCTCGGCGCCGGGAGTCGTGCTGGCCGGTTCTCGCGGCCAGTTGCTCACCCACGCGGTGAGCGCCAATGTCAAGCCGGATTCTCCCTTGCGGGAATGGGCGAGGCGGATCGTCCGCAAGCGAGCGGCGCGGTCGCACGACGCCTTCCGTTTCGCCACCGTTTCATCCCTGGCTCGCTGTCGAGGTGTGGCTGTTCTGGGGCTTGGGCGAAGACGCGTCGCGAGGCGCCGTTGCGGCGTGGTTCGCGCGCCGGATCGCGCAGTGTCTGCACAAGGCGATCGCACGCAATCTCGGCGCAGGCGAACCTACCGGTCGCTGCTACTACCACCGGCCCGGATCTTCCAGCTCGGCAGCTGGCGCGTGAGCAGAGCCAAGGGCGGGCTCCAACCCATGGAACCACCCGTTCGCGGCGAGCTGTCCTCGATCTATTCGGTGTTCCATTCACTGGGATGCGTACTAAACATCGCGAGGGCGCTCCGGACGCTTTCCCGTGGTGAAGTCTGTGCCCAGCATAATCTCCAGCCTGCGACGGCCAACATAGTCACACTCAGCCCAGGTCTCGGTGATCCACCGGATGACGCGTCGGACGTGAGATTCTCTGTTGGTGTTCATGGTCTGTGATCTGGTATCCATGATCGGGCTCCTTCGATCGGTTTCTGATCTTTGGTCCAACTGGTGTCCCCGGTGCGTTGAGCAGCGAGGGAGACACCGTCAAGATTAGATCGGTGACAGTCGAACGGGTATGGGTGTAAGTGCGCATCTTTTCGTTGCCTGGTCACACCGCCAATCGCGCTCGGCTAAGTTGCGCTGGTACGGTTGGCGGCCCAGTTGGGCGGCGTGGGCCAGAGTGCACTGTCTGTGTCCTAGACTCGTGCGGTGGGCGTGCTGACGCTTCGGGCTCGTCAAGCGTTCGGACCCGTCCACCGCAGACCGGTGACTGGAGCGTGCCGCCGGCGCGGCGCGATCAGTGCGCCAGGAACGCGATCGCATCGACGGCTGGGGTGAACCCCTGGCTGGCGTCGGACGAAGGGCGCCCACGATGCAGACGCTGAGGGTGGAGCCGTTCACGGCCCTAGCTCCGACAGTCGAAGAGAAGGAACGAGATCACTTCATCCGGAGCGATCTGCACGCGCGGTGCGCTTGGGACGATCGCGAAATGGCGCGCCTAGTCGACGCCTCGAATGCTGCCGTGGGCGAAGATGCGGGGGTCGCGACGCGCGCTGGCCCCGCCGTCCCAGTCCAAGTTCACGGTCGATGCTCCGGTCTTGAACGTCCAGGCGCAGCTCTCCCAGGGGCTGCCGCGGATCGGCGAGGCGCCGTGGCGTGCGAAGGCCACGACGTAGGCCCGTGCCAGCGCGCCGGTGTTAACCACGTCGCCGGAATTCAGCTTGTCGGGCGTGAGCAGCTGCGCGATGTCGAGGCCCGGCACGGGCGCGAAGTCGGGGAGCGTGACCGAGGTCCCCGGCCCAATCGCATACACGCGCCCGTCGGCCGGACCGAGCAGGTCTGCCGGATCCGGCGGCCTGCAGCAAGCCATCGGGTATCCGTCGACTGAGCGCCACTGCGGGGAGCGCCAACAGCGGCAGTCCGGCCAGCGCCCCGAGGAGCAGCAGTGCCCCTGCCGTAAGCCCGGTGGCGACCGCGGCCGGCGGCAGACCGGCCTGGGTGAGCATGCGAGCCTGCAGCGCGGCGGCTGCCGCCGAACCGCCGGGGACGATCTTGCTGAACGCGGCTCCGGCAAGCGGCGACCTAATACCAGCGCGAGCCGTTCAGGGCCAGGCGCTGGACCGCGCACATGCACCAGATGCCCGGCGCCGCCGTCGCCACTAGGGCAATCCACCAGGCGGGATCCACGTCGGTGAGCCGGCGATAGACGCCGAGCACCTCGAGCACGGCGGGCGCGACGCCGTACAGGACGATGGCGGCGACGATCAACGTGAGGATCCGCCGGCGGATCGCTATCGCCCACGCGCGGCGAGAGGTGTCCCTCCGTTCTACCCTCGGGTGCCAGCCATCTCCTTTCGCAGCGTGAATGTCGATGGCGGGCTCGTCGCGGAGCATGGCTGTGAGCGGCCCTCGTCGTTCGGGACCGGCAATGCCGTCGGCGCTCGTCCCGCGGACGCGTCGCTTCTTGCCGGGTGCTGAGGCGGCGACATCACGCCACGACGAGGACGTCGCAAGGCGCATGCTCCACAACCCGTTGGGCGACCGAACCGAGCAGCGTGCGGGTGACGAAATCGCCGCCGCGGCGTCCGACGATCAAGAGCTCCGCGCGGACCTCGCGTGCTATGTCGGTCAGAACGACCGCGGGGTCGCCCACGGCAGCGCGGGTCTCGATCGCTGCGCTCTGGCAGCCATCGAGCAGGTCCCGCGCTTCGCCGAGCAGGCGTTCGGGATCGACCTGCGACCCGGCCAGGTCGGCGCCCATGCCGGCGGAGCGTATGTCCGGGACGACCGCGACGATCACGAGCGTGCGGTAATCGATGGCGAGCTCGCGCACGCGCTGGAGCGCGCGGCGCGAACCCTCGGAGCCGTCGTATCCCAGCACGAGCGTGAGGTTTGGCGCGGGGCCGGGCATGTCGTTCACCTCCAATCCTTCCCGTCACCGACGACCTCAAGACAGACATCTCTCCGATTGAGACCGCTCGCGCGCCTCGCCGTGCTGGCGTCTGTCGCGCGGTCGAGGGACTCGCCGACGTGCTGGTCCGAGCGCGACTCGGGAGGCCCCGCCGATCCGCTCCTGTCCGCCGAGATGCGGGCGCCCAGCGCATGAACCATCGGTCCTTGCAGTGCCGCCGAAACCAGCACCGCGAAGAACACGATGTTGAGCAGCTCGATGCTGAGGGGCACGCCCTCGATGACCGCGAACGTCGCGAGGATTACCGGCACCGCTCCACGCAGTCCCGCCCAGGCCAGCAGCGTCCGCTCGGATCGACTGAAGCCCTGACGCGCTGTCGCCAGTGTGGACGCGAACGGTCGGGCGAGCAGCGCCGTGATCAGCGCGAGCAACACCGCTTTGATGGCCACAGGCGCGAACTGGCTCGGGAACACGAGCAGGCCGAGCGCAAAGAACATGCCGATCTCGGCGAGCATGGCCACGCCGCGGTAAAACCCGATGATGGATTCGCGGTTGGCCAGCCGAGCGTCGCCGAGCCCGAGGCCGAGGAGATAGACGGCGAGAAACCCAGAGCCGCCGAGCGCGCCGGCGGCACCGTAAGCGAGCGCGGCAGCGGCCAACGAGCCGACGTGCACCAGTCCGTTGGGAAGCCGATGCGCACGCCTGGCGCCCTGGGCGACGAGCAAACCCCCCGCGGCTCCCACCGCGACGCCGATCGAGAGCTCGCGCGCGACGAACAGGATCGCGGTCCCCGCTCCGTAGTGCGGCACGGTGATCAGGTCGATGACCACCAGGACCAGCAGCACGGCGATCGGGTCGTTCAGGCCCGACTCCCTTCGAGGGTCCGGCGCAGCCGCACCGGCAGCCGGACTCCACGCATCAATGCGAACACCGCCGCGCCGTCGGTGGCGGCGAGGATCGCGCCCAGCAGCAGGCCCTCGAGCAGCGAGAACTCGAACAGTGCGGCGGCGGCGAGGCCCACGATCACCGCCGTCACAACGGTCCCGATCACCGCCAGTGACGCCGCCGGCCCGAGTACGGGCCGCAGCTCCCGCCACCCGGCGGTCAGTCCGCCCTCGAACAGGATGAGCACCAGCGCGACCGTTCCGATCAAGCGCGCCAGGCGGTAGTCGTCGAACGCGATCCACCCCGCCCCGTCGGTCCCCACCAGCATTCCGAGCGCGGCGAACAGCACCAGCGCGGGCAGCCGCAGGCGGGTCGCGAGGCCGGCCGCGACTACGGAGGCAGCGAGTACCGCCCCGACTAACAGGATGAGATGCGCATCGTGAACCACCGTCATCAAGTTCGCAGCGCCCGCGGGAAACCAGAATGGGCATTACCACCGATTCGCCGGGCACATCGTCGGCGTCGCGGCGTCGCCTGGCGACGGCATTCACAACGACGACGACGGGAGGGCTCACCTCAGACGCTCCAAGACAACTCACGGGTCATGGATACCGAGCCGTAGCCCCAGGTCGGCGGCGAGGCAAAGAGGCCGTCGGAATGCTCCCGCCCGTTGGCGAGTGCGGGCGCGTAGTCGAACGGCCCTCCGCTGCCGAGTCGGTGATGCCCACCCCGATCGGCCGCAGGTCCGTGTCATCGCGATCGCGCTTGGGATCGTCCCGACGCGCTCGTTGGTGCGCACGCCAGTCGCTGACTGGCCAATCGCTGCCAGGGCCCGCCGAGAAGGTCTAATGGGGAGAAATCTCCATTTCGGCGGTCCCCGATCACCGTCACGCTTGCGATTGACCGCCCGCGACCGTCCATCCAGGCATCCGCTGGCGGGCAGTCGTGCCTATTGGAACCCGAAACGTACTCCGGAGCGTCGCATGTCCGTCGTCCACAAACACCCCCTTCCGTCGGCCCTCCGCCGCTCGGGCGATCAGCCCGACATCGTGGCCCGGTCGGCATCCCCCCTTTCCGTCGACGAGAAGCTGCAGTCCCTGTACTCGACATTGCAACGGCGAAACCCCGGGGAGACCGAGTTTCACCAGGCAGTTCTGGGTGTACTTCAGAGCGTCGCGCCCGTTGTCGCCAAGCGTCCCGCGTATGCCGCTGCCAAGCTCCTCGAGCGCATCTGCGAGCCCGAGCGGCAGGTCATCTTCCGAACGGTCTGGACCGACGATCGCGGCGAGGTCCAGGTCAACCGCGGCTTCCGGGTGCAGTTCAACAGCGCCCTCGGCCCTTACAAGGGCGGCCTGCGCTTCCATCCATCCGTCAACCTCTCGATCGTGAAGTTCCTCGGCTTCGACCAGGTGTTCAAGAACGCGCTTACCGGAATGCCGATCGGCGGGGGCAAGGGCGGCTCGGACTTCGATCCGAGAGGCCGCTCGGATGGTGAGGTCATGCGCTTCTGTCAAGCGTTCATGACCGAGCTGCACCGGCACGTGGGCGAGCAAACCGACGTCCCCGCGGGCGACATCGGTGTCGGCGCGCGCGAGACCGGCTATCTGTTCGGGCAGTACAAGCGCATCACCAATCGCTACGAGCCAGGCGTACTGACCGGCAAGGGCGTCGACTGGGGCGGCGCCCAGGTACGGACCGAGGCGGCCGGATACGGGTGCGCGTACTTCGTGCAGGAGATGCTCGCCACACGCGACGCTGCCCTCAGCAGCGGTCCGGTAGTGGTCTCGGGTACCGGAAACGTGGCCATTCACGCGATCGAGAAGGTGCAGCAGCTCGGCGGCCACGTCGTCGCCTGCTCGGACACGACCGGCTACGTCCATGACCCGGACGGCATCGACGTGCCGCTGCTCAAGGAGCTCAAGCTGACCGAACGGCGCTCGCTGTCGGAGTACCCCCGTCGCCGTGGGCGACAGGCGCGGTTCGTGCGCGGCGGAGCGGCGTGGGACGTCGCCTGCCATGTGGCCCTGCCATGCGCCACGCAGAATGAGCTCACCGGCCGCGACGCGCGACGCCTGATCGAGAGCGGTGTTCGCGCCGTCGGCGAGGGGGCCAACATGCCCTGCACTCCGGAGGCCCTCGAGCTGTTCGCCCACGCCGGCGTACTGGTTGCGCCGGCCAAGGCGGCCAACGCCGGCGGCGTGGCGACCAGCGCCCTCGAGATGCAGCAGAACGCCTCCCGCGACTCATGGACCTTCGAGCAGACCGAACAGCGCCTGCGAGAGATCATGCGCGACATCCACGACGCGTGCCGCGGCGCGGCCGAGGCGTACGGGATGCCGGAGGACTACCTCATGGGCGCGAACGTCGTCGGCTTCGAGCGCGTGGCGGCGGCGATGCTCGCCCAGGGCGTGATCTGATCCCATCCGGCCTGTTCGTCGCGCCCTGGGGTCATTCACTCATCGGCCGTGATCGTGCGCCCCTCCTGACTCTTTTCGAATGCCGGGTTGTCCCCAGTTGCTCGAGCCTTCGGTTGGGCGAATCTGCTCCGAACACGCACATCGCTAGAGATTGTCGAGATGACCATCGCACCCACACCCGTTACCCCTGACACGGCGAACGCTCGCCCCCGCATCCGGATCCCGGTGGTCCTGGTGGATGATCACCCGGCTGTCATAGGGGCGCTCGCAAACCGATCGACGACCAGCATGAGGGTAGTTGCCGAACCCAGGTGCGCCGCAGAGGCGCTCCGGCAGCCCGAGTGCCTCGACCGCGCCCAGGAGAGCGTGGCCCACCAACTCATCGCGGCGGAGCGTCAACAGCGACCGTATCGCGTGCGGGGGTTGCAGTCCCGGATGCCTGCCGGCGCTGATCGACCAGAGAATGAGTCAGTCAGACGGCGGCTTTGTGCAACCGAAGCAAGTACGGTGACGTGATGGCTCGCCCGTCCCCGGACGCGCCCGTTCGGCCTACCGATGTCATCCGCCGTCGAGCCGGGAGCATGCTCGACACCACTAACACGAATGCGCCGATGCAGGCGCGAGTGGTACCAACCGGGGAGCCTCGAGAGGCGCGCCCCGAACCGGAGGACGCGTATGCGCTCCGCAACGGACGCCGACCCGGCGCGAGGATCCTCGGCTTTGTGGCGCGCCTTGATCCGAAGCGCGTCGCCTTCGTGCTCGCGCTGTGGGACGGCTGGTACGCGGCGTACCGTCTGTACTACGCGTTCGGCGGCCACGCCGGGATGATCGGCGAGCCGCGCTCGCCGGTTCGGTTCCGTGACATCAATATGCGCGGCGGTGTGATCATCCTCACCGCCACGCTCCTTCCGCTGATCGCAGCATCGCTCTGGCGACACCGAGGAGTACGCAATGGGATCGTCGTCATCGGTTGGATCGCCCTCGTCGGCTGCTGCACCCACGCCACACCAACGAGACCCTGCGGCTGCTCAGCCTGACCGGCGTCCACCCCATCGAGCTGTCAGTGGAATTCTGGCTGTCGGTGAACCGCCACCGTGCCGACCTGCAGGATGTCCTGCTGAACGAACCATGGTTCTTCATCGAGGGATGCCTCTGGGGACTGTTTGCGCTGACTGCACTCGCGCCGTCCGTGCGCCGGCGGTGGCTGCATTCCGCCGCGGTCGCATGCGCGGGGGCGTCGATCGTGGGCGTGCTGGCGGCCTCGGCGGGATTCCCGCGTTTCGCATCGGGTAGCCCGCACGCCGAAGTCGTCTCGGTGGAGTTTTGGCGGTCACCGCAGACATCCCGGACGTCGACCTCCCCCGGGTCATTGCCCGAGATGTCGCCGGAAGAGCGGCTCCTTCACGGGCGACATCGGTCCGGCCCGATTCGGTTGAAAGGTACGCGAGCCCGGACGCGACGAAAGAATGACCTCACCGCCGCTTCGAAAACCAATGCGTATTGCCGTACGACGACGATTCAGGCAAACCGCCCTCGAGCTCTACCGGCGAGCTGATCGCGGCGTACAGCGTCCACTGACGAGCGCGCGGTGACGTCAACCGTGCCGAAATACATGTCGGCACCCATCGAAACTCCGCCGCGCCGGCGGCACGCTCCTTGTCTGCAAGCAACTCAAGGAGTCGAGATGACAGGCAATTTTCACATCCCGCTGGCGCCTGAGAAGCAGGCCGTCGCCGTTGAACTTCAGGGCGCACTCATCGATCTGCTCGACCTGACGCTGATCGGAAAGCATCTCCATTGGAACGTGGAGGGGCGACTCTCTCGCTCGCTGCACCATGAGCTCGACGACCAAGTCGCGGCCTGGCGCCGGCTATCGGACGATGTGGCCGAGCGCGCCGTGACCATCGGAGCCTCACCTGACGGCCAGGCCGAGACGATTGCCGGAGCGACTCAACTCGAGCCACTCCCGTCCGGCCACCTCACCGACCAGCAGGTCCTGAAGGCGATCGGCGACCGCGTCGCGTCGGCCGCGATCCGTGCCCGCGAGCGGATCGATCGTGTCGCCGTGGCCGATCCGGCTACCTGTGATCTGTTCGTCCAGGTTCTCGCGACGCTGGAGAAGCAGCTGTGGATGATCCGCGCCCAGACCGCGGGTTCGGGACGAGCCGGCGCAGACACACTCGGGACTCGCGCGAAGGACGCGAATGGCGACGGTGGATCGTGACGACAGCCATCGAAGAGTCTCTGGCACCGACAGCCGGGCTCTCAGGACGGTGGTTGAGCTTTCCCACCGGACTGACTCCCCGGGCGTCCTGTCCATCAACCTGGATGTGCGCCCCGGTATGTCGCGCGCCGCGATCGACGGACTCGCCGAGGCGTCGGGCGTCGCCGCGTTGCTCCGCTGGTAGGCACCTCGTCGCGTCATGTGATCGCCGTGCCGCCAGCCCGGTCCCAGTAGACGAGTTGGCCTGCCCCATGGCACCGCCGCAGGCCGGCGTGGCCGGGTGGATCCCGGTCGGGTCAGCGGTGGATGGCCGGGGCGTCTGGACGTCAGCGCGAGCCGATGCGCGCGCTGGTCGGCCGGACTACCTGATCCCAGCCCGGCGCGCCGAACATGACGTGGGCTGCGGGTGAGGAAGATGGGCAACAGCACCCAGCGCGGCAGATGGTCGCCGGCGCACGCTGAAGCAACGCTTACGAGATGGAGGAATTGAAATGAGGCCAGAACCGCAGGAGCGACTGTTCCGCTCGCTGTTGCCGCCGGTTCCTCACCACGCCGACCCGCCGGATCAATGCGATCTGCGGCCAGAAGGTGGCGGTCCCCCATACCGCCGCGCCGATGGATCGCCGGAACCGAGCCGCCACCGAGGAGCATCGACGCACACCGTCCCGCAATCCCCAGTGGCGCGTGGGTCGCTCCTCAGCGGATCGGAAGGGGTGGCGGCGTCTGGGGCCGCTTGACGACCTGCTGCTCTTTCTCATCGCCCTCAGCGTCGCGATCACTATCGAGATGGCGATCTTCAATCCATCCGGCTGAGGTCGGGCCGAAACTCGGTTTCTCCTTATAGATCCGCGTGGCCGGATGGCGTCGGCGTCAATCCGCGGCCACGCATTCGGCCCGTCGCGCTTCGGCCAGAGTGCTTTGGGGCGGCGGCCAAGATCACGTTTGAACACGTCGGGCAGATGGCTGCCGGTCCGCCTTCGACAGAATCGCCCAAGGCAGTGGGGGCGCTTCCCAGCGGCACGTAGCGGAGGGCCGGCCAGGCGTAATAACGCGCGACATACGTGGGGCAGCCGTCGACGCCCTCTCCGCGCTGGATGAGGTGCAGCCACTTCTCCGGGGTGGCGGCTCGCAGCGGGTGCGTGGCGGGCCGGCGCCCCAGCTGATTCTTTAGCATCCAGAACGCCGGGGGCGAGGTCGTTCTTTGGTAGGGCGTCGACATGACCCCGTTCGTGCATCCCGAGCATTGGCCGGTGATGCCGGTCGAGCGGGCCGGCTTAGAGCTGAAGCCGTACGGCTTCTTCGACCGCAACCCGACGCGCGACGTCCCCGCGCCACCGGGCCACCGCTTCCACCCGTGCGGCGGCGACCAGGGCCACCGCCGGTGACCCGCCCCGGCGCGTCCCGGTTAGGCCGCAATGGCTACCGACTCCGGCGCGGCGGCTACCTCGGGCTGGCGGATCTCGCGCAGCTCGAGTTCGCGTCGGCGTCCGCCCGGGAGGTGGACGGACACACGGTCGTTCACACGGCGGCCGAGCAGGGCCTGACCGATCGGCGAGACGGCCGATACGGTGCCACGCGACAGCACACCGTGGGCGCTCCCGACCGCGTACTCGAGCCTCGTGCCGGTCTCGACATCCACCGCAGTCACGGTGGAGCCGACCCTGACCGAGTCGGGGGCACCGGCGTCGTCGACTTCGGTAGCCCGCATGAGAATGTCTTCGAGCCGCGCGATCCGTGCAGCCAGTACTGCCTCCTCCTCACGGATCGCCAGATGCTCGTCGTTGTTGGCGGTGTCCCCGAACTGGCGGGCGGAGCGCAGGCGCGCCGGAATCTCGCGCCGCTCCGCCCGCAGGCTCGCCAGCGAGCGTTCGAGGGTTTGCCGCGTCGCCGCCGTGACAGGAACGTCATCGGACGGCGCGCGGTTCACTGAGCTGACCGCGCGCCGTTCGGTGCTCCCAACCGAGTTGTTCGTTTGCAACAGCATGACACTGAGAGTGTCGCTTGCAATCGTCGCGCTTACTATGGGGGTTAATCAGCATCTGAGGTGGTACAACGATGCAAGACAGCCACGCTTACGTCTCTAGGCCCGTGTCCGCGGCTGTGCGTGACTCCAGTTGCGCCGTACCCCCCGCGATGCGGAACACGATCCGACAGCGACCGCGAAGATGGCGGCGATTCGAACGTCGATCGTCGTACCGCCGCTTTGGCTTCGTCATCGAACGCCCGCCGCGTCTAGAACGCGGCGTCGATGATCGTGGCCGCCTCAGGAGCTAGCAGAGCGCTCAACACAACGGCCACGACCACGGTGCGAACGTTCAGATGGCGGCGTCTCCACCTCACCAACCGGGCGCGGATCTCGGCGCGACTGCCCGTCGTGGACACGCGATGGGTGCCGCGCACGCGATCGCTCGTCAATGGGCGATCCGATTGTTGGCTCCGTCTCACGGTGTTCCTCCTTCTGCCTGCATCACTACCTCTTCCTCTCGACCTGGGCCTTCGGACCGGCCGACCAGCGCCGGGGCTCGCGCGTCGGTGTCATCCGAAGCCCCGCTCACGGCCTCCGTGAGATCCTCGGCGTGCTCCTCGTCGGCGCCGACGCCGGCAACCCGGTAGACCTCGTCTTGATCGAGTGTCTCGTGCTCAAGCAGGGTAACCGCCGCGGTCTTGTTTGGTTTGCTGGGGCGGGGTCACGGCTTCCCTGGGACGTTCGCCGGAACTCGGCTCCGGACCGCGGGCCGGTCCACCTGCTGCTCCACGAGCACCACCCGTTGGGGAACGACCCACCGACGGGTGGGTGTCCGTGTCTGCGCTTCGTCATCGTCGGGCCAGACGCCGTGGTCGTCGAGGTACCTTCTCGCTTCCTCTTCCCGCTCGCGCTCGCGCTCACTGCTGACGCTCAAGCGATAGAGCAGGTTGAGCAGCACCACCGACAGCCCCGCTCCGATCGCCGATGCAAATCCGAACGCGCCCACCTCGCCCCCGATGACGATGAGCGCCACGACTCCGGCGAGCACCATGACACCCCCGATGCCGTAGCGGACAGCGAATAGGCCCGCCGAGCGCCAGGTGATCGAGCTAGACGTGTTGGGTGTGGGTGACTGGGCCTGTCGCACGTTCCGCTCCTTAGTATGGATAAACGTAGATGTTGACGGGGTTCGGGAGCCGAGCCCATCGGGACAAACACCCATCTGAGTGACACGAGCGGTCACCTCTGCTACCCGCCGGGCGCCGTGACCACAGGCCGGACCAGCGTCCCATCGGTCGCCCCGAGGGTATCCCGCGCGTCACCCGACGCCGGATGGCAAGATGCACCGTTTCGCGCATTCGAGCGGCATCGTCGCGACCTACGCTCGCTCTGATCACGATGAGCACACTGCTACTTACTGATGAGAACGACCCCAGCTGCATCATCACCGAGCGCAGCCGGGTCCGTACCCGCATGTCGGCGTTCCTGCGCACCCGGGCGTTGGATCGCGCTCTGGCCGCTGGCGCCTCACCGGATGCGTCCGCTGCCCTCTCACTGCGCGCTCACACGCTGATCGGCACCACAATTCGGGCGACCTGGCACGCACGATCAGGAGGTTGATGACCGACGCCCGCCACGCGCTGCGCGCGCTCACTCCCCACGCGCCGCTCTGCCGACGCAAGATCATCCGGTCGGCGCGGACGCTCGAGGAGCTTGCCGAGTGGCTCGAGAGCGGGGATCCGGTCGACGCGCGCGGCGTGGCGCAGGTCCGGCTGCTCCTCATCGGAGACCGTGGGGAGCTGTATGACCATCGCGCCGCTGACGATCTCGAGCCAGCGCTGCACGAGGGCGATGCGGGCGCTCGAGCCCGCGCTCTAGGAGATGAAGCTGTCCGGGCCCGATTTGCGCCTGTAGACGACTCGACGGAGGCCTGCGCTGCGGCGGCCGTGGCGCGTCGATCTGGGCAGACATGATGGTGGTCGGCTGCCGTCGGCGGCGTGGCGAAAGGCCGGTCGGCTCGAAAGCGTCTAGCGCGCCCCGCTCGGACGGTGCGAGGGCCGGATCCGGGTCGTCCGCTCCGGACGCCCGGATGCCCGGGCCGCGCGGCCACCGGGGCACGACGAGCGTGCTCCGCGGTGACGATGACTGAAGTGCAGCTGCGGCTCGTGTCGCCCGGCGCACCAGAATTGCACCTGCCAGCGAGTGTGGGCTTCGCCCTCGGCGTCGTGCTCGAGCCTCTCGCTCACGCACGAGGGGATCGCAGACCACTCGCCGTGGCTCGCGCATCCGGCGCGGACCCGCACACGGACAGATACACAACTTCACCCATAGTCACGAGTCCACCGGAATCGCAGGCTTTGGACATGCCTTGCCGCGCTCCGCGAACACCACACAACCGGACGGCACGACGATGAGCGTGTTCGTATGGGTCATGATCGGAGTTGCGCTCTGGCACTTCGCGGTGCTCGTGCCTGACCGCTTCTACGGCGGCATCATCGGGGCGCTTATCGCCGCCGTTGGAGGCGCGTTGATCTCGGGCTACCTGCTCCCGCTCCCAGGCATACCGGCACCGAACCCGCCCGGCATCACCGAAGCGCTGTGGCCGATCCCCGGATCGATCATCGCCCTCGTCGCAACGTACGTGTACGGTGCTCGCCGGGACCGCGCCCGGCGAGCACCTCCGCGACGATGAGGGAGATCTCGGCAGCCGCCACTCCGGCGCGGCGCGCTGGCAGATGCCCCTGGCACGAAGATGGGTTTCATGCCGTGGACTTCCCCACGGCGAGGGGTCACCTGCCGCGACGCGGCCGCGAGTCGAGCCGGCTCGGATCGGGGCGCTCATCGGTTTCCCGTAGCGCGGTCGGGAATCGACGCTGGGCGAATCGGCCGGCGTGCCCCCGCAGACCGTCGTGAGGTTCCGGTGCCCTTCTCGATCTAGGCTGCCGACCCGTGATCGGCGCTAATCGCTGGGGACATCGGTCTCCGACCGTTGCTCGCGTAACCGTCCGGCGTGCGCGCGGAGCGTGGGGTCGCGCCGAGTCTTGATCAGGCTGGCGGCGGTGACCGACGCGAGTAGCACGACGATCACCGCCAGCGAGGCCCCCGTGGAGATCTCGGGGACGGCTGACGTGTGCAGGTGAGCGAAGTGCAGTACGAGCTTGACGCCGATGAAAGCCAGGATCACGGCCAGGCCGGTGGAGAGGTAGACGAGACGGTCCAGCAGGCCCGAGACGAGAAAGAACAGGGCGCGGAGCCCTAGCAGCGCGAACGCGTTGGCGACGAACACGATGTAGGCGTGCTGCGTCACCCCGAACACCGCCGGGATCGAGTCCAGGGCAAACAGCACGTCGGTGCTGCCGATGGCCACGAGCACCAGGAACAGCGGCGTCAGGACGCGGCGTCCATCGACGCGGGTAAGGAGCTTTGAGCCGTCGTAGTGTCCGGTGAGCGGTAGTAGCCGGCGAGCCGCCACGAGGAGGAGGTTGTCGTTGACGGAAGGGTCCTCGTCCCGGTGGCGAAACAGCTGGACCGCGGTGGCCATCAGCGCGAGCCCGAATACCAGGAACATGAACGAGAACGCGTCCAGCAGCGCCGCGCCGACCGCGATGAACACGGCCCGCATTGCTAGCGCGGCGATGATCCCGAGCGTGAGCGCATGGGACTGCTTCTCGGGTGGAACTGCGAACGTGCTCATGATAATCAGGAACACGAACAGGTTGTCGACCGACAGGCTCTTCTCAACGATGTAGCCGGCGAAGTATTGGGCGCCGACGTCCCAGCCCGCGATGATCCCGAACACGACGCCGAACAGCAGCGCCGCGGCCACGTAGACCACCGACCAGAGGACCGCCTCGCTAAAGCCCACGGCATGCGGCCGGCGGCCCGAGTAGAGCAGATCGAATAGCAGCAGGCCGGAGAGCAGCGCCAGCGTGGCGGCCCATCCCAGTGTGGTCACTTCAAGCACGCCCGCGTCAGACTCGCGTGGCGATCAGGGCTGGGATAGAGGGTGAGACACCCATGGTGCGCAGGGTAGGGTCGGTGCAAGCTGGAGCAGTCGATGAAGCTGCCGCCGATCGTATTCGCGTTCGCATTTGCCGCCGTGATCGCGTGGCGCTGGCGTCGCCTCGGCTGGTCGGGTCAAGCTCGTGGGCGCCGTGATGTCTGCCGCGCCGGCGCTGCATGGCGCCGGCGTCTTTTGCCTACCGGAGCTCGAGACGGTCATCGGCGATCTCGGCTCGGCGCTGGGGCCCTACACGTATGCCCTGGTCGCGGTGATGGCCTTGCTCGAGACCGGCGCGTTCGTCGGACCGCTGGTGCCCGGGGAGAGGGTGGTGATCGCCGGCGGGGTCGTGGCGAGCCAAGGCCACATCGATCTCGTCGCCGTGGTTGGGCTGACCTGGATCTGCGCGTTTGCGGGAGACGTCACGGGTTATGCCTGGGTCGCCGGCTCGCCGGCGGTTTCTGCTCGAGCACGGGCCTCTGGTTCACATCACCGAGCCCAGAGTGATCCGGGTGGAGGCGTTCTTCGCTCGCTACGGCCTCGCGACGATCCTAATCGGGAAATTCGTCGGGCCTGGTCCGGTCGATCGCGCCGTTCCTGGCCCGGCGCGTCTCGAGATACCCAGCCCGTCGGTTCGCCGCGCTCGCGCTCGCCGGCACCGGCCTGTGGGGCACTTGCGTTCGCGCTCCTGGGCTTCGCGTTCTGGCAATCGATCGACGAGGCTGTCGCGATCGCCCAGCGCGGCTCGCTGGCTGGGGGGCGTGCTCCTCCTCGTGGCCGGTTACCGCCGGCTGCGAGGCCGGGCGGATCGACGGACCGGCCGATCACGGCCCAGTTACAGCGCGACCGATGCTGAGGAACCCTCGGCTCGCCCGGCCTGATGATGCGCCACCACCGCCCAATCGGACAGCGCCGGGGTGGCAAACTGCTTCTTGTGTCCAGCGAGCTTGAGCCGGCGCGATTACGCCCCAGCCGGATAGCTCGGCTCGGCCCTGATCCGTGGGTCGGCCGACGCGGTCGCTCATCTCGCCGCATACTTGTCCGTCCCGGCCTGGCTGCAGCGGTGCGATCAGATCAAGAGTGAAGCCATGGCGTTGGATGTGATCCTCGCCGTAGTCCTGGTGCTGGTTAACGGCGTCTTCGTCGCCGCAGAGTTTTCGCTGGTGCGCGTCAGACCGACCCAGGTCGAGGAGCTCGAGCGGTCAGGACGTCCTGGGGCGTCGTCGGTCCGCCACGCGGTGGGTCACATAGACGCCTATTTGGCCGCGTGTCAGCTCGGGATCACGCTGGCGAGCATCGCGCTTGGCGTGATCGGCAAGCCGGCGTTCGAGGCGCTGCTGCAGCCGCTGTTCGGCGGTGCCGCGAGTGCACTGGGCACCGCTGTCGCGGCCACGCTTGCGTTTGCGCTGATCACGCTCCTGCACGTGGTGGTGGGGGAGCTGGCGGCCAAGAGCCTCGCGATCGCGCGGACCACCAGCACCGCGTTGTTGGTTTCCCCGTGGCTGCGGGTGTTCTACCTGGTCACGAAGCCCGTGGTGGATGTTCTGAACTGGCTGGGGAACCTGCTGCTTCGGCCGTTCGGGATCCCGCCCGCGCGCGAGAGCGGCCATGCCCCCCACACGGAGGAGGAGCTACGCGCATTGCTCGCCCAGAGCAGGGCGCTCGGCCTGATCGAGCCGGGAGAGCACCTCATCGCAGAGCGCGGGTTCGAATTCGCCGAACGGCGCGCGCGGGAGGTGATGCGCCCGCGCGGCGAGATCGAGTTCGTTACCAGCGACGAAACCCTGCAAGCTGCCGCCCGCCATGCCGTCAAGGTCGGCCACACGCGCCTGCCGTTATGCGCGCCCGACCGTGGGCTTGATGCTCCGCTCGGCCTGATTCATGCCCAGGATCTCCTCGAGGCGACGCTCGAGCGCCCAGACGTACCGCTCGAGCAGTTGGCACGGCCTCTCGGGCGCGTCTCCGAGGCGACATTGGTCGCGGAGCTCCTCTCGCAGATGCGACAGCAGCGTCGCCACATGGCGCTGGTGGCTGACGAACACGGCACAACCGTCGGGCTCGTAACACTTGAGGACCTGCTCGAGGAGCTGGTCGGCGAGATCGCTGATGAGTTCGACCTCGAGCCACGACGGCCGATCGTTAACGAGGCCGGGCAACTGACGGTCGCCGGCTCAACCCCGATTCACGACCTTGAGGCCGAACTCGGCGCCCGGATCTCCGCCGCTCACGAGGACACGATCGGCGGCCACGTGATCGAGCTGTTCGGGCGGCTGCCCGACGTGGGCCAGACGATCGAGATCGACGGATACCGCGTCGAGGTGACCGAATTGGGTGACGCGACCATCCAGACGCTTCGAATCCAGCCAAACAGCGCCGCCGACACGGAGGGACGATGATCGGGGCGTGCGATCCGCCTGATCCGACTCTCTGGCGGCAGCAGGAGCACATTGGCGTTTGGGTTCCGGCAGCCAAATGCGATCACGAGCGCCTGCCGTTCTGGCATTTCAGGCGTGGCCGACCGAATGAGCCATAGTGGCGATCTCGCCGAGTCAGCACCGACTCGATGTGAAGATGCGGATTAATCCCCATGGTGGGCGCCGGGAAGCCGGCGTAGTGTGGGCAGGACAATGCGTGTTGCCCTAGACAATTCACCCTCCCGATTGACCTCCGGGCGGCCTGGACGGGCCGCCTGAGATGCCGATCGTCGATCGCCAGCTCGAGCCATGAGTGTCTGGAGTTACACGATCCTGTTCGCCGGGGTGGGGGTATCTTGGATCGGCATCCCGATTGTGGGCGGTGTCGCCTTGGCCGCAGCCGGCGCACTGGCGGGCGACGGCCAACTCAACGTCTGGCTGGTCGTCCTCGTCGCGACGGCAGGTGCGTGGACGGGTGGATACCTCGGCTACCTGCTTGGATGGCGCGCCGCCGATGTTCTCACGAACCATCCCGGACGCTGGCATCAGGAGCGTGCCCGTGGGCTCGACCTTGGTAAACGGTTCTACCGCCGGTGGGGACCACTCGCGGTCTTCCTGACTCCCACCTGGGTGTCGGGTGCCCTGCGGATGCCGCCGAGGTCGTTTCTGATCTGGAACGCGCTTGCCGCGATCGTCTCCCCCGTGGTCGCCGTGTTCGGCGCCTACGCCGTTGCGCGGGCCGTTCTGGATCAACTCTCGGTTGGGCGAGGCCTGATGGTCGCCGTCGCTGTTGCCACCGCCGCCGTTGTCGGCAGCGTTGTGCTGCGTCGCCGTGGGCACGATCCGGACGCGATTGACGAGGGTGCGCGCAACGGCATCTGCTGACGCTCACTGCAATCCACCCATTGATCGGCTGCAACTCGTGAGCGCGGGTGACCGGGTTCCGTTTCTCGTTCAGCCTCGGCAGCGCTTTTGGCCGCGGTGCCGAACCCCAGCCACCCGCGGTCCGTGACACGTTCGGGTCAGACAGATGGTGCCGGCGGGTCCATGGCGAGCCGGAGCCGACCGGGTTCTTCCACGCCCTGCTGCGGCCCGTCGCGGCTCCGGACGACGCGATTCGAAGGGCCGCCTCGTTGAGGGTTTGACGCGTCCTCGGTCGAGCGTTCGCGGGCCCGACGTCGGTCGTCGCGTTCGCCCAGCCACCAGAACAGTCTGATCTCGAGCGCGGCCAGCGCGATCGCGGCAAGGAGAATGAGGGTGATCGTCAGCAGCATGATTGAACCTCCTCGACTCGTCGACCGGCTTGATCCCGCCACGGGCGGGACCTCACCATCAGCTCCGATTCCGACCGTTCGTCGGCGAGCCGAGACTCGCCGACGAACGGGACGGTCCGCCGCGGGAGAACACCTGTGAGTCAATTGCCGTGCCTGACTCGCGCTCACTGGTGCTCCGTTGTCGGTGAATACATCGTCGCACTGAGGCCTGGCGAATGGTATGGGTGAAGAGCCCCATCTCTCTCTCCCCCCCCCCCCGTCGGACCGCCCGTGTGGCGGCGTCGCCGCACGAGGACGAGGACGAGGACGCGGAATTGCTGCGAACTGCCGCTTCGCTCGTCCTGAGCCGGGACCGACGGCTCGATGATGACGCTGACCCGTGGACGGCGGCTCGAGGTGCCAGGCGCCGGTGCGGCCAGTCAGGCACGGCTGAGCGCCGCCATCGGGTGGATGCCCCTCGGTCAGCTTTCAGCTCCGCCGCCTTGACTGGGGCGCCAATACTCGGCGGTGCTGGTCGCGGCCACATGCGCCAGGTCGAGCGTCAGCTTCAAACCTAAGGAATCCGCGTAGCCGCGCGGGGCTCGCCGACGTTGTCAAACAGTCACGACGCAGTCGTGGTCTGCGTGGACGCGAGCCTCGTCTGAAGGGCGAACCCGATCCCCGGGGCGAAGCTCGAGCTTGCCCCCCGAGCGTTCACATGATCTTCCGCGTCCAGCGATCGATTTTGTAGGCGGCCCAGGGGGCTGCGCGCCGAGACCACCAAGCTGCCACCTGCAGACGAGCTGCACGCGTTCGCGGACGAGGTCGATCTGCTCGTCGTCGGCTGCGGCATGTCCCGCACGGAGCGTCTGCTCGGCAGCACATCCACCTATCTCGCCCGCACGGCTCGATCGCCCCTGATGGTGCTCGCTCGCCGCCCTCGGCCCGAGTTACCGCGACGCGCACCAGATGGTCGTGCCGTGCCTCTGCCCCGAATCGACGGCGGCGCGATCAGGGTGCGGGCGGCCCTGGTGTGGCCTCAAATCTCCGAACGGATGCGGGTCACCTGCACAGTGTTCCGTCTCGGAAATGGGTGTCGCGCCCACTATCCAGGAGGTGGCGGGTCGGCCAGAGTCTGCCCATGCTTGAAGCCATCGACAGATGGGAAAACGAAGGCGGTGCCCTAAGCCGACGCGACCGACGCCGGCCACCGCAAACGATCCGTCGCCGGGAGCTACAGGCGCCGGTCCTTTGCTTGGCCGGAGCGGGCGCCACAGCCCACCCGGGCCCGGATCGGAGCGTTCCCGGGAACTGGCCGCGCGGGCAGCAGACGCACACCAGCGTCGGCTCCACCGCAGCCGGGCCGATGGACGGATCACGAAGGTCAGCTGATGGGCTCGCTCCTACACATCATTAGTCAACTGAACCCCGAACGCAGCTATCTGCATCCCCAGGCCGTCTTCCGCAAGATCGAGCGGGGCGAGCCGGTGCCGCTCGGTGAGGATGGCCAGCGAAAATGGGCGGTGCCGCACGCGATCACGATGGTCCAGGAGGACGACCGCGGCGACGATCACGATTGTCTGCGGGCCCTCGACCCGGATGACTTCGCGCTTTCGGGACGCGGGTAGTGCGGGGCCTGTCCTCGAGCGGCGTTACGGCAGCCGATGCGTCGCGCTCGGACGCGTTCCGCTCGCGGACGCGTCCGAGCGCTTAATGCAGGTCCACGGGCCGGGTGGGTCGCGATGCGCAACGTCGCCTGCTACGCGACCCGCGGGGCACGCCGATGCGAGCTCGGTCAGCGGGGTATCGAGCCAACGAGGGCAGAGCGATCCACCTATCGCTCGGACCCGAGTCCTCGAATGTTCTGCTTGAGCCGGCTACGCGCCTCCGCCTCGACTTGGAGCTTCCACCGATGCGTGGTCCATTCGGGCCGACGAGGGCGACCGGCGGGAGCAGATTGCGTCGTGGCATGGCGCGCCGGCGAGCGCTCGACCGGGTCGCGACGCCCGCCGGCGTTCGCTTGTCCTTCCGGCATGGCTGTGGAGCTTGAGGAGGCTCTGGATCTCGATGTCGACATGGCGCGGCTCCTTGCTGTCTGCGACGTGAGCGGCGATCGGGCCGCCACGTCCCGGCTCGCGCCGGGCGGCGGTTGTCTGGTTACGCAAGTGCTGCTCAAGCCTGCCGCAAAGCATTGGACGCGCATATGGGGATCGCCACCCATTTGCCACTTGACAGCCGTGGCGCGCTCGCTGACCCAACGATCAGCGACAAACGCTGGAGACCGCGCGTCGCGCAATCGCGCACGCGGTCAGAAATGCAGGTGCGATGCCCGGACGTACGTTTGCCCCGGTTTCCGGTGGGTCCCACCTCATTTCATCCGCCGGAGAGGCCCGCAGGGCCATGACCATTTCTCGTAATCACGCGGCCCTTGCACGTGCTCAAGCTGGTCGAGCATCAGCTCGCGTCGTCGCCCCAGCTCGTGGGAGCCACCGCCGCCCAGACCGATCCGCGCGTGCTGCCGTGTCAGATAGTCTCACATCGACGGGCAGGCGGGTGTCGTCTCGATGGCACACCCCGATCCGTGGCGATCCCTACGCGTTTCTCAAGGCCGATGCCCATCCAGCGCCCCCACGGCACTCCCCGCGGCTCGTACAACCTTGAGCAGATCGACGGCGCTCGTCGCGCCCTCATCGCCGCCCCAGCGTCGCCACGTGTCCGAACTGCGCCGCGACCGCCGCTACCTGGCCGAGATGCTGCGCCAGGTCGAACGTGGCCTCGACCTCGACGAAGTCCGACTACGTTGAGCGAAAGTCGACTTCACACCTCGTGCCGACACCGCCCGCCATCAGAAGAGCCGATCCGATGGGCGCACGGTCTCGAGACGCTTTACCCCCTTGCCCGTGTGCGCACACCGTTGCGGACGCTTTCCCGGATCTCATCTCCCTTGACTCGACGCCGCGCGCGATGCAGGAACTGACATGGCGCCCGGTCCTGCCGTGACAATGAAGGGCAGCCAACCCCGAAGCAGCTCGTCGTGCCCCAACAGTCTCCGTTCGGAACCGTCCTAGTCGGCGTCAACGGCACGCCCACCGGCCGCGATGCGATCGCGCTCGCAAAGCGACTGTGCGCTCGCGACGGACGCCTGACGCTCGCCAACATCGTGCTCGCGCAATCGCCGACCTACCAGAACTTCCACGCCACCCCAGTGTGGAGGGAGCGGCGCGAGATGCTCGAACGTGAGCGCGACGCAATCGGCGTGGTCGCCGAGCTAACCGGTATGTTCGCCCCCTCGGTGGGCCGCGGTCTGCACCAGCTCGGCGCCGACTGCCGCGCGGACCTGCTGGTCGTCGGGTCGTCTTCCCATGGGTCGCTCGGGGGGGTGCTCGTCGGCGACGACGCACGGGGAACCGTGAGCGGCGCGGCCTGCCCCGTCGCGGTCGCCCCGCATG
Source organism: uncultured Solirubrobacterales bacterium (assembly GCA_963783415.1). Classification (GTDB taxonomy): domain Bacteria; phylum Actinomycetota; class Thermoleophilia; order Solirubrobacterales; family Solirubrobacteraceae; genus Palsa-465. Next base: position 329,516 of record CAWANN010000021.1, read on the forward strand.
GCTATACAGACCGCGCCGAGGAGATCAGCGAGGTGGGGGTCGCATACGATGGCGGCGCCGAGGCCGGTGCCGCGCTTGCCGCCGCGCGCGACGTGGCTGCAGCTCACGACGCACGCCTCCTCGCGCTGACCGTCATCGCCCCCGTTCCAGGCGCTGTGCAGCGTACGCGGACTCTCGAGCAAGCCGCGCGCGATGCGTTGCGGCAGCTCGACGGGGTCGAGGGGCGGGTCGCCGTCGGCGCGGCCGGCGACGAGCTCGTCGCCTTCGGGGACGAGCTCGACCTGCTCGTCGTGGGGTCACGCGGCCGCGGACCGCTGCGGCGCCTGATCCTCGGGAGCACCTCCCTGCACCTGACCCGAGAAGCCCGCTGCCCACTGCTGATCATTCCGCGCCCGGCTGGCGCCGAGCGAGCGTCCGGTGGCGGCTAACCGACCGCAGCCCGGCGACCAGACAGCATGATGCACAGCCCGCGGAGGATCGGAAGCGATCCCGAGCACGTCGGCAGGTCGCCCAGACTCGCCGCGGCAGTCTCCTCAGCGTCGCGCTCACACCGCGTGTCGCGGACAATGCCCGGCGGCGGTGGGTCGCGCCGCGGCACCCGGTTCCACCTCCCGATCCCGCATGACTTGGCCGCCGCGAGCGGGTGTGACGGAGCCCCGGATCGACACGATCGCCGCGTCGCTCTCGACCTGGAACTAGGTTTGCCAATCGCGCACCCCCTGCTCTGCCGATCGCGCCGGACCATCGTTTGTCAGCGACTGTTGCGGCGAACCTGGCGTCCCCCGGCAGGCGGGCAGTAGAGCATCGCCGCTCCTTAGCCGGCCCACCCGCAGTGCGTGGTCTGCAAGCCTGGGGGAGCGCGGACACGCGTGTGGGCGCACCTGCACGCGAGCCGACTGGATCGCGCGTTGGCTGCCGGGGCCCTCTCCGGGCTCCAACGCGACCCTGTCGCTGCGAGCGGACGCGCTGATCGGCGCCACCGCTCGCCGGGACCACCTTGGTCGGTCTCTCCACGGCTTCGTCGATGACGCGAGGCGCCCCATTCATCCACTCGGATGGCGTCGGTGCAGATCAACATGTCGCCGGGCTCGAGCAGCTTGCCGCCCCAGTGTCCCTGGTAGAGATCGAGCATCCGCGCGGCCTTCTCCGTGAAGTCGGCGTCGCGCGGGCGGATCCACGAGCGGCACTGCCACGGCCGGATCGCGTCCTCGGCCAGCCACCGATCGATCGTCGACGCGGACGTGTCGCTGACGCCGCGCTCAACCATGAACCGGTGCAGTCGCTTGAGGGGTACGCGCAGTTCGCTCGTCAGATGGGAATGAGCCTCCTTCGTCGGCGGCACGACGTGCGCGAGAATGCTCGGGTATGGCTGACGGCGTCGAACGGTGGGAGAACGAAGGTGGCGCCGTGCGACCAGAGAATCAATCTGAGCTCGAATCGGGCGCGGCTGCCCAGTCAAGCGCTGGATCGCACGAGATCCCTCCTGATCCAAGCGCCCCGGCCACCGCATCAGACCGGACCGACATCAAGCTGAGCACCTGAGGGCCCGTCGGGTTCGTTCAGCTGCCCCGTGGTGCCGACATCCGGGTCGCGCCCCTAGCGACTACCAGAGGCTGACGTACTAGCCCACTCAACTCACATGCTGGCCACCTGACCGAGTGCTCTCCGTATCCGATGCACGGCGACTTACTAGCGCCGGCCCGCCCACATCGGAAGCCACTAGGAGCGTCCAGGTCGCCGCGAACACCGCCCTCGCGGCGATGTCGGTCGGATAGTGCACACCGCCAACATGCCGTGCACCGCCGACGCCGTCCGAGTCTTCGCCGAGGCCGGCGTAACCTTCGCACCGGCCAAGGCGGCTAACGCCGGCGGCGTGGCCACCATTGCGCTCGAGATGCAGCAGAACGCCTCCCGAGACTCTTGGAGTTTCGAACAGACCGAATGGCGCCTTCGGCAAATCATGCGGGACATCCACGACGCGTGCCGACAAGCTGCGGAGGACTACGGAAATCCCGAGGATTACCTCGCCGGCGCGAACATCGCCGCGTTCGAACGCGTCGCCGAGGCCATTCTCGCCCACGGCGTCATCTGAGCTCCTCGCCGCCGCCGGAACAGACGACAAACACGGCAACGCTCACCGCTCCGCCTCCGTCGCTGGCTCCTGCCGGCCGATGTGTGTTGGACCAACGGGTCGGTGGGGTCGTTCCCCCACGGACGTGGTCACGCTCGCCTCGAGGCTCTCCAAGATGAGGGTGGCTCTCCATTGGCGCAGGCTCCTCGCTCGGCGAGCCTATAGCTGAGATCCACGCCAAATCGGAGGTCACAGACATGGTCACGCACACACCGCACCAGATAGCCACACCTTCAGCCACCGGAGTCACCCAGATCCGCGTGCTCCTCGTCGACGATCACCCCGCGGTCAGGGCAGGGGCGCAGATGCTGATCGACGATCAGCCCGACATGCGCGTCGTTGCTCTTGCGAGCAGCGTCGATGAGGCGCTCGACAAGCTCGACTCCCCAGTCGACGTGGCGATCATCGATTACCACCTGGGCCACGGACGGGACGGACTATGGCTGGCAGCGGATCTGAAGCGCCTTCAGCCCGCTTCCCGCGTACTGATCTACTCCGCCTTCGCCGACGGCGTCCTAGCCGTGTCAGCGCTGATCGCCGGGGCCGACGGGCTCCTCGGCAAGCACGAGCTGGGCCACGAGCTCTGCCGTGCCGTCCGCAGGCTCGCCCGCGGACACCACCACTTGCCGGCGATCACCCCGTCGGTTGCGAACGTGATGCGCTCCCGCCTGGAACCCCGAGACCAGGCGATCTTCGGGATGCTGCTTCACAGCATCGACCCGAACGTTATCGCCGAGCGCCTCGGGATCACCGATGAGGAGCTTCAGTCCCGTCGCGCGATCATCCTGCGCACGCTCAAGCCCTTCCGGCCGCCCTCCGGATTACCTCACGGCTCACGAGCCCCACTCGACTACGAGCGGCCAAGCCGACGCGCCAGCGGCAGAGCCGCTTGACCCGCCCAGGCTTGGCCCGGACGGTGCTGGCGAGCGTTACGCAGATCTCTCCGGCCGGCCCGGCTAGCGCGGTGATGCCGCTCTGGATCGCGATCGGCCGGCTCGTCGGCAGGGAGCCGGTGAAGCCGGTAGGCCAGGCTCACGCTCGTCTCGTTGGTTCGTGAGCCTGCGCCAGCTGCCCCTGATGGGCGGCGGAGACGATCTTGACAGGGTGGCCGACGACGTAGAGCCCGATGTCGGGGTCGGACTGGTCGGTGATGAAGCACTGGAAGCGGTGACCGTCGAGGTCGGTGAAGGAGAGCTGGGCGCCGGGGTGCGGGCGCTCGCGCCGACAGATCAGCCGGGTCCCTTCAGGCCAGTCGGGGAGGTTGACCCTGCCGGTCAGCTCGGTCACCCAGGCACCGTCACGCGGCTCGCCGTCCTGATCTATCGCCGGCCGCATGCCGATTCGGGCAGGCCAGAGAGCGCTTGGCGGACGGGCTCGGTGAGCGGGTAGCCGAACGAGAAGCGAATATCACACTCGCGGCAGGCGTCCGCGAGCTCGTGGCTGGCGCCAGCGGAATCAGAGCGCGCGAGGATCTCCCCGTCCAGCGCGCTCTGGGGCAGCTGCTCGAGCGCGAGATCCAGCAGCGCGAGGTGGTCCTCGGCGTTGTTCGCGCCGGCGTTCCCGGGCCTGAGGATCCCAGCCAGGATCTCCCGGCCGCAGGACGCGATCAGCGGGTTGAACCCGAACCCGCCCTTGTAATGCCCGGCCGCCTGCTCCTTCTCGGAATGCACCACAATCGGGGTGGCGTCGAAATCGATGATCACCCGCTCAGGCGCCGCGCCAACCTCCACGCCGCGCACGAGCCGCTGCCTGGCCGCCCGGATCCCAACAAGCTCCGACTCGCCCACAGCCTGGACCACCCGCCGCGCTGTAGAGACCGACGCGACCTCGCCGAACAGCGACTCCTGACCAGCCAGCGCCGCCAGATCCGACACACACCGGCCACCGTCAGCGAGCATCACCGCGAGATCGCACAACACCCGGCCCGGGTCATACCCACCCTGCCGCTCGCGCGTGCCCGCGAGCGCGTCGCACAGCCCGCCGGTCAGCCCGACCCGATCGGCGACCAGCGCCAACAACGCGCTCCCCGCCCGCGAGCACAAACCCGAGCCGTCCGCCCGCACATCTACGGTTCTGACACTCCAACGTCCCATCACCTTCACGGTGAACCTCCTGAGCGGGGGGATCGACGACTCGACATCCCAGATCCTCCCTGCTCAGGCGGACGTTCCAGACCCAGTCGCAGCCTACGCTCGCTAGAGAATGAGGCTAGATCGTCGCTGTCGATGCGCCGATCGGTGAGTACCCGCTCGCGCAGCCAGTCCGACAGCTCGTCCCACTCGCCCTCCCCCACCGGGATCACCGGAAGATCCTTGATCGTCCGCGTCTGGATGAGCGTTAGCGCCGAACAGCTCGTCGAGCGTCCCGAATCCTCCCGGGCCAATGACGAATGCGGTGGCCTGGCGGACGAACATGACCTTGCGCGCGAAGAAGTGCCGGAAGCGAAGGCTGATGTCCAGATAATGGTTACTGCTTTCCACGTGGGGCAGCTCGACACTGCATCCCACCGACAGCGCTCCCACATCTCGGGCTCCCCGGGGTTCGCCGCTTCCATCAACCTCGGGCCGCGGCCGGTGACGAACGCATAGCCGGCCGCTCCGAACGCGGCCCCGACCTGCCGCATCAGCCGGTAATTCGCATGATCCTGAGGCGTGCGCACCGAGCCACAAATGGTGACCGCCGGGCCAATCGTCGCGAGGCGCACGAAGCCGCGCGCGGGGTCACCGGGATCTCGCAAATCCGTTCGGCATCGGCGGCCCGCACGGCGAGCGGTTCGTCCCCCGGCCACAGCAGCAGCTCCTCGTCGAGCGCGGGCGCCGGTCCGTTCGCCTCGCCGGTCTGAGCGGTCATCGTTCACAGGCCTATAGCCGTGTCGCCCGCGAGAGAACGAGCACGTGAAGCGGACGCCAATCGGGACGGGCGCGATGAAGATGGGCAGCAGCACCCATTCGCGTCGGCGCGAGTGTTCGTCAGCCTCAGATCGCACTGGCAATACTCGGAGGCATCGATGAGGTCAAACCGCGACGAGCCGCGCCACACGTCCGGCACCGGTAGAACTGGGAGGCCGCGTGCCGTACCCGCTGTCGAGCGTGGCGATATCGCCTGCCGTGGGGACGTCGAGGCGCGAGCTACTCGTGACCGGCCAGAAGAGGCACCGCTGGAATCCGTCGGTGCCGGCAGCAGCAGCGCGCGGCGGCCATCTCGATCACTCCACTCCCGCAAGCGACTTGGGCCAGTCGAGTGGGCCCTAGTCGCTGTGATCATCGTCGCCGTCGCGGTAACAATGGCGATGGCGGTCCTCAATCCGGCCTGATGCGTCGAACGAGTCAAGAGGCCCGAGCGTCGCGCCAGGGCTTGCCGACTGATCCGCGCCTCAGCGAAATGAGGGTCGATGCCCATTCCCGGTAGCGGCCTAGCGCTGGAGGCTCGGAGTCAGGCCCACCGCCACGGCCAATTTCATGGACTCGCTTCGAGGCGGTGGGCGCCCGAGTTCCAACCGACGAAGGAGCGACCGATGTCCTTGCCACGCGTTCGCAGAGGGATCAAGCCCCGCGTCACGCTCGCGACCGAGCCGCCGCGTCCCTGGCCGGTCGACCCCGAACTCGGCCGTCGCGTGATCGAGACGAGCCGCCGGATCGGGCGCACGCGCACAGGCACGAGGCTCGAACGGATCAGTGTGCTTCCACGACAGCGGACGTGCCCAGCACGCGGCCGCCTGCGTCCAGCGCCTGGATGGCCAGGTATCGCTGCGTATCCCCTGTCTTGATCGTCGACTCGAATCCCTGCTTCTCGTGACTTGCGACGGCGGTCAAGGTGGTGGTGCTGTCACCGCTCAGGACCCTCCACGAGGCGACGTTGGTGGCGCCGTTCCAGCTCGCGTACACGGTCGTTTCGGCGCCGCTGCCGGAGGTGCTGATCGCCGGCGGGGTGCTCGGCGCCCCGTTCCATGGAAGCAGGTAGGCGCGGTAGTTCGCCGTGCTCGAGACGAAGCGTCCGTCGAGCACGGCGTGGCCGCGCGCGTCGAACTGCGCGAAGTAGGGCTGCTGCCCCCAGCCGACGAAGGCCTCGCCACCGGCGAGCTGCTGGAGGTTGCCTTCGAAGTTCGCCGCGAGCGCCGGAGCGTGCTGATAGTCGGCCACGCGGATAGCGGTCTTGTCTTTGACGTCGAGTAACAGAGTCAGGCCGCGGGAGTGCTCGTGGGCGCGGGGCGGCCCGCCGGCGTTGTCGAACAGCGTCACCGTGCGATCGGCGTCGGAGCGCACGCGGACGTCGTGCTGGAACGCGAATATGGTGTCGGGGCTCATCTTGAAGCTTGAGTGCTTGCCCCCGAGCGTCCAGATGATCTCGCCGGTGTCGCGGTTGACCTTGTAGGCGGCCCAGGTGTTCCGCGCCGAGATCACGAGGTTTCCGTCGCGGTCCTCCTCGACCGAGTTGACGTGGAAGTAGTCAAGCGGCGATCCCGCCTGCGTGGGCGTCTCGGTGTAGGCGTCGCTCAGCGGAACGTGGTCCAGGCTGTCCCACTGGAACAGCAACAGGCCGGTCTTGACGTCGATCTCCTGTACGACGGAGTCCATGACGATCTGTCGGGATGCGCCGTGTACTGACGTTGCGTCCCAGTAGACCGGGTAGTAGGCGGTGATCAGCGCGGACCCGCGCGGGGTGAGCTCGAACTCGTGCAGGTCGGCGGTGAGCCCGTCCGCTGCTCGGACGGTCGCGATCTGACGATACGAGCTGTCCATGATCACGTCCTCGCCGCTGCCGGCGCCCGCGCCGAGATACCCCTGCCACCAGGTAAGCACCGGCGTGCCGTGGTAGATCTGAACCCGGAAGTCCGCCGCCTGGGTCTTGGTCGGGAGCGGCTTGAACCAGACGAGCTGACCGTTCTGGTCGATGATCATCGGTCCGTTCTGCAGCGGGCCCTGTTGCGGGGCGAGGAAGATGTCGCCGGCCGTCCTGGCATCGGCGGACCTGTTCACGGTGACCGCCGCCGGCGTGAGGCCAGGCTCTGAACGGAACTGCTGCACGTCGCCGTGCGTGCGCTCGGCGGCGGGCAGCGGCCCGTGCGGGATCGCCCCGGCTGGTCTCGCGATTGTGAACTCGAACCTTCCGTCGGCGGCGCCCCGCACGTTCTGGTTGGTGCTCACCGTCACCATCTCGCCGGGCACGAACGGCTTGTCGGCCAGGAAGCTTCCGCCCTTTCCGTCGGAGTGCGGGCGCACGGTCCCGAGGTGCGGGCCGCTGCTCGCGCCGCGAACCGTCACTCGCAGGTGCTCGGCGGCGACGCCCCGAAACGAGATCTGCGCGCCGGGTGTCACCACACCACTGCCCGGCGTCGGATACACGCTCACCCGCGGTGGCGTGGCCCACGGCCCGTGGCCCAGCAGCGCGATCGCGCCGACCGGCGCTGCCACGCCGCCAAGGAGCGCGGCGAGGACAACGGTAAGCGCGAATCGCCGCGGGCGAGCGCGGAACAAGCCGGGGATAGGGGTCCGGAGGTGTTTCAACGTGGTTTGAGTAATCGGGGACGCACCGATGCTGACGTGCGTGAGCCCGCAGAGGAATGGGTGGATTGGTGCATCTCCGGCACCGAGGCCTTCAAGGGCGCAGGACGGGGGGGCGGCGGGTGCCGACCCGCTGCTCGAAAGCGCCGGCTTGATTCCACCGCGGGACGAGGTCGCCTCGCCCTGCTGCCGTGGCCGGGCGGGGAACAGCCAGGCCGCTCATCCTGGCCGGGCCGGCGAAGCTCGTGGCGATCGCAGGGATGGGGACTTTCCTGCATGGGCAGAGCGGGCGTGGCCGTTCACGATCGAACGACGAGAAGCCGCACGTGACCGAGGAGACCCCGACATGCACACCGACCGTCGACCTGGCAACCCAACCCTGCCCGGAGAATCGACCATGACGTCGCCGGGTCACGGCTCCCGGGCACCGTGGCCGCGGAGGCTTCGGGCCGCCGGGGTCGGGATCGCGCTCTCGGTCGCGCTTGGTGCCTGCGGTTCGGCGACCCAGCAGCCGCCCGCGTCCGCCACCGCACAGAGCCCACCGGCGGCAACCCAGTCGGCTGATTCGTTCGCGCGGATCCCGGAGATCGTTCAGAAGGTCCAGCCCTCGATCGTGACCGTCTTCTCCGAGCGCAGCGCCGGGGGTGCGGGAACCAGCCAGGGCGTCGGAAGCGGCGTCATCTACCGCTCCGATGGGATCATCCTGACCAACCACCACGTGGTGGCGGACGCAAGCCGAATCGAGGTTGGGCTGGCGGACGGCAGCCGGATTCCGGGCCAGGTGGTCGCGAGCGACACCGATACCGACCTGGCCGTGATCCGAGTCGACCGCCAGGGTCTGCCCGCAGCCGAGTTTCAGAAGTCGCTCCCTCAGGTAGGCACACTGGCCGTCGTCCTCGGCAGCCCACTCGGGTTCGAGAAGACAGTGACTGCCGGGATCGTCTCCGGGCTTCACCGCTCGATCCCGGGCTCGGCAGCCGAGACGCGTTCGCTCGTCGACCTGATCCAGACCGACGCGGCGATCTCTCCCGGGAACTCGGGTGGCGCCCTGGTCGACGCAACCGGTCGCGTCACCGGCATCAGCGTCGCCTACGTGCCTCCGCAGCAGGGCGCGGTGGCGGTCGGGTTCGCGATTCCCGCCGCCACCGTCACCCGAGTCGCCGACGACCTGCTCGAGCATGGTCACACCCAGCACGCCTACCTCGGCCTGCAGCCCGCGCCGCTGACGCCCGAGGTCGCCTCGGAGCTGCACATCACGGATGGCGGCGTGCTGGTCTATGCGCTCTCGCCCGACGGCCCTGCCTCCCGGGCCGGGATCCATCCGGGCGACGTGCTGACCGCCGTGGCTGGGCAGAAGATCACCAGCGTCGAGGAGCTGTTCGCCGCCCTTCGCCAGCACAACCCCGGCGAGCACGTGAGCGTCTCCTACGTCCGCGACGGCGACACGCACACCGTCCGAGCGCAGATCACCGACCGACCGTCATAGCGTCCTGGCGTCACCGAGCCCCGGCTGACTCCCGATCCGGCGGGGCTCAGGTCTGCCGGCAGCTCGAGCGGCGCGGACCAGTACGGCTGCATACGGACCTCCGATCTGAGCTCGTGTCCAGGTATCCCGAGCTCGCCGATCACCGCCCGTCTCGTTCCCGGCCGCACAGCAGATGGGGGTGTTTGCCCATACCGGCGACGGGTGCACGCTGCTTGGATGAAGGCATGCAGATCGCCGCCGTGAGCTCTCACCTCGTTTCCCGGCGACGGTCGCATCCAGCAAGGAGAACAGCGATGACCGACACGATCCTCATGCAGACAGACGTTCCCGGCCCGGCCGCCCTGTCAGGGGCCGAACGCGCACCCGAACTCGTCGGGTTCAAGCACGTGCTGGTCGGCGTCGACGGCACCTCCGCCGGTCGCGACGCGATCGCGCTCGGCGAGACGCTGCGCAACCCCGACGGCCGCCTGACCTTCGCCCACGTCGTGCTGGCTCAGAGTCCGATCTGGGGGAATTTTCACCCCACGCCTGCGGGGAGACAGACGCGCGAGATGCTTGAGCGCGAGCGGGTAGCCGCCGGTGTGTCCGCTGAACTCACCGGGATGTTCGCGGTTTCGGTCGGAATCGGGCTGCACCAGCTCGCCAAGGACCTCGGTGCCGACCTGCTGGTCGTCGGATCGTGCCGTCGAGGATCTGTAGGCCGGCTGCTCCGCGGCGATGACACGCGCGATTCCGTTAGTCGCGCCGCGTGCGCGGTCGCGGTCGCGCCGGACGGCTACGGTGACCGTTCCTCCCGCATCAAGACTGTCGGGGTGGCCTACAACGCTTCCCCCGAGGCGAACGCCGCGCTCGCGGTGGCGCGCGGTCTGGCTGCGCGCGGTGGCGCGTCGCTACAGGCGCTGACTGTGGTCGGGGTCGCGGCCGCCGCACCCGGCGCCTGGGGAGAGGTGGACGGCGGATGGGGCCGAACGGTCGACGCGTCCGAGCACGAGGCGATCGGCGCCCTGCGCGACCTCGACGCCGTCCAACATCGCGTCGCCCTCGGTCACACTGCGACCGAGCTGATCGCGTTCGGAGACGAAGTCGACCTGCTCGTGGTCGGCTCGCGTGGCTATGGCCCCCTGAGGCGCCTGGTCCTCGGAAGCACCTCGCTGCGGCTGGCCCGCGAGGCCCGGTGCCCGCTGCTGATCATTCCGCGCGCCGCAATCGCTACCGAAGCTGCGGACGCGACTTGACCGTCCGCCGGCGCTGCTGGACTGCGCCCCGGGACCGAGGCTCGAGGCAGCGGCGCGATCGTGCCGATCGCGCCGCTCCGACCTCTGGCCGCGGTTAGGCGGCGGTCAGCTCCATCGCCTGACGGCTGCGCTCAGCGGCTGCGGCCCGCCCCACCGCAGGGCGCCCCGGACTCACACGCGGCCCCGCATCAGGATGTCGGCTGCCGGAGGGGGTCGGCCTGGGCGACGCAGCCGAGTGCCGGCCGGATCACCGCCAGTGTGTACCGAGTGCGCCCGCACGGACACAGCCCGGCCCACTCGACTCGAGCGCGCCGTCGCGTCCCCCAAAGGGCTCAAGTGGAGCACGTACTCCGACCTTGGAGGTAGTGGTCAGACGGCCTGTCGCTGGCGACGGCCGACCCGACTCGTTAGTTCTGCTCGTACCACCGTCCTGAAGCAGTTTGTGACTCGCGCGTGGGAATGGCAGCCCAAGATGGTTGTCAACACCAATATCCCCCGGGGATGGAGGCGGCGATACTAATGACACGGAGTCCACCGCGGGCCCGGCCCGAGACAGCACAAGCTGCCACGACGGGCCCGATCGCGGACAACCCGTGTGTATATGCCGCAATCAGCCAGGAGACAACAATGATCACACACAAGAGTTCACGCTCGGGCGCAGTGGCCGCCCGCCTCAAGCAGATCTGGTCAGAGCTGCACGACGCAGATCGCCGTATGTTCTAAATCCGTACCGGCGAGCGTTTGATGACGGTTCGGGACGAGACGCAGTCAAGTGGCCGAGTGCACGCCGGAACGCAGCTCCGGTCCACTGGCCCCGACGAGCAAGCTACAGGTAGCCCCCTCGCCGGTGGACACATGCGGCGCGGCGAGAGGCTGTGACCTCTATCCGCGCCGCTCGACTCGATAGGTGAGAGGATCGTCACTACGGGTACGGCTCATGATCGTAGGCCGCCAGTGACGCGATCCACCGGTAGGACCGACCGAAACGTGGTGGTGTAGATCGCTCCGGGTCTGTATCGACGATCTCGTGCCCAGTGTCATCTGGCGTACCGCACACGGCGGTGGAGTGAAGAGCGTACGTAGTCGCAGATTCGAGCTAACTGCCTCCGCGCCGTCGGACACCCCTCTCCTATCCGCGCACACTACTCGCAGCAGGCCGCGGCGGCGTGATCCTGACCCGGACGCGTTGGAAGCGTGTAGCCGTCATCGCAGCCCTCGGCGTGATGGCGCTACTCCCAGACCGGGTTCGTCCTGTTCGAGTGGCACAGCCTCGGCAACGTCCCCCTCTCAGCGACCCCTATGCCAAGCCCGCCGCCGGTGCGGCGGTCGATCTTGTAGATGGTCCAGGTGTTGCGCGCGGGGACGATCAGGTTGCCGTCATTGTCGATCGCGACGGAATTGACGTGGAAGCATTCGAACGGGCCGTCTAAGTGGTTGCTCTGGTGATCGCCTGAGGCCGGAGAGATAATTTGGCGCCTCGCGCCTATGATCCCGGTGGTGGCTAGTGACCGGTTCAAGGGTCCTCGTTGTGGGCCCGGAGGAGGTCACCGAGCTGTGGCTAGATGGGACGCGCTTCGGCCATACGCCGCTGCGCGATGGGCGGGCTGTGCTGGGAATCGAGCCGCGCCAGGATGCGCGGCCCTGGGAGGTGGGGGCGCACGATCTCGGCGAGGCGCTGGCTCGCGCCGCCGCGCTGCTCGAAGGCGAGTGAGCTCAGCGTGCCGGCCATGCATGCGGTTGCCGCCACGCGGTCGCAGGCCTGCCATCGAGCGGGACCGAGTAGCGACGAGCGGTCGGCCGGCTCCGTTCGGCGAGCTGACCGAGCTTCGCTCGCGATTTGACCGCCGAGACTGGCCGAGCGCGCCGCCGTGCTCCGCCAGCACATGGCGACGAGCGCCTACGCCACCGCGCCTACACCCGCGAGGTGAGCGACGACTCGCCCGACGTACGCGACTGGGTGTGGCCGGGCTCGCCGCCCGGCCCCGGGATCGGGGCCGGAGGAGCCGTTCGACACCTCGGCCGACATGTAGTCGCCGCCGTTGCGGATGCTTGTCGTCAACGCCGGATCGAGCAGCCTCCGCCCACAGGCAGGAACTCGGTCGCCCCGTTCGCCCCTCCTAACCATCGCCACGAGGTCTGGATCCGACCACCTCGACCGGGTAAAGATCGCACTGACAAATCCGTCTAACCACCGGGAGAAGTGACAATGCAGCAGGATCAGGCCGAAGCCAACCTCAAGGGCATGGATGACCTCGACTTCACGGGATGGAACAACGCCGACTGGCACGGCGTGTTCGCCCACCACCACACCGACACCGTGTACGTCGACTGGAAGGGTCAAAAACCTACTCGGGGCATCGAGCAGCACATCGAGGCCATGGAGGCGTACGTCGATTCAGCGGGGGGCACCCCGCCCCAGATCGTCTCCCACCCGATCAGGTTCGGGTCCGGGGAATGGACCTGCGTCGTCGGAGAGTTCGAGGGCGGAGGCCGCATGGTGACCGTGGCGAAGTGGCGCGACGGAGCCATCGCCGAGGAGTACATCTGGTCGTAGCGCACACGAGCATCACGATCCCGGCCGAGGGCCTTGACCTTCGAGCTCGCCGAGGCCGAACTGGCCCGGGCAGTCGAGCACGACTCGGGGCTGTTGGCGCTGGGAGGGACGGTGGATATGCACGAGGCTCCGCCGCCGCGAAGGCCGGCGATCAGCGGGGCGCGGCTGGCGCTCGAGATCTATGAGCATCGGCCGCGGGCCGGAATCGCGGTGATGGCGGCGGCCCTCGGTGGGCTCGACGCTGGCATTCACCGGCGGGATAGGCGAGCGCTCGGCACCGATCCGCCAGGAGGCCGGCCAGGGGCTCGAGTTTCTCGGGGTGGTCGTGGACGAATCGGCCGACGCCCAGCCCGCCGAGGATCGCGAGTTCGGCCCCGCCGGAACGCTGCCGCGTGCTGGTGATCGCCGCCCGTGAGGACCTCGAGATCGCCGAGAGCTGAGGGCGCTTCTCGGCTCGACGGGTCAATAGCAGCGCGATCATCGGGGCCGGCGCGGTCCGCCCTGGGACCGCCGCGGCTCGAGATGAACCGAGGACGAGATGAACCGAGGACGAGTGTCACTGTTGGCGCGACACGGCCGACGCGCAGGAGAGCCAAGTAGTCACGCGCCCGACCTCCGCACGAGCATCGCTCAGACGCCTTCATCGGCGATCGCGAGCGCGATCGAGTTGCCCGCGGGATCGCGGATGATGTACCCCGTCGCATCCCGCTCAGGCGCTTGACCGCTGGCCTCCACCCGCTCGAGGACACGATCGCGCTCGCTCTCGTCTGGCAGCACGATCGTCGCATGGCGCAGGGCCGCCGTCCCCGGTGGGGGCGGCGTGGCGCCCGCGCTCTCCCAGGTGTTCGCGCCAATATGGTGGTGATAGCCGCCGGCGCTGAGAAACGCGGCGTATGGGCCGAGCTGCGCCATCAGTGCGAAGCCGAGCACGTCGCGGTAAAAACCGATCGTCTCGGTTGTGTGTGCCACCTTGAGATGTACGTGGCCCATGATGGTGCCGGAGGGGAGGCCGTCAAAGGCCTCCGAACGTGGATCCGGCAGCTCGCGTAGGAGATCGTCGACGTCGAGCGGGAGCGTGGTCATGCGGTCGGCGACCTGGCCCTCCCACAGCTCGCGAGGGCGGTCCCAGTAGATCTCGATTCCGTGCTCGTCGGGATCGCTCAGGTACATCGCCTCGCTGACGAAATGATCGGAGAGCCCGGCCAAGGCCACCTGGTCGCGGGCGACATGGGCCAGCCAGCGCGCGAGATCGATGCGAGCGGGCAGCAGCAGGGCGAAGTGGTAGAGCCCGGTGTGGCCGCCGGCCGGCTGCGCTCCGCGCTCCTCGACCAGGTACACCAACTCACGCCCACCGAGCCCGAGCGACGCCGAGCCGCCGTCGCGACCGAGGACGTACAGGCCGATGGCACGGACGTAGTAGTCGATTGAGCGCTCGAGATCCGCCACCGTCAGGTGCACCGGACCGACCGTGGTCGAGGCCGCCAGCAGGGCGCTCGCCGGAGCGCCCGTCGCCTCGAGCTCCTCAGGATCGCGGGGGGCCATCCGGTCGCTCACCATATGAACCTCGCGGCGCTGTGAAAGGCGAGCCTGAAGGCTGATGTACCAGAGCCGAGCTGCTCGAGCTGGCGCGTCCGGCGCGGCGGAGCGGGGTCGATCGGCCTGAGCCCGCCCGCCCGGACACCAGCTCTGCCACCCTGTTCTTGGTCTCCTCGTCATCACCGGCGATCAGCACCTCGAGTCGCTGCCCCGCCACCCCCCCGGGCACCAGTGTGTTCCCGAAGGTGGTGTTGAACGCCTTCACCACCGGTGTGCCCTCCGGCACGAGCGTGGCCGTCGCCTCGGCGCTCGAGTTGTCGGGCGGGGTGACCACGCCGTCCATCGTGTCGAGTCGAGGGGATTGACGATATCGACAACTATCCTTCCCAACGAGCTGCTCGCCGTAGAGGCGGACGACCTCGGCAACCGCCGAACGGTAGACCGCGAGGATTACCACCTCCCCGTTGGTTCTGCCGCCGCTCTCGACCGTGGCAGCGCTCCGCTCGCCGTGCGCTCCGAGCTCCCGGGCCAAGGCATGAGCGTCCTCGGGATCCGTGTCGATCACCTCGACATCGTTGCCGCCGGCGAGGACTCGGGTCCCGATTCCCCCACCTATGCATCCGGCACCGAAGATCGTGACCCTCATCAACTCCTCCTATGTAGCCGTGTCGTGCACCGTAGCTGTTCGGCACGCGGATTTCTCCACCCACGGCCCATTCACGACGACGCGCTGGGGCCGTCAAGCCGGCCGTCCGAGGGAGGCCGGCTTCTCGCCGCGCGCGCGATGATCGACGACTCGCTGCGCGCCGTCGGGGCACGACCGTTCGCCGAGGCCCGCCACCGCGCCACCGGGGTCAGTTCCTAGCACCCGCAAGCCGCGGAATCATCGGTACTCGCCGCGCGAGTGCTGTGGCAGCGCCTTCAGCGATTGCAGCCTCAATCGGGCGCACGTCGACTCCTGTTCGGACATCTAGTTTTGCCGGAGGTCGGCGGGTACGGTTGTAGAGCGGCGACGTCGATCGGCGTGGCCGCCGTACTGCGTTTATCCATGCGAGGGAGTGGCCCATGAGTGTTCGAACGGCGAGCGACTCGATTCTCCGCGGGCTCGACGACGAGCTTGGCGACCTGGAGGCCCTATACAAGGACATCCACAGCCATCCGGAGCTCTCGCTGCAGGAGAAGCGCACGGCCGGATTGGCCGCGGAGCGGCTGAAGGCGGCGGAGTTTGAGGTGACCGACGGTGTCGGGGGAACCGGTGTTGTGGGGCTGCTGAAGAATGGCGACGGACCGACGGTGATGCTGCGCGCCGACATGGACGCGCTGCCGGTCAAGGAGGAGACGGGCCTACCGTATGCCAGCACCGTGACTGCGACCGACCCCGACGGGCACGAGACACCGGTGATGCACGCCTGCGGACATGACATGCACGTCACATGGCTCGCCGGCGCGACCGCGTTGCTGGCAGGGACCAAGGATGCCTGGCACGGCACGCTGATGGCGGTCTTCCAGCCCGCGGAGGAGGTCGCCGCGGGCGCCCAAGCGATGATCGACGACGGGCTCTTCAAGCGCTTTCCGAAACCTGACGTGATCCTCGGTCAGCACGTCATGCCGCTGTCTGCGGGAACCATCGCCAGCCAATCCGGTGTGATCACCTCCGCGGGCGATAGCTTTCAGATTCGGCTGTTCGGCCGAGGGGCGCACGGCTCGATGCCCCAGGCCAGTATCGATCCGGTCGTGATGGCCGCCTCGACGGTCTTGCGGTTGCAGACGGTCGTCTCGCGCGAGGTCGCGCCATCGGATGCGGTCGTGGTCACGGTTGGCTCGTTGCAGGCCGGCACCAAGGAGAACGTGATCCCCGACGACGCCGTCATCAAGCTCAACGTGCGCACCTTCGACGAGGCCGTCCGGAAACGGGTGCTCGACGCGATCAAACGGATCGTCAATGCCGAGTCAGAGGCGTCCGGCGCGCCCAAGCCGCCCGAGATCACCGCGCTTGATCGTTACGACCTCGTACGCAACGACGACCAGGCCACCAAGCGGGTACGCGACGCGTTCCATTCCCACTTCGCCGATGACCGGGTCGTTCATACGGGTCCGGCCTCGGCTAGCGAGGACTTCGGCTCCTTCGGCATTGAATGGCATGTGCCTTCAGTCTTCTGGTTTATCGGCGGCGTCGACCCCGATACCTACGCCAAGGCCGAGCGCGAGGGCAAGCTGAGCGAGATCCCCACCAATCACAATCCGAAGTTCGCTCCGGTCATCCACCCAACGCTCGAGACCGGCGTGGAGACGCTCGTTACGGCAACCTGCGCCTGGCTCGCCGTCTAGCCTCTGGGGACACCCCGATGGCATCCCCGCCCCTGCTGGAAGGGTTCAACCCGACCCTGCTCCTCGTCCTCAACCTGGTCGGAACGTTCGTGTTCGGCCTGAGCGGCGGCATGGCCGGCGTGCGCAAGCAACTCGACCTGTTCGGCGCGATGGTGCTCGCGGTCGTGGTGGGGATCGCCGGCGGCACCATTCGCGACGTGCTGATCGGCATCCCGCCGCAGACGTTCCGCGACTGGCGCTACCTGGCCGTGGCCGCCGGCGCCGGGCTCCTGACGGCCGTCGCGCACCCGGCGATCAACCGCCTCCAGCGTCCAATCGACGCACTCGACGCCGCCGGCTTGGCGCTGTTCTGCGTCACCGGCGCGGCCACCGCGCTGACCCATCGCCTCGGCGTCGTCGACTCAATCATCCTCGGCGCGATCACCGGCATCGGCGGCGGCATGCTGCGCGACGTCCTCGTCGGCGAGATCCCCACCGTCCTGCGCGGCGGGCTCTACGCGATCCCGGCCCTAGTCGGGGCGGGGATCGTCGTCGTGGCCTACCACGCCGGCGACCACACCCTCGTCTTCCCGATCGTCGGTGCCATGGCGTGCTTCCTGATGCGTATGGCCGGCTTGCGCTACGGCATCGGTCTCCCCCGCGCGGACAGCGTCGCGGTCACGAGCATCCCCCGCCCTCACCGGCGCCGCCCCGGGGAGAACGGTGGCAGCGACAAGCAACAAGAGCAGGCGACCGACCAGCCCACCGGCGAACAATCGCCCGTGAGGTTGCCAAAGAGGTGACGGACCCCGCCTGACATGCCGGGCGCGCGACACCAGGGGATGCGCCCCACCTACGGAGCGTCGCCGTGAGAGCCGCGGCCGGTGACATCCTCGAAATCCGCCACGACGATGCGGCCGCCCAGCTGCCCCAAAACGTTACGCGCGATCGAGCGCCGGGCCTCGAACAGATCCGGGGCAGCCTCGCACCGGTTCTCCTGCTGGTCTGTCCATTCCCGCCAGTCGAGCTCGGCGTCGACCGCGGCCCGCAGGCCGTTGCCAGGCGTTCCGTGCACGGGTGTGCGTGCGGGCCATAGACCTCAAGGGCGAGCAACGGGCTACGAGTCGGCCGCAAAGCCCGTATGCGCTTGCGCGGAAGCCGTATTGCATCTGCGTTCGGACCGCCTCGGTCACGGTCGAAATCAGTTCCAGAATCTCGTACCGAGGCTCTGAGCGCCGCTTCGCATTGCGCCTTTCGCTTTTTGCTCGGACGGCGGGTTGCGGTCGTTTACGGTGGACGCGAGAATCGCCTCAGTGATGAGTCGATGAGCACATCGGTCCTCGTGTGCGGAGCCATGTTCGACGGGATCAGCAACGAACTCGGCGGGCGAGGCGAGATCCTGGTGCGAGACGGCCGCATCGCTGAAATTGGCCTCACCGTCGATCGTCCGGCCGGGTCAGAGGTGATCGATCTCTCCGAGCGCACGGTCACCCCCGGGTTCATCGATACGCACGTCCACCTGACGATGGACGCCGCCAACCTTGTCACGCAGACGCTTGACTCCTCCACAGCTAAAGCGCTCAGAGGCCTCAGCCTGGCTCGCGAGTACATGCGCTTCGGCTTCACCACCCTGCGTGACCTGGGCAGCATGGACCCCGAGTTCCCGACCGTCGACCTGCGCAATGCAATCAACGCCGGCCTCGTCGAGGGGCCACGGCTCGTGGTCGCCGCCCACATCATCAGCTCCTCGGCGGGCCACGGCGACCTGCGCTCGTTCTACCCCCCGCGCTGGGACCTGCCGGTGTCGGCGATCGCCGACAGCGCGGGAGAGATCCGACGACTGGTCCGCCGCGAGCACACATACGGCTCTGACTGGATCAAGACGGCCAACGCCGGCGGTTACTTCAGCGCCGGGGACGACCCCGCGCGCCCGACCTGGCTGGACGAGGAGATGGACGCGTTGACCTCGGCGGCGCGACTGCTCGGGATGCCTGTAGCGGTACACACGGGGGCCGCGGACGCGTGCAAGCAGGCGGTCCGGTTCGGCGCACGCAGCCTCGAGCACGCCTACCTGATCGACGATGAGGGCGTCGAGATGGCCACCAATGCGGGTGCGTACATCGTGCCGACGATGCAGATGACCCAGGAGGATCTCAGCCAGCTCCAAGCCGGCACGCTGCCCTGCCAGGCGGTGTGGAAGTTCAGCCGCGACAACCAGCAGATCCTCGAATCCCAACACCGCATCACCGCAAGCGATGCCAAGGTTGCCTACGGCACCGACTGCGGCATGTTCCCATTCAGCCACGGCATCCTCGAGTTCCAGGCCATGGTCGAGGGAGGCCTGAGCCCGATCCGGGCGCTGAAGGCGGCCACCTCGGTGGCCGCCGAGCTGCTCGGCCGCGACGAGCTAGGAGCCCTGGCCCCCGGCAAGTACGCCGACATCGTCGCCATGCCGGGCGACCCGATAGCCGACATCGCTGCCACCGCCGGCGTGGACTTCGTGATGAAGAGCGGCGTCGTCTACCGCCAGCCCGGGGACGTCCCCTAGCCACGATCCGGACCGGCATACGCCGGCGTGGACCGGTCGGCAGCGATTGGTCGGTCTTCCGGTACGAAGGGATCCGGCGGGACCGACCGCGGCATACGCACGCGTAGCGACACATGCGATGAGCTCAGCGTTCGGCGGAGCGGGGAAGCTTCAGCTCGTACACCGCGGCGAGATCGTCGTCGGCATGGCGGCCCTCGACATTGCCGATGCGCTCGAGGACCGCGTCGAGCAGAGGCATCTCTACGCCTGAGCTCACTGCCACCTCCCGGACTAGCTTGAGGTCCTTCAGAGCGAGGCGCACGGGAAAGCCCGCTGGGTACTGGTGGCGCTGCATCTCGCCCAGCTTCTCAAGCCCGTAGGAGGAGCCCAACGGCCCGCCATCGAGCAGGTCGACGAACTGCTGCTCGTCAAGTTCCATCAGTTCGCACAGATGCATCGTTTCCGCGAGTGCGGCGACCATCGAGATCATCCAGTGGTTGGCCGCCAGCTTCAGGCGCGAGCCCATCCCGGCCTCCCCGACCCACTGGACCCTTGAGCCGAGCGCCGCGAAGACCGGCTCGACCCGCGCGCGCGACGACTCCGGCCCGGAGGCAAGAATCGTCAGCTGGCCCTCCTCCGCGGGATGCGTACTACCAGACACAGGCGCGTCGAACATCGTCACATCGTGGTCGGCGGCGAGCTGGGCGAGTCGGTCCGCCTCGGCCGCCCCGACGCTGCTCATCTGCAGCCAGATCGTCTCCTTGGGCCACTCGCCAAGCAACGGCTCGACCACCGATAAGACGACGTCGGCGGTCGGCAGCATCGTGATCACCGACCGGGCGCCAGTCGCCACCTCGCCGGCCGACCCGGCGACATCGGCACCACGCTCGGTCAGCGGACGCACGTGATCCGGGTCGCGATCCCATGCGACCACCTCGACCCCCTGGCTCAGCAGCCGATGTGCCATCGCCGTTCCCATCAGCCCGGCTCCGAGTAATCCAACCCGGCCGTTCACTTTGCCGCTCATATCGACCTCCTCATCATCGGCCGTGGCTGCAGCATCGCCAGCCTTTGGCGCCGGCGCGACCACGCGTGCGTGATCCGAGTCCTGTCTGCGCAAGGTCAGGGCAGGGGTCCAAGCTTGCCATGTTCAGCGGGTGACCGCACGCCGTCGTGTCGGCGCTGACGCGGCCGCTCGGTTGGACGCCCGTTCCGAGCGGCCCAGTTTTCGCCGGTTGCCTCACTCGCGCTCGATGCCGCGAGCCCGACGCCCGCCGCCGAGCCGGGTAGCCGGATGCGCACGATCGCGAGTCGCGCTTCACGCGTTCGCACATGCCGCTGCCGGTCCCCGCCGGGTCACTGCGATCAAGCGATGAGTTCGACGCAGTGGCCGCATCTGCCTCGGTGTCAGAAGCGAGCGTGTGGACTCAACGAGGAGAGCACTCGTGGCCGCGTGTTGTTCGTCGTTGGCTTTCGGCGCTTGAGGATGGGATACAGCGTGATCGCGCTGCGACGATGATCACCGGGCGCAGCCCGGCTCGGCGCGGATGCCACGGACGACCATGAGCATGTCCCGGGCGACTGCTCGCCGCCCTTCGCGCTCTAAGCCGGAGACGCGTCAAGATAGGGTCGTGCACGGCGGATCCAGGAGCGCCCGACCTGCCCTCCTCTGCTTTGACGGGTCCGAGGATGCGCTCACGGCGATCGTTGCTGCGGGCGAGATGCTGGCGCCGCGGACGGCAGTCGTCTTGACCGTGTGGGAGCCGGTCGCCTCGTGGCAGGCCTACGATCCGACGACGATCATCAGCGCGCCGGTGTCGAGGCTCGCCTCCAAGGCGCTCGGGCTCGACGAGATCACGCGTGACCTTGCCCGGGAGCACGGAGCGCGGGACCGAGCTCGCATCGCAGGCGGGCTTCCAGGCGGAGGGGCGGCTGGAGGAAGGCACGCCGTGGCGGATGATCTGCCAGGCCGCCGACGCGCTCGGCGCCGAACCGATCGTGGTGGGCGCCCGCGGGCTGGGACGCGTCGAGTCGGCGCTTCTCGGCAGTGTGTCCACTGCGGTTGTCTTCCACGCGAAGCGCCCGGTGCTCGTAGTGCCGCATGACGAAAGACAGCCGACCGCCGGTAGCCCGGCCGAGTAGCTGGGCCCGACCGTGAACCCGAACACGCTCGTCCTGCACTCGCCCTCAGCGACGACGGTTCGCTGGCCTCGCCTTTAGGATCGCCCTGCATGGGCGGTAGTGTCGGCCGATCGCGACCGTCACGAAGACCACGCCGACCGGGTTGACCGAGGCCGAGGCGATGCGACGCCTCAAGGCGCGCGGGGAAGCTCCGCGCAAACGCGGAGGCCGCTCCTACGCCAGCATCGTCCGCGCCAACACGCTTACGATTCCCAACGGGATCCTGCTGGTGTTCGGCATGCTCACGATCGTGTTCGCATCATGGCGGGATGCCCTGTTTCTCGGGATCCTGGTCTCGAACATCGCCATCGGGTCCTTCCAGGAGATTCGATCTAAGCGAGCGCTCGACCGCCTCGCGGCGCTCATCGCCCCCTACGCGGTCG
The DNA here is from genome assembly GCA_963783415.1 of uncultured Solirubrobacterales bacterium. Lineage (GTDB taxonomy): Bacteria > Actinomycetota > Thermoleophilia > Solirubrobacterales > Solirubrobacteraceae > Palsa-465. The sequence continues at coordinate 351,357 of CAWANN010000021.1, forward strand.
TGGTCAGGGACGGAGCCGACCGCCGCGTGCCGGTCGACCAGGTGGTGGCCGGCGACCTCGTGCGCCTGTCGGCCGGTGACCAAGTGGTCGCCGACGGGACCCTGACGGCCGCCGAGGGGCTCGCGCTCGATGAGTCCAACCTGACCGGCGAGTCCGAGCTGGCCGTGCGCGGCGCCGGGGAGCGGGCGTGGTCGGGCTCGTTCGTGGTCGAGGGCAGCGCGCTGCTCGAGGCCACCGCGGTCGGTTCAGACAGCCGCGCCGAGCGGCTGACCGCCACCGCGCGCGCCTTCCGCCATCCGCGCTCCCCGCTCGAGCGAGCCAACGATCGGCTCCTGCTTTGGCTGGTTGCGCTCTCCACCCCCCTCGTGATCGGGCTGACCGCCTCCGTGTTCGCCCACCCCGAGAAGACCTATGCGCGGGTGCAGACGCTCACCGCGGGAATCGTCAACCTCGTCCCCGAAGGGCTGATTCTGCTGATCAGCCTCACCGCCGCCGTGTCGGCGTTCAAGATCGCTCAGCGAGGGGTTCTCGCGCAGCAGCTCAACGCGATCGAGTCACTCGCCTCGGTCGACGTTGTCTGCACCGACAAGACCGGGACCCTGACCGAGCCGACGCTGCGGGTCGTCGGGACCGTCCCCGCGGCCGGCACGGACGAGGCGGTCCTCGGCCGCGAGCTGGCGAGGTACGCGGCCAGCTCCCCGTCTCGCAACCTGACCCTGCAGGCGATCGCCGACGCCGGGCTGGCGGACGTGCCACCCGCACGCGTCGTCGCTCAGGTGCCCTTCTCCTCCCGGCGTCGCTGGAGCGGGCTCGACCTCGGTGACGAACGGCTCGTGTTCGGGGCCCCGGAGCGGTTCGCCGACGCCGATGCCGCGCTCGCGACCCGGGCGCGCGAGGAGGCCAGCGCCGGGCGGCGGGTGCTGGCGCTCGGGCGCACCGACTCGCCCCTTCCGCGCGACGGCTCCCAGCCCGGGTTTCCCGACGATGTACGAGCGATCGGCCTGGTGGTGCTGGCCGAGCGGCTCCGCCCCAACGCGGCCGACACCGTCGCCTTCTTCACCACCCAAGGAATTGCCCTGAAGGTCCTCTCGGGCGACGCGCCCGCCACCGTGGGCGCGATCGCGCACGACGCCGGCGTTCCCGGCTCCGCGCCTGCGCTCAACGGTGAGGCGCTGCCTTCCGATCCCGTCGCGTTGCGAGACGCCGTATTGGCCGCGCCCGCGGTCGGACGGATCTCGCCCGAAGGCAAGCAGGCAGTCGTGAGCGCCCTCACCGGCGCCGGTAGCTATGTTGCGATGGTCGGCGACGGGGTCAACGACGTGCCCGCACTCAAGCAGGCGCGCCTGGCCATCGCCCAGGGTTCCGGGACCCAGATGGCGCGATCGGTCGCCGACCTGGTGCTCGTCCGCGACGACTTCGCCGCCGTACCCCGGATGGTCGCCGAAGGGCGACAGATCCTGCGCAACATCGAGCGGGTGGCCCGGCTGTTCATAACCAAGGCGGTGTTCACGGCCCTACTCGGCCTAGCGGTCGCGATCCCAACGGGCACCTACCCGCTGCTCCCCCGCCAGTTCACGATCGCCTCCACGGTGACGATCGGCATCCCCGCCTTCGTGCTCGCCCTCGCCCCAAGCTCTGGGCCATGGCGGCCGGACCGTTTCCTGCAATCGGTCGCCCGCTTCGCGATCCCAGCCGGGCTCACGATCGGCATCGGAATCGTGGCCGGGTACTTGCTCGCGCGCTACGTATTTGGGCTCGACCTGACCCGCTCGCGCACGGTCGCAACCGGGATCGTCGTCGTTTGCGGGCTTGCCGTCGTGATGCGACTCGAGACCGAGGGCGGGCGGCGTCGGCTCGCCGTCGCCGGGCTCTGCGCGCTGATGGCGCTGCTCTTCGCCCTCGCGTTGCTCATCCCCTTTTTCCGCCACTTCTACGAACTTTCCACCCCCACCGGCGACGCCGTCGCCGCCTGGGCGCTCGGAACGATCCTGGGAGTCGGCGCGATGCTCGGCGCCCTGCGATTACTGCATGTCTGAGGCTCCGACGCCGAGTCGCTCGACCGCTGGCTCCGCCGACGCATTCACGAGCTGAACCCGGTGCGGCTCTACCTGACCGTCTACGCTAGTCGAGGCGCCGGTCGACCAGCGATCGGCTCGGCGAGTCGCCACCAGTCACCTTCGCGTGCGCCGGCGCGATCTCTGGGCGTAGCAGGAACTCGTCCCGCCGCAGGGCCTCCACGACTTGATCGCGCGCGGTTCCCGCGGTCGAGGACGCCGCCAGCAGCGCCACCATACGTCGCCGCATCGCACCGCGCGAGCTCGCCGTCTTGCCATTGGTAGATACCGCGGTAGACACCGGTCTCGACGTCGTCGAGCCAAAGCTTCGACCGGAACCCGGGAAACCCCGCGAATAACGGCGTCTGCAGGACGCACTCACGGCGGAACAAGGCGTCCAGCAGGCGATTGCTGCTGAGCGCGGCGCGACGGAACTGAGAGCAAGTGGCGTAGCGACGCCGGAGCCATGCCTGCCGCGCGAACCCGGCGTCAACGATCGCTAACTCCGGTTATCGCGTGAGATGAGGGCAGGACGGATCCCGCGACGCTGTCAACCGCCGCCCCCGCCGGCAGCAGCGACACCGCGCGGTGCTTGTCTGTGCGCGGAGGTCCCGGCGTTAGATGCCGAGGACCCCGAGTGCCGTTAGCAGAAGAGCGAGGGCGAGGCCGTTCGGAACCTCACTTGGTGGACTTCCGCCATGCAACATGAGGTGATCTACCGATGAGGAGACGCGTCGCGCGCGCTTGCATGGCATGGACCGGATAAATGCGAATGGCGAGTTCTCATCGGATGACGAAGGTCCCCCCCGCGACGCGGGCGAGCGCGCTCCGCGGCTTGCGGATACACCTAAACCACGCGCACGCCTGGCTTTACTCGCGCTCGGGTGGACGGTTGGGCACCAGCGTCGGGGGCCATCGGGTTCTGCTGCTGACAACCACGGGTCGGCGTAGCGGACGCGAGCGGCGCACGCCTGTGCAGTACGAGCAGCTCGGTAGCGAGCTAGTCGTTGTGGCCGCGGGTGGCGGCTCGCCAAGCCCACCGGCGTGGTGGCTGAACCTCGAGGTCGATCCTAAGGTCGAGGTTCAAGTCGGCGCTGACCGCTGGGACGCCGACGCGGAGACGGCTGGCCCGCGCCGCCGCGCAGAGCTTTGGTCCGCTCTCATCGCCGCCAACCCTTCGCTCGAGTCCGCTCAGGCGAAAGCCGGACGGCAGCTTCCGGTTGTCGTCCTTTCGCGCCGAGAGTCACACGCGACATGAGCGCGACCCGCAGCGCTCACACGGCGGCACGTCACCGACTCCGTGGAGGTCCGGGCGCCACGGGCAGGACGGCGTCGTGGGGCTTGGCGAGCACTGGCGCGATCGTGGCCTTCTCCGTGCTGGCCTACGCGATCTCCTGGGGATGGAGCTTCACGTTGGTGGCCAACGGCGACATCGTCCGTCGCGGCGTCGGCTGGCCAACCGCCTCGCCCGCCCTAGCCGGACCGGCGATTGCCGCGATCGTGGTCACCGTCTGGATTTCCGGCCGGGTCGGCCTCGCGGACCTGGCAGGTCGGATCGTGCGTTGGCGATTCGCGCCGCGCTGGTGGGCGGTCACGCTCAGCCCACTCGCGTTCCTCGGCATCGGTCTCGGCGTCGCGGCGCTCACGGGCCATCTCCCGAGGGCCAGCGACTTCGGTCGCTACAACGGATGGCCGTTGATCGGCATCGGCGGGGCAGCCCTCGCGGCGCTGCTCGACGGCTTTGCGGAAGAGACCGGCTGGCGCGGCTTCGCGCTGCCAGCGTTCCAGCGCCGTGTCGGAGCTAAGCGGGCAGCGCTGATTGTGGCGGGATTCTGGGCGCTCTGGCACCTGCCCTATTTCTTCCTGGTCTCCAGCTACCGCGGGTTCGGACCGTTCACGCTCGTTGGGTTCACGATCGGGATCGTTTCGGGCTCCGTCGTGCTGACCTGGCTGTACTACGGCGCCGGCCAAAGCATCCTCGCGGTCGCGGTGTGGCACGCCGCCTACGACATGGCGACATCCGGCACCTCGGGAACGATCCAGGGAATCGTCAGCGCGTTAGTCATCGCCCAGGCAATCGTGCTCTGGCGGTTACACGACCGCTCAATCAAGCACGGAAGCCGCCCTGTCCTCGGCCCTCCTGCGGACAAATCTCCGACCGAGCCGAAGCTTGCGAGCGGCTCTTATCCGGCACGACAGCATCGTTCAGCCACTAGATGATTGGTCCCGCGACCGCGTCTATTTCTCGCGGTCGCGGATGATTGCTGTGGCCAGGAGCGCGCCGAGTAGATAGCAGAGCACGCAGGTCGGGGTGAGGTGGAGAGCGAGGAGAAATGCTGCGCCTCCGATCATGGTGTTGATTTGTGAGGGTGTCATCGCCAGTTAGCCGTCGCTGGGCCGTGTTTTGAGGGTCCTGCTGGCGACTATCTGACAAGGCCGCGTCAGTCGGACCGTTTTCACGCAACGAGCCGTGGGAGACGGCGGGTCAGACGGAAACGGGGAGCACAGGTCGAAGTCGACGAGTGCTCAATAGTCGCCGTAGACCCGAAAGGGGCCACGATGATCTCCGACCTCGACCGCTGCTCACAGCGGTGTTCGTCACCGCTGATGATCTCCTGCCCGAATCGGGCCCGAATGCGATGCGCAGCGTGACGGACGCGGAGGTCGTCACGCTGGCGGTCGCGCAAGCCATGATGGAGCCGCTCGTCGCCCGGGTTCTCACCGAGCACGTGCGGATCCGGCCATCTCGCCCGCGAGATCGCATCGTCCGAACAGCCTCCGGTCGAGCTGCTTCACGAACTCGGGAGCCAGCTCGAGCGCCACGTGCGCCGCGAGGAGCGCGAGTTGTTCCCGCTGATCGAGGGCGTGAGGCCCAGCGCCGAGCTGCGCCGCTTGGTCGGCCTGCTCGCCCGCTGACGCGCGACACGCCTCTAGCTCAGCGACCCGCCGGTCGCGCCGTTCAAGCGTCCGGTAGTTGGTCGTCGCCGGGGCGCGGCGAGCGAGAATCGATCGCGCAGCGCCGACGGCGCCGCGGCTGGCCCGGTCGAATGCCGCAGCCCCGGCGGTGAAGGGCTCATTGTGCTGGTGTGCCGAGCCCGCGCAGTTCGACCAAGCAGCCGGCGTTGTCGGGATCGTGCGGTACGAAGGCTGAGAGCTTAGCCTCGGGTTCGAGCACGTCCAGCAGCCCGCGGGTGATGCCTTTGTGTAGCGCGCAGATCGCCGGCTGGTTCTCGCGCACAGCGTCTCGATACGGGCAGTTGCGCAGACAGAACGTGACACCGCCATCCTCGCGTGCCTTGACGGTGGGCTGGAAGCCCAGCGCGGTCAGCGACGCCTCGAAGGCGTCACCGTCTGCCGCGCCCTCGGGCGCGAGCTCGCGGCCGATCTGACGGCCGGTTTCCTCGATGCTGCCCAGGCCACGCGGACGCGCTCGCAGCGCCCGGGCCAGCCACCGGCCGAGATCCTGATAGGCGCGAGGGGGGCTTCCGCCTGGCCGGGCGTCGGCGGCGATGGTCCAGGCATCGGGTGGCCGTCCGCGCTGGTGGCGAACCCGGGCGCGCCCCACCAGCCCCGCCTGCGCCATCCGCTCGAGGTGAATCCGCACGCCATTGGGATGCAGGTCGAGGCGCTCGGCCAGCTCGACCGTTCCGGCCGGTCGCCTGAGCTCTCCGAGGAGCGCAAACAAGCGTGCCCGCGTGGGCTGGGCGAGCACGTCGTCCGGCGAGATCGCGAACGGAGCGTCCATTGCCCTCGCATTTTATCCACTCTGGTTTGGAAAACGGGCGGATGGGCCCAAGTTAATATCCCCCGGGGTGGACAATCCCGCGAGGGACGCCGGGTCGCGTCCCCGAGCGGCCGTACAGTGCCCACGAGGAGCCCGTCGGCTCAGCCTCGAGGGGGTATTCTGCGTGCGCTCGTACACATCACTTGTGGCCGCAGAGGAGCGCCGGGGCACGGCGCAGCATCGCGCCGAACACGACCAGCCATACCGCGAGCGCGACCCACACCCAGACGCGGCCGAAGTCCGTGATGCCGCGTGCATGGGTGAGGGGGCCGACGACGAAGCTGCACGCGGCGTACATCCCAACTGGGAAGACGGTCGACCACCGGCGTACGTTGTAGCGAAGCCGGGGACGCAGTATCTCGGCTGCCACCAGAACCGGCAGCCACGCCATCGTCAGGCACCACAGCACGAGGGCGATGGTCTTCAGGGCTCCGAGCGCGCCGGACAGGGCACCTGTGTGCTGAGAGGCCAGCGCGATCCGTCCGGCCGCCACGGTGGAGATCGCTAGCGCGCCGCCGGTGACCCAGTGATCGCCAATTCCCACGCTGATCTGGCGGAGCTGAAAGCGGCTGAGCACGAACGCATAGAGCGCGAGCCCGAGGCAGAACGGCGCCAGGGAGGCGTACAGCAGCCAGTCGGCACGCTCGCCGAAGGCGAGCGTCGCCCCAAGCAGCGCCAGTGACTCGGTCGCGACGGTGAGGATGAACGAGGCGCCGATCGTCGGGACCTGCCAGTAGCCGAGCACCTGGGGCACCAGGCCGAGCCAGGTCGTCACGGCCACGAGCAGCAGGGCCGCCCCCGCCCAGTCCCAGCCGAGCAGGGTCAGCCGCGTGCCGAGCACGGCGCTGGCGGCGATCCCCGTCAGCGCGGCCGGCTGACGGGCGTCGGCGCGAAACCGTCCACGGTCGGCGAGCGCGCGGGCCGGCAGAAGGCCCGCCAGCACGACCCAGGTGACCGCGTCCAGCGCGAGCAGGATCGTCGAGAGTGTCCTCTGATGGTCGAGCAGCAGCGCGATCGAGACGATTCCAGTGCCCATCACGACCGCGCCCGAGGCGGGCGGGATCGCGTCCAGGACGCGAGCCCCGATCGCGGCCGTCCGGTCCATCTGGCGCTGCATCACCGCGCGGTCTGGTAGCGGCGGCGATAGAGGATGTAGGGCCGGCCGATGTACTGCAGCGGGATGCTCCAGGCGTGCACGAGGCGGCTGAACGGCCACAGCGCGAGGATCGCCCATGCCGACAGGGTGTGGATCTGGTAGACGAGCGGGGCCGAGGCCATCAGTCGGGCGTGGTCCTGGAGCGCGAACACGCCGCGGAACCAGATCGCGACCGTCTCGCGGTAGTCGTAGCCGTTGCCGGCGCCGAGCGCATTGTGGAAGACGGTGGCGACCACCCCCAGGACGATCACGAACAGCAGCAGCGAGTAGGCGAGCAGGTCGACGTAGGAAGTGGTGACGGCCACGCGGCGCACGCTCGCGCGGCGATAGATGAGAATCAGCAGGCCGATCAGCGCGGCGGCCCCGGCGATTGTGCCGGCGATCGCCGAGATGAGGTGGTAGGCGTGCTCGTGGATCCCGACAGCGTTGGTGGCGGTCTTGGGGATCAGGATCCCGAGGATGTGGCCGCCGATCGCCGCCAGTGCGCCGTAGTGAAACAGCGGGCTGCCCCACTTGAGCAGGCGGCGCTCGAGCAGTTGATTTGAGCGGCTGGTCCACCCGAACTGGTCGCGGCGGTAGCGCCAGATGTGCCCGACGATGAAGATCGTGATCGCGACGTACGGGATCACGATCCACAGGAAGATGTCGCTCGTGCTCATCGCCGCGCCGCCCCGCTGGGCATGACTTCCGGCGGCGCGAACGGCTCGAGGCCGACGAGCTCCTGCGGCGGTCCCTGGGCGATCAGCCGGTCGAGGCTCAGCCGCTCGGTGGCGGACAGCCCGCCGAGCTGCGCGCAGACGGCGTTGAGAACGTGCGCGTAGGGGCTGTGCTGCTCGCGGAGCGAGAGGCGGACGAGCTCGAGCGCGGCGCGGTGCTCGCGCAGGACCAGCTCACCGTGCCCCAGGGGCGCGGCCGAGGCGAACTCGAGCATGACCGGCAGGTAGTCGGGCAGCTCGCTGCCATCTTGCGGCAGTCCGGCGGCGCGATAGAGCTTCTTCAGCCGCAGGAGCGCCAGCCCGCGGTCGCGGCGGTCGCCGAGCGAGTAGAAGGTCAGGTACAGCGCGCATTGTTTCTGCAGGTCGAACGTCTGCACGTACATCCGCGCGAGCTCGAGCGGCGCCGTCTGCACATACCAGGCGAAGAAGCGCTCGAGCGACTCGGACGCAGACCCGCCCGGAAGCTCTGCCGCGGCCGCCGCGAGCTCGGCACGAGCCGCCACTAGCTCCTCGTCGGGATATTGCAACGCGAGCGAGGAGAGCTTGTACACGGTGGTCCGGCTGCCCGTTCTGTTCCCGCGGCGGCGCATCAGCTCGTCGCCCGGTTCTCAGGCTCGCGCGGCTCGCCGGCCATCTTGATGATGTCGAGCTCGGCCGGCTCCTCGGTGAGCATGAACCGCCCGTAGTCGGGGGTCGGGTCGGCGATCATCCCGCAGTTCCCCGGCCCCCCTTCGAAGTCCAGGCCGCACTCGCCCTGCTGCTCGAGCAGCCGCTCGCCGAGCTCGGCGTGGGCCTTGGGGATCACGTAGCGCTCCTCGTACTTGCCGATCGCCAGCAGGCGATACATGTCCTCGACCTCCTCGACGGTCATCCCGGCAGCCGCGGCAATCTGCTCGTCATGCTCACCCAGCACCTCTCGCTTGCGCATATGCCCGCGCATCGCCGCCAGCCGGCGCAGCACCCCACGGATCACCTCCGAGTCGCCCGCGGCGAGCAGGTTCGCGAGGTACTCGACCGGGATCCGCATCGCCTCGATCGCCGGGAACACGTCGTCGGGGTCGGCCTCGTACCCATCGGTCTCGAGCGCGTTGATGATCGGGGAGAGCGGCGGCACGTACCAGACCATCGGCAGCGTGCGGTACTCCGGATGCAGCGGCAGCGCGACCCGGTAGCGGTGCGCGAGCGCGTACACGGGCGAACGACGCGCAGCGTCGAGCCAGTCGTCGGGGATCCCGTCGCGAGCGGCCTGCCGCTGAACGCCGGCGTCGAACGGGTCGAGGAACACCTCGCGCTGGGCCTCGAGCAGCTGCTTGGGGTCGGGCACCGAGGCGGCGGCTTCGACACGGTCGGAGTCGTAGAGCACGATCCCCAGGTAGCGGATGCGCCCGACGCAGGTCTCCGAGCAGATCGTCGGCAGCCCGGCCTCGATCCGCGGGTAGCAGAGCGTGCACTTCTCCGCCTTGCCGGTGCGGTGGTTGAAGTACACCTTCTTGTACGGGCAGCCCGACACGCAGAAGCGCCAGCCGCGGCATTTGGCCTGGTCGACCAGCACGATCCCGTCCTCCTCGCGCTTGTACATCGCCCCCGACGGACACGAGGCCACGCACGAGGGGTTCAGGCAGTGCTCGCAGATTCGCGGCAGGTAGAACATGAACGCGTGCTCGTACTCGGCGCGCAGCTTCTCCTGCAACCCCATCGTCAGTGGGTCCTGGTCGATCCGCTCGGCGGTGCCGGCGAGGTTGTCGTCCCAGTTCGGCCCCCACTGGATCGACTGCATCTGGCGGCCGGTGATCTGCGAGCGCGCGCGGGCGACCGGGTCGTGCTCCTGAAGCGGCGCGGTGATCAGCTTCTCATAGTCGTAGGTCCAGGGCTCGTAGTAGTCGTCGATCTCCGGCAGCTCGGGGTTGTAGAAGATCGACAGCAGCTTCTTGACCCGGCCGCCGGCCTTCAGCCGCAGCCGGCCTTTCTTGTCGAGCTCCCAGCCGCCGCGCCATTTGTCGTTGTCCTCCCAGCGCTTCGGGTAGCCCACGCCGGGCTTGGTCTCGACATCGTTGAACCACATGTACTCGGCGCCCGGACGGTTTGTCCACACCTGCTTGCAAGTCACAGAACAGGTGTGGCAGCCGATGCACTTGTCGAGCGCCATCACCATCCCCACCTGCGCGCGGATCTTCACTCGAACCTCACCTCGCTCTCGCGCTTGCGCAGCACCGTGACCTCGTCACGCTGCGAGCCGGTCGGCCCGTAGTAGTTAAACCCGAAGCTCAGCTGCGCGTAGCCACCGATGAAATGCGTCGGCTTCATCACGATCCGCGTCAACGAGTTATCGGTGCCTCCACGCTTGCCCTGCAGCTCGGTCAGCGGCACGTTTACGTGGCGGTCCTTGGCGTGGTACATCAGGCACGTCCCCGGCGGGATCCGGTGCGAGACTGTTGCGCGGCAGGCGACGACGCCGTTGCGGTTGTACGCCTCGACCCAGTCGTTGTCCTTGATCTCGAGGGCCTCGGCGTCCTCACGGCTGACCCACAGCATCCCGCCGCCGCGGAACAGCGTCAGCATGTGGATGTTGTCCTGGTACTCGGAGTGGATCGACCACTTCGAGTGCGGCGTCAGGTACTTGAGCGTCAGCTCCGCCCGGCCCGAGCCGTCCTGGGCGCCCTGGTCGCCGAAGATCGCGCGGTGATGAAGCGGCGGGCGGAACACCGGCAGCCCCTCACCGAGCTCGAGCATCCAGGCGTGATCAAGATAGAAGTGCTGGCGGCCCGAGAGCGTGTGCCACGGCTTCTCGCGCTCGGTGTTGGTCGTGAACGGCGCGTAGCGGCGGCCATGCGCCTCGATCCCCGACCACTCGGGCGAGGTGATCACCGTCCGCGGCTGCGCCTGCGCGTCGGCAAACGTGATCCGGTCCCCAGCGCGCGACTGCGCCAGGTCGGCCAACGGCACACCGGTGCGGGCCTCCATCGAGCGGAATCCTTCTACCGCCAGACGGCCGTTGGTCGTGCCCGACAGGGCGAGGATCGCCTCGCACGCCTGCTCCACCCGCTCCAAGGATGGGCGGCCGTCGGCGACGCCGCCGCGCACCGCGCCGTTCTTCGCTCGCAGTTCGGCGACCTCCTCGATGGGCTTCCACGCCGCGCCCTTCGTCTGGCTGCCGAGCTCCTCGAGCAGTGGCCCGAGCGCCGCCCAGCGCTCGCCGACATTCGGGTAGTCGCGCTCCAGCACCAGCAGCTTCGGCATCGTGCGGCCCGGCACCGGCTCGCACTCGCCCGCCTTCCAGTCGCGCACCTCCCCCAGCGGCTGGGCGATCTCATCCGGCGTGTCATGCAGCAGCGGGGCCGCGACCAGGTCTCGGCGACTGCCGAGGTGGCGCTCGGCCAAGCGCGAGAACTCGATGGCGATCCGGTGAAACGCGTCCCAGTCAGACTTGGCCTCCCACGGCGGCGCGATCGCCTCGTTGAACGCGTGTACGAACGGGTGCAGGTCCGTCGAGGACAGGTCGTACTTCTCATACCAGGTCGCCGCGGGCAGCACGACATCCGAGAACAACGCATTCGAGGTCATGCGGAAGTCGATCGTGGTCAGCAGGTCGAGCTTCCCCTCCGGCGCCTGATCGCGCCACACGACCTCGCGCGGGCGGAGTTCCGGCGGGGTCTCCTCCGCCCGCACGGCGCTGTCCGGGACGCCGAGCAGGTGCTTGAGGAAATACTCGTGGCCCTTGCCCGAGGAGCCGAGCAGGTTCGAGCGCCACACCGTCATCACCCTCGGGTAATTCTGCGGCGCATCGGGGTCCTCGCACGCGAACCGCAGCCGCCCCTCGCGCAGCTCCCGCACGACATACTCGGCTGGCGCGATCCCCTCACGCTCGGCCTCGTCCACCAGCTCCAGCGTGCTGCGATCGAAGCTCGGATACGACGGCAGCCACCCCAGCCGGGAGCCGAGCGCGTTCACGTCCAGGATGTGGCGGCCGGCGAGCAGCCCCCGGCCCAGCGGCGAAGCCAGGTGCTCGGGCTGGATCCGCTCGTAGCGCCACTGGCCGGTGGCGACATAGAAGAACGGAGTCCCGGATTGATGGCGCGGCGGGCGCACCCAGTCGAGCGCGAACGCGACCGTCTGCCAGCCCGTCAGCGGACGCACCTTCTCCTGGCCCACATAGTGCGCCCAGCCGCCGCCGTTCCGTCCCTCGCAGCCGCACATCATCACCAAGGCCAGGAACGTCCGGTAGACCTGGTCGGAGTGGAACCAGTGGTTGGTTCCCGCGCCCATGCAGATCATCGAGCGCCCCTCGGTCACCTCGGCGTTGCGGGCGAACTCGCGCGCCACCCGCGCCGCCAGATGCCGGTCCACACCGGTGATCTGCTCCTGCCAGGCGGGCGTGCACGGGCGCTCGGCATCGTCATATCCGGTGGGCCAGTCGCCTGGCAGCCCGTCGCGCCCGACGCCGTACTGCGCCAACACTAGGTCGAGCACCGTCGTGACGAGCATTCCGCCGATCCGCATCGCCGGCACGCCGCGACGGACGCTCGAGCCACCCTCGCTCTCGCCGACGTCGAAGCGAGGCAGGTCGATCGCCACGCGCTCCTGCGCCAGGCCGAGCAGCGTCAGCGCCGGCTCGACCCCGTCCAAGCGCAGGTTCCAACGACCCTCATCCGACTCGGCATAGCGGTGGCCGACCGAGCCGTTCGGGACCGCCGGCTCACCGGTGCGCCCATCAAGCACCACTGTCTTCCACTCCGAATGCTCCTGCTCTGCATGCGTGCCGGCGAGGTCAGACGCTCGCAGCAGGCGGTCGGGCACGTACGCGCCGTCCCGCTCGCGCAACGTCACCAGTAGCGGCAGATCGGTGAACCGCCGCGCGTAATCCCGGAAGTAGGGCGTGTCTCGATCGACGTAGAACTCCTTGAGGATCACGTGCCCCATCGCCATCGCCAGCGCGCCGTCGGAGCCCGCCTCTGCCGCCAGCCAGTGGTCGGCGAACTTCGTGTGCTCCGCGTAATCGGGCGAGACCACGACGACCTTCTGGCCGCGATAGCGCGCCTCGACCATGAAGTGCGCGTCCGGCGTCCGGGTCGTCGGCAGGTTCGTGCCCCAGATGATGAGGTAGTCGGCGTTCCACCAGTCCCCCGACTCCGGCACATCGGTCTGATCGCCGAACACCTGCGGCGAGGACGGCGGCAGATCCGCATACCAGTCATAGAAGGACAGGATCACCCCGCCGATCAGCGACAGGAACCGGGTCCCCGCGGCGTACGAGGCCATCGACATCGCTGGGATCGGTGAGAACCCCACCACGCGGTCCGGTCCGTAGCGCTTGATCGTGTGCACGTGCGCCGCCGCGATCAGCTCCACCACCTCATCCCAGGAGGCGCGCACAAACCCGCCCTTCCCCCGCTCGCGCTTGTACTGCCGAGAGCGCTCCGGGTCGTCAACGATCTCCGCCCACGCCTCCACCGGATCGCCCAGCCGTGACCGCGCGTCGCGGAACATCTCGATCAGGCTGCCGCGCACGTACGGGTAGCGCAGGCGCAGCGGCGAGTACGTGTACCACGAGAACGACGCGCCTCGGGGGCATCCGCGCGGCTCGTACTCGGGCATCTCCGGCCCCGTCGAGGGATAGTCGACCGCCTGGGACTCCCACGTGATCAGGCCGTCCTTGACGAACACCTGCCACGAGCACGACCCCGTGCAGTTCACACCGTGCGTCGAGCGCACCACCTTGTCGTGCGCCCACCGCCCCCGGTAGGACCGCTCCCAGTCGCGGTCCTTGGCCACCAGCTGGCTCCACCCCTCCGCGTTCACCGGCCCGCGGCGCAGGAACCGGTGCGCCTCCAGCAGCGGACTCCGTGCGCGCTCATCCGAGCTCCTGGACCGCGCCGGGGAAGTTCGGTTACTGGCGCCCACGGATCTACACCCTTCTAAGTCGGCCTCACTCGGGCATCCGTATTTGCCCACACGAGCGGCGCGCCGCGACCACGCTGCACATCCGGCGAGCCTGTCCCAGCAAAGGTCACCGGCTCGCTCGGTGCGCCGCGGCGCGCTGTCTGACCGTCGCCTTGTCGCCGAACGGCATCGTCCCGGGATGGCCGTCGCCCGGCCAGGGGGTCAGCAGGAGCAACAGCCGGGTCGTTGTCAGAGCGCGGACGGCGTGGCGCTCACCCGGCGCGAACTCGACCATCAGGCCCGTTCCACCCGCGACGTTCTCGCCGGCGGTGGTGGTGATCTCGACGTCCCCGTCGATCACGCTGATCCACGCCCGTTCGTGCACCTGGTGATCCTGCAGGCTCTCGCCAGCGGGGATCTCAAGCACGACCGCGCGAGCCTCGTCGCTGCTCGAGAGGATCTCCGGCGAGTGGGGGCGCAGCTCGACCGCCCTCAGGTCCCAACTCCTCACGATCGGCTCCGGCCTGGCGGCTGCTCGCGACCCATCACCCACAGCTTTTCACAGATCGCCTCGCAAAAGTAGGGTCATGGCTTTCGGCCTCCATCGTTCACGCCGGGTCGAAGCCCTCGACCTCGATCAGGCATCCCGCTCGATCCGGGTCCTTCGAAACAAAGTCCGCCAGCCGCGCCGCCGGGTCGAGCTGGTCCAGCAGGCCGCGAGTCAGCCCCCGGTGTAGCGCGCAAACCACCGGCCGGTTCGCGCGGACCGCCTCCCGGTACGGGCAGTTGCCAAGCCGAAATAAGACTCGTCCCTGCCTCTGCTCACGCTGAGGAGCGAATCCCAGGGCGGTGAGAGTCCGGCCCATCCGCTCCTCGGCTGGGCCCGGCCCTCGCGTGGACGGAAGCTCGCGTCCGAGCTCACGTCCGGCGCGCTCGACCTCCCGCAGCCGCCCTGGGCGACCGGGAATAATGTGCGCAAGCCAGCGCGCCAGCTGCCGATACGCGTCGGGGGGCTGGCCGCCCGCGAGGGCGTCGGGCGCGATCGACCAGCTGTCGCGCGGGCGCCCAACCGGCTGAGGCACCCGTTCGCGAGCGATCAGACCGGCGCTGTGCAGACGCACGAGATGGACCCTCACGCCGCTGGCATGAAGTCCCAGCTCCGCCGCAAGCTCGTTGGTCCCCGTGGGGTGGCCAAGACGAGCCAGGTGGGCGAACAGCCGCGCGCGCGTCGGCTGAGCCAGCACGTCACCCCGACCGTCGGAACCACCAGAATCCACGCGCGCCAGTTTCTCACAGAGCCCTTCTCTAAAGTCCCGGCCATGGTATTTTCCTAGCCTGGATCGTAAAACCCTTCAGAGGACGCTCCGCCGTGACATACGTGATCGCCGAACCGTGCATCGGGACCAAGGACAACTCGTGCGTTGAGGTCTGTCCGGTCGACTGCATCCACCCCACGCCCGACGAGCCGGGGTATGACCAGGTCGAGATGCTCTACATCGACCCCGAGGAGTGCATCGACTGCGACGCCTGTGTCGAGGCGTGTCCCGTCGATGCGATCTTCGCCGACGATCAGGTGCCGGAGGAATGGCGGCCCTACATCGAGCTGAACGCCGCGTATTACCGCAACCAGGCCGCCTGAGAATGGTTCCGGGTCTGAGCACCGGATCCCGCCCGAGGTGAGCGCTGGCCCAGCGCTGGAGCAACGCCGAGAACGAGCTGCTCCGCCGGCTATACGCTGACCGGCTGTCTGGTGCTCCGCAGGCCACGCTCCTCGAGCGCCTGGATTGCGGCGAGGACCTCGTCGAGATCGAGCCCGCGCTTTGTGCAGGCCCAGCGAGGGTATGGTGCCCGCCGCAGCAGTAGCCGAGCCGCAGTTGCTCGAATAGCTGAGCCCGGACGGGGCCGCCCGGCGACCAGTTCGCGGAGCGAGCAGCCTGGATCGATCAGGCTGTCGACGGTCATGGAGGCGCAGCTCCTCCGGCGGTCGGCTCGGATGTCGTATCCACATGGTGCAAAGCCCCGAGATTGCGGCGAGGATTGGGGTGCCGGGCTGTCTTGGCCGGCTGGGCCCCGTGCCGCTCCGTCGGCTGTGCCGCGAGCCCCACTCGCAGTTTGCGGCGGGCGTCGTGGAGTGTCTTGTAAAGCGCGCCGGGCGTCGAATCGAGCCGGGCGGCGAGGTCCTTGGTGGAGGTTCCCTCGATCGCCAGGGATAGCAGGACCTCGCGCTGGTGGGGCGTCAGGTCGGTTGCGATCAGGCGCCCGACCGCGCGCGCGAGCTCACGTGCCTCGACGAGCTGCTCGGGGTCGTCGCCGCCGACCCTGTCAGCCAGCCACTGCTCTGAGTCCGTCGGGGCCTCGCGGGTATGGCCGAGCCGACGGCGGATCTCGCCCGGCACTTCGACGGTGGCGAACCGTCGTGCCCAGGTGGTGAACAGCGCGTCGCCGCGGAACTGGCTGAGCTTGGCGAGCATTGCCATCAGCGCGTCGTCGGCGGCTTGCGTGGCGAGGTCATCGAGGTCGCGTCCTGAGGGGTGGGCAAGCCCGGCGGTGCGGCAACGGACCTCGTGGCGAGCTTCCTTGAGCAGCAGCGCGTGCAGCCGCCCGAGAGCGGCCTCGCGTACCGGACCTCCGCGTCGCAGCCGCTCAAGCCACGCTCGCGAGGCAGGATCGAGCATCCGCGCCCTGTCTGCCGCGAGCGCGCTCATGGGAGCCCAACCATGCGGCGGCGAAGGCGCCCGAGGCGCCGGTTTGCCGCCCGTCCAAGCGGACGGTCCGGCGTGCTCGCGTGCGCGCTGGGCATCGGCTCAGGCAGCGTCACGTCCGGGTCGAGCTGGCGCGCCGCTAGGGCGGCGAGCAGGTGCCACTCGTGAACAGTCCGGGGCGCCGGCTTGCCCCAGGTGCGGCCCTCCAGCATCCACTGCCCCTCGTCGGCACCACGCTCGAGGAACAGTCCGGAGAAGTGGTCAAGCCGAACGACACCAGGGCTATTGGGGTCCGGGCGCATCTTCGGATACATGTGCGTGGAGAGATCCAGCACGTGTGCGAGCACGGCTAGGTCCGCGTCGCTCATCGCGCTCGTGAACGGAACCTGGAACATCACCTTGCCGCCGCGGTGGTGAGGGTTGAGGTGCGGGAGGGCGGCCGCGTCGCGGGCGGGGAGCGAGCGTTGCATGGGCGCGTGGTCGCTGTGGGAGCGTCTCGGTGTAGGTGGGGTGATTGCGCTCATCAGCGGACTCCTTCTTTTTCACAATTGTACTGTGAATAATCTACCACCGCGCGCGAAGGAAGGCAAGGGCCTTCGCACCGCGGCGACCAGTTGACGGAGCGACGCCCCGACCTTCGTGTGGTCGTGTCCGCTTCAGCCCTGGCGGCCGATCTGTCGGCCAGACGACGAGCGGATCGGCTCCGGCCGAGCACGCCGACGGCAGCGGTGATAGCGGTCGACGATCACCAGCTCGTCGCCGTCGCGCAGCCGCGCCAGGGCCACGTTTTCCGCCTCGGTTGCGGTGGGGTGCTCGGACAGGACCGCTCGCTCGGTCGCCACGATCCAGCCCCCGCGCGCCAGCGGCAACACGCGCAGGCACCGGTGGCGGCGCGCTGCGGAGTCCGTGGGGTTCACTCGCGCCTCATCCACGTCCGGATCCGGTCGGCCAGACGAGCACCCAGCCCGCCCGGGTGCTGGGGCCCCGGTTGCCCGGAGGGCGCATCGGTGAAGGCGGTCAGCAGCCACAGCGCGATGTCCCCGTGGCTGAGCACGAAGCCGGCGGGGTCCAACCGGATGACCGTCTCGGCGCAGAACGCGCGGCAGACGAGTTCCGTCGGCCGGCTCTGTGTCGCGTGCGCGAGCATCGCGAATGCCAGCTCGAGCGCGCCTTCCGACTGGCCGCCCCAGTCGAACGCCGCGTCGCTGCGGTAGCCGAGATGCGGCAGAGGCTCCAGCTCGGACCCGTCCACCATGTACACCTCGGTCTGCGCTGGACGCCGCCCCACGTAGTAGCGCTCGGGCGTCTGCCAGCCGCTGCGGCGTGCCGGTGCCGACATCGGCGAGCCAGGGCGGGGCGCGAGCTCGCGCGCACCTGCGATGCCGACGGGCAGAGACGGTCCGGCGTCCGGGGATGCACAAGCGCTGTGTGGTGCATGTTTCCCCCGCGTCGAGCCGCCCGGGACGTCTTACCTCGATGGCAGCTGGACCGGGGCGAGGTCAGGTGAAGACGGAACCGACGCCGGGGCGGTATGGCCTCCCGAGCTCCGCCTGCTCCCTGGCCGCGACCGACGGGCCTCGACCCAGTCGTGCGCGGCCGGCGCGTGGCCGCGGTGCACCGGGCGCTGGGCGCTGGGCGAGCACGATCGCCGTTCCCGCCGCGTTCCGGTCACCCGCGACGCCCTCGCACGAGGATCGGCGGCCGAGGCCCGCTCGATCGCGGAGCCGTGGTCAACCCCGCTCGCCGCGCCGGAGGGCCCGGCCGAGACCGGCGCAGCCAGCGCTGGCTCGCCAGCCACGAACATCGCTGCTCATCGAGCAAGCGCCCGGCCTTCGGTCGGTCGCGGCGGCCGGGGCGTAAGAACCGGACCGGAGCCGGCGCTGAAGGGATAGAGAAAGTTTCCCTCGGTCCGGTTCCCCGGCGCCCCGACCGGAAAGGCACTACTGGTCTGATGCGAGAACTTGAGTTTGCTCTTCATCGCTTCGGCCCGGTGCCCGTCGACGGCGACGGGCGGACGGGAGAGGCAGCGTAATGGCGAACCCGCTGGCCGCAACCCCGGGTGGCTCGGCCGCCGGTCGCGAGCGGCACGCCCGCCCCGTCCCCCACCACACCCAGGTCGAGCAGCTCGCGCGAGTTCGTCTGCGCTACGCGGTTCGAGGACATCTCGGGGCCGGCGCGCGAGCAGCTGAAGCTGCGGGTGCTGGACTCGCTCGGGTGCGCGCTGGGAGCGCTCGACGGCGAGCCGATCCGAATGGCCGCCGCGCAGGTCCGGGAGTTCGGAGGCGCGCCGCTGGCGACGCTGATCGGCGGCGGCAAGAGCGCGCCGGATCGGGCGGCCCTCTACAACGGCGCGCTCGTGCGCTACCTGGACTTCAACGACTCGTTCCTCGCCCCGGGCGAGACCTGCCATCCCTCGGACAACCTCGCGCCGGTGCTCGCCGCCTCCGAGTACGCGCACGCCGACGGGCGCACCCTGCTGACCGCGCTGGCGGTCGCCTACCAGGTGCAGAACCGTCTCTCCGAGGTCGCACCGGTGCGGGCCAAGGCCTTTGACCACACCACGCAGGGCGCCTACGCGGTCGCCGCCGGTGTCTCCCGGGCACTCGGCCTCGACCCGCACCGGACCGCGAACGCGATCGCGATCGCCGGCACTTCACTGAACGCGCTACGCGTGACCCGCACCGGCGCGCTCTCGCACTGGAAGGGCCTCGCCTACCCCGCCACCGCGTTCGGCGCCACCCACGCGGCCTTTCTGGCGATGCGGGGGATCACCGGCCCGTCCGAGGTATTCGAGGGCAACAAGGGGTTCATGGACGCGATCGCCGGGCGGTTTCAGATCGACTGGCAGCACGAGAACCTCGATTCGGTCAGACGCACGATCCTCAAGCGCTTCAACGCCGAGATCCACTCGCAGTCGGCGATCGAGGCGCTGCTCGAGCTGCGCGCCGCCCACGCGATCGAGCCCGCCGACGTGGAGCGGATCGAGCTTGACACCTTCCAGGTCGCCTACGACATCATCGGCGGCGGCGAGGAGGGCTCCAAATACGAGATCGCGACCAAGGAAGAGGCCGACCACTCGCTGCCGTACCTGCTGGCGGTCGCGCTGCTCGACGGCCAGGTGCTGCCCGAGCAGTACCGGCCGGAGCGGATCGGCGCCCCCGACGTGCAGGAGCTGCTCCGCCGCGTCGAGGTGCGCCCGAACGATCAGCTGTCAAAGCGCTTCCCCGACCAGCACAGCGCCCGGATCCGGGTTCACATGCGCGACGGCCGCGTGCTCGAGCGCGAGCAACACGACTACGAGGGGTTCCACAGCCGCCCGATGAGCTGGGACGCGGTCGAGGCCAAGTTCGACCGGCTCTCGAGCCGTTATGTGGGCGACCGGCTGCGCGCACGGATCAAAGACACGGTCACCCGGCTCGACGCGATAGGGATCGACGAGCTGACGACCGAGCTCGCGGCCGTTCCACCCCCGGTCGAGCGGCGATCCGGATGACAGGCGAGGCGTTGACGATCAAGGGCCTCGAGGACTGGGCCCGCGCGGGCGCCCACTGGCGGGTGATCCACCACGCCGAGCGTCGCGCGGTCGTCGAGCTGCAGCAATGCACCGGCGAGCCGATCGAGCGTTTGCATTCCGAGGACCCCGCGGTAATCACCTACCTGCGGGGCGTCGAGTCCGACCTGGACCTGCATTGAAACAAGGAGACCGGCATGACGACCGACCCATCGACTTCCACCGACGAGCTCGCTTTCTCCTTCCTTCGCACCAGCCACCGCCCGTCCAAGCCACGCACGCGCGGGATCACCGAGATCCGCGGGCCCTACTACACGGTGATGGGGGCCCGCTACCTGAAGGACGTGCTGGAGACGATGGGCGCGCACGTCGACGCGCTGAAGTTCGCCGGCGGGTCCTTCACGCTGATGCCCGAGCGAGCCCTGCGTGAGATCCTCGAGGTCGCGCACGAGCACGACGTGCTGGTCTCGACGGGCGGGTTCATCGAATACATCCTCACCCAGGGCCCCGAGGCGGTCGACGGGTACATCGACGAGGTCGCGCGCCTGGGCTTCGACATCCTCGAGATCTCATCCGGGTTCATCAGCATCCCGACCGACGACATCCTGCGCCTCGTCGAGCGCGTGCAGCGCGCCGGCCTGAAGGCCAAGCCCGAAGTGGGGATCCAGTTCGGCGCCGGCGGCGCCACCACCCCGGAGGAACTCGAGCAGGAGGGCACACGCGACGTCGGCTACGCGATCGACCTCGCCCAACGCTGCCTGGACGCGGGCGCGTACATGATCATGATCGAGTCCGAGGGGATTACCGAGGAAGTGACCACCTGGCGGACCGACGTGGTCGCGAGGATCGCCCAGGAACTCAAACTCGAAAAGGTGATGTTCGAGGCCGCCGACCCGGAGGTGTTCGGCTGGTATGTCAAGAACTACGGCCCCGAGGTCAACCTGTTCGTCGACCACTCGC
The DNA here is from genome assembly GCA_963783415.1 of uncultured Solirubrobacterales bacterium. Classification (GTDB taxonomy): domain Bacteria; phylum Actinomycetota; class Thermoleophilia; order Solirubrobacterales; family Solirubrobacteraceae; genus Palsa-465. Next base: position 372,117 of record CAWANN010000021.1, read on the forward strand.
AGATCGTGCAGCTCGAGTGCCTGCGCCGCGGGATCTGGGGCACGAAGAGCCTGTGGGGCCGCGTCGTGACCTATCCAGACAACTGACGATGGCACTCGACGTTCAGACCAAGCGGATCTACGAGCCGGCCGATCGGACCGACGGGTACCGCGTGCTGATCGACCACGTATGGCCCCGCGGCGTCTCCCGGGAGAGCGCGCAGCTCGATGAGTGGGCGCGGGAGCTGGCGCCGAGCGACGAACTGCGCAAATGGTTCGACCACGTTCCCGAGCGCTTCGAGGAGTTCCGCGCTCGATACCGCCGCGAGCTCTCCGGACATCCCGAGCCGGTCGACCAGCTGCGTGACCGCGCGAAGAAGAGCCGGCTGACGATCGTGTACGCCGCGCGGGACGAGGAGCACAACAACGCCGCCGTGCTCGCCGAGCTGGTGCGCGATGGTTGAGGGATGGGCCGAGTCGCCGACGGCGGCGAGCCCGACGCAGATGAGCCTCGAGTGAGCCCTACGAGGTGATTGGCGTCGAGCCGCGCACGGCGACGATCGTCGAGCTGTGGCTGCGGCCACGTGGCGGCGCGCTCGAGGATCGGCCCGGAGAGTACGTGCTGCTCGAGGATCGCGAGCGCGGGGTTCCGCTGCGGTCGTACTCGATCGCCAACGCTCCGCGCCCGGACGGGCTGATCTCCCTGCTCGTCACTCGCGTCCCCGACGGGGAGACCAGCACCTGAGTCCACGAGCGGTTGCTCGTCGGCGAGGAGGTCGGCGTGTCCAGGCCTCCGGCACGTTCGTCGATGACCCACCTCGACCAGGCCCGCCCTGTTCCTGGCCGCGGCTCGGGGCTCGCGCCGATCCGCGCGCCGCTCGAGGCCGCCGTGGCCGCCAACACACGCTCCTCGCTGACCCTGATCTTCTCCGCGCGCAAGTCGGACGCGGCGTGTGCAACACGCCCGCATCCGCTCAATCTCCCGAGCAACGCCCGGCAGCGGGACACGGGTGCGCTACCGCCCCCGAGAAAAGGGGCGGTCACGCGAGATCGTCGGTTCTCGTCCTTAACGCAAGACGACGACGCCAACAGTCGAGGCAATGCTCTGCTGCGGATGCAGCACGATCGAACGCGGCAACCGGACGCGGTTGTGTGATCGGCACAACCCTCGGCTGACATCGATCGCGACGCCGACGAGATGCGAGCCCGCGCCCGAGCGGTCGATGCAGGACTTGGTCCGGCGATCGCGTCGTGACCGAAGCGCTCGAGGCCGATGCCGCGAGAGCTGCCGGTGAGGGTGCAGGCGCGATCGTGAAGGCCAAGGTCCATCCGACGGAGCGTTTTCCATGACGCGACCGTGCTCGGCTGCCCATCGGCCTCGCCGGGAGGCTCGGACCGGTACGGTGCGGGCCAGGCATGAGCATGCTCGCTGCGGCCTTCGCCCCGGTGCATCAGCAGTATCTGCTGGAGGCTCGGCAGATGCAGGCTCTGTCGTTCGCGGTGCACATCCCGCTGGTGTGCTTCGGGATCGCGTTCCCCGCGATGGTGCTGTTCATGGAGTGGCTGGGTATGCGGACCGGGCGATCCGCTGTATCGGACGGTGGCCCGGCGCTGGAGCCGGATCGTGTTGGCGCTGTTTGCGATCGGCGTGATCACGGGCACGATCCTGAGCTTTGAGATGGGCCTGCTGTGGCCGAACTTCACGGCCACCTTCGGCAGCGTGTTCGGGCTGGGGTTCGCGATCGAGGGGTTCTCGTTCTTCATGGAAGCGATCTTCATCGGGATCTACGCCTACGGGTGGGACCGGCTGTCACCGCGAGTGCACTTCCTGTCCGGGCTGCCGATCGTGATCACCGGCTTCACCGGGTCGCTTACGGTGATCTCGGTCAACGCCTGGATGAACCACCCTGGGGGTTTCCGCCTCGTCGGCGGCAAGGTGGTCGACGTCGATCCGTGGGGCGCGCTGTTTGGCAATTCGCTGCTGTGGTCGGAGCTGGTCCACATGTACATCGCCGGGTACATAGTCACGGGGTTCGTGATGGCGGGCGCGTACGCGTTCTGCCGGCTGCGCGGGCGGTGGACCCGGTATGAGCGCGTGGCGATGACGATCCCGCTCACGATCGCCTGCCTGGCGGCGCCGGTCCAGGTGCTCGTCGGCGACTGGATCGCGCGGGTGATCGCGGTGGAGCAGCCGATCAAGCTGGCGGCGATCGAGGGGCTGTACAGGACGACCGCGGCGCCGGCGAGCACATCCTCGGCTGGTACACCGGCGGCCAGATCAAGTACGGGATCGGGATCCCCCATCTCCTGTCGCTGCTGGCCTTCCACAGCTGGAACGCCCGCGTCACCGGCCTGGAAGCGGTGCCGGCGAGCGAGCGTCCGCCGATCAACGTCACCCGCCTCTCGTTCCAGACGATGGTCGGGATCGGCACGCTGCTGGCGCTGCTCGGCCTCTTCTACCTGTTCGTACGCATCCGCCGCCGGCGGCTCCCGCTCTCCAAGTGGTTCTACTGGGCGGTCGTCGTGTCGGGGCCCGCCGCGACGGTGGCGCTCATCGCCGGCTGGGTGACGACCGAGGTCGGCCGCCAGCCCTGGGTGGTCTACCACGTGATGACGACCGCGCAATCGGTCACCGGTGCGAGCGGGATCCCCGTCGGCTACACCGTCCTCGTCATCACGTACATCGCCGTGGCGGGGGCGCTGGTGTGGATCCTGCGCCGGCTGGCGCGCTCGCCGCTTGACCTCCCCGGCGCCGACGCGCCTCCCGACTCGAGCCTCCAGCCGCCTGATGCTCGACGCGCTCCCCCTCGTGTTCGTGCTCATCGGCCTGGTGCTGTACACGGTGCTGGCCGGCGCGGACTTCGGCGCCGGCATGTGGCAGCTGATGAGCGGTGGCGGCGAACAGGGCGAGCGGATCCGCGACCACTGCCATCACTCGATGGGACCCGTCTGGGAAGCCAACCACGTGTGGCTCATCTTCGTGCTGACCGTGACGTGGACCGCATACCCGGTGTTCTTCGGATCGGTCGCCTCGACGCTGGCGGTGGCGCTGTTCATCGCCGCGCTCGGGATCATCCTGCGCGGCGCCAGCTACGCGCTGCGCTCGGGCGCCGCACAGACGCGGGAGCTGCGGACGATCGATGGGATGTTCGCGGTGGCGTCGCTGGTGACACCGTTCGCACTCGGCGCGGCCGCGGGCGGCATCGCGGCCGAACGCGTCCCGGTCGGCAACGCGGCGGGGAATCTCATCACCAGCTGGCTGAACCCGACCTCGATCCTGATCGGCCTGCTGGCGGTGGCGTTCTCCGCTTACCTGGCCGCCGTCTACCTCGCCGCCGACGCGGCCAGGCGCGGGGAGACCGACCTGGTGGAGGCGTTCCGAGTGCGGCACTCGGCGCAGGCGCCGCCGCCGGCGGCCTCGCGCTGGCCGGGCTCATCGTCGTCCACGCCGACGACCACCCGCTGTACACGGGGCTCGTCCACGGCGCCGCGCTTGCAGTTCTCATCCTGTCGGTCGTGGTCGGAACCGCAACGATGGGGCTCAACGCCGGGCGCCGGTTCGAGCTGGCCCGCTACACGGCCGCGCTCGCCGTCGCGCTCGTCGTCGCCGACTGGGCGTTTGCGCGGTGGCCGACGCTCCTCCCGGGCCTGACCGTCGACCAGGCGGCCGCTCCACACGACACGATGGTGGCCGTCGTGGTGGCGGTATTGGGGGGAGCCGTCCTGCTGTTCCCCGCCCTGGCACTCTGTTCACGCTCACCCTGCGCGGCCACCTCGGGACCCACGGCGCCGAGGCCCAGCCGGTGATGGCGGCCGGTCGCACCGGCGTCGCTCAGCTGCTTCTGGGACCGACGCTCGGAGCGCGGCTGGCGGTGGCGCTGCTGATCGTCGGCATCGGGCTGCTCAACCTGGCCGACGCACCGTGGGCACACGCGATCGGCGTGGTCAGCCTGCTCGCCTTCATCCTGGTGGCATTCGCGGCGCTCGTGCCCCGCGCGCTGGCCGAGGACGCCTGAGCTCTCGCTCGGCGATCTTAAGAGCCAAGCCTGATTCCGCACGGATCGCCATTGTTCACGGGCTACGTCGCGTCCTGAGGTCACCCGCACGTCGTCCGTCCCGAGCATCCCGGCCGATCGTCAGACGGCCGTGGGGAACTGCTGCACGGCCCAGCCATTTCCGTCGGAGTCGCTGAAGTAGAGCTCTCCCGCCGCGACTCGCGCGGTAGCCCGTGGGAACGCCGGCCATCCAGCAATCCTCACTCGCCGTCGGTTTACTGCCGCAACCCCATTGGAGACCAGCACTCGAAACGGCGGTGAACGAGATGTTCGGAATGCACGAAACCCGCGCTGTCGTCGCGCGCACCAGACTGCTGGTCGCGTCCGACGATGGGGAAGTCCAGCCGGAACACCGCGACTACTTCGGTGAGGATGGGACTCATCACCGCGTTCCCACGGGCGCAGGTGTGTCGCGGGCGGTCGGCCGTCCCCTCCGGTGCGCCAACAGCGGGAGGCGCCTCCTCACAGGCTGCGTGCCGACGATCCGGTCCAAGCGTAGGGTCGAAGCGATCTCGGCCTGGCCTCGCGGCGACGATCGCCGAGCTGTCGGTGCGGCGGAGCCGACGATCAAGAGATGTTCGTCTTCGCGGATTCGCCGCGTCAGACCGACGCGGGTGCCGTAGAACGCGGCGGACCGCTCTTGTATGTCGCGGGCGGAGCCGTCCCCTCCCCTTCGCCGCCAGCAAGCTGCGCCTCCTTAGAGGCTGCATGCTGACGATCCGGTCCAACCATCGGGTGCGCCGCGACCTCGGGCTGGCCTCAGGGGCGACCTGGAGCCGGCAACGCGGTGCAGCGACTCGACGCTCTTCTGAGTTCGATTGTTCAGGCGGCTGCCTGAACAAGCGCCTCCCCCGCGGGCAGGTGCTCACCCTTCGGGCGCGGATGTTTGCGCGTCGCGCCGCGCCTCGGCGCGACGCTCCGCCAAGCGGGCACGCTCGGCCCCGCTGCGCAGGCTCGCTTGTCGCAGCGCGTCCGCGGTCGCGGGCACGTCGCGCTCGAGGTCGAGCTCGACGGGCTGGCCATCCGGTTGGGGTCCCTCGCCGACCGCGTCGGTGCCGTGGCGGGCCGCCAAGTAGGGGGAGAGGTAGCGCCCGGCGATCTTCGTCGGCGGCCACCACAGCGCGCGCCGAACAGCGGTTCCTTCGCCTCCGCCGGCGGGCTGGTGGCGCATCCAGGCCTTGCCGCGGCCGGTGAGCATCATGCCCCGGAGCACCGGTCGATATGGTCGGGGGTCCAGATCGGCGCCCGCGTGCGCGGCGATCGACTCGGCCGCCGCGTCCGCCTGCTGGGACGCGAGGCCGCCCTGCTTGACGGGGAACGCGATCGCGTCGCCGGCCGCCCAGACCGCGTCCACGTCGGGGACTCTGCCGTGCAGGTCGGTGGGGATGAAGCCGCGCGCGTTGGCGGGAAGCCCCGGCAGTCCAGGCCCGACCGCGCGCGGCAGCGCGACGACTCGCTCGGCGTCGAGCGTCCGCTCGCCGGGGTGAAGGATGAGCCGCCCGGGATCCCGGGGGTCCTCGGCCACGTAAACGCCGGTCTCGGCCTGCACGCCCGCCTCCTCGAGGTCGTGGCGCACCGCCACCGTTGCCTGCGCGCCGAACAGCCCCAGCGGCGCGTCCTCTGGCGTGTAGATGGTCACCTGCACGTCGTCGTGTCCCATACCCCATGCCTGCCAGGCGGTCATCAGCGCCAGCTCGTACGCGGGGAGCGCCCAGGCCACCCCCGGTGGCACCACGAACGCCACGCGCTTGAGGTAGCCCTCGTCGAGGTCGCGCAACAGGCCGCCGAACACCTCAGCGTCAGTCTCCGGCGTCCAGGTGAGCACCCGGCGAAACGCCGCCTCGCTGCCGGCGCCGACCGCAACCAGCAGGGCGTCGTAGGACAGGCGCCGCCCGGTGCCGGTGATGGCGACGTGGTTGGGGGCATCGACCTGGGCCAGCGCCCCATGGATCAGCTCGGCGCGAGCGTCTGCGGCAATGTCCGCGAGCGGGTGGCGGTCCGCGCGCCCGCGCCCGAACGGCTCGGCGACTGCCATCGGGCGGTACACGAACTCTGCCTCCGGTGAGAGCAGCGTCAGCTCGACGCGATCCCCGGCGAGGTCGCGCAGGGCGAGGAGCGCCTCGAGCCCGGCCACGCCGCCGCCAGCGATCAGAACCCGAACCATCATGCGGTCTTCATAGCGCGAACCGCTCGTGTCGGTGGCGCTCGTCGGCCAGCCTTCCCGCCAGCCCAGCGAGCCTCCCGGCGCGGTACTGCGCCGTTCTCAACCTGGCGACGGGCAGCGCCGACGAGTCGCTGGGGACAGAATCGGTGGGCTGCGTGTCGAGTGAGAGCTCGAACGCGCGCGGTCCGATGATCACGCCCCCCCACTGGTAGAGCGCGTCATCGATCGGGTGCAGGACCGAGTCGGGTGCGAGGTGCTCGGGCTCGTCGGTGAACACGGTGACGGCCTTATCGTAGAGTCGCCCGCTGCTCCAGAGCGGCTCAGTGCTCGCGATGAACCGCATCAGGATGGGAGCGGGGACGCCGTCGCCGATCGGGGTGCCGAACGCGATCCCGTCGCCCCCTGCGATCTCGCCGAGGCCGGCGCGCCGATCGCCGCCAGCACGCTCATCGCTCTCGTCTCGGCCGACAGGCAACAGGCGAACCCGTGCCGCCAGATGTGCGGCCGCCTCGCCGAACGCCTCCGCCCTCGCTGCCAGGTCCCCTGCGTTGATGACCGCGATGTTCCCGCTCACGTCGTTGCGATCGGCAGCGAACCACAGCTTTCCTGGACCGGGCGGCACGTCAAGCCTCCAGCTCGCTCTGCACACTGATCTCGACGTTGCCACGCAGCGCGTTCGAGACGGGGCAGAGTTCGCTGGCACGCCGGACCTGCTCCTCGAAGTCCGCCTGCTCCATCCCTTCGACCCGCGCGCGGACGCTCAGTTCGATCCTCGTCACCTTCGGAGCGCCGTCCACCTCGTCGAGCGTGCAGGCGGCGCTCACGACGAGCCGCTCGGGCGGCGTGTGATTCTCGCCGAGCATCAGCGAGAGCGCCATCGCGAAACAGCTGGCGTGCGCGGCGGCGATCAGCTCCTCGGGGCTCGTCTTGCCGTCCGGGGCCTCGGTCCGCGAGGCCCAGGTGACCGGCAACGCGCCGAACGCGCCGCTCCCGCTCGACACGGTCCCGGTGCCGCTCGCGAGCGCTCCCTCCCAGACGATCTCTGCTTCTCGTGTGGCTATGGGCATCTCAGTCTCCTGTTCGCATCGCTGGTGGTCGCGTGATGGGTCCCCAGAACTCTTCACATATGTCCTCTGCGTCGCCGTGGTCCGCTCGTCTTACCTGGACAGGTGCCCGAACAACCTGCGGCCTGCTCTGCGCCGGGTTTGTGTGACTCCGCAATTTTACCCAATATGAGTGTGAATAAGCTAAGATCGCCTTTGCCACGCGGAATTCGTGGGCGTGGCCTCGACGGAAGCTCGGAGATGAACGATGGCTGTGGTTGATGGAGTGCCCGGGGACCTCGATGCGGTCGAGACGAGCGAGTGGCTTGAGGCGATCGACTCGGTCCTCGAGCACGACGGACCAGCTCGTGCCCGTCACATCCTGACGCGAGTCATGGAGCGTGCCGAGCGCGCCGGCACGGGCTCGATCGCGACCCTGAACACGCCGTACGTCAACACGATCCCGCCCGACCGCGAGGCGCAGCTACCGGGTGATCCGGCGCTCGAGCGCCGGCTTCGGTCGATCGTGCGGTGGAACGCCATGGCGATGGTGGTGCGCGCCAACAAGCACTCATCCGAGCTCGGCGGGCACATCGCGAGCTACCAGTCGCTGGCGACGCTGTACGAGGTCGGCTTCAACCACTTCTGGCACGCTCCCAGCGAGGGCCACGGTGGCGACCTCGTGTACTTCCAGGGCCACTCCTCGCCCGGCAACTATGCACGGGCATTTCTGGAGGGCCGCCTCACCGCGGAGCAACTCGACGGCTTTCGCCAGGAGGTGTCAAAGCCCGGCGGCCTGAGCTCCTACCCGCACCCGTGGCTGATGCCCGACTTCTGGCAGTTTTCGACGGTCTCGCTGGGAATCGGGCCGATCACCTCGATCTACCAGGCGCAGTTCATGAAGTACCTGCAGGCCCGCGGACTGGCGAAGACGGACGGGCGCAAGGTGTGGTGCTTCGTCGGCGACGGCGAGGTCGACGAGCCCGAGACGATGGGCTCGATTGGCCTGGCCGGGCGGGAGCGGCTCGACAACCTGGTCTGGGTCGTCAACTGCAACCTCCAGCGGCTCGACGGCCCCGTGCGGGGCAACGGCAAGATCATCCAGGAGCTCGAGTCGGACTTCCGCGGCGCCGGCTGGAACGTGATCAAGGTGATATGGGGCGCGAAGTGGGACCCGCTCCTCGCGGACGACCCCGATGGACGTCTCGTCGCGGTGATGGAGGACAGCGTCGACGGTGAATACCAGGCGTACAAGTCGCGCGACGGCGCCTACGTGCGCGAGCACTTCTTCGGCAAGGACCCGGTGCTGTTGGAGCGGGTCGCCCACATGTCGGACGAGGAGATTTGGCTGTTCAACCGCGGCGGGCTGGACCAGCAGAAGGTCTACGCCGCCTATTACGAGGCGGTTCGGCACACCGGTCAGCCGACGGTGATCCTGGCCAAGACGATCAAGGGCTACGGCATGGGCGCCTCGGGCGAGGGCCAGATGATCACCCACCAGGCCAAGAAGATGACCGAGGACGCGCTGTTGGCCTTCCGCGACCGGTTCGAACTGCCCCTGACCGACGAGCAGGCGCGCGCGGCCGAGTACTACAAGCCACCCGACGACTCTGCGGAGATGCAGTACCTCCAGGAGTGCCGCACCAGCCTCGGCGGCAGTTTGCCGGTGCGCCGCCGCACCGCGCAGCCACTCGAGACCCCGCCGCTCGACACCTTCAAGGGCCAGCTCGAGGGAACCGGCGAGCGCGAGATCTCCACCACGATGGCCTTCGTCCGCGTCCTCGCCGCCCTGCTCCGCGACGAGCAGATCCGCCGCCAGATCGTCCCCATCGTGCCCGACGAGTCGCGTACGTTCGGGATGGAGGGGCTGTTCCGCCAGATCGGGATCTACTCCCCGGTCGGGCAGCTATATCAACCGCAGGACTCGGCGCAGCTGATGTTCTACAAGGAGGATCAGCACGGGCAGATCCTCGAGCAGGGGATCACCGAGGCCGGCTCGATCTCCTCGTTCATCGCCGCGGGCACCTCCCACAGCAACTACGGCGTGCCGATGATCCCGTTCTACATCTACTACTCGATGTTCGGCTATCAGCGAGTTGGCGACCTGGTGTGGGCAGCGGCCGATAGTCGCGCGCGGGGGTTCATGCTCGGCGGCACCGCGGGCCGCACCACGCTGAACGGCGAGGGCCTTCAGCACGAGGACGGCCACAGCCACGTGCTCTTCTCAGTCGTGCCGAACTGCCGCGCCTATGACCCCACGTTCGGATACGAGGTCGCGGTAATCATCCAGGAGGGCTTGCATCGGATGTTCTCAGAGCACGAGGACGTCTTCTACTACCTCACGCTGCTCAACGAGAACTACCCGCATCCGCCGATGCCCGACGGCGCGCAGGAGGGCATCCTGCGCGGCATCTACCTGCTGCGCGAAGCCCCTGAGTCCGCCGAGACGCCCCGCGTCCAGCTGCTCGGCTCGGGAGCGATCCTGCGCGAGGTGCTCGCCGCTGCGGACCTTCTGGCCAACGACTTCGACGTGGTCGCCGACGTGTGGAGCGTGACCTCGTTCACCGAGCTTCGCCGCGACGGCATCGAGGTCGAGCGCTGGAACATGCTCCACCCGCTCCAGACGCCGCGCCGCGCGTACGTGTCCGAGTGCCTCGAGCCGCGCCAAGGCCCGGTCGTCGCCGCGACCGATTACCTGCGCGCGTTTGCCGACCAGATCCGCCAGTGGGTTCCCGGCCGGTATCGCACGCTCGGCACCGACGGCTTCGGTCGCAGCGACTACCGCCGGGCGCTGCGCCGGTTCTTCGAGGTCGACCGCCACCACGTCGTCGTTGCCGCGCTCAAGGAGCTCGCGCAGGACGGCGTGATCGACGCGACGCGAGTCCAAGAGGCGATCGAGCGCTACGCAATCGATCCCGAGACGCCGATCCCGACCAGCGTGTGAGGCCACGGTCTCCGGGCTGGCCGTCGCGCCCAAGCCGAGGGCCGGATCCCCGACCGAGCCTTGAGTGCCTCGCCGTAAGAGAGCAGCCGAGGGCAACGCTGGGTGAACAGGCGATGCCGTCGGCTCACGATGAACAGTCATGCGCGACCGGCACATGGTTCGCCACGAAGCCCAGGAATGAACATCGAGAAAGTGATCCAGACCAGACAGCGGTGCCGCGAGGCGCAGTCCTCGTTCGCGGCGGAGAGGTTCGCGCCCAGCGGAACCCCGGCGAGTCATCGCTGGGGCGGACGCCAAGAGCGCGCTGCGCTCCCCGAACGACAAGGAGGCCAACGTGCCAGACAGCATTTATCCGATCGCAAGCCGCGTGCTCGCCGAGCGTCGCAAGCAGGCCGCGCCTGAGACCCACGAAGCCTTTCAGGCTTTCAGCCGGCAGGTGTTCGCCGACGGCCCGCTGCCGGAGAAGACCAAGCCGCTGATCGCCGTCGCCGTCGCACACGTCACCCATTGCCCGTACTGCATCCGGGGTCACACGGGGCTCGCGCAGCGCCGAGGCGCCAGCGAGCAGGAGATCATGGAGGCGATCTGGGTCGCGGCCGAGATGCAGGCGGCGGCATATGCCCATTCGCTGATCGCACTCGATGCCCTCGACGCCAACGGCACCGAACGCAGCCGAGAGGGGTAAGGAACGACGCGGATGAAGCGCACGCCCGCCCTGCAGGAGCTCTCCCGCGATCACCTCAAGGCGCTGCTGATCGCCAAACGACTGCGCGATGCCGACGATCTGGTCGCCGCCGGCGAGGTGTTTGCCCGGTTCTGGAGCACCGAGTGCCATCACTTCCGACTCGAGGAGGAGATCCTGTTGCCCCATTGGGCCGCTCACGCCGAGATCGACCGCGCCGCGGTCGTCCGGGTACTCGAGGATCATCTGGCGCTCCGCCGCGACGCGCTTCGCCTCTCCGAGCATCGTCTGTCGCTTTCCGAGCTCCGCGACCTTGGCGCCCGCCTGCACGATCACGTGCGCTTTGAGGAGCGCCAGCTGTTTCCGATGATCGAGCAGGCACTCGACCCCGCCAGCCTAGAGCAGCTCGCTGCCGCCCTGCACACCGAGGAGGGGGAGCCGAGTTCTGCCACCGCGCGTTTGCCCAATAACCTTGTGTAAAATGGGCGGCGGCCATGAAACCAGAGGAAGCGGCCCTGAACCACGTGATCGACGAGCGATGCTCCGTCGGGATCGAGATCCAGGCGGCCGGTGTCCGGGATGGGCGGCGATGAGCATCGCGGTGGTTTCGCTGCCGCTGGTCACGATCACCCTGCTGGCCATGGCGATATGGACCGGCGGGCTGGTGGCGATTTTCGTCGTCGCGCGAGCCGCCTCGAAGACCCTGGAAACCGGGCAGCGGATCGAGTTCTTCAGAGCGCTGGGACGGAGCTACGGCGTCGTTGGGACGCTCGCGCTGATGGTCGCGCTGGTGACCGGGGCGATTCTGTTGCGCCAGCACCCGTGGAACTCGGTCCAGGTCGCCGCCGCCATCGTCGCGGGCGCTCTTTTGGCCGCGACCGTTGCCGGCATGCTCCAAGCGCGCGCCATGACCGGCCTGCGCCGCCGCGCCCTGGCGCAGGGACCCACCATGGGCGTCGCGCTCCGCCGAGGCGCTCAGCGCGCCGCCGGGCTGCGCGGCGCGATCGGCCTTCTCACCCTTGCGCTCATCGTCCTCGGCGCCGCGCTCGCCCGCTCATGATCCATACGATCACGGGTCACTCTCGTTGATGGTCGAGTTTGCTGACGTCCCGTTCGGCGAGCTGGTGAAGGCCGTAGCGGCGGATGATCCAGTTCCGGGTGCGGGTCCGAGCCTGGCGTGGACATGCGCGGTCGCCGCAGCGCTGGTCGAGATGGTCAGCGCGGTGTCGCTGCGAAAGCAGCCAGAGCACCCTGGTGATGGCGGCAGCGCTGACCGTGTGCCCGGCCCCGGAGCTCGGCCCGGCGAGCGCCGCGTTGTCAGCGCCGCCGGGGTCAAGCTCGTGGTGCTCAACGGTGCCGGAGAGCTGTTCGCGGTCGACAAGCGCTGCTCGCACGAGGACAGACCACTCGCCGACAGCGAGGCCGACCAGGCGGACACGAAGATCGAGTGCCCGCGGCACGGCTCGCGCCTTGACCTGCGCACTCGGGCGCCCGCTCAGGTGCCCGCATAAGTACCGGTCGAAGTTCTTCCGGGTCGAGGTCGAGGACGGCCTAGTCACCGTCGCGCTTGGCGGGACCGACGCCACAAGTGCAGAGCTGAGTGGCGCGGTCACACCGACGACATTTGCGGTAGCCGTGCAAGGGTGCCCGACCCGACCGCACAGCCTCCTCTGGTGGTCGACTCTTTTTTTCACATCGGCACTGGAAAAAATCGTGGACTTGCGGTAATCTTTTTCCTAGAGCCAATGTGAAAAAGGAGGCTCCCGTGACCAATGCCACCACCCAGCCGCGCACCGGCGCCCACGATTCCGGCGATGCCGTCCCGGGTCCGCGAAGCAGACCCCACCCTGTCGCCCACAAACCAGGCTTCGCCCGGTCCCCGCAACTCTAGATCGACTCGAGCATCCCCGGCGAGATCGGCCCGGCTCCGGGCACAGAACCGAGGTCAGTAACGCGGCCACCAAGCCGCGAGCCTCGGAGCCCGAGGACGACAGCCCCCAGGGTCTCGCGATGCTCGTGATCTTCACGGGCGCGGTGCTGTTCGTCACCGGCGCGGTCGCGCTGCTCGCACTCGTCGGGTCGTGGTGGATGCTCGGCGTCGCCTTCGCCATCCACGTCGCGACGACGGCGGTTGTCATGCTGACGATCGTGTACGTGATGGCCGGGCCCAAGCGCGCGATCCGAGTCGGCGACCGACCCTCGCCGACACCGACTCCTCACTCGGGCGATCGAGCCGATCTCGTCGCAGCGCCTGGAGTGTTTGCTCCACGACCACCCGCGGATGGGTGCGGTCCGCGCCCGCGCCGAAATCGGGACAAGCGGCGCCGGCGCCTCAACCCAAGGCGCGATCGTCGCTGGCGTGACATCCGCACCGGCTTCCGTCCGTGACACGCCGGGGGTCGCGGCCGAAGCGCAAGGCGTTGCGGGACGACACCGCGTGCTCGTGGTCACCGACGAGAACCTGGCCGAGGCGAACGAGGTTCCTGAGCCGATCCGCCCGCTCGTCGATCAGGCGGCGGAGATCTACGTCCTCGCTCCGACCCTGGCGACTCGCCTCCAGTCGCTGACAGGCGACATCGATGGCGCCCGCATGGCTGCCGGCGACCGTCTGCGCACCGTCTTTGACCACATGCACGCGGACGGCCTTGTGCCCCGCGGGACGGTCGGCGACGAGGACCAGCGTCACCGCGATCGCCGACGCGCTGGCGGACTTCGACGCCGACCTCATGCTGCTGAGGCTTCACGCACCCGGCAGTCAGAACGAGAACTGGCGCGAGCACCGGCTTGCCCGGCGGGTTCGCTCGCACTTCAACCTGCCCACGATCACGTTCTTCTTCGACGATCAAGGCCACGTCGTCGGGCGCGAGCAAGGCTCGTAGTGTCCTCTCCGGCGGGTGCGATTTCTGCACGGACAGCCTCCGTTTGTCGCCCGTTTGTCGCCCTCGGCTGCACTGCCCAGGCCGCCGTGACGGCGGGCGAGCTGCCTATTAGCAGGGCTTTTATAGTCGGGGAGACATGATTTGAACCTGCGACCGCCCGGCCCCCAGACGGGTGTTCAGTGCCTCGGAGCCGGTTTGATGCGAGTCGCCAGGGCGCCGAGACAAGGAGGCGCGGTGGTGTGGAACATCGACTTGGCGTGGTTCGACACTTCCGGTGGCCGAGTGCGCTGGCTGTCTGTGATCGACACCGGCACCGGGATAGCTGCCGAGCAGTTCGTGCCGCGGTTCACCGAAGCGCCGCACCTAGCCGCGACTCTAGGGAGCGGGGGACGGCTCACCTGTCCGGACCCCGTGAGCTGGCTCATGACAGAAGCCGGCTGGGGCCGAGGCCGGCGGACAAGACAGCGTCGTGCTCCCCCCTCGACAGCACGTGAACGTGGGACGAAGGCTCCTCGAGTTCGTTCCGGATTCGTTCCGGAAACCCGCGCGAAATCAGCGGAATTTGCGGGCATCCGATTCTCGTCTTTGAGGCGCCGTCAATGCCGAAATATCCACGATTTGCAGGTCAAAGATCGACTCGATGACACTAGCAGTGCCGTTTGCCATGCAGAAGGTCGAGGGTTCGAGTCCCTTCAGCCGCTCTCAGAAAAGCCCCGCAAACGAGAGGCTTTCCTTCTGACCAGAGCGCCGAGCAGCACGCTCTCAGGCCCTCAGGTCAAGCTGTGGGTCAAGGTGCGGTAGAGCAACCGCGCTCAATAAACGCCCGTGCCGCGCTCGTCATCACCCGGCGCCGCTTCCTGGCTGGTTCGGGGTCCGCCTGGGCCGCGGCCAGTCCGCGACTGGAGGTCGGCAGGTCGTGAACCGATCCGGTCCTGCTCCCGCCCGCGGCCGCTCGAGCGCACCGTCGAGACGCCGGCGAGCGTCCGTCATGTCGCAAAGAAGCTTTCCGCGCCAACTCCAGCACCGGCGCATGCGCCGAGCGGCCACGAGCGGCGCGACAGGCCTGGCGGCGTGCACGCTCGCCATCGCCGCCGCGCGGTTCGGCGACACGGCCATCGCCGCCGTGCTGATCGTCATCGCAGTCACCCTGCTGATCGACGCCCGCCGCTGGTGGCGGCTGGCCGGGCGCAGTCGCGTCGGCGCGGACTCTGAGGATCAGGTTCGACGAGCGCTCGCGGCCCTCGGCGAGGAGGGATGGCGACTGCGCCATTCGCTGCCGTATCGAGGAACCGGCGACATCGACAGCGTGGCGATCGCGCCGACGGGGATCGCGTTCGCGATAGAGATCAAAACGAGGTCGTTTGAGCGCGGTCACCTCGCCGCGGTGCGAGCGATGGCGGTGTGGCTTTACCGCCGCCGACGGCGGTGGTGTCGCCGCGGCGCGCTCCCGGTGCTGTGCGTCGTGCGCGCACGAGCGGTGGAGCGGATCGATGACGGGGTGCTGATCGTGTCGGTGGAGCGGCTGGTGGGGGCGCTTCGCACCGCGGCTGGGGCAGCGGGGCGTCCGGGGTTCATCGCTGCGGATGTCTCGCGCCGCTGACGTTGGCCGGGGCTCGCGTTCCCTGGTGGCCCTGCCCGAGACCGGGAGCTGCACCGGGGTGCGGCGACTTGCCGGGCCGCGGGCAGCGTGGTCAGGTGGGTGGGTTCTGGGCGGCTTCGTCGGCCAGGACGCAGACGACGAGGAGGTGCGAGATGCAGTCGGCGATCGCCTCGGGCACGCTTGGGAGGTCGCGGTCGAGCGCGCCGATGGCGAGCGCCGCGAGCCTGCCGGCCTGTTGGGCATGCTCGATGAGCGCCGGCGTCTCGCTGGTCGGTGAGGCATGCTCGAGCCACTCGGCTGTCTGCTCGTGGGCGAGTGGGAGCCATTCGTCGGGGTGATAGCCGCGGGAGCGGCCGTCGGCCTCCAGTGCCAGCTGGCAGCGGTAGCAGGCTGCCGGTGGCGGTCGAGTCGATCGTGGCCAGCAGCCCGACGGCGACCCCGGCGCCGGCTTGGCTTCGCGTGTCCGGGAGGACGTGCAGCACGTTGGCGGCGACGGCGAGGCTGATCAGCCGCGGCACCGCGGTGGCGAGCAGCGTGATCGGACGCTCAGGCAGCGGCTCGCCGGCGGGCAGGTCGTCCGATCCGCGGCGGTACGCGGCCTGGCGGCGGCCTGCGAGCTCATCAGCTGTCCACGGGCGAGCCACGCGGCGATAGATGCAGTCGAGGCTGTCCACGGTTTCGAAGCCCGCAGCTTCGTTGCGACCGCCGGCACGGGATCGGAAGCCGCAGCGGTCGCCAGCGTAGAGATTCGCAGCTCCAAGGGAGGCTCCGCCCGGCGTTGGCCGGTACTTGCCGTGTGTGCGCAACCAGCCGAGAACACAGTCCGGCACCGGTATCGATCAGGCGCTGGGGACCGCCGCTCACGCGACCGAGCGGGAGCTGCGTGACGCGTATGCGGCGGCCGTCTCGCACGGCGCCCGCAACACGCGGTGCGCGGCCGATGAGGAGCGCTCCTACGGGACGTTGCGGCTGCTGACGCTGGCGACGCTGCGCCTGCCGGACCTGTTCCTGTACGCGCACGTCGCCCAGGCGTTCTGCGAGGACCCGGAGGTCGATCGGGTCCCGGCGGTGGTCGTGGACGCGGTGCGGGTGATCGCCGCGGGGGCGCTTCGGCTCGCGCATCGGGCGCTCGAAACACACGCCCGCGAAACCGGCGGTGAACCCGGCGTGTGGGTTGACCGGGCGCTCGAGCGGGCCGGCGCGTGGCTCGCCCGCCCGCTCGAGGCTGACGTCCCGGCGCTGCTTGACCACGCGCGACGGGCGGCGATCGCGCTGACCCGCGCGACGACCGCCACCGCCGATGACCCGACGCTCGTGCCCTCAGAGCTCGCGGACGGGCTGGCGCACCTGCTCGCCGTCTATCTGATCGCGACGA
>CAWANN010000022.1:0-197166 GCA_963783415.1 uncultured Solirubrobacterales bacterium
GGTCTCGACGAGGTCCATCGCCGGGATCCGTCGCCACCCGGGCGCTCCCCGCGCGGCCGGTCGGGGTGGACTCGTCGACGAATGTATTGAAGAGCCGGTTCATCTCGTTCTGGATCGTGTCAGCTCACCCACCGGTTCCCAGCGAATCAGTGCCATGTGAACCTCCCTTGCCGAGAAGCGGGCAACAGCGTCCACTCTCATTAGTAGCTCTCAGTGGCGTGATGTCAACTTGGCTACTGCGCCTGCCGCTCGCAGTTGCCCAGCGCGGGTTGCGCGGTCTGCCGGACGCGCTCGGCGCTGAGTCCGGTCCGCTCGCCAACATCCCGAGCGACTGCTCGGGCCTTCGAGCCGGTAGCGGGCGCGAAGGATCATCCGTTCGCGGTCGTTGAGGCTACCCAGCACCGATCGGAACTGCTCGATCTCGCTGTGATCGAGCAGTTGCTCTTCCGCCGGTTCGTTTCGCCTCCGCGGGCCGACGAGGTTCGCGTGTGCCATCAGCGGCGAGGTACCTCAACACCGCAAGCACCCTTCGATGGTCCGCCGGGCTCGATCGCAGGCCGAGCTTGGCAAAAATACTCGTGATGTGGCGCTCGACGGCCGAAATCGTCACGACGAGGTCGTCGGCGATGAACCCGTTGGATCGTCCCTCGGCCATCAGCGCGAGGACCTGGCGCTCGCGAGTCGTCAGGTCCTCGATCCAGGCGTCCGTCGGACGACGCGCTGCGAGTCGGGAGACCACAACCGGGTCGATGGCGGTACCACCACGTGCCACCTCGCGCACGGACGTCGTGAAGTCCTCGATTTCTCGGACGCGGGCTTTCACAACGAATCCGAAGCCCGCCGGCTCGTCGCCCATTACCGCCACGGCGTATCGCTCGTCGGGGCGCTCCGACAGGATCAGGACCGCCAGGCGAGGGTCGATTGACCGGATGTTGCGTGCAGCCTCGACACGGTCGTGATCGCTGACGCTGGGTGGCATGTCGATGTCCAGCACCGCAACATCGGGGTGATACGCCCGGGTCTTGCGGGCCAGATCGTCCGCGTTGTTCGCCACCGACACCACCTCGATCCCGGTCTCTCGGAGCGCGAACTCCAGTCCTGTCCGGTAGAACATGTGATGCTCCCCCAGGACGGCACGAATGCGTGGACTGTGACGCGCCGCCTGGGTGTCGCCTGACCGATGGAGATCGAGTGTCGGCGATACGGGTCCGTCGGCTCTGGTCGCGACGCTCATCTTCTCGTCTCCTCGCGGGTCGGCGCCTCGATACCTGGATCCCGGTCAGTGTCGATCACCCGGGCTGCGCTCGCGTCCGCCAGGTGCACAGTGGGACTGGCCAGTCAAGGGGCTGGGTCGCGATCTGAGCCGCAACCCGCCGGGTCTACTGGCCCTATGCGGCGTTCGGGTCGGCGGGCAGCGCCCGGTGAAGCTGGTTTCGCGAACTGATGTCCAATTTCATGAACACCTTGCGAAGGTGGTACTGGACCGTGCGAGGGCTGATGAAGAGGCGGGCGGCGATCTCAGGGTTCGACAGTCCGTCGCGGGCGAGGTGTGCGACCTGTACCTCCTGTGCGGTGAGCTGGGCACGTGTATCGGGGGCGCGGGCGCGGACGGTCTCGCCGGTCGCGAGCAACTCGCGCCGCGCGCGCTCGGCAAAAGCCTCCGCCCCCATCGCGGCGAACATCTCGTGCGCGGTGCGCAGCTGCTCGCGGCCATCGAGCCGGCGGTGGTCACGGCGCAACCATTCCCCGTACAGAAGGTGGGCGCGCCCCAGGTCCAGCGCGAATCGGCAGCGACTGAGCCGGTCGATTGCCTGGGAGAAGAGGCCTTCGGTCAGGCTGGCTTCGCTCACGAGGGCGCGCGCGCGGGCCTCGATACCGAGCGCCGCATCCGTTCCCGCCGCCTGCGTACGTTCGGCAAGTCGCTCCACCGCCGCAGTGGCGAGCTCGATCCGGCCGCACCGGACGGCCGCCTCAGTCAGCTCGGGTAGGGACCACACCGAGACCATGAGCTCGTCGCGGGCGCTTGCGCTCTGGGCCGGCGCAAGGGCGGCTTCGTGCTGGCCGAGGCCGTTGTAGAGCAGAGCTGCCGCGTGCTCGGCGAATGTGAGCACCACTCCTTCGCTTCGTGCCGTCGCCGCAGCCGTGCTTTTCTCGAACAGCTCCACCGCTTGGGCCTCGTCTCCCCGGCACCCGGCGAGCAGAACCCTCCCGAAGACCATCTCTGCTGTGCCGGTCGTATCGGCGATCTCGTCGGCCTCCTCCAGCAGTGCCGCGGCCGCCACGAGTTCACCCTCGAAGCAGCGCAGCAACGCGTGTAGGTTGAGCGCCAGAGGTAGCACGGCGAGCGCCCCGGCCTCGCGGGCGATCTGAACGTTGCGCGTGGCGAGCGCATGCCAGGTGTCGTCGTCGAACAGGTCCGGCGCGACTCGGCGAGCGATCCATGGCCACCGCACGTCCTGCCCCGGACGACGCCCCTCGTCGCGCACGGCGACCAGTGCCCGCTTGAGCGCCGAAGCGCTTGCGGCATATCCATCCGTAAACCGGATGGCCAGACCGTCCAGCAGGAGGTCCGTGGCTCGTCGACTTCCCGGCCTTGCCGGGGCGTTGCGAGCGGCCTTTGCGGCGGCCGAGACGCCGCCACCGAGGCGGCCCGCCACGCTCGCTGCTCGGAGCGCCTCGAGGTAGGTCTCGCGCGCCAGCCCGGGATCGAGCGTCTCGAGCCGCCTGGCCGCGTCTAGGAGCAGTGGAACGGCGTCTCCAGCATGTCTGCGATCTAGAGCGATCTGTCCGTGCACCCTCTGGAGCTGCGCGCGGTCGAATTCGTCAAGCGGCCCTTCTGCTGCCAATGACAGGAGCGTCAACGCCTCCTGGGGCGCCCCAGCGAGCAGCTTGACTCCTGCGGCTTCCAGTGCCCGCCGTGCTCGCTTTCCGGGGTCGACGGTGAGATCGGTGGCGCGCTCGAGGAATGCCGCGGCTGCCGGAACTCCGCCCCGCGCCTGCGCCCGCCCAGCCGAACGCTCCAGCTCGTCGGCGATTTCCTCATCGGGCGCGATGGCCGCCCGCGCGAGGTGCCACGCCCGGCGGTCGGGATCGGCCTTAGCGTCGGTGGCCGCAGCCAGGGCTCGATGCGTGCCTCGCCGGGCCTCAGGCGACGCGGACCGATAGATCGCGGAACGCAGCAGTGGGTGGCGGAAGGTGACTCGCGCGCCGAGCTCGAGCATGCCATCGCCGACGGCGGGGCCCACCGCATCGATGGTGAGCCTGAGCTCCGCCGCCGCCCGCCACAGCAGTGCCGCCTCACCTGTCGGCTCGGCGGCGGCCAGCAGCAGGAGTCGTTGCGTGGCATCGGGCAGTTGCTCCACGCGGCGCCGGAAGCTTGCCTCGATCCTGGTCTGGAGCGGCGCCTCCCGTGGCAGGCCGAAGCCGCCCGCCAGCTCGGAGGGGGATAAACCACGCGGCAGCTCGAGCAAGGCGAGGGGGTTGCCGCGCGCCTCTGCCAGGATGCGGCCGCGGACGCGCTCGTCCAGCGGGGCGCCAATGACCGAAGCGAGCAGGTGGCGGGCGTCCGCATCCGACAGGCCCTGGAGCCGCAGATCCGGGAGTCGGGCGAACTCGTCAGGCTCGAGCGGCTCACGGACCGCGAACATAAGGACGACCGACTCCGCCTTCACCCGCCGTGCCACGAAGGCCAGCACCTGCGCGGAGGAGCGATCGAGCCACTGGGCGTCGTCGACCAAGCACAGAAGCGCCCGTTCGTCGGCCGCCTCGGACAGCAGGCTGAGCACCGCGAGACTGATCAGGAATCGATCGGGCCGGGTCCCCGAGCTCAGCCCGAACGCGGTTCCAAGCGCATCGCGCTGTGGGACCGGCAAGCTGCCGAGGCGGTCCAACAGCGAGCCACACAATTGGTGTAGGCCCGCGAACGGTAGCTCCATCTCCGATTCCACCCCGACCGCGCGGACAACCCGGAAGCCCTCGGCTGAATCGGCGGCGTAATCGACAAGCGCCGTCTTTCCTGTCCCGACTGTGCCCCGCAGCACCACGACACCGCTGTCGCCTCCCTTCGCGCTGGCGAGAAGCCGATCAACCCGTGCGCATTCTCCGCCGCGTCCGATCAGCGCGGGCTTGCCGTGCCCGTTTGTCGTGATGCTCACCTCGCTGGCACGCGTGTCGTTCGCCGGGCGCGGATCGGGCGCTAACCGCCGGAAACCATCGCCACAATCCGTATCTCGCCGGCTCCCTCGGCCAGCGGCCGCTCCAGACCACCCTGCTCGCGAACGTCGGTTCCGTCGACGTACACATTCAGATGCCGATTCAACTCGCCTCGCTCGTTGAAGAGGAGGTCGGCCACTGGCAGCGCGCGCAAGGCGTCCCCGGCGGTCTCCGCCTCGAGCTCGAAGCGCTTACGACCCTCCGCCTGCGCGGCGAGCATGGGCGGGACCACTACCTGGACCACTGCGAGACCTCGACCGACAGGATCGGCGGAAGGTGTCGTACCGCCTCGATCCACACCTCTCCGTCCGCGAGCACGAAGAACGAGCCGCTCTGAGTGCCGAAATAGAGCGACCCGGCGTCATACGCCGACGCCTCGCGAAGCACAGCCGCCCAGGCCCGCTTGGGTAGGCCGTCGGCCATCAGCTCCCACGTCTCCCCGCTGTCGCACGTACGGTAGACGGCGAGCTGCCCGCCGGAGCTGTAGTGATACTCGGGACTCCTCTCCGGGATCACGAACGCCTTGTCGGGATCGTCCGGATCGAGCATGATCGGGAATCCGAAGCCGCTCGGCAACCCGTTCCCGTCGACGCGCACCCATGAGTCGCCGTGGTCGTCGGAGCGGTACACCCCGTAGTGGTTCTGCTGCCAGAGCCTATCCCGCGCTGGATGCAGCACCAGCTTGTGCGGACACTGTCCGACCTCCGGATAAGGGTGGCCGAGGAAATCGGCAGCGACGTTCTTGTTCACCGGGATCCAGGCCTCGTCGCAGTCGTCCGAGCGAAACACGCCGGCCGAAGTGATGGCGACGTACATGCGGCTGGCGTCACGAGGGTCGAGCTGGATCGAATGGCAACACATCCCCCCGGCGCCGGGGAACCACTGGTCGCGCGTGGGGTGCTCGAGAATGCCGCGGTTCACCTCCCAGGTCTCGCCACCGTCGTCAGAGCGGAACAGCGCGCCGGGAGCCGCCCCGAGATAAAGCGTTCCGGGATCTCCTGACCTGCCAGGCTCGACGTGCCAAACGGCGTCCAATGTCAGTCCGGACTCCTCCGGCAACCCGATCTTCTGTGATCGCTTCCAGGTCCTGCCGCCGTTCCCCGAGCGCTGGACGCTCGAACCGTAGACGCGGTGATTGGTCGCTGCGTACATCGCGTCATCGCGGGGATCGAGTATCGCGTGGTACACCCCCCAGCCTTCGAGCAGCGGGCCCTCGACCTGCCACCGGCGGCGATTGTCATCCGCCGCGAGGAGGAACAGGCCCTTGCTGGTTCCGACGAGTGCCAGGACGCCGATCGCTGTACCTCGATCTTGCAGTAACGCAGAATCTGGGCCCGCAGGAGCCGAAGTGCTGACCTAGACCGGACCAAGACATTTTGGCATGAACGGACCGGGTTAAGCGCCATATGGGGTTAACCCCACAACCCATGTGGGGTTAACCATCAGCGCCGTCGGGTTCCTCCCCACCCGCCTCTTCGGCGTGACCGGGGAAGTCCCGAGTGCGTTTATCTGGGCGTCGCCGCCTGGCGGCGGCTGCCGTTCCCGGCCGGGTTCGCGCTCAGGCGTTCGAGGACTTCGATCAGCGCGGCGATGTCGCGGTGGTCATAGCCGAGCTCCCGCGCGGTGCTCAGCACCTCGTCGGTCGCTGTGGCGGATGGGGCTGGGACCGAGAGCCTGCGAGCCGTATCGAGCGCAAGCTGCAGGTCTTTGTGCATCATCCTCATATCGAACCATCCTGGCCGGCCAGGCTCGAGCAACAGTGGCGCTCGGGCCTTCAGCGCCGGCGAGCCGATCACGCTGTTGGTCATGACATCAAGCGCGAGAGCGCGGCTGATGCCAGCCCGCTCGGCGATCAGCGCGCCTTCGCTCAGAGCGAGTATCTGCACGGCGAGGCTGATGTTGGTGGCGAGCTTCAAGACCAGCGCCTGGCCGTTGGCGCCGATGTGCCTCACGGTGCGCGCGAGCTCCAGGAGCAGTGGCTCGACCAGACGGAAAGCCTGCTCGTCCCCCCCGACCATGATCGTGAGGCTTCCTTCCTCGGCCTGAGGAGCACCACCTGAAACGGGCGCATCGAGCATTCGCGCTCCTAGCAAGCGCACCTGCTCGGCCAGGCTCCGACTCGTCTCCGGGCTGACCGTGCTCATGTCCACGTAGATCTTGCGCTCGGCGAGGCCGGCGAGGATCCCGTCTGGACCGGATGTGACCGCCCGGAGCGCGTTGTCGTCGATGACCATGCTGAAGATGACGTCGGCGACCGCGGCCACGTCGCGCGGCGTCTCACACCAACGCAGCCCACGCTCCATCAACGCCTCGGCCCTGGCGCGCGTGCGGTTGGTCCCGTACACCTCGTAACCGGCGGCGAGCAGACGACCTGCGATCCGGCCACCCATGGTTCCGAGCCCCACGAATCCGATCTCACGCGGCTCGGCGGCTTGGGGGTGTGTTTTCGCCATTGAATGGGGCTAGAGGATTTCGAGCGGTTGGGGAGCGATCGGTGGCGGAAAGGCCTCGTCGAGCTTCACCATGTCGATCTCGCGCAGGCGGAGATCCAGCGCCGCCCGGTTCT
Source organism: uncultured Solirubrobacterales bacterium (assembly GCA_963783415.1). Taxonomy (GTDB): domain Bacteria; phylum Actinomycetota; class Thermoleophilia; order Solirubrobacterales; family Solirubrobacteraceae; genus Palsa-465. The sequence continues at coordinate 6,779 of CAWANN010000022.1, forward strand.
GGCGGACGTGCTTGACCGTTCCGGCCTCGGGGATCGCGCACACGCCGGCGTGGGATAGGACCCAGGCGAGCGCCACCTGCGCCGGCGTGGCGTGGTAGTGACGGGCGATTCCCTGGAGCACGGGGTGCTCCACGATGCGTCCCTGCTCCAGCGGTGAGTAGGCCATGATCGGCAGTCCGTGCTCGAGGCTCCACGGCAGCAGATCCCACTCGATGGCACGCCGGGTCAGGTTGTAGAGGACTTGATCGACCTGAACCGCGCCGCCGCCCTGCGAGCGCACCAGTCTTCGCAGACCGGAGAGGTCGAAGTTGCTCACGCCCCAGTGGCGAATGAGCCCCGCAGCTCGCAGCTCCTCAAAGGCGGCGACAGTCTCGTCCAGCGGGACCATCCCGCGCCAGTGCAGCAGGTAGAGATCGAGCTGGTCGGTGGCGAGGCGGCGAAGGCTGGCCCGGCAGGCAGCGATGGTTCCCCGCCGCGTGGCATGGGAGGGAAGGACCTTGCTGATCAGGAAGACCTCGCGGCGCCGGCCGGCGATGGCCTCGCCTACGAGCTGCTCTGTGGCGCCCTCTCCGTACATCTCCGCGGTGTCGATCAGCGTCATCCCGAGGTCGATGCCCGTCCGCAAAGCTTGGAGCTCGTCGGCTCGAGGATGGCGCCCCTGACCGAGATGCCAGGTGCCCTGGCCGAGCGCCGGGATCGGTTCGCCCGCCGGCAGATCAACTGCTCGCGACGTCATTACCGCCATGGGATCTCCAAATAGGCCGTTCGGGGTCAGAGACGATCACGCTTACTCGAGTGCGCCGCCCCGGAGAGGCTCAGTTGCCAACTCGTTGGCTCCGATCCGCTCGTGATCGAGCCACTCGGGGACGGTGGAAGAAGAAGACGTCGCCCCGTTCAAGTTGCATGCTCATGCGCTGCCTCACCGGTGACCATGTCCGCAGACATAGACCGCGGTCCCCGAAGCTCAAGAAGACGGGGTTGCGGGTCGGCGTCTGCGACCTACTGCTTCGCTTGTGGCTGTGAAGCTGTACAGGCCGGGACGACCCATGCGGACCAATTGGTCAGGGACGGCAAGGTGGTGCGCGACGACCGGGGTGCCTGGACCGAGCATCAGCCCTCGGCGGCGGAGGAGCACAACTACATCGAAGACCACGGTCTGGATGCGTGATCGGTCGGCCCCATTAAGCTGAACGTGAGCAAACGAGACCGTGCCGAAACCGCCCCTCCCACACGAGCTCGACGAGTTCCTCTCCCATCCCAATTCCTCCGTGATCGCGACCATCCAGGAGGACGGGAGCCCACACACGGCGGCCACCTGGTACCTGTGGGAGGACGGTCGGGTGCTGGTGAACATGGACGAAGGGCGTAAACGGCTGGAGCATCTCCGGCTGGAGCCGCGTGTTTCGATCACCGTACTTGGCGAGGATGACTGGTACCACCACGTCACCCTGCGTGGCCGGGTGGTTTCGCTCGAACCCGATCCGAACCTCGAGGCCATCGACCGCCTGTCGCGGCAGTACACCGGCCGGGCGTACCCTCAGCGCGACCGCGGACGGGTGAGCGCGTGGATCGAGGTCGAGTCGTGGCACGCCTGGGCGGTCGGCGAGCCGTGGACCGGCTCGGGCTGACCCACCTGTGAGTGGTCCCGCGGCCTGCTCGCCAGAGCGGTTGGGGGCGATACAGGGGGTCCACGGGCGATCTGCGATGGGCTAAGCTGACTTGCGATGCAGCGAATCGCCCCCAGCCGGGTGGTGATTGCGGTCAAGCTACGCGGGACGGCCAGTCGCATGAGATGGCGGACGTGTTGAGCGCGCCCGCGATGGAGACGAGCGACGAGCAGCGGAAGGTCGAGGCGGCACGCGCCTACCACGTGAGCCTGCTGGACAATCTAGAGGACGGGGTGATCGGGACCGACGCGCACGATTTTCGCATCACGTCCTGGAACAAGGGGGCCGAACGCCTGTACGGCTTCATGGCGCGCGAGATGCTGGGCCAACCGGCGCGCGACGTCGCGAGCTACCCGGGCGACGAATCTCGGCTCAGGCTGGAGACGGAGCTGCACCAGACCGGGCGGACGCGGATTGAGTTCACAGCGCGCCGCAAGGACGGAACCTCGGTCGACGTTGAGCTGATAACGGTGGCCGTGCCGGGCAAGCAGGGCGAGGTGAGCGGCTACCTCGGGATCCACCGCGACATCACCGAGCGACGGCGCATTCAGGCGGCGTTGCGCCACGCCAACGCACGTATCGTCAGCCTGCTCGAGGGCACGACCGACGAGTTCGTCGCGTTCGATCAGCATTGGGGCTACGCGGATGCGAACGAAGGCGGGCTGAACGCGATCAACAACGCGTTGGGCGCGAGCCTCACGCACGCGGATCTGATCGGGACGACGGTGTGGGATCTGTTTCCCGAGTTCGGACAGACGGTCCTGTACGCGGAGCTCTCCCGGGGCCGCGCCGAGGGCAGGCCGGTGCGACTGGAGACCTACTCGGAGCCGGACGGCCGCTGGCTCGACGTGAGCTGCTTCCCCTGGAATGGTGGTATGGCCGCCTACACGCGCGACATAAGCGATCGGAGGGCCGCCGAGCAGCTTCAGACTCTCCACGCGAGCTTGCTCGACAATGTCGAGGACGGGGTGATCGGGACCGACGCGGAGAATTTCCGCATTACGTCCTGGAACAAGGGGGCGGAGCGGCTGTACGGTGTCACCGCTCAGGAGGTACTGGGTCGTCCGGCCCGTGAGGTCGCGAGCTATCTGGGCGACCCGTCTCGGGTGGAGCTCGAGGGGCAGCTGCTCCAGACCGGGCGGACGCGGACCCAATTCAGGGCGCGTCGCAAGGACGGCGCCCAGGTCGAGGTTGAGCTGATCGCGGTGGCGGTGCACGACGATGGCGGCGACATCACCGGATATCTCGGGATCCACCGCGACGTCAGCGAACGCGAATGGGCGGAGGCACGCCTGGAAGAGGCACGCGAGCTGGAGCGCAGCCGGATCGCGCGGGCTCTGCACGACGACGCTCTCCAGGCCCTGGCCGACGCCATGGTGCTCGCGACGGGCGCCCGCGAAGCATCACCATCCGGGCTGACGAGTCAGCTCGTACTGAAGCTACAGCGCGTCGGTCGACAGTTGCGCGGCGCCATCTACGACCTAAGACTCGGAGCTGAACACAAAGCGTTGCCCCTGTCGCTCGAAGAGCTCGTAGCGGTGCACCGGGAAACGGAGGGGGTTGAGATTGGATTGCAAATTGGGCAAGGCACGCCCGCCGACCCGTTTGGAACCGACGGCCTCGAGTTGGTACGGATCGTGGGAGAGGCATTGACCAACGCTCGCCGCCATGCGGATGCCCGCCACGTCGTAGTGCGGGTGGGGGCCGAGGAGGGCACGCTCTGGGCCGAGATCTCTGACGACGGTCTGGGGTTTGATCCCCGTGGCGTGGCGCCCGGAGTGCACCACGGCATTACGGGGATGCGCGAGCGGGCCAAGCTGCTCGGCGGACGTCTCGAGGTACGGAGCCAGGCGGGGTCCGGGACCACCGTACGGTTCGAGGCTGACCTCTGTGATGGAGACATCGGACACGTCTAGGCCCGTACGGGTCCTGCTGGTGGAAGACCACGCGCCCATCCGCGAGGCGATCGCGTCAGAGTTCGAGCCTCATCCCGACTTCCAGATCGTGGGACAAGCAGCCTCGTTGGCCGAGGCACGGGAGCTGTTGGCAAGCGCCGACGTGGTGATCCTCGATCTCGGATTGCCGGACGGCTCCGGGGCGGAGCTTCTTCCGGAGATCCGGGCTGCGAACCCGTCCGCCTGTGCCCTCGTGCTCAGCGCGACGTACGACCGCGCTCTGCACGCTCGAGCCATCGAACACGGGGCCGCGGCGGTTCTCGACAAGATGACCCACCTCGGCCAGATGGCCCAAACGGTCGCGCGACTGCTTGCCCGAGAACGACTCGTGCCGTCAGAGGATGGGGGCGGTTGACGGCCTCCGGCAAGGTCTCGTCCGGCAAGGTCTGGTCCCTCCCGACGGAGCCAGGGGGGACGACACACCAGTTGCCAAGCGCGTCTGATCGCGCCAAGCTCGGCAGGTCTGCCCGCAAGAAAGTGTCGCGACGCAGGCACGGCGATTGGATTCCGCGAGCTGACCGGCCGGATCCGATCCACCTGCTCGAGCAGCAGGCGAGCACGAGGGTGGCACACCTTGTACCGATCCGTTATGGCCGGATGCTTGCGTCGCCGTTCACGTTTTTCCGAGGTGCGGCGGCTGTGATGGCCTCGGATCTGGCCAGGGAGCCGCGTACGGGCCTCCACGTGCAGCTTTGCGGCGATGCCCACCTCTCGAACTTCGGCAGCTTCGCCGGCCCTGACCGACGGCTGGCGTTCGGCGTCAACGACTTCGACGAGACGCTTCCCGGCCCGTTCGAATGGGATGTGAAACGTTTGGTCGCAAGCTTTGAGGTGGCTGGGCGCGACCGGGGATTCGGCGACCGGCAGCGGACATCCATCGGCCGCGCGGTCGCGCGCTCCTATCGCGTCGCGATGCGCGGGTTCGCTGAGCTGCGCGCGCTCGAGCTCTGGTACATCCAAATCGATCGGAACCTCGAGGACATCGTCAAGGAGTGGTCCTCGCGAATCGGCCGCGACCAGCTCAAGCATTTCGAGCGCAGCTTGGCCAAGGCTCGAGCCAAAGACAGCCTGAGGGCGTTCGCCAAGCTCACGCGGCTCGTCGAAGGCCGTCCCCGGATCATCCACGACCCGCCACTGATCGTCCCGATCGAGGAGCTAGCGCAAGCGGATGACCCAGCGGGCCTTGAGGCGGCGGTGCACGGGGTCATCCGCTACTACCGTCGCACGCTGCCGCGGGACCGACGCCGCCTGCTTGCGCGCTACCACTACGTCCATGCCGCCCGCAAGGTCGTGGGCGTCGGAAGCGTTGGCACTCGGGCCTGGATCATTCTGATGCTCGGTCGTGACGACAGCGATCCATTGTTCCTGCAGATGAAGGAAGCGGAGGCCTCTGTGCTCGAGCCCTACCTCGGCCGCAGCGAATTCGCCAATCACGGACAGCGCGTCGTCGAGGGGCAGCGTCTCATGCAGGCGGTCAGCGACATCATGCTCGGGTGGATCAGGACGACCGCATGGATTGACGGCGTCAACCGCGATTTCTATGTCCGCCAGCTCTGGGATGAAAAGGGCGCCGCGCCGGTCGATGTGATGGATGCGGTCGCGCTCGCAAGCTACGGCGAGCTGTGCGGCTGGGCGCTTGCGCGCGCCCACGCTCGGTCGGGCGACGCGATCACGATCGGGAGCTACCTTGGCGCCGCAGATAAGTTCGACCGGGCAATGACCGCGTTCGCCGAGCGCTATGCCGATCAGAACGAGCGCGATTATCTAGCGCTCAGGCGTGCCGCGGATACGGGACGGGTGCCCGTTCAGGCTGGAGTGTGAGCGGAGACGAAACATCAGTCTTCGCAGTAGTGATTTCGTCAGCCGCCACATCGCCTTCGGCGCGACGAGCACCGCCACTCCCAGCAATTCGAGGATAGTCAGCAGGACGCATACGAGGATCGTCAGCAATGCCTTCCATGCCATAGGTCGTCCTGGCCGAGAGGCAAACCAGCTTGTTGGGTCGTACTACCGACCTATGAAAAGCACCGATGTGGACAGTGGATCTGAGCTGGCGTAGGTGACTATGGTGCGACATTGCGCGCGGCGTGGCCGACCGATCACCTCGACGTGACGGGTCATCACCTCACGATTCTGCCTGTCTCCCGGCACCATTGGATCGTCCGTTACGAGGGCGATGTGACGCCCCTGTCAGAGCATCGCACCCTGTCTGAGGCGCGCGCGGCGGCAATCAATCACGCCCGGCAGTTCGGCGAGTCGATCATCCACGTCAACGAGCTCGACGGGGAGCATCACGACGAGCGCGTCCGGCCCGACTTCAGGGCGCCGACACCGGCCGACGTCAAGGGGCCGCACGTGGAGCCATGATCTGGGATCAGGGCGCATGAAGGTGACGATCGTCGGCACGGGGAGGATGGGCCGTGCCATCGCCTCGCGTGCCGTCGCGGGCGGCCACGAGGTGGAGTTCATCGGGACTCACATCAGCAAGGCGCAGGCGCTCGCCGACGAAATGATCGGCGAAGGCTCCGTGCAAGCAGCCGACCTGGTCCACGGTGACCTGGTCGTGCTTGCCGTGCCCTACACCGAGGCGCCGCACGTCGTCCGCCAGTACTCCGATCAGTTGAAGGGGACCGTCATCGTCGACCCGACGAACCCGGTCGACTTCAGCACCGTGGAGCCGCTCGACGGTGACTGGCTCGGAACCTTTCGCTCTGGCGGTGAGCTGATCGAGGCCGAGGCGCCCGCGGATGCCGCGTTCGTCAAGGCGTTCAACACCAACTTCGCCGGACCGCTGCTGGCCGGCGCAGTGGACGGGGAGCCGCTGGACGTGTTCATCGCCGGCGATGACGACGGCGCCAAGGCGAGGGTCATGCAGTTGGTGTCGGATGGCGGCATGCGACCAATTGACGCCGGGCGACTCGTTCGTGCCCGCGAGCTCGAGGCGGTGGCGCTGCTGCACATGGAGATCCAGGGATCGCAGAGAACTGCCTTCGGGTCTGCGATCAAGATCGTGCCCTGACGGCCGAGGCTCAGTTCCGGAGGTGAACGGATCTACACCGCGCCTATTGGACGCGATGCACCATCAGGCGCGCTCGCCGACCGACTCGAGATGAGGCGCGACCCAGTCGCGCAACCGCTCATAGGGGGCGGCTCCCACCAGGCGGTCCACTTCCGCGCCGCCGCGGAAGATCATTAGGAGAGGAATGCCGCGAATGCCGTAACGCTCGGAAATCGCGGGCGCGTCATCCACGTTCAGCTTGACGACCTTCAGCGCGCCGGCCTGCTCGCGCCCGACCCGCTCGACCACGGGCGAGACCATCCGGCACGGTCCGCACCACGGCGCCCAGAAATCGACCAGTACCGGAACCGACGCGACGATCTCATCGTCGAAGGTTTCCGGGGAAGCCTCGACCAGCCACGGGAGCAGGTGGTGGCAGACGCTGCACCGGGGCACGCCGGACGTGCTCGGTCGCACGCGGTTTCGCCTACCGCAGTTCGGGCAGGTGATGATGGTGCTCCGATCGGGCATCGAGTTCCTTTTCTTGAAGTGGCGTGAAAGTCGGCGGAAGCCGTCCCGGCGTGGCCGTCCACGCGATACGTGCTGCCGCGCGGACGGCCGAATTGCTCTCAAGAAGCTGCCGCGGTCTCCTGCTCGCGCTGCGGGCGCTCAGCGGTCTGATCCCCGTTCGTCTCAGCCTTGATCTCTATCCGCCGGGGACGCAGAGTTTCCGGCTTCGGAATCCGAAGCGTCAGCACGCCGTCGTGCAGGTCCGCCTGCACCGATTCCGGATCTAATCCGGCCGGTACACGCAGCGTGCGCTCAAACCTCCCGAACCCACGTTCGATCCTGCGGACAGGACCGCCTCCGTCCTCGTGAGTGTATGGGAACGGGCGCTCGCCCCGGATCGTGAGCGTGTCGTTCTCGAGCTCAATCTCGAGATTCTCGGCGCGCAGTCCGGGCACGTCCATGTAGACCGTCACCCCGTCATCGTCGATGAGGAGATCGGCCGCCGGGATGAACGCGCTCACCGTGCCCTGGTTGTGCAGGATCTGGTTGAACTCCCGCAGCCACGGCGCAAACGGCTCCACCATTGTCGTCGCCATCGCATCCTCCGTAAGTAGTCGCTTTGAAGCTCCGCGGAAGTGAGCTCCGCTCTCAAGTCATGCTGCTAGGACGCTTCACGCCGCGATCAAGCCGGATTGAAGTCCGGCACCCACGACCTAACCGACGGGACATGCAGCCAGCGGCCAAGCACTGCGCAAGGCGCTCATGACCGTCCAAGAGTCGGTCGATCTGACGGAGACGCCCGATCCGTACGGCGCGTTTCCTTCGTTGACCGAAGCGCAGGTGGCGGCACTCGAGACGGTCGGCGAGCGCAGATTGATGAAGCCCGGCGACGTGCTTTACAAGGAAGGGGAAGGCAGCGGCGACTTCTTCGTGATCTTGGAGGGGAAGGTCGCCGTGATGGAAGAGTCGTGCACCGGCCGGCAGCTCATCGGTGTCCACGGCCCGCGTCGCTTCCTCGGTGAGCTCGGTCTGTTGAGCAGCCAGACGGTATTCGTCACGGCGATCGTGGTCGAGGCCGGGCAGGTGCTCGTCGTCCCGGCGCACCAGCTTCGGAAGATCGTGACCCAGGATCAGGTGCTCGGCGATCTGATCCTGCGAGCACTACTGATGCGCCGCTCCGTCCTGATCGGGCTCGGGGTCGGCATGCGCATCATCGGCTCGCGCTACTCGCCGGACACGCGCAGGCTGCGTGACTTCGCGACGCGTAATCGCCTCCCTCACCACTGGATCGACCTCGAGTCGGATGCCAGCGCCGAGGACCTACTACGGCGGGTGGGTCTCGATCCGAGCGAGTGTCCGATAGTGGTCCTCGGTCCCGGTAGGGTGCTGCGCAATCCCAGCAACCTGGAACTCGCTCGGGTGCTCGGCCTTCGGCCGCCGAGCCCGCCGGAGGTGACCTGCGACCTGATCGTTGTCGGCGCCGGGCCGGCGGGGCTCGCCGCCGCGGTCTACGGAGCCTCGGAAGGATTGAGCACGGTGGTGCTCGAGGCGCTCGCGACCGGCGGCCAGGCCGGTACGTCGTCCAGGATCGAGAACTATCTCGGCTTCCCCGCGGGGATCTCCGGGGCCGAGCTCGCCGAACGCGCGACGCTCCAGGCGGGAAAGTTCGGCGCCCAGATCACAGTGCCCGGCGAAGCGAACCGTCTCGATCCCTCGGACGGTACTTTGCGCGTCTACCTGCGGGACGGCGACTCGGTGATCGGGCGAATCGTCGTGATCGCCACCGGGGTCCGCTACCGAAAGCTTGCCGTACCAGGCCTGACCGAGCTCGAAGCCGCCAGCGTCCATTACGCGGCGACGGTAATGGAGGCCCAGCTCTGCCGCGGCGACCCGATCGTGGCCGTGGGGGGCGGCAACTCAGCCGGTCAGGCGGCGCTGTTCCTGTCAAGGTACGTGCCGCGATTGACGCTCGTCATCCGCGAACCCGAGCTGGGCGAGAACATGTCGCGCTACCTGGCCGACCGGATCGTCCGTGACCCGACCATCGAGGTGCTCGCGCACTGCGAGGTGCGCGAGCTGATCGGCAAGGAAACCCTCGACGCGGTGGTCGTGGAGGACACCGAGACCGCGGAGCGGCGGACGCTACCGGCGCGTGCGTTGTTTGTGTTCATCGGTGCCGATCCGCACACCGAGTGGCTGCGCGATCACGTGGCGCTCGACGACGGCGGCTACATCCTCACCGGCGCCGACGCGGCGGTCGCGTGCGCCGCGTCAGAAGCCTCTAGTGGCTCGCGGAATGGCTCGCGGCGGTCACCACTCTCGCTCGAGACCACATTGCCGGGCGTCTTCGCCGCCGGCGACGTTCGCAGCGGTTCGACGCAGAGGGTGTCCGCCGCGGTGGGTGATGGGGCCAACGCCATCCGGCAGGCACACGAGCTCCTCGGCGGGCACATGCACGTCGTTCGACTGGCTCAGACGTACGTCTCGTCGAAATAGCACCAGCGCCAGTCCTCCCCCGGCTCGAAGGACTGAACGATTGGATGGCCGATGACGTGGGCGTGCCGGCGGGCGTGCTTGCCGGGGGAAGAATCACAACAGCCCACGTGCCCGCAGGTCAGGCACAGCCGAAGGTGGACCCATGCGGATCCTGTCCGTAGACACTCCTCGCAGCCCTCGGGCGTCCGCGGCTCCACCGGGCGGATCATCGAAACGTGGGCGCAGCCCGCGGGCCAAAGGCCGTAGAGCGCGCTCATCCGGACCGAACCTCGACCGGTGCGGGGAGCCAAGACGGGCTCAGGAGGCGTTCACCCATCGACGACCAGATCGACCTTCTCGGCTAGCCGCAGTTCGGCTGCCGTGATCCCGACGCGGTGCGGGTTGGTGATCGTCAGCCGAACCACGTTGAATTCCACGATGCACATGTCGGGTCGGCGCAGGTAATCCTCCGCGGCGACGGCAACGCGCTCCAGGAACGCGAGCGCCTCGGAGAAGTCGCGGAACCGGAACTCCCGCACCAAGGACTCGCCCACGCGCTTCCAGCCCAGAGCGGATGGGCGGCGAGTGTCTAAGCCCGAGCGCACGTTACGCCTTGACCTCGATCCGACGGGGTTTCGCCTGCTCGGTCTTCGGCACGCGCACGGTCAAGATCCCGTCGTGGAGCTTCGCGTCGATGTGCTCCTCGTCGGACTCTCCCGGGAGCGTGACGTGGTACTCGAAGTGTCCGGTTCGGCGTGCTCGCCGGCGCAGAACCCCCTTGCGCTCCTTCTCCGTGACATCTCCGGAGATGACGAGCTCGGAGTTGCGCATCTCGACGTTGACGTTCTTGCGGTCGACGCCCGGCACCTCCACCTCGATGGTCCAGGCGTCGTCGGTCTCCTCGACATCGGCGAACGGCGTCCACGCGCCACCGTTCCCCACGCCTGCCGGCGACCAGACGCTCTGTACGAGCCGACCCATCTCTTCCTGGAGTTGCTCGAACTCCCGGAACGGATCCCACCGCTCCACCTGCTGGGGTGAGGAGGTTGCGGTACGACGTGCGGGCACGGGCATGGCCACTCCTGTCGGGTCGTGATCTGAGCTTCGACTGTTCTGGCCACTAGGTCGCTGCCGTCGCAAGACAAGTAGGTGCCCCGATCGGGTCCGCGCGGACCTTGAATGGTGTTGCCGGCGACCTAGGAGGACCGGTTGAAACCGAGTGTTGAGACCCGAGAGGAGCTGATATGGCGAAGGCGGTTGGCATCGATCTGGGCACGACGAACTCGGTCGTGGCCGCAACGATGGAGGGCGGGCAAGCCGAGGTCATCCCCAACGCCGAAGGCGGGCGGGTCACGCCGTCGGTCGTCGCGTTCACCGAGGATGGCCAGCGGCTGGTGGGTCAGGTCGCCAAGCGCCAGGCGATTCTCAATCCGGACGCGACCATCTATTCGGCGAAACGGTTCATCGGTCGTCGATGGGGCGAGGTCGACGAAGAGGCGAAGATCGTCTCTTACAAGGTCGTCAAGGGAGCGAACGACGCGGTGCGGTTCGAGATCCGCGGCAAGCAGTACGCGCCGGAGGAGATCTCGGCCCTGGTGCTGCGGAAATTGGCCGAGGACGCCGCCAAGTTCCTGGGCGAACGGGTTACCGAGGCCGTGATCACCGTCCCGGCCTACTTCAACGACGCGCAGCGTCAGGCGACCAAGGACGCCGGCAAGATCGCCGGCCTCGAGGTGCTGAGAATCATCAACGAGCCGACCGCCGCCGCGCTGGCCTACGGAATGGACAAGAAAGGCCAGGAGACGATCCTCGTGTTCGACCTCGGTGGCGGGACGTTCGACGTCTCCTTGCTGGAGGTCGGGGACGGTGTGGTCGAGGTGCGTGCGACCAGCGGCGATGGACACCTGGGTGGCGATGACTTCGACAAGCGCGTGGTGGACTGGCTCGCCGACGAGTTCAAGCGCGATCAGGGAATCGACCTGCGCAACGATCCGCAGGCTCTCCAACGCCTGTACGAAGCCGCCGAGCGCGCGAAGGTCGAGCTGTCTACGACGACCCAGACCCAGATCAACCTACCATTCATAACGGCCGACGCCGCCGGGCCCAAGCACTTGAACCTGTCGCTGACGCGCTCCAAGTTCGAGCAGCTGACCCAGGATCTGATCGAGCGCACTCGCGGCCCGGTCGAGCAGGCGCTGTCCGACGCGAAGATGACCGCCGGCGACATCGACGAGGTGATTCTCGTCGGCGGCTCAACGCGCATCCCGGCAGTCCAGGAGCTCGTTCGCCGGCTCACCGGGGGCAAGGAGCCCAACATGACAGTAAACCCGGACGAGGTGGTGGCGATCGGCGCGGCGCTCCAAGCCGGAGTGCTGAAGGGCGAGGTCGAGGACGTCGTGCTGCTGGACGTCCTTCCGCTCTCACTCGGCCTGGAGACGCTCGGTGGCGTGATGACGAAGGTGATCGAGCGCAACACCACGATCCCCGCACGCCGGACCGAGACGTTCTCGACCGCCGAGGACAACCAGACCGCGGTCGACGTCGTGGTTCTACAGGGGGAACGGGAGCTGGCCGCCGACAACCGCCAGCTCGCGCGCTTCCGGCTCGAGGGCATCCCGCCCGCGCCTCGCGGCGTTCCCCAGATCGAAGTCACGTTCGACGTCGATGCCAACGGCATCCTCAACGTCTCGGCCCGGGACAAGTCGACCGGCACGGAGCAGCGGGTGACGATCTCTGAGAGCTCGAACCTGGATCAGGGCGAGGTCGAGGAGATGATCCGCCTCGCCGAGGCACATGCCAGCGAGGACCGGCGGCGCCGCGAAGAGATCGACGCTCGCAACCAGCTCGACTCGGTCGCGTACCAGGTGGAGCAGCTGCTGCGCGACCTGCAGGATCGCCTGCCGGTGAACGAGAAGGCACGCGCTGAGCAACTCGTCGCCGACGCGCGAGGAGCCATCGCCGACCAAGCCGGGCTCGAGCGCGTACGCCCTCTGATCTCAGACCTCCAGCAGGTGGCCTCAAGCCTGCCCGCGGCCGCGGCTGTCACCGCGGGAGCTGGCCAGGCGAGTGGCAACGGCGGCGGGAACGGGTCCGCGGCAGCGAGCGACGACGAGGAGGTGGTCGATGCCGAGTTCACACGAGAGTGACACCGAGCGCCCGGCCGAGGAGCAGCCTCTGGCCGAGGAGCAGCCCGACAACGGCGAGCTCACCGCCGAGCTCGCCCGGATCGAGGATCGCTACAAGCGTGCCCTGGCCGACCTCGACAACTACCGAAAGCGCGCGGCGCGGGAGGTCGAGAGCCGCGTTGCGGAGGTCCGCGCGTCGGTGATCAGGGACTGGCTGGACGCGGTCGACAGCGTCGAGCGGGCGATCCGGATGCAGCCTGACGGACCATGCGCGGACGGTCTGCGTGCGGTGCTCGAGCAGATGGACGGCGTCCTGGTCCGTGAGGGGGTGGAGCGGATCGGTGCCGCTGGAGATCCATTTGATCCCGAGCGCCATGAAGCCGTCGCGGTCCAGCCCTCGGCAGACCTTCCCGACCGCACGATCCTGACCGTGGAGCGCTCGGGCTTCGCGCTGGGCGACCGCGTGATCCGCCCGGCTCAGGTAGTGGTAGCCCGCGCGCCCGAGCACGTCCGCTGATGCCGGTTGCCTACCAGGACTACTACGAGGCGCTCGGAGTATCGCGCGACGCCAGCCAGGACGAGATCCGCCAGGCGTACCGGCGCCTCGCCCGCCGCTACCACCCGGACGTCAACAAGGAGCCTGGCGCCGAGGATCGCTTCAAGCAGATCTCGGAGGCCTACGAGGTCCTGCGGGAACCCGAGAAGCGCGAGCGCTACGATCGGCTCGGCTCCAACTGGAGGGCCGGCCAGGACGTTTCCGGCGCCGGCGGGTTCGGCGAGGGATTCGATACTGGCAACGGATTCGAGAACGTGCGCGTCGAGTTCGGCGGCGGCGACTTCAGCGACTTCTTCGAGAGCTTCTTCGGCGGGCGGCGGAGGACTGCCGGCGGGACGGGCTTCGACTCCTTCTCGATGCGGGGCGGCGACCACGAGGCGGTGCTCGACCTGGGGCTCGAGGAGGCAGCTCGCGGAGGCAAGCGGTGGCTGTCGCTCGGCGACGGGCGCTCGGTCGAGGTCGACATCCCGCGCGGCGTGCTCGACGGGGAGCGAATCCGCGTGCCCAGGCAGGGCGGCGCCGGGGTTGGCGGGGGTCAGGCGGGCGACCTGTTCCTCCGGATCCGGCTCAGGCCCCATCCCCGGTTTCGCATCGAGGGCCGCGACCTGTATGTCGATCTTCCCGTATCGCCGTGGGAGGCGGCGTTGGGGGCGGAGGTCCCGGTGCCCACGCTGGAAGGGGACGCTCGGGTCAAGGTTCCTCCGGGATCGTCGAGCGGTCGTCGGCTTCGTCTCCGCGGTCAGGGGATGCCCGGCAGCCGGGGAGCGCCGGCCGGCGATCTGTACGCGGTCGTCACGATCCAGGTCCCCAAGAAGCTGACCAAGCGGGAGCGCGACCTGTTCGAGAAGCTCGCATCGGCTTCGAAGTTCGATCCGCGGGCGGGCCGCTGATGGTGACCACGCGCAGCACCATTCGTACCGGAACGTGGCTGGTCCCCCCTGGAAACGGGCTGGTCGGCATCGAGACGCTCGCCCAGGACGCGGGGATCCATCCCGAGCTGGCCCGCCGCCTGCTGGCGCTCGGCTTGATTACACCGAGGGGTGGCACGACCGCTTCACCGCTGTTTGCGCGGGATGACGCGGCGATGCTCGCGCGCGCATCGCGTCTGCGCCGAGATCTAGGCCTCAATTATTCAGGGGCGGTCCTCGCCTGCGAGCTGCTCGCGCGGATCGATGAGCTCGAGCAGCGACTGGCCCAAAGACACGACGAGGTGATGGCATGGACCCGAATCGTTGGACGCTGAAGACCCAGGAGGCGGTGCACGACGCGCAAACCAAGGCGCTGCGCTACGGCCACACCGAGGTCGACACCGAGCACCTGATGCTCGCGCTGCTCGAGCAGCCCGAGGGCCTCATCCCTCGGCTTCTGGCGCGCGCCGACGTCGACACCGGCGCGCTCCGCGCGGCACTCGAGGAGACGCTCGAACGACGGCCCCGGGTGAGTGGACCGGGCTCGGGCGCAGCACAGCCGGGCGTCACCCGCGGCCTGGCGCAAGTGCTCGACGACGCCGAGCAGGAAGCCCAGCGCCTGAAGGACGAGTACGTCTCAGTGGAGCACGTCCTGCTCGCGATCGTCGGCTCGGGGCGGGCGGGAGCCGGGTCCGCTGCCGGACAGCTGCTGCGCGAACACGGTGCCGACCGCGACCGCATCCTGGAGATCCTGACTCAAGTTCGAGGGGCCCAGCGCGTCACTAGCGCCACGCCGGAGTCGGCCTATGAGGCGCTCGAGAAGTATGGGCGCGATCTGGTGACCGAGGCGCGCACCGGGAAGCTCGACCCGGTCATCGGCCGCGACGCCGAGATCCGGCGGGTGATCCAGATCCTGTCGCGTAAGACGAAGAACAACCCGGTGCTGGTCGGGGATCCCGGGGTGGGAAAGACGGCGATCATCGAAGGCCTCGCGCAGCGAATCGTCCGAGGCGACGTTCCGGAGGGGCTCAAGGACAAAACGATCTTCGCGCTCGACATGGGGTCGCTGGTCGCGGGGGCGAAGTACCGAGGCGAGTTCGAGGAGCGGCTCAAGGCCGTGCTCCAGGAGATCAAGGCTGGCGAGGGCCGGATCCTGCTGTTCATCGACGAGCTGCATACGGTGGTGGGTGCCGGCGCGGCCGAGGGGGCGATGGACGCCGGCAACATGCTCAAGCCGATGCTCGCCCGCGGGGAGCTGCATTGCGTCGGGGCGACCACGCTGAACGAGTACCGGCGCTACATCGAGAAGGACGCCGCGCTCGAGCGCCGGTTCCAGCCGGTGGTGGTCGACGAGCCGACAGTCGAGGACACGATCTCGATCCTGCGGGGGCTGCGCGAGCGCTTCGAGGTCCACCACGGCGTCCGGATTCAAGATGCTGCACTGGTGGCGGCGGCGACCCTCGCCGACCGCTACATCACCGACCGTTTCCTCCCCGACAAGGCGATCGACCTGGTCGACGAGGCCTGCGCCGTGATCCGTACTGAGATCGACTCGATGCCCCAGGAGCTCGACGAGATCACGCGGCGGGTAATGCAGCTCGAGATCGAGGAGGCGGCGCTCAAGAAGGAGAAGGACGAGGCGAGCAAGGAGCGGCTCGAGGCACTGCGCAGGGAGCTCGCCGACCTCCGGGCACAGGCGGATGCGATGACCGCGCAATGGGAGGCCGAGCGCCAGGCGATCCACAAGCTGCAAGCCCTCCGCGAGGAGCTCGAGCAGCTTCGCCGGGAGATCGAGGCGGCGGAGCGCAATTACGACCTCAACCGCGCAGCGGAGCTGCGACACGGGCGCCTGCCCGAGCTCGAGCGACGGCTGAGGGCCGAAGAGGAGCGGTTGGAGAGCAAGCAAGGCGGCACACGCCTGCTGCGCGAGGAGGTCACCGAGGACGAGATCGCCGAGATCGTCGCGCGCTGGACGGGGATTCCGGTCGCCCGGCTGGTGGAGGGGGAGCGCGAGAAGCTACTGCGCCTCGACGAGGTGCTGCACGAGCGCGTGATCGGTCAGGACGAGGCGGTCCGCCTCGTCGCCGACGCCGTGCTGCGGGCGCGAGCGGGGATCAAGGACCCCAGGCGCCCGATCGGATCGTTCATCTTCCTCGGGCCGACCGGGGTGGGGAAGACCGAGCTATCGCGGGCGCTGGCGCAGGCGCTGTTCGACTCGGAGGAGAACATGGTTCGCCTCGACATGTCGGAATATCAGGAACGCCACACGGTCAGCCGTTTGATGGGAGCGCCGCCCGGCTACGTCGGCTACGAGGAGGGCGGCCAGCTGACCGAGGCGGTCCGCCGCAAGCCGTACTCGGTCGTCCTTTTCGACGAGATCGAAAAGGCGCACCCGGACGTCTTCAACACCCTGCTGCAGATCCTCGACGACGGCCGCCTGACCGATGCGCAAGGACGGACGGTCAACTTCCGCAACACCGTGATCATCATGACCTCCAACATCGGCTCCCTGTACCTGCTCGATGGGCTGACCGACGATGGGGAAATTCGCGAGGACGCACGCGAGCGCGTGATGGGAGAGCTCCGAACCCAGTTCCGGCCTGAGTTTCTCAACCGCGTCGACGAGATCGTGCTGTTCAAGCCTTTGACGATGGGCGAGATAGAGCGGATCGTCGACCTCCAGATCGCGGACGTGCAGGCGCGTCTGGCCGACCGGCGGCTCGGGCTCGAGCTGACCGAGGCGGCCCGGGAGGTGCTGGCCCGACAGGGATACGACCCGGTCTACGGCGCACGACCGCTGCGGCGCTACATCCAGCGCGAGGTCGAGACCAGAATTGGCCGTGCGCTGATAGCAGGCCAGATTCAGGATGGCGCCACGATCACCGTTGACGCTCAAGGCGACGAGCTCATCGTCGGGTGGGACGCGGTGGCCGTGGAGGAGGAGCCGGTCGAGTACGCCGGAGCAGCCTGACTTGACCTCCACGTCTACCGTCCTAGGGAAAGCGATATGACGATCGGCTCGAGCCTCTTTCTCATCGCTGCTGGCGCGGTTCTCAAGTGGGCGGTCACGGCCCACGTTCAGTGGCTCAACCTTCAGAACATGGGCGTGATCTTGATGGTCGTCGGAGGCGTCGGCCTATGCATCGGCCTGTTGCTGCTGTTCTGGCCCCGCTGGACCGCTGGACCTCGTGCCGGACCGCCCGCCGGGCCACCCTGAGAGCATGCGCGCGACCTCGGTCTCCGATGGCGAGATCGTGCTGCGGTTGGCGATCATCGTGTTCCTGTGCGGGGCGATCGGGCTCGAGCGGCAGGCGCGCGATGAGATCGCCGGCCTGCGCACCCACGTGATCGTGGGTCTCGGCGCTGGGCTGTTCACGCTCGTGTCCGCGTACGGATTCGCGGGCTCGGATGCCTCCCGCGTTGACCCATCCCGAATCGCCGCTCAAGTGGTCTCGGGAATCGGGTTCCTGGGCGCCGGTGTGATCATTCGCAACTCCGGCACGGTGCGGGGCGTTACGACCGCGGCCGCGCTCTGGATCTCGGCGGCGATCGGTATGGCAATCGCCGCCGGGTTCTACCTCGGCGGAGCAGCCACGACGGGGATTGCGCTGGTGGCGCTGGTGGTGCTGAGAAGACTGAGGCCGGTGGTCAGGCGGAGCTTTGGCAGCGAGACGCTGAGCCTGGAGCTCGACCTGGCGCGCGGCGCATCGGTCAGCTCGCTGCTCGGCGAGCTCAGGCAGCGCCGTCTCCGGGTCGAAGGACTGGAGAGTGAAATCCGTGACGACGGCTCCGAGCGCCTCCGACTCGTGGTGCAAGGACCGGGGTCGCTCGACCTCGACTCCATCCTGTTCGGCCTGTCGAAGATCGGCGAGATCACGCGGATCGAAAGCGCCGCGCTCTATTCATTGGATGACGGCGAGGAACGGTCGTCGCGGATCGAAAACCGGCTGCACATCCGCCGGTTCTATGATCCCAGTTCGTCAACGAGGTCAGCCACTGAGTCGACGATGCGCGAGGCTCGGTAGGGAAACCATTCTGCCTCGCTGCGAGTCGTCACGCCGCTGAGCACGAGGATCGACTGGAGCCCGGCCTCGAGGCCGGCTACGACGTCGGTGTCCATGCGATCTCCGATCATCGCCGTGCTCTCCGAGTGGGCGCCGACGGCGTTGAGCGCCGAGCGGATCATCAGCGGGTTGGGCTTGCCGATGAAGTACGGCGCGACCTCGGTCGCGCGACTGATGAGCGCCGCGATCGAGCCCGTCGCCGGCAGCGGACCGCCGGGCGACGGACCGGTCGGGTCCGGGTTGGTTGCGATGAACCGCGCGCCCCCAATGACGAGCCGGATAGCCCGGGTGATGCGCTCGAAGCCGTAGGTTCTCGTCTCGCCGAGGACGACATAATCGGGGTCGATGTCGGTCATGGTGTAGCCGGCCTCGTGGAGCGCGGTCGTCAGCCCGGCCTCGCCGACGACGAAGGCGGAACCGCCGGGACGCTGCTCCTGAAGAAATCGTGCCGTGGCGAGCGCGGAGGTCCAAATCGCGTCCTCGGGAACTTCGAGGCCGCCGGCTCGAAGTCGCGCCGACAGATCCCTGCGCGTGTAGATCGAATTGTTGGTGAGCACGAGGAATGGAAGCTCGAGCTCGCGAAGCCGGGCCAGAAATCGGTCCGCACCGGGAATGGGCTGCTCCTCGTGAAAGAGCACGCCGTCCATGTCGAGCAGCCACGAATCAGTCAACGGTCAGATCAGCTAGATCACGTGAAGGAGGGCAAGCACTAACAGCGTCCCGACCAGCGAGACGGCGAGCGATCCGACGCAGCCGAGATTATTGGAGAAGAACAGGAACAGTCGGGTTCACCCCTCAGCGGTCCCTCTCCGCCGGCGGGCATCGGGCACGTCGACCACCTCTACGCAGTCGACGGTGTTTCCGTTGATCAGAACCACCGCGTTGCTGTCTGCCTGGTCGGGCAGCTCGTAACCTAGTACGACACAGCCGCGGTTTCCCAGCACGTCGGCCAGGGACTTGATGATTTCGCGGGCAGATTCATCCTCCGGTAGCCGGTACTGCTGCCTACTTGGATAAACGCGAAGGAACAGTGTCACTCAGTCGAGTGTTAGGCCCCGGTGGCTCGGAGGCAACCCCATGATCACGCGGCGCCCGAAGCCGGCTCAGGATGTCCTCCGTCACCGCCTCGGCCGCCCGCCCGCCGTCGACCGGCATGACGTCGGTCCAGGCCATCAGGCTGTCCCGGAGCGCTCCGGCCTGAGCATCGTGGAGCGCGAGTCGCCGAGCAATCGCCTGCTCGACATCGTCCGGACGGCCCTCGGTGTGGCGGCGACCGCGAAGGCGGCGGATAAGCTCGCCCCGGGGAACCTCGAGCCACACCGTGACCGGCCGGTGCTCGAGCCGGCCGAGCGCGGCCAGCATCCGGCGCAGGGATTCTGCCTCGGTCGGCGTGCGCGGGTAGCCGTCGAGAACGAAGCCCTGCCCGGGGGAGAGTGCTTCGAGACGCTCGCGGACCACCCGATCGACGAGTTCGTCGGGCACCAGCTCACCGGCGGCCATCGCGGCGGCGATCTGTCGCCCGGAGACCGAGTCGGCGCCAGCCTTTTCCCGGAGAATCCGGCCCGGGTTGATATGGACCGCGCCCAGCTGGCTCGCGAGCCGCGCGGCCTGTGTCCCCTTGCCCGCACCCGGGGGGCCGAGCACGATCACCTGCGGCGCCGGCGGTCTCGCGCTCACAGGCTCGCGCTCACAGGCGCCGCCATCGCCGCCCACCCTCGAGCAGAGCGTCCGCCTCACACGGTCCCGTCGAGCCCGCCGGGTACTCCGGGATCGGCGAGACGGTGTCCTCCTGCCAGGCGGCGAGGATGGGATCAACAATTCCCCACAGGGCCTCGATCTCATCGTTGCGGGTGAACAGCGTCGCGTCGCCGCGCATCGCGTCGAGGATCAGCCGCTCGTACGCCTCCGGGGACTCCGACACGAATGAAGTCCCGTAGCGGAACTCCATGTTGACCGGACGGATCCGCATCTGCGCCCCCGGGATCTTGGCCCCGAGCGAGACCGATACCCCTTCGTCGGGTTGGACGGTCAAGACGATCTGGTTGGGCTGCACGCCGATCGAGCCTTTGCTCTGGAAGGCCAGGTGCGGAACGGGCTTCAACGTCACCGCGATCTCTGTGAGCCTGCGAGCCAGGCGCTTGCCGGTGCGCAGGTAGAACGGCACCCCCGCCCAGCGCCAGTTCGCAACGTGGAGGCGCAGCGCCGCGTACGTCTCCGTGCGCGAGTCGGGTGCCACACCCTCCTCCTGGCGGTAGCCGGGAACCCGAACCCGGCCGATGACCCCGGGACCGTACTGCGCCCGCACAGACATCGAGCCGACGGCCTCTACGCTGGGCGGGACGATCGCCTCGAGCACCTTCAGCTTCTCATCGCGCACGCGGTCCGCCTCAAACGCGGTCGGGGGCTCCATGGTGACCAGCGCGAGCAGTTGCAGCATGTGGTTCTGCACGAGATCGCGCAGCGCCCCGGCGTGCTCGTAGTACCCCGCCCTACCCTCGATTCCGATGTCCTCCGCCGCGGTGATTTGGACGTGGTCGATGAAGTTGCGGTTCCAAACCGGCTCGAACAGGGCGTTGGCGAACCGGAGCGCCATGAGGTTCTGGACGGTCTCCTTGCCGAGGTAGTGGTCGATCCGGAAGACCTGCGACTCCTCGAAGACCTCGAGCACCCGCTGGTTCAGCTCGCGGGCCGAGGCCAGGTCGTACCCGAAAGGCTTCTCGATCACGATCCTGGCCCGCGCTTCCGGCGCCCGATGCAGACCGGCGGCACCAAGCTTCTCGCAGATGATCGGAAAGAACTCCGGCGCGGTCGAGAGGTAGAACAGTCGATTCAGCTCATAACCGGCCTCCTCGTCGAGTTCCCCGAGTGCGCGGTCGATCTCGCGGTAGACGTCGTCGTCGTCGAACGTACCCGTCAGGTAGCGCAGGTCCCCGAGCAGCCCGTCGAGCACGTACGGGTCTGGGCGCCGGCGTGAGAAGCGCCCGATCGACTCTCGCGCCATCGCCCGGAACTGTTCGTCCGCCTCTTCGCTGCGCGCGATTCCGATCAGCTCGAACCGCTCGGGAAGAGCACCCTCGTGAGCGAGGTTGTAGAGCGCGGGCAGGAGCTTACGCATGGCGAGGTCGCCCGTTGCACCGAACAGGACCAGGGTGGTCGGATGGACCGGAACATGCTCGAGTCCGTCTACGAGTGGGTTCTCGGGGAGTACCTGCTCTCCGACCAGGACGGTCATCAGCGCATGTCCCTGCGGCGGGCCTCGATTCCCAGGAGCAGTTGGCGGAACGCGTGCTCGAATTGCTTGATGCCATCGACCAGCAGCTCGTCGGTGACTCGGCGCATGTCGATGCCCGCCTCGGCGAGGGCAGCGAGCACCGGGGTGGGATCGTGCTCGGCGGTCGGGCCCCGCACGTGCCCATGGTCGGCGACCGCGAGCAGCGTCTGGAGCGGCATCGTGTTGACGACGTGCGGTCCGACCAACTCATCGACGTACATCGTGTCCGGGTAGCGCGGGTCCTTCGTGCTGGTCGAAGCCCACAGCGGCCGCTGCACCACGCCGCCGCCGTGGCGCAGCCCCTCCCACCGCGGCCCGTCGAAGATCTCCTTGAACCGCCGGTAGGCGGCCCGCGCGTTGGCGATCGCGGCCTGCCCCTGGAGCTCGGTACGGCCCAGCTCGACGAGCTTGTGGTCGACGTTCGTGTCCACGCGCGAAACGAAGAAGGAGGCGACCGAAGCCACCTCCAGCGACAGGCCCTCGGACTGACGCCGCTCGAGGGCCCGGAGGTACGACTCCGCCACGGCCTCGTACGCCGAGATCGAGAACAGCAGCGTGACGTTGACGTTGATCCCCTCGTACAGCGCCTTCTCGATCGCGGGAACGCCCGCGCGCGTGCCGGGAATCTTGATCATCACGTTCGGACGGTCGAGCCGCTGCCAATACGAGCGTGCCTCGGCGAGCGTGCCCTCGGTGTCATACGCGAGTTGCGGCGAGACCTCGAGCGACACGAACCCGTCGCGGCCGTGCGACTCGCTGTGCACCTCGGCCAGTACATCGGCGGCCATCTGAACGTCGCGGATGGCGATTCGCTCGTAGATCGCCCGCGCATCGAGGTGCCTGCGTGCCAAACGCACGAGCTCCCGGTCGTAGTCCGGTGATTCGAGGATCGCGTTCTCGAAGATCGAGGGATTAGCGGTCACGCCGCGCAGACACTCCTGCTTAACCATCCGCGCGAGCTCGCCGCTGTCGATCAGCGAGCGACGGATTTGATCCAGCCACACGCTGACACCGGCTTCGGTCAGCTTCAGGAGGCGGGGATTGACTTCTGTGGTCGTGCTCATCTGGTGAGCCGTTAGGCCGCGTGCATCGAAGGGCAAGGCCGTGCGGACCGCTTGTGTCACCAACGACGTGTACTGGTCCAACCTACGTGCACGTCCAGGCTGAGCCGCTGTGAGGAAACGCGCTCCATCGCCCCAGCAACTCGGCTCTCCGATCGCCTACCTGGCGTTGAAGGACGGGACGCCGGTCTACGACCGCGACGGGAACCGGGGAGCGGGTAGGTGTGAATGATCACGCTCTCGAAGATGCCGCCCTCTGCCATCACGCGCTCGACCACGCCGACTCGTGGTGGCGCTCAGGCTGGTCAGCGCGATCGTTCCCGCCCTGAAGGCCCAGATGTGCCAGGCCGGGTGGCAGGATGCGCGCGACGAGGTCGCGTAGCGCGCCGGCTCGGTCTGCGTCAGTGCGGCGTCGAGATGGCGTTGGTGCGCTCAGGCCCGACGAGAACGTTGCTTGCGCGAGCCGGAGGTTGTTCATCGCTGAGACGGACTTCTGCTGGGCACTGTCACGGAGGCCGGGTGACACATCGGTATAAACGTGGCGGCTATCGGTACGTCACGAACGATATCCAGCGCATAACACCTCGTTAACGCCGGGAGCGAACCGCGCGCGCCACTTCGCGTACTAGGTCCACCAGGGCGCCCTCGTGGCGCGGTCCTCGAGTCCGCCATCCCACCGAGATGTCACGAGCGTCTCGGCGGTCAGATCTTTCGGCCTCACCGCCCGCTTGGAGCTCAAGGGATGGCCGTGCGGAAGCACCGCCACTATCGGGTCTGCGTGGAACAGCGGCTCGCTCTCGATATCGGCATGCGGCAACGGGACGTAGAACAGCCCGAAGTCGAGCTCCCCCGACCGCAGGCGCTTGATCTGCTCCAGAGAGGCGATATGCGTGACTTGGAGCTGAAGGCTCGGCTGACGCGCGGAGAGGGCGGTCAAGAATCGCTGCAATCCGTCGAGCGACATGGTCGGCGTCGCGCCGATCCTCACCACCGACCGCGTCCCCGCGGCACGTCGGGTTTCGGCCACGGCGTACTCGAGCGCTCCCAGCACGCGCCGCGCCTCGCCGGCGAGCGCAAGCCCGGCCGGGGTTGGGACGACAGAGCGGCTGGTGCGCCGAAGGAGCTGGACGCCGAGCTCCTCCTCGAGCGTGCGGATCGCCTGCGAGAGGGGCGGTTGAGAGATCCCCAGGCGCGCGGCCGCTCGGCCGAAGTGAAGCTCCTCCGCGACCGCGAGGTAGTACCGGAGATGTCGAAGCTCGATCGCGGGGCCATACTTCTCCGAATGGATCGGAGTCGAGTGATTCGCCCGAGACACTCGGTCCGCTTTGCCCGAAACGGACAGGTCTGTAGCGATGGTACCCGTTTACTTGACAACCCGAACCGTCCAAATCGCCAATGAGTTCTCGCGGTGCGCACGCACGTGAGCGGATCCTGATCACCGCTTACGCGCTGTTCACGACATATGGTCTGAGCGCCGTTGGCGTGGACCGGGTGGTGGCCGAGGCCGGGGTGGCCAAGAGCACCCTCTATCGCCACTTTCCCTCCAAGGACGACCTCGTGGTCGCCGTGCTCGATCGCCGCGACCTGATCTGGACCCAAGGCTGGCTGCGGCCAGAGGTGGAGCGGTTGGCAAGCACCCCGGCCGGGCGCCTGCTCGCGATCTTCGACGCCCTGGACATCTGGTTCCATCGACATGACTTCGAGGGTTGTCTGTTCATCAACTCGTTGCTCGAGACGCACGGCCAATCCAGCCCGGTGCGCTCGGCGACCATCGCCGGGATGACCCGGGTGCGCGGCGTCGTGCTCGAGCTGGCCCACGAGGCTGGAGCCGATGACCCCGAGGGTGTGGCGCGTGCGTTGCACATGCTGATAACCGGTTCGATGATCGGAGCTGAGCAGGGCGACCTAGATTCGGCCCGGGAGGCCAAGGAGGTTGCCGGGCTCGTTCTCCAGCGGGCGGGCGTCGCCTCTGGCCGCGACGCTCCGACCTGATGGGCGCTAGCGGCGGAGGTAGGTGAGCACGGCGAGCACCCGTCGATGTTGCTCCGCTGCGGGATGCAGCTCGAGCTTGGCGAAGATGCTCGAGACGTGCCGCTCCACCGCCGGGACCGACACGACCAACGCCTCGGCGATCCCGGGATTGGAACGGCCCTCCGCCATCAGCGCGAGTACCTGGGTCTCACGCCGGCTCAGTCCGTCGATTGCGCTTCGCATGCGTTGCCGACCGAC
The DNA here is from genome assembly GCA_963783415.1 of uncultured Solirubrobacterales bacterium. Lineage (GTDB taxonomy): Bacteria > Actinomycetota > Thermoleophilia > Solirubrobacterales > Solirubrobacteraceae > Palsa-465. The sequence goes on from CAWANN010000022.1 coordinate 31,598, forward strand.
GAGGCGGGCAACTACCTCCGGATCCAGGACCGATCCGCCGCCGGCCACGCGTCGCACCGCCTCGGTAAACCCGACGAGGTCGCCGACCCGGTCCTTGAGCAGGTAGCCGACTCCCTCGGCACGGTCGCCGACCAGCTCGAGGGCATAGCGGTCCTCGAGGAACTGCGAGAGCACGAGCACACCCACGTCCGGCTGGGTCAAGCGGATGTGACGCGCCGCGCGCAGCCCGTCGTCGCCGTGCCCGGGAGGCATCTGGATATCAGTGATCACCACGTCGGGCTTGTGAGCGAGCGTTTTGCGAAGCAGGTCATCTGCATCCGCCGCCACACCGACTACCTCGAACCCCGCGTTTTGGAGCACGTGCACGACCCCGGCACGAACGATCGGCTCATCCTCGGCCACGACGACGCGAACCGCAGGGGGATCGCTCGCCGCGCTCACCTACCTAACGCTCCCGCCTAGGACTTGGGCCTGGGGGTCGCCTCGGACCGATGTGGGGTTCTCCACGCGACGATGTTGGGTGTGCGTAATTCACGCGTGCCCGTTTTAGCGGGACATTTCCCGGGATGGGTTATCCGTCATCGACAAGACTGTCCAATCCCCGCTCGCAGTTGCGCGTTCGGCGGAGCACGTCGTCAACGAGCCGGCGCCGCTCCGAGCTCGGCAGCGGGCACGAGAGCATCCGTCGTGAGCGCGAGACCGTCGTCGCAGCGAAGGAGGGGGGACCACGGGAACGCGAGCGATTTGTCGAGACCTTTCGGCCCTCCGTTGCGCGGATCGCCCGGCTGTACCGGAACTCGACTCGGGTCGAGTGGAATGAGTTGATGCAAGAGGGCGTCGTTGGACTGCTGCGTGCCCTCGAGCGCTACGACGTGGAGCTCGGCATCCCGTTCTGGGCGTATGCAACGTGGTGGGTTCGCCAGGCGATGCAGCAGGTGGTCTCCGAGTTGTCGCGGCCGATTGTGCTGTCCGACCGGGCGCTTCGCCAGCTCGCGCGGGTCAAGGAGGCCCAGCGCAACTTCGAGCAGGCGCGTGGACGGGCTGCGACCTACGACGACCTGGCCAACGGCGCCGGCCTGCCGCGCCGTCAGGTGGAATCGCTCATCTGCACGGATCGCGCACCGCGCGGCCTGGACGAGCCCGCGGGCGGGGAGACGGGCGATCGCACTACCCCGGGCGAGATGCTCGCCGATCCTCCCGCCGAGGACGCCTATCAGGGCGTCGAACGACGCCTGCTCGCAGCCCAGCTGCCCCGTCTGCTGGCGCACCTGAGCGAGCGCGAGCGAATGATCATCTGCTCCCGCTTCGGCATCGGGCGGCGACCGCAGACGTTGCGGGAGATCGCGGAGTTTCTCGGGATGAGCGCGGAACGAGTCCGTCAGATCGAGCAGGCGTCGCTCGAGAAGCTCACCGCGGCTGCGGCCTGAGCGCGAGTGACGGAAGTGAACGCGTGGCATCAGTCCGGAGCGCCTGTGAACGAGTCCGCGACGAGGCAGGCCCGGCTCCGAGCATGAAGCATTGCATATCGAAAGGGACCCATCGATTCGGGCAAGGACAGGTCTCGATCATCGTTCGTACGCCGGAAGCCGATTTCCTGGCCTATCTCGAGCGACGGGGCGCGGAAACCCGGCGGCGGTTCGACGATCTCGCGCGAAGGCGCGCCTCGATATCGCCCCGGGAGCGGACTCTGGCGCACGAAGCGCTCCGAAGCGAGGCCGCCGCGCTGAGGAGTGAGCTGCGGCGGTTGAAGCTGGCGGCGGCGATCACCCGGGCACTGCTGAGCGATCCGTTGAGTCACGCCTAGCGCGGCCTATCCCTGGTGTTGACCAATGACCAGTCTCGTCGTAGAGCGATTCGACACGCCGGGGAGCGCGCGCGATATCCGGGCATTCGGCGCGGCCGATGAGCGCTCCGCAGACGTGCTCGCTGGCCGGACCGTATGGTGCACGGTCGGGCACCCGGCCGCGGGCGCGGCGGCGCCGGAACAGGGAGCGTGCCTTGGGGGTTTCGGGCGCGCCTTGACCGCCGCGGCGTTGCCGGTTCAGGGGCCGGACGGGCGGCTACGTGCTCTCGCTCAGAAGATCGACGAGATGATCACCGGCCACGGCGCCGGAGGTCCTGGCCTCGGTCGCCGAGATAGGCCCATATTCTCGAGGGCGGCGACCGAGAGCGAGGGGCTCATCGGCGACGGGGTGTGTCCCGGGGACGTCGTGGTTGCCTACGACGCGCTGAGCGCCGCGCTCTGTGAGGCGGTGCGCGACTGTGGAGCGCATGCGGTCTGGCGCATTCGGATCGCTCGCAGGTGGGTCAACCCCGCGCGCCAGGCTCTCGAATTCGTGGGACAGTTCACGCCGGGCATCGATGCGTATCTCCTGAGCTGGGTCGAAGGCAGTGCCCGCGGCGAGACGGTGGAGCGGGTGGCGGCCGCGCTGCCTTCGCCGGGCATCGTGGCGACCAAGGAATTCCCGGCCCGTTTTCCCGCCGGCGAGCCGCGTCGCCTGGCGTGGCAAATGGCCCTGGCCGAGGTCGTTCGCAGCGATAGAGACGAGGCGGTTGGTGGGACACTGCACCCCAAACCGACCGTAGCGGCCCGGTAATCGCGAGCCACGGCGATGAGGCTCGACGAGTTCATCGACACGATCGCCCATCGGGAAGGGGCTGGCTTCGTAGACGCGATGCTTCATGCTCGCGCCGTACCGCAGGTGCTACGCGACGCCGTCGGTGAGCTCGAGTTCCTCGACGTCACGGACCAGTTGCCCGACGACTAGGCGGTTCGTGTTCCCTGCACTCGCGACTGCCGCGCTGGTGGCGATCGCGATCTTTCAGCGGCGTGACTAATGGCAGCGAGCGTTCGCAGCCTCGTCGCTTTTGATCGTCGGCCTGCTGGCTACGATGGCCGCCGCGCTCTACCCGAGCCGCGCTCTACCCGAACATCCTTCCCGCCCACCAGGGTCGTCCGTATGGGCTCACGATCCACAATGCCGCCTCGGGCCACCATGCGCTCGTGGTGGCGACGATCTGGTGGTCGATCGGGATGGCACTCGAGGTCACCTATTTCACCGTGGCGTACAGGACGTTCCTGCGCCGGGGTGTCGACATCGGGTGAGTGGTTCGCGACGTGCGCGTCAACCGGAGCGCAAATCGCCACTCGCCACCTGCGGAGCGATCGCTCGGAGCACCTCACCGGCGAGCCGCGGCCGTCCCGTGGATCGAGCGGGGTCGCGGCGATGCGCAAGACGACCTCGTTCGCATCGACCTCCTCCAGGGTGATCCGCGGCGAGCCGCGAATCGGGGTGTCGATCGACCCCTTCAGCAGCTCCTCTATGTCGAGCGGGGTGGAACCGGGGCGTAGCCGTGCGCGCAGGTCAACCGCAGCGGGCTCGCGCAGCGGTACCACCGCGACGTTGAGCACGACGGAGTTGGGCACCAGGATGGTGTCCGCGCCCTGGACCAGCGTCGTGTACATCAATCCGAGGGAGTTGACGATGCCCTCGACGGAGCCCGCCAGGGACCCACCGTGAAGCCGGACGCGCTCACCGACACGGAACGTGCGCGCGTTGAGCAGGACCGCTCCGGCGATCACATTGGCGAGAGTCTGCTGGGCGGCCAGACCGAACACCACTGCGGTCGCCGCGCCGCCCAGCACGACGGTTCCCGGACGCAGGCCGGCGACGCGCAGTGCGATCACCACCACCACGCTCATCGTGGCCAGCCGGATTAGGAATCCCACCGTGCCCGCGGTCCCAGGCTCCATCCGCCTGAACAGCGTCGGACCGAAGGCCCGGCCGATGTCGCGGGCGAGCTGCCAACCGAGGGACAGGACCGCGATCGCGGTGATCGCGCGCGCAGCCGTATCCCAGCTGCGCGGAAAGAGCGTATGTCGATAGCCGTAGGCGATGAGAATCCCGGTCAGTAGCGGCACCAATACCACTGACTCGATCCGGGCGCGTCGCACCGCGCGTCTGCTGAGCTGGCGAGCGAGCGCGACCTGGCGCCACGTGTGGCCTCGCACGTGAGTCTTCTTCACTGGGCATCTTCGATAGGCCTCGATGGACGGCGCGCAACCAGCCAGCGCCGTTGTGCCGAGGCGCGTGCTTTGCCATGGGGGTCGATCGTCCTACCCCCAGAACCGAAGCCCGGAGAAGAAGCGTGCGATGAACGATCCTGACACCGCCGGCACCGGACATCGGGTGCCCACCGAGGAGCAGCGCGCCCATGCGGCCTTTCACGCGCGGGAGAGCCCGGTCGGGATCGGTCCCGCAGTCGTGCGCTCGTACCTCCGGGACGGTGACCGCGTTTGGGATTGCATCGTCACCGACGGCCGGGAGTGGCATTACATCCGGGTGATCGGAGACGACCTCGGTCCCTTTCCAGCTCTGTCACCCGACGACATCGAAGAAGGAATCGCGCGGTTTGCCGCCACCTTTCCGGCAGAGTACCGGCTGCGCTGGATCCTGAACGCGAATCCGCTCCATGTCAATCGGCAAGGTGAAGTGACCGATTAGAGGGCTCCGGCCGCTTGACGCGGTGTGCATATGCGGCCTCGCGCACCGCCGAGTCGCTCTCGAGCGCCCCTCCGAGCGTCCCCGCAATGGTGGCCAGCGCACTGGCGAGGAGGGCGAGCCGCACATAGTCCCCGACGTGCGAAGGTCGGCCGAGCTGCGCCGTGAGGAGCGCGGGATCGAGCATCAGGCCCGCCGCCGCGAGGCTGAGCGCAAAGACGGCGATGAAGAGCGCGAGGATGCCGAAGGCCACGGTGACGATCGTGACGAGGTTGAACAGGATCGCCTGCTCGCGCAGGCGCCGATCCGCGGCTCGCTCCCAAAGTTCGTGCCCGACGATCAGCGTGGCCACCGCTACGGCGATCGTGGCCACGCACACAAGAGCGCGGCGCGGCGCGGCCATCCTGCTCGTGATCCGCCAGACGTCCGAGCTGACGACCGCGTAGGTGGCGACGCCAAGCGCGCCGACGAGCGCCCGCGTCAGCCGCGTCACCAGCCGCCACGGACGGTTGGCGCGCACCATTCCGACCACAAGCCGGAGGTTCCCGGTCGCGACGCGGTGCAGCAATGCCACCCCCTTCGAGCGCATCCGCACCCTCCACATCGGTGGCGAGCTGGTGCAGTCGTCTGCGAACACGCTGTGTGTGCCGATCACGCTCATTCTCCTGGCGATCCGCCGAATCACCGGCGAACGTACCGACAGCTTCGACCACCAACTCCACCAGCCGCCGGTTGGACTGCTTGAGGCCGAGCGCCGGAAGCGACACGAGCGCGGCACCATGCGTTCGGCTCGAGTGCGCCACCACCGGACGGCGCGAAATCCGCAACGGAAGCTCGGTCACGTGGACGACCAGGTCCCAGTGCTCGTCGAGCAGCCGAGAGCGAGCAGCGTCGACGACCCCGGCCAACGCCGCCGGCGGGGTCACCAACGCGTCGCGTACGGCGGTGATCTCCCAGCCCACGTCCGGGTAGCGCTCCGCGAGCTCGCGCTGAACATCGGTGGCGAGCTACTCCACCGCCTCGGCCTCGAGCAGGGGCGTGACCACGAGGCCGAGAGTGATGGTCCGCCGACCTTCCTCGCCAGACTGGCCGGATTCGGAAGTGACATCGGTGTCGCCGATAGTCATCGGGTCGTCCCCCCACCGGTGCCGCAAACGCCAACGGCGAGCATCTCCACGAGGAGTTGAGTCTCATCCCTCTTGGGCTCGTCGACCGCTCGCGCCGCCGGGCCCGCGAGCAGGACGTCTCTCGCGCTCTCCGGCCGAGCGATCACCACGTGCGACCTCACCGGCCGGGCGGCTACGCGTGCGCATGCGCACGCGCCAACTGTTCCACGATCGCTGGGCAGAACGCCGTGAGATCGGCAGGCGACCGACTCGTGGTCAGCGGGCCGTCGATGACGACCTCCTCGTCGACAACCTCGGCCCCGGCGTTACGCAAATCCGTACGGATGCTGGGCCACGACGTCACCCGGCGACCCCGAACGGCGCCGGCCTCGAGCAACATCCAGGGGGCATGGCATATGGCGGCGATCGGCTTGCCTGGAGGAGAACCTCGGCCCGACAAGGATCGAGCTCTCCCCGGATGAGATGCAGGAGCTCGGAAAGCCCGGCGAGGGCGCTGAGCGCGGTCAGCGCCTTAGGAGTTCTAAGCGCTGTCAGCACCTCCACCGTTGCCGCTGTCCGCCGCAAGGTTGACGCCTAGCGCTGTCGCAAGTGGGTCTGCCGCAGTCACCATCTTGAAGATTCCAACATTTGGTCCGACCGCGGTCAACACACCAGTGATCTCGTCAACCGATGCCCCCGCGTCCAGAGCGGCACCGACATGGAGGAGATACGAGGCATCGTCACCGCCAGTGGCGATGAGCGCGGCGATGTTGGCCAGCGCGAACGTCTTGCCATCGAGATCGGATGTATCGACTGCCTCGGTAAGCCGGATGGAGACAAATTCTGCGATTGCGCTCTCATCGTTGTTCGAGATTTCGCGCAGCCTGTCGCGCTGCTCATTCGTGGTCTGCGCTTGCGTGCGCTGTACGCCGGTACCCTGCCCTCGTTTGCGAGCCATGAAGGCCCTCCTTTCGTTTATCGAAACGCCTCTGCAAGAGGCAGGGACGCATCGAGGGCACTAGGCCGATGAGCGGCCACGTCCAACGTTCAGTCCTCCGCTTCACTTGCCGCGGACTCGGCGGGGCCTGTCGCCATCAACATGCGCGAAGACAGCTTTGTCAAGATCGTCGAACGAGAAGTGGGCCTCACCCCTGAGGCGCGACGAGCGGCCCGTGCGACCCTCCGCACATTAGGACAGTGCATCACCCGCGGTGAGGCCGATGACATTGCGGCCTTCCTCACGGGCGCACTGCGGGACCTGTTGACCTCCGCTCCCGAGCCTGCCGAGCGATTCGGGTTCGGGCAGTTCGTACGAAGGGTCGCGGAGCTCGAAGGCGTGGACGCAGCTGCCGCATACCCGCACGTGCTGGTTGTTTTCGTGGCCTGGGGCAAGCTGTCGTGCCGCAAGAGCTGCGCGACATGGCAGCACAGCTGCCGAAGGAGCTCGACCCGTTGCTCGTAGCGGCGCGGCGCGGAGTCCAGCGGGCGATGCCGCAAGATCATCTCGCGATGAGCGTGGCGCACCTGACCCCACTCGGGCCGCGGCAGGCACGGGGCGCCGTGGAAGCGGTCCTGGAGACGCTCGCGGTATTCGCGGCGCTGCGGAGACTTGTGCCCGACGAGGAGATATACGACGTAGAGTCGGAGTTGCCCGGTGACTACGCGTCCCTGTTCTCGGGTGTCGTCTGAGCCCATCCCCGCGGCATGGTCCCCGTCGCCGGTGGTCCTCCTCGACTTGTGCGGCGCGTGTCACGGCCTAACACGAAGGTCGGTGCTGTTCTGAGAAAGGGGTTGGTACATGATCCATCTGCTCATTGCAATCCTGGTCGTGGCGCTCGTGTGGGTATTGACTGGGTTGCTTGGGCTTCCCTACATCGCGTCGGTGATCGTGACCGTCCTGGCGGCTCTGTACGTACTTGGGCCGGGCTTGGGTGTCTTCGGAGGGGGCCGCTGGAGTCGAGCTCCGTAGTCAGCTGTCGAGGTAGCCTCACGTCGCGGCCATGCCGCAAGTCACTGTGATGGAGTCGCCGCCGGTGCACCTTCCTGAGGTACGGGCTCGACCGCCCGTTTCTGCGCGTCTTCGAGGGCCGGCAGGACGTGGCTTCACTCCTACCGGGTTACCCCCTTTCGGAGCTGTTCGCCGGGTTCTCCCGAGTCGACTACGAAGATCCTGTTCCCTACCCTGTGGCCTGTAGGCCCCCAGGCGTGGGCCGCCGGGTCGTTGCCCTGGAACGCTCATCAGTGGACTGGGGATCATTCCCGACGGCCTCCAGCGGACGCTGCGCATCAGGCGTCCGTCGTTGCCGCGTCACATCAATCGGGTGGCTGTGGGGAATCTGCGGGTGGGCGACGCTCGTGTCGATCTGCTGTTCGAGCGCGCGGCTCAGAACCGCGACAGCGTGGCTCTCACAGACCTCACGGTCGAACGACAACTGGACGTTGTGCTGGAGATCCCTCGGACGGCAGGCCAGGACGGTCTGGTCGGCCGTGAGAGGTCGCGCATCCTCTAGGTTTGCTTCGCAGCCACAGCCTCGATCAGCCGCTCATACACGCAGGCCGCCTTGTGCTCCCGATCGAGCGCGGCCAGGTAGGAGGCGGACGCGAGGTTTTGATCGCGACGGTCGCATCCGGCCCAGCGATCGTAGGCCACACGGACCTCCGCCGAGGCCTCACGCCAGGCGACATATCCTTCGATCAGGGCGTCCGTGGCGAGGTCAAACGGGACGTACGTCGAGTGTGCCGATCGCCGCAGCACCGTTAGGCGGAGCGCGGGTCTCATTCCGTATCGGTTTGGATCAATGCCTTCACTTAGACCGCGTATTAGGCCGGTGGGGGTACCGGCCACGCCACCCGCACTTTTTTCGTTTCCTTGACCTGCTCTCCTGATGGTCTATAGGCAGTGAGTGAGTAAGGTCAGCTCAGTGGGCCCCTCTCCTGCCTACGGAGCAACCCTCTCCTCTCCTGTCAGGCGGACGGGTTGGGTCCAGCCCGTCCGCCTGTTTCATCTGCAGGTCGCGGCCGGGGCGTGAATCGGCCCGGACCCGGAGAGCCCGGTCAGTGGAACATGAGGCGGAATGTGACGAGCGCTACGCTGAATGCCGGCACGGTGAGTTCGTATCCGTCCCGTCCGGGTGCGATCGTGTCGATCCCAAGGCGTCTCTGCCAGGTGTCACGCCGTCCCAGGTGCTGACCGTCCAGCGTCACGCCCTTCTTGGCTGCAGGTGAAGGGGCCAGCAGACGCTGGACACGAGTGCGACGCGCGCTTCGGCCCCTCCCGAAGATCATCGTCACGACCGTACCGTTTCACCTGCCGTCCAGGCGATGACACCGAACGAGACCTCGCCGAGACGCGACGAGATCCCGGCTTGGCACAAGGCGCCCGCGGCCTATCGAATTCTGGGAGGGCGGCTCGGAACGCCGAGGACTAGATGAGTAACGCCAACGTCGCGCCAAAGACAATCCGGACGAACATCCCAGCTCGAATCGACCGGCTGCCGTGGTCAGGGTTCCATTGGCGCGTCGTGATCGGACTGGGGACGGTTTGGATCCTGGACGGGCTTCAGGTCACCGTCGTCGGCTCGATTGCCCCGCGTCTCACCCAGCCGGGTAGCGGCATTCACCTGGATGCCGCGGACATCGGAACCGCAGGTGCGATCTATGTCGCCGGCGCGTGCGTTGGGGCGTTGATCTTCGGGCAGCTCACCGATCGTTACGGTCGCAAGCGGCTGTTCATGGTTACGCTCGGCCTCTACCTGCTGTCAACGGTGGCGACGGCGTTCTCGTTCGCACCGTGGTGGTTCTTCGTGTTCCGCGTGCTCACCGGAATGGGAATCGGCGGCGAGTACGCGGCGATCAACTCGGCCATCGACGAGCTCATCCCGGCCAGAAATCGGGGACGCGTGGATCTGTCGATTAACGGCAGTTACTGGGTCGGCGCAGCGATCGGCGGCTTGGGGGCCCTCGTGTTGCTCGACACCGCGATCTTTGCGGTGAACGTAGGGTGGCGCCTAGCCTTTGGGATCGGCGCAGTCCTAGGGCTGGCGATTCTGCTGGTCCGCCGCCGACTTCCGGAGAGTCCGCGCTGGCTGTTCCTGCACGGACACGAGGACGAGGCCGAGCGGATCGTCGAGGGGATCGAGGAGGAGGTGCGCCGGGAGACGGGCGCGGACTTGCCCGAGCCCGACGAGGCGATCACCGTCCGGCAGCGTGAGACCGTGAAATTCCGCGAGCTCGCCAGAGTAGCTATCAAGCGTTACCCCCGCCGCGCCTTCCTGGGATTTTCCTTGTTCATCGGTCAGGCGTTTCTGTACAACGCCGTGACCTTCGATCTCGGCACGATCCTGCATCAGTTCTTCGCGGTCGGCACCGGATCGGTTCCCTACTACATGGCGATCTTCGCCGTCAGCAACTTCCTCGGACCGCTGCTCCTGGGGCGCTTCTTCGACACCATCGGGCGGAAACCCATGATCTCGGGCACGTATCTCGGCTCAGCCGCGATCGTCGCGGCGCTGGGAGTGTTGCTGATCACCGGGGATCTGACGACCTGGGCCTTCATGGGACTGGTGCTCGGCGCGTTCTTCCTGGCGTCGGCCGGCGCTAGCTCCGCCTATTTGACCGTGAGCGAGGTGTTCCCAATGGAGACGCGCGCGCTCGCGATCGCCTTCTTCTTCGCCATCGGCACCGCGACCGGGGGGATCGTCGGGCCGGCGCTGTTCGGTCAGCTGATAAACAGCGGTCGCAAGGACCTCGTCGCAATCGGATTCCTGGTCGGCGCGGGAGCGATGGCGCTGGGCGGTGTCGTCGAGCTGTTCTTCGGTGTCAAGGCTGAGGGCCAGTCGCTCGAGAGCATCGCCAAGCCGCTCGCGGCCGAGGAAGCAGAAGCGTTGATGCCTCTCCCACTCGTCCCGGAGATAGCACGAGACCCGGAGATCTACCACCAGCGGCACGAGGCACTGCGGGCACGTGAGCAGGCTGAGGGCGAGCGCGCTATCGCCGCCGAGCGCAGGGCGGAGCTGCAGGAACTGAGCGGCGGGGGCGGCGGGAACGGCGCAGCGGCCGAGCGAGTGAGACCCGAACAGGTCGGGGCAGAGCTCGCCGAGCTGCGGGCCCAGGCACTTGATGAGCTCGCGGTCGCGCACGAAGAGAGGGCCAGGGCGCTTCAGGAGAAATCACCGGCCGAGCGTCGCGTGGCACTGGCACGAGCCGCCGCTGCCGAGCAGCGTGCGCGGAGATACGAGCAACTGGCTGCAGCCATGGCCCCGACCGACGAAAACGGGCCCGAGGCGCATACCACCCTGGCCGAAGCGGCCGGCGAGCGGGCGCGTGAGCAAGAGCAGCTGGCGCTGGCCGAGGAGGCGCGGGCCGAAGCTGAGCGTCTGAGCGGCGCCGCCGCCGCGCTCGCCCGTGCGCGAGCCGAGATGCACGAGCGGTGGGCGGGCGTGCACTCGGCCAGAGCCGCTGCCCTGGAGGCCCGCGCCAGGCATGACGAGGAGCAAGCGGCGCGGAACGAGGCAGAGGCGCGTGACCGCGAGCTGATCGCGCGGGCCGCTGAGCTGCGGGTCGATGCGGCCGAGCACCGTGCGCGGATCGAAGCGCTCCAAGCCGAGGATGCCGGGCTGTCGCAAGCAGAGCGTGAGGAGCGGATCCGCTTTCGCGCCGCGCGCGGTCTCGAGCGAGACCGTCACCGGTTTCGACGTTTCGGGCCAGGGGATGGAATCTCGTTCTACTCCCCCGGCATGCTCGGCACGGCCGGTAATGCGAGCAGACTGGCTGCGAGGGCACGTGAAGAGGCCGACCGCGAAATTTCGGTCATCGCGGAGGCCCTCAAGCAGCATGGGCCACTTGAGCGCGACGAGCTCAAGAAGTTTGTGGGAGGGCGTTACTGGGGTCCCGGGCGCTTCCGGGCCGCGTTGCATGCGGCGGTCGACGAGGGCCGCGTGAGGCGCCGCTCACGCACGGTCTTCGCTCCTGCCGACGAGGAAGCCCGAGGCGGGACAGCTGGCACCGGACCCGCCCTCGAGTCAACGCAAGAGCTGCAGCACCAATGAACGGCGAGCGCCGGGGCATGGGCGCCGGCGCGCCGGCGCCTCGTCCTTTCACGCGTCATCGACGCTCTACGAGCGACCAAAGCACCGCGAGGCGGGTCGCCAGACGTTGACGGCACTGTGCGTCGTCCTAGGAACGCGGTCATGACCGTCTTCACCAGGGCGGGTGTGCCCGCGGACGAGATCAAGGACTTGTCCCAGACCCCGGATGAGGTCGAGCTGTCTGCGCGCATCGAGGGCTGGTCGGCGAGGAGGCTGCGCTCCTAATCGTGCCGCGAGAACATCGGCTGCAGGAACAGGACGAGCGCCTGCGCGCGATCTCGGACGAGCTCGACCGCATTTGGGCCAGCCTCCGTGGGCGCGCGGAGCGCCTGGGGCTCGATTCCCACCCGCACAGCGGAACCTCGCAAACCGCTTGAACCGTGTGGTCACGGGCCTACCACAGCAGCTGACAAGTTAGTAGGACGCCTACGGGGATTATCTCGGGCGCCGCCGGTTGCCGCTGCACCATCCGCGAGCGTAGAGGAGGACGGACGTGGCAGACCTGATTGCCATCGGCTACGACGACGAGGAGACGGCCCAGAAGGCCGCGGAGGAGGTGTATCGCCTGGCCAACGATCTGGTCATCCAACCTGAAGCCGTCGCGGTGATCGTTCGCGACGAGAACGGTAAGTACAAGGTCACCACCAATCACCACCCGGTTGCGGAGGGAGTCACCTGGGGGATGTTCTGGGGGGTGCTGTTCGGGCTGCTGTTCTTTGTTCCCGTGTTCGGGCTCGTGATCGGCGGCGTGTTCGGGACCCTCTTCGGGGTGATCGAAAAGATCGGGGTCGACAAGCAGTTCCAGCGGCAAGTCCGCGACATGGTTCAGCCTGGAACCTCCGCGCTGTTCCTTGTCGTCGAAAAGGTGACGCCCGACAAGGCCATCGAAGCGCTTAGCAAGTTCGGTGGTAAGGTGCTCAAGTCCTCGCTCTCGAACGACGCTGAGCAGCAGCTCGAGGAGGCGCTGGCTGGGGCGCCGAGTCCCGCGCCGGTGCGCTGAGCCGAGCTTCAGGTCCTCGCGCGTTGGCCAGGCCCGGAGCGTCCTGACCACCCCGGCCGGCTCGCGGCGCTCGGATCTGGCGAGCCGGCCGGACCTTGGATCTTCATTCTCCAAACTACGTGAGCAAGCCATTCGGACACGCGACGCCGACACGCAAGACACGCGGCAAGCTGGCGTGATAGCGATGACGGGTATCGGCCTGGTCGTCGTCTCGTGGTACGCGGTGCACCGGTCCCGGGTGTGTGCGTTGACCAGCTTCCGGACATATTCGTAGCCGGGATCAGATGGCTCGATGATTCTGGGCGTTGCCTGACGACGCTCGCGCCCGATCTGAATCTTGACGCCTGGCTGCGCTTTCAAGTTGTGCAGCCACGACGGTGGGCAGTCGGCGTCCCCATTCGAGGCGACTACGAGGTAGTCGTCACCGTCGCGGGCGTAAACCAGGCTGTTGGTTCGCGTTGCGCTGGAGCGGCGACCCGTGGTGCGAAGCAACAGCGTGAAAATGCCAATCATCCTGTGCCCGAGCCTCCGTGGGTTCGCTTGTACAGCTCTTCATGAAATGCGTAAGACCTGACCGGTGAGGCTCACCACGACGCAGCATATGTGAGCAGCCATCAGGAACCCGCTGATCAGGGGAAAGTGGCTCCTATCCGTGCAGTCCTCTTTAGATCCCCGTGGGTTGTGTTTAGGCGGTCCAAGCGACAGTTGCCGGCCGCGGCGCGACCGGCCTGACCTTCGGGTGTCGCAGAAGCCCGACAGTGGAGCGTGAGCATCGTCATGGCCGCTGGAACGGTGGCGGGCCACACGGTGTTGGGAGGGCAAGCACCAGGGAGGTGGCGGCGAGGAGGGCCGAAAGACCCGCGGCCAAGAGGGCGACGTACAGCGCGCACATCGATATGACGCTGGCGAGGACCCAGCGAGAGGGGGTGAGGCGTGCCACGGCGGCGCCGAGTGTGATCGCGCCGAGGGCGGTGATGAATGTGGCGGAAAGCTCGCCGCTCCAAGCCGCCGACGAGCGTGACCAGCGCGCAGGCCGCGAGGGGCAGTTCTTGTCTACGCGCTCTTGGGGTCTGACTTCGACGGCTCGTCCTGGGCCACGGCGGGTGAGCGGGTTCACTACCTCGCGGTGGCCGATATCAGGCTGGTCGTCGGCGAGCTGCGGGCGGATGTCACCCGTTCTCGGAAGGCCGGGAGCCGGGGGCGGCTGAAGATCGACTACGGAACCCTACGGAGCCCGAGACAGCGATCAGATGGCTGTGGAGGTACATCGAAGGCGTCGCCAGCCCTGGCGAGCTGTACGGCCGGGCGCTCGCCGTCGTCGCGGCCGAGCAGTACCCGGAACTGCTGGCCGTGCAGCGAGCCAACGGACCTGCCGGATGCATTGGGGTTCACACAAGGATCTCGCAGCCAAAGCCCTTAAGAAGCTCGCAGGATCTCCCCGCATCGCTGAAGGCGCTCGAGCTCGGCGGCAACATCAACCCCTGCTTCCGACCACACGACAAGAAGTTCTGACTCATGCCAAGCAGTCTTAACCCCGCCCCGGACGCAACAAAGCCCGCCTGAACGGGCTTTGTGCAACAGCCTCACAGCGGGGCTTTTCCAGTGCGCCCGAGAGGACTCGAACCTCCACGGACCATAAAGTCCACAAGGCCCTCAACCTTGCGCGTCTACCAATTCCGCCACAGGCGCTGGAGGCGGCCAGTATAGCCCCGCGGGGCTTCCCAGAGGGCATCTTGCTGGGTCGGCCGTGGGTGCGCGGATAAGGGAGACGAGGCCCGGCGGGGCGCTTAGTAGAGGCCTTGGCAGGACGTCGAGTTGAGTCCGTCCTGGGGGAGCGCTACAGTGCCGAACACATGTTCGACTCACTTCCAGGAAGCGAGCCAATCGAGCAAGGAGGGAACCGATGGATCTGACCAAACGGCAACAGGAGATCTTCGACTTCATCAAGCGGTATTCCGCGAAGTACGGCTATCCCCCGACCGTTCGCGACATCGGTAAGGCGGTCGGATTGGCCTCGTCGTCGACAGTGCACGCCCACCTCGCCAACCTGGAGAAGATCGGCCTACTGCGGCGGGACCCGTCGAAGCCGAGGGCGATCGAGCTGCTTGATCGGGCCACCGCCGGCATGCGGAGCCTGGTGCGTCCCGGCCTGCCGTTGGTCGGCCATGTCGCAGCCGGCCAGCCGATCCTCGCCGAGGAGAACATCGAGGACTACGTACAGACGCCGCCATATGCCGGCGGAGCCGACGGCGAGTATCTGCTGCGCGTGCGCGGCGACTCGATGACGGACGCCGGCATCCTCGAAGGTGACCTGGTCGTAGTGCGCCCGCAGGACACCGCCCAGGATGGCGAAATCGTCGTGGCGCTGGTGGGGGAGGAAGCCACGGTAAAGCGCTTCTTCCAGGAAGAGGACCACGTACGGCTTCAGCCGGAGAACGAGTCCATGCAGCCGATCCGGAGCAGGGACGTTCGGGTGCTTGGCAGGGTGGTGGGGCTGATGCGGAGCCTGACGTGACCAGCACGCTTCTAGACGCTCCCTCGCTGTTCGACCGTATCGGCGAAGGCGGGACGCTGGACGAGCTGATCGTCTCAGTGTGGGAGGGCCTGCGCTCCCACCGGGATGTCGCATGTCCGGTGTGCGCGGAGCGCATGAGCCCGGAATACGGCGTCCACGCACGCGCGGTTGGCGGCCGCTGCTCGGGGTGCGGCTCGACCGTACGCTAGGCGCGGACTATCCTTGGCATTGGAGGCCGAGCAGTCGCGGAGGTGACGAGCCTTCGAGGAAAGTCCGGACATCACAGGGCAAGGGTGGTCGGTAACGCCGACCCGGGGAAACCCGCGGGAAAGTGCCACAGAAACGACACCGCCTAAGCCTGGAGCCGCTGCAGAGCCCCAGGCCGGTAAGGGTGAAATGGTGCGGTAAGAGCGCACCGGCGTCGCGGTGACGCGGCGGCCGAGGTAAACCCCACTCGATGCTAGGCCAAGCAGGACCGTTTGCAGGTGACCCGCCAAGGTCCGGGTAGGCCGCGCAGATGGATGACTGCTCTCGACAGAATCCGGCTTACAGGCCTCCTAATGAAAGACCCCGCCCCGGCGGGGTCTTTCTACGCTCGGGGGCGTTGCCGGCGGGCGACTCGCCTCGGGGGCGTTGCCGGCGGGCGACTCGCGTCGGGGGGGCGTTGCCGGCGGGCGACTCGCGTCGGCGGGCGTTGCCGGCGGGCGGGCGGCGACCGGGGCGCCGGGGTCAGAACACGGACCTCCGTCGGGGTCGCCGACGGTCAGCGACTGCCGCACGCGCGGCGGCGTCGCCAGGCACCCCGTGCACCGCGCCGCCCGGGAAAGCGGCAGCGCTCCCGAGGTACAGGCCGCCCAACGGCGTCCGGTAGGGCGACAGCCGGGGGACGGGCCGGAAAATGACCTGCCGCAGGCGGTAGCTGCCGCCGCCGACGTCGCCGCCGACAAGGTTTCGATCGCGGCGCTCGAGCTCACCGGGACCCATCACGTGCCGGGCCAGGATCAGGTCGCGGAACCCGGGCGCGAAGCGTTCGACCTGGGCCTCAATCCGTTCGACGAGCGGCGCCACCTCGGCGCCCCAGTCGATGCCGGAGGGCGGGCCGTGCGTGTATGCCCAGGCGGTGTGCTTGCCGGCCGGCGCGCGGGAGGGATCGGCGAGCGACTGCTGCCCGAGCAACATGAATGGTCGAGTAGGAAGTCGCGTCTGGCTGATCGCGATCGCCTGAACCACCTCCTCCTCGCCACCGGCGACGTGAACGGTGCCCGCTGCTCGGGGCTCGGCGGCCTCCCAGGGAATCGGCCCATCGAGTGCCCAGTCGACCTTGACGGTTGAGGGCCCGTACCGATATCGGCGGAGGAGCGAACGGTAAGCGGACGGCAGCTCCTCGCCGGCGAGGCTCGCGAGGGCATGGGGCATCACGTCGGCCACCACCAAATCGGTGGCGATCAGGTCCCCACCGTCGAGCCGGACCGCGCTGACCCGACCATGCGCCGACTCGATCCCCTCGACGAGCGCGCCGGTTCGTACGACGCCGCCCAGCTCGCGCAGGTAGCCGACGAGCGCTTCGGTCAGCCGCTCAGCGCCGCCGGCCGGGCTCGGCCATCCGACGGCATGACCCATCAGGTTCAGATAGACGCCGGCAATCGCGCTTCCCGCGCGGGTGATCGGGACGTCGCCGTGCGCCGCCGCGCCGTACAGCCATGCCCGTGACGCTCGGCCGGCGAACAGCCGCCGACCGAGCCGCCCGGCCGAGGTGGGCAGCAGCGCGGCGAACCGGGCCGTGCCGAACGGTCCGAGCTCGCGTACCAATGACAGCGCCTCCGCGACCGGCGGGAAGCCGCCGAGCATCGTCGAGCGGATCGCCTCGAAGCCCTCCAGCATCGGCGCGACGAACGCGCGCCACCGCGCGCCGTCGCCGGCAGACGAGGCGTCTAGGCTCTCGGCCGTTCGATCGAGGTCGCGGTACAGCGCCACCGCCCGACCGCCGGGAACTGGGTGCGCGTAGCACGCCTCGGGATGGATCCAGCGCAGGCCGTGGCGCTCGAGCGGCATCCGGGCGAATGCCGGGGACGCCGCTCCGGCCGGATACACGGCCGAAAAGGTGTCGTGTCGAAAGCCCGGGAGCGTCAGCTCCTCCGTCCGGACCGCGCCGCCCGGACGGTCGGCGGCCTCGAGGACCGTGACCGGCTGCCCCGCCTCGGCGAGCCGGATCGCGGCGGCGAGGCCGTTTGGCCCGGCACCGATGACGACAGCGCTCACGCGACCTCCGCATTCAGCACCGCGCTCATGCGACCTCCGCTGTCAGCGCCCCGGTCACTCGACCTCCGCCCTTAGCGCGGCACGGGCGCGCCGGCCAGCGCCAGCACCATGCCGACCAACGCCGCGCCGACGAGCGTCGAGACGATGCTACGACGGGCGAGGAGCAGCGCGACCGCGGCGACCCCGAGGACGACGAACTCCCACGTCTCGCGCAACGCCGCCGTGAGCGGGATCGCGGCCCCGAAGATGGCGCCGATCGCCGCCGGGCCAGCGCCGGCGAGGAACGCCTGTGCTCGCGGGCTCGTCCGGATGCTCTCGAACCGGCCGCCGCCGATCAGCACGAACGCGAACGACGGCAGGAACGCGATTAGCGCCGCGAGGGCGCCGCCGCCGACGCCGTGCGCCGCGTAGCCGACCGCGGCCACGGTGGCGACCACCGGGCCGGGGGTGACCTGGCCGAGCGCGACCGCGTCGAGGAACTGGGACGAGGTCATCCAGTGGTAGGTATGGACCGCATCGCCCTGCATCAGCGGGATGATCACGAAGCCTCCGCCGTAGGACAGCGCCCCGACCTTGAACGCGACCCATGCGAGCGCGCCGAGCCCGCCCGCGCCGACAACCGCCGCGGCGGGAAGTGCAATCGCCGGCGTCCAGCTGTGAACGCGTGACGGTTCGCCGAAGCCGCGGACGATCCCGAGCTCGAGCAGTCCGCAAGCAAGCAGCACCAGCACCAGGTAGCGGCCGATCAGCGCGGCCGAAGCGGCGCCGAGCGCCGCATACGCGAACCATCGTCCCCGGTGGGTCGTGCGCTTGAGGCTCGGCCCGGCGAGGCTCGCGCCGGCGCTCACGGCCACCGCGGCAACCGCGGCCCCCGCGCCGGAGCCGAGGCCCCGCACCCACAGGGGCGGAGACTCACCGAGGAACACCACCGAGAGCACGATGATCAGGACGACCGCCGGGACGATGAACCCTAGCCCCCCGACGACCGCGCCCCACGGCCCGGCGACGCGGCGGGCGAGGAAGATCGCCAGCTGGGTGGAGGCGGGTCCGGGCAGGAGGTTGCAGGCCGCGAGCGCATCCTCGAACTCGCGCTGGTCGACCCACTGCTCGCGTTCCACCACGAGGCGCCGCAACAGCGCGATGTGCGTGGGCGGCCCGCCGAAGCCGGTGACGCCGATCCGCGTCCAGTTGGTGGCGATCGTCCGCAGCGGAACGGCTTCCGCGGCGGCGGTCGTCATCAGTCGGCCGGTCCCGACTCGCCGGCGACCCGTGCGAGTCTGGCGCCGTCGAGCCGGTGGAGGACCCAGTCATCCAGCCGGAGCGCGCCGATCTTCTCGTAGAAGTTCAGCGCGGGGTCGTTCCAGTCGAGCGCGGCCCACTCGAGTCGTGCGTAGCCGCGAGCGACGGTGATCTTGGCCAACTCGGCGAGCAGTTCCGCGCCGACGCCGGCGCGGCGGTGCTTGGGTGGGACATACAGGTCCTCGAGCCAGATGCCCGGGCGGGACTCCCAGGTCGAGAACGTGGAGTGGAACAGCGCGAACCCGGCCGGTTGCCACGCGCCCGCGTTCTCGCGGGTTTCGGCGATCACCGCCTCGGCGGTCGGAGCAGCCCCGAACAGGGCCTCCTCGAGCAGCGCTGGCGTGCCCGTCACGTGCTCCCGAGCGCGCTCGTACTCGGCCAGCTCGACGATCCAGCCGAAGATCAGCGCGACGTCGTCGCGCTGTGCGTCGCGTATCCGAACCTCCACAGCCAAGGCGGCCTGACAATAGCCGGTGCGCGGGTTGGCGCTGGCGCCAGGCGAGCGGTTCCGACAACATGGGCGCCGATGCCCCGCGTGCCGAAGACGATCACCGCACCCGTCGGCCGCGTGGGCGCGGCCGCGCAGAACGCGCTCGAGGTCGTTCGCTTCGGTGGCCTCGAGACCGATGACGAGCCATCGCCGTACGAAGTGGTCGCCGAGGAGCGCGTCTTCAAGCTCCGGCGCTACTACGCGGGGACCAACGACAGCGCTCCGACGGTCGTGCTCATCCCTCCCCTGATGCTGGCGGCTGAGGTTTATGACGTGTCACGGCGCAGCAGCGCGGTCGCGATCCTGCACGAGCACGGAGTCGATCCGTGGGTGATCGACTTCGGGGCGCCCGAGCGCCAGAAGGGCGGGCTCGAACGCACGCTCGGCGACCACGTGCTCGCGGTCTCCGAAGCGATCGACCGCGTGCGGGCCCACACCGGCCGCGACGTCCATCTCGGTGGTTACTCGCAGGGCGGCATGTTCGTCTACCAGGCCGCGGCCTATCGGCGCAACGACGGCCTCGCATCGCTGATCACGTTCGGCAGCCCGGTCGATACGCGGCAGGGGGCACCGTTCGGGATCCCGGGTCGGCTCGCGGTCGAGGTCGCCGAAGTGCTGGCGGTCGTGTTCCGCGGAGGCGGCGTTCCGGCGTGGTTCAGCCGCAACGGCTTCCTCCTGCTCGACCCGGTCAAGTCCGCCCGCAACCGGATCGAGTTCCTGCTCCAGCTTCACGACCGCGAGGCCCTGCTGCCGCGCGAGCGGCAACGCCGGTTCCTCGAGGCCGAGGGCTGGGTGGCGTGGCCCGGTCCGGCACTGGCGGAGTTCGTGAATCAGTTCGTCGCGCACAACCGGATGCTCGACGGCGGATTCGTGGTCGAGGACCGGCTGCTCAGCCTGGCCGACATCGCGGTCCCGGTCCTGTCGGTGGTGGGGACCGTTGACGAGATCGCGCCCGCGGGCGGGGTGCGTGCGATCAGACAGGCAGCCCCCAGCGCCGACGTGTACGAGCTCGATGTTCACGCCGGCCACTTCGGTCTGGTCGTCGGGTCGCTCTCGGCCGCGGTCACGTGGCCGACCGTGGCGGCTTGGGCCCACTGGCGAGCGGGCACGGGTGAGTTGCCCGAAAACGTCAAGCGGATCTCGGATGACAGCGCGGTCGAACTTGTGCCCGAGGTCCGCAACGGCGTCGGTTACGGGGTCGAGCTCGCGGCGGGAGTGGGGGTCGACGCGGCGCGGTCCGCGCTCGGGCTGGCCGGGCGCGCCGTGCGCGGCGCGCGCGCCCTGTCGCGCGAGGCGGCCGGACAACTCCCGCGTCTGGCGCGACTCGAGCGGATCGAAGCCAACACGCGAGTCTCCCTCGGCCTGCTCGTCGAGGAGCGCCGGCAGCGGGCGCCGCGCGACGTGTTCTTTCTCTACGACGACCGGGCCTACGACGCGGCGGACGTGGGGGAACGTATCGACAACGTCGTCCGCGGATTGCTCTCGATCGGCGTGCGTCAGGGCGAGCACGTCGGGGTGCTGATGAGCGCCCGCCCGAGCGCGCTGGCGGCGGTGACGGCGATCAACCGGATCGGAGCCGTCGCCGTCCTGATGCGCCCCGACGGCGACCCACGTCGAGAAGCCGCGCTCGGACAGATCGAGCGGGTCGTCGCCGACCCCGAGCGCGCCGGGTTGGCGGCGGAGCTCGAGGGCATCGAGACGTTCGTCCTCGGCGGTGGCGGCGCGCCGCGGGACTTGGGGATCGGCCGCGCAACTGACATGGAGCAGCTCGATCCGAACGCGGTGACCCCGCCGCGCTGGTACCAGCCGAATCCAGGCCGCGCTTCGGATCTGGCGTTCATCGTGTTCAGCGGCGAAGGGGAGTACACGAAGGCGAGCCGGATCACGAACCGGCGCTGGGCCCAGTCCGCGTTCGGTACGGCCACGGCGGCAGCGCTCAGCCCCGCCGACACGGTCTACAGCGTCAGCCCGGTCTACCACCCATCGGGGCTGATGATGAGCATCGGCGGAGCGATTGCCGGAGGCGCCCGCCTGGCGGTGGCGCGGCGCTTCGACGTGTCCACGTTCTGGGAGGAGGTCAGGCGGTACGGAGTGACCGTGGCGTCCTACACGTGGACGATGCTCGACGAGGTCGTCGACGCCCCGCCACAGCCGGCCGAGCGTCACCATCCGCTCCGCTTGTTCATCGGATCGGGCATGCCCCGCTCGCTCTGGAGACGGGTCGAGGAGCGCTTTGAGCCGGCGCGCGTCGTCGAGTTCTATGCGTCGACCGAGGCGGGCGCGATCCTCGTCAACGTTCGCGGCGCGAAGCCCGGCTCGATGGGTCGGTCGTTGCCCGGCAGCGCCGAGGTGCGGATCGCTGAGTACGACCTCGAGACGGAGGGCTTGACGCTCGATCGCGACGGGTTCGCCAAACGTTGCGCCGTCGACGAGGTCGGCATGCTGCTCGCGCGCGTTAGTTCGAACGAGCCGCTCAGTATCACGCCGCTGCGTTCGCTGTTCTCGCGCGGCGACACCTGGGTCGTCACCGGCGACCTGTTCCGCCGCGACGCCGACGGCGACTACTGGCGCGTCGACGGCGCCGGCGACGTCATCCGAACCGACTGGGGGCCGGTGTTCACGACACCGATTCGGGATGCCCTGGGCGCGATCCCGGCGGTCGACCTCGCGCTCGCCTACGGGGTTCCGCGTGAGGACGACGAGCACGAGGTCGCCGTTGCGGCGGTAACGCTGCGCGCCGGGCGCGAGTTGACCGCTCGTGAAATCGGCCGCGCGCTGGGCGTGCTCGACAGAGACCAGCGGCCGGCGCTCGTCCACGTCGTCGATCGGATCCCGGTAACTACCTGGTTCAGACCGCAGACCCGGGAGCTCCGCGCGGCCGGGATCTACGGGGCCGAGGAGAGCAAAGAGGCGTGGTACCTCGACGCCTCCGGCGTGACCTACCGACCGCTGTCCGCGCCGGCGAGGGAGCGGCTGATGCGGCCTCCTACACCGAAGCGGGGAGCGTCTCGCCCGAGTAGAGCTTGACGATCCGCACAGTGCCCGCCGGGGCCTCGTTGATGCACAGCTCGCACAGCACGCACTCGTCGAGGTTCTCCTCGACCAGCTCGACGCCGTCCGGACCGGCACGGAAGATGTCGACCGGACAGACCTCCGCGAGCTTGGCGGCGAGCCCGGGGTCGCTCGCAACCGGCTCGTCGACCTCGACCGCGATGAACAGGGCAGGGCTCATGCCGCGGCGCCCCCGAAATGAAGCCGGCTCATACCCTCGCCCCGATCCGTTCCTTGACGATCTGCGGAATCTCCGAGATCTCCTCGGCGACCACGATGCCGGCCTCGGCGAGGCGCGCGATCTTCTCGGTGGCGGTGTCCTCCTTGCCCTCGACGATCGTGCCGGCGTGGCCGAAGCTCATGCCCGGCATCTCGTCCATGAACCGGCCGGCCATGAACGCGACGATCGGCAGCCGCGAGCCGTTGTCGGTGACCCAGCGGGCCAGCTCGGCTTCCATTCGGCCGCCGGGCTCGGTGTAGATCACGATCGCCGCGGTGTCCGGATCGGCCTCGAACAGCGGCATCAGCTCCGCGTAGGTCGAGCCGATGATCGCGTCGCCGCCGATCGAGACGGCGGTCGACTGACCGAGGCCGGCGGCGGTCAGCGTGGAGGACATCTCGGTGGTCATCCCGCCCGAGCGCGAGATCACCCCGACGGGCCCCGGCGTATACGACTTGGCGGCATCGCGCGCCGGGCCGCCGATTCCGCCCATCTTGATCACGTCGGGGACGATGATCCCGAGGCAGTTCGGCCCGATGATGCGGGCGGCGCGCGCCGCAGCGAGCTCGACCATCTCCGCGACATCCCCGCGCGGAATCCGCTCGGTCACGATCACGACCAGCTTGACGCCGTTCTCGAGCGCTTCGAGCACGGCGTCCTTGGTGAACGCGGGGGGGACGGTGACGACCGAGCCGTCGATCGGCCGGCCGTGATGCTCGACCGCCTGGGCGACGGTGTCGAACACCCGCACGCCGTGCACGTCGCGCCCGAGACGACCCGGGGTGACGCCGCCGACGATCTTCGCGCCGGCGCCGTAGTCAAGGCACTCCCGGGTCAGGTTCACCGCCTCGCGGCCGGTGATGCCCTGGACGATGAACGTCGTGTCGGCGTCGATCAGGATGGACATCGCTAGACGGCGGCTCCTTGGATCTTCACAACCGCCCGCCTCGCCGCCTCGTGCAGCGAGACGCTTCGATCGGCGTACTCGACCCCGTACTTCTCGAGGATCTTGAAGCCTTCTTCCTCCCAGGCGCCGGGGATCCGGAAGATCGCGATCTTCTCGGCGGGGTCGTAGCCGAGCTCGACGCATGCCTTGATCACTCCTCGGGCGACGATGTCCACCCTCGTGTTCGAGACGATCGACATCATCACCGCGATCTTGTCGACCCCCGGCTTCTGGAGCACGAGCTTGGCCAGTCCGCACGCCTTGCGCACCGACGGATTGCCGCCGATCTCGCAGTAGTTGGCCGGATCGCCGCCGTGCGCGCGGACCGCGTCGAACAGCGTCAGCGACCCGCCGCCGGCGCCGATGACGAGGCCAAGGTTGCCGTCGAACTCGGTCACGTTCCCGGCAACGCCGCGGTGATCCTGGGAGTCGACCTGCTCGCCGGCGAGCTCGAACGGCGTCGGCTCGCGCGCGAGCCGCGTCTCCTCGTCGCCGACCCCGAGCTCGTGCAGCAGTGCCCGCTGGCGCGGCCGAGCCTCGTTCTCCATATCCATGTGGGCATCGAGCGCGACGAACGAGCCGTCCTCGAGCTCGCCGAGCGGGTTGATCTCCGCGAGCGTCATGTCGTACCCCAGGAAGAGTCTCGCGAGCCTGGCCACGATCGGCGTAAGCCGGTTCAAAGCGCTGCCGCTGACGCCGAGCGATGCAATCAGCTGCTTGGCCTCCCATTCGGAGAACGGGGCGCGCGTCGAGAAATGGCGGCGCGCGACGTGGTCAGGGTGCTCGTCGGCGACCTGCTCGATGTCGATCCCGCCCATGTCCGAGAACAGCATCACCGGGCGCTTGCGGATCCCGTCCCAGACGACGCCGGCGTAGTACTCGTGGGCGACCGCGGCCCGCGAGTCGACGAGCACGCCGCGCGGCATGTGCCCGCCGATCTCGAGCGCAAGGATGTCGGTGGCGTGGCTGGCCGCCTCGTCCGGGGTGTCGGCGAACTTGACCCCGCCGGCCTTCATCCGGCCGCCGCTGAGAACCTGCGACTTGATCACCACCGAGCCGCCGATCTGCTCGGCGACCCGGCGTGCCTCGTCAGCTGTCTTGGCAAAACCGTGCTGGGTCACGGGAATGCCGGCCTTGGCGACGATCGCCCGCGACTCGTACTCGAAGAAGCGCATCGGGGCGCCGGAGGGTAGCGAAGCCGACGCGGAGAGGCGCCGTACCTACGGTCGTGTAGCTTGCGATCTGGGCACGGGTAGGCGGCGCACCCAAGACGAGTAAGCCGATAAGTCTGGTAATGTCGATGAGGTAACTGAAGTATGCCGAGCGGTCTCTGGGGTTCCCCGGCCGGCGGCCTGAATCCGAAACAAGTCGCCATCCAGGGAGATTTGATGCGATCACGAACACGCCGGACCACCGGCGCCGCCTTCACCATGACCATAGCCGCGATCGCGCTGGTGGCAGCGCTCGCCGGGTGCGGGGGCTCGTCGGATTCGACGAGCAGCAGCGGCGGGTCCGCGAGCAACGCCGCGTCCACGAGCGGCGCTGGTAGCACCAAGCTGCAGCTGGTCGGGTACTCGACGCCCAAGAAGGCCTATGCCGCGCTCACCGCCGCGTTTGCGCAGACCAGCGCCGGCAACGGCGTGTCGTTCGGACAGTCGTTCGGGGCCTCCGGGTCCCAGAGCCGCGCGGTGGACACCGGCCAGCCGGCGGACGTGGTCGCATTCTCGACCACGCCCGACATGACCCGTCTCGTCAAGGACAGCATCGTCTCCAAGGACTGGAACGCGAACCCCGAGAAGGGCTTCTCGAGCGACTCAGTGGTGGTGTTCGTCGTGCGCAAGGGCAACCCCAAGCACATCACGGGCTGGGACGACCTGATCAAGTCAGGAGTCGACGTGATCACGCCTAACCCGTCGACGTCGGGAAGCGCGCGCTGGAACATCCTCGCCGGCTACGGCGCCCAGCTCAAGGAGGGCAAGACCCCGGCGCAGGCCCTTGCCTACGTCAACACGCTGCTGACCAAGAACGTCAGCGTTCAGGACTCGAGCGCGAGTGCCGCGCTTCAGACGTTCACCGGCGGCAAGGGCGATGTGTTGCTCGACTACGAGAGCGACGCGCTCGCGGCCGAGAAGGCCGGGGACTCGATCCAGATCGTCTATCCGAAGCAGACGATCCTGATCCAGACGCCGATCGCGGTCACGAGCAAGAGCTCGCACGCCAAGCAGGCGCAGGCGTTCGTCAACTGGCAGTGGTCGACCGCCGGCCAGACGATCTGGGCTCAGCAGGGTTACCGCCCGGTGTTGGCGTCGGTGGCCAACCAGTTCACGAGTAAGTTCCCGACCCCGCCGAGCCTGTTCACGATCGACTACCTCGGCGGCTGGACGAAGGTCTCGACGGAGTTCTTCGCCCCCTCCACGGGCTCGATCACCAAGATCGAGGAGGCCGCGGGGGTGCCCACTGCCAGCTGATGTTCAGACGGCGACGGCACCGGCGCCGTCGCCGATCTCGCCGCGCCCTCGCCCGGGGGCGCGGTACGGCGTTGTGCAGGCCGGAGACGTTGGGCTCGGCCTGTGCATGCTCTACCTGAGCGTGTTCGTGCTGATCCCGCTGGCTGCGGTTGTCGTGAAGGCGTTCTCGTCGGGGCTCGGCACGCTGTGGAGCTCGATCGACAACACGCTGGCGCTGCGCGCACTGGCGACGACCCTAATCGCGTCGCTGATCGTGGCGGCGATCGGGGCCGTGATGGGCACCGTCGTGGCGTGGGTGCTGGTTCGCGACTCGTTCCCGGGCAAGCGGTTCGTCAACGCGCTCATCGACCTGCCGTTCGCCCTCCCGACGGTCGTGGCGGGGCTGACCCTGATCGCGCTTTACGGGCCCGACAGCCCCATCGGGATCCACCTTGCGTACACCCGAGGCGCGGTGATCGTCGCGCTGCTGTTCGTGACGCTTCCGTTCGTCGTACGGTCGGTGCAGCCGGTGCTGATCGAGCTTGACCGCGAGGTCGAGGAGGCCGCGGCGTCGCTGGGAGCGTCGAATGCGACCACGTTCCGGCGCATCATCCTGCCGGCGCTCAGGCCGGCGATCTTCTCCGGCGCCGCACTCGCGTTCGCGCGCTCGATCGGCGAATTCGGCTCGCTCGCGCTGATCGCGGGCAAGGTGCAGATCGCCTCGATCGTGATCTACGCCAACATCGAGAGCGACTCCGAGCAGGCCGCGGCGGCCCTGTCGGTCGTGCTGATGCTGGTCGCGCTGGTGGTGCTGTTCATCCTCCGACAGATCGGAGCGCGGATTGACCGTTAGCCGTCGCACCGCCTTCTCGCTCCGAGTGGTCGCTCTGCTCTACCTCACGTTGCTCCTGCTGCTGCCAGTGGGCGTCGTGTTCTGGCGCACGTTCGAGCACGGTGTCGGGACCGCCTGGTCGTACATGACCACGCCCGCGGCCGTCAGTGCGTTCTGGCTGACGGTGCTGCTTGCGGTGATTGCCGTGCCGCTGAACACGATCTTCGGCGTCGGCGCGGCAATGGTGATCGCGCGCAGCAAGGCCCGCGGGAAATCGGTCCTCGACGCGCTGATCGACCTGCCGTTCGTCGTCTCACCGGTGATCGTCGGCCTCGCGCTGATCCTCGTCTACGGGCAGGGCGGCTGGTTCGCCGATGTCTTCCAGAACAACGGGATCCGGATCATCTACGCGGTTCCCGGGATGGCGATTGCGACCGTGTTCGTGTCGCTTCCGTTCGTCGTCCGCGAGGTCACGCCGGTGCTGCGCGAGGTCGGTGACGAGCAAGAGGAGGCGGCGGCGACGCTCGGCGCCTCTTCCTGGCAGACGTTCTGGCGGGTCACGCTGCCGACGATCCGCTGGGGCGTCGCCTACGGCGTCGTGCTGACGACGGCCCGGGCACTAGGCGAGATCGGCGCGGTGCTCGTGGTGTCCTCGAATGTGGCCGGGTCGACGCTGACTCTGCCGCTGCTCTTGTACCAGCGCGACTCGGACATCGGGAGCCAGGTGAACACGAGCGTTTACGCGCTGGCGACCGAGCTGGCTGTGCTATCGATCGCGGTCTTGCTGCTGATGACGATGTTCGGATCAAGGAGGGAGGACGCGCGATGAGGATCGAAGTCGACTCGATCGCGAAGCGCTTCGGCGACTTCACCGCGCTCGACGACGTCTCGCTCGAGGTGCCCGAGGGCGGCCTGACCGCGCTGCTTGGACCGAGCGGCTCGGGCAAGTCGACGCTGCTGCGGATCATCGCCGGCCTCGAGGAACCCGATCAAGGCGTGGTCAGGATCGCGGGACAGGACGTCACCAGCGCGCGCCCCCAGGATCGCGGGATCGGCTTCGTGTTCCAGCACTACGCGGCGTTCGCGCACATGAGCGTCTTCCAGAACGTCGCCTTCGGTCTGAGGATCCGCAAGCGCAAGCCCGCCGATATTCGCGCCCGCGTCGAGGAGCTGCTGAAGCTCGTTGGGCTCACCCAGTGGGCCGGGCAGCGGCCGCACCAGCTCTCGGGCGGACAACGTCAGCGGATGGCGCTGGCGCGGGCGCTCGCGGTCGAGCCGCAGGTGCTGCTGCTCGACGAGCCGTTCGGCGCGCTCGACGCCAACGTTCGCGCCGAGCTGCGGCGCTGGCTGCGTCGGCTTCACGACGAGCAGGGCGTGACCACCGTGCTCGTGACCCACGATCAGGAGGAGGCGATGGAGGTCGCCGACACGATCGCGGTGATGAACAAGGGGAAGATCGAGCAGGTCGGAGCGCCTCGCGAGGTCTACGACAAGCCGGCGACTCCGTTCGTGATGGGCTTTCTCGGTCCGGTCAGCAATATCGACGGTCGCCTCGTGCGTCCGCACGACGTGACGTTGTCGCTGACCGACGGCCCCGGTCTGATCGAAGCCATGGTCAAGCGCGTGATCCACCTCGGGTTCGAGGTCAGGATCGAGCTAGAGCTGACCAACGGAGAGCCGGCACGCGCGCAGGTGACACGCGGTCAGAGCGAGGAGCTCGAGTTGGCCCCGGGCGACGTCGTGTTCGTACGGCCGCCGATGCAGTCCGTCGTACCCGGCGATCCAGACGAGGCTGTGGCGGCCGCCGCCGGCGAGGACTCGGACGCTCAGCCGCTCAGCGCCTGAACCAGGCCGTCGAACAACGCGTCGGAATCAGCGAGTGACCCACGCCTCCGGGTCCTCGGCCAGGTGATCGATCGGCTTCGGGAGCTTGCCGGCGGCGACGTCCGCCAGCGTGACGTGCTCCACCACGTTGCGCAGGCTCGCGCGTACCGCGATCCAAACCCGCGGGAGCGCGGTGGCGGCCCCGGGGTAGGTCGCGTCCTCCGGCGGCCCGCCCCGGACGCTCGCGAGCGGACCTTCGACGGCGCGGATCACATCCGCGATCGTGAGCTGATCGGCCGGCTTGGCCAGCCGGAAGCCGCCCTCAGCCCCGCGGTGGCTGCGGACGATCCCGGCGTGACGGAGCTCGCCGAGGATGTTCTCGAGGAAGTTCAGCGGAATGTCCTGGGCGCTGGCGATCCGCTCCGCCTTGACCGGCTTCTCGTCGTCAGCCGCCGCCAGCTCGACGGCGGCGCGCACCGCGTAATCCGCTTTGGCCGAGATTCGCATCCGCCCGCGACCCTACACCGCCGCGGGCTCGAAGCCATATGCGTCGGCCAGGTAGGGGTCCTTGTGGGCGAGCATCTCGGCCAGCGACACCATCACCTTGCACTGCTTCCACGTCGCGTCATCCTGCATCTTGCCGTCGATCATGTGGACCCCGCGGCCGTCCGGGATCGCCTCGAGGACCTTCTTGGCGAACAGCACCTCCTCGGGATCGGGGCTGAACACCTTCTTGGCGATCTCGATCTGGACCGGGTGAAGCGACCAGGCGCCGACGCACCCAAGCAGGAACGCGGCCCGGAACTGCGTCTCGCAACCCTCGACATCGCGGATGTCGCCGTAGGGGCCGTAGAAGGGGAGGATGCCAGCCGACGTGCAGGCGTCGACCATACGCGCGATCGAGTAGTGCCACGGATCCTGCTGAGCGGTCGGGCGGGGCGCCTCGGGGTTATCGGGGTCGGGATCCTCGATCACCCGATAGCCCGGATGGCCGCCGCCCACGCGCGTCGTCTTCATCCGGCGCGAGGCGGCGAGATCGGCGGGCCCGAAGCTCATCCCCTGCATCCTCGGGCTCGCCGTTGCGATCTCCTCGAGGTTGACCACGCCCAGGCCCGTCTCGAGGATCGCGTGGATCAGGATCGGCCGCTCGAGGCGCGCGCGGGCCTCGAGCTGGGCCAGCAGCCGGTCGACGTAGTGGATGTCCCACGGGCCCTCGACCTTCGGGATCATCATCACGTCGAGCTTGTGACCGATCTCGGTGACGACCGTGGTGATGTCGTCGAGCACCCATGGCGACTCGAGGCTGTTGACCCGCGTCCACAGCTGAGTGTCGCCGAGCTCCATCTCCTTGCCGACGCGAACGAGGCCGGCGCGAGCCGCCTCCTTGCGGTCGACCGGCACCGCGTCCTCGAGGTTGCCGAGCAGGATGTCCACCGTCGGGGCGATGTCGGGGACCTTGGCGACCATCTTCTCGTTCGAGAAGTCCAGGAAATGGATCATTCGCGAGGGCTTGAACGGGATCTCGAGCTGTGGCGTCGGGGCGCCGATCGCAAGCGGCTTGCCGAAGTCACGGGGGTTTCTCACTGGCGGGGCTCCTTTTCGGTTCGAGCCCGAAAGCTAGCGGGAGAGGGGGATTTGCGGGGCATACGGACGCATACGGGCGTCGGCCCTGGCATGCTCCACCGCCTAAGCCATCCAGGAGACGCGATGACGGAAGTTGATTCAAGCCCCCAGGTCGACACGGACCAGATCACCCGCGAGGCCTCGGGCGCTCATCCCTATGGGCGCTATCTGGAGGAGTTCGAGGTCGGCGCCGTGTACAAGCACTGGCCCGCCAAGACCGTCACGGAGGGCGACGACCACCTGTTCTGCCTGCTGACGATGAATCACCACCCGCTCCATATCAACGACGTCTACGCCCGGGAGTCTCAGCAGGGACGCAACGTCGTCGTCGGGCCGCTGGTCTACTCGCTGGCGCTCGGGATGAGCGTCTCGGACGTGAGCGGCAAGGCGATCGCGAACCTCGCCACCGAGGAGCTCAAGCACCCCGCGCCGGTCTTCCACGGCGACACCCTATTCTGCGAGTCCGAGGTGCTGGAGGTACGGCCCTCGCAGTCGAAGCCCGACCGCGGCACTGTCCGAGTGCATACACGGGTGCTCAACCAAGACGGCGTGCTCGTGGCTGAATTCAAGCGCCTCGTGCTCGTTCCCCGCAAAAATGGGACCCCCAATCACCCCGGGGGTAGTGAAGGCGCAGGGCGTCCGGCGGAGGCCAACGTGGAATAGACCACGAGCCGTTCATATTCGTCCTTCTCCGTTACGCTTGATCGCCAACCTAGACGTTAGGAGTTGCTGAAACCCCATGGCCCATACCGCACCGACGCACCAAGCCAACTCAAACCACGCCCGACTTCAGGGCTGGGTAGATGAGGTCGCGGCGCTGACCCAGCCCGACGACATCTACTGGTGCGACGGCTCGGATGAGGAGTACGACCAGCTCGCCCAGACGCTGATCGAGGCCGGCACCTTCGAGAAGCTCTCGGACTCCAAGCGACCGGGCTCCTACCTGGCGCTCTCGGACCCCGCCGACGTGGCTCGGGTCGAGGACCGGACGTTCATCTGCTCGGCGACGGAGGAGCAGGCGGGCCCGACCAACAACTGGACCGATCCTGAGGAGATGCGCCAGACGCTCACCGAGTTGTTCCGAGGCTCGATGCGCGGCCGGACAATGTACGTCGTCCCGTTCTCGATGGGGCCGATCGGCTCCCCGATCTCCTACATCGGTGTGCAGCTGACCGATGCACCGTACGTGGTCGCCTCGATGCGGATCATGACCCGGATGGGGAAGGAAGCGCTCGACGAGCTAGGCGACGACGGCGACTTCGTTCCCTGCCTGCACTCGGTGGGCGCGCCGCTCCTCGACGGAGCAGAGGACGTACCGTGGCCGTGCAACGCCGACAACAAGTACATCGTGCACTTCCCCGAGACCCGCGAGATCTGGTCGTTCGGGTCTGGCTACGGCGGCAACGCGCTGCTCGGCAAGAAGTGCTTCGCGCTGCGGATCGCCTCGGTGATGGCGCGCGACGAGGGCTGGCTCGCCGAGCACATGCTGATCCTCAAGATGACCTCGCCCGAGGGCGTCAGCAAGTACATCGCCGGTGCCTTCCCGAGCGCCTGCGGCAAGACCAATCTGTCGATGATGATCCCGACGCTGCCCGGCTGGAAGGTCGAGACGATCGGCGATGACATCGCGTGGATGAAGTTCGGCAAGGACGGCAAGCTGTACGCGGTCAATCCCGAGGCCGGGTTCTTCGGTGTCGCGCCAGGGACGAGTAAGAAGACGAACCCCAATGCGCTCAAGATGCTCGGGCAGGACGTGGTGTTCACGAACTGCGCCAAGACCGACGACGGCGATATCTGGTGGGAGGGGATGGGCGACGCGCCCGACCACCTCACCGACTGGCGCGGCGACGACTGGACGCCAAAGTCGGACAAGACCGCAGCCCATCCGAACGCGCGCTTCACGGTTCGGATCGCGCAGTGTCCGTCGATCGATCCGAAGTGGGACTCGCCCGCCGGCGTGCCGATCGATGCGATGCTGTTCGGCGGCCGCCGCGCCACGGTGGTGCCGCTCGTTTACGAGGCGCGCGATTGGGAGCACGGCGTGTTCCTCGGCTCGACCATGTCCTCGGAGAAGACCGCCGCGGCCACCGGGAATGTGGGCGAGCTCCGCTTCGATCCGATGGCGATGCTGCCGTTCTGCGGCTACAACATGGCCGACTACTTCCAGCACTGGCTGGAGATCGGCCGGCACGATGGGGCCAAGCCGCCGCGGATCTTCTACGTCAACTGGTTCCGCAAGGACGACGACGGCAAGTTCCTGTGGCCGGGCTTCGGCGATAACTGCCGTCCGCTGGCGTGGATCTTCCGCCGCCTCGAGGGCAAGGCAGAGGCGAACGAGACTGCGATCGGTCTGGTGCCGCCGGTCGGAGAGGGCGGCATCGACACGAGCGGGCTCGACATCGATCGCGAGGCGGTGGAGAAGCTCCTCGAGGTCGATCCCGATGCCTGGATCGAGCAGCTCCCGCAGATGCAAGAGCACTACGGGAAGTTCGGCGACAAGCTGCCCGACGAGCTGAGCGCGCACCTCGAGGAGCTCGAGCGCCGGCTCCGCGCCACCTGATAAGAGACATTCTTCAGAACGCCACGTACTCTCACGGGCGTGGCACTGCCGTTCATACCGTCTGACGCCGCCATGCTCGCTGTGCAGGCCGGCGTCGTCGCGGCACCGCGGCCGATCGAGCGCGTCAGGTGGCTTGAGCGCTTCCGCGGGCGCGGCTGGGCGCTTGTGCCGATCGGCTCGATCGTGCTCGTGATCTTCGCGATCCGGTACGTGTCGGACACCGCGACGGGCCTGACGGACCTGGCGCTGGTCGCCGTGCCGATTCTGGCCGCGGTCGCACTCGGTTGGGCGGTGCGTGGCGCCAAGCCGCTCGCGGCGCTCGCGGCGATACCGCTGTTCGTGCTCGCTTGGAGGAGCCAGAACACGCTGGCGGGCGAGGCCGCGGGCACGCTGCTGTCCGCGCTCAGCTGCGTGACACTGGGCGTGCTGCTGTCGGCGGTGACCCCGTCGCGCTGGCTGAAGGCCGGGATCGTGCTGATGGCGGCGGCAGATGTGTGGCTCGTGGCCTCCGACCTGCTCCAGTCCCCGAACAACGCGCTCGTCGCGGCTCAGCCGCCCGCCGGCCTCCCGCAGCTTCAGGCCGAGATCTTCGGAAGCGTCTCGATGGGTTACGGCGACCTGTTCGTGGCCGCGCTGCTCGGAGCGGTGCTGGCGTCGCAGTGGCGCCGCCAGTGGCACGCGGCGGTGCTCACGCTCGTGATCGCCGGGTGCTTCGACTTGCTGTTCTTCTTCATCAACGAGCTCCCGGCGACGGTGCCGGTCGCCCTCGCGCTGCTCGTTACCGAGGGGTGGCAGCGGTGGCAGCAGCGCCGGGTCAGTGTTGCCCTTCGCCGCCCGTCGATGCGGGCGGACGCGATTCCTCGGCAAGCGAGGTGATCGCGAGCGTGCCGCGGGCCGCGTCCTCGAGCACCTCGGTGGCCTCCTCGGCCGAGCGGGCGTAGAGCTCCACCAGCAGGTGGACGACGATCCGGTCGTCGTCGTGCTTGTGGAAGCGCACGTGCGTGAAGAACTCACGCGTGCCGTGATCGCCGAACGCCGCGTATGAGAGAGCGTCGCCGGCCTCGGGGCCGGAGCAGGTCTCGACGTCGTCGGCATCGACGGTGACCGTGCACGAGGCCACCCAGGGGGTCCCGGCGATCATCCGCTCCCAGCGGTCTTCGATCGGCTCGACCCGGCCGTTGTGGAACCCGAGGTGCGGCTGGTCGTGCATGCACTCGAGGCACTGCACTACCGCCTCCTGCATTTCGTCGACGACTTCGCCCCGCTCACCGGTCTCTGGATCGATCCGATGGATGCCCTCGTAGTGCACCTGCACCTCGAGGTTCTGCGACCAACAGCGGTAACAGCGGAGCCAACTCCGTACAGACGTTGAGCCCTCCATCTCCTTGATTCTACGATGGCAGTGTGAACGAGCACCGCAAGGGGGGCTGATGCGGGTCCGGACGAGGGCCGTCGGCGCGATCCTCGCCGGCGGTGGCGGCCGCCGGATCGGCGGCGACAAGGCGATCGTGGAACTGCACGGCCGACCGCTGATCTCCTATCCGCTGGAGTCGGTGCGTCAGGCCCTGGGGAAGGTCGCGATCCTCGCAAAGCCGGACACCAAGCTTCCCTACGTGTCGGGCGTCACCGTGTGGATCGAGCCCGAGCCCCGCCGGCACCCGGTGTTCGGGATCATGCAGGCGCTCGCGCTCGCGGACGGTCGTCCGGTGGTTGTTTGCGGCGCGGATCTACCGTTCGTCAGCGTCGACCTGGTCAAGCGGTTGGCCAAAGCCAATCCGGGGCGGTCACCGGCCGTGATCGCGTGCGCGCAAGGGGAGATACAGCCGCTCCTCGGCTGCTACCAGCGGCGCGCGCTGCCGCTGCTAAGAGCGGAGGCGCGGGCCGCGAGCTGCCCGCTGCGGGAGACGGTCAGGGCGCTCGATCCCGTCCTTTTCGAGGTCGACGACCCCGACGAGCTGTTCGACGTCGACTCTCCCGACGATCTGCTCCAGGCGGCCGCGATGATGGACGTGCGGCGGCCGCTCCCGCCGTATTGAGCAGCCGCCGCCACTCGCGTCCCCGATCCCGACTGCTCGTGCAAAACGTGGCACTACGCGGTCCAGCCCACCCGCCGAGTACACATAAGCATCTCCACGATGCTTATGTGATCACGGTCAGAGCGAGTGGGGCGCCGTGCAGCGTTTTGCACCCCCCAGGGGACGTCCCGCCGGCTCGTGCGAGCGTCGTTAGCCGAAAGTGAAGTCGTAGGCGCTCACGCCCGGCGGCAACTGGACCGTGAACGTGAAGTCCTGAGCGGTCGGGAACGAGATGAGCGAGTACAGGCGCTGGCCGGACACGGTCACGACGCCGTTCTTTACGTCGGCGCCGGCGTGGGCGCTCGGGATCGGCTGGCCGTCGAGCAGTACGCGGCCCTGACGTGGAACGTTCCCAGCAGAGGTGAGCACGAGGTAGACCTTGGCGGCCTGAACGGCGCCGCTGATCGACGCGCCGGTCCCCACCGCGGAGAATGACTCAGACGTTGCGTCCCACGGACCCTTGAGCGCGAACTGGTTCAGCGCCAGACCGCCAGAGGCGCCGGGGTAGTCGTGGTTGCCGGCGGACACCTTCGTCACGAACCCCTGCGTCCGCTGGGTGTCGAGGTAGGTCTCGGCGGTGCCGAGTCCCGCCGAGGCCATGATCGCGGTCGCCGTCATCGGCGGCGGGAGACTCTTGGCGCCGGCATCGGCGAGCAGGGCGCGAACCGCGGCCTCGCTCTGCTTGTAGTCGCCCTCGCCGAATTGCACATGCCGGACCTGCCCCTTGGCGTCGATCAGGTACTCGGCGGGCCAGTACTGGTTCTGCCACGCGTTCCAGGTCCCGTATTTGTTGTCCTGGACGACGGGGTACTTGATGCCGTCCGAGCTGATCGCCTGCCTGACGTTGCTGGCGTCCTGCTCGAACGTGAACTCGGGAGTCTCGACCCCGACGATCTCCAGGCCGTACTTGTGGTACTGGGCGTAGAGGCCCTTGAGGAACGGCAGCGTGCGCAGGCAGTTGATGCACGTGTAGGTCCAGAAGTCGACCAGCACGACGTGGCCGCGGAGCCCCGCAAGCGTCAGCGCTTTGTCGCCGGGGGTGTTGAACCAATCCTGGTTGTCGGTGAAGTCCGGAGCGGTGCCAAGGTCCGAAAGCGACGGTGTCTTGACTCCCGGGATCGCGACCTCGCGCTCGGCCGCGGTTGACACCGGCTTCGACGACGCCTCCTGCTGCGCGGTGACGAAGCGGGACGTCGGGCGCAGCGACGCCAGTCGCTTCTGGACGGCGCTCGAACTCTCGAGCGAGCGCGTCGGATCGACGAGGATCGCCGGCAGGCTCGTGTCCTTGGCGAGGTCCTCCTCGAAGCGGACGTCGACGTTGAAGATCATCAGGACCCCGGTCGCGAGCAGCACGACGCCGAGGACGCGGTTGATCGTGTTGCCGCGTCCGACGCGACGGATCCGGTCTATCACCGCTCGCCCGGCGAACGCGTACACGAGCAGCACCGCTGACAACCCGACCGAGTAGGAGATCGCGACGAGGACCACGCGAGCGTTGGCGCCGCTCGAGGCGCTCACCGACGTCACCGCGGCCAGGATCGGGCCGGCGCACGGCGCACACACGAAGCCGAGTGCGGCTCCGACGCCGAGCCCCGACCAGAAGCCGGTACCGCGGCTCTTCGGGCCGAAACGGCCGAGCCGAGACAGCGGCGCCTCGATGCGGGCCGTCAGGTCGGGGACCAGCAGCGCGACGCCGAACACGATCAGGACCACGATCGCCAGCGTCCGGGCGGCGCCGCTCGCGAGGCCGACGCCCTTCACGAGCTGCGCGAGCAGCACGATCGCGATCGTGAACGTCACGCCGAGCCCGATCACGATCCCGATCGGACGGCGGCGGCCACCGGTGGCACTCGACGCCAGCAGCGCCGGCACGACCGGCAGGACGCAAGGCGTGATCGCGGTCCCCGCCCCGGCGATCAACGCAAACAGCATCAGGAGGAGCATCTGCGCCCTAGATGATGCTGCCTAAATTCTTGCGAAAGAGTTAATCGCCGCCCGGGTCTTATGGAGAATTTACGAGGTGGCGGCTTAGCCGCCGATGGCGGACATGCTACGAGCGGGCTGGATGAAGCCCGGCTCGCCGACGTGGTGCTTGAGCTCCTTGAGCCATACGGCGTCGCGGATGATCCGTTCAAGCTCGCGGTCGTCGCCGCCGTCGCGCATCGGGCTGCGCAGGTCGGTCTCGTTCAGCGAGAACAAGCACGTGCGCAGGCGGCCATCGGCGGTCAGCCGAACGCGGTTGCAATCGCCGCAGAACGGCTCTGAGACCGGATTGATGAACCCGATCTTGCCGCGCCCGTCGGCGAAGTTGTAGACGCGTGCGGTCGCGTGGGGCTCGCGCGGCTGGGGCTCGAGCGGGTACACCGCGTCGATTGCATCGCGAATCTCATCGCCGGTGAGGACTTGATCCTCATTCCAGGCGTGGTCGGCGTCGAGCGGCATGAACTCGATGAAGCGGACCTCGTACGGGGTCGTGCGGGCGAACTCGGCGAGCGGGATCACCTCGTCCTCGGTGAACCCTCGCACCGCGACCGCGTTGATCTTGATCGGGTGGGCCTCGGGGAACGTCGCCAGGTGCTCTAGTCCTCTGAGCACCTGCGGGAGCGCGTCGCGCCGGGTGAGCTCGAAGAAATGGTCGCGCTGGAGCGAGTCGACCGACACGTTGAAGCGGTTGATGCCGGCGCGAACGAGCGCCTCGGCGTCGCGCTCGAGAAGGAAGCCGTTGGTCGTGACCGACAGGTCGTGGACGGCGTCGATTTGGGCAAGCATCTCCGCCAGGTGCGCGAATTGCTTGCGCACGAGCGGCTCCCCGCCGGTGAGGCGCACGTCGTGGACGCCCATGTCCGCGAACAGGCTGACCAGGCGTGCGATTTCCTCGAAGGTCAGAATTTCGGCGCGTTCAAGCCACGGCAGTCCCTCGGCCGGCATGCAGTACTGGCAACGGAAGTTGCAGCGGTCGGTGACCGACACGCGTAGATCGCCGATCAGGCGGCCGTGGCCGTCGCGGAGTTGCTCCAGCTTCATTTAGTGGAGCCTAGCTGAGAAAGCGGTTCAGCCTTGGAGGTCGGTGGCGAGCAAACCGAACGCGACCATGTCATCGCGCCCGTTCTTGCTCACCATGAACGAGCGCAGGACCGCCTCGCGAGTGAAGCCGCACCTCTCAGCGACTCGCTGGGAGGCCGGATTTCCGGTGGCCGCGACGAGATCGATTCGATGCAGGCCGAGGTGGACAAACCCCCAATTCGTGATCAGCCGGACAGCGCGGGTAGTGTGGCCCTGTCCCCGCGCATCCCTGGCGAGCCAGTAGCCGACCTCGCCGCGGGCGTTCTTCCAGGAGAACCGCATCAGCGAGATCGATCCGAGCAGGTAGGCGCGGTCTTCGGCGAGCACGATCGCGAACGGGGCGGAGGCGCCGGCGTGGAGCGCGTCGTGGCGCTGGAGCAGGTAGTTGCGGGCGTCGGAAGGTCCGTAGGGGAACGGGACGCGGGTCCAGCGCGAGATCTCGGGGTCCTGGCATGCGGTCACGAGCGGTTGCAGATCCGAGTCGCGCCACGCTCGTAGCGCGGTCGGGCCCTGGATCAGCGGCTCGGCCGGGAGCACGATTCGGCGGGCGACGCCCTGGCGCCGGCGAATGCTTCTCATCTGTCGCCCTGGCTGTCGGCTAGGTCGGTCAGCGCTCGCTCGAGCGAAGGGACGTCGAGCGCCGGATCCTGGGTCTCGAGCCATCGCTCGGCCTTGAGGCGTCCCCCAAGCGCGCGAACGCCCCGCTCACCGTGCTCGACGGCAAAGTTCTCGAGCGCGTGGTGCCGCCTGGCCCGTTGTCTGCGTTTCGGGAGGTCGACCCGCGTGCGATGGGCTTCGAGCGCTTGCGCCAGCTCGGCGATGCCCCGCGGGGGCGGGATCGACGAGACCGCGCACACCTCGGTGTCGGTCGCGCCTAGCGCGAGCAGCGCCGCGCGGAGGTCGGAGATGGCGCGAGTGGCGGCCGCGCCGAGATCTGTCTTGGTGAGGACGAGCACGTCGGGGACCTCCATGATGCCTGCCTTCAGGAACTGGAGGACGTCGCCGGACGCGGGCTGCAGGACGACCGCGACGGTATCGGCCGTGTCGGCCACGTCGGTCTCGGATTGGCCCACGCCGACGGTCTCGATCACGACCACGTCGAACGCGGCCGCGAGCGCTTCCGACGCGGCCCGGGTGGCGGGGGCGAGGCCGCCGAGGCGCGTTCCCGCGGCGGTCGAGCGAATGAACACGTCGCGGTCCTTCGGATCGGTCTCGATCCGGGCTCTGTCGCCCAGCAGCGACCCACCTGATCGGCGCGAGCTCGGGTCGACCGCGAGCACGGCGACGGACTTCTGTTCCGAGCGCCAGTGCTTGACGAGCTGGGAGAGCAACGACGACTTGCCGACGCCGGGAGGGCCGGTTACGCCGACGATGTGGGCGGTCGCCTCGTGGCCAAGCGCGGCGGGGGATATTTCGGCGAGGAGCGCCTCGGCTTGCCGGCGCGCGTCCGGGGTGCGGCTTTCGATCAGGTTGAGCGCCGCGGCGGCGGCGGCGAGGTCACGGTCGCGCAGGCGCTTGCCGAGCTCGCGGCCGTCGGCCGGGGCGCGGGTGTCGGTCAAGC
Organism: uncultured Solirubrobacterales bacterium; assembly: GCA_963783415.1. Taxonomy (GTDB): domain Bacteria; phylum Actinomycetota; class Thermoleophilia; order Solirubrobacterales; family Solirubrobacteraceae; genus Palsa-465. The sequence continues at coordinate 71,057 of CAWANN010000022.1, forward strand.
CCCGACGGCGCTTTCGACGCCGTGGCGCTCGGCGACCAGCTCGATGATGTCGCGCATCATCCCGTTGAGGTTCCAGTCCTTGGGGGTGTAGACCGCCGCGATCCCGGCGTCGAGCATGGCGGTCGCGTCGTCGGGCGGAATGATGCCGCCGACCACCACCGGCACGTCCTCCGCGCCTGCCTCGCGGAGCGCTTCGAGCACGGCGGGAATCAGCTCTCGGTGTGAGCCCGACAGGATCGACAGGCCGATCACGTGGACGCCCTCCTGGGCGGCCGAGGTGGCGATCTGCGACGGGGTCAGACGGATTCCTTCGTAGACGACGTCCATGCCGGCGTCGCGGGCGCGGACCGCGATCTGCTCCGCCCCGTTCGAGTGTCCGTCGAGGCCGGGCTTGCCGACCAGGAACTTGAGTCGGCGGCCGAGGGCGTCGCTGACACGCTCGACCTGCTCGCGGAGCTCGGACACCCCCTCGCTCGGCGCCGCGGCAGCGTCGCCGACCCCGGTGGGCGCCCGGTACTCGCCGAACGCGTCGCGAAGCGTCTGCGCCCACTCACCGGTGGTCGCGCCGGCGCGGGCGGCGGCGATCGTCGCGGGCATGATGTTCTCGTGGTCGTTTCTGGCGGTCTCGGCGAGCTTGTCGAGCGCTTCGTCGACCGCGGCCCGGTCGCGGTCGGGGCGCCATTTTTCGACCGCGGCGATGCGCTCGGCCTCTATTTCGGGGTCGACGACGAGGATCCCGCCGTCGGCGCCCGCAGTCAGGGGCGAGCGCTCCGTCGAGGTGAACTTGTTCATGCCGACCGCGACCTGCTCACCGGACTCGATCCGCTGCCAGCGCTTGCGATGCGACTCGACCAGGGCGGCCTTCATGTAGTCGACCGCCTCGACGGCGCCCCCGAGCTCGGCCACGCGCTGCATCTCCCCATGGGCGCCCTCGAGCAGCTCGGCCACCAGCCCGTCCATCACCTTCGAGCCTTCGAAGATGTCGGGGTACTCGAGCAGGTCGGTCTCGTACGCCAGGATCTGCTGCAGGCGAAGCGACCACTGTTGGTCCCACGGCCGGGGCAGGCCGAGCGCCTCGTTCCAGGCGGGCAGCTGAATCGCCCGTGCGCGGGCGTTCCGGCCGAGCGTCACCGCGAGCGCCTCGAGCGCGATCCGGTAGACGTTGTTCTCCGGCTGAGCCTCGGTCAGCCCCAGCGAATTCACCTGGACGCCGTAGCGCAGCCTCCGATGTTTCTCGTCCTCGACGCCGTAGCGCTCGCGCCCGAGCTCGTCCCACAGGATCGCCATCGCGCGGAGCTTGGCGTGCTCCTCGACGAAGCGAACGCCGGCGTTGACGAAGAACGAGATGCGCCCGAACACGCTGCCCATAAGCTCGCTCGGGACGCGCTCGCGGACGGCGTCAAGCACGGCGATCGCGTTGCTCATCGTGAACGCGATCTCCTGAATGGGCGTCGCGCCCGCTTCCTGGAGGTGGTACGAGCAAATGTTGATCGGGTTCCACTTAGGGACGTGCTGGACCGTGTAGGCGATCGTGTCGGCGATCAGCCGCATGCTCGGGCCGGGCGGGAACGCGTACGTGCCGCGGCTCAGGTACTCCTTGAGGATGTCGTTCTGGGTCGTGCCCTGGAGCTTGTCCTCGGCGACGTCCTGATCGTCGGCGACGACGATGTACAACGCCAGCAGCCAGGCGGCGGTGGCGTTGATCGTCATCGAGGTGTTCATCTGATCGAGCGGGATGCCGTCCAACAACGTTTCCATGTCGCCCTTGTGGGCTATCGAGACGCCGACCTTCCCGACCTCGCCTTTCGCCAGCTCGTGGTCCGGGTCATATCCGGTCTGGGTCGGGAGATCGAACGCGATCGACAGCCCCGTCTGGCCCTTCTCGAGGTTCTTCCGGTACAGCTCGTTGGATCGCCGAGCGTCCGAATGGCCGGCGTACGTGCGCATCATCCAGGGCCGGTCGGGTTCAGGCAGACGGTGCGAAGGCGGCTCCGGCATGGGGTCGGATTGTATGAATCCTTTGAAGCGCGACGGGGCGGTTCCCCGTACGGGCCGGCTCACTCGGTATGGTCAGGGCCATGCCCGATCAGAGTTCAGCCTCCACCGAGCACGGGCTCATGCAGGACATCACCGCGCCGCTCGCGACGCTGCCCGACGACCCCGTGCTGGCCGTGGCCGACGTCGAGTTCCCAACCGCCCTGCGTGGTTACGACAGGCTGGCCGTGGACGCCTACGTACAGAAAACCAGTCAGCTGGTGGCGGAGCTGCAGGCGACCCGCTCGCCAGATGCGGCGATTCGCAGAGCGCTCGAGCGCGTGGGGGAGGAGGTGTCGGGGATTCTCCAGCGCGCCCACGAGGCGGCGGCGCAGATCACGTTCCAGTCGCGCAGCGACGCGGAGGACCGGCTCGAGGCCGCACGCCAGGAGTCCGCACAGATCGTTACCGCGGCCGAGGAGCGGGTGCGCGAGCTCGACGCCGAGACCGACCGGATCTGGGCCGAGCGCCACCGGATCGTTGAGGACACGCGCGAACTGGCGCGCGAGCTGCTGACGCTGACCGACTCCGCCGCAAACAGCTTCCCGGCCGAGGCGGTCGATGCCGGCGAACAACCGGTCGCCGACGCCCAGGAGCTCATCGCGGAGGACGACGTCGTCGCCGACGAGATCGATGCGGACGAGGTCGGTGCGCCCGAGGTCGATGCCGAGGAGGTCGGTGCGGGCGAGGTCGGTGCGGGCGAGGTCGGTGCGGGCGAGGTCGGTTCGGAGCCGTACGACGAGGAGGACGTCGAACCCGAGGACATCTTCTCCGACGAGCCCGATCCACACGTCGAGCCGACCGCGGTCCTCCCGGTGGTGGAGCCTCGCGACGACGACGACCCTGCCGCCGAGCCGCACTAAGTGGGTGCACGGCTGATCGACGTCATGCACCTCGGCGTCCCGAGGGTGATCGGAGCCTGGGTCGTGGACGACGTGGTGATCGACCCCGGTCCGACGTCGTGCCTTGGCTCGCTGCTCGAGGGGCTCGATGGCGACCGCCCCCGGGCGCTGCTACTGACACATATTCATCTAGATCATGCCGGCGCGAGCGGCTCGCTGGTCCAGCGCTGGCCCGACCTCGAGGTGTACGTGCACGAGCGGGGCGCCCGGCACATGGCGGACCCCGAACGGCTGATCAAGAGCGCGCGGATCCTGTATGGGGAGGACATGGACCGGCGGTGGGGCGAGATGGTCCCGGTGCCGGAGCAGAATCTGCGGGTGCTGCACGGCGGCGAGAAGCTGTTCGACGGGGCGTTCGAGGTGGCGTACACCCCTGGTCACGCATCGCATCACGTCTCCTACCTGCACGACGGGACTGCGTTCGTCGGCGACACGGGCGGGGTGCGGATCGCGAGCTCTTCGCTGACGATCCCGCCGAGCCCGCCGCCGGACGTCGACGTCGAGCGGTGGCATGCGTCGATCGACCTCATCCGGGCGTGGAAGCCGGAGCGGCTCGTCCAGACCCATTTCGGCATGAGCGACGACCCCGAGGCGCAACTCGACGAGCTCTCCGCCCGCCTGGACGACTTTGCGGCGCGGGCGCGCGAGCAGGATCTCGAGACGTTCATCGCGGGCGTGCGGACTGAGATCGAGGAGCACGCCGACGCGGCGCTGCTCGAGGCGTATGAGCAGGCCGCTCCTCCCGATCAGCTGTACGCAGGGCTCGAGCGATATTGGCGCAAGCGCGCCGAGGCCGTCGCAGCCGGCTGACCGGCGAGCGCGAGGTATCCTGAATCAGATGTCGCAGACGGTTGAGCTGCCGCGCGTAGGTGGACCGGGCAGCGACCTCGGCGGGCTGTGGCGGGTGGTCGTGCTCAACGACGAGTTCAACACCTTCGACCACGTCGCGGAGACGCTCTCGCGGGTGATACCGGGCGTCACGCTGGCGCAGGGATACCGCCTCGCCGACCGCATCCACAAGAGCGGCTGTGCGATCGTGTGGAGCGGCCCGCGGGACGAGGCCGAGGGGTACTGGGAGCAGCTGAACGGCGCCGGCCTGACGATGGCGCCGCTCGAGGCTGGCTAGCGGGCGGCGGGGCGCGGTCCGCTGGGCTTGGGCCCGGCGGTCATTGACTTCGCGCGCTGGCGCTCGGGGCTGACGCGGACGACGTTCCAGACGATCCCGAGCTTCTCGAATAGCGCGATCAGCAACCCGGTCGGGTCTGCGATTCGTTCCCACAAGCTGAGACCGTGGAACGCCGAGGTTGGGAACGCGTGGTGATTGTGGTGCCACGCCTCGCCCATAGATAGCGGAGCGAGCCAGAACACGTTGCGCGATTCATCCTCGACGTCGAACCGCCGGCGACCAAAGAAGTGGCAGATCGAGTTGATCGACCACGTTACGTGGTGAAGCAGAAACACGCGCACGAAGCCGCCCCACAGAAGCGCGGTCAGCGCCGCGCCGACGCCGCCGCCGATGATCCACCCGAGTGCGAATGGGATAGCGAAGCCGAGCACGACCCACACGAAGAACAGTTTGTCGATCACGCGAAGCGCCCGATCCTTGACCAGGTCGGGCGCGAAGCGCTCCCGCTCGGCCGTGCCGACGGTCTCGAACAGCCAGCCGACGTGCGCATGCCAAAGCCCTTTGACTCCGCCCCAGAAGCCTGGTCCGCTGAGGTGCGGCGAGTGCGGGTCACCCTCCTGGTCGGTGAACACGTGGTGCTTGCGGTGATCGGCCACCCACGTGATCACCGAGCCCTCCATCGCCATCGACCCGAGCACCGCGACGACCGCGCGGAATACGCGGCTGGATTCGAACGCCCGATGCGTGAACATCCGGTGGTAACCGAGCGTCACCCCGAGCGCTGTGAGCACGTACAGACCGATCAGGAGCCCCAGCTCGAGCGGCCCGATCGCCTGGTTCCACAACAGCACGATCGCGGCGACCAGTCCGACGAGCGGGAGCGGAACGCCGATCAGGTTGGCGATCTTGTGAGCCCGCGTCACGGCAGCCAAGGATAGGACGTAATCCGGGCTCGGTGTGTTAGTTGACGACTTGCGTCAGACGGCCGCGGACGGTGCGGGTTCCGGCTCCGGCGCCGGCTCGAGGTCGACCTCGGGTCCGAGCGCGCCGGCGACGATCTCGTCGTACCAGGTGTACGTGATCGGGATCTGGTACTTGCCCATGAGCCGGCGACGGAACGCGATCATCTCCGGGCTCTCCCAGTACGCGTACCAAGCCGGCTTTGACTCGAACCAGGCCATCTGGGTGATCTTGTAGCGATCGTCGCGCGACTGATGGACCGCGTACGCGGTCGCTCCGTAGCGGAGCGCGTGCGGCGCGACCGCGGAGACCTCCGCCACGAACTGCTCGTGACGCATCACGGTCGCGTACCAATCGACATGCATTACGCCGGCCATCAGGCTCCCACCTCCGCTCGGATCGCGCCAGGACCCTCGGCAGTCTTGCCCTGGCCCTCGTCGGTGGCCCCGACGAGGATCGCGATCTTGCCGAGGTGCTTGTTGTCTCGCAGAAGCTGATGCGCCTCCGCCACCTTCTCGAATCCCATCGTCTGCCACAGCACTGGGCGCACTTTCGACTCCTCGATCAGCTGGTTTGCCTTCGTCGCCTCCCAGGCGTTGGCGAAGTGCGAGCCGATGATCTCCTTCTGTCGCATCCACAGATACCGGACGTCGAAGTCGAGCTGGTAGCCCGAGGTCGCGCCGCAGATCACGACCTTCCCGAACGGGCGGACGACCAGAACAGAGGTTGGGAAGGTCGCCTTCCCAACATGCTCGAACACGATGTCAGGGGGCTCTCCGAGGATGTTCGCGACGGCCTTGCCGAATCGCCGAGATTCTTTGAAGCGGGCCAGCTCCTCGTCCGCGGTCTCGCCGCCGACGCGCATCATCCCGGGGTATTCGGAGCGGTTGATGTAGCCCACCGCGCCGAGCTGCTCGATCAGACGGCCCTTCTCCTCGCTCGAGACGACGCCGACGGCGTCCGCGCCGCTCAGCGCGCACAGCTGGGTTGCGAACACGCCGAGGCCGCCGGCGGCGCCCCAGATCAGCACTCGGTGCCCGGCCTGGAGGTGGCAGCGGTCGATCAGCATCCGGTAGGCGGTGAAGTAAGTGAGGCCGTAGGCGGCCGCCTCCTCCCAGGCGAGGTGGCGGGGCTTGGGCAGCAGTTGCTGGGCCTGGACCTTGCAGAACTGGGCGAACGACCCCCAAGTCGTCTCATAACCCCAGATCTGCTGACTCGGCGCCGCCAGCGGATCGAATCCGTGGACCTCCGGGTCTTCGTAGGACGCCTGGTTACAGTGGATCACGACCTCGTCGCCCGGCTTCCAGCGGGTGACGCCGGGGCCGACCTTCCACACGACGCCAGAGGCGTCCGAACCGCCTATGTGATGGCCCCAGCGCGGATGGTCGCCGTAGCGCCATACGCCGATTGGCTCCCCGAGCGCCGCCCACACGTTGTTGAAGTTGACTCCAGCGGCCATCACCCGGACGATCACCTCGAAGGCTTCGGGCACCGGGACCTCGATCTCCTCGATCTGAAAGGCGTCGGTCGGCTCTCCCTCGCGCTCCTCCCGGATCACCCAGGCCGCCATCGTGCGGGGGAGCACGCCCGGCTCGGTCTCGACGTGTGCGACCTGGCTCAAGTCAACTGCCACTCGTTTTGCACCTTCCTAGAGTCGGCGGAGTTCGCCGGGCGGATGCTACCCGGGTGTAGATCCGGAGGTGCCGGATGGGCGCGGAGCGGCCGGATCCCCGGATTGGCAGGGTCAGACCAGCGTGACTTCGACCGAGGCCTCTTCGCCGGCCTCGGTCGCCGTGGCGGCCTGATCCTTATCTTGGACCGGCACCGTCGCCGGGGCGGTTGCGCGCCGCTGGATCAGCGTCCAGGCGACGACCGCGCCGCTCAGCGTGACGAGTGCGCCGACCAGCAGGCCGGTGCTGAGCGCCGAGACGAACGCGTCATTGGCCGCGGCGACGATCTGCGCCGGCGCGTGGGCGCCGACCTGGGCCCCGCTGCCGAGCGCGTTGACGATCTGCTCGCGGGTCGCTGTGGCGACGTGGGGGAGACTCGAGTTGAGCTCCGAGCGACCGATCGTGGTCACGAGCGCTCCCATCACGGCCACGCCGAACGTGCTGCCGACCATACGGCTCATCGAGAGGACGCCCGACGCCGCGCCGGCCTTGGTGCGATCGACGGCGTTCATCGCGGCGGTGCTCATCGGCGACATCACGAGCCCCATGCCCAGGCCCATCAGGATGAAGCCGGGCAGCAGCAGGCCATAGCCGCTGTGGACCGTGAGGCGCGACTCGATGAACATCGAGATGGCCACGATCACGAGCCCGAGCGTCATCAGCGGGCGCGAGCCCACGCGGTCGGCCAGGCGGCCCGCGACTGGGGCCACCAGCATGATCACGATCGTGGAGGGCAGGAACCGCAGGCCGGTTTCGAGCGGCGAGTAGTGAAGGACGTTCTGCAGGTACAGGGTGAGGAAGAAGAACTGCGCGAACATCGCGAACGACACCAGGAAGCCGACGGTGTTGGCGCCGATCGACGTGCGCGACCGGAAGAACGTGAAGTCGATCATGGGGGCCTTGACACGCCGCTCGACGATCACGAACCCGGTCAGGGAGATTGCCGCCAGGACGAGCAGCGAGATCACGCGCGCCGAGCCCCAGCCCCAGCTGTTGCTCTCTACGAGCGCGAGCACGAGCGCGGTCAGTCCGACCGTCAGCGACGCGATGCCCGCGAAGTCGACGGTCTTGTCGACGGTCTCGTCACGCGTCTCGCGGGCCGCGAACAGCGCCACCGCGACCGCGCCGACCGCGATCGGCGGGTTGATGAAGAAGATCGCGCGCCAGCTCACGTACTCGGTCAGGAAGCCGCCGACGACCGGGCCGATCGCGAGCGCGAGCGCGCTGACCCCGGCCCACGTGCCGATCGCGGTCCCGCGCTGCTCGGCCGGGAACGCCTGGGTGATGATCGCGAGGGTGGCGGGCATCATGAACGCCGCGCCGATGCCCTGAACGGCCCGGAAGCCCACGAGCCACGTGTCGTTGGGCGAGAAGCCGATCAGCAAGCTGGAGACGCCGAACACGGTGACGCCGAAGATGAACATCCGCCGGCGGCCGAAGATGTCGCCGAGGCGCCCGCCGGTGACGAGCAGAACCGCGAACGTCAGCGTGTACGCGTTGACGGTCCACTCGAGCGCCGCCAGCGAGGCGTGCAGGTCGCGCTGGATCGACGGCAGCGCGACGTTCACGACCGTGTTGTCGAGCATGATCATGAACAGCGCGAAGCACATCGCGCCGAGGGTCCACCACTTGCTGTTCTCGTCGGTCACGAGCCGGTGGCGGTGAGCGAGTATCCGATCGGTCATGGGGTGAGCGCCTCCGGGCGGCAGGCGGCTACGTCCTCGCGCTCGAGGAGCTGCTGGAGGGCTTGGGCCAGGGATTGGCGCTCCGTGGTCGTCAAGTTGTCCGCGAACTGCTCGAGTCCGCTGAGGCGCGCTGCGTTCAGGCGACGGATCGCGGTGCGCCCGCCCTCGGTCAGGCAGACGCGCTTCATGCGGCGATCGTCCTCGTCCTCGCGGCGCTGCGCGAACCCCCGCCGGAAGAGATCGTCGACCATCCGGCTGGCGGCAGGCATTGAGACGTGGACTACCTCCGCGGCTTCCTTGAGGGACAGCTCGCGCGGCTGATCGTCGAGGTGGTGGAGCAGCTTGATCTGGGAGAGCGAAAGCTCTAGCGCGCCGACCGCCTCGAACAGATCGGCGTTGCAGTTCTTGTGGAGGAACACAATCAGCGCGTACAGGTCCTCGGCGAGGGTGGCGCCGGTCGCGGTTCGGTCGCCGGCCGGGGTGGCGGCGTCTTCAGTTGAGTCCAGTGCTGGCGTATGAATTGCTTGCACGCATGCAAGTATTGCACAAAAGCAAGTTGAATGTGAGGGCGCGGACGGGTCGACGGGAGGCTGCGGGGAGTGCCACGGGCCGGCCGGCGGCCTCGGGTTGCGCACGCGCCGCGGGCGACCTTGGAACACCGAAAACTCAACACTCGCCGCCCCGCTCGGGCCGAATGCATATTCGTTCCGGTATGGCAACGAAAACCTCGAACTCGAGCCCGGCGGATCGTCGAGTGCACGAATGTCGGGGTGGCGTCCGCGTTGCCGGCGGGAGTGGGGTCCTCGTGCCGGCGGGACTGGGGCCCGCGTTGCCGGCGGGAGTGGGTCCGCGTTGCCGGCGGGAGTGGGGTCCTCGTGCCGGCGGGAGTGGGTCCGCGTTGCCGCCGAGGACTGGGTCAACGTGCCGACCGGGGAGAACCGCGCGCCGGCGGGACTAGGTCGACGCGCCGGCGGGGCGATTTCGCGCGCCGGGGGGGCTGTGAGGGCCGGTCTGTGCCCGTTGGCGGGCCGGTGGCGCCGCGTGACCGGGCGTCGACCTGCCGGTGGCGCCACAACGAGCTGGGAAGGAGCGAGACCGGAGCGTGGGCGCTGGCAGACTTCGCACCATGCAAAACGTGCCAACGCTCGGCCTCGCTGACTCGCCGAGTGCACATAAGCATCCTCCACATGCTTATGTGCACATGGTCGCCCGGCGGGGGCGCGGTTTGTCACGTTTTACATAGACCCAGCCGCGCCGGTCGTGGCCCGGGCTCGTGGTGACCGCCGCGGTGGTGGTGACGCCCGCGCTTGTGGTGGCCCGGGCTCGTCGTGGCCGCCGCGGTGGTGGTGACGCCCGCGCTTGTGGTGGCCCCGGCTCGTCGTGGCCGCCGCGTTGGTAGTGGCCGGCGCGTTGGTAGTGGCCCCCGCGCCGGTCATCGCCCCCCAAACGTGGCCCCCCAAGCCGACCCCGCCCGCCGGCCGCGCCCCCCCGCGTCAGGCGGGCGAGCTCGGCCCGACGTTACGGCTGCAGCAGCTGGTTGTCGCTACTGGCGCGCTTGGCGCCGATGTGGATCGATGCCGCCCGGATCCCGGTGCCCGAGCCGTCGCCGGCGCCGGTGGCGACCGAGTACTTTCCGGGCGAGGAGAAGTTGACCGTGATCTGTGCGGTCGCCTGGGGGTTGATCGGCGCCGTGCTGGCGAGCGGCTGGCGGGCGGACGCGCCGGACGGGAGGATCGCCAGCGACTCCGCCTTGGTGGCTTGATTCGTGATGATGAACTCGACCGGCCCCGCGCCGACGATCGCCGGGGACACGGACACGCGGCTGTTGTCGATGAACACCGTCAAGTTGACCGGCGACGGCGGGCGTGGGGTGGTGGCGGCCGGCGAGCTCGACCCGCAGGCGGAGACAGCCAGGGCGGTGCCGGCGAGCATCGCGATCGTCCTCCTGCACATCGTCGAGCGTGGCCTCCCGTAAAGGACCGTCTGAAAGCCGGGGTGTCCGCGGGAAATCCGACTAGGGGGCGGGACCCTAGCGTGCGTAATACCCGCTCACAGGAACGTAACACCGATCGATGTCAACTTGTTGCGGCACCGCCCGCCGCAGCGGGATCGGGCGACGGATTCAGTTGGAGGCCAGCAAGGTGGCGCGCCGGCGCTCGAGGCGCCGAAGCTCGGCCTGAAGCGCGGTCCACGACTGCGCTTCTACGCGCTCGTACTCCTCGCCATCGAGGTCGCGAAGTTGTTCGTTGTACGCGGTCCATGCGCGACGCGTGCCCTCGTCCAGCTCCCGGAGCTGTGCGAGATCAGGGGCGGTAGTGGTCACGTCACCTCCTTCCCGAGGATTGGTGCTGCCGATCCTACCCGGGGGTCCGGTCATCGAGACTGATGCGACGACAAGCGCTGCAATCCTGCTTGCTTGCCGTCCGATCCGGCGCGTATCACGCGTCTGTGACGTTGCTCGAGCAGCCGATTGCCACGACCGAGTTCCTGGTCGTGGACACCGAGACGAACGGTCTGGGCGGCGATGCCTGCGAGATGACCGAGGTCGGCGCGGTGCTCGTCGGTGGGGGCGAACTGCACGACCGGTGGTCTTCGCTCGTGCGCTGCAACCGGCCGCTGGGACGGGGCATTCAGCGGTTCACCGGGATCACGCAGGAGATGATGGCCGACGCTCCTGGGCTCGAGGCGGTACTCCCGCCGCTCGAGGAACTGCTCCGAGGGAGGGTCCTGGTGGCGCACAACGCGCCGTTCGACCGGCGCGTGCTCCGCCGCGCGTTCGAACTGATCGGCCTCGACTGGCCGAACCCGCCCGTGCTGTGCACCGCCGCGCTCGCGCGCAAGCTGCTGCCGCTCCAGCGCCGGCGTGGGTTGTCCGTCCTGGCGGATGCGCTCGGGATCGAGGTGCAGACCGCGCACCGGGCGCTCGCCGACGCGGAGACGTGCGCCCGCGTCCTGTGCGCGCTGTTCCCACGCCTGTGCGCGAACGCGGTGACGATCGCCGATGCGCTGGCGCTCGGGAAGTCGCATCGCAGGCGCGCGGCCGGCCGCAAGCGCCGCACGCCGGCGATGACCCCGCCGCCGCAACTCGACTTCGCGGACCTCCCGAAGGATCCCGGCGTGTACCTGTTCCGCGACGACGGCGGCCGGGTGCTCTACGTCGGCAAGTCGGTCTCGATCCGCAGCCGCGCCCGCGCCCATTTCGCCCCTTCGAGCGGGCCGGCCGATTGGACCGTTCAGGCGACGGTCGTCGACTACCAGAGCACGAACTCGGAGCTCGGCGCGCTCGTGCTCGAGAACCGCTTGATCAAGCAGCATCGCCCGCCCGGGAACATCCGGTTGGCCAGACGGGACGACCGGCTCTGCTACATCCGCTGCCGGTTCGACATACCGTTCCCGATCCTCGAGGTGGCGTCGGACCCGGCGCCCGGCCACGCGGTCACGATCGGGCCGTTGCGGGGTCGGCGGCTCGCGCACGAGCTAGTCGAGCAGCTCGACTCACTTTTCGGCCTGCGCCATTGCGGCCGCAAGCTCGTGCTCAGGGAGTATCCGTCGGCGTACGGACAGATGGGCCGGTGCCTGTCCCCGTGCCTGGGCGACCTCGACCCGAACCTCTACCGCCGACGGCTCGACGAAGCGCTGCGGCTGTTCGTCGACGGAGCGGACGGCCGGGCGCGTCTGCTCGGTCACGTCGAGGGTCAGATGCGAGCGGCATCCGAGCAGCAGCTGTACGAGCGTGCGGCGTGGCTGCGCCGGCGATTGCGCCGGCTCGGCATGATCCTCGAGCGGCTCGGCGGCACACTCGAGGCCACGCATTCGAGAGCACGGCTCCTCCTGGTCCCGCACCCGGTCGAAAACGACAGGCAGGACGCGTTCTGGCTGGTGGGCGGCCGCCTGGTCGACTGGGGCGAGGCGCCCGCCGAAAGCGCCACGCTCGAGGAGCGAACGGACGCGGCGCTAAGGCGAGCCGGCCGCGCCGGCGAGCTCGGGACGCACGTCCCGCCCGACGAGATCGACGAGTTGCGGATCGTCTCGAATTACCTGGCCTCCCACCCCGAGACCACGCAGCTGGTCCTCGAGGTGACTAAAACGGGAGCTCGGTGACTTCGCCGATGACGCCACCGTCGTCGGCGACCGCGACGGTGCTGCCCGGCGGGGCCTCGCGGCGCACCAGCGCCAGCGCGATCGGACCGAGTCGCGGCGACTCGGCGACGGTCGCGAGACGGCCGACCACACGTCCGTCCAACGACAGCTCGTCTCCCGGCGAAGCCGGCGCCGACAGCCGGAGCCCGCGCAGCTGCCGGTTCGGCTTGCCCCGGTAATACAGCCGGGCGACCGTCTCCTGGCCGACGTAGCAGCCCTTGGTGAACGACACCGCGCGCTCGTTGAGTCCGGCCTCCTGGGGGATCACCGAATCGTCGAGATCGACCCCGTAGCGAGGGCGTCCGCGCTCGACCCGCAGGCATTCCACCGCCGGCTCAGCCACCGCCACGGCGCCCGCGTTCTCGAGCGCGTCGCGGAGCGCTTCAACGTCACCGGCGTCGCAGAGCAGGTCGATCCCGACGTCCGTGCGAACCGCTCGCGCGACCAAATCGCTTCCCGGGACCGTGACAAGCGCGTGCGCATGCTCGTCGTCAGACAACGAGCCGGCCCCCGCAGCGTCCGCGGCTCCCGGCCCGATCAGCGACAGCAGCCCCCGCTCGAGCGTGCGCTTGTGCAGCTCCACGTCGTAGCCGAGGCTGAAGCGCCGGATCATGTTGAACAGGCCCTGGAGCGCGACCCGTTCGGTGTCGAGCAAGAGCTCGTCGTCGGTGGCGAGGATGCGGAGATCGCCGAGCATCTTGCCCTTCGGCGTCAGGAACGCGGCGTAGCAGCCCCGGCCGGCGGGCAGAGCCTCGACGTCGTTCGTCACCTGGCCCTGAAGGAAGCTGGGCGCCTCGCCCCCGGCGAGCGCGAGCTTCCCGCGCTCTGACCGGTCGAGCAGCCCGCACGCCTCGGTGATCGTGCGGTAGTCGGCGGCGATTGTGTCCAGAGAGGCCATAAAAACAGCATACGCGCCCCCCGGATGCCGAAATGAGGGTTGCGAAACCCAGATTTAGGCCTACCATAATTCGTGTGATGGCAAGCCAGGACTCAACGGCGCTCCGCTCACAGGCGGTGCAGGACTACGCCAAGGCGATCTACGCCCTGGAGCTTCGCGAAGGCGAGGCCGTCAGCACGAATGCGCTCGCGGACAGGCTTGGCGTCACCGCAGCGTCGGCGTCGGGGATGGTCAAGCGCCTCGACGAGCTCGGGTTGGTCGAGCATGAGCCCTACCGCGGTGTTTCCCTGACCGAGACCGGGCGGCGCGTGGCCCTAGAGGTGATGCGCCACCACCGGTTGCTCGAGCTGTATCTCGTCAAGTCGCTCGGCGTCCCGTGGGATCGCGTCCACCAGGAGGCCGAGGTGCTCGAGCATGTGCTCTCGGAGGAGCTCGAAGAGCTGATTGCGGCCAAGCTCGGCGACCCCACGCACGACCCGCACGGCGATCCGATCCCGACTCGCGACCTGACGATCGAGGAGGGCTCGACGCTCAGCCTTCAAACGCTCGAGGTCGGCGACCGCGGAACGTTCACCCGGGTGTCGGATTCCGATCCCGAGATGTTGCGATTCCTCGCCGAGCGCGGAATCGCGCCCGGCGATCGGCTCGAGGTCGTCGACAAGCAGCCGTTCGACGGTCCGCTGTTCGTCCGCTTCGGCGACGACGTGCACGTGCTCGGCGGCGAGCTGGCGCGGGCGATGCGGGTCGCGGTGACCAGGTGACGCCGGCGGGCGGCGCGCTCCGCGAGCCGGCCCTTGAGGGCGCCACTGCCGACGGCGCCCAGCTGACGCTCGAAGGCAAGCTCGCGCCCAGCCCGCTTGAGCGGCTGCTGGCACGCGGTCGACTCCGGACGACGCTGGCGATGCTCGGGCCGGCGTTCGTCGCCTCGGTCGCGTACGTGGATCCCGGCAACTTCGCCACAAACGTCCAGGGCGGCGCGAAGTTCGGCTACCTGCTGTTGTGGGTCGTGCTGCTCGCGAACCTGATGGCGATGCTGGTCCAGTACCTGTCGGCCAAGCTCGGAGTCGTCACCGATCGCAGCCTGCCCGAGGCGTGCCGCGAGCGGATGCCGCGGTGGATGAGCGTCGGGCTGTGGGTGCAGGCCGAGCTGATGGCGATGGCCACCGACATCGCGGAGTTCCTGGGCGCCGCGGTCGGACTGAACCTCCTGTTCGGCGTGCCGCTGCTGACCGCCGGGCTGATCACCGGCGTGATCGCGTTCGCGATTCTCGAGCTTCAGGTGCGCGGCTACCGGCGGTTCGAGCTTGCGATCGCCAGTCTGCTCGGCCTCGTGCTCGCCGGGTTCCTGTACGAGACGCTCCGGATCGGGCCCTCCGTCCAGGAGTCGCTCGGGGGACTCGTACCCGGTCTCAGCGGCGCGAGCTCGCTGTACCTCGCGGTCGGCATCGTCGGTGCCACAGTCATGCCACACGCGATCTACCTCCATTCGGCGCTCACCAACGGCCGCATGCCGGTCCGCAACGACGCCGAGCGCCGCAAGGTGCTCCGGTTCCAGCGACTCGACGTGATCGTCGCGCTGGGTCTCGCCGGCGTCGTCAACCTGGCCATGCTCGCGGTCGCGGCAAAGCTTCTCCACGCTCCGGGGCTGTCGGACACGAGCTCGCTCGAGAGCGCGCACCACCAGTTCGGGGCGCTCGTCGGCGGCGGCGCGGCGCTGGCGTTCGCGGTCGCCCTGCTCGCTTCCGGCCTCTCGTCGTCGAGCGTCGGCACGTACGCGGGCCAGGTCGTGATGGCCGGCTTCATCAAGGTCCGGATCCCGCTGCTCGCCCGCCGGGCGGTGACGATGGTGCCGGCGCTCGTGGTGCTCGCGATCGGAGTCAGCCCGACCAGCGCGCTCGTCCTGAGCCAGGTCGTCCTGTCGTTCGGGATACCCTTCGCGCTCGTGCCCCTCGTGACGCTGACCAGCCGCCGAGATGTGATGGGCGTCCACGTCAACCGCCGCCGGACGAGCGCGCTGGCGTTCGGCGTAGCGGGCGCGATTACGCTGATGAACGTGTTTCTGATCTACCAGCAGATCTTCTGATGGGGCTCGCGCTGACCTTTCAGGAGATCGTCGACTCGCTCCCGGACGACTGGACCGACCTCGAGCTCGACCTGCGGATCTTCGACGAGCGCCGCTACGTGGATGCGGCTGTCCTGCTCGTCACCTGCAACGCCCAGCCCTACTCCAAGAACGACTGGCACTGGCGGCTGCTGGTCGCCCATCGGTTCGGGCACGCCGCCGCGGCGCAGGCGGTTCACGCCGCGCTGCACCTGCTCGACGAGGCCGAAATCGACGGCGAGCTGGTGGTGCGAGAGGCCCGCGCCGGTCGGGCCGAGGTGACCCAGATGTGGGGCCGGACCGAGTCCGTGCGCGAAGAGTTCCGACGACTCAACGCGCAGTAGCGGAGCGCGGTCGGGGCCGATCGAACGATGGCGCGCGTGGTCGCGTTCATACCTGACCTGTTGTTCGGATCGAACGTCATCGGCGCGCTCCAGGCCGCGGGCCATGAGCCGGTGCTGGTCTCGGACGCCGACTCGGTGCGGCGCGAGCTTCCGGGCGCCCAGGTGCTCGTCGTCGACCTGACCGCGGACACCGCGGAGCGGCTCGAGCAGCTCGAGGGGATCCCGGCAGGCGCCGTCAGGACACTCGCGTTCTACTCACACGTCGAGGCGGACGTGCGCACGCAGGCCCAGCAGGCCGGCTTCGACCTCGTCGTCCCGCGCTCCCGGATGGCGCGCGAGGGAGCGACCTTGGTCGACCGGCTGCTCGAGTCTGCGCCCGGCTAGGGGACCGTCACCCCCTGCAGCACAACCGGCCCGCGTGTGGGGTCAAGCTCAGTGGCCTGGTCGACGCCGGTCGGCGGGATCGTGTCCATCACCTTCGGGACGGTGTTCGGGTCGACCGACGGCGAGCAGATTGGGCTCGTCCCGCCGGGTGCGCATACCCCGAACGTGAACGCACCGGGGGTAGCGGTGAAGTCGCGCGTCGGCGGGAAGTGCGTCCCGTCCTGTCCCGTGAACGCCACGGTGAAGGTCCAGCCGGAACCGACCGTGCCGAACGTCGACTCAGGCAGGATCAACGTGGCCGTGGCGCTCGGGCCGTCGGCGACAAACTCCGGAGTGCCGAGCGAGTTGGCTGCCGCGTCGTCCCAAACCGGCGATGCGAAGCCTTGCGCTTCGAGCCGCTCGCTCCACGGGGACGCGATCGTGTAGTTCATGTTGCCGGGATACGCGGAGGCCGTCGACGTCGTCGCCGCGCCCGGTGTATGCACGTAGATGTCGAGCAACTGAGCGCCGAACAAGGACCCGAACGTGGGGACCAGCGTCCGGAGCGTTGTCTCGATGTAGACGTTCGTCCCGTCCTGGCTGACCGCGAAGTGAGTCAGGTCGAACGATCCGGCCGTGAAGTCAGTCGAGGTCGGGTACTGGTAAGTGCCCGGTCCGTTGTCGTCACCGGTTGGATCGGAGACGCTCAGCACGGTGGTTCCCGGAAGCGGCCCGCCGATGACGTACTGCTGCATGTAGGCGGTGCCGCCATGCAGCGTGGCCGTAACCGTGATCGTCGTACTGGCGAAGTACGTCGGGAGAACCAGCGTCCAGTCGCCGGTCGTGCCGGCCTTGGTCGATGCGATCCCGGCGGTACCCCCGAGCGGGCCGAGCGATTCGCCCACGACGTGGGCGTCTGGTGTAGTCGTGCCGGTGACCGTGACGGTCGATGTGGTCACGGTCGCGCCTTGAGCCGGCGAGGTCACGGTCAACGGGAGCGATCCCGGCGGCCCGTGCGCCACGTAGCGGTTGGTGACGATGTCCGGCGTCTCGAGGTTCCGGCCCGCACTGAGGTCGAGCGCCAGCCGTGCGTAGGACGCCTGCGCCCAGGTCAGCGGGCTGGCCGATCCCGCGGGCTGGCCGTCGACGAAGCCGATCGATGCGGTCGCCGGGTCGGTTCCGAACGGCGACGCCCCGAGACTCGGGTCCTCCCACACCTGCTCGGGCTCGAGGCCCTGACCAGACGTCATCTTGCGCATCGCCGTTAGAAGCGCCGAGGCTCCGCCGCCGTCGCCGTTCGCGATGTCGTATTCGCCATGCTCGCTGGACAGAACCGGCCAGAGATGTCCGGTCCCCGTGTCGGTTGGCGGCCAAGGAGCGCCCGGCGTGGTGCAGCTCGAGCCGCTCGGCTGGAAGCAGTCGCCGTAGCCGTCCTCCGACACGCCCGAATTGGTCCCATAGCGGTACCAGCCCGGTCCGTTGGGTGTGTTCACCTCGATCGTGTCGTCGATCACGTTCACCGAGGCCTGAACATCCGGGTCGTTCGCCGGGAGCACGCCGAGCCGGACCAGCTCGAGGAAGCCGGCGTCCACGACCGAGCGCTGGTCGAACGTGCCGCTTCCGTTGCCGAGGCTGTACGAGATGGCCGCATTCGGATCGCCGGTCTTCGAGACGCGGATGAAATAGGCGGGAGCCAGAGGGCCGGTCGTGGTCACCGTCCAGCTCTTGATGTTGCGCGCGAAGTCGTCCGCGGTCGCCTGATACAGCCGGGCGTGGGCCGGATCGTGGTTGACCCTCGCGATCGCCGCGGCCGCCGTTAGCCCCGCTATCTCGGCCGCGATCGTCGACGGCGAGTAGCCGCTCTGTTCCTCCCAGCGCTCGGATCCGTCCGACGGACCATGCGCTACGACGAAGTCGGCGGCGGGGATCACGTGCTTGAGGTACAGCTGCTTGTCGCCCGCCAGCCCGGACTGCCAGTCCATCAGGATCGGATACGAGCACTCGTCGAGCTGGAGGCCTCCGGTGTCGGGCGCGGCCTTGCCGTTCGGCAGAGAGTTGCGCGGCATCGACCCGTCGGGCAGCTGCTGACGGTCGAACAGGAACTTGGTGGCGTCCCGTGCGGTCTGGATGTCCCCGGCGACGAGCAGCCCGGTGAACGCCTCGTACATGTCGCGCGAGAACTCCTCGCGGTAGGAGCCGAAATACGTCGGCTCGCCGTTCGTGAGGTTGCCGGCGGGCACCGACTGGCCCCACGGCGAGGCGAGGCCGGCGGCGATCGCTCCGGTGAAGGTCTTGTCTTCGCTCGCCTTGACGACGTTGACCGACTCGTAGTACTCGCGCACGGCGCTGGCTCCGAGCCGGCGCGCCGGCTTGCGCAGCTTGGCGTCGTAACGCTGCCACTGCTGCTCGTACCGGGACCACGCGTCGTCGAATCGCTGCCTGACCGTGGCATCGGCGACCTGCTCGGCCTGAGACTGGGTCGTGCCGAACCCGAGTGCGAGGTCGACGGAACGGTCTCGCGGGAGCGCGACGCCCGCAGTGAGTGTGACGTGTCCATCCGGAGCGTACGAGTAGCTATTGGTCAGCGCATGGTCGGCGTCGAGAATCGTCAGCCCGTCACTCGCCGAGCCGGCATACCCGACACTCGCGCTCGAGAACCCGTTCGAGGACTCGAGTGCCATATACGTCGGGACCGCGTAGTTACGGTTGACGGCGTTCGTCGTCGTGTTGGTGTTGTACGCGAGTAGGTTGTTCCCGTCGATCATCGCGCTGTTCCCGCCGGCGTTCTGGGAGCCACCACCGCCCGTGCCGCCGGCGAGCGGATCGAGGCGCACGTACAGCTGGTCGCCCCTTGGCCCCTTGAACGTGGTCCGCATCAGGACGGCGTCGGTCGCCGGATCGGCGATGTAGGTCGTAACGATCCGGTAGCCGTGGGCGGCGTCCGAGGCGACCACCGTGCAGCTCATTCCGGTCGGGTCCGGGACCACCTTGTAAGTCATGTCCCGGGTCTGGAGGTCGGTGAAGGTCTTCCCGTCGGTGACCACGTACTGCAGGGTGTTGACGTTCGTCGCGTCGATCGTCGGCCAGTACGTGTCGGACAGCACGCCGTCGGCGACCGTGAACCACACCTTCGAGGTCGTGTTGCGGGCCGTGCCGACACAGTCCTTGCGCGCGAGGTCGAAGTAACTCTCACTACCGGGGCCGCCCGGAGCGGTTCCTTCGGACGCCTGCCGGGCGGCCGTGTGTCGCCTGCTCGCCGCCGACGCGACACCGCCCACACTCACGGCAACGATCACCACCAGCGCCGCGAAGATCGCAGGCGCGCCGAAAAGCCGAGCCTTCACTGCCTACCTCCCTCGAGTGGATCGGGCTCTCAGCCTACCGCGCGAGTCCACCCGGGTTCTCGGCCTACCGCGCGAGTCCACCCGGGCTCTCGGCCTACCGCGCGAGTCCAGCCGACGGTCACGCCGGAATGACCCTATGGCGCTCGGTCCGTGCGGGGGCGGCGGGCCCGGTACCGGACGGGAGGTACCGCAAGGCGACGATCGCCACGTCGTCGCGCAGAACGGGGCTCGACCTGTCGGCCTCCGCTTGTAGCGCGTCGGCCAGCGCCGCGGCGCTCGGCTCGGCGGTCAGTTTCCGAAGCGCATGCTCCAGTGAGCGCTCGGCGGCGGGTCCTTGGTCGGTCACGCCGTCCGTGTACAGGACGAGGCTCTCGCCCGGCGCCAGACGCAACTCGACCTGCTCCAGCCTGACCTGCGGCCAGATCCCAAGCAGATCGCCGTGCGCGTCGAGCCGGGCGGGCTCGCCGTCCTCGGAGACGAAGATCGCTGGGGGGTGGCCCGCGCAGGCAACCGTCAGGTGCGCCTCTCCGCCGCGCGCGCTGATCAACGCGTAGGCGACCGTGATGAAGCGACCGTCGACGCCCTGGCGCAACATCGCCTCGTTCAACGACCGGAGGACGTCGGCCGGTGGTCGCGGCGACCCGGCGAAGCTCCGGAGCGTCCAACGCGCCATCGCGGTCACCGCGGCCGCGTGCGCGCCCTTTCCGCACACATCGCCGATCACGATGGCCCAGTGCTCGTCCCCTACGGCAAACACGTCGTAGAAGTCGCCGCCGACGAGGTCGCCCTCACCGGCGGGGGCGAAGCGGACGGCAAGCTCGCACGACGGCACGTCCGGGATGACCGCGGGCAAGAGGCTCTGTTGCAGGGTCCGCGCGACGTGGTCGCTCCGGCGATAGAGCGCTTCGGTGCGAGCCTGAAGCGCCCGGGCCTGAAGCGCCAGCGCCAGCCGCGCGCCGAGCCCCTCGATCTCCCGCACCTCGTCGGTCCGCCACGCGCGTCCGCGCCGCGCGAGCAGTACGCGAGCGATAAGGGTCCGTCGGGCCATCGCGGCGAGCGCGAGCATCTGCACGTCACCCTCCGGTGACTTCAGGACCGCGGTGTGCGTCGAGGCGACGCCCTCGATCTGCGCGAGCAGCCGGACCTGCTCCCACGCGGCCTCCACCTGCGGCCGGTCGTCGAGCGGGACGAGCGCGGCGTCGCCGGAGACGACACGACCGACCTCCAGGTCCGGTATCGGCAAATCGAGAGCGGCGAGTTCCTCGGCGACGCAATAAGCGCTCCCGCGCTCGAGCGCGAGCTTCGCGAACGTTTCGAGCACCTCGTCGGCGGTGGAACCGCGGTCGAGGCGCGCACCCGATTCGGCCAGGAACACCGCGCGCTCCCGGGCTCGCTCGCGGCCGAGCAACAGCCATCCGAGCAGGCCGCCGAGCGCGAGCGTGAGGGCGGTGAGCACGATCAACACCACGACCGCGACGGTCACGGCGTGGTTGGCGGAGTGGCGTGCGGACCGCTGACGCGCGGCCTGGCGCGCGCTGATCAGCTGCTCGAGCTGGGCCGTCTGTGTGCGGATGCCGTCGACCAGTTGCTTCCCAAGCGTCGTCGTCTGGACCGATTGCGCGCGGGCCGGGTCGGTGGCGACCTGCCGCGTAACCCGGGGGACGTAGCCGGTCATGTAGGCGCGCGCGGACCCGGCGAGCGCCCTCGCACGGGCCACAAACGCGCCCTCGCTGTTGGCGGCCCGTTCGAGCGCGACCGTGGCCTGTTGCAGCTCGCCCGGTGCCGCCAACGTCGGAGCGAGAAACTGCTTCTGGCCGGTGATCACGTAGCCGCGCAGGCCCGTCTCGGCGTCGATGACCGCTCGCTCGACGTTGATCGTGGCCGCGAGGTAGTCGCCGGTGCGAAGCGTGTCACCGGCGGTGGACCGCAGGTCAACGATGTCGCCGAGGAGCAGCGCGACTCCGACCGCGACCGCCGCCGCGCCGACCGTTACCGCGACGACCACGGCTGCGACCAGCCGAGCGTGTCCCTTCATCGCGTCATCTCGCGATCAACGTGGGGGAGCCGAGGGCGCATCCGCGGCGTAGCTCGGGTCAAACGTCTGGGCGACGTCGGGCGGGTGAGTGACGATCCCGAACCGAGCCTCCCAAGCCGCCCATTTGGCAAGGCTGGCCGGATCGAGCGTGCCGACGCGTCCGTCGGCGGCGCGGAACGCGGGCAGCAACGCCGTCAGCTGGGTTGTCACGAGCTTCGGATCGAGCCCGGCTACCTCGTCGTCGAGATCGGCGGCGGCCTGCCGCGGATGCGAGAGGGTGTACTCGTAGCCCTGGACGAGCGCGTCCACTACTCCGCGCGCGAGTGCCGGATCCCGCTTCAGGGTGGCGCCGGTCGCGCACACGACGAGCTCCGGGTAGGACGGGGCACCGTAGTCGTCAACCCGGAACACGTGGAACCCAGGACGCTTGCTCTGGATCGTCAGCCCCTCGTCGTTCCAAAAGCTGGTGGCGCCCGCAACGCGGCCGGCGAGTAGGTCTCCAACCGCGTTGAAGCCGATCGTGATCGTCCTGACCTTGGCGGGATCTCCGCCCGATCCGACCACGGTCGATCGGAGCACCGCGGTGTCGCTCGGCACTCCCGTGATCCCGACGGTCTTGCCCTCGAGCGCCTTAGGCGAGCTCACGTTGGGAGCAGCGATCACGGCGGCCAGCGGACGCTGCACGACGGCCATGATCCCGACGATGTCGGGGTGGGTGGGAGCCGATTCATCGGCGATCGCGAGGTCGTGGATGTCGAGGATCGCGAAGTTGACCTTGCCGGTCTCGAGCAGCTTGATCGAGTCGGTGGTGGCGGTGGGGGCGATCACGTGCAGATGCACGCCGTTGTCGCGGTCGTAGCGGCGGGCGAGCGCCGCGTAGATGCCGGTGTGGACGGCGTTCGGCGTGAAGTCGAGGATCAACGTGGCGTCGCGGACGGGCGCGGGCGCCGCTGCGGACGCCGTTTTCGTCGCGCGTGTCACCGAGGACGACGATGACCCGCCCGAGCCGCAGCCGGCTGCCAAGGCTCCCAGGGCTGCCAGGACGCAAGCGGAGACCGCTCGTGCACGGATCACTCCTCGCATCAGCCGGGCCAGGATAAGCGCTCCGTCGACCTGTGGGGGCCGCTTCGTAGAATGGGGTGGCGTGAGCGTCGATCAGCCGATCGCGGATCGAGCACCGTCGCTGTTCGCCGGCGTCGAGCCGCTCGAAGTTTTCGTCGAGCTGCTCGCGGACATCGACATACACACCTCGCCGACCGAGTTCTACGACCGGATCTGCGAGGCGATCTGCCGCCTGACGACGATGCGGCGAGCGGCGATATTCATGGCCGACGGCGCGCGCCGGCGTGTCCGCGCGATCGGCTCCTACGGCATCCCGATCGAGCAACTGACCGGGATCAGGCCGACGCTCGTCAACACGCCGATCGCGCAGCGCGCCCTGCTCGAGGACAAGGTGGTGGTGGTGTCCGAGCGGATCGAGGAGGAGGTCCCACCCGAGTACGCGCAGCTGCTTGGAGTCACAACGCTCGTGTGCACGCCGCTGAGCGCCGGCGGCTACGCGTACGGAGTGATCTGCGCCGACCGCGGCGGCGGCCGATTCGAGCTCTCCGACGGCGAGCGCCACCTGATGTGGACGCTCGGCAAGACCGCGGCGCTAGTGGCGGCCGCGCGCAATGTCACCCGCCAGCAGGAGCGCACCCGGAGACTCGGCGAGCGGCTCGATCTCGCGCGCGAGATCCACGAGAGCGTGCTCCAGCGCCTGTTCGGCGTGTCCTTGGCGCTGGGCGCCGAGCAGCCGCTCGACCGCGCCGAGCGCGAACGGTGCCGGATCGAGATGCAGGAGGCGCTGAGCGACCTGCGTCGCGCCCTGGAGCGGCCGCTCGCGCCGCTGGCCCCCGAGACCGGCACGACGCTCGCGGCCGAGCTCGACCGCGTCCGGCGATCGCCGGGGTTCGTCGTCGAGGTCGACTGGCACGGCGAGTCGACCGTGCCCGCCGATCTCGAGCCGCTCGCACAGTCGGTACTCGCGGAGGCGCTGCGCAACATCGCCAAGCACGCGGATCCCTCACGCGTGGAGGTCGCGGTCTCGCGCGACCAGGACACGTTCACGCTCGAGGTTCGTAACGACGGCGCCCGCCCCGGGGCCGGTGACCCGGGGATGGGCCTGCGGCTGGCCGCGTTCGAGGCGCTTCAGCAGGGCGGGGTGGTCGAGTTCGGGCCGGTCGACGACGGTCGATGGAGAGTGCGATTGACCGTCCCGCTGATGCAGGATCAGCGTGACGCGGACGTACTCGAGCCCGAGGAATTCTGATGGACGATCGCAGGCTGCGCGTGCTCGTCGTCGACGATCACGATGTCGTCCACTGGGGCTTCCGGGTGCTGCTCGGCGAGCAGCCATGGGTCGAGCGGTTCTTCCAGGCACGCACCGGTGCGGAGGCGATCGCGCTGGCGCGCACGCACAAGCCGCACGTCGCGCTCGTCGATCTGTTTCTCGCCAACGAGTCTGGAGCGGAGCTGTCCGCGGCGATTCGCGAGGCCTCGCCGGCGACGCGCGTGCTCCTGATCTCGGGCGCGGGCCGGATGTCGCCGGCGGCCGCCCGTGCCGCCGGCGCCTCGGGGTTCGTTTCCAAGGACTGGGACGCGAGCAGGGTGGCCGCGGCGGTTCGCCGCGTCGGGCTGGGGATGACGACCTTCCCGCCGAAGGCCGAGCAGCCGGCGCCGCTGCTGACCGAGCGCGAACGCGAGGTGCTGGACCTGATCGCGGTCGGCTCGACCAACCGCGAGATCGCCGAGCAGCTGTACCTGTCGCCGCATACCGTCAAGGAGCACACGAGCGCGCTGTACCGCAAGCTACGCGCCCGTAACCGGGCCGAAGCGGTGCAGCGGGCGCAGCGGATCGGGTTGCTGGGTTAGCGATTGTGGGCCGCCTGCGGCGGCGTCCCTGGGGCCATACGGCGGGGCCTCCATGCCCCGCCGGGGGAGTCGCGATCGCCGCCGCCGGGCACGGACGCCCGGCGGAACGGCCCCAGGGACGCCGAGCGAAGCGAGGCCCATTCCTACCCATCCCGAGTTTCTCCACACTCGCGCTCCGCCGTTCGGTGAATGCAGATTCACTCGCCCCTGGCCCGAGTTTCCCCGCACTCGAGCCGGGGATGAGGTCGAGTGAGGAGTTGTTCGGGTTACGGATCGCCTGTGGGGCGCATGAATCGCTCGAGCGCCGGCAGCTTGAGCGCGTGCGGGATGTACCGCGACGCGAGCATGCCGACCCGGATCGGCAGTCCTGGGACCACGACGCGCTCGCCGTGGTCGAGGCCGTCTACGCCCGCGCGCGCGGCGTCCTCGGCCGAGATCAGCGTTCCCGGCACGACGCGCTCGAACGACTTGCCGCTCGAGGTCTCCCAGCCGGCGATCTGCCAGAAGTCCGTCTCGACCGGACCCGGCGCGAGCGCGGTGACCGTCACGCCATGGCCGCGCAACTCCTGGTGGAGCGCCTCCGAGAACGTCAGCACGTAGGCCTTGGCGGCCGAGTAGCCCGCGGAGTAGGGCATCGGCTGCATGCCGGCGGTGGAGGCGACGTTGAGAATGCCGCCGCGGCCGCGCTCGACCATGGCGGGCGAGAAGGTTCGGGTGAGGTACACGACCGCCTCCACGAGCACCCGAACCTGCTCCAGCTCGCGGTCCAGATCTGACTCGTAGAACGGGCCGCCGGTGGCGAACCCGGCGTTGTTGACGAGGATCTCGACGTCGAGTCCGAGCTCATCGATCTGGCCGGGCAGCCTCCCGCGCGGTGCCGCTCTGCCGAGATCACACGCGATCGTCTCGACCCGCACGCCGTGCTGCTCGCTCAACTCGTCGGCGATCGCGACGAGCCGCTCCTTCCGTCGCGCGACCAGAACGAGATTGTGGCCGCGCGCGGCCAGGAGCTTCGCGATCTCGCTCCCGATGCCCGCCGACGCGCCGGTCACGAGGGCCGCTGATGACGATGTTGGCTTGGGCAAGCTCACGGCTTCAGGGCGGTCCGGGAGAGGGATTTCGGCCCTCCCCCCGAACGGGGGGAAGTCCGCTGAGCGCCTGTATCCGCACCCGGATTGCCGCGTAGGGTGATAGCAGAATGGGAGCAACTGTGATCCTGTTTCCAGGTCAGGGCAGCCAGACCCCGGACATGCGTGAAACCGTGTCCGACGCGCGCCCCGACCTCCTCCCACTCGTCGAGCAAATCGTCGGCGAGGACCCGTTCGCGCGCGCTGAGGAAGGCACCCGCTTCGCGCAGCCGGCGATCTTCTGCGCGAGCCTCGCCGGCTGGCAACAGCTCGGGCGGCCCGACGGCGACATGATGGCCGGCCACTCGCTCGGCGAACTGGCGGCGCTGGTTGCGGCCGGTTGCCTGACCGAGCGAGACGGGCTCGAGCTCGTGGCGCTCCGCGGCAAGTTGATGCAGGAGTCCGGCGAGCGCGCCGGCGACGGCGGGATGATCGCGCTGTTGGGCGCGGGCGCCGCCGACCACGCTGCCGAGCTGGCCGAGGGGCATGGCCTTGCGGTGGCGAATGACAACTCCCCGCAGCAGGTGGTGCTCTCAGGCGATCGCGGCGCATTCGCCCACGCGAGTGCCGCGGCCAAGGAGCTCGGGCTCCGACCGATGGAGCTTCCCGTGACCGGCGCGTTCCACTCTCCGATGATGGCCGAGGCGGTTCCTGAGTTCGAGGCTGCGTTGGCGCGCGTCGAGGTCGCGACGCCGCGAGTCACCGTTCTGTCGGCGGTCACGGCGGCGCCGTTCGAGGACGTTCGCGCTCAGCTGGCGCAGGCGCTGACAATGCCGGTGCGGTGGCGCGAGACGTTGCTGGCGATGCGCGAGCGTGGTGGCGAGCGGTTCGTCGAGGTCGGACCCGGTCGGGTGCTGACCGGTCTGGTCAAGCGCACGCTCAAGGACGTGGAGCTGGCACATGCTTGACCCGAACGGCATCAGCTCGCACTTACGACCGGCGGGCCAACGCGCCGCGGCGGCACTCGCCCCGGCGCGTCCGGCGATGCTGTCGGTCGCGGCCGAGGTTCCGTCGGCGCGCGTGAGCACGGCGGAACTGGCCGAGCGCCTCGGCGTCAGCGAGGACTGGATCGTGTCGCGCACGGGCATTCGTGAGCGGCCGGTCGCCGCCGACGGGGAGCGGCTCTCGGACTTCGCGGCGCGCGCCGGCATGCACGCGCTGAATCGCGCCGGCGTCGAGCCCGTAGACGTTGATCTCGTGCTGGTCGCGACGCTGACGCAGGACGAGCTGATGCCGAACGCCGCGCCGATCGTGGCCCACACGATCGGCGCCAATCGCGCCGGCGCAATCGACATAGGCGCCGCGTGCACGGGTTTTCTCTCAGGGCTGTCGCTGGCCGCCGCTCAGATCGAGACTGGACGTGCGGAGAACGTGCTCCTGATCGGTGCCGACTTCACCACGCGGATCGTCGACTGGGACGACAAGCGAACCGCTCCACTGTTCGGCGACGGCGTCGGCGCGGCCGTAATCGGTCCCGCGGCCGGAGGGCTCGGCTCGATCGGACCGATCGTGCTCGGCGCCGACGGCTCCGGGGCGCCGGCGATTCATATCGCCCACGACGACCGCAAACTGCGAATGGACGGGCCTGAGGTGTACCGGCACGCGGTGGCACGGATGGGGGCGGCGACGCTGGCAGCGGTCGAGGGAGCCGGCCTGACGCTCGAGGACATCGACCTGTTCGTCTATCACCAGGCCAACGGCAGGATTCTGCGCGCGCTCGCGGAAAAGCTCCAGCTCCCGTCCCAGCGCGTCGTGGACTGCATCGAGAACCTTGGGAATTCCTCAGCGGCAACTTTGCCGCTCGGGCTCGTCTTTGCCGAACACCAGGGCTGGCTGAGGCCCGGCTCGCGCGTCCTGCTGAGCGCGTTCGGCGCCGGCTTCACCTGGGGCGCCGGCGTGATCGAGTGGGGAGGTCCGGACCGTGGCTGAGGCAGCCCGGCAGCGAGACGGCTCGGCGCTCGTCACCGGCGCATCGCGCGGGATCGGCGCCGCAATCGCGCGGGCGCTCGCCCGCGACGGCTGGCGAGTCGGCGTCAACTACCGCTCTGACCGCGAGAGCGCCGAATCCGTCGTCGCCGAGATCGAGCGCGACGGCGGCCAGGCGATCGCACTTGAGGCGGATGTCGCCGACCCCGCTGCTCCGGACGAACTGTTCGGGGCGCTCGAGTCGCATTTCGACGGTCCCGTCCTAGTGCTCGTGAACAATGCCGGGATCAGCCGGGATGACCTCACTCCGTCGCTCGGTGACGAGGAATGGGACTCGGTGATTCAGACGAACCTGACCGCCGCGTTCAGGCTGACGCGGCGTGCTTTGAAAGCGATGCTCAGGGCGCGGTCCGGGCGGATCGTCAACATCTCTTCCGCGGTCGCCCTGCGCGCAAACCCGGGACAGGCGAACTACTCCGCCGCCAAGGCCGGGCTGATCGCGTTGACCAAAACCTCGGCGGTCGAGGTCGCGCGCCGCGGAGTGACCGTCAACGCGGTCGCGCCGGGACTGATCGACACCGAGTTCATAGGCGGGGCATCGAAAGAGGTTCTTCAGGCCATTCCCGCCCGGCGCGTCGGCACCCCCGAGGAGGTCGCCGCCTGCGTCCGCTTCTTGACTTCCGATGAGGCCAGCTATGTGACCGGCGCGGTGCTTACCGTCGACGGCGGGCTGGCGGCCTAGAACGACCACCAACCAAAAGAGGTAAAGACACACATGGCAACGGTTACCGCAGAGCAGGTGGAGGCCCGTGTCGTCGAGACGCTCGCGAGCTTCGGCCCCGACGCCGACCAGATCACGCGCGAATCGACGTTCGAGGAGCTCGACATCGACTCGCTCGACCTGGTCGAACTGGCACAGGTCGTCGAGGACGACTACGGCGTCGTGCTCAAGGGCGAGGACATGAAGGAGCTCAAGACCGTCGGCGACGCGATCGACCTGATCGTCAGCCGCGCGGACTGAAGCCGGGCCCGCCGTGAGCGACGCGGACTGGAGAGACCGTCCCGTGCGACGCAAGGTCGTGATCACGGGCATGGGCGCCGTGACGCCGCTCGGCGTCGGCGCTGAGACCCTGTACTCGCGCTGGGCGGCCGGCGACTGCGGGATCCTCGAGGGCGCCGGCGCGTGCACCGACTTCGAGCCGAGCGAGGTCCTGACCGTCAAGGAGATCCGGCGTCTCGACCGGTTCTCTCAGCTCGCCCTCGTCGCCGCGGGAGAGGCAGTCGCCGATGCCGGTTGGGACGGAGCGCTCCCGTACGACCCGATGCGTGTCGGCTGCATCGTGGCCACCGGAATCGGCGGGATCCAGACGATCGAACTGCAGCACGATGTGCTCCGCGATCGCGGCCCTGCGCGCATGTCGCCCTTGGGTATCCCGGCGCAGATGTCGAATGCGGCCGCCGCGGCGGTGTCGATGAAGTACGGGCTCAAGGGCCAGATGTACAGCGTCGTGTCCGCTTGCTCGAGCGGCGCCCACGCGATCGGCTGCGCGCTTCGGATGATCCAGTATGACGACGCCAAAGCGGTCGTCGTCGGCGGCGCGGAGGCCACGCTCACGCCGTTCGGATTCGGGAGCTTCAACTCGATGCAGGCGCTGTCGCCGACGGGGATCTCGCGGCCGTTCGACGCTCGTCGCGACGGCTTCGTGATGGGCGAAGGCGCCGGAGTGCTCGTGCTCGAGGAGGCTTCGGCGGCGGCGGAGCGCGGCGCGACCGTGCTCGGCGAGGTGCTGGGATACGGGTCGACGTCGGATGCTTACCACCTGACCGCACCCGAGCCGAGCGGCGTCGCCGCGACGCGCGCGATTGAGCTCGCGCTTTCGGACGCCCGGATCGGCCCGGACGAAGTCGACTACGTAAACGCGCACGGAACGTCGACGCAGCTCAACGACGCCGCCGAGACGGCAGTCTTGAAGCGAGCGCTGGGGGAGGAGCGCGCGTACAAGATCCCGATTTCGTCGACCAAGTCCGCGATCGGCCACCTGCTCGGAGCGGCCGGCGCCGTCGAGGCGGTCGCCACCGTGAAGACACTCAGCACGCGGGTGATCCCGCCGACCGTCGGCTACGAGGTCCCCGACCCGGACTGCGATCTCGACTACGTCCCCGGCGAGGCCCGCCCGCTGGTCATGTCCAACGGTCACCCGCCGGTTGCGATCTCGAACTCGTTCGCGTTCGGCGGCCACAACGTCGCGCTGGTGTTCAGGGGGCCGGAATCATGAGCGCCACGATCCTCCACGAACCGGCGCGCCGGCTGCATCCGCTCGAGCGGCTCGAGGCGCTGTGCGACCCAGGCAGCGTCCGGGCGCTGCGCTCGCGCGTCGTCCAGCCGCGGCTGGGGGCCCGCGCGGTCGCCGGCGACGGCGTCCTGGGCGCCACCGGGTGCGTCGATGGGCGGCCGATCGCCTGCTACGCCCAGGATGGCTCCTACCTCGGCGGGTCGCTCGGCGAGCGTCACGCCGACACGATCATTCGCGTGCTCCAGACGGCCGAGCGCGCCCGGATCCCGGTCGTCGCGTTCGTCGAGTCCGGCGGCGCGAGGATGCAGGAAGGGCAGGCCGCGTTGGCCGGATACGGACGGATCTTCCGCCACACGGTCGGCCTGACCGGGGTGGTGCCGCAGATCTCGGTGGTTTCGGGAGCGTCGGCCGGCGGTGGCGCGTACTCGCCGGCGCTTACCGACCTGATCATCATGACCGAGGACGCCGCGATGTTCCTGACCGGCCCCGGCGTCGTCCGCGAGGCGCTCGGCGAGGAGATCGACGCGGTCTCGCTCGGCGGCCCGCGTGTCCACGACCACAACGGCGTCTGCCATCTGGTCGAGCGCGACGAGCTGAGCGCGGCGGGTCGGGTTCGCGAGCTGCTGTCGTACCTACCGTCTTGCGCGAGCGGGGCGTTGCCGCTTGTCGAGCCCGTCGGCCCGGAGATCGACGACCCGGGAACCGTGGTGCCGTCCGAGCCGAGGCGCTCCTACGACGTGCGCGACGCGCTGGCCGGCATTGTCGACGCGGGCTCGCTGCTCGAGCTGTGCCCGCGCTGGGCCCGGAACGTTGTGACGACGTTCGGACGGATCGAGGGCCGACCCGTTGGCATCGTGGCCAACCAGCCGCATTACCTCGGCGGAGTCCTCGACGCGGAGAGCTCGGAGAAGGCGGCCCGGTTCGTGGGATTCTGCGACTCGTTCGGACTGCCTCTGATCGCGGTCGTGGACACGCCCGGCTTCATGCCCGGCTCCAAGCAGGAGCAGGCCGGCGTGATCAGGCACGGCGCCTCGCTGGTGAGGGCGTTCGCGGCAGCACGGGTACCAAAGCTGACCCTGGTCCTGCGCAAGTCGTACGGCGGCGCGTACATCACGATGAACTCGCGCGACCTCGGCGCCGACCTCGTGCTCGCGTGGCCCGAGGCCGAGCTCGGGATCATGAGCGCCCGGGCCGCCGTCGGCGTCGTCAACCGCCGCGAGTTGCACGCCGCGGACGACGTCGAGGTCGAGCGGACGCGGTTGGCGGACGAGTACTTCGACGAGCATCTGCGCGCGGACGCGGCCGCCGCCTCCGGGTTCGTCGACGAGCTGATCGAGCCGGCGGACACGCGCGAGCGGCTCGCCGGCGCGCTGTGGACGCTCGCCGGCGCGAGGTTGTGATCCTCGAGGGCAAGAAGCTCCTGGTCACGGGAGTGATCACAAAGGATTCGATCGCCTTCCACGCTGCCGAGCGGGCTCTGGAGGAGGGGGCCTCGCTCGTGCTGACCAGCTTCGGGCGGGCCCGGCGCATGACCGAGCGGGCCGCCACGCGCCTTTCTGCCGAGGTCGATGTGCTCGAGCTCGACGTGAACAACCCTGACGATCTATCGGCGTTGACCGACTCGCTGCGCGAGCGGTGGGGGAGCGTCGATGGGGCCCTGCACGCGATCGCGTTCGCACCCGAGGACGCGCTCGGCGGGCGGTTCATGACCACACCGCCGGAGAGCGCCTCCGCGGCGTTTCAGACGAGCGCGTTCTCTTTCAAGGCGCTGGCGGCAGCGTTGGAGCCGCTGATGGGGGCGGGGTCGAGCCTCGTCGGGCTCGACTTCGACGCGACCGTCGCGTGGCCGATCTACGACTGGATGGGCGTCGCCAAGGCTGCGCTTGAATCGGTATCGCGGTATTTGGCACGTGATCTCGGGCCGCGCGGAATCCGGGTCAACCTCGTGTCTGCTGGGCCTTTGGGCACGGTGGCGGCGCGCGGGATCCCGGGGTTCGAGGGCCTTGCCGCGCTGTGGCAGGCCCAGGCCCCGCTGGGGTGGAACATCGAGGATCCGGCGCCCGTTGCCGACACGATCTGCTTCCTGCTCTCGGACTACGCGCGCGCGATCAGCGGGGAGATCGTGCACGTTGACGGCGGCTTCCACGCGGTCGGCGCTCCCACGCAGGGCCAGTAGCGTCGGCGATCGTTGGACGTTGTGGCGGCCGGGCGGCGTCTAGCCTGGAATGTCGATGGAGCGCTGGCTGGCAGATGAGCGGGTCGTACGCGTGTCCGCGCTGCTCGGCGCGATCGCGATCGCGTTCTCGAGCATCCTGGTCAGGCTCAGCCACACCTCGCCGTCGACCGCGGCGATCTTCCGCTGCGCGTTCGCGCTGCCGATCCTTGGCCTGCTCGCCTGGCTCGAGAATCGGCGCTTCGGCGCCCGCTCCTGGTCGGAGCGGCGTATCGGGATCGCGGCGGGGGTGTTCTTCGCCGCCGACCTGATCCTCTGGCACCACTCGATCGACGACGTCGGTGCCGGGCTCGCCACGGTCCTCGCCAACATCCAGGTGGTGATCGTGCCGCTCGTGGCGTGGGCGGTACTGGCCGAACGGCCGAGCCGGCGCGTGCTCGCGGCGCTTCCGATTGCGCTGCTCGGAGTGCTTCTGATCTCAGGTGTGCTGGAGCACGGCGCCTATGGCCGGGCCCCGGGTCGCGGCGCTGCGTTCGGACTCGGAGCGGGGCTCGCCTACGTCGGGTTCCTACTGCTGCTCAGGCGCAGTAACGCGGACCTGCGGCGGGTGGCCGGGCCGCTGTTCGAGGCGACCGCGACCGCGACGGTCTGCGCAATCGCGGCGGGGCTGATCATCGGGGACGCCGATCTGGCGCCAGGGTGGCCCGGTATCGGGTGGCTGATCGTGCTCGCGCTGACCTCGCAGGTGATCGGCTGGCTGCTGATCACGACCTCCCTCCCGCGGCTGCCCGCGGCGATCACGTCGCTGACGTTGACCGTGCAGCCGGTCGGGTCGGTGGCGCTCGCGGTCCTGATCCTCAGCGAAGCGCCGACGGGGCTTCAGTTCGTGGGGGTCGCGATCGTGCTCGCGGCCGTGATCACGGCGACGGCGCCCGGCGTTCGGGCGCTACCGGAAAAGGTCCTGAGATTCCGGGCGGATGATCGCCGCCGCTCCGGGGCCGTCATCGGCGCTGACGTGCCGGTCGGCGCCGCGCACGACGATCACGGGTAGCGCACCGTCCTTGGTCCGGGCCAGGTCGGCGGCCGCGGCCAGCTCGTCCGCGACCGCGATCCACGTGGCCCGGAGCTCGCGCCCGACGGCGTCCTTGCGTCCTCGCCAGTCCTCGAGCGGGGTCAGGCCCGCGCAACCGATCGCGACGTCGACCTGCCCGTGGCGCCACGCCCTGCCGAATGAGTCGGTGATGAGGACGGCGGGGGCCGCGTTCATCAGGTTGCGTATGCGGGCTCTCAGGTTCCGGGCGGACGCGTCGGGGTCGCGGGGGAGCACGACCAGCGCGTCGTCGCCCGGAACGTTTGACGCGTCGACGCCGGCATTCGCGCAGACGAACCCGTGATGGGTGATGCAGATGAGGACGCCTCGCGATGCGCGAAGCACCGCGCGCGACTCGTCGAGGATCACCTGGACATGCCTTGGGTCCTTTCCGAGCGTACCTGCGAGCTGCAGTGCGCGTGATCCAGGCTCGACTTCGGCCAGCCGCCGGATCCGGCCCTCGGACTTCGACACGACCTTGTGCGCGATCACGAGCACGTCCGTGTCTCGAAGCTCGCCCGCCGTGGTTGCGATGAGGTCGGCGAGATCGTCTCCCGGACCGACCTCTGGAAGTCCCTCGATCGCGGTAACGCTGATCGACGCCCCGGCCACTAGGACCGGGCTCGCATCAGCTGGTTGAGCATGCCCCGAGTATGGGCGGCTCCGCCGCGAGTGTGCGCCAAATGCCGCTGGAGGGCCTCCAGATCGTCAGGCGTGTCGATGTCGAGCGCCAGGCAGGCGACCTCCATCACCTCCGCCGGCACCCCCGCCGCCTCGGCGTCGGCCATGTGGCGCTGGCAGCTGTCGGGACCGAAGCTCGGTGTCAGCACGTCAGGTGGGGTGAGCAGCAGCGCGTTCGTGCCGGTGCCGTGGCGGTCGGGGACGACCAATGCCGAGCGCTCCCCGGCCGGGTGGGCAAGCAGCTCCTCGAGCTCCTTGGGGTCCATGAGCGGGCAATCTCCGGGGACGAGCAACGCCCGCTCGATCCCGTCCTCGAGCGCGGCTTGGATTCCCTTCGTGGCCGCCGCATTGTGACCGCGCTCGTCGTCCTCGACGACGAGCGCGCCGTAGCCCTGGCCGATCCGCTGGGCGACGCGATCGCCGCTGACCACGACGATCTGCTCGAGCGCCGGAACGCGGCGCAGTGCCACCAGCACGTCGGAGAACATCGCGTCGACGAGCGCTCGCCGGTCGGCGTCGCTCAGCTCGGCGCGAAGCCGCTGCTTCGCCTCCGAGAAGCTCTTGATGGGAAGGATCGCGAGCGTCCTCATGGCGCCGGAACGGTACTCAAGGAGCACGTTTGGGGAGCGGCCGGTCCGTTACCGCAGGGCGAGGGCGAACCGGAGTGTCTCGTCGGCGACGCGCCGGCGCGCCTCCGGCGTGTCCATCAGCACGTCGGTCACGAGCACGGGCACGAGCTCGGCGCGCGTATCCGCCACCAGCCCGTCGATCACGCCCTCGTAGTGGTGTGCGATCCCGTCGCTCGAAAGCGAGCGACCCGTCCGGGCCATGAATGCCTCGGTGGGACCCTTGACGACCTTCCCGGCGACGAGCGGGCTGACAGCGATCTTCGGTGCCAGGGCGTCGCGGAGCGCGGCGCGCATTCCGGGCACCGCGAGAATCGGGTCGATCGAGATCACCGGGTTGGAAGGGCCGATCACGATTGCGCTGGCGCCGGCGATCGCCTCGAGAACCTCGGTGCTCGGCCGGGCGTTTGGGGCGCCTCGAAAGTCGACGTCCTCGACGGGCTCGTCCCTGCCGGCCTTGATCATGAACTCCTGAAATGGCCACCAACGGCCGCCCGCCATGACCCTCGTCCGGACGGGGGAATCGCTCATCGGAAGGACGCGGGCGGGGGCGCCGAGGGCGTTTGCGATCGCGGCGTGAGCGTCGGTAAGCCGGGCTCCATGTTCGAGCATGCGCGCGCGTTCGACCCCGATCGCGAGGTCCTCGTCGCCGAGGTTGAACCATACGTCGACCGACAGTCGCCGGAGGGCGTCCATGACCTGGAAGGTGTCGCCGGCGATTCCCCAGCCGCGCTCGTCGATCCGGTCGGCCAGCCAGAACGTGGCCAGGTCCGGGTCCGGCGACACGTACGCGCCGTAGATCTCGATGTCGTCGCCGGTGTTGGCGACGACCACGAGCTGGTCGGGTCCGACCACATCGAGCATGCCGCGGGCGAGCTTCGCGCCGCCGGTCCCTCCGGCGAGGACGACGACCGGCCCGTTCACCGCGTTGTCAGGCCCCCGCCCGCCACCAGCCAGGTCAATGCGAGCCCATGCCCGTGATCTTGATCCCCGCGCGGACCTTGTTGCGCACGTTGATCGAGATGATGAGCGCCGTCAGCTGTTCCACGATTCGGGCCATCTCGAGGGGCCCGCAATCGACCGGCCGGAGCCCCGGGATCGCCTCGACGAGCTCGGCCAGCTTCGCCTTGTCGTCGCGCTGGTCGCCGCAGATCAGAACGTCCTCGTCGAGGTCGTGATCGAGGTCAGTGAGATGCGCCGCGCTCACCGTGTGGAAGGCCGACACAACGCGCACGCCTTGCGGTGCCATCTCCTGGGCTTGTTGTGCGGCCGATCCCTGCCACACGCCGAGCGTTCGCGTCGCCTTGCCGCTGACCGCCGCCGCGAGTGGAACGGTGGCGTCGACCAGAAGCTGGTGAGGTTGGAGCGTGTTCTTGAGGTTGGTGAGCGTTTCGGACTGGTTGCGGAACGGGACGCTGAGGATGACGACCTCGGTGTCCTTGATCGAGTCGGGGTTCTCGAGTCCGGTAAACGAGCCCTGCGGGACCTGCTCTGCGGCTCGTTGAGCGGCCTCTTGCGCGCGCTGGCCGTCGCGCGAGCCGATCACGATCGGGACGCCGGCCAGTCCCAGGCGCAGCGCGAGCCCGAAGCCGAGCGCACCGGTTCCTCCAACGATGCAGACAGCACTCTTTGGCAAGCGCGAGAGTGTATGGGGTACGGTTGTTGGGAGATGGGGAGCGCAGTCTGGTGAGGGTGGTTCGGGGTGTGGTTGCTGTTGTGGCCGTCGGCTTGGCGCTCGGCGTGGGCGCTGCCGGCGCTGTCAGCGCAGCCCCGCAGCCGCTCGCGATACAGGCTGCTTCCCTCACCCAGGACGGGCAGGATCTGGTCTGGCAGGTCGAGCTCGCCCACTCGTTTTCGCCCGGTGCGCTGCGCCGGGACCACGAGTCGATGTGCCTGCTGATCGAGCGAGCTTCGAACGGGGCGCTGGTTTCTCAGGTTTGTCTCGCCGGGCCTGGGCACGGGGAGCGCTCGCCCCGGCTCATGTATTCGCCGATCACCCGCGCCGGCGCCGGTCCCGCCGTCGCGATCGAGGCGACCGTGACGCGGACGAGCGACCGTGAACTGACCGCGAGCTTCCTGCCGTCGACCGTCGGGCTTCACTACCGGGCGCTCCGCTGGCAGCTAATCAGCACCGTGACCGCGGCGGGTTGCACTCCCGCGGCGCCCGGGAGCACGACTTGCTCGACGGTGCTGCCGGTGAAGCCGACGTTCGTCGCGGTCCACATGCCTCGTCTCGTCGGGTGCGTCGCTACGGGACCTGATTGGGTTTTCACCGGGCCCCGCAACGTGCACGACATCGCGCTCACGTTCGATGACGGCCCTTGGTGGGAGCCGCCGACGGTCGACTTCGTCAACGAGCTGGTTCGCCTGCACGTACCGGCGACGTTCTTCGAGATCGGCGAGCACATCCCGACTTACGACCCCCACGGCACGATCGAGCGCGAGATGCTCGCCGACGGCGACATGATCGGCGATCACACCTGGAGCCATCCCGACTTGGAGGGCCTCTCGCCGTTCGAGCAGGGAGAGCAGATCTCGGAGGCGGCGGCGGAGATCAAGAAGGTGACGGGCTTCGAGCCCTGTCTCTTCCGAGCTCCCGACGGTGCCGTCAATTCGTCGGTGTTGGATGAGGCCAAATCGCTGGGGATGACGACGATCCAGTGGGACATCGACCCCCGCGACTGGGCGCTTCCGGGCGAGAGCGAGATCATCGACAACGTGCTCGGGAATGCCCACAACGGCGGGATCATCGAGGAGCATTTCGGCGGCGGTCCGCGGTTTGAGACGCTCGACGCGCTGCCCGCGGAGGTCGCCGGTCTGCGCGCTCGCGGGTACCAATTCGTGACGCTCACGCAGATGCTCGGCTACAAGCTCGTGTATCGCTGACCCGGCGTCGATTCCTAGAATCGAGGGCGTGAGCGACTTTCCAGCCGCCGTTCGAATCCGCGAGGTCGGGCCCCGTGACGGGTTCCAGAACGAGCCCGAGATCATCCCTACCGCGGAGAAGGTTCGTATAATCGACATGCTTGGCAGGACTGGGCTGCAGCGAATCGAGGTCACGAGCTTCGTCCGACCCGACGTGATCCCGCAGCTCGCCGACGCAACGGAGGTGCTCTCGTCGGTGTCACTTCCTTCCGGAGTTTCGGCGGGCGTGCTGATCCCTAACGAGCGAGGTCTCGAGCGTGCGCTGCAGTGGCGCGATCGGTTCCAGGAGATCAACGGCTTCCTGTCGGCGTCCGAGACCCACAACCAGAAGAACGTAGGTCGGTCGGTGAAGGAGTCTTTGGCGGGTTTGTCTGAAGTGTTCGCCCGGGCACGGTCTGAGGGATTGCGGTGCGAGGGCGTGATCTCGACCTCGTTCGGATGTCCATACGAGGGGCACGTGCCGGTCTCCCGCGTGCTCGACATCGCGGCTGGGTTGGCGGATGCGGGCGCGGTGGAGGTCGGGTTCGGCGATACCACCGGGATGGCTAATCCGGTGCAGGTTCGCTCTTTCTTTTCGGCCGCGTTTGAGCGTTTGCCCGGCGTCGAGTTGACCGCGCATTTCCACAACACGCGCGGTCAGGGCTTGGCGAACGTGTTGGCGGCGCTCGAGGCGGGCGTGGAGAGCTTCGAGTCGAGCTTCGGCGAGCTCGGCGGCTGTCCCGTGCCGGCGGGCGCCACCGGGAACATCGCGACCGAGGACCTCGTGTCGATGCTGCACGAGATGGGGATTGAGACCGGCGTGGACCTGGGCATGCTCCTTGAGGCATCCCGGGCCGTCCAGGATGTCCTCGGCCGGCCGCTCGGGAGCCATGTGCTGCTGGCCGGACCGGTGGAGTGGGGGGCTGCTCGGTGACCGAGGTTGAGTGGGGGGCTGCTCGGTGACCGACGTGGAGCGCGACGATCCGCTGGAGACGGCTGCCCGACGGGCGCTTGCGGGGGGTCCCGAGCGCCACCGGGAGAAGGCTTTGTCGCAGGGCAAGATGCCCGTGCGCGAGCGGGTCGCGCGGCTGTTGGATGCCGGTTCGTTTGCCGAGGAGGGGCTTCTTGCGGGATGGCGGGAAGACGGGCTTGGCGCCGAGGGTGTCGTGACGGGGGTTGGAACGATTGCCGGCGGGCCGGTGGCCGTGATGGCGAACGATCCGACCGTCAAGGCTGGGTCGTGGGCGCCTCGGACGGTCGAAAAGATCATTCGGATTCAGGAACGTGCGCTGTCGCTGCGGATCCCGCTCGTGTACCTGGTTGACTCGGCGGGGGCGCGGATCAACGAGCAGGTACAGATGTTCCCGGGCCGCCGACACGCCGGGCGGATCTTCTTCAACCAGGTGCGGCTGTCAGGTGTGGTGCCGCAGGTGTGCGTGCTGTTCGGGCCTTCGGCCGCGGGCGGGGCATACATTCCCGCGTTCTGCGACATCGTGATCATGCGCGAGGGCAACGCGTCGATGTATCTCGGGTCGCCGCGAATGGCCGAGATGGTGATCGGCGAGAAGGTCTCGCTCGAGGAGATGGGCGGGGCGCGCATGCACACCTCTCGAAGCGGCGTCGGCCACGCATTGGTGGGGTCTGACGAGGAGGGAATCGACTTTGCGCGTCGCTACCTGAGCTACTTCCCGTCGTCGTTCGTCGGCGAGCCGCCCGGCGCTCCGCCGGCGGAGCCGTCGCCGTCGCCGTCGTCCTCGTCGTCGCCCGAGCGATCGATTCGGGAGCTGATCCCGATAGATGAGAACAAGCCGTTCGACATGCAGGCGCTCATTGACGCGCTCGTCGACGGTGGGTCGTTCCTTGAGATTCACGCCCGGTGGGCCCGCGAGATCATCGTGGGGTACGCCCGGCTCGACGGCCGCGTGGTCGGGATCGTCGCCAACCAGCCGAAGGTCAAGGGCGGCGTGCTGTTCGTCGATTCGTCCGACAAGGCCGCGCGGTTCATCTGGACCTGCAACGCGTTCAACATCCCGCTGCTGTTCCTGGCGGACGTGCCCGGGTTCATGATTGGCACCCAGGTCGAGCGCGAGGGCATCATCCGCCACGGCGCGAAGATGATCAGCGCGGTGTCGGAGGCGAACGTGCCGAAGATCTCGGTGATCGTGCGCAAGGCCTACGGAGCCGGCCTGTACGCGATGGCCGGGCCCGCGTTCGACCCCGATTGCTGCATCGCGCTCCCCACCGCGTCGATCGCGGTGATGGGCCCTTCCGCCGCGGTCAATGCGGTGTATTACAACCAGCTGCAGGCGATCACCGACGAGGGAGAGCGCGCTGCTAAGACCGAGGAGCTGCGGCGCGAGTACGCCGAGGACATCGACATCCTGCACCTGGCGTCGGAGCTCGTGATCGACGCGGTGATCCAGCCCGAGGATCTTCGCTCTGAGCTGATCCGCCGGTTCGCGCTCGTGGCCGGCAAGCATCGGGAGTGGCCGGACAAGCGCAATCCGGTCACGCCGGTGTAGCCGGCGCGACCGTTTCCGGCGTGGTCGCCGTCCCCAGCGAAGCGTCGATCGCGCGGGCGAGCTTTCGTCCGAACTCGATCGCGTCGTCGAGCGCTGGCTCATCCATCGCGTCCGGCGTGTCGGTTCGCTGGTGGGAACGGGGGGCGAGCCCACGGCCGTCGAGGCAGCCGATCGCGATCGCCGGCAGGCCGGCGGCGCGGGCGGGGAGGGCGGGCGTGGTGCCGCGGCCGCGGTGTCCGGCGGTAGCGCCGGTCTTGGCGCTGATGGCCCGGAGGGTTTTCGCGTACCGGAGCGGCACGAACCGGCCATCGCTGACCCACCAGGCGGGTCGTCCGGCGCCGGACGCCGCGATCCCGAGCACGATCGCGTTTTCGTCCCTTAGCTCGCGCTTGTGGGCGCGCAGGTACCTGCGAAGCCCGACGCCGGGGCTCTCGCCGGCGCCCTGGAGGACGAGATCGACGGTAAGGTTTCTTGGAGGGTCGGCCGTGAGGTTTTGGGCGAGCGCGATCGCGGCGGCCACACCCGTTGCGTTGTCGCCGGCCGCCGGTCCGTAGCCGGCGCCGGCCGCCTCGAGCAGCAGCGCGAGTGCAAGGACGAGCGCCACCGTGGGCGGGAGCTGAACGGCGCCCAGGGTGGCGGGTGGGTGGGCATCTGCGATGCGGATGACAGCGATCGCAAGCTCGTAGGTGATCGCGATCGCCAGCCAGGCAAGCCAGCCGGGGGCGCGGTGGGCGGTTGCGCGGCTGAGGCGGCGCGCGACGGCGCGGAACGCGTCCCGATAGATCAGGCCGGTCCGGCCGGCGTCGTAGTTCGCGGTGACGATCAGCCGCGCGGATTTGACGGAGGCGGGTTGTTGACTCGTGCTCGCGACCACGTTCTGGCTGGCGCGCTCCGGGGTGAGCCGGCGGCCGAGCGAGGTGCCGAGGAGCTCGTCGGTCACGGTCGACGCGAGCGCCACCGCTACGAGGGCGGTGCCGACGACCGGATCGCCGACCGAGATGAGGCTGCCCGCGAGCGCCAGGGCGACGTGCCAGGCGTGTGCGAGAGCCCAGTTCGGACGGCACCAGAACGTCTCGATCCGGACGCGGTTTCTCGTCGCGACGAGCTCGCCCGCGAGCCACCGTGCCGCCCTTCGTTCGGCGTCCGTTCCCGGCCCGCGCCCGGTGAAGGCAGCGAGCGCCGTCGTCGTCTCGGCCGGCCGCATTCGGGCCGATGATCGCAGCCAGGTTTTCCGATAGAACCCGGTTGGATGACTGCGAACGATGAGCGGGAGCTGCTCGCGGTGGCGCGGGAGGCGGCCGAGGCGGCGGCGGACGAGCTGCGCGCGCGTTTTGGCGAGCGCGCCCGTGGAGTGCGGACCAAGAGCGGCCCGACCGACCTTGTCTCCGACGCCGATTTCGCCGCCGAGTCCGCGATCCGGTCGGTGCTCGGCGCTCGGCGGCCGGGCGACGCGATCCTGGGGGAGGAGGGCGGCGAGACCGGCCAGGGAGACCTCCGCTGGGTTGTCGACCCGCTCGACGGAACGATCAACTACCTGTACAGGATCCCTGCGTTTGCGGTCAGCATCGCCGTCGAGGACGGGTCCGGCACGCTCGCCGGTGTCGTTCTCGATCCGATCTCGGAGGAGCGCTTCGAGGCGACGCGATCGGGCGAGCCGACGCTGAACGGCGAGCCGATCCGACCCGACGGCCGCGCCGAATCGCTCGATCTCGCGATGGTCGCCACCGGCTTCAACTACGACGCTGGGGTGCGAGCGCGCCAGGCCGACGTGATACGGCGGCTGCTGCCGCGCGTGCGCGACATCCGGCGCGTCGGAGCGGCCGCACTCGATCTGTGCTGGTGTGCCGTCGGGCGGTACGACGCGTACTTCGAGCGGGGGCTCAACCCCTGGGACGTGGCCGCCGGGAGTCTGATCGCATCTCGCGCCGGGCTGATCGTCCGCGACCTAGCCGCAGCGGAGGGGGTGCCGGCGGGGACGTTGGCGGCGCCGGCGGCGCTGGTCGACGA
The DNA here is from genome assembly GCA_963783415.1 of uncultured Solirubrobacterales bacterium. Taxonomy (GTDB): domain Bacteria; phylum Actinomycetota; class Thermoleophilia; order Solirubrobacterales; family Solirubrobacteraceae; genus Palsa-465. Next base: position 112,922 of record CAWANN010000022.1, read on the forward strand.
GCTGGTCGGGCTGATCGCGTCGTAGGCGGTTGGCGCCGGCTGCGATGCCGCGCCAGCCGCGTTGACCCGGTCCGGCGGGCTGGGCTCTCTCGACCCCCGGGCCCACGGACCTGCATGACGCGACATCCCAGCGCGTCGCCGGGGATCCCGACGCGTTACACATACCCCGAGGCTGACCTGAAATACGCCGCGATTTCCCTCAGGGGCGGCCGGCACGCCGGCCCCGGAACGCTGTCGCATAAATAGGGTCGGCCAGCGCATTGTTGTGGCGAGCTCACAACGGGCGGGGGAGCTGGACGAGCAACGGTGGATTCAGGAAGGGACGGCTCGAGAAAGCGACCTGACGTTGGACGCTTTCTCGAGCCGCTTCCTCGGTTCGTTAGCTGACGCCAAGCCCGCTCGGCGTCGGTTTGTGACTAGCTCACAACGCCGATTCTTTTTGCGACAGCGTCCCGGATGGCGCTTGCGCCGTCACCTCTGAAGGATGAGAATCCATCTGCCGCCGGGCTGACGCCGGCGAGGCTTGGTGCGGTAGTTAGAGCCCGTGCGACAGCGTGGCGCTGGAGCCTGTGGAACCGTTGATTGCTGCAACGCGGTGACGCGTCATGCAGGTCGTCACCGCGCGACTCCGCGCCCTATTGTGGCCGGACTAAACTGCCGCCGAGCGCGGCGGTGGCGCAATCGGCTGACGCGGTGCCCTCAAAAGGCACTGTCCTTCGGGACGTGTGGGTTCGAGTCCCACCCGCCGCACTACTACGGCGCCTGAAAGCGCCCTGCAAACGCGCCGTTTTCTGTGGCTCGGCCGGGGCCTCGGGTATCAATTGGGTACCAAATGCCTCGTTGACTAGGCCGGCTTCGTGGGCGCCGGGCTGGTAGTCCGCGTAGATCAGCGTCGTCGCGAAGTCGCGGTGGCCCATCCACTCCTGAAGCGTCCGCATCGGTACACCAGCCGCCGCCATCCGCGTGCCGAACGTGTGGCGCGCGTCGTGGAACCTGATCTTCCGAACGCCTGCCGCCGCGAGCGTGGTCTGGAAGGACTTGAGGACCGCGTTGCCGTTCATCGGCTTGCCGGTGTGCGGGTTGGCGAAGACAAGGTCGTCGTCGGCGTTGTACTCGGTCCGCTGGTAGAGCCGGTCCAGCTCGCCGGCGAGCCGATCAGCCAGCGGGACGCTGCGGAAACCGCGCTTGCTCTTGGGCGTCCCGAACTCGCCGCGCACGAGGTTGCGCCTAACCCGGATGCGCTGCGCCGTCCAGTCCACGTCCATCCAGCGGAGCGCGAGCAGCTCGCCCTGCCGCATCCCGGTCATGAAGGCGGCGAGATAGAGAGCGCGTTGTACGTGGCCGAAGTCAGTGTCGGGCACCGCGGCGAGCAACGCTTCAATCTCGGATTGTTCGAGGAAGTGGATCTCGGCGTGAGTCGGCACGCTTCGGCCGGTCCACTCGTTTGCATGGGTTCGGGTCGCTGGCCCATCCCTGCTTGATTGCGTACTCGCAGATTGACTGGAGTAGCGCGAGACAGTGGCTCGTGGACTTCGGCGACAGACCGTCACGACGGCAGGCGGCGACGAAGCGCTCCACTTCCTCGCGTGTCAACTCGATCCACGGGCTGCGCTCCGATGTTGCGCTTGACGATCTGATTCTCAAAGTTGGAGCGGTAGCTCCGCATGGTCGAGCGCTTGCGACCGAGCGCCTCCAGGTGCGTGAGCCAATGGCGCCCGACTTCCTCGACCGTCATGCGCGCAGCCGGTGGCGGCGTGACCTCCAGCATGAGCGCGCGGAGCCGCGCCTCGGCCATCGCTTTCGTCAGGCCGTCGCGGGTGCCCGTCTTGCGGACCGGGCCGAGCTTGCGCTTGATCTGCCGATCACCGACGCGCCACTTCCCGAAGTAGGTGCCGCCCCGTTCAAAGATGCTGCCGGACCCGTAAGCTCTGCGCTGCATCGAAGTCACTCCTTCGGTGTCTGGCCCGGGGCGTTCGCGCGCTGCCGGGCCGCTTGTTGTCAGCACAGGCTACTGCTTTCGTTGTCCTCGATCCACCGTTCAATCGCCTCCAGGCGGTAGCGCCGGTAGCGGCCGAGCTTCACGGTGGGGATCTTGCCGGCGCGCGATTGCGCGTAGACCCACGCCTCCGTCACGCCGAGCATGTTCGCGACATCTGCCGCAGTCAGCAGAGCGCTCACGCCGCCTTTGAAAGCTCGGACAGGGGTTCGGTCGTCTGAGCATTGCGGAGGGGCTCAGGGCGTCCCTGGATGGCTCTCAGCATCACTAACCACGGTTCTCGGTCAGTTCGATCCGGATATCGCTCAGCAGCACTACCGCGCCCTCAGTGACCTCGACTTGGAGCGCTTGGGCGTCGTCGTCAAACCCGCGCAGCTCAACCTCGCCGGGACGCGGGTACGTGGCGTGCACGGTGTACTCGTTCGCCGGGCTCGGTAGGTGCTCGTCAAAGCGGGCCATCGCGGGGCGGACTTCTTTCAACCAGGCCGAAAAGGTCCGGTTACTCACTGGTTTCATGGTTCTCCTTGCATTCGGTTAGTTGTGCTTGCAGTCGCCGTACGACCTCTGCGGAATCCCTAAGGCCGTCGGCGTAGCCAAGGCCGAACAGCGCGTCATTGTCGGCTCGGGCCTGTCCGGCGCCGAGAGCCAGTCCAGTCTCGTACGCCTCGTCTATCTCGGCTTCGGCGTCTGACCGTCCAGCCGCATACGCGGAACCCGAAGCCCACTCGACGGCCTTGAGCCATCCGGTACTGAAGACTCTGGCGTATGCCGCCTCCGTCGCGGCGTACGGCTCGTGTCGGCGCATGGCCGCGGTCGCGGCCCGCCGCATCGGCTCAGTCATAGGCCAGGCTCCTCGCGGGCGGTACAGCGCTGTACCGCCCGCGATCGGATTGACGGAAACCTCGTCGGTTGAGGACACGCGAGAGGACGTGCCTGAGCCGGTGGCGGAATCGCCTAGACATCGAATGGCTGGTCGGGGTGCAGACCGTCATCATCGGGCTCGGGCTCGGGTTCGTGCGGCACCTCGTCGGGGTTGGGGTACGACGACCACCAGTCCGCGTCTCTTTGCTGCTGCTCGGGCTCGGGGGGCGGCAGAGTCACGCCTCGGGGTCCTCCTCCAGCAGCCAGCGGATCGTGTCTTCGATCTCCACCGGGTTGCCCTCTTGAAGATCGGTGATCACATCCTCCAGGATCACCCGCGGTACCGGGATCGTGTCGAGCAGCTCGCGGGTTGTCAGGAGCTGCCTCATGCTGCGTACCTCAGCCGGTTGCCCTCTTGAGTGAAAGGAAGACCGTCGTACTCCGCGGCGCTGGGATCATCCGGCATCTCGAAGATCTGCACCGACCGCGCGCCGAAATGGTCTTGGTCGTAGAAGTCGCGCGCCTGACCCTCAGTCTCGAACAAGTAGATGCGGGGCCAGTAGGCGGCCTTGCCACTCGCGTACTGGTGGTAACAGCTCTCGATCTTTACGCCCCACGGCCCCTCGCCAAACACCTGCATGAGGTTCGGCCAGCGGCACCGCACCAGCGACGCGTACGTACGATGCTGACGTTCGCAGCCGTGTTTGTGCATCGGCCAAGGGCGCGTCTCAGGGCGTGCCGGCGCCGACCGGCGGGGCTTCTTTGGGCGCAATGGCTTCGGCGGGTAAATGCCGCTGTACTCCTTGAACGCGGTATTCATCGTGTCCGCCGGTATGTCGCAGGTGCTCAGGTAGTCGCGGTAGGCCGGGAGACTCGTGCTCCTTCGCGGGTAGTTCTCGTCGGCGGCGACGCGGCGCGCAAGATCCCCTACTAAGTCATCTCGGCCGGCTTGCTGTTCCAGCCACTTTGAGAACCTCATGCGGCATCCAGCTCCGCGAGGATCTTCGTGCGGTGGGCCGCTTCTTTCTGCCGTGCCCAGTTGATGACAGCCTGAATGTTCGGGTCGCCCCAGTCCACCGGATCTGCGAACCGCTCCACGAGCTGCCACACGAGATCCTCGGCCACGTCAGGCTCGTACTCGCGGAAGAAGTACGCGGCCCACAGCACCGCTTGGTCGTGGCGCTCGCCCTGCCGGACTTCCTCGGGCCGCTTGCGAATCCGTCCGGTGAGCGGCCGTCCGTCCGCAGTACGCGTGTAATTGACTTGGTTCAATGTCATGGGCGACGCTGGCAGGATCTCGGCGTCCGGCGCCGATTCCCACGTGTAATCACCGTCCGCGCGCGTGCTCGGTGGCAGCAGCACGTAGCCGCCGGCCGACTTCACATCCACGCCAGGGGCCAGGGCACCCATTCGCGAGGTAACGTGCGCCTCGACGCTGTAGTGGAGCTGCCAGCCGCCGGACGGCGTCCGCACGGTGCGTGTGTTCAAGTCAAGGCCGAGAGCCTCGACGGCCTCAAGCGTGCCGCCGCTACGCGGGTCCACGTCCACGACGGCGAGGTCGTCGCCGGTCGCGGCGCCGATGTTCGCGGTCGGGTACTTCGTCCAGAACCACTCGACCTTGTCGGGGTGACGGGTCGCCTTCTCGGGCCAGCCCGTCACAAGCGGTGGCTTCTTGTCGCCGGCCTTGACCGGGAAAACCCGGTAGCCGGCGGCAGCCAGCTCAAGCGCTGCGTCAAGCATCGCCATCGTCCGGGATCAAGTAGTAACCGGCACCGCGGCGCGGGTAACAGTGGGCGAGCCGGTGACCGTAGCCACCTCCTGCGCCGTGTCGGTGATCCTCTTGGCAATGCGGGCAGATGACCACGAGGTGCCTGCCTACCTTGCGCGCGACGACTTGAGGGGTTAGTGCGATCATGCTGCCACCGCCTGCGCACCGCGCCACGCAGCACGGGCCGCCGACTCGAACGACGGGCGCGGCTTAGGAGCGGGCGCGTGGTTGCTGGGGTACGGCTCGGGGTTCGCGCCCGGCGGCAGCTCCGTCTGGCTGAGCTTCATCCAGATCTCCGCCGGCAGCGTCGCCAGGTAGATCACCTTCCCTTGCTGATCGACCAGCGGCCCACCGCGTTCGAAGATCATGAACGCGCTGCGATCAGCAAACGGAATCCAATCGACTTCCATAGGCACCTTCGGCACCCGGTATTTGTACTCGTCAGTCATTTCGTTCCTCTTTCAGATTGACACAGTCAATTTCACGCCGTCGTACATCCGGCGCTGTCCGTCTATGGTGCGGGAGCGGTGTTCCCGCAGACCCGCTTCCGCGAGCCGGTCCTTCCACTCTGCCCGCGGCACGCGGATACCCTTCTCGTTCTTGGTGAACGACTCGAAACTGCTCCACAGATCATTTGCATCTGTGGTCGCGTCGGCGACCAGCTCACACTCCTCCGCGAGCCAACGTGCCACGAGATCGCTCTCACCGCGGTAGTTCTCTGTCCATGCGTGTACCTGCTTGGGCGGGTCCGTCCGGTCTCCGCGCGTGTGGTAATCCTGCGCTCCGCGAACGCACCACGCCAGGATGCCGTCCAGCTCCGGCGCTAGGTACTTGTCGAAATACTGCGGATCGCGCTCGTCGGCGGGTAGCTGCACGCGCCATTCCGTGAACCGGAGGCGACGCCAGATCCCCTGATCGGTGCCCTCGATCTTCAGCTTGTAGTTCGCGCTGAACCAAAGACTGAACTCAGGAACGAACTCGAAGCTGTCGCGGTATTTGTACTCGCCCTGGATACGAGTCTCGGTCAATCGCTTGACCGTTCCTTCGGCCAGGCGCTCGCCCTTCTCGATCTCGCCCGTGGTCACGAGCCGCGCCCCGCGGAGCTTTGCGAACTCGGCCTTGTCGCTGACCGACTTGCGACCAGGCTGGGCGACCAGGATGTCAGGGTGTACCAGCACGGCGTAATCGCCCATCACCGTGAACAGACCCTCCAGGAACGTGCTCTTGAAGTTCGCGCCGAGCCCGTAGAGGTACTGAAGCTCCTCTGAGCGATGCCCGTACAACGACTGTCCTGCGCACCGCTGAAGGTACGCGCGTACTTCGGGATCAGGAACGAACCGCTCCAGGTTGGCAGTCCAGTGTGGCGCGCGGGCCGCGGGGTCGAAGCTGGCGCCAGCGACTTTGGACAGCAGATCCTCGCGGCAGTGCGGGTGCAGCTCGAACGTATCGAGGTTCAGCGTCCCGTTCTGGCGCAGTTGAGCAGCCGTGAGTGAGCGTCCAGATCCTCCGGGCGAACACGGAACGGCTCATTGTTCGACGCGACCTTGAGCGTCGAATCGATGTTGTGTGCCATCTCCGAATCGCGTGCCCACTTCTCGATCATCTTGGCTGTGGCGCGCGCCTCCTTGTATTCCTTGGACTCGAACTCAAGCTCGCTGGCCCAGCGGTGCGCCTCGGACGCCTCGCCGCGAATCGTCTTTGCCATGTCCTGCACCGCGCGCGACGGAGCGCCGATGCTGTCGGGCGCATAACGCTGGCCGTCCCATGCGAGCCAGCCGATGCCAAGCGCGTAGATCAGAGCGCCGCCTACTTGGCGTGCCAGGCGGTCAGCGTTGCCTACGTGCGTGCAGGCTTCCGCCGACGCCTTGGCTCGCTGCTTCGCCTCGCTGTGCTCGATCACATCGTCTAGATCAAGCAGCATCCTCGAACTCCTCGGGCGTGCCGATGACGACCGCGATCTTCTCGGGGTTGCCTAGCTTCTCCAGCGCCGACTTCTGAACGTAGAGCGGGCCGACAGCGATGTCGCCGCCGTCCTCGCGGAACATGATCGTGCGCTTGGTCTCACGCTCGCGTGATCATCTGGTGGGTGCGGGCCAGATCTTTTCTTCCCATACGTCCAGCGCCAGCGCGATGGCTGCGCGTTGCGCCGGATACGGGACGCGCCCGTTCTCTGCGTGGGAGACCGTGGAGATGCTCACGCGAGCAAGCGACGCCAGTTCCAACTGGGTCAGTCCCCGCTGCCGGCGGATCTCTCTTAGGTGATTCAACGTTTCTCCTCCAGGATTGAGTGATTACGTGGCGCCATTTCGCGGCTGGCTGCCGGGGCTGTAATCGCTATTTCCTGGAGGTCGCTTCCGTGCGGCCCGAGGCCTCTGCGTCTCGTGTCCCTGTTCGGGACTCCTAGCGCTCGCTGCAATCGTACCTCAGCGAGTAGATCGCGTTATAGCACGTGTTAGGTGGTCGCCAGCCCGGCACAGCAGCAGCCGGCATTTGCAGGGGATTCGTGGTTGGTGTGCCGACCGTGCCGACCCAAGTGCGTAACTTTTATTCACAGACTTTTCAGTTCCTATAGAAGTTACGCATGTCACCCGGCACAGCCGGCACACGCCCGCGAAATCGGGGCACAGCGGCACCGCGTTCGCAGCCGAACGCCGACCTACAGCGACCCAGCGGCCACGCCGAGCACGGCCGCGATCTCAGCAAGCGCCGCTGACCGCCGCGGGCGGTAGCCGCATTCGAACGCTCGGACCGTTGACACGCTCACGCCGGCTCTCGCGGCGAGTGACCGTTGAGAGAGCCCGCGGTTCTTCCGGAGCCGCGCGATCGGGCTGTCGTCGGGCGAGTGAGGCCGTGGCCGCGTGTCGTATGTGCACGGTACTGGCATGGGCGTCAGTATAGGTCCGCTGGGCCCACATCTATCTTCCCGAGAGGTCACACCGTGATGTCCCGGCTTTTGCCCGTATCGGTATGCGCGAAGTTTGAACGGGGTCGGCGTGCGGGTGCTCGCGCGGGACCGAGCTGAGGTACGCGAATCATCGTGAAGTGCTGATCTGGCAGCACATCCCCGTGTTTGGGGGCATTTTTGTTGCGCGCAGCAAGCGACGCATGACCACAGGAATTGCATGGACCGCGTAGCGCTGGGTTCATTCAATCCGGCGCCGGGACGTCACGTTGAAGTTGGGGCTTGTGTCGCTGTGTTGCCGAGATCGGCGCTGGTATGGTCGCCGCGTCGGTCGGCATCGCGCCCGACTATCAGTAGTCGGCCGCCTACGTCGCAAGCTGGCTGACGGTGCTCCGCAACGACAAGCGCTTGATCGTGAGCGCTGCGGCACGCGCCCAGAAGGCCGCCGATTGGATCCTTGCAACACCGCGGGGCCGCGCGATGCCTGAGTACAGCAAGCCGATCGCAGACCCCAAGCAGGCGCACAAGCGGACTGCGGATTTCGTCGTCTATGAGCGCACGGCAGCGCTCGTGCTCGTGCATCGGTTCGCGACGCGCGAGCTGGCCGACGCCTGGACCGACGAGCGCTTGGCCGATCCTTCAGCCATGGATACCTACCTCGTTAGTTCGATGGAGCGACAGAGGATCAGGCGACGCCGATTGACTTGAGCCACGCGAAGATGACCTGCCCCGCAACGCCGACACCTAAGTCTTTGAACACCCCAGCGGCAGCACGCGCCTTGCCTTGTTCCGGTTCTGACACAGCCGGATCCACGCTGCGCGCGATCAATCCGTCGATGAGAGCTTGCAGATCAGTGGACGAGGGCTGCCCTGGTGACAGGGGCCAGCCCTCAACCTCCTGACGCCCCCGTTCCTGAAGGCGGATCAGTTCTACTCCACTCATGCCGCCGAGGAAGGTGCAGCTTACGTAGCCAGCATCCACCAGCGCGTGCATGGCGCGCAGCAACGCGCTCATGTGAGGATGAAAGCCGCGACTCGCAAGCTCGGCCATCAGTTCCTCGCCGCCCACGTCGCGGTACGTGTCGCCGCTCAGGACTGAGATCGACAACAGGATCGCGCGCGGAAGCCCGCCAAAGGCAGGCGGCGCGTCACCCGGGGCGCTGGTGGGAACCGATAGCGGCCAGCCTTCCGGCGGATCGGGCCTTACGTGGCCGAAGGCGTCAACAACCGCCGTCTGGAGTCCACGCAGGAGCGCGCCGTATCCCGTGCCCGCTTGCTGCTCGATGAGGAAATCGAGCACGTACACGAGCGCGCCCGCGTCGTCGCGATCGACCTGAATGCTGAGTGGATCGTCGTCCATCGCAGCGAGAGTAGTTTGCTGGACGGACGGTTTCGCACCAGCGCAGCACACGAAGCTGGAGCGCCCCGGCGCGAGTGCTCAGCGAGGAGGTAGCGGCTCGTCTGCGATAGCGGCGACGCAGTCGGCGTTCACCGTGGCGATTGCGGAGCGCCCTGGGGGGCTCGTGGTCACCTCGAACTCCATGAATCCCTGGCGCTGGACGGCGCCTTTGATCTGCTCGCGGGTCATGCCGGGCACGCTCAAGCTCAAGCCGTTAGAGAGATAGAGAAAAGCCACGGTCGAGCGACGTTACAGACCCGACCGGACGGAATTCCCTTAACGCCCACGGCTTCGCTCGCTCAGCCAGAAGATCAGCATTGCCACGCCGACGAGCGTCGCGAGGCCGATCGCGACGCTCGTCGTTGCAGACGCTCCGAGCTGGTGCGCGAGTACCTCAGCGCCGGCCGCGCTGCCGACCCACGCGATCACGATCAGCAATCCCACCCGGGTCAGTCGCCAGTCAGCTCAGAGAGCTTGGCCGCGAGAGCTGCGGCGAGCCCCGGCTGGATGACTAGGGTGGCGATCCGGGCTACTTCGGTGGAGGTCCGTGCGTCTGGAGCGCCCTGCGAGAAGGTGACGTAGACAAGCCCCTCGTGCGCTTGGACCCTGAAGCCATTGGCAAATTGGTGTTCAGCCATGGATACCTACCTGGCTTAGTTCGATGACCGTCGAACAAATGGTAGGCGGTCGAGCGGACGAAACATCTAGCGGCAAACGCTAACTGGCTCGATCGGTGCGCGCGGCTAGCGCTCCGTTTTCAGCTTGTCAGGCACAAGCGCCACGAGTAGCAAGGGCAGCGGGAAGCCCAGAAACATCGTTGCTATGAGCACCGGGAACACGGGATAACCCTTATCCCAAGCGTACGCGGTGGTCATGATCAGCCCCCCGAGGTAGATCACGCCAGCGATTACCAGTAGGTCGGCGAGCATGCTTCTCTCCTCCGTCTCGGTGGGCTCTTTGCTTATGCGTCCGGCGCCTGACCGGGTTGCCGCTCGCTCTCAGGAATGATGCAGCCGCTGTCGGACAAGCTGTAGGCGCCGCCCGTGCTGCCGAACCACGCGATGACGATCAGCAAGCCCACGGCCGCGCGCCGTCGCTAGCTGCCGGCCCCGTAGCGCTCGGCCCAGAGATCGACTTCCTCGGGATCAGGGTCTAAGACCTCGACATTCGGGACACTCGCAGCCATGACCTTGGCTGCCCGCATGACGGCTTTCGAGATCGCGGTGGCAATCGCGGTCATGTCCTTCTCGGACAGGTCGGCGTCCAGCCGACAAATCAGCTCGTCCATCAGGGACGCGCCGACTGTCGCGAGCTGGGGCGTGATGTCCTCTGGCTTGGCCGGCAAGCTAGCGGCCTCCGGAGGCTGCGGGCTGGATTCGCCGGCTGCTAGGAAGGCGTCTAGCTGGGACTGGCGAATCCGGACCCGCCGCCGGCCGACACGCACATGCCCCAGCTCGCCTCGGTCGATCATGTTGCGGATCGTCTGCTGATTCAGCTTTAGGAGCGCGGCGACTTCGGCCACCGTCATGACTCGTCGGGCATCGTCTGAATCTAACCGAGCCGAACGGACGCCTATTGGCGCGGTCCCTGCCTCTTGACAAGTATGCGAACGTATGTTCGTGCGCGAGTACGGCTTCACGATCACAGAGCACGACCCGGATCGTCCCTGGATGGTCCTTTCGAGCGAGCACCAAACGATCAAGCTGCCGAACGGCGTGAGCTTCTTCGAGTGGGCGGCTGAGCACTGGCCGGCGCCGGGCTGGAGCGTTCAGCTCGATCCGTGGCAGCTCACGCCGGAGTAGCCGGCTGAGGCCAGTTCTCCCCGGGCGCGTCACCCGTCTCGGTCGCTCTTCGGACAGGTATACGAACGTATAGTGCGGGTTTGCGCGCAGTGATCGACCAGGGGTTGCACCGGTCTGAGGACCCTGCAAGTATCCGGCCGGAGCCGGACCGCGGGATGCGGCAAACCGGAACACATCAGTAGGAGGGCGCATGGGCACAGAAGAGTCACAGCCACCCCCATCGGTGAGCCCCGAGATTCGATCGACCGCGTCTGAAGCACCGCTCCCGACAACCACACCGTCGGCTCCCGTGCCGACCCAATCAGCGAGCGCCGAACTCCAAGTACCCAAGAAGAAAGTCGTCGTCAACGAGCACGGAGCGACTGCCAAGATTCGCAATCCCTGGCTGGTCGCGCTCTTCACCTTGATTACGATTGGGATCTACTACCTGTTCTGGTACTACTTCGTGAACCGCGAGATGGCCGACTACGGTGAGGCGAACAAAGTCGACATCGGCCACTCGCCTGGGATGAGCCTCGTCGCCATTACGATCGGCAGCTTCATCATCGTCCCGCCGTTTGTGTCGATCTTTCACACGGGCACGCGAATGCGGATCACCCGGAGAGTCGCTGGACGCCCGGGCGGGAGCGCTGGACTCTTCTTCCTACTGTGGATAGTCCCGGTCGTGAGCATCTTCTCCAGCGCTTACCTGCAATCGCAACTCAACGGGGCGTGGGAGAGACTGCCGGCCGCGCAGTTCTAGTCCCATCGGCGAACTGGATTGGCGGCGGAACTCAGCGCCTGATCTCGCGCACGAGCGCGAACGCGACGATCACGACCCCGAAGACCAGTAGCGCCCCAGCCGCCGATGCGCACGAGGTCATACGTTCGTCGGAGGCCAGCCCGAGGTCGTGTCAACCGAACCCTGTTGGTATAGGCCGATGCCGAGTCGCCTCGATGAAGGCCGCAACACCGCCGACGACAAGTAGCGCTCCGAGCAGGCCGTATCTCATGGCGACACGAGCTCGGGTCAGGTGTCCGCGTTGCGGGACTCGTCGTGCGCCGGGATCTCGCGAGCCGCCCCCACGAGCGTCGCGGTCGCGCGGGCGCAAGCGTGTTTTACAGAGGCGCAGCGAGGCCGGCTGTGCTGCACATGTTGGGACCAGTGAATACTGCAATGAGACGGTTGAGATTGACGCGCGCCGTCAATACGCTTCGCAATCGCGTCTTGACTTTGGGGGGCAAGGGTCCGCCAGATGGAAACTGGTGAGGCCCGGGACCGGGTTCAGGACGCGTCACGTCGAGGCGTTGCGCACCCTAGAGGCCAAAAGGTCAGGAAAGCCCAGTAGCAGGAGGTAAGTCATGGGAAGGTTCTTACATAACCGGCCGTCAGGCGCGCTCGTCGTTGCTCTGGTGGCCCTCTTTGTCGCACTTGGGGGCACCGCTATGGCAAGCGGTTGGGTGATCACGAGAATCGGCCAGATCAAGCCGAGCGTTCGCCATCAGCTCCGGGGCAACGTCGGCCCGCAGGGACCAGCGGGACCGACCGGGGCGACGGGAGCCACAGGGGCCACAGGGGCGGCCGGTATCCCCGGCGTGGTCGAGGTCGAGAGCACTTTCATCTCTCTCGCCGAAGGCACCGCAAACGGGACGTTTGCCACATGCCCTGCCGGGGATGTCGCGCTGGGTGGTGGCTGGGACGGGGGGTCCGCTCCGGATCCGAGTGCCACGATCGGGTACGACGAACCGATCGGCAACAACACCGCGTGGGAGGTCGTCGCGGCCGATGACTCGAACACGGGTGGTCCATACACCCTTGCCGCCGTTGTCGAGTGTGCGCCCGCGGCCAGCGGCGCAGCCATCGCCCATGTGTCCCACTCGACGGTCGAGCGCGAGGCCGCCCAGGCGCTCGCGGCTGTTCGCGCCCGGAAGTAGCCCGAGCGTCACTGAGGCCAAGCGCGAGCCCCGCCTGGTGCGGGGCTCGCGTCGTGAGCCCACCCGTACCGGCCCACGGCGCTCCGGGGATGTCGACTGAGATGTGCGTCAGTCTGTGGGGAAGTGCACCCTCACTCCGACCGCGCGTGTCTTGGCCCTCGCTGTGCCCAGCGTTCGCCTCACGGCCGGTTTGTCGCTTCCGCGGTGTCGTAGGGATCATCGGGCCAGCGGAACACCAGTACCTCATCGCTCACCTGCTCGTGGTAACCGCCATGGCCGTCCTCGCGCGTGCAGATGAATCGCAACAGGCGCCCGTCGACGGCGTAGAACGTATCGCTGGCATAGCAAACCGTCGGGTCGGGGCCAACGTCGGGCTTCTCGGCGTCCTGCGGCCCGCCGGCAGTGAGCAGGGGCTTGCGCTTCTCGGCGCACATCGCGTGCGGAACGTTAGCTCCCAGAGGCAAAAACGCGGGAGATGGCTAGGTCGTTCAGGCGCGATCGATGGAGTGATCGCGCAGCCCAGCTCCTGAAATCCAATCCGCCCATCCAGCCACGAGCCCCGGATTGCCCATCCGGGGCTCGTGGCGTTTAGTGCTGCAACCTCTTGGCCGCGACCTTCAGGTGCGCGGCGTTCTTGCCGCCCTTAGAGACGGCCATGACTAGACCTCAGCGACGCCGACTTGGCCGGCTGCGGTCGGGATGAATCCTTGGACCGCGCCTTTCCAGACGACGGGGCCGACCATACCGTCCCAAGACTGACCGGCGGGCACGCTCACATGGAAATTCGTAGCGGACGCCGTGCCGGTGCCGAGCAGTAGGTAGAGCGGGTTAGCGCTCGCGGCTGACAGGGAGATGTTCAATCCATCGCGGCTCAGATTGACGCCGATGAGCTGCGCCGACGTGGATACCGCTAGCGCTGGATTCGAACCGGCTTGGCTGACTTCTGTGGCTGCGAGAAGCATGTCTCCGATGATAGAGACGCGGCCCCGCGAGACTACTATCGGTAGTCAAGGTTCAATCAATTCGGAGGTAACAAATTGGCTACCAACTACAAGCTCCCGGGGACCGCCGGTCCTTCACCAGAGGAGGAAGCAGCGCGCGGCTGTGAGTACAGTCACGAGCCCGCTGGCTACGACCCCGCTACTGCATCGTTCGGCAATGACTACGAGTTCACGCTTCCCGGTCAGCGGCTCCCAATGCCGACCCAAGATCAGACCGCCGCGGCCGACAAGTACGCCCACGGTAAGGGGCGTGGCTACTAATGGCCGCTCAAGGCAGCGACAACACTAAGACTGGCGCGGGCGTCCGCGAGCCCATGCACGGCCCTGCGGGTCACCGCCCCGCGTCGCCGCCGGCCTCGCAGGCTGAGCCGGTGAACCGCCCCGATGTTGATAAGCGCGGCGACGCGCGGCCCGGTCGCGATCAGAGCACCGGCCACAACAAGCGGTAGATCACATGACGCTGACGTTCTCTGTACCGGTCAAGCGGCTTCCGGGCCAGCTCGTTGAAACGCAGACCCAAGTGACCATCGACGCGACTTACGCGACGGGTGGCATCGCCCTCACGCCGCAGCAGCTAGGCCACGGGAACGCCGTCGTGGCCGGCTCCGTCAGCGTCCGCACGTCCGCGGGCAACGTGTCAGGCGGCACGCTCGATTGCACAACCCCGACAGCGCCTAAGTTGAAGCTCCAAGCCTCGGCTACGACTACCGCCGAGCTGGGCGCTGGCGTCGGCTCCGGCGCGGTCCTCGACGTTACAGCCTTGGGGTACTGACGTGGCTAATCAAAACAACCCCGCAACGGGCATGCTGGGTGACATCCTCACGGTCGCGCTTACCGCGGGCGTCGGATCGGTGGCGACCACCGCGGCTCCGGCGTGGGCCACGGTCGCTGGCTATCACGGCGCGGCAACCGTCACGTTCAGCGGCAATAACATCACGGTTGACCTCAGCAAGCTCGGCTCAAAAGCGCCTAGCGCCGTGACGGTGTTCGTCCAGACCAAAGAGCAATGGCCCAAAGGCCCCGGCGACAATTGGGCATGACACGCATCGCTGAATTGAGGCGCGAGCGAAAATTGACCCAGGTCGAGCTTGCGATGGCTGCCGGTGTCTCACGGACCACGGTCGCTTACTTGGAGCAGGGCTACGTCCCGCGCTCCTCCTACTACGCCATTCCCGCGATTGCCGACGCGCTCGGCGTCGATCCTGAATCCCTGACCGCAAAGGAAGTAACCGCGTGACCAAGGAGTACGCCAGCGCGCAGGTCAACTACCAGCGCGCGATCGAGAACTACCGCACGGCGCGCGAGGGCCTACGCCTCGCTGAAGCGCTCGTGAACGAAACAGAGCGCCGCGCTCAGGAAGCCTGGGATCGGCTGGAGGAACTACACGATGAACGAAGCTGAATACATCATCGCTGTCGAATTGGAGCGGCAAAAGGAACTCCACCCAGACGTGGCGATAGATGACGATTCGTGGCTGCATTACCGCAGTTGCGTGTTCGAGGCAGGAGACTGGGACCAGGGCTACCAGAAGTTCGCCCAGGAGCGCGACGCGTACTGGCAGTCGGTCGATAGCGCTCAGAACGCGCGATGGGACGCCAACAAGACGCCGCACGAGCGAGCGATCGGCCGCGCCGCCGATGCTGTCGGGACGTACCTGGCCGAGAAGTCCATGGGGATGCACCGATGACGACCACAACCGCCGAGCGGCTCGTGGAGCACCAGGCCGACTTCAAGGCCAGCTACAAGGCGACCCGCGACCCAAGGCTCGGTAACCCAGTACCAGCCGAGCCCGTGGTCGCTCACGCCGAGCCGGCGATCATCACCGACCTACGGAACGCGTGCGAAGCCGGCGAAGTCGGCACGCTCACGGCCCACCGCGGCCAGCTCGCGTCGATGATCGATGCGTTTGCCGGCACGGGCCTCAGCCAGCGCGTCGGCTACCTGGATCGCGCCTGCGTCATCACGATCGCTCGCGAGCTGAGCGACGTGCTGGCAACGGTCACCAGCTCCGGTATGTTTCTCCGCGGCGCCGAGCGGTTCAGGCCCGAGTTCGGCAGGGGAGCGGTCACCGAGCCGGACCTGCTCAAGCACATCGAGTCGATGATCGACCGTAACCGGGACGCGGCGCTCCCTGCGCTCATTCTCCTGGACGAGTCGGTCTGCTTCGAGGACAACGACGCGCTCCGCGAGCTAGCCCAGCGTCGCCGCGTTTGCATTGCGCGCGCGATCGAAACCGATGACACAGCCGGCGTGGAGTGGCGGGCCGATGGCGACTAACCAGCCGACCATAGGCGACGTGGTCGCGCAGATGCACGCAGACGCGCACCGGCTCGCTGAGCACGTCGGGACGCCTGACCTCGCGAATCTCCGCGACCGGCTCGACGTGCTGGGTGACGGCTTGGCCTCGGTCGGTGACGACCGCGAGCCGGCGTCGAGCCCGCTGGCGGGGCAGCCCGGAGCTGGCCGGCGCGAGACCGTGGGTGACCTCGTGAGCGCGCTGCACGGCGACCTCGCGGTGCTCGCGGTCAGATTGCACGAGCTTGCCCCGACCGACGAAAGCTGGGGGCCGATCGCCAAGGAGTTGATTACCGATTCAATCCAGCTTCGCGACCTCGCGACGGGCCTCCAGGGTGTCAAGAGCGGCTACGACCTCGTGGCCCACGTCTCGCCGCCGAAGGTGAACACGAAGCTGCTGGCCGGTACCACTCCGGGCGCGCGGCCCACGAGCCTCGACCAAGCCGGCCGCGGGCTTCAATCCCTGCTCGCCCAGCGCAACCGCCAGAAGTGAGCGAGGTTCGGCGAGCGCTTCGTGACGGAACCCTAACGCGGCCGGAGCGCTGCACCGCCAGCCACCGCAAAGCCAAGCCGTGGGACCCGATCGTCCCCGTGTGGGACGGACACTACAGCCGCCCCGCCGACGTTCGCTGGCTGCACCGGAGCTGTGAGCAGCGCCGGCCGCTCGACGCCTACGTGACCCGCGACGACGCCTAGCGCGGTAAAGGCCCCGTGCGGACGGGGCTGGTCACGGCTCGTCTGCGTACTTCGTTCTCGCGATGCGGCAGCAACTGACGTGCACGAGGACGGCGTCGCAGTCTTCCAGCCAGGGGGCCAAAGCTCGCGAAGTTTCGCGTGCACCGGCGGGCGTGACAGCGATCATCCGCTCGTAGACGCCGATCCGGTCATGGCAGACCGGACAAATGACGAGGCCCAAGGCCTCCATTGGCCACAGTCTGCGTTGCTTCCCGGCCTGCCCGCATCCGTAGTTACCCGCATCGTCAGGGACGACGGCCTCGTCACCGCGGCCACTTCGGCGCGAGCTGCCACGGATCGAGCTGGACGCTCCACCGCGGCGCCTGCCAGTGCTCAGCAGCCCACTCGAAGAAGCTCACGCCATCAGGCAGCTCAGTCGTGCGGTGCTCGCTCGACAGGACCAGCCACGGGCGCTCAGGATCGTGCTCAGTGATCGTGAAGCTGTACGCGCGCATCGAACATACGTTCGCAGTACGCCCGGATGAACCGGGATGGAGTTAGGAATGGAAGAGTCCGACATCGAAGGAGTAGCGACCCACGATGGCCCCGAGTCATGCGCTGACGTTCGTGAGGGCGGCGGTGAAGTGTTGACAGGGGTACACGTAGGCGGGGCTATTGAGCCGCGAAATCCATGGTCTCGGGGTGCTGACGCTGTTGTGAAAGCGGAAGGCAATATCGGCGGCGGCGTTTTCGCGAGCCGTGGCCGGACCCCGCGCGGTCAAAGAACCCAGGCATGCGTGGAAACTCCATCCGCGAGAACGGGGAGATCCCGTCGTTGCCCGTGTCTGTCGTCGATGCCCCGTCCCGGTTGGGTTCGCGGGGTGGCATGGCGGCAGGTCCTGGGCCGCAGGGGGAACGCTGAGGCGGTAATCCTCTGATGCACGACGACGGGAAGTCAGACGGCCTCGTAGTACCGGCGAAGCCGCCGAACAACGCCGAGTTATCGGTCGCGGAGGTGGTGGAGGGAAGGAGGCCGGCCAAGGAAAACGCGGCAAGCAAAACACGCCCCGGACCCAGTGCCGGGCTTGGCGTGCCCAGCGCGCTTGATCGCGTGCGCCAGAAGGCGCGGACGGATAAGAAGGAGCGGTTCACCGCGCTGCTGCACCACGTCTCGGTCGATCGGCTGCGGGAGGCGTATCGGGCGATCAACCCGAACGCCGCGACCGGGGTCGACGAGGTGACGTGGCAGGACTATGGGGTCGATCTGGAGGACAACCTCACGGATCTGCACCGGCGAGTTCAGAGCGGCAGCTATCGCGCGAGGCCGACCAGAAGGGCATACATCCCCAAGCCGGACGGCCGCACGCGGCCACTGGGGATCGCGGCGTTGGAGGACAAGGTCGTTCAGCGCGCCGTCGTGGAGGTGCTCAACAGCATCTTCGAGACGGACTTCCTCGGCTTCTCCTATGGGTTCCGGCCCGGACGCTCGGCGCACGATGCGCTGGACGCCCTGGCCTACGGGATCGACCGGCGCAAGGTGAGCTGGGTGCTCGATGCGGATATCCGCGACTTCTTCGGCCGGCTCGATCATGAGTGGCTGATGAGGTTCCTCGAGCACCGCATCGCGGACCGGAGGGTCCTGCGGCTGATCCAGAAATGGTTGGCCGCTGGGGTCATCGAGGATGGGATCTGGACACAGACCACGGCAGGGACGGCGCAGGGAGCATCGGCATCGCCGCTGCTGGCCAACGTCTACCTGCACTACGTCTTTGACCTGTGGGCCCACCAGTGGAGAGGACGCCATAAGCACGGTGAGATGATCATCGTGCGCTACGCCGACGACTACCTGGTGGGCTTCGAACGCGAACAGGACGCGCGCCGGTTTCTTGTCGATCTCCGCCGCAGGCTGGCGGAGTTCAGCCTGGAGCTGGAGCCCAACAAGACCCGGCTGATCCAGTTCGGGCGGTTCGCCGCCCGTGACCGCGCCAGCCATGGTCTGGGCAAGCCAGAGACGTTCGATTTCCTGGGATTCACGCATTGCTGCGCGAGGACCAAGAACGGACGGTTCATGCTCAAACGCATCACGATCGCCAAGCGGATGCGGCGCAAGCTGCGCGAGGTCAAGGACGAGCTCATGCGGCGCCGCCACCACGCGATCCCTGAGCAGGGCCGGTGGCTGGCCAGTGTCCTTCGTGGTCACTACGCCTATTACGCCGTGCCCGGCAACAGCGACCGGATCAACCGCTTCTATAACGAGGTCACCCGACTCTGGCTGCGCGCTCTGCGCAGGCGCAGCCAGCGACACCGGCTGCCCTGGACGCGGATGAGACGACTCAGCGACAGATGGCTCCCACCCCCCAAACGCATGCACCCCTTCCCCAACGCGCGCTTCGCCGCCATCACCCAAGGCAGGAGCCCAGTGCGTTAACGCGCACGCTGGGATCTGCGCGGGGGGCCGCCCGAAAGGGCGGTCCCTACCGCGATTGCTGTCAAATAGCGCCGGCCCCCTACCGCGACCGGCGGGGGTATGGTGGTCGCGACCGGCGTACAAGAGCCCTACCCGGGGCAGAGACGCTTATTCGCGGGTGTCCGACCGCGTACCTTGACCGAACGTGCCGGCCGCGTACCATCACCGCACCCGCGCGCAGCACCTGGCCGACTGCTTGAAAGCCCCGCCTCGACCGTTGATTGTCTGCCTCCGGTCGGGGTGGGGCGTCTCCTCCACGCCGAGTGACCGGAAACCTCCGCACTCGCAGGTACTATTACGCGCGGGTTTGATGCCGTCCGGCTTCCGCCCGAGACTGACCCGGGTCCTTTCCATTACCGGCAGGTGCCCAGGCAGCCTCGGAACGGGGGTAGCCGGTAGCCCTAAATTGGGAAGCCCTCGGCTAGATGACCTACCTGCGACCCGGCCGCTTAGCAGGAGCGAGCCGGGTCCAGCTCTTTCTACCGGCGGAACTATCGCAGAAGTATCGGATGACAGAACTTGTCAACCGCGCAACGTCGGACAGAATCTGTCAATCACGCTACGTCGTCTGACGAGCGCTGACCGCTTCGAGCAGCCTCGCGCGTGTATTAGCAAGGCGTTCGGTGCCAAGCCGGTGCCAAACGCCCTATTGATGAAGGAGCCGCCGCTTCTGCGGGTACCAATTCGGGTACCAATCAGAGGGAAACTCAGCGCAACTCAGGACCACGGATCCCAGCGAACACGGGCGTTCGCGAGCACGTCGAACGGGCCTTATTGGGTTCAAGTCCCACCCGCCGCACTACTACGTCGATCGGCGACTCAGGCGGTCGCGGGCTGGGGCGGAGGCGACGAATCGGGTGGGTTGTAACCCCGCCGGCGCGCCTCCTCGATTGGGACTTCCTGCTCGACGTTCCAGCCCTGCGCGAACGCTCGCATCGCGAACACGACGAGCAGCGCCTGCACGGGAATCAGCAGCAGCGTGATCGTCCCAAGCGTGTCGGCGCTGAGTCCGTTGCCGCCGAACAGCGACTGCGCCTGCGCGAACCCGGCGTGGCTGCGGTCGAACCAACTCGTCCCGGAAAGCCCGAAGCCGGCGACGACGGCGATCATCAGCAACAGGATCGCCAGGCCGGCGGCGATCGGAAGCATTCCCCGGGCCCATCGGACCCAGATGTAGAACGCAATGATCAGATACGCGATGCACCAGATGAAATTGAGCGGCTTCATCCCCTCGAGCTGCGACCAGCCGCCGATCGTCACGATCAACAGCAGCCCGACCGACACGAGCAGGATCAGCGCGACGATCGTCTTCATCAGCTTGCTCGAGGCCTTCTCGCGGTTCGGATACACGACGGCATAGCCGGGGGTCAAAATCCGGTGCTGGGCCACCTGCTGGACCTTACAAACCGGGTTGGCGGCGTGCGGCGGTTCGGTCGGTGCGGCGGCGCCGCGACGGCTGGCGCTCAGGGCTCGCGCGGCGACGGCCTAGAATCGCGGGCTGGTCGCGCGGGCGTGGCGAAATTGGTATACGCGCCGGCTTTAGGTGCCGGTGGGCTTAGCTCGTGGGGGTTCGAGTCCCTCCGCCCGCATTGCCGATCTCGGTACCATCGCGACAGTCCCAGGGGAGTGAGTCAACGGCTACACGCATGGTCTCCAAAACCATGAATCCGGGTTCGAATCCCGGCTCCCCTGCTTGAAGTCCCATACGGTCTACCGGACCTTCAACACTCGAGAGCGCCGTGAATTCGTGCGGATCACCGAGGACGTGGCGGAGGCGGTTCGCGACGCCGGGATCAGTGAGGGAATGGCGCTGGTGTGCGCGATGCATATCACCGCCGCGGTGTGGATCAACGACGATGAGCCGGGGCTCCAGTCCGACGTGCTCGAGTGGCTCGACAAGGTGGCGCCGCCGAGCTGGAAGGAGCCGGACGGGGAGGTCGCCAGAGAGCTGCTGCCGAATCCTGGGGACTACCGTCACCATCGCGGCGGGGAGGACAACGGCGACGCTCACCTGAAGAACCTGCTTGTCCATCATCAGGTGATCGTTCCGGTCACCGACGGGGAGCTGGACCTCGGGCCGTGGCAGCAGATCTTCTACTGCGAATTCGACGGCCGGAGGCCCAAGCGGCTTGTGATCAAGGTCCTCGGCGAGTGACGGTCGCGTCTTCGCGCGTCTTCGTCGACGGCGCGCTCGATGGGCGGGTCGCGATCGTGACGGGCGGGGGCACCAACCTCGGCAAGGCCGCGGCGTCGGAGCTCGTGCGCTGCGGCGCTTCGGTTGTGATCGCCGGCAGAAGGGCGGAGGTGCTCGAGGAGGCAGCTGCCGAGGTGGGGGACCGCTGTTCCTGGGTGGCGGCGGATATCCGCGAGCAGGCCGGAGCCGGGCAGATCGTCGGCACGGCGCTCGAGCGGTTCGGCCGTCTCGACCTGGTGCTCAACAACGCCGGCGGGCAGTACATGGTCCCGGCCGAGGGCCTCGCGACCAAAGGCTGGCGAGCGGTCAACCGCCTCAACGTGGACGGGACTCTCGCGATGTGCAGGGCCGCGTACGACCTGGCCATGCGCGATGCCGGCGCCGGCACCATCGTCAACGTAACCGTCTCGCCGCATCATGGGATGCCCGCCATGGCTCACACCGGCGCGGCGCGGGCGGCGGTCGAGGCGATCACGCGGGACCTCGCGTCCGCCTACGGGCGTCGCGGCGTAGCGGTCATCGCGGTCGCGCTTGGCCGGTTCGACACGGAATCGCTGCGCAAATACCCGGGCGAGCTGTGGAAAAGCGCGGCCCTCACCGTTCCCATGCAGCGCCTCGGCAGGGTCGAGGAATACGGCTGGCTGGTCGCGCTGCTCGTGACCCCGCTGGGCGCCGCGCTATCGGGCTCGGTCGTCACGCTCGACGGCGCGCTCGACAACTGGACCGGCCCGTGGCCGCCGACCGAGCTGACCAGGGACGGACAGGTCCCGACCGAGGAGCGCCGGCCGGTCGCCTGATCCCGCCGCGGGTCGTCTGATCCCGGTGCCCGGCTACCATCTGGCCACCTCGCGGGCGAGGTGTTAACGGCTGCACGGGAGCCTTCCAAGCTCTAGGAACGGGTTCGAGCCCCGTCGCCCGCTCTGAGGTTCGGCGTAGAATCCACCAATCTGCGGGGAGTAGCGCAGTCTGGTAGCGCACCCGGCTGGGGGCCGGGCGGTCGCAGGTTCAAATCCTGTCTCCCCGATAACTCATGAAGCACCTAGATGGTCGCGCCGGCGCGGTAATGCAAGCGCCGATCGGCACGTGCTTCTCGTTGCTGGAGGCGGTCGAGCGCTACCCGAGTTGGTGCGGCGAGTTCATTCGCGAGGTGTCGTCCGTCGAACGGGGCGACGACGGCCGGCCGGTGCGCGCGCACGTGGTCGTTTACGTCGCGCAGAGTCCGTTCGGGAAGCGTTTTGAGTTCGACGCGACGATCCGGACCGAGCCGCCGCGCAGGCTCAACCTGAGCCGGCTGCCAGGTTCACCGGACGATCGGGACCGGTTCTCGGTCAACTGGTCGCTCGCCGAAGAAGGCGAGCGAACCCATATCGGGCTCGAATTCGCCGCGGCGGTGTCGTTCCTGCCGAGCGCACTGCCGCTGCCCGGCGTCGGCGACCTCATCGCCGGCGCTCTTCTCGATGCGGCTGCGCGTGAGCTTGGGGGCTCGCCCACGCCTGGGTCGGGTGCGCCATCCTCTTGATGATGGCGTTGTCGGTGCAGCATCCGGTGGCGGCTGGTATGACGGTCTACATCCGGCTCCGGCTTCGCCCGCGCGTGTTCGGCCTCGAGCGGCTGCACCTCGAGCCGGGAACGATCGTGGCGCCGAATCATCGCTCGGACAACGACGTCCCCGTACTCGTCGCGGCGCTGTATCCCCGGTGGGCACGGGCGGTCGCACGGGGCCTTCCGTGGCCGACGTTCGCGACCGACGATCATGCGCTCCAGCCCGGTTTCCTCGCCGGCTACCCCGAGCACATTCCCTTGCGACTACGGCAGCTTCTGTGGCCGATCAACGTCGGCCCGGTGCTCGAGAAGGATTTGCAGTGCGTGGCCGTGCGCGAGCCTCTGCGGATGCGGCTCGCCGAGGTGGTTCGCGCCGATCCGCGCATGGCGCTCGACGGTCGGCTCCCACCCGAGCTCGGCGCCGCCCTCGCCCGTCGCGCGGCCGAGCGCCACCGGCCACCGCCCGAGCGTGGCGCCGATGTGTTGCGCGGGGAGTACGCGGATCTGCTGTGGACGCCCGTCGAGCGTGACCAGGTGGCGTGTCACGGCGAAGTGTGGCGCGACCATCTCCGCGCGGCGATCGGCGACTTCGGCCGGCTGGCGGAGACGCTCAGATCGGGTGGGCTCGTCGTCATGTATCCCGAGGGCGAGCTGTCTCCGGACGGTCGAATCGGCCCTCTGAAGCCGGGCCTGGCGTCACTGGCCCGCCGCGGCCGAGCGCGATGGGTACAGCCGATCGCGACGTGTTACGACCCGCTGGCCGGACCGCGCCCTCGGGTGTATTTGTCCGTCGCCCCGCCGATCGTTCCGGAACGCGGGCGGCTAATCGGCGATGTGACCAGAGCGCTCCGGCGCGCCACTCCGCTGACCGCCGGACAGATCGTCGCCTGGCAGCTCGGCCGGGGCGCGACGTCGCCGGCGAAGCTCGATGCGGTCGCGGCGGACTGGATCGACCGCGCGCGAGCTGACCAGCGACCGATCGAACCCGCGCTCGAGGGCCCGGAGCGCCACGCGATCTTGCATGGGGCCCAACGACGGGCGTTGCGACGGGGTAGCGCCGAGCCGGTAATCCGGCGGTTGGCGGTCGAGCTCGACGACGTCCACTCGGAATGAGTCGAGAGCGCACGCGAATGATGGTGACGGTCGCGGTGGCCGTCGCGGGCACGGTCGTTGTCGTCATCCTCATCGGCCAGGCGGCCCATTACGCCGACCTGCTCGCGCGACTCCGTGACGCTCAGCCGGGTTGGTTGGTGCTTTGCGCGGTCGGCGAGGTCGTGGCCTACGCCGGCTTCGTGGCGTCCTATCAGGCGATGGCCGAGCTGGACGGCGGCCCGCGTTTGCCGTATTTGACCGTGGTTCGCGTCGTCGGGCTGTCGTTCGGCGCATTCAGCGTGGCCACGGCGATCGGCGGTTTGTCGGTCGACTTCTGGGCGCTCCGCGAGGCGGGCGAGCCTCCGAAGATGGCGAGCGCGCGCATCATCGCGCTCGAGACGATGCGCTGGGCGCTACTTTCGGTCGCGACCTGCGTGGCCGGAATCGTCGTTCTGTTCGGGGCCGGGGGAGGCAAGGTGCCCTGGGAGGTGCCGGTGGCCTGGCTCGTGATCACGCCGGCGTGTTTCGCCGGCGGGCTGTGGATCAGCGCCGCCCGCCGGCAGGCCCGCTTGACGCGATCCACCGGGAGCCGTGCGCGACGTGCTCGGTGTGGCAGTGCGCGCGCTGTCCCTGGTCCGCAAGCTCGTGCATGCCCCGATACGGCTGGCCGCGAGTGCGTTCGGGGGTGCGACCCTGTTCTGGGCCGGAGAGCTGCTCTGTGCCTGGGCCGCGTTGCGCGCCTTCGGGGTGACGGTCCGCGTCGCGCCGCTCCTGCTCGGCTACACGACCGGTTACGTGTCGATGGGCCTACCGTTGCCGGCCGGCGGATCGGGGGGCGTCGATGCGGCGATGACCGCCGGGTTCGTGCTCGCCGGAGCCCCACTCAGCGGCGCGCTGCTCGGAGCGATCGCGTTCCGCCTGTTCAGCTTCTGGTTGCCCGCGATCGGGGCGCTGATATCGCTGGCTACGCTCCGCGGGCTGCGCGCTCGCCTCCATGCCGTCGCCGAGCACCGCGCCGAGCCGCCGATGGCGCTCGGCTGACCGAGCCCCTTACGTCGGCCCGCTCGGCGCATGGCTCGCGCCAGATGGGAACATCAACCCTATGGACGGCGCGCTGACCGTCGTGACCGGCGGAAGTCGAGGGATCGGAGCGGCGACGGTGCTCGCGCTCGCACGTGAGGGCCACGACGTGGTGTTCAGCTTCCGATCCGACGCGGAGTCCGCAGACCGCGTCCGAACCACCGCGATCGAGACGCGTGCACGCTGTGTCGCCGTTCAGGCCGACGTGACGGTGCAGGAGGACGTGGAGCGCCTGTTCGGCGCGGCCGCCGAGATCGGACCGGTCACCGGCCTGGTCAATAACGCCGGGCTCACGGCGCACCTCGGCGATCTGGCGGACACGCCGGTTGATGTGATCCGGAACGTCATCGACGTCAACCTTGTCGGCGTCGTCTTGTGCGCACGCCAAGCGATCCGGGCCATGTCGATCCGACGCGGCGGACGCGGTGGTGCGATCGTCAATATCTCGTCGGCCGCCGCCACGCTCGGGTCCGCGCACGAGTACGTGCACTACGCGGCGGCGAAAGCCGGGGTCGACGCGCTCACCGTCGGTCTGGCTAAAGAGGTCGCCGAGGACGGCATCCGAGTGAATGCGGTCGCGCCCGGGATCGTGAACACCGACATCCACGCCGCTGCCGGTGACCCGGACCGGGCGGAGCGAGCGGTGTCCCGAATACCGATGGGCCGGGCGGGCGAGCCCGAGGAGATCGCTTCCGCGATCGTTTGGTTACTCAGCCCGGAGTCAGCGTACGCGTCCGGGGCGGTGGTGCGCGTGGCCGGCGCCATCTGAAGCGCACGGCGATCTGGCCGGGTCGATCATGCGAACCCGGCTGGTCGGATCTCCGGGGCGGATCGATCCGACGCTCGTGCACCGAATCGTTGTCCGCGGTCGGGGCATGGACTTCAACGCCCCCGGTCTGGGCAACGGGACGCCGATCGTCTCGGAGTCGGATCCGCGGTGGGACACGGAGACCGAGAGGCTGAAACAGCTCCGAACCGTGAAGGCGCGCGCGAGCGAGCTCGGGTTGAGGATCTCTCCGCTGACGCCGCACTGAGCGCGGGTCCGGCCGAGCGAAGCCGGACCCGCCCATCAGCCATCGAGCCAGCCCTCGCGGTACCGCGTCCACTCGCGCGCCGGCAGGTGGGCGTAAGCCACGTCCGCGTCGTCCGTCTCGCGATCGACCCCGGCCCCGTGCCGCTGCGCTACCTCGTCGACCGAATAGCCGCCCCAGACCTCGTCGGGAGCGTGCTCCCGCGCACCGACTCCGAGCACTGCGCACGGAGCGTTGCCGGCGCCGACGATGATGTGGTTCGTCAATCGCGGACAGTGAACGAAATCCCACTGGCGCAGTGGGCGCTCCACGCCCTCGACGATCAGAAGCGCGTCGCCGGACAGGACCAGGAAGTCCTCCTGCGTGGCCTCCCAGTGATACATCCCGATCGGCTCGCCGGGGCCGAGCACGTACAGGTTGATACCGACCTGGGGGAAGTCGGTATTGCCCTCGACGGACAGGCGCGCGCCGAGCCCGTCCCAGATACGCCACCGGCCATCACGCGCGTTGAGCACGAACCAGCCGTCGCTAGTCGGCACCAGTCCGACATCGGTACTTTCCAGACGGGCCTCGGGAACGATCAAGGGATCTTACGAATGACCACCTTCACGATGGAGCCGATCGGCTGGGTCCAGAGTGCACGCACCGAGCCGGTCGACGACGACTGGGGCGAGATCGTTGCCACCGTGCAGCTCGACGAGCCGCGGTTCGCCTCGGACTCGCTGCGCGGCCTCGACGAGTTCTCGCACGTCGATGTCGTGTACGTGTTTCACCAGGTCGGGGAGGACTCGTACGAAACCGCCGCCCGCCGGCCGCGCGGCAATCCCCACTGGCCGGAGGTAGGAGTGTTCGCGCAGCGCAACAAACGCCGCCCGAATCGGATCGGTGTGTGCACCTGCGAGCTCGTGACGGTCGACGGTGCGGGGCTCAGCGTCCGCGGCCTCGATGCCATCGACGGTACGCCGGTACTCGACATCAAGCCGTATATGACGGAGTTCGCGCCGCGCGCCGCCGTGCGCCAGCCCGGCTGGTCGCACGAGCTGATGAGCGGTTACTGGTGAGCACCCCTACCGGTTAGCCCTACCCGTCAAGACTCCGGCCCCCCGGCTGTTCAGGGCGGCCCGACGGGTTCATTCTGCGCTGCATGATCAAGCGCATCTCACCCACCGCCATCGGTCGCTGGAGCACGCGCCGGCCTGTGCTCGCGATCGCCGCCTGGTTGACGTTCGTCATCGCGGCCGTAGTCGCACTCTCGCTGACCGGCTCCAAGCCGCTAAATAACGGCGCGGTGGGTCAGTCGGCGCGCGGTTACGCGCTCATGGACTCGCACCGACTCGGGCTTCCGCCGAACGAATACGTGTACCTGCACAGCGACTCGGTGAAGACGGGGTCGCCGGCGTTCCGGACCGCGATCGAGTCGATAGACCGAGCGATGCGCGCCGCGATCGGGCGCGGCGTGAGCGTAGAGCTGGCGCGCGACCAGCACTCGGCGCTCGTGAGCGCGACGGTCACGAGGCCGTTCGACGAGGCCGCGGTCAACATGGCGGTCGCGGCGGTAGGGGCCGCGCATCCAGGGGTGAGCGCGATCGTGGTGGATCCGACCTCCGGCGGGGGTAACGACCTCCACCGCGCTGAGGAGCTCTCCATTCCGGTCACGCTGGTGGTGCTGCTGATCTCGTTCGGCGCGCTGGTCGCCGCGCTCGTGCCGGTCATGCTGGCGGCCACCGCCGTGATCGCGGCGTTCGGCCTGCTCGGTCCGATCAGCCATGTGTTCCCGCTCGACGACAGCGTCAAGACCGTCGTGCTGTTGATCGGAATGGCGGTCGGCGTCGATTACGCGCTGTTCTACGTCGTGCGCTCGCGCGAGGAGCGCCAACGTGGCGCGTCGACACGCGAGGCACTTGACCGCACGTCGCGTACATCCGGTCGTGCGGTGCTGATCGCCGGAACTACCGTCGCGATCGCGATGGCCGGCCAGTTCGTGGTTGGCTCGGACATCTTCAACGGCATCGCGGCCGGAACGATCGTCGTGGTCGCATGCGCGGTCGCCGGGTCGGTCACCGTCCTGCCCGCGCTGCTCCAGCTGTTGGGTCCGCGCATCGATCGAGGACGAATCCCGTTTTTGCCGCAGCTGGCTACCGCCGGCGAATCGCGGTTCTGGGCCGGGGTCGTGGACCGTGTGATGCGCCGGCCGGTGCTGGCTGCCTGCCTCTCCGCCGGGTTCCTGATCGCGCTCGCGATCCCCGCGTTCGGACTGCACGTGGCGAAGCCGAGCTCGCAGGCGCTCTCCTCCGCGAGTCAGTCTGACCTGGCGGCGCAGATCACCGGCGAGTTCCCGAGCACGTCCTCGCCGGCGATCGTGGTCGCGACCTGGCCGGCGGCTGAGACCCCGGCCGCGCGCCAAGCGATCGAGCGGCTCGAAAGCCTCTCGGCAACCGAAGGCATCGCGCACCCGCCGTTCTCGATCGGACCTGGTCTCGATGGCCGGTCGTTCGCGCTTGGGCTCCCGCTCTCCGGTTTCGGCGACAACAACGCAAGCCGCAATGCCGTCAAGACGCTACGAAACATGCTCGTGCCGGAGACGCTCGGGCGGGTCCCCGGACTCCACTGGGCCGTGACCGGCGACACCGCGGAGGACATCGACTTCACCAACCAGATGCGACACGGCGTCCCTTATGTGGTCGCGTTCGTGCTGGCGCTCGCGTTCGTGCTGCTGCTGGTCGCGTTCCGATCGATCGTGGTGCCGATCAAGGCGATCGTGCTCAACCTACTGTCGGTGGGTGCGTCCTACGGCGTGCTCGTGCTCGTGTTCCAGCACCACTGGGCTCAGGGTGTGCTCGACTTCCGGTCGGACGGGGCGATCATCTCGTGGCTGCCGCTATTCCTGTTCGTGGTGTTGTTCGGGCTATCGATGGACTACCACGTGTTCATCCTCAGTCGCGTCCGCGAGGGCGTCGACTCGGGGATGCGCACCGAGGACGCCCTGCGCCACGGGATCTCCAGGACGGCCGGCGTGGTCAGCGCCGCGGCGCTCGTGATGGTCGGCGTGTTCTCGCTGTTCGGAACCGCCAGCGCGCTCGACCTCAAGGAGGCCGGCGTCGGGCTGGCCGTCGCGGTCCTGCTCGACGCGACCGTGGTGCGCGGCGTGCTGCTGCCGGCGACGATGAAGCTGCTGGGCGAGCGCAACTGGTACCTGCCACGTTGGCTCGCGTGGCTCCCGCGGACGAGCCTCGAAGGGGAGACCCTCGAAGGCGGGGCCGTCGACGCCCCCGGGCGTCGTCGACCCGACCCGCAACCGGCTCTGGCCCCGGTCGCCGATTGACGCGAAAATGACTCCCAGCATGCGGGCGAAGCTCTCTCTCCTGATCCTGGCAGCGATCGCGGCCGGGATCGGAGCCACGTGGCTGGCGGCTCACGCCGGCGCCGATCGGCCGACCGAGCCGGGGCCGATCCTCACCCCGCTCGTCGGTGCGTCGCTGATCGGTTGCGGACTCGCGTCGTGGCGGGAGCGGCCGGCGAACCGGCTCGGCCCCGTCATGGTGCTGACCGGGTTCTTCTGGTTCGCGGGATTGCTGAGCGAGGCGACGAGCGCACCGCTCTACACGATCGGTGTCGCCATCGAGTACGTGTTCTTGGTCGGCTTCATCTACATCGTGCTGTCGTTCCCGTCAGGACAACTCCGTGGGGCGGTCGACAAGGCGATCGTCGTGGCAGCGATCGCGGGCACGCTCCTCCAGGTTGTGGCGATGCTGTTCGGGAGCGGATCCGGGCTGCGGTGCGGCGGCGGCTGCGGGGACAACCTCATCCAGATCTTCCACGACAACGGCCTAGCGCTCACGCTGCTGAACCTCCAACGGGCGCTCGGCGCGGTGCTGACGCTGACCGCAGTCGGTCTGCTGTCCTACCGCTGGCTGAGCGCGAGCCGACCGCAGCGACGGGAGGTGACGTGGGTGCTCCTGGCCGGAAACGCGACGCTCCTCGCGCTCACGGTCACGGTCGTCGACGACCTGCTCGGCAACCCGCTCACCTCGGGTCCGGCGAAGGTCTGGTTTCTGACGCTGGCGCTGGTCCCGATCGCGGTGCTGGCCACGTTCGCGCGGCGGCGGCTCGCCCGCGGGAGCGTCGCCGGACTCGTTGTCCGGCTGGGCGGTCCGACCGAACCGGCGGACCTGCGGGCGGCACTGGCGCGGGCGCTCGGCGATCCGTCGCTCGACCTGGCCTACTGGTTTCCCGCCGAGGCGCGGTATGTGACAGGGGACGGCCGCCCGGTCGAGGTTCCCGGTCCCGACAGCGGCCGGCGCTCGACGTCCGTAGAGCGGGACGGGACGCCGATCGCAATGCTGCTGCACGATCCCGCGCTCGAGCACAACTCGGGCCTCGTGCAGTCGGTGTGCGCGGCCGCTGGCCTCGCGCTCGAGAACGAGCGGCTCCAGGCGGA
The DNA here is from genome assembly GCA_963783415.1 of uncultured Solirubrobacterales bacterium. Lineage (GTDB taxonomy): Bacteria > Actinomycetota > Thermoleophilia > Solirubrobacterales > Solirubrobacteraceae > Palsa-465. The sequence goes on from CAWANN010000022.1 coordinate 143,379, forward strand.
GCTGCGCGCCAGGCTGGTCGAGCTCAACAGGTCACGGGGACGGCTGGTCGAGGCGACCGATGCCGAGCGCCGCCGGATCGAGCGCAACTTGCACGACGGTACCCAGCAGCGACTGGTCTCCATCGCGATGTCGCTCGGCCTGCTCGAGTCCAAGCTGTCGCCTGATGCGAGCGGCGCGGCTCCGATCGTGCATGAAGCGCGGACCGCGCTGACGCTCGCGCTCGAGGAGCTGCGCGAACTGACCCAGGGCATCCACCCGACGCTCCTGGTCGAGCGCGGGCTCGCGGTCGCACTTGAGGAGTTGTGCCGTCGCGCCGGCCTGCCCGCGCACCTCAAGGTCGACCTCGACGTCCGCCTTCCCGACCAGGTCGAGACCGCCGCGTACTACTTCGCGAGCGAGGCGCTGAGCAACGCGGTCAAGCACTCGCACGGAAGTGAGATCAGGGTCGCCGTGAGCCACGAGGGCCGGACCCTGACCGTCGAGATCGCCGACGACGGGATCGGCGGCGCGACGATCGGTGGAGGGGGCGGATGGGCGGGCGCCGGGTCGGGTTTGCGCGGGCTGGCAGACCGCGTCGAGGCGCTGGGGGGACGGCTCACCGTGTCGAGCCCGCCTGGACGGGGTACGCGACTTAAGGCGGAGATCCCGTGCGCGTAGCCGTCGCCGACGACGCCGTGATCCTCCGCGAGGGGCTGGCGCGCCTGCTGCAGGAGGCCGGCTTCGAGGTAGTCGGGGTAGCTGCGGACGCCGACGAGCTGCTCGAGCTCGTCGACCGCTCAGAGCCGGACGTCGCGATCGTCGACATACGCATGCCTCCGACCCACACCGACGAGGGCCTGCGCGCAGCGAAGGCGATCCGGCAGGCGCACCCGGCGATCGGCATCCTCGTTCTCTCCCAGCACGTGCATGCTCGTTACGCGATCGAGCTGCTCTCGAGCGGGACCGACGGCGTCGGCTACCTGCTCAAGGAACGCGTGGCGGACCTCGACGAGCTGTCCGCGAGCGTGCGTCGCGTCGGGCAGGGCGGCTCGGTGCTCGATCCGGCGGTCGTCAGCCAGTTGGTAGGCCGGCGCCGGCAGGCCGACAACCCGCTCGAGCACCTCACCGACCGGGAACGGGAGGTGCTGGCGCTGATGGCCGAGGGCCGCTCGAACAGGGCAATCGCCGAGCGACTGTTCGTCTCGGAGCACACCGTCGAGAAGCACATCAAGAACATCTTCGGGACGCTGCAACTGCCGCACTCGCCGGACGATCACCGGCGCGTGCTCGCGGTCGTGACCTATCTGGACTCTGAATAGCTGGCGAGCACGGTGGTGCTCTACCGTCCGGGGTGCATGGAAGACCGATCCGACCTTCCGGCGATCCGCGTGAGCGACGAGGAGCGAGAGCGAAGCATCGTGCTGCTTCGCGATGCCGTCGTCAGCGGCCGTCTGACGCTCGAGGAGTTCAGCGATCGCGTCGGCCGCGCCCAGCTGGCCCGGACGGATCGAGATCTGGCCGAGCTAACCGTCGACCTCCCGGAGCACGCGCCCGTGCCAGCGCTGGTTCCCGATGCGAAGCACCGCGCGATCTGCTCGAAGCTCGTCCGCAGGGGCTCATGGGAGATTCCCGAGCGCTCGTCGTGGCGCTCGCTGTTCGGCACGATCGTGCTGGACCTGCGCGACGCCAGGCTCGCCGGCCCGGAGGTCGAGCTCGACATCTACAACCTGTTCGGAACGATCACCGTGCTGGTCCCGCCGGGAGTCCAGCTCGACGTGGAAGGCAGCGCGCCGTTCGCGAGCCAGGTGATCGAGCCGCCGTCCCGGCCGCCGCCGCCCGGAGCGCCCCGTTTGCGGATCCGTGCCTCCGGACCGGGAGGCACGCTGTACGTCCGTGCGCCGGATCGTGGCTGACCAGGCGAGTAGCGCCCGCGCTCAGACGCGGTAGCGCTCGGTCACGGCCGCAAGCTGGCCCGCGAGCTCGTTCAGTGTCTCGGCGGCCATCTGCGACTGGTGCGCGCCCTCGAGGAACTGGGCGGTGCCGTCGTTGACGTGGTTCATCGCCTGGGCGATCTGCTCGATCCCGACGCTCTGCTGTTGCGCCGAGGCGGCGATCTGCTGGGCTGCGGCAAACGACTCCTGGATCGTCTCCGACAGGCTGCGGATGCCCTCGCCGGCGCGCTCGGTGAGCTCGAGCCCCTGCTCGACGACCTTGGTTCCCTCCTGGCTGGCGGTGACCGCCGCTGAAGTGGCGGTCTGGACGTCGCCGAGGATCGACTCGACCTGCCCGGTGGCGGCCTTGGATTGCTCGGCGAGCTTGCGGACCTCGTCGGCGACGACCGCGAAGCCCTTCCCGTGCTCGCCCGCCCGGGCGGCCTCGATGCTCGCGTTGAGCGCGAGCAGGTTGGACTTGTCCGCAAGGCCGTTGACGGTCGCGGTGATGTCGCCGATCTGCTGGGTCCGCTCGGACAGGGTGACGATGTCGCGGGCGATCGCGTCGACCCGCTCGCGGATCTCCTCCATCGCGCTGGTGATCGCGGTCACGGCGGTCGTGGCCTCGTTCGAAACCTGAAGCGAATCGTTGGCGCGGTCGGCCACCTCGCTGGCCATGTTTGCGGTGTCCTCGGCTGCGAGCCGGAGCTCGTTGACCGTCGTCGAGGTCTCGGCGATCGCGGTCGATTGGAGGCTCGCGCTTTCGGTGTGTCGGCTGACCGATGTCAGGATCTCCGCTGTCGATGACCCGATGTCCTGTACGCCGGCCTGGATGTGGCTCGAGATCTGCGCGAGCCCACCGACCATGCTGTTGAGGCTCTGCGACAGTCCTTGCAGGTCGCGGCTCGCGCCGGCGGCGACAGTGGCCCGGAGGTCGCCGTCGGCGACCTTAGCCGCGAACTCCGAGTAGCCGCGGACGGCGGCTTGGAGCGCCTCACGGGAGTCGCGCTCGCTCTTGGCGGAATCCGCGAGCTGCCGATGACGCTCCTCGGTCAGCTCGCGAAGGCGCATCAACGCCAGGCCGAACCTGGCCCCGGCCGCGACCAGCGTCGCCGTGGCCAGGCCGAGCGCGATCTGGTTGATGTGGTTCAGCGAGCCGACGAACAAGATCAGCAAGGCGAGGCCGGCGGCGACGCCGGGGACCGCGAAGCCCGAGCTGGTCTCCTTGAGCTCGCTCTCGGCCGGCCTTGGCGATCCGACCCAAACTGACAAAGAGAACAAAAACAGCGAGGCGGGCCACGCGACCGAGTTCCAGAAGTAGCCGAAGTGCGTCGCTCCGATGCCGTTGTCGAACAGCGCGCAGATGTCGCCCATCGCGTTGAAGAGGCTCGCCGCTGCCATCAGGTACCAGCGCGTTCGCCGCCCTTTGGGCACGAGCGCCGCAGCCCCGAGCGTCAAGATCAACAGCAGGATGTCGCCGACTGGGTAGATCAGATTCCAGGCCACGGTCACGGCGTCGTCGCCGGCGGCCTTCTGGATCGTCCCGAACGCGAACGCCGCGAACGCTGCCGCGCAGGTCAGGGTCACGACCACGCCGTCGAGATAATTGGCGGTGGTGAACTTCCGCACCTCCTGGCGCATCAGCATCATCACGCCGATGTACGCCAGCGGGAAGAAGCCGGCCCACAGGTAGTTGGCCAGAATCGGGGTGGGGGGGCTCGGGTTGTGGAGGCCCGCGTAGGTCTCCGCGAAGTCGCCGAGCGCCCACAGGCACATAGCAGTGCCGAGCGCGAGGCAGAAGTCTCGGTCCTTCGGGCTGACCGCCGCACGCACGAGCACGAGCACGCCGCAGACAAGCTCGTACGCAGCGACACCCCAGCCGTCAAGCCAGGTACTGCTCGCGCCGTTGGCGCGCAGAACCAGCGACACCGCGTATCCGATCACGATCAGACCGAGGAGGCCGTACAGGACCTTGACGCCACCGTCGGTCTGCTCCGGCTGCACAGCCGATGCCCGCGGCGAACGTGACGTCGCCAGGCGCGTGCTCCGGCTAGCCCGCGTCTCAGAAACAGTCCCCTCTACATGGCCCATCCGTGTGCCTCCCACGCAATTACTCCGTTTAGCGGGGTTATCGGCCGCGACTCGGCCGCGCTGTAGGCGGCTCTCTGAGGACTGTCTTAGGGTGGTCCCGACTCGGACGAAAGGGCGAGGACCCCAGCGTCCGTTCAGCCGGCGTCGGTTGCGATCATCACGTCGGAGGCCTTGATGATCGCGGTGACCGCGCTGCCTTCCCTGAGCCCGAGTTCGCTGACGGCCTCGACCGTGATCGAAGCCACGAGCCGCTGACCGGCGACGTCGAGGACGACGTTGGCGATCGCCTCGCCCTTGTTGATGCTCGTCACCGTGCCGGCCAGCTGATTGCGCGCGCTGAGCTTCACCTACTCCTCCTGATATTTGGGTAGCTTCACTAAACGACCGAAACTGAACCGTCGCAGAGGAGAACACCTGTGTCCAGCAACGTCTCAGAGAGACAAGCCCGTGAGGTCGCCGAGGCCGCGCGCGAATCGGAGTGGAAGCTGCCGAGCTTCGGCAAGGAGCTGTTTCTCGGGAACTTCCGTCTGGACCTGATCCATCCGCAGCCGAAGCTCGACCCGGATGCGGTCGAGAGCGGCGAGAGGTTCCTGGCGCGGTTGCGCGAGTTTCTGGAGTCCGAGGTCGATCCGCTCGAGATTGAGCGCGAAGCGAAGATCCCCGAATCGGTGATCGACGGCCTCAAGCGGCTCGGGGCGCTTGGGATGAAGGTTCCCGAGGAGTACGGCGGGCTCGGCCTCTCGCAGGTCTATTACAACCGTGCCCTGGCGCTCGCCGGGGTCTGGCATGCGTCGCTGTCGACGCTGCTGAGCGCGCACCAGTCGATTGGCGTCGCGGAACCGCTCCAGCTGTTCGGGACCGAGGAGCAGAAGCGCAGGTGGCTGCCGCTGGTTGCCCGGGACCACATAAGTGCGTTCCTGCTCACCGAAGCCGACGTCGGCTCCGACCCGGCGCGGCTGGCGGCGACCGCGACCCCCGTTGAGGGAGGCTACGAGCTGACCGGGCAGAAGCTGTGGGCGACTAACGGCGCGATCGCCGACATCGTTGTCGTGATGGCACAGGTTCCAAAGGCGCCGCCGTCAGGCGCCGGCGACCATCGGTCTTCATCCGACGGCCACCGCGGCGGGATCACAGCGTTCGTGCTGTCCTACGACAGCGACGGGGTAACCGTCGAGCACCGCAACGCGTTCATGGGCCTACGCGGAATCGAGAACTCGGTGACCCGGCTCGACCGCGTGTTCGTGCCCGAGGAGAACCGGATCGGGCGTGAGGGAGAGGGCCTGAAAATCGCGCTTACAACGCTGAACACGGGGCGCCTGGCTCTGCCGGCGATCTGCGTTGGAATGGCGAAGTGGGCGACAAAAATCGCGCGCGAGTGGTCGAACGAACGCGTCCAGTGGGGCCGGCCGATCGGCAAGCACGACGCGGTCGCCCAGAAGCTCGCGTTCATCGCGGCGAGTGCGTTCGGCCTGGAGGCGATGCTCGACGTCGCCAGCCGTCTGGCCGACTCGAAGGCGGGCGACGTCCGGATCGAGGCGGCGCTCGCCAAGCTGTACGGCTCTGAGATGGGGTGGAAGGTGCTCGACGATCTGATCCAGGTCCGCGGCGGCCGCGGGTACGAGACCGCCGCGTCGCTCAAGGCACGCGGCGAGAAGCCGGTGCCGGCCGAGCAGGCGCTCCGCGACATGCGAATCAACCGGATCTTCGAGGGCTCGACCGAGATCATGCACCTGCTGATCGCGCGGGAGGCGGTCGACCAGCACCTGAAGGTCGCCGGCGACCTGCTCGAGGGCGACGGCGACATCAAGGAGAAGCTCGCGGCCGCCGGCCGAGCCGGTGCGTTCTATTCCAAGTGGCTGCCCCAACTCGCGGTCGGCAAGGGTCAGATGCCGAACTCGTTCGACGAACTCGGTCCGCTCGCGCCGTACATGCGCTTTGCCGAACGATCCTCGCGCAAGCTGGCTCGCTCGACTTTCTACGGCATGACTCGCTGGCAGGCCAAGCTCGAGTACCGTCAGACGTTCCTCGGACGGCTCGTCGACATCGGGGCGGAGCTGTTCGCGATGGCCGCGACCGCGGCGTACGCCGACACGCTCGGGCGCGAGCGGCCCGAACGGCGAGCCGAGGCGCAGGAACTGGCCGAGCTGTTCTGCATCCAGGCCAAGCGGCGCGTCGAGACCCTGTTCGGTCAGCTCTGGGACAACGACGACGACGCCAACCGGGAGGCGGCCGCGCGCGTGCTGGACGGACGCTATCGGTGGCTCGAGGAGGGCATTGCCGACCCGTCGGGCGAGGGCCCGATGATCCCCGAGGAGGTCAAGCAGCGCGCTTCAACGCCCGCTGCATGAGCCATTCCGTCAGCTCGGCTGCGGGTACCGGCCGGCTCAGGTAGTAGCCCTGCGCGAGCGTGCACCCGAGCTCGGAGAGCTGATCCCAGGCCTGCTCGGTCTCGACGCCCTCGGCCACCACCTGGAGACCGAGATTCCGGGCGAGGTCGATCGTCGAGCGCACGATCACGGCGTCGTTGTCGCTGTCGGCCATGTTCATCACGAACGAGCGGTCGATCTTGATCTCGTTTACGGGCAGCTGGCTCAGATACGACAGCGATGAGTACCCGGTGCCGAAGTCGTCGATCGAGAGCGCGATTCCCATCGCGGACAGCTTGTCGAGTACGCGCTTGGTGCGGACCGGGTCCGACAGCATCGTCGACTCGGTGATCTCGAGCTCGAGCAGTGACGGGTCGACCCGCCACTTCTCGAGTAGGTCGCGCACCTGGTCGGGAAACTCGGCGTCGAGCAGGTTCCGGACGCTCAGGTTGACGGCGACGCCGAGGGTCATACCGGTGTGATGCCAGGCGCGGCATTGGCTGAGCGCCTCGTCGAGCACGTACAGCGTGAGCGGCTTGATCAGCCCCGTCTGCTGGGCGAGCGGGATGAACTCGTCCGGACCGACTAGGCCGCGCGTGGGGTGGTTCCAGCGCAACAGCGCCTCGACCGATTGGATCGCGCCGTTCGCGAGCTCGGCCTTGGGCTGGTAATAGAGCACGAGTTCGCGCTCCTCGATCGCCCGGCGCAACTCGCTCACGAGCGTGAGCCGCGCGGGATCGGACGCGTTGCGCGACTGCTCGTAGAACGCGTAGCCGCCCTTCTCCTCCTTGGCACCGTACATCGCGACGTCGGCGTGCCGGATCAGCGTGTCGACGTCCTCGCCGTGATGGGGGAACATCGCGATGCCGATCGAGGCCTCCGCCGGGAGGCTCAGGCCTTCGATGGTCACCGGCCGCTCGATCGCGGCGCGGATCTTCTCGATCACGACGACCACGTCGTGCTCGCTCCTCGGCTTAGAGATCAGGACTCCGAACTCGTCACCGCCGAGCCGGGCCACGGTGTCCGAGGAGCGCAGGATGCCGCGCAGACGCTGGCCAATCTCGACGAGCAGGGCGTCGCCGGCGTGGTGACCGAGCGAGTCGTTGACGTCCTTGAATCGGTCGAGGTCCATCATCGCCACCGCCACCTGGCCGCTCTCGCGCTGGGCGATCGCGATCGCCTGCTCGATCCGGTCGCGGAACAGCGTGCGATTGGGAAGTCCGGTGAGGCTGTCGTGGAGCGCCTGATGCTCGTTGATCTCGGACTGACGCAGCAGCGCGTCCTCGGCGGCCTTGCGCTCGGTGTCGTCCTGAACCATCACGATGCCGAACGACGGATGACCGTCCGGCTCGCGGACGATCGAGAAAGAAGCGGACACCCAGATCACGGAGCCGTCCCTGCGGTTCAGCCGCGTCTCGAGCCGCAGCGAATTCGATTCGCCGGCGAACAGTTCCTCCACCGCCACCGACACCCGCTCGTGCTCTGCCGGGTCGAGGTACTCGGCGATGTGGGTGCGGACCTCCTCGGAGTCTTGCAGTCCCAGCATCGCGCACATCGCCGGATTGGCGTCGGCGATCTGACCGTCGTCGCCGAGAACCATCACGCCGGTGAGCGCGCCGTGATAGATCGCCTCGAAACGCGCCAGCGCATCCACCTGGCGCCGCTTGGCCTCGAACTCAGCGGCACGGCTGACGCCTTCGGACAGCACGCCCGCGAGAAGCTCGAGCGTCTGGCGATCTTCCTCGTTCAGCCGTTCGACCTCGCAGGTGCTCATGACGCTCAGCGCGCCGACCGCGCGCTCGCCGGCGAACAGGGGCACGCAGATATGAGATCGATCGCCCATCTTGGCTCGGATCGCCGCGTTGAGGCGCGGATCGTTCTCGGCGTACTCGATCAGCAGCGGCGCCCGCGCGGCGATGGCAAACCGGGAAACGGACTCGCTCAGCGGGCGGCGATTATTCAGGAAGCGCGCTCCGATCCCGCTAGCCGCGCGCGTGACGACGTCGTCGCCATCGATCAGGTGGACCATCGCGCCCTGGGCTCGGGTGAGCGCTTGGGCTCGCTCGGCGATCAGCTGCATCACGTGCTCGAGGTCGCCCGACGCGGCCGCGGAGATATCCCGCTGGGTCGCGATGATCCGCTCGAGCCGGTTTGCCTTGTCCTCGAGTTCGAGCGCAGCGAGCTTGCTCTGGGTTACGTCCTCGATCATCGCGATCGCCACCTGCGCGGACTCGGTCGCGCTCGCGTCGCTCCACACCGTGACCCGGACCCAGATCACCTCGCCGTTCTTGCGGATGTAGCGCTTCTCGTACTGATAGGAGGCGCGCCGGCCGTCGAGCAGCTCCTCGTAGAAGCGCTTGGAGGCCTCCACGTCGTCGGGGTGGGTGAACTCGGTAAAGCTGATGCCGACGAGCTCCCCGGAGCCGTAGCCGAGCATCTGCTCGACCGCGGGGTTCGCCTCGACGGCACGGCCATCGGGCCCGACACTGATAATGCCGACGGAGGCGCGCTCGAACAGCATCCGGAAGCGCTCGTTGGATTGGACCGGCGGCGCCGCAGCATCGGCGAAGCCGCCCGGCTGTGAGGCCGCGCCGTCGGACGGTGCGCATCCAGCGCGCGAGTCGGTCCTCCGCATGCTCGTTTTATCGGTCGGGGTGCCGCTTTACTTAGCCGCGAACATGGATCGGCGGACGGAAGGGGCCGGTCCCCATACACTCGAGCAATGGCGGCCACGACCGATGGAAGGAACGCTCCACGGTTCGAGGCCGTCCACGCCGACGCCAGCGAGCAGATCGCCCGTGCGATCAGGCTGCACATCGAGCGTGGCGGCTTGCAGCCAGGCGACCGAATCGGAACCGAGCACGAGCTCTCGCGGGAATTCGGGGTCAGTCGGCCCACCTTGCGTGAAGGGCTGCGCCGGCTCGCCGGATCGCACCTGATCCGCGTGCAGAAGGGCCGCGCCGGCGGAGTGTTCGTCGAGAACACGCCCAATGCCGGCATCGGCCACCACGTGAGTGAATCGATCGCAGCGATGCTCGAGTCCGAGAGCGTGACGCTGTGCGAGCTGCTCGAAGCGCGGATGTTCCTCGAGGTGCCACTCGCGGGGATGGCGGCCGAACGGTCGGACGAGGAGACGATCGCCGTGCTCACGCAGGCAATAGCGGACGCTGTCGGGAAGGATCCAGCGGGCGACGAGTTCCGTCTCGCAGACGCGCGCTTCCACCAGACGATCGCGGTCACGGCAGGCAACGACCTCCTGATGACGTTCACCCGGTGGATCCTTGATGTGCTCCAACCGTCGCTGATCGCACACGTCGGAAGGGCAGTTGACGGCGATCTGATCGTCGCCCAGCATCAGGCGATCGTGCGTGCGATCCGTCGCCATCAGCGGTCGGCGGCCGAGCGCGCGATGCGCAACCACATCGAGTACATGGGCGTCGTGCTGCGGAGCGTCGACGGCGCGGCGTGAGCGGCGGGCGCTCGCTAGGAGATCGAACTGCGCGCGGTGCGGCGGTCCTGGGACCGGGGGCGGACCCACCGCACCGCGCAGTTCGCCCCGGTGTCGGTCAGGGCGAAATCTCCTCGTAGTAGCGGCCGCGTGTATTGGGGCTGAACTGCGCGACGATCGCGGCCAGGACGAGGAACCCGGAGACGACAAGCATCGCCTCGAGCACGGTCATGTTCGGGATCTGGGGTGCGAGCACGAGCACTCCGATCCCGCCGCCGAGATGTCCGACCCCGTCGACCACGCCGAAACCGGTCACCCGCGCACGGGTCGGGAAGCTCTCGGTGGACAGGGTGTAGGTCATCGGCACCCAGAGGTTGAAGCCGAAGAACACGATCGCGGCGCCGATGAACGCGATCGCGAGGCTCGTGGTCCCGGCCTCGGCGACGATCACACCGCCGATCACGGTGATCACCGCGCCGATTGGCAGCCACAGCTTGCGCTCGATCCGGTCGGCGAACGCGACCGCGAACAGCGCGCAGGCGAGGAACCCGAACGCGCCGACGGCCGTGATCAAGCCCGCCTCGGGCGGCGGATACTTGAGCGAAGCCAGCATCGAAGTGAAGCCGGCCGAGAAGCCGAACACAGTCACATACGCCAGGAACCACACTCCGAGCAGCTGGAACATCCGGCGCACGTAGAGCCGCTCACTGAACAGCGCACGGAACCCGAGGCGCCGCTCCGGAACCATGTGGTCGACCGGGACGTCGTCGGCCACCGGCGGCAGCGGCCCGTGCTTGGCGGCGACGACCTCCATGTCGCTCACGACCCGGTCAGCCTCCTCGAGGCGTCCCTGTCCCACCAGCCAGCGAGCGGATTCGGGCAACTCCAGGCGCAGGAGAACACCGACCGCGGCGAGCAAGGCACCCACCCCGTACATCCATCGCCATCCGTCGGTGAAGCTCGGGCTCGCCTGGGCGAACGACAGACCGTGCGGCCACGGGGCCGGGCTCGTGGTCAGGAACAGGCCGAGCCAGATGCCCAGGAGCGCCCCCAGCGACGACATGATGAAGATCACCGAGATCCACCTTGCCCTGTTGCGACGCGGAGCGACCTCGCCCACGTAAGTGTTGACGATCGCGAGGTCGGCGCCGACGCCGATGCCGGTGATCACGCGGGCCAGCACGAACTGGGTGTAGTCGGGGGCGAACGCGTTGTAGAGCGAGCCCAGACCGGTGAGGAGCATCGTGAACAGCAGCATGTTGCGCCGGCCGATGCGGTCAGAGATCGGGGCGAGGAAGAGTGCGCCGATGACATAACCCGCGAGATTGAGAACAACGGGTATGCGCAGTGCGGTCACCGCATTGGCGGGAGTACAACCATGCTTCAACGCCACGCAGCTCTGAATGAACGACACGTTGATGTCGAACACGTCATAGAACGCGAACAGGAAGCCGGTCCCGATGATCCCGACGAAGATGAACGGCAGCGACCACACGCTGATCCGGTCCAGCCGCGCCAGAATCGATTTAGGCGTCATCCCGCCGGCGCCGGCCGAAGGCGCGACCGAACGCAGCGTGTGTCGACCTGTAGAGCTAGAACTCATCGGCAAACCCTCGCTTTTCCTCTTCTCCTCGGGATGTCGTACCCGCCGGGTTTGAGTGGGAAACCGCATAATCAATTCGCCAATAACGGTCACCTTCAATTGATTTGACAAATTTGGGCGGGATCACATGAAACTTGCCGAACGCACAGTCGTAGTCACCGGGGGAGCCGGTGGGATCGGTCGCGCGCTAGCGCTCGCCTGCGCCGCGGAAGGTGCTCGCGTGGCGGTCACTGACATCGCGGCGGAGCCACTGACGCGCGTGGGAGAGGAGCTCGGCGACGGACACCTCGCAGTCGCGGCCGATGTCACGGATGAGCGCGCGCTCGGCTCGTTGCTCTCCGACGTTGAGTCCGAGCTCGGGCGCGTTGACGTGTTCTTCGCGAACGCCGGCGTGGCGATCGGCGAGGATCCCCTCGACACGCCGGACGAGGTGTGGGACCTCGCGTTCAGCGTCAACATACGCGCCCACATCCTGGCGGCGCGGCGACTGCTGCCGGGGTGGCTCGAGCGCGGCGAGGGGTATTTCGTCACGACCGCGTCGGCCGCGGGACTGCTGACGCAGATCGGGTCGGCGCCGTACGCGGTGACCAAGCACGCCGCCGTCGCGTTCGCCGAGTGGCTGTCGGTCACCTACGGCGACCGCGGGATCAGGGTCAGCTGCCTGTGCCCGATGGGAGTACGTACGGCGATGACTCAGGGTGATGAACTCGCCCACCGCGTGGTTCGCAGCGCGGGTTCGATGCTCGAGCCCGAAGACGTTGCCGACGCCGTCGTCGACGCGATCGACGCCGAGCGGTTCCTGATCCTGCCGCACCCCGAGGTGCTGACGTTCTTCCAGCGCAAGGCGATGGACTACGACCGCTGGCTGGCGGGAATGCGCCGGCTGCAATCCGGACAGTCGTAACGCTCCAGCGGGCAGGTCCGGCCAACGGCAGCAGTCGCCCATCGACGACGCTGTGAGCAAGGCTACGGCGCCCGACCCGCGGCCATTCGCGCCCGCTAGGCGGAGGCCTGGGCGAACGGAGCGGAAGTGCGCGGGCCGCGGTTGGGCGAGGAGCCGAAGCGAACTTGTGATTTGATCGCGCCCGATGATCGTCCGTTGGGGTCTTGATGAGCTGCCCGGCGTACTCGGCGAGCTGTCGGTGCGCGATCCGCTGCTGATCAGCACCGAGCGGTGGCGCGACCTCGATCTCCCGGTGGCGCGGCGCTTCTACGGCGCCCAGCCGCACGCCGAGGTCGCCGGGGTGCGGGCTGCGACCTCGGCGAGCGACGGCGCGGACGGGCTCGTCGCGCTCGGTGGCGGCAGCGCGATCGACACCAGCAAGGCCGTCTCGAGCGACACCGGACTGCCGATCGTGTCGATCCCGACGACCTACTCCGGCGCCGAGTGGACGCAGGGCTTCGGGATGCGCGACCCCGAGGCCGGCATCAAGCGCGGCGGCGGTGGCGCGCACACCGTCGCGATCGTCTACGACCCGTCGCTGACGCTCGGGCTGCCGGAGCGCGAGAGCGCCGGATCGGCGATGAACGCGCTCGCGCACTGCGCCGAGGGGTTGTATTCGCCGGGCCGCAGCGACGAGACCGACCGCGCGGCGCTCGCGGGCGCGAAGCTGATCTCGGACTGGCTGCCGGCGGTCGTGAAGGACGGGAGCGACCCCGAGGCTCGCCGGCGGCTGCTCGAGGGCGCGATGCACGCGGGCGAGGCCCTCATCGCCGGGATGGGACTCGGCCACGCGATGGCGCAGGCGCTTGGCGGTCGCTACGGACTCGCCCACGGGACGATGAACGCGGTCTGCCTCCCGCCGGCGCTCCGCTATAACGGCGACGTGGCCGCGGCGGAGATCACGAGGCTGGGGGAGGCGATGGACCACGGCGACGCGATCGCGCGCGTGAGCGAACTGGGAGCGCTGGCGGGACCGACCCGGTTGCGCGACTACGGGGTGCCGCGCGAGGATCTGGAAACCCTGTCCGAGGCAATTGCGGCGCGACCGCCGGCCAAGTCAAATCCCCGCCCCTCGCCGGCCGAGGGGATCCGCGAGTTGCTCGAGGAGGTCTGGTAGATGAGCCGCATTCTCACCACCCACGTCGGCAGCCTCCCGAGGCCCGCCGAACTCGTCGAATTCGTGTTCGCCGAGGATCGCGGCGAGGAGGTCGATCGCGAGCAGTACGACCGCCTGCTGGACGAGGCGGTGCGCGACCGCGTCCGCCACCAGGTGGAGGCCGGCATCGACTTTGTCAGCGACGGCGAGATGAGCAAGATCGGATACGCGACATACATCCGCCACCGGCTGAGCGGGTTCGAGGTGGGGGACGTGCCACGCGCGACGCCGGCGGATCTCGACGCGTACCCGCGCTATATGAAGAGGCTCGCGGACGAGGGCGGGAGCGCCCGCTACCTGCGCCCGATCTGCCGGGGCCCGATCACGTACGAGCACCGAGAACCGGTTGAGGCCGATCTCGCCCGCCTGTCGGACGCGATCGAAGGCCAACCGGTAGCGGGCGCCTTCATGAACGCGCCGTCGCCCGGGATCATCGCGCTGTTCCAGCCCAACGAGTACTACGCAAGCATCGACGAGTACCTCGAGGCGATCGGCGAGGCGATGAAGACCGAGTACGAGGCGATCGTCGGTGCCGGCTTCATGCTCCAGATCGACGCGCCCGACCTCGCGATGGGCCGCCACATCATGTACCGCGATCGCTCCGACGCGGAGTTCGTCGCCGCCGCCGTCCGGCACGTCGAGGCGATCAACCACGCGCTGCGCGACGTGCCGGCCGACAGGGTTCGCCTGCACCTGTGCTGGGGCAACTACGAAGGCCCGCACCACCTCGATATCGGCGTGGAGAAGATCATCGACGTGGTGCTCGGGGCCAAGCCGTCGACGATCCTGTTCGAGGCGGCGAACCCCCGCCACGAGCACGAATGGGCGGTGTGGCGCGACGCCGCGATCCCCGACGATAAGACGCTCGCCCCGGGCGTGCTCGACTCGACCTGCAACTACATCGAGCACCCGGAGCTGGTCGCCCAGCGGATCCTGGCCTTTGCCGAGATCGTCGGCCCCGAGCGGGTGATGGGCGGTACGGACTGCGGATTCGGCACATGGTCGGGGTTCGGCGCGATCGATCCCGACATCTGCTGGGCCAAGCTCGGCTCGCTCGCCGAGGGCGCCCGGCGCGCGACCGAACGGTCGCGCGCGGGCTGACCGAGTAAGTCCGCACTCGAGCCCGCACCGACGACGAGCGTGGCGAAACTCGCGCCATGGCCGAGTGAATATGAATTCACCGCACGGCGAGGGCGCGAGTGTGGAGAAACTCGGGATGGGGAGGGATGGGCCTCGCTCCGCTCGGCGTCCGTGGGGCCGTGCGGGCGGGCATCCGTGCCCGCCCGGGGAGTCGCGACCAGCCCCGCCGGGCACGGACGCCCGGCGGAACGGTCCCACGGATGCCGCCGAAGGCGGCCCAGAACGGTCAGCTGCCCGGCAGGATCCGCGGCTCGCCCAGCGCGGCGCGCCCGATGTCGCCGTAGAACATGTCGCGGAGCTGCAGGTTGCGGTGTGCGGCGGCGACCGCCATGTCCCGGAACACGCGGGCGGTGCGCTCGCCGTCGCGAGCGACGTTGGCTCCGACCGTCTGCCACAGGTCGTCGTCGATCACCCGCCAGCACATCAGCATCGCCTCGCGGGCGATGCCTGCCAGCAGCATGTCCTCGCCGAACGTGTAGTCGATCCCGTCCTCGACGTTCCGCCGGCATGCCTCCATGTGGCGGTCGGCGACCTCGTGCAGCGCGGCCTCCGCGGTGGCGATGTGCGTGAGCGCGCGGCCGTACCAGCGCTGGTAGTCGCGATCCTTGATCCGCGGGGTGAACGGCGGGAGCGGGGTCATCTTCTCCCGCATCAGCCGTTCGTACTCGTCGAGCATGTTGTAGGCCGCCCCGACGGTGACCGCGCCCAGGGAGATCGTGAACACCGCCACCGCCCGCCCCGAGTACATCGGGTTACCGTGCAATCGAGACCCCGGCGTGCCTTCGCCGACCTCGACGTCGAGCATGCTCCCCTCGAAGCCCCAGCTGGCCGGGATCCGGGAACCGGGGAAGCGGATGCTGTGCGACCCCGATCCCTTGAGCCCGAGCATGTCGCCCCAGTCGTCGAGCATCTCCCATTCGGACCGAGGCGCCACGAACAGCAACTGCGGTGGCGGCTCGCCCGGGGCCGGAACCCCGTCCATCGGCAGCATCGCCTGGCCCATGTAGAAGGTCGAGTACGGGGAGCCGGACGCAAACCCGACCTGCCCGTTGATCTCCCAACCGTCGTCGGTCGGCGCCGCCTTACCGACCGGGGCCGCCACCGACGCGCAGCGGAAGTCGCCGCCGGCGAAGATCTCGTCCTGCGCCTCCCGGGGCCACCACGACCCGACCATCAAGGCGTGGTTCATGGCCAAGCCCAGGCACCAGGCTGTCGACACGCACCCCCGCGCGATCTCCTGCACAACGCGGACGTAGGTCGGGACATCGAACTCGTAGCCGCCGTACCGCCGGGGCACGTAAAGGTGGTAGAAGCCGGCACCCAAGAACGCCTCGTGCATCTCCTGGGAGTAGAACGTGCGGCGCTCGGTCGCCTCCTGATCGGCGATCAGCCGGGGCCGAAGCGCGACCGCCCGGGCGATCATCTCCTCCCGGGTCAGGCCTGGATCGGGCGGCTCGAGACCGGCGCCGAGGGTGTCCGGGGCGCTCATCCGGCGGATCGTAGGCCACGACCAAAGGCGGGACTTTGCAATGCGCGCACGATTCCTTCGGCGACTGCGCGAGCCCCGGGCGCGCCCATCACGAGCGTGTAGTGGTTGACGTCGCCGACCCGCAGGGTGCGCCGCAACTCCGGAGCCGCGGTGGCCCATGGCTCCACGAGCGCCGACGGCTGGAGCGGGTTGGGGTCATCGACCATCCCGCGCTCCGCGGACAGCAGCTCGGCCGGAACCTCCAGCCGGGGCGCCGCCTTTCCCATCTCGAGCAACTCCGTGGCGTCGGCGCGCACCACCGCCTCGCCCACCGAGGAGCGGAGCCGCGGCGGCTCGCCGACCAAGTCGTGATCGGCGTAGGCGATCAGATCTTCGTCGGACACATCGCCGTGAGCGAACGCCGGATGCGCGCGCCACCAATCGTGATACGCCTCCCGGCTCTCGAAGGTCAGCCTCAGACGGGCCAGCGCCGGGCCGAGGACCGCCGCCGCGACCGCCTGGGGATCCGTGTCGGCGGGGATCGGCGCGGACAGGCCGCCGTCGATCAACAGCACCGCCCGCACCCGCTGCGGGTGATCGGCCGCGAACCTGGCGATCGCGTAGCCGCCGAGCGAGTGGCCGGCCAGCACTGCGCGCTCGAGCCCGAAGTGGTCGAGCACAGCGAGCAGGTCCCGCGCGTACGCCTCCATCCCATACGGGGCGGGGAGCCCATTCGACGCCGCGCGTCCGCGCAGATCAGGCGCCAGTAGTGCCGCCCGGCCGTCGAGTGCCCGGGCGACCGCGAGCCAGCAATGGCTATTGGCGGTGATGCCGTGGACCGCGACCACCGGCTCGACGCCGTCCGGACCTGAGCCGAGCCTGAACGTCGCCAGCATCCCGCCGGCGACGGGGACGTCAGCTCTCTCGATCGCCGACAAGTTGCTCTCCGTCCACGGTGGCGATCAGCTCGGGAGCGTGCGCGCCCGGAGCGGGTCCAGCCGCCGGAATCTTCGTCTGCCACGGACGTGCGAAGTACAGCCACGTCCCGGCGCCGGCGAACAAGAGCGCGCACAGCGTCCAACCGAGCGCGGTGGTCTGCAGGCCGACGTACTTGAGCCCGGAGGCGAAGATCACGAATGCGATCACGGGACGGACGTAGCGGTCGGGGATCGTCGAGGACAGCATCGAGCCGACGAGGACGGCCGGCACGCTCCCGATGATCAGCGAGCCGGTCACATCGAGCACCACGTGGCCGAAGATCAGCGCGCCGAGCGCCGCGGCCAGGGTCAGCGGTACCGCCTGGGTCAGGTCGGTCCCGACCAGCTGGTTGGCGCCGATCGTCGGGTACAGGAACAGCAACAGCACGATCATCAGCGAGCCCGACCCCACCGACGTCATGCCGACGATCACGCCGCCGACGATGCCGATCAGGACCGTCGGCAGCGGGCGGGCCTTGATGTCGTGGATCACGCCCAGACGGTTTTGACCGCTGCGCCGGTCGAGCACGAACCGCAGCGCCATCGCGCTCGCCCCGATCAGCAGAGCGATGCCGAGAACGGTCTCGATATGTGTTTGAGCGGATTTCGAGTTGCCGAGCACATGCAACAGGTAGGCGCCCAAGAACGCTGCCGGCACGGACCCAATCACCATCCAGCGGACGAGCTTGAGATTGACCGTCCCCGCCCGGAGATGGACGCCGGCGCCGAACGGTCGCATGACGACGGCGGCGACGAGGTCGCTCGAGATCGCTGCCGCCGGGGTCACCCCGAACAGCAGGATCAGCATCGGCGTCATAAGCGCGCCGCCGCCGGCGCCGGTCATGCCGACGAGCAGGCCGATGATCGCGCTCCCGAGGACGATGTACGGGTCGATGTGCAACGCGTCAGCTCAGGCGGGGCCCGGCGGACGGATCGCCGGCCTGGGCAGTGGCAGCGCTCGCGAAGGCTACGAGCCCTGCCGGGGCCTCGCCCGGCAACACCCACGTCTCGCCGTCGGTCCGAACCAGGCCGCGCCTGGTCAGGTCCGAGAGCGCGGTGGTGACGGTCGGTCGGCGCGCGGCCACCAGATCGGCGAGCACCGCGTGGGTGAGACGGAGCCGCAGGACGGTCCCGTCGCTCCGGACCCGCCCCCACCGGGCGGCGAGGTGCCAGAGCAGCATGTGCAGACGCACGTCGACCCGCGCCTGGTGGACGATCGCCATGTTGACTGCCAGATTCTTCGAGCGCTGGATGGCGCGGCCGACCAGTGACCGGGCCAGCTCCGGGTATTGCGCGAGGCGCTGCTCGAACGAGTGGTCGAGCGCGGCGACCCGGGTGGGGAGGAGAACCGACCAGTCGGTCGTCACCGGCAGCAGCGGGGAGACGTGCTCATCGCTGGGTCGGAGCAGGTCGCCTTCGCCGATCAGCTCGGCGCCGTACCGACCTTCGATCCCGACCCGCCGGATCATCAGACCGTTGAGCACCAGGACACCGATGCCTCCGCGAAAGCCGAGCGATCCGTCCCGGGCCAGCGGACCGGTCTGGAGCCGCAGCTCGGGGGCCGTACAGTCCTCGATCGCCCGCTGCCGGCGCTCGGGGGGACCGCTTCCGCGAGCTCGGGATCCTCTCTCAGCACGTGACAAACGGACGACGGAATGGGCACAGCGCTGACTCCCACCCCCACACTGTGCCAAAGGTGGTCAGACGGCAACCGGCTCGGCGACGAGCGCCACCAGCTCGAGCACGGCCGCGATCACCGTGTCCGGGCGTTCGAGCGGCGCCATGTGACCGGTGTCGGGCAGGATCTCCAGGCGCCGCAGCTGTGGCAGTTGGCCGGCGATCCGCTGCGCGTGCGATGGCGGGGTCAGCCGATCGTCGGCGCCGGCGATCACGATCGTCGGGACCGTCAGGCGCGGCAGCGCGTGGTGGAGCTCCATATCGGACATCGCGATCCCGGTCTTGGCGCGGGCGTCGGCGGGGCACGTGACAAGCATCCGCTCGTAATACGCAATCTGCGCGGGGGAGGCTTCGGGACCGAACGCGACGTAGCGGATCACCGCGGAGCTGAGCGGCGTCGAGAAGCGCGGAAGCGGCGCCTTGTTCCCGAGGAAGCCGCGGGTCGCCACGGTCCGGTTGAGCGCCTGCGCGATCTGGGGAAGCGGGAACAGCAGCTGCTCGGCGATCAGGTCCCCGACGCCCGTGTTCAAAAGTACCGCCGCTCCGACGTGCCTGGCCACGTCGTTGTCCGCGGCCCAGGCGACGATCGACATCGCCCCCAGCGAATGGCCGGCGGCGACCGCGCGCTGTCCATCGGGGACGCATGCCGTCAACACCGCCTCGAGATCTTCGCCGAGGCGGTCGAGGGCATAGTCGCCACCGCTCGCCGACTCGCTCTTGCCGTGGCCCCGCTGGTCGTAGGCGACGACGCGAATGCCGCGCTCGGACAGCGCCCTGATCACGTAGATCCAGTATTGGAGGGCCTCGGTCCAGCCGTGTGCCAGCACGACGGTGGCGCCGTCCTCGGGGCCGAACACCTCCGCATGGAGGATCGTGCCGTCTTTCGATTCGATAAGCCGGACGCGGCCCTCGGGCGGCGCCCCGAGCGGGTCGTGCTCGGGGTCGTGGGAGATCCGGCGCATGTGCGCGGCCTGCATCACGCCGCTGGCCGCGAGTGCACCCAGGCCGATGCCTGCCCACAGCCAGCGATCGTGGTCCTGGACGTGCCGCGTCAGCGACGAGAGCTTCATGCTGGGTCTCCGGCTACCCACATCGGCTGAAGCCTACTTGTGCGTTTTCCGGGACTTCCGCACGCGACCGCGGCCGGAGGCGCCGGATCCCTAGGATTCCCGCCGATGCGCATCGGCTTGCTCACCGGAGGCGGCGACTGTCCCGGACTCAACGCAGTCATCCGCGCGGTCGTGCGCAAGGGGATCGACGGCTACGGCGACGAGATCACCGGATTCCGCGACGGCTGGCGCGGCGTGCTCGACGACTCACATGGCGAGCTCACGATCGAGTCGACGCGCGGGATCCTTCCCCGGGGCGGCACGATCCTCGGCAGCTCGCGGACGAACCCGTACAGGCGCGACGACGGCGTTCAGCGGGTCCGCGACACGTTCGAGAAGCTCCGCCTCGACGGCCTGATCGCGATCGGCGGCGAGGACACGCTGGGCGTGGCCAATCGCCTCCACCAGGACGGCTTCAACGTGATCGGAGTCCCGAAGACGATCGACAACGATCTGGGCGGCACCGACGTGACGTTCGGCTTCGACACCGCGCTGCACATCGCCACCGAGGCGATCGACCGGCTGCACACGACCGCGGAGAGCCACAACCGGATCCTCGTGGTCGAGGTGATGGGCCGCACCGCGGGCTGGATCGCGCTGCACTCGGGCGTGGCCGGCGGCGCGGATGTGATCCTGATTCCCGAGATCCCGTTCGACATCGACGAGGTGTGCCGCCTGATCCGCCGGCGCCACGCGCGCGGGCGGTACTTCTCGATCGTCGTAGCGGCGGAGGGAGCGATGCCCAAGGAGGGGACGATGCCGGTCGCGCAGACCGGCTCGGTCGACGAGTTCGGACATCCCCGTCTCGGTGGGATCGGCTATGCCCTCGAGCGCGAGATCGAGGACCGCACCGGGTTCGAGACGCGTGCGACGGTGCTCGGGCACGTCCAGCGCGGCGGCACCCCGACCGCGTTCGACCGGGTGCTGGCGACGAGGCTCGGGCTCGCCGCGACCGACGCGGCGCACGAGGGAGCCTGGGGAATGATGGCCGCGCTGCACTCGACCAAGGTCGAGATGGTGCGGCTCGCCGACGCCGTCGCGCAGGTTCGCCACGTGCCCGTCGAGGAGTACGAGCACTTCGACGTCCTGTTCGGGTGAATTCACTGGACGTTTCTTTCCGCGCGGACGATCGGGTTATGCTCCGCCGGTGACCGCGACCGATACCGCCACCGAGCTGGACAGGCTGTGCGTCGACACGATCCGCACGCTCTCGATGGACGGCGTGCAGAAGGCGAACTCCGGTCATCCCGGGACGCCAATGGCGCTGGCGCCGGTGGCCTACGTTCTGTACGCGCGGGTCATGCGCCACAGCCCGCGTCATCCGAAGTGGCCTGACCGCGACCGCTTCGTCCTGTCGTGCGGGCACGCGTCGATGCTTCTGTACTCGACCCTGTACCTGGCCGGCTACGACGTCAGCCTCGAGAACGACCTCGAGCGGTTCCGCCAGCTCGGATCGATGGCTGCGGGCCACCCCGAATACGGCGATCTTCCCGGCATCGAGGTGACCACGGGTCCGCTCGGACAGGGGATCTCCCACGCCGTGGGGATGGCCCTCGCCGAGCGGATGCTCGCGGCGCGCTTCAACCGGCCCGGCCACGAGATCGTCGATCACCGGACGTTCGTGATCGCCTCCGACGGAGACCTCGAGGAGGGGATCTCCGGCGAGGCGTCCTCCCTGGCCGGGCACCTCGGCCTCGGCCGGCTGATCTCGTTCTACGACCAGAACCACATCTCGATCGAGGGCGACACCAAGCTCTCGTTCACCGAGAACGTGGGCAAGCGCTACGAGGCGTACGGCTGGCACGTCCAGGACCTCGAGGAGGACATCGGGCTCGACAACCTCGAGCAGGCGCTCGAGACCGCGATCGCCGTCGAGGACAAGCCCTCGCTGATCATCGTCCGGACCCACATCGCCCAGGGCAGCCCGCACAAGCACGACACGGCCGGCGCGCACGGCTCCCCGCTGGGCGAGGAGGAGGTCAAGCTCACCAAGGAGCACATGGGCTGGCCGTCGCTCGAGCCGTTCTATGTCCCCGAGGACGCGCTGAAGCACTTCCGCCGCTGCATCGAGCGGGGCGAGGAGCTCGAGTCCGACTGGCGCGAGCGGTTCGACGCCTACGGCCAGGCGCACCCCGAGCTCGCCCCGGAGCTCGAGCGGCTGTTCTCCGGGAAGCTCCCCGACGGATGGGACCGGGAGGTGCCGAAGTTCCACGCCTCGGGCTCGATGACGGCCACGCGCAAGTCGTCGGAGACCGTGATCCAATGGGCAGCGGCCGAGGTCCCCGAGCTCGTCGGCGGTTCCGCCGACTTGGCGCCGTCGACTTTGACGCTGATCGCCGACGGGGGCAGCGTCGAGGCTGGCGCCTACGAGGGTCGCAACTTCCACTTCGGGATCCGCGAGCACGCGATGGGAGCGATCGTCAACGGGATTAACCTCCACTACCTGCGCGCGTTCGGGGCCACGTTCTTCACCTTCAGCGACTACATGCGCGGCTCGATCCGGCTGTCCGCGCTCATGCACCTGCGGTCGATCTTCGTGTTCACCCACGACTCGATCGGCCTCGGCGAAGACGGCCCCACGCATCAGCCGATCGAGCAGCTCGCGGGGCTGCGAGCGATGCCGGTGCTGCGGGTGGTCAGGCCGGCCGGCGCGAACGAGACCGCGCTCGCGTGGCATTACGCGATCAAGTCCGACGATCACCCGACCGCCCTGGTGCTGTCGCGGCAGGGGGTCCCCACCTGGAACCCGTCCGCGGTGCCGGCGGACGCGATCGACCGCGGTGCGTACGTGCTGCGCTACTCGTTCAACGAGCCAGAGCCGCCGCAGCTGATCCTGATCGCGACCGGTACCGAGGTCCACATCTGCGCCCGCGCGGCCGACGCACTGGAGGCGGAGGGCATCGCGACACGGCTCGTGAGCATGCCGTGCATGGAGAACTTCGCCGCCCAGGACGCTTCGTATCGGGACAGCGTGCTGCCCTCCGACGTTCGCGCCCGGGTCTCGCTCGAAGCCGCCGCCACGTTCGGCTGGCACGAATGGGTCGGGGAACTCGGGGAGGCGATCGGAATGGAGGGATTCGGCGCGTCCGCCCCGGCGGGCGCTCTCTACAAGCACTTCGGCTTCACCCCCGAGCGCGTCGCCGACGCCGGGCGCGCCGCCGTCAAGCGCGCGGGCTCGAGCGGAGCCGGCTAGACCGAAGGACCCGACATGAGCGCCGTCACCGAGCTGAACCCCCGGTTGTTAGCGGTAACCGAGGCGGGCGTGAGCGTCCAAGTCCGGGTCGACGATCGAGACGCTGTCGCAATACCACTACTTCAAGGCACTGGCCGAGCCGTCGCAGTTCGTCGCGATCACCGACCCCGGCAGCCCGCTCGAGCGCTTGGCATCGGACAACGGGCTGCGGCGATGCTTCCTCAACCCCCCCGACATCGGCGGCCGCTACTCGGTGCTGTCGTACTTCGGGCTGGTGCCAGCGGCGCTGATGGGCGTGAACATCGAGGCGCTGCTGCACCGGTGCCAGGTGGCTGAGCAGATGTGCGCGCACTATGACTCGAGCGAATCGAACTCCGGCCTGTGGTTCGGCGCCGTGATCGGCGAACTGGCGCGCCGCGGCCGCGACAAACTGACGTTCCTGATCTCGCCGCCGATCGAGAGCTTCGGATTGTGGGCCGAGCAGCTCGTCGCGGAGTCGACCGGAAAATCGGGCCCACCCGCCCGCGGGATCGTGCCCATCGTCGACGAGCCGCTCGGCGACACCGCCGACGTCTACGGGGATGACAGGGTGTTCGTATACCGGCGCAACCTCGAACATCCCGAGGAGCGTCTCGACGCCGCGATCGAGCAGATCTCGGCGGCTGGCCACCCGACGGTGACGCTGCCGGCGCACGGCCCCGCCGACCTCGGCCGCATCTTCTTCCTTACCGAGTTCGCGGTCGCCGTGGCGGGGTGGGCGCTCGAGATCAACCCGTTCGACCAGCCGAACGTGCAGGAGGCCAAGGACAACACCGCCCGCGTGCTCTCCTCGGGCTCGGTTCCCTCGGTCTCCGTCGCCGGCGACGATCAGCTGCGGGCGCTGCTGGCCGATGCGCGGCCGCCGTACTACGTCGCGATCATGGGCTACGTCGCGCCGTCTGCGGCGTTCGATGACGCGATCGCGGACCTGCGCGCGGCGATCCGGTCGGCCACCGGAGCGGCCACGACGTTCGGCTACGGTTCGCGCTTTTTGCACTCGACCGGTCAGCTGCACAAGGGCGGTCCGCCGACGGCACGCTTCCTGCAGCTCGTCGACACGCCTGCGCGCGATGCCGATATCCCCGGCGCCGGCTACTCGTTCGGAACTCTGATCGCCGCTCAGGCCGCCGGCGACCTCGAGACGCTACGGTCACATGGGCTCGGGGCCGAGCGCGTCGAGCTGGAAGGGGATCCGGTCGCGGCAGTCCGTACGTTGACCGCCCGGATCAAAGCAATCCTCGAAGGGAGCTAGTGGATGCAGAGCGCAGCCGTCGCCGCCGAGATCGAACAGGAAAACCCGCTGATCGCGGGGCTCGAGCGTCTTCCGGTCCGGCCGACTGCGCTGGTGATCTTCGGCGCCACCGGCGACCTCGCACACCGGAAGTTGCTGCCGGCGCTTTACAACCTCGCCCATGAAGGCGCGCTGCCCGAGCGATTCGAAATGGTCGGGATCGCGCGTCGCGAGCAGGAGCACGACGACTTCAGGGACATGGCGCGCGAATCGATCGAGCGGTTCTCGCGTCGCCGCCCCGACCCGAAGGTGCTCAACGGCCTGATCGACGAGATGCGCTACGTGCCGGGCGCTTTCGATGACGACGAGGTCTACAGCCAGCTCCACCGCGTCCTGCGGGAGTTCGACGAGCGCGCGGGGCAGGAGCTGAACCACGTCTTCTATCTCTCGACCGCGCCTCAGTTCTTCCCGGTGATCGCCGGGAAGCTAGGCGCCGGCGGCCTCAATCGCGAGCGAGATGCCGAGACGCGGATCGTGATCGAGAAGCCGTTCGGCTACGACCTCGCTTCGGCGCGCCAGCTCAACGCCGAGGTGCTCGACGTGTTCGACGAGTCCCAGGTGTTCCGGATCGACCACTACCTAGGCAAGGAGACCGTCCAGAACCTGATGGCGCTGCGGTTCGCCAACGCGTTGTTCGAGCCCGTCTGGAACCGTAACTTCATCGACTACGTTCAGATCACCGCGGCTGAGGACATCGGGATCGGTAGCCGCGCCGGCTACTACGAGGGAGCCGGCGCGCTTCGCGACCTAGTCCAGAACCACATGATGCAGCTGCTGGCGCTGTTGACGATGGAGCCACCGACCGCGTTCACCGCCGACCGCGTCCGGGACGAGAAGCTGAAGGTGCTCGAGGCGATCGTTCCGCCGGCGGTTTCCGAGGTTTCCTCGATGTCCGTCCGCGCGCAGTACGGCCCCGGGACGGTCGGCGGCAAGCGCGTGGTCGGCTATCACGACGAGGAGGGCGTGGCGCCCGACTCTCGGACCGAGACGTACGCCGCACTGCGGCTGCACGTGTCGAACTGGCGCTGGGCCGGCGTCCCGTTCTACCTTCGCACGGGCAAGCAGCTGGCGCGCAAGGTCACCGAGATCGTCGTCACGCTCAAGCCGGTTCCGCACTTGGCCTTCCAGAGCAGCGGCTCGGTCGGCGTTCAGTCCAATCAGATCATCCTGACCCTCCAGCCCGACGAGGGCGTGTCGGTGTCGCTCGGCGCCAAGATCCCCGGGGCACAGATGCGGATCCGCCCGGTCAACATGGAGTTCCGCTACGGCACGTCGTTCATGTCCGAGTCGCCCGAGGCGTACGAGCGGCTGATCCTCGACGCGATGCGGGGTGACGCGACGCTGTTCACCCGCGGCGACGAGATCGAGGCGCTGTGGGGGATCATCGACCCCATGCTCACGGCCTGGCAAGAGGACACGACCTCGCCGATACCTCAGTACCCGGCCGGGTCGGCGGGCCCCGCGGAGGCCGAGGCGCTGCTCGAAGGCGACCGCAAGTGGCGGCGGCTGTGAGCGAAGACGTCTGGTCTGAGCGCGACACGAATCCGGACGCGATCGAGGCGGCACTCCGCGAGATGCTGCGCGAACGGCATGCCGCGAACGAGGCGCTCGCTCCCGCCCGCGTGCTGAACCTGGTGGTCGTCGTCGACCGCTCCTGGAAGGGCGAGATCGCCAACCGGCTCGAGCGGGTCGGCCGCTACCACGCCTCGCGCACGATCCTGTGCGCGGTCGAGGAAGGGCGGGACACGCTCGACGCGGTCGCCGTTATGAGCTACGAGGACTCGCCGCGTGGCGGCATTGGCGTGATGCGCGAGACGGTCGAGATCGACATGGGGACCGAGCATTTGACCGGGCTCGAGACGATCGTTGATCCGGTTGTGGTGTCCGAGCTGCCGACCGTGCTGTGGTGCCCCCACGGTCACGACGACGCGGTCTGCGCGCTGCGGGGCATCACCGACGTGATGCTGCTCGACTCCGACGACATGCCCGATGCGGACGAAGGGCTCGCGCGGGCGGAGCAGGAGCTCGAGTCCGCCTATGTCGTCGATCTGGCCTGGCTGCGCACGACGCCCTGGCGCGAGCGCCTCGCGGCGAGTTTCGACCCGCCCGCCCGCCGGTCCTCGCTGGCGACGATCGAGGGGTTCACGATCCGCCATCAATCGAGCTCCACCGCGAGCGCGCTGCTGCTCGTCAGCTGGCTCGCCTCCCGCCTGCACTGGGACACGCGCCCGCTCGTGTCGGCGAACGGCACCGGAATGCGCGGACGTGCCTATACCGCACACTCGCGCTACATCGACATCAGGCTCGAGACCGCGGAGCAGGACGTGCCGGGACTCGCCGGAGTCACGGTGACGGCCGAGGGGTACGCGCTCTCGCTCGACCGCGCCGAGGGCGGACTCCGCGCCCACGAAGCGATCGCCGGTCACGGCGAGCACAGCTGGCTGGTGCTGGGGGCGTCCCGCGGCGAGGGCGGCATCCTCGGGGAGGGGGTCCGGCAGGCATTGCTGCGCGACCCCACCTACGGGCCGGCGCTCGGCGTTGCCAGGGGATTCTGCGCGTATGCCGGTTGAGATAGAGGTCGTGGACGATCCCGGCCGGGCGTGCTCGGCCATGCTCGTGGGAGTGGCTGCGGGCGGCGGCCACATCGTGCTGACGGGCGGCTCGACGCCTCGGGCCGCGTATCGTGAGTTCGTGGAGGCGGTTCGCACCGTGGGGGTGGATGTGTCGGGGAGCACGATGTGGTTCGGCGACGAGCGCTGCGTGCCGCCCGACGACGAACGCTCCAACTACCTCATGGCCAAGACGTCGATGTTCGACGCGCTCTCGGAGATCGGGTCACCGACCATCCATCGGATGCACGGCGAGCTCGGTCCGGACGCCGGGGCTGAGGACTATGAGCGTCAGCTGCGGGACGCCGGTTCGCCCCGGTTCGACCTGGTCCTGCTCGGGATCGGGCCCGACGGACACTGCGCCTCGCTGTTCCCGGACCAGTCGACCCTGTCCGAACGCGCCCGCGCGGTCGTGGGCGTCGAGCAGGCGGGCTTGGAGCCGTTCGTCTCGCGCGTGAGCATGACGCTGCCCAGGCTCGCGAACGCGAAGCAGATCGTGTTTCTCGCCACCGGCGATTCCAAGGCCGACGCCGTTGCCGCGGCGTTCGGTCCCAAGGCCAAGCCGGATCCGCACGTGCCCTCCTCGCTGCTGGCGCCGCTGGCAAAGGAGATCAAGGTGCTGCTCGACCCGCCTGCCGCCGCTGGAATCGGTCCCGGGGCGGGACGAGCATGACCTCGGTCATCGGCGTCGACCTCGGCGGCACCAAGGTCGCCGTCGCGCCGCTTGTCGGACGCCATTTCGGGGAGTCGGTGCTGCTCCCGACCGATCGATCCGGGAGCGGAGCGTTGATCGAGCAGCTCGTCGCGATGGTGAACAAGATCCGGAGCGACGACCTCGCGGCGGTCGGCATCGGCGTGCCGTCGATCGTCGAATTCGACACCGGAACCGTCGTGTCATCGGTAAATATCCCGCTCAAGGATGTCTCGTTGCGGTCCGTGCTGGGCGAGCGACTCGGGGTGCCGGTGTTCGTCGACAACGACGCCACGGTTGCGGCCCTGGCCGAGGCACACGACGCCGAGCTCCGATTGGTCGCCCACAACCTGGTGATGATCACGATCGGAACCGGGGTCGGGGGCGGCATCGTGCTCGGCGGGCGGATCTACCGAGGGTCGACGGGCGGCGCCGGGGAGTTCGGACACACCCTGGTCGGTCTTGATCTCTCCGGGCCTGCCGTTCCCAGTCCGACGCACTTTCCCCAACCCGGGTCGCTCGAGTACGAGGCGGCGGGGCACGCGCTCGACCGGCTCGTGGCTGAAGCGGCCGCGTCGGAGCCCGAATCGGCTCTCGGGCGGCTCAAGGCTGACGGGAAGCCCGTGCTCGGCCCCGAAGCCGTTCACGCCGCCGAGGAAGGCGACGCCGTCGCGCAGCGGATCATCGAGGTATGGGCCGAGCGGGTCGGGATCGGGATAGCCAACGCGATCAACACGTTCGACCCGGGCGAGGTCGTGATCGGCGGCGGTGCGGCCCGAGCGGGCGAGCGGTTGCTCGAGACCGCCAGGCGGGTCGCGCGCGGGTACGTGGTGCCCGGCCTCGGGAGGCGGACGAACATCCGCCTGGCCTGGCACGGGGTGCGCGCGGGGGTGCTCGGCGCGGCGCTGCTGGCGGCGCAGGAGGTCGAGGCCGGCGGGTGACACGCGGGTGAGCAGAGAATCTTTGAAAGCCCAGAGGAAGTGAGCGGGTCATGACCAAGCGAGTGATCGAGTGCAACGTCTGCGGCGAGCCGCTGGCCGCGGCGACCGATGACGAGTTGTTGCGCCAGATGCAGGCGCACCACGAGTCAGAGCACGGCGATGAGTCGTCGCTCAACGAACAGCAGGCGCGCGAGACGATCGCGCGCGAGGCCTACGATGCCGCCGACGCCTAAGGCGCCGGCTCAACTGGGGGGTACGGGGCAATGCAGATAGTCCTGGTTCGCCACGGCGAGACCGAGTGGAGTTTGAGCGGCCAGCACACGAGCCGCACAGACCTGCCGTTGACCGATAAAGGCCGAGAACGCGCGAAGCGCCTCGGCCCGGCGCTCACGGCCTGGAACTTCGCGCTGGTCCTGACCAGCCCGCTGCTGCGCGCGCGCGAGACGTGCAGGATCGCGGGGTTCGGGGATCGGGCGGAGATCTGCGAGGACTTGCGCGAATTTGACTATGGTGAATATGAGGGCTTGACGACGCCTCAGATCCGCGAGAAGAATCCAGAATGGAGCCTGTGGCGGGACGGCTGTCCCGGCGGCGAGATGCCGGACCAGGTCGGGGCCCGGGCTGACCGTGCGATCGAGAGGATGCGTTCCGGCGCCGGCGACGGCGACGCGCTGGCGTTCGCGCACGGTCACATCCTCCGGATCCTGACCGCTCGCTGGCTGCAGATGGACGCGGCCGCCGGCGCCCGGTTCGCACTCAGCGCCGGCGCGCTTTGCGTGCTCGGCCACGAGCGCGAGACCGAAGTGGTTCAGCTCTGGAATAAGGAGCCGTAGCAAGTCGGTTCGCCGGCGGGTGCATGCGGCGCGCCTCGGCGCCGTGACTTTTGTCATGCCGGAATTCGGTCGTGCACCACTTACACGATCGGCTGGCGCGTCCTAGGCTGCCTGACATGACAACGACCCATACACAGACAGAAGGACTCGCCCTCGAGGTGCGCGACTTGCGCAAGTCGTACGGCGATGTGGAAGCTGTGCGCGGGGTTAGCTTCGAAGTTGGGCGCGGTGAAGTGTTCTGTCTGCTGGGGCCGAACGGGGCGGGCAAGACATCGATCGTTGAGATCCTCGAGGGCTACCGAACGCGTACTCACGGTGAAGTCAGGGTGCTGGGGATGGATCCGGCGCGAGGTGAGCGTGAGCTCCACGAGCGTGTCGGCGTCGTGCTCCAGGAGTCCGGCGTGCAGAACGATCTGACGGTTAGCGAGCTGGTCGAGATGTACGGTCGCTATCACCTCAAGCGACGCCCCGTCGACGAGGTGATCGGACTGGTTGAACTGGGCGAGAAGCGCGACGTCCGCGCCCGGCAGCTTTCCGGCGGTCAGAAGCGGCGGCTCGATTTGGCCCTCGCGCTCGTCGGCGATCCGGATCTGATCTTCCTCGACGAGCCGACGACCGGCTTTGACCCGGGCGCGCGGCGCCAGGCGTGGTCGACGATCCGCTCGCTGTGCGATCTCGGAAAGACCGTGTTCCTCACCACTCACTACATGGACGAGGCACAGCATCTCGCCAACCGGGTGGCGGTCATGAACGCCGGTCAGATCATCGCGATCGGGCGGCCCGAGGAACTCGGCGGGCGCGACCTGCGGCCGGCCGAGATCCGGTTCTCGCTTCCGGTGGAGTGGTCGCTCGGCGACCTGCCCGACATCCCATGCGAACAGCGTTCGCTCGACGGCGATCGCGTGCTGGTCGTGACGAAGGAGCCAGTGGCGGCCGCGCAGCGGATCACCACGTGGGCACTCGACCACGACGTCGATCTGGGTCACTTCTCCGTCAGCCAGCCGACGCTCGAGGACATCTATCTCGAGCTCACCGGTAACGGATCTGGCGATCAAGCCGAGGCTCGCGCCTCGGAGGAGGTAGCTCGATGAGTGCCGTAGCCACACCCTCACTGAAGCGCGACGTCGGTCTGGTCGCGTGGCAGATCCGGTACGAGCAGCGCGCCTACTGGCGCAATCGCGGCCGGGGGATCTTCACTTTCGTGTTCCCGCTCATGTTCCTCGTGATCTTCGGGTCACTGGACAAGGGGGCGCACATCTCGACGCGCGGCGGGATTCCCTACGACACCTTCTTCGTCCCTGGAATCCTCGCCTACGGCGTGATCGCGACCACGTTCGTGAATATGGCGATCAGCACCGCGATCCTTCGTGACCAGGGAGTGCTCAAGCGCATGCAGGGCACACCGCTCCCACGCTGGGCCTACGTCGCGGCGCGCATCGGCTCGACGCTCGCGATCGTCATGTTGATGACGGTGATCACGCTGGCGCTGGGTGCCCTGGCATATGGGGTACACGTCCGGGGCTCGACGATCCCCGCGCTCCTGCTCACGCTCGCGCTCGGAACGGCAGCGTTCACCGCGCTCGGGATCGGGATCACCCGCTTCATCCCGAATGCGGAGGCCGCGCCGGTCGTCGTGAACCTCGTGATCCTGCCGTTGACGTTCATCTCAAGCATCTGGTTCCCTACGGATGGGATGCCGAAGGCGCTGATCGACATCGCCAACCTCTTCCCAATCCGGGCGCTCGCCGACGGGCTGCAGCACGCCTTCGATCCTCGGACCCTGGGCGCCGGGTTCAACGGCCAGGACCTGCGGACGCTGGCGATCTGGACGGGCGTCGGGATCTTCCTGATGCTGCGGTTCCTGCGCCACCCCCAGGGCGAGGTGCGATGACCGACGACGGGAGCAACTGTGAGCCCGGCGCCGCCACGCCGGCGGCGGGCCGCTCCTGGCGGCCGTTCACCAGCTTCTCGCCGGTAGACGGGCGCAACCCGCGAGGGATACGGGCAGTCGCGGCGATCGTATGGCTCGCGTTCATCGTCTTCCCGCTCGGCAACGCGATCGGCAAGAAGGGCACGGCGCTAGAGCAGGTCCTGGTGATCGCGGGCGCCGCCGTCTTTGTCGCTTGCTACGTGATTCTCGTCATTCATTGGCGCGGGCACCCTCGGGCGCCGACGCCACTGCTGCTGTTCGCGGTGATGCTCGCGGTCTCGGCGGCGCTGACGATCTTCCAGGCGTCGGGCTGGGGTTTCCTATTCACATACTGCGCGGCCTGCGCCGCGCTCGTGGCGTCGGCTGGCTTCTGGGCGGTCGTGGCCTGCGCCGTGCTCGCGGGCGTCTGCACCGCGCTCGGCGGCGCAAACGGCGGCACCGTCGTTGGCTTCGTCGCGAGCTCGGCTGGCGTCGGGCTGCTGATGCTGGTGATGCGCGACCTCCGCATGCGGAACATGGAGCTCAGCGAAGCAAGGGCGGAGCTCGCCGACATGGCTGTTGCGGAGGAGCGTGAGCGCTTCGCCCGCGATCTGCACGACCTACTCGGGCACTCGCTGTCGGTGATCGCGTTGAAGGCCGAGCTGGCCGGACGGCTGCTCGCCGACGGACCGCCTGACGCCGCCAGGGAGGTCGCCGAGCTGGAGCAAGTGGCGCGGACGGCATTGGGCGAGGTCCGCGAGGCGGTGAGCGGATACCACCAGCCGACGCTTGAGGGCGAGCTCGCCGGCGCCCGCATGGCGCTGGCGGCCGCCGGCATCGAAGCAGACGTCCAGCAGGCTCGCGTGACGCTCGACCCCTCCGTCGAGGCCGTCCTGGCGTGGGCGGTCCGGGAAGGGGCCACCAACGTCATCCGCCACAGCGGCGCTCGGCACTGCACGCTGAAGATCAGCGCGAGCCTGACCGACGCCACGGTCGAGGTGATCGACGACGGCCCTCGCGGCGGGGTCCCGAGCCACGCGGGCGTCCCGAGCTATGCCGGCGTCGCGACTAGCGAGGGCGTCGCTAGCGGCGCCACGAGCGGCGCCGGTGTACCCACGCCCGCGGGCGGGGGCGGTCGCGGAGCCTTCCGGTCCGTCGGAGGGCACGGGCTTGCGGGACTGGCCGAGCGCGCGGAACTGCTGAACGGCCGGATCGAGGCGGGATCGCTCGCAGACGGCGGCTATCGGCTCGCCGTCACCGTCCCCGTATCGCACGCGTGATCCGCGTACTCCTGGCCGAGGATCAGACGATGGTCCGGGGGGCGCTCGCCAGCCTCCTCGATCTGGAACCCGACATTGAGGTCGTCGCGCAGGTGTCGCGCGGCGACGAGGTGGTCGCCGCCGCGGCGGCGACCACGCCCGACGTCGCCCTGCTCGACATCGAGATGCCCGGGTCGAGCGGCCTCGACGCGGCCGACGAGCTCCGCCGGGAGCTTCCAGGCTGCCGGATTCTGATACTGACCACGTTCGGGCGACCTGGCTATCTACGTCGCGCGATGGAGGGCGGGGCGGCCGGGTTCTTGCTCAAGGACGCACCCGCGACCGAGCTGGCCGCCGCGATTCGGCGCGCGGTCGCCGGCGAGCGCGTGGTCGATCCCGGGCTTGCGGCGGCGGCGCTCAGCCAGGGCGAGAGCCCACTCACCCCGCGCGAGCACGAGGTGCTGGTCGCCTCGCGCGAGCACGCCACCGTCGCGGACCTCGCACAGGCGCTCTACCTCTCGCCCGGAACCGTCCGAAACCACCTCTCGTCGGCGATGCAGAAGCTCGATGCGCGCAACCGCGCCGAGGCGGTGCGCATGGCCGAGGAGAAGGGCTGGCTGTAGCCAGGGTTGTGGCCGGCCGCGGCGGTCTGAGCAAGCGCCAGAGCGGCGCGGATGACCCGCTGCGAATGCATCTAGCACTCCGATGCGGCTGAGAGGACTCGAACCTCCACGCCCGTAAGGGCACGGCGACCTGAACGCCGCGTGTATACCAATTTCACCACAGCCGCGGGCAGGCCAAAGCTATCAGGCCGGGGGCAAGAGCAGCGGTCAAAACAGAGCGAACACATGTTCGCAGAGTACGCCGAGCTTCGGACGGAAAGCCCTGGAAAAAACGTGCATTGCGAGAGCCGCTGGCCAACGGCGGTCGCAGCACAATCAGGACTATGGCTACAGCATCTTCACGTAATGCCTCGCCAGCACCCGTTGCCGCTGACTGACGACGATCTCGGAGCGCCAGGTCACCAACTCGTGGACCCTGTGCACGCCGCGCACGGTAGCCTTGCCGCTACGCTGAATCAGGCTCTCCGCCGGTTCTGGCCCTCCGGAGACACGACAAAGGATCGTGAGCCGCGTTCAGAACCGTCCCTCGCCGCTATCGTCTAGGGGACTAGGACGCCGCCCTCTCACGGCGGAAACCCGGGTTCGAATCCCGGTAGCGGTACTGACAGAAGAGCCCCGCAAAGAGGGTCCTTTCGAGATTCGGCGGGCCAGTCAGTTTGGCAGCTCACCGGGCGTTATAGACACCAGACGGACACCGACTTGCCGCCGCTCCTTGGCGATCTCGCGATCCACGTCGATGTTCGGCGCCTCCGCGTATTCGTCGATCAGGTGCGCGTAGGTCGAGAACAGCACCGCGACCGAGTGACCGAGCTGGCGCGCGACGTAGAGCGGCTGCCGACCTTCGGCGAGCAGGAGCGAGGCGAAGCTGTGGCGCAGGTCATACGGCCTCGGGATCGGATCGAGCCCGACGGCGCGGCACGCGGGCGTCCAACGGTCCGCGCGCCACATCTGCCAGGCATTCTTATCCCACGGGCCGCCGTCGTCGTCGCGCAAGATCAGCGACCTATTGGATTGTCGGCCGATGGCGAGCTTGTACTCGCGGACATCCTGCGCGAGGGCTGAGAGCAGACGCACCGTGCGGTAGTTGCGGTTCTTTGTTGGCCTTGGGGAGCCATCCGGGTTCGCGCCGTCCTCGACCAGGATCGTCTTCTCGCGAAACCCCCCCAACGGGAGGGCGCGCAGCTCGCCGGGCCGCAGGCCGGCGTAGGCGAGGATGGACACGATCAACGCATCCCGCCGCCAGGTCCTTGGCGTGCCTGGTGGCGGCAGCTGGTAGCGACGGCGGGTGCGTCGTCCTGCACCCGACGGTGCGACCTCCCGGGGTGCCGGATTCAGCATCGCGGCGCGGAGCCGTTCCACCGTGGCTGGTGAGAGTGGCTGCACCGCATCGCGTGGCGCCAACTGCGGGGCGCGAACTACGGAAAGCGGGTTGGCGGTGATCGCGCCGCTCTCGGCGGCGTGACGAAGCACGCTTGAGAGCAGCGTCCGCGCCTTGCGGATCGTGCCGGGACTGACACCGGCCTTGATCCGCTGGGCCTGCCATCCGTGCAGCAGTGGTCCGCTGAAATGGCCAATAGGCACGTCGTCGAGCCAAGGCGCAATGTGGACGCTGTAGACGTCGGCGTAGCGGTCTCGGGTCGATTCTGCAAGCAGGTCGGCGTGCTCGACGGCCCAGCGCTGCTCGATCCATTGGCCGAGGGTGGGGCCGCCACGTGTCGTGAGTTGCTGGACGGCGAGCGGGCCAAGCTGCTTCCGACGTGCCACCTCGCGGTCCCATGCGTCGGCATCGCGTTTGAGTGCGAAGGTACGGGCGCGTTCCCTGCCGTTCTCGCGCCAGCGGCTCTTCCAGGCGCGTGAGCCATCCTTTCGCGTGACGGGCTCGACGCTCACCGTGCCGTCTTCCGGCACCCGCGGCTTTGCCGCGCCCCACCGATCGTCGGCGCCGGCCACGCCGCGAACGCCAAGGCCGTCGGCGCGGGGCCGAGTCCACCGGGTGGCTGAGCGGCGATCACCGCGAACCAGCTGCGGCCGTCCGGGGTGAAGTCTCCTGGCTTGCCTGGCATTCGGCTCCTCGTGGCGTTGTGACGGTTACGCTACAGCGAGGTACTCCATACGTCCTGCCGGGGCCGCCGCTTAGCGTGGCCGGCCCATTCGAATCGCGTCCGCGGCCCCACCGCGAGCACGCGACCGCAGGCGCGTGATGACTGCGGGCGATGCCGACGGGCGGTCCACAGGCTCTAGTGCCAGCTCGGCAGGATCGAAGCGCCAATGGCGGCCGACTCGCCTTGACCCGGCAACCCGGCCGGCGGCGGCCGCCCGAGTCAGTGTCTTCGGATGGACGCCCAGGCGCGCCGCAGCCTCGGTAGGGGGGAGCAGACGATGATCGGTGTCGCGCTCGTTGAGCAGCGTACGCAACTCCTGACACGCGCCTGGGTTCGAGCGCAGCTCGCCGAGAAGCGCCAGGACGAGCGTGTGAGCTACTCGCCGATCAGCGCTGGCCGCTTCCATCGATACTCCAACCAAGTTGGATGTGTGCCTGCGCCGAGACGCCTCCTCCGGCACGCGGCCTCGGCGCGCCACTAGGACATCGCGTCGGTGACCGGCTCCAACTCCTGGCGTGAGGATGTCCTCGGTCTATGGGAGTCGAACTCGTCTGGTCCGCGAGCCCGCTCGGTGGAACGCCGTCGATGCCGTCTGCCTGCGTTGAGTCCGGTCCTGGCGCCCGGTCCTTTCCGTTTCGGGCCTGGCGCATCTCGAGGTCGATCATCCGGGAGGTCTCTCCTCGCATCGGCTTGCCGGTCTCGTCACGGGAATCCTCGGTATCGCTCGGCTGGCATCGTGACAATCGAGCCGTGGCGGCTCCTTGCTCGGTGGCTCGGTCATACGTATTCGGGCGCGAGCCCTGACCGGTCATGTGCGCGGCCATCTCGCCGGATAGGTACCGAGAGGAACCGTCGAGGTCTCGGTCGATCGCGGCACTCGTGGATAGGTGTCTGCCTAATCGCAGCGAGCTGCCACGCAGGTCGGCGACGGTCATGGGGCTTGTCAGCGCCGGCGGGGATGGATGTGTGGCTCGCTTGGCTCGAGCGGCCAGGTGATGCCGAGATCGCGCGGGATGCGAGGCCTGGGCACCCGCCCGATCAAGTCGATGAGCGGCGGCGCGAGCAGCGCGGCATGGCGCTCATCAGCGAGTGCGAGCTTGATCCAGCTGACCAGTAGGGCCAGCGCGAGCGGCTCGTACGGATGCTCGACGTCGTGTCCGCGGGGGGGAAAGCCGTGCGCGAACCCTGGGGCCGCGATCTCGGCGGGTTGCCCTCGCCGGTGGCCGCCGTGGGATTGCATCAGCAGCACCGCTGCCAGTTCGCCTTCTGCGATCCGCTCTGGCGAGGTGCGGACCGAGTGTCTGTTGCCGTCGCGTTTCCACGCGCGCTCACGCGCCTTGCGCCAGGCCGGGTAGTTCATCGCGGAGCAGACCTCGACGATCGGCTGCACCCTCCACACGGTCACGTCCGGTCGAGACGTCCGACCGGCGAGCTCGTCGTCTGGGCTTTCCAGGAACCCAAGCGGCGGAATGGCTCCAACTCTCGACGGTCTGCATGGCAAGCGGCACTGCTAGCGTCATCTAGTCGATTTTTAACCTGCAAATCGAGAATATTTCGGCGTTAACCGCCTCTCGAAGACGAGAATCGGATACCCGCAATTCCGCTGATTCGCGCGGGTTTCCGGAACTAACTCGAGCAAGCTTCAGTCCCATGTTCGCGTGCTGTCGAGGGGCGGGAGCACGACGCGGTCATGTCCGCCGGCGGCTCGCCCCCCAGCCGACCGCTTCTGTCATCGGCCAGCTCGCAGGGTCACGTGTGCTCGCCATCCCCGGAGATCCGGGGGCTGCGGGCTTCGAGCCATGGCGTTCATAGCGGTGGCATCTGATCGTTTGTCGCGAGCAGCTTGCGCTCAGGCGACGGAGCTCGCGTTTTCGGAAAGCTCTCAGTAGCGACCGGACCGCGATGTTCGTCCTCGCCCTGGTGGCGGTCGTCGACTCCGCAGGTCGGCCCGAGCCGCTTCAGGATGCCCTGACGTCGCAGCTCGAGGGAGTGCGCGCTGATACCCAACAAGCCGGCGATGTGGTCCGGATGCGTGTGCTCGATGAGCATCGCGACGATCGCCCGATCGCGATCCTCTACCTGATCGAGCAGCGCGTGGATCTCATTCGGCTGAAGGTTCGGGAACTGCTGCTCACCCGAGGCGGCGCGCCTGATGACACTGGCTTGCTCTTCGGGATCTGCATAGCGCCAGAGGACGCCGTCGGCGCCGGCGACGGTCGCGGCGCACGCAAGGTGCTGATCCACGGCATCAGCGAAGATCAGGACGCGGGGCGGGTCGACGAGGTGCTTCATCCTGGAGGCCAGGGTCAATGCCTCACCCTGGCCAAGCGTGGCCGAGATCAGGCACGCGTCCGGCCGGCGTCGCTTGGCGAGTGTCAGAGCCTCGGCGCTGCTATTCGCGGTGCCGGTCACCCAGAGGTCGCGCTCCCAACTGAGTAGCGCCCAGACGCTGTATCGCGCCGCACGATGATCGTCCACGATCACGAGATCGATCTCGCATCGGAGACGCGCGTCGTCGCTGTTCCCACTGTTGGGAGCCTGACGTTCAAGCTCTCGTTGAGAGGGGCTGATCAATGTAGAACTCATGGCCGCTCGCTTTCGACTTCGGCTGGCAGTCCTTACAACGTCGCATCGGACGGCGCTTTCGTCGATGGGGTCCACGCCGGAGATCAGTTGGGGAGGACTGCCCATCTCCGGCGCAGAGGCGGAGGCGCGGGTGCGTGAAGCGTCGGTGACAGGTCGGGTGCGCTCGTGCGAAACGCGAATCGAGATCGTCGAGCGCGAACAGCTTCGCAAACGCGATTCGTGTGGCCGCGGCTAACGCCCGACCGGGACTCTCATATCGATCGGTGCGGACGTGAAGCCGACGCGCAGGAGGGCGAACGCCTGGTAGGCGGGATCCTCGCGTGCCCCGCCGAACGTGCGCCGTAGCGTCGATGCTTCGCTCGGGATGGGAGCTCTGAGGGTGTTGACTGACATGGTGTCTTCTGATGCGAAGCAGGTGTTTGGCCCTTCGCTTTTCTTGGGCCTTCGCTCCTCTTTGCGTCGTCACCCGCGCCGGTTCTTACGTGGTATTGCGCCGGGGTTTGAGTCGAGCCGCGCATCTTCGGCGTAAGAACATCCCGGCAAGAGACGCCCAACGTGCATGCGTTCGCGCGCTGATCGCGTCGCGTTCCCAAGGCTGTTGGGACAGCTGACGAGTTGACCGAGATCTGGCGCGGCGCCCGGCGCAGGCTGGTGTGTCAGCTTCGTCCGGTCAACGGCGTGCTCGGCCTCCTCGGATCGCGCGATCACGTCGTGCTGGGATCGGGCCTGCGCCGTCTGATCGCCGAGCACACCGCGTACGGCCGGCTTGAGCAGATGCCGATCGAGTTTCACGTCGTCGCCGTCGAAGGCTCACCGGCGGAGCTGCCGCCTTCTCACACGGTCCGGCACTCGAAGCGGTCCTGGCGACCCCGGCGATTCCCGTTGTCTTACCCCCTGGTGCCTGGGAGGGCCGTGCATTGATGGACGGTGGGTGGCCAATGACACGCCGATCTCGCGCGTGCTCGCGCTCGGAGCGGGCAGGGTGTATGTGCTGGCGACCGCTCACGCCTGCGCGCTCGAGCAGCCGTCGGCGAGCGCGCCACGTATGGCGGTGCACGCCCTAACCCTGCTGGCGCAGCGCTGGCTGATCGGTGACGTTGAGCTCGCGCGAGGCTCGTAGTGCTGCCGCCGCCGTGCCCGCGCGGTCCAGCTGATCGACTATCACTCACGCCGAGGGACTGGTTGAGCGCTCGCTTACGGACGCGCGAACGTTCCTCGATGGTGGTGGTGCCGAGCGTCGGCCGATCCGGATCCGGATGCACCGGGACGCACACTCGCACGCGAGTCAGAAACGGCGGCCGGCGTGGCTTACCCCAGCATGCGAACGTTCGCAGGGCTGACCAGCGAGACCGGCCGACACGCCTGAAGCGGCCGCACCCGGTTCACTCAGCCGACGGAGTCAGCGGCCGCAAGCGCCGATTCCACCGCTCGTGGGTAAGACCGGTGCCAACCACGACGCAGAAGAGGACATGAACTCGATGTCCACAGTTGCGGAGTCCAACGGACAGGCGCTGGCCGTCCTTTCCAGCGGTGAAAGGCCGTGGCCAACCGGCCGGCGCCCGGTTGACCGCGCGGCCGTCAAGCACGGCGCCCGCGCCCTGCTTGTCGCGCTCGGTGCTGACCTCGAGACGGAGGGGCTGCGCGAGACCCCTCGACGGATGGCAGCCGCCTACACCGAGCTGCTCACCCCGGAGCCGTTCAGACCGACCACGTTTCCAAACGACGAGGGCTATGACGAGCTTGTCGTCGTTCGCGACATCCCCTTCGAGTCGCTGTGCATGCACCACGTGCTGCCTTTTCACGGCGTGGCGCACGTCGGCTATCTGCCCGCCGAACGGATCGTCGGCCTCTCGAAGCTCGCGCGCGTTGTCGAGCTGTTCGCCCGCGATCTTCAGCTGCAAGAGCGGCTCACGACCCAGATCGCCGGCTGCCTGCAGGCGCACCTGCAGCCGAAGGGTGTCGGCGTTGTGATCGAGGCGGAACATCTGTGTATGTCGCTCCGCGGCGTGCAGAAACACAGCGCCAAAACCGTGACCTCGACGCTACACGGACTCGTCCGCGACGACCCGCGGACAGGCGGCGAGTTCCTCAGCCTGACCGGAGGAAGAACCACATGAGCGAGCAGACATTCATCATCATCGGCGCAAGCCTCACCGGCGCGAAGGCCGCGGAGGAGCTACGAATACAGGGCTTCGGCGGACGTGTGCTGTTACTCGGCTCGGAGTCAGAGCGCCCGTACGAGCGGCCACCGCTGACCAAGGACTACCTCAGGGGAGAGTCCGCGCGCGAGAAGACCTACGTCCACGAGGACGGGTTCTACGAAGCCCATCAGATCGAGCTCGAGACTGACACAACGGTGACGGCGATCGACTCCGCCGGCTCGCGCGTGACCGTCACCGACGGCCGCGAGCTCTCCTACGGCCGGTTGCTGTTGGCCACGGGCGCCGAGCCGCGCCGGATCCCGATCGCGGGCGCCGAGCTCGGTGGCGTCCATTACCTGCGCACCCTGCAGGACTGCGATGCGCTGCGCAGGCGTTTGGAGACCGGTGGACGGGTGGTGGTCGTCGGCGCCGGCTGGATCGGCAGCGAGTTCGCGGCCTCGGCGCGCCAGCGCGGCCTTGACGTCACGATCGTCGATCCGCTCGAGCTGCCGAACGAGCGGATCTTCGGCCCGGAGATCGGCGCGTTCTACCGTGACGTGCACCGCGACCACGGCGTCGAGCTCGTCCTCGGCGAGGGCGTCGAGGCGTTCGACGGCGACGGAGCCGTGGCGCGCGTGCGAACCACCAGCGGCCGAATGATCGAGTGCGACTTCGTCGTGGTCGGCATCGGCGTCGTGCCGCGCGTCGAGCTAGCCAGCCGCGCCGGCCTTGACGTTGACAACGGCATACTCGTCGACGAGAAGCTTCAGACCTCGGTGTCGGGCGTGTTCGCGGCCGGCGACGTCGCGCGCGCGCTGCATCCCTTCTACGAGGAGCAGGTCCGGGTCGAGCACTGGGCCAACGCGCTGCACCAAGGTCCGGCCGCGGCGCGCGCGATGCTCGGCCAGCCGGTCAGCTACGACCGCATCCCGTACTTCTACTCAGACCAATACGAGGTCGGGATGGAGTACTCGGGATACGCGCCCACCTGGGACGAGGTCGCCTTCCGCGGCGACCCGTCCGACGGCGAGTTCATCGCCTTCTGGCTACGCGACGGCCGCGTGCTCGCCGGAATGAACGTCAATGTCTGGGATGTCAACGAGCACGTGCAGGCGCTGATCCGCTCCCGTCAGACGATGGATGTGGCGGCACTGAGCGACCGCGACACGCCGCTCGAGTCGCTGGTCGCGCAGCCCAGTACCCGAACCTGAGGAGCGCTCGACATGGCCCCGAATCCCAATCTGCACCGCCTGCACGACGCGGGCACGTCGATCTGGCTCGACACGCTCTCACGCGAGCTTCTGGACAGCGGCCAGTTTGCCGAGCTCATCCGGGACTACGCGGTCACGGGGGCAACGTCGAACCCGACGATCTTCGCCAAGGCGATCACCGGTTCCGATCGCTACGACGCGCAGCTGCGCGGTCTCGCCAATGGAGGCGAACGCAACCCGCAG
Organism: uncultured Solirubrobacterales bacterium; assembly: GCA_963783415.1. Lineage (GTDB taxonomy): Bacteria > Actinomycetota > Thermoleophilia > Solirubrobacterales > Solirubrobacteraceae > Palsa-465. The sequence continues at coordinate 184,939 of CAWANN010000022.1, forward strand.
GAGCTGTTCTTCACGATCGCGCTCGACGACGTCCGCGAAGCAGCTCACGAGCTGCGCCCCGCCTTCGACGTCAGCGGCGGCCGCGACGGATACGTCTCGTTCGAGTGCACACCCGATCTAGCCGACGACACTGAGGCGACGATCGCCCAGGCGAGCGAGCTCTGGCAGCGACTGAACGAGCCGAACGTGATGATTAAGGTCCCGGGTACCGAAGCGGGACTGCCGGCGATCGAGGAGCTCACGCGGCGGGGCGTCAACGTCAACGTCACGCTGCTGTTCGCGATCGAGCGCTACGAGCAGGTGATCGACGCGTTCCTGCGCGGGCTGAGCGCGCGCGCGGCGGATGGCGCGCCGCTCGATGCGATCGCCTCGGTTGCGTCATTCTTCGTCTCTCGGATCGATACGAAGGCAGACGCGCAGCTGCCCGACACCTCGCCGCTGCGCGGTCGCGTCGCGATCGCCAACGCGCGCGTCGCCTACCAGCGCTACCTGACCAAGTTCGCCGGAGCGGAATGGGAACACCTCCAGGCGCTCGGAGCCCGGACCCAGCGTCCGCTGTGGGCCAGCACCGGCACCAAAGACCCCGCCTACTCCGACGTGCTCTACGTCTCAGAGCTGATCGGGCCCGATGTGATCAACACGATGCCGGAGCAGACGCTGCGCGCGTTCGCCGACCACGGCGAGATCGTGCGCACGCTCGACGCCGACCCACGGGCGGCTGAGCGAACTCTCACCGAAGCCCACGGCGCCGGGGTCGATCTCGACGCACTCACGTCGAAGCTCGAGCGCGAGGGCGTCCAGTCGTTCTGCGACTCCTACCACCAGCTGCTCGACTGCATCGAAGGCAAGCTCGGAGCCCTTGCGTCGGCTAGCGGGAGGCGCGGAGCGTGACGCTGGTGCCTGCCCAGCCCTCACCACCCGATCCAGGCCGGACTCGCGTGCTGATCGCCGGCGGGAGGGGTCGCCGGTCTCGAAACGCTGTTGGCGCTGCATGCGCTGGCCTCCGATCTGCTCGACATCACCATCCTCGCGCCCGAGCTCGAGTTCATCAACCTGTCGATGAGCGTCGATCAGCCGTTCAAACCCCAGCGAGTCCGCGGCCTCAGGCTGCAGGAAACCGCCGCCGAGCTCGGCGCCTGCTGGCACCAGGCGGCGCTCGACCGCGTCGAGCCCGACCGCAACCGCGTGATCACCACGGACGGCGACGAGGTTCCGTACGACATGCTCGCGCTCGCCCTCGGCGCCCACCCCGAGCGGGAGTGGCACTCGCGGGAAGTGCTGACCTACCACGGCGGCCGCGACGGCCCCAACTACCGGCTGCTGCTCCAGCAGCTCCGCGAGGGGCGGGTGAACAAGGTCGCGTTCGTCAAGCCTGCCGGGCGCGAGTTGGCCGCTGCCCCTTTACGACCTCGCGTTGCTGACCGCGGCCGACTGCGCCGCGCACGACCGCTCAGGCGCCGAGCTCAGCCTGATCACACCCGGAGGAGGAGCCGCTGGGGATCTTCGGCAAGACCGCCAGCGCCGCGATCCGACGGCTCCTCGACGAATCCGGAGTGAGGCAGCACACGAGCAGGTACGGCATACCTTGTCGCCCCGGGTGGCTCGACATCACGCCCGGCGACCGGCGCATGCTCCGTCGACCGCATCGTGACCGTGCCGCGTCTGGTCGGCCCGCGCCTGCGGGGTATCGCCTGCGACCACGACGGGTTCATCGACACCGACGCTCACGGCCGCGTGGCCGCGCTGGACGGCGTGTTCGCCGCGGGAGACGCGACATCCTTCCCCGTCAAGCAGGGCGGCCTGGCCGCCCAGCAAGCCGACGTCGTCGCCGAGACGATCGCGGCCTCCGCGGGCGTCGACATCGATCCGCAGCCGTTCAGGCCGATCCTGCGCGGGGTGCTGCTGACCGGCGGGCCGCCACACTACCTGCGCGCGGACATCAGCGGCCGCGCGGGTGACGACTCGACGATCTCAGGTGAGGCGTTGTGGTGGCCGCCCGACAAGCTCGCCGGACGCTACCTCGCGCCCTACCTCTCACGCCAGGTCGGCGACGCCCTCGACGTCATGCCCCAGGGCGAGCACGCGATCCCGATCGAGACCGCGATCGACCCTGCCTCGCCGGAGTCATCGAGGCAGAGCGCCGCGGAGGGTAAGAACCTGCGCCGCCCCAACGCGGAGGGAGCATGCAGGCAATATCGGCCAATCAGGTCCGCGCTGCGGACTCGGCAGCTCCGAGAGAGAACGCTCGACGACACCGCCGTGATCCCGCCGACGCTCATCGGACGGGTCGCCCCGGCCGTTACTCGTACTCGGCGTTCGCGCGGGTCCGAGCGCTACTACGTCGGGCGGCGCCCACGCGACGCGCAGGTATACGTCGTCACCGGCACCGCAATCGAGCCTCTGGAGCATCCCGGCTATGGAAGCGATGCGGCGTTCGACTGGGGCGACCTCACCGCCGGCGCGCTCGAGCTCGCCTTCGCGATGCTGGCGGACACGACCGACAGCCGGCCGCCGGACCGGATCTGCCTGACGTTCTGGGCAGAGGTGGTGGCTTGCCTTGACCGTGATGGGTTCGTGCTCGCCGACGGCGACATCGCGCTCTGGCTCCTGATCGCCTTCTGCGAGGGTGACGGCTCCCGCGACGAACCGTCGCCGGACCGGTCTGGGACCCGTCGCAGCCGCGCGGTTGACTGGTTTCGCTCACGGTTGCGACGCCGATGAGCCCCCGGCGCCGCTACCCGACCGAACCCTGCTGCCTGCGCGTCGTGCCACTGACACGCGGCGGCTGGATCGTCATGACCAAGCAGCAAGTCGTCATCTCCGAGCACGCGAGCGCGACCGAGGCCGAGCTTGCGACCCAGGCCCGCCTGCGCGAGGGCGATGAGCTGATCGTCTATGACTGCTACCACGGCTGGCGTCGGGTTCGTCGAGCAGTCCACCGCTCGGACGGCGGCCCCACCCCAAGCGCTGAGTCGGCCCTCTCTCGCTCGTAGACGAGCCGCCGCTCCTTCGATTGCCGGGGACCGTCTGCCACCCATAGCCCGACGGCCGTGGGATAGGCAACAAAAACGAGTGTCGATGTATTTTATTTACAATAGAACTGTGAAAAAGATCGAGGCCAGAGATGAGTGAAACCACCGTATCCACCCCCACTGAACCGGACCGGCCGCGATCCGGCGAACCAGCGGTCCGCGGCCGCCGGGCCACAGCACAGCGCCCCGGCCAGCCCGCAACACCCACCTCCGCTCGACACGGTCAGTGGCGGACGGGTGCTGTTCGAGGTGCCGTTCGCAAGCCCGATGACCGATTCGGATGTCGCGCTACTGGCGCGCTCACTCGACCTCTCGACGCACATGGTCCAGAAGATGCGCCCGGATCCGAACAGCCCCGGCGTCGCGCGTCTCGATCACTTCTCCGGCCTGTTCCTCGAACGCGGCGAAACCGAGGGGGAGTGGGTGCTGGAGGCCCGCACCTGGGGCAACCCGGCACTGGAGAGCGTGCACGAGTGGCACGTGCTGGCGGCCCTCGCCGCGCACGAGCTCGACCCCGGCGCGAAGCTCCCTGTGCGCCTGCCACATACCGACGCCGAGATCCCCCAGTACCCGGTTGGCTGGGTCCAGAACCGGCCCCTTGCGGCCTTCCGTCGCCGGCTTGTGGGGCTCCCGTGAGCGCCGCCGCTGCGGCCACCCTCAGGCGCCTCGACGTCGAGTCGCAGGCGTGGGCTGACGCAGCTGCGGGCCGAGCGCGCGGTACGCGACGCGGCGCTCGGGCAGCTGCACGCAGTGCTGTTGCGAGAGGCTCGCCACGAGGTCAGGCGCCGCACCGCCGCGCTGGTCCACCCGTCGGGTCGCGACCTTGACGACCTAGCGGTGGAGGCCGCCGACGACGCGCTCGTCGCGGTCCTCTCAAAGCTCGACGACTTCCGTGGCGATGCCCGGTTCATCACCTGGGCGAGGCGGTTTGCTGTACTCGAGGTGCCCGGCAAGATCCGCCGGCGGCTAGGGCACACGCGCGAGACACCAACCGACAGCGACGACTGGCCGGCTGAGCGCGGGCCACGACGACCCACAGCAGCTGGCCGAGGTCAGCGAGCTCGCACGGACCCCCGGGCGCCTGATCGCCGAAAAAGGTCTCCTAGCACGTGCACTGAGCCGACCTCGTAGGCGACCTCGGGGGCGAGCGTGTGGCCGATGAGGCAGCGATCGTGCGCCAGAGAGGCCGCGGCCTCGTACCCGGGCCGACAGCCGACGTCGCCTCCGATCACCGTCGGGGTGACGACGATCCGGGTGAACCGCGTGGCAGCCGGGAAGCCGGTCACCGTGCCGCTGGCGCGAACAGTCAGCGACTCGACCGGAAGCTGCGCGCGGCGCAGCGCGGCGAACAGCGTCGCTGTGTAGCACGACGAAACCGCGCCGACCAACAGCTCCTCGGGATTGGTGCCGACGCCGCGAAAGCCCATCGACTCCGGCCCCGACAGGTCGAGGGCAACGTCGTCGCTCTGGATCCTTCCGGCGCCCTCATGCCCGGCACCCGACCAGGTCAACTCAACATCGAAACTGAGATCCCTCATCGCGCTGTCTCCTTTTGCGACCGTGCGCCTCGGCGGCGCGCTCGGTTCTTCGTGTTCCTGTGTTCCTAGCGCGCGGGCAGGGCGAGCTTCTTACCCCGCGCGTGCTGTCGCGACCGCCGAACCCGGCGCCGTCCACCTCTGATCGATGCGGGGAGTCGAACGACCGGCGATTGCCACGTGCAGGAGCTGGTCCGCAGGACTGTGCCTCGAGCCCCTGTGTGAAACCGTCGGGTGGCCCGCGCAAAGCCCACCATCCCGGTGCCGCCACGACAAATGGGGAGCCCCCCGGCTCACCCGCTCACGGCGGATCGCTGGTGAGTCGCGGCTCGGCTTCACATCTCCTCGCACCGGGTCGTCGCACCCGGCGCCGACCGGGGTTACCGCGCGGGTGGAGATGGCAGCTCGAGCCTCACGGGACTCAGGTCGCGGCTCCGAGAGAATGTGCGCGCTGAGGTGAGCAGGACTGCGTTTGCGGACCACTCCTCGACGCGCGAGATGCCGCCGGTTCGCCGGGGATCAACTCGTTGGCGCCCCGGCTCGAGTGGATGACGACCTATACCTCGGCGAAAGTCTTCATCCGTTGCGCGAGGCGTCTCGCCTCGGCGCGATCCGCGACTGACCTGGGCCTACGCGATTCACGATGCTCATGAAGTTCCTGGTCGGCAAGCCCGTGCTTGAGCTTGCGTCGCGCATCGTGGAGCGTCTTGTACAGAGCCCCCGGAGTCGAGTCGAGGCGAGTCGCCAGATCCTTGGAGTCAACCCGGTCGATCGCCAATGCGACCAGAACCTCGCGCTGATGACCGGTCAGCTCGTGGACGATCAGCTCGCCGAGCCGGTCCGCGAGGTCCGCCGCCTCGGTGATTGCCTGCGCATCCTCGTCCTTGGCCGGGTACAACTGCAACGTCTCGGTTTCGGTAGGGGTTTCGCGCGCATGACCGAGCCGTCGCCGGATCTTGCCCGGCACCTCGAGCTCGGCGAACCGCCGCGCCCAGGTGGTGAAGAGCGCATCGCCGCGGAATCGATCCAGCTTGCCGAGGATCGCGACGAGCGCGTCGTCGGCAGCCTGCATCGCGAGATCGTCGAGATCCCTGCCGGACGGATGTGACAGCCCAGCGGTTCGACGTCGGACCTGATACCGAGCTTCGCTGAGGAGCAAGGAATGCAACCGCATGATCGCCGACTCGTACCGTGCGCCGTCGCTGCGGAGGGTCTCCAGCCACGCGCGGGACTCGGCGTCGAGCTGCCGAGCGCCGTCAGCATGGCTCCGCGTCGTTGGGCGTGCATGTTTGATCATGGGTCGATTCTTGATCGCCGACCGCCGCCAGCCCATGGGCACAGACGCCCATCCGGTGGGGGCTCGACCCCCCATCTGGCCCATGGCGGATCCTGAAGCAGGAGCGTCGATCGAGAAGCGCGACCGGGTCATTCGCGGTGCTTGCGGCTAACCGGTGAAGCCCGCGGTGTGCCAGCTCGAGCACCGTGGGTGATGCCGCCGACATGGTTCTGAATGCTTTTCCGGGCGGCCACGAGTGGGTACGCGAGCTTTCCGCCGGCGTGGCGAAGACGGATGCATCGGTCGCGGCGATCGACGAAACCGATCTCGACGGCCGAGGCGAATTTACGCGCGGATGGCGAGCCGGAGACTCAGCGTGCCTCGATCACGATCCGGGATTCGTCGACCGCGTTCGGGCCGCCTCCGGGTGGGCCGCTTTCATCGCGTCGGCGACGGGAGTGCGGGAGCCGACGTTCGAGCGATTCCGGCCGCTGATTTGCGACGATCGCGAGCGTGAGCGCGACGACCTGCTCCGATCTGAAGCGGCGCGCGAGCTCGTCGAAGAGCTCATCCGGTGCGCCAGAGTCGGGCAGCCGGGTGAGGGCCTCACACCAGGCGAGCGCCGCGCGTCTGCCCGTCCAAAAACATTCCGCTTCGCGCCAGACCGCAACCATGTCCAGGCGCTATCGGTCTCACCGTGCTCACGCGCCTCAGCGGCGTGTGAGGCCCAACGGAGTAGGCGCAGCCGCTGATCTACGAGGCTCTGATCTTGATCAGGTGCAACAGCCGCGGGTCGTCCAGTCCGCTGTTCATGGCGGTCGTCGGCGCGTCGGGGCGACAGCGAGATACGAGCCGACGGAGCACGAGCAGTCGCGATAAGCAACGAGCATGCCGGCGCTCGCCCACTCTCGGCGAGCATCGGCCCCCGTCGGCCGCGCACAGCCGTCCAGCCTCGGCGCCCTCTCGAGCACAACGGAAACGAGCATCCGATGGATTCGCCGGGTTTCCGCGCAAGCCTCACACAAAGAGAGCGGGCTTAGTGGTCGGTGCTCTAGCGGTCCTGGCGTCCGACGACGTGCCCTTCGCGGTCGAAGTAGAACGCGGTCGTCGGCCGGTTGACGTGCGAGCGGACCTGGCTGGCGAGCCGGTGCTCGCGCCAGTTCTCGTTGTCGCTGCCGGGGGCGTGGAGCCTGAGCAGGATCAGGTCAGCGTCGAACTCGCTCAGCGCGTCGGCGATCGCGGTTAATCGATCCTCGTCTCCGACCGTCCCGTGGGCGTCGAAGCCGCTGACTTGCATGTGATCAAAGACGCTATGCAGGCGGGCATCCGCGTTGGCGCGGGCGCGGTCGACGTCTCCGGTCAGGGATTGCAGGCGAGTGGTGAGCGTCGGGGCGACGACGTAGATGTCCTCGGCGTGGTCGATCAGCCGTCGGATCGGCTCGGGGACCTCGTTCTCGTCGGCTAGGTTCTCGTCGGTCACGATCAGGATACGTTTTGCCATCTGGATCACCTCCGGAGATGCGGCTGGCTTTCGGTCGTTCGCCGGCGCGTCGGCTCCGGCCCGCGAGCCGTCACGCCGCTGTTCGGGGTGGTTCCGAGTCGTGTGCAGGAATCGGCCGCGTCGATTCCGCGGCACGCTACGCGGCTGGTCGGGAGCCGAGGATCTGCTCGTATGCAGGTCGGCGGGTGAGAGCAAAGCCGTCGTCCTGACGGCGCCAGGCTCGCCCAGCCGGTCTAGAAGCGAGGCGTTCATACCGCTGTCGCCGGCTCGATCGGCGTCGGGGGTCGAGTCTCACGGCGGCGGCTGTCGACGGGCACGCGGTCGGCGTCGGCGCTCGCGCGGCCGTTCATGACCGAGACGATTGTCGCCATGACCACGGTGGTCATGAGCACGTGGATGGCGAAGGCGACACCGAGGATCCACCACGCGTCGACGAGCGCGACGATCGCGACGGCGCCGGTGACGATCAGCACCGCGGTGGTGAAGATGACGAGCATTGCGACGCCGGCGCCGCTGTCATCCAGGGCCACGGAGGCTGGGGAACTGTGCTGTGGATCGCTCATGGCTTCCTCTCGCAGTTTTCACACTCAGACTATGAAAAATACGTTACCACTGCGACCAGGTTTCTACAAGCCGAGTGGGTAAAGTCGCCGCCGCTTCTATCGGCCGCCAGCGTTCGGTCGGACCTGTCCGTCGCATATGGCTGCGGCCACGGACGGTTCGTGCGTCGTTCTGCCGGCGCCCCGACCGCACCGCGCCGCGGCGGAACCAGGGGCCCCAGATCTTGGCCGCAAACGGGTGAAGCTGCTCAGGCCGGGGGAGCCGAGGGGCTATCCCCGGGGTTCGCTCACGGGGCTGGCGCGAGGCCTCTTCCCCGAGGCCGACCGCGACGCGGGGGTCGTCGAAGCGAAACGCCAGCCGCTCAAGATCGCTGATCGCGCGCTCGCCCTCGCTGCGGACGGGGATGTCCGGCGGGCAGCGGGGCGATCGCCGGCGCACGCCCGCTGAGCAGGCGCTGGGGTTCTCGGCCTGGCTCATCGGCGCCCACGGATGGGGTCAGTCGATCTCGACCGTGACCACAGCGTCGATGACCTCGGCCTGGAACACCTCGATCGGCTCGCAGCCGGGGATTTTCAGCGGCCGCCCGGTGCGCAGGTCAACGCGCGACCCGTGGCGCGGACACTCGATCGAGCAGTCGGGCTCGTCGAGCTCGCCGTCGGCCAGTGGCGTGTCCTCGTGCGAGCAGCGGTTCTCGATCGCGATCGGCTCCGGCACAGTTGAGCACCACGAGCTCGAGCCTGGTGGCGCTAACCACGCGGCGCTCTGCGGGCGCGCAGGGGCCGGGTACTCACGGTCAGCGTCGAGCCCCTCATCATTCCGGACGGCCGATCCGCACGCGCCAGGCCTCCGGGCCTTCCTCTAGGTAGTCCCAGCGGAACTGGTCGGGGTGCTCGGCGGCGAGCTGGTAGTAGAGCGGCTTGGGGTCGTGGTCGTTGACCAGCACGAACCCCTCCCCGGGGGCCAGCTTGTCGTAGGTGTCGAAGATCAGCTCGTGGCGGCGAGCGGGGGGCTCGGTGCGAACGTCGAGCTGCGGGTCGGTCGTCGGCATGGTCTGCTCCTTGGTCGTTTGGGAGATGCGCGTCAGCTGGTGCATGAGCGCGTTGATCCGCCGGGCCTGGTCGGGGTGCTCGCGGCGCAGGGCCGCGTAGGCCCGGCCGGCCAGGCGGTTGGCCTCCTCGGCGTGTCCGTCGGTGGCCATCGTCTGCAGCGCGTCGGCCAGGACGGCGGTGAGCGCCTGAAGCGCAGTCCGGGTCCTCATGGGGCTGGTGGCGGACACCAGATTGTTTTTACACTACGACTGTGAAAAACTCAAGACCGATGGCCTCGACTGACGACAGGGCCTCGCCCACATGCTCCGACGTGCTGGGGCTGCTGACCGAGCCGCTCACCCCGAGCTTGGTGTGCGGGCTGCTGCGCGCCGTGATCGACCCCGAGCTCGGCGTGAATATCGTCGACCTCGGGCTCGTCTACGACATCGCCACCGGGCCCCATGGGGTGGTGGAGATCGAGATGACGCTGACCACGCCGGGGTGCCCGCTCGGCGGGTTCCTCGACGATCAGATCCGTGCCTGCCTGGCGCAGGTGCCGCAGGTGTCAGACGTCCGGGTGCAGCTGGTGTGGGAGCCGCCGTGGGACCTGGCGGCGATGAGCGAGCAGGCCAAGGAGCAGCTCGGATGGCTCTGAGCGCGGGCAGCCGCGCGCGCCGGCGGCGGGCGCTGCTGATGGCGCTGGCGGTCTTGGCGCTGTTCGCGGGCCTGTGGGGCGGTCTGATCCGGCTCGGGCTGGCCGTGCCGACCGTTGTCACCTCTGCCGGCGAGTTGCACGGGCCGCTGATGGCGCTCGGGTTCCTCGGCACGCTGGTCAGCCTCGAGCGGGCGGTCGCGCTCGACCGCGCCTGGGCGTACGTCGCGCCGCTGGCGGCGGGCCTCGGTTCGCTGGCGGCGCTGTCCGAGGCCCCCGACGCGTTCGGGCCGGCGCTCCTGACCCTCGCGGGGCTGGTCCTTTTGGCCGCTCACGTGGTGCTCCATCGCCTTCAGCCATCGGCCCACAACGCGGTCATGGGCCTCGGCGCGCTGGCCTGGTGCGCGGCGGCCGTGCTCTGGCTCACCGGCGCCGACGTCTCCCGGTTCGCCCCGCTGATGGCGGGCTTCCTGGTGGCCACGATCGTCGGCGAGCGGCTCGAGCTGACCCGGTCCGTCCGCCGCTCGTCGCGAACACGACTGCTGCTGCTGGCCGCGATTGCCGTGTTCACAACAGGCCTCGTCTTGTCGGTGACCGTCGAGCGGATCGGGGTGCGGATCGCGGGCGTCGGGCTGGTCGCCCAGGCGCTCTGGCTGGCGCGCTACGACGTCGCCCGCCGGACCGTGCGCATGGGCGGCGTGACCCGGTACATGGCCTGCGCACTGCTCGCCGGCTACGTCTGGCTGGCGTGCGCCGGCGTGCTGTGGGCCGCCTACGCGGCGGTTGACGACGGTCGCGCCTACGACGCGTCGCTGCACGCAGTGTTCCTCGGCTTTGTGATGTCGATGGTGTTCGCGCACGCGCCCGTGATCGTCCCCGCTGCGCTGCGCGTGCCGCTCCCGTACCGGCGCGGCTTCTACGTCCATCTTGGCCTGCTGCACGCCTCACTCGCGCTGCGGCTGATCGGTGGCGACCTCGCGGGAGGCCTGAGCCTGTGGCAGTGGGGCGGGATCCTCGGCGAGGTCGCGATCCTGCTGTTCCTGGTCGTGAGCGCTCACGGTGTGCTGAGCGCTCGCCGGAAGGCGGGTCGTCGCGGTCCCGGTGACGCCGCGGCGCCGCCGTCGGCGATCGGTGAGGCGGCCACCGGGCGACCGACAGCCGCGGCTGCCGACACCCGGCCCGGCGCCGGTCAGACCGACTCTGCGCCGCCGGTCGGGTCCACGTCTGGCACGGGTGTGCGGAAGGCGACGTTGAGCCGGTTCCAGCCGTTGATTGCGACGATCGCCAGTATCAGCGCGACTATCTGCCGCGGCGTGAAATGGCGCGACAGATCGTCATAGACGGCGTCGGGCGCGCCGGACTCGGGCAGGAGGGTGAGGGCCTCGCACCACGCCAGCGCGGCCCGCTCGGGCGGTGCAAAGCAATCGGCCTCGCGCCAGACCGCGACTAGGTCCAGGCGCTGGTTGGACTCACCGTGCTCTCGAGCCTCATTGACGTGGAGCGCGAGGCAGTACGCGCAGCCGTTTGATCTGGGAGGCTCTGATCTTGACGAGATCCAGGAGCGGTGGGTCATCCAGTCCAGTGTTCGCCGTGCCTTCCACGGTGAGCATCGCCTTCATTGCCTCCGGGAGCACCTCTCGGTAGTTGAGTCGCATGGCAGTGTCCTGTCGGGTTACTTGAGCGTTGTTGTTTAGCGTCGGCGTGGGAGGCCCGCCTTACCTGTCGTGTGGCCGAATCTGATGTCTCACGAGCTCCTCAACTCGCTCGGGTGAGCTCTCCCCTGACGTTGGAAGCCCACCGGCTGCCGCGCGCAGGGCCTGCCCCGTCGACGCGAGAAAACCTCAGCTCGGCCAGACGCAGCGCCATCAGCGGCTCTACCTGCCACCGCTCTCGCCGTGACAACCCTGGTGACGGTCAGACGCACACGCGAAGGATGCGCCGCGTGCGCGTCGGACGACCGGTCCCGCCGCCCCGCCCGGTCGATGCGCGCATCCGCACCGTGGTGGTGAAGCAGCGGCACGGCGGCGACGTCAGACACCGTCGGTTGGGGCTTTGCCACCGTGTCGGCGAATCGCCAGCAGGAGCTGATGCTCTGCGGGAGTCATGCCGTGCTCGCGGACTGGGTGCTTCAGGGAAGGCACCGGCGCGGATGGCGCGCAGCTCCGCGCGGGCACCGTACCGCTCATGCGTCGGGCGCACGACCCGCTGGCGCTGGCGCCCGGGCGGGGACCCGAGCGCCGAGTGCCCGTTTGACCTCATTGTCGGCCGCCAGAGCCGCGTCACGGACGCGTGCTCGCCGTGGGTCGTCTGGTGCGCTGGCCAGGTTGAGTTCGACGAGCGGAGCCCCGGCGCGCATCACGGCTGCGGCGAGGGTCGCGGCAACGATGGCCTCCCCGCGCACCCCTCCGCGCGCGTCACCGAGCGCCTCGGCGGCCAGCCGCGTGACTTCGCCGGCGGTCTCGATGATGCTCACCAGCGGATCGGCGGCGTCGGCCAGCGCCTGACGAAGCCGACGCGGGTGCCCCGGCTCATCGCGGCGACGCCCGACCGCGAGCACGCCGCGGGAGGCCTCGGCGTCCACGCCGGCAAGCGAGAGCGCGGCGAGGCGCAGCTCGACCGCGCGGTCACGCCGCGCCTGGATTG
>CAWANN010000023.1:0-292306 GCA_963783415.1 uncultured Solirubrobacterales bacterium
GCCACTGCCGAAGGGCCTGCACTTCCGGTTTCGGGTGACGGAAGCGCCGGACGGCTTCAGAGGGCTCGTTGGCCTTCCGGCCTTTTCAGCGTGTCATGAGCCGCTCCGAGTTCGCGGTGCCTAGCGAGGTTGAACGCGGTCGCGCACGAGTGGCCACGCCTTCCAGCGCCCCGACCTCCGCGGCAGACTCGTGCATCGCTAGTTGACGGCGCCGGCCGATCTCGCCACGCTGGTGCCGCTGCAGCACGTAGCGGTAAATGCGGTGGGTCGTCGTAACGTCTTCGTGCCCGACCCGGCCAGGTCGCCGAGGCCGAGCGGGATGACCCGATCGGTCAGCGAGTAGGTGAACTCGAGATCCTTGCGCTCAGCCATGCGTGTACCGCCGTTGGCGGGTGGATAGCGCCCGCGTCATCTCTCTGATCGGGGTGCGCGGGTGGTGTAGGAGAATGGGCCGTGGACCGCGTCGAGGACGCACTGCACCGCGTTGGGGCCCGGGACGATGAGGAGCCGCTTCTGTTGGTCGCTCGCGTGCTGGTCCGCAATCAGGATCGCGCGTACGCCGGCATGGTCAATAGCCTCCAGCCCCGTCAGGTCGAGCACGATGCTGTCGGCGTTCCGCTCGAGGGCTTGCTCGACCGCTTCGGCGGCGAGTTTATGCGTGGCCTGGTTGGGCTCGCCTAGGAGCTCGACGCTGCATTCGCGGCCGGACCCGTGCGTACGGATCTCGAGCGCACTCGTCTCGCCGACACTGCAGCACTCGGTGCGGTTCGGCCGCAGGGGGCGGAGAACGCGACGCCGCCGGAGAGCAGGGCGGGGGTGGCGGGTAGAGACGAGCATTTGAGTGATGGTGCGGTGACCCGGCGCGGATGACCCGGTGCGGTCAGCCGCCCTGTCTCCGCGTCTCCGACACCGGTGATCGGTGTGCAGTTACGTCTCGGCGCATTTCAGGGTTCGCGTTGCGGTGCTGACGAGGCAAGCCGTCATTGCGCGGTTGCCGTCTGCTCTGGCGGCTGGGTCGACGGCGACATGGGTTGCTGGGGGTTCTCGGCTGGTGGTGGCGGGGCGGGGTAGGACTTGGCGGCTTGGTGGGCGCTGAGGGCGCCTGCCGCACCGAGGAGGAGCGCGGCGAGCGCCCAGCGAGGACCCGAGCGCTCTTGACCGAGCAGGGCGTCGAGCGATAGCTCGCCCGGCCCGACCTCGGCGAGCGCGAGCGCCGCAGCGATCAGGACGAGGTTGTACTCGTACCCGCCGTTGGTCAACCAGGGCCCGTTCTTGAGGTGGGCGCGATGGATGGCGGTGAGCATCGTCCCGGTCAGGATCGAGGCGGTCAGCGGGGTCGCCAGCCCGAGCGCCAGCGCTGCGCCGCCGCCGGCTTCCGCGGCTCCCGCGGCGATCGCGTTACCGCGCCCGGGTCGCAGCCCAAGCCCGTCGAACGCTTGCGAGGTGGCGTCGAGCCCGTGCCCGCCGAACCAGCCGAACAGTTTCTGGGTGCCGTGGCCGAAAAACAGGCCGCCGACGATGAGCCTGAGCAGCAACCGGCCGATCTTCATGTGTTCGCTTCTCCTTGAGGTCAAAGTTGATGAGGTGGTTTTCAGTTGATGTTGATCGCGAGCTTGCCCTGCTTGTGGGGAGTTGGCCGAGACGCCGGAGGTTCTCCGGAGTCGGTGTTGCCATCACGCTGCTACGGCCGGGCTGGTCGCCGGCGGCACCGAGCGGCGAGACGGCGCGACCGCCGGGTTGGAGCGCGGCGAGGTGGGCGTTGAACTCTTGGCGGCTTCGGGAAACGAGGTCGAGGACCGTGCTGACACCGACATAGCGGGCGCGAATTGTCTGCGCGACGTCCGCGTCACGATCGATTACCTCGGCGACGCCGAGGCCGTGCAGGTAGGGGTAGTCGTGCGGTAGGCCTGCGGCGATCACCGTAGCTCCAGCGTCCGCCGCGAGTTGCGCGGCGATGCTCCCGACACCGCCGGTCGCGCCCACGACGAGCACAACATCGCCATCCATGAGCTGGAGCGCGTCGATGCACATCAACGCGGTGACACCGGCCAGCGGCGCCGCGCCCGCGGCCTTGACGCTCACCCGCTCAGGCTTGCGGGCAACGAACCGGTCCTCGGGCACCACGATCAGCTCCGACCAGCTGCCATCATGCACGGCGGGGTTGACGTGCGGCAGGAAGCCATACACCTCGTCCCCGGGCGCGTAGCGGGTTACCCCCGCGCCCGTCTGCTCGACGGTGCCGGCGAAGTCTCGACCCAAGACGACGGAGAACTCGTAGTCGGCCAGCGTCCCGAGCATTCCGGCCGCGATCGCAGCGTCGACCGGGTTGACCGACGACGCGCTCACCCTAACGAGCAGCGCTTGCTCGCCCGGCGTGGGTTCGGGGAGGTCGTCGCGAACCGTGGTCGGCGCGTCGAGCCGTTCTAGAACGAACGCCTTCATCGGGGCGGCCTGGGCTCCGGAGGTCCGCTGGCACGCCCGCGAATGAGGCGGCCGGTGACGGCCAACATGGCGTACGGGCGAGTCATCTTCAGCGGGCTCCACGTCATCCCGAGATCGCGGTGACACGCGCGTGCCTCGGCCTCGATCGTGAGCCCCCCGTCAACCGGTCCGACGCGCGCGTCGACCTCGAGCGGGATGTGGTTCCCGCGCGCGTGCAACTCCCCTTGGACCTTCAGCACGTCTCCGTGCACCGACACCGAATCAGACACGAACCACAGCTGCGGGTGATGCTCGACGTCGAAAAAGTCCGCCGAGCGCAGGTGCCGGTCACGGCGGCGGTTGCCGGTATCGAGGCTTTCGGCCTTGATCGTCAGCCTGACGGCCGGCTCGGCCTGCAGGTCGAGGTTGCCCCGAAAGCGGTCGAAGTGACCCTTCACAGTCACTACCCCCCAGAAGTGCGGGACGCGGAACTCGACGCTCGAGCGATCCCGATCGAGCCGCCACTCCCCGGTGCGAAGATCGTCCATCGACAGCTCTCGCGGGGCTTGACTCGAGCTCATCCTGTTCACCATCCTTCGACCGCTCGTACTCCGGGAGCGGCTGAAGACGACGCCCGACAAACCTTCGCTTGCATCAACGAGCGAGTCTACTCGATGATAGAGAATGATCAACCATCACCGCGCACGATATATTCCGTGGCGTGCCTGTGCGAGACACACTCCGCCCGGAAGCGAAACCCTCGACCGGACTGCTCGAAGAGCTGCGCTCAAGCCCGGGACTGTTGCTGGCGCTGCTCGGCCAGCACGCGATGCGCCGGCTACGCCACGCGCATACCCAGGTCGAGCTCACTCCGCGCCAGTTCCAGCTGCTCGGGCTGCTCCACGATCACGGTCCCACGGGCCAACAGGAACTCGGACAGGCGATGGAGATCGACCCGAGCATCCTGGTCACGCTGCTCAACCCGCTCGAGGCAGACGGCCTGCTCTCCCGCCAGCGCGACACCGCCGATCGCCGCCGCCACCTCGTCACCCTCACCGTCAAGGGACGACGCCGCCTGACCGTGGCTGCGCAGGCGCAGCGCGACGCCGAGGACGAACTCTTCGCCGGCCTGGACGACAGACAGCGAGAGCAACTGCGCATCCTGCTGATGGCACTCAAGGACACCCTCTCACACGAATGCCAGCCAGCCACCACCTCCGGCCAGTGCACCTCGGCGGCCCCAAGCACGGACTGCCAGTAGCTATTTAATGGCGATCGACCAGCGCCTCCTAGAAATCATCGCCGAACGCCGCCAGGGCGTACCCGCCACGCAGGAAAAACGGCCGCCCACAGCTATCCAACATCCTTTACGCGTGAGCCCCCGAGCACCGCACCGCGCGGATTACCACCGCCAACGATCGGGGTCGTCGAGCTCATCGGGCCGACCACAACCCCCGCAGACCCGGCCGGTCGTCGCGAACTGCTGCACGTTTGACCAAGCTCCGGCGTCGCGCAGCACCTCGAGCTCGCCAGTGTCGCGATGCGGCAGGATGCCGGTCCGGCGTCGCGATGAGTTAGCTGGAGCCATCGGGTCTCTAGGGGTGATGGCCGCAAGTGTTCGTGGTCGGGTCCGGGTACGCTCGGGAGTGGTTCGTGCGCTCGTCGCCGTTTCGAGTGTCAGCCAAATGTCAGAGTTGCGCGCTTCAATTAGAGCGCCGCGACTGAAGCCGGGGCGGTACAAGGCGCGGATTGATACCGGAGGTAGATCGACTTGAGAAGGCTCGCTCGCTGGTGCTTCAGACATCGCGTGATAACACTTCTGGCGTGGGTCGTCGGGCTTGTTGCGCTGACGGCGATCCATGGGGCTGCCGGAAGCGCGTATAGCGACAACTTCCAGCTGCCGCACACGCAGAGCTTTGACGCGATCCGGCTGCTGGAGCGCAACTCTCCGCGCGCCTCCGGCGAAACCGATCAGCTCGTGATAGCAGTCGATCACGGCAAGGTCACCGATCCGGCCGTCCGCGCTCGTGCGGAGGCCCTGTTCGAGAAGGTCGAGCAGGTGCCGCACGTCTCGACGGTCGGCTCACCGTTCGCGCCCGGCGCCGAGCATCAGATCTCGCCGTCGGGGCAGGTCGCGTTCGCGGATGTGACTTTCGATGAGGCCGCGAACAAGAACAAGATCACGAGCGCCGCGGCCAAGCACTTCGTGTCGACGATCACGTCGGCGTCGGGTGACGGTGTCCAGTTCCAGGTCGAGGGGAACATCGCGGAGAGCGGTAACCAGGACAACTCCTCGACTGGGTTGCTGTTCGGCTTCCTCGCGGCGGCTGTGGTGTTGTTCATCGTGTTTGGCTCATTCCTTGCGATGCTGCTGCCGTTGATCACGGCGGGCTTGTCGCTCGGAACCGGGGTCGCGGTGATCGGGCTGCTCTCGCATGTGATCACGATGGCTTCGTTCTCGAGCGAGCTGGCGCTGCTGATCGGCCTCGGCGTCGGCATCGACTACGCGCTGTTCATTGTCACCCGGTACCGGCAGGCGCTTCTGCGGGGAAAGTCTCGGGAGCAGGCGACCATCGAGTCGCTGGATACGTCGGGGCGCGCGGTGCTGTTCGCGGGCGCGATCGTGTGCATCGCGATGCTGGGCATGTTCGCGCTCGGTGTCAGCTTCCTGTATGGGGTCGCCGTCGCGGCCGCGATCGCGGTGGCGTTCACGGTCTTGGCCGCGCTGACGCTGTTGCCGGCGCTACTGGGAGTGGTGGGCAAGCGGGTGCCGCGTCGACGCGAGCGCCGCGCGCTGCGCGAGAGCAAGTATCGCGTCAGCGATGAGTCGCGCCGGTGGGCGCGGTGGGCGGACGCGATCCAGAATCGCCCGGCCGCGTTCGCCGGCGTCGCGACGCTGATCATGGTCGTGCTCGCGATCCCGTTCTTCTCGATGCGGCTCGGGTCGGCCGACGCGGGCAGCGATCCCGCGAACTCGACTACGCGCAAGGCATACGACCTGCTCGCCAAGGGCTTCGGCCCGGGCTACAACGGTCCGCTGCAGCTGGTCGCGGAGGTCAGCTCCGATCAGCAGAAGGCGGCGTTCGAGGCCGTCGCGCAGAAGGTCTCGCAAACGCCCGGCGTCGTCGGCTCGACCAAACCCACGATCCTGCCGGGCGTCGACGGCCACGCGCCGGTCGCGATCGCCGACATCTACCCGAAGGGCTCACCGCAGGCCGCCTCGACCTCCGATCTGCTGCAGAAGGTTCGTGATCAGGTCGTGCCGGCTGCCTCGAAGGGCACCGGCCTGCATGTGCTGGTGGGTGGGACCACAGCGATCTTCGAGGACTTCAGCCAGATCCTGTCGAACAAGCTTCCGCTGTTCATCGGGATCGTCGTTGCGCTCAGCTTCTTGTTGTTGGTGCTCGTGTTCCGCAGCCTGCTGATCCCGCTCACGGCGGCGATCATGAACGCGCTTTCGGCCGGCGCGGCGTTCGGCGTTGTGACGGCCGTGTTCCAGTTCGGGTGGGGAGCGAGCCTGCTCGGGATCGACGGGACCGGGCCGATCGAGGCGTTCCTGCCGGTGCTGATGTTCCCAATCCTGTTCGGCCTCTCGATGGACTACGAGGTGTTCCTGATCAGCCGCGTGTACGAGGAGTGGCACCGGCGCGGTAACAACCGAGAGGCGGTCACGCACGGCCTCGCGGCGACCGGTCGGACGATCACCGCCGCGGCCACGATCATGGTGCTCGTGTTCGGCGCGTTCGTGCTCGGCGGCATGCGGATCATCGAGCTGTTCGGGATCGGCCTCGCCACCGCCGTCCTGCTCGACGCGCTGATCGTGCGCTCGGCGCTCGTGCCCGCGGTGATGATCCTGCTCGGTGACCGCAACTGGTGGCTGCCCGCGCCGCTCGAGCGCGTGCTTCCGCACATGCGGATCGAGGGCTCGGCGGGCCGCGCCGCCGCCGAGGAGCGTGCCGCGCTCGAGCCGTCGGTCCCGGAGCCCGAGCCGGCGCCCAGCTGAGCGAGTCAGCGGGTCGGGAGAACCGCTCCGCGTCGTGCGCCAAGTCGTAGCCGACGCGGGTGCTGTCGTCCATCCAGTGCGCTGCGAGCGATGCCCGAGCCGCTCGAACCGGGCGTAACGGCGCTGTCGACGTGCAGCAGGTCACCCGAGCATGCCCACTCGTACCGGCCGACGGCGTCCCGAACGCGGCGCTCGGCCCGCGAGATGCCGTTGCGCCGAAGGACCTTCCCCACAGTTGGGTGCACGTGCCCGGTCGCGCCGGCGACAGGCCTCGGTCCCCAACCAGTGCGATGGCCTGCCACGGCACGTCGCGAAAAGGCCGACGACTCCCGCCCTTGGCCTTTTCGCCGGGGAAACGGAGAAACGGACGCAAATTCCGGGGAAAATCCGGACGCACGATCAGCCGCAGAACGACCAGACGAGGATCAGTCGGCGTCAGCGACGATCGAGCCGACCCGCTCGCCGAGCGTCCGGTCGCGTCCGAAGGTGATCGCCGCCCAGATCAGCGCGATCACGACCACGCCCGCAGCGATCAGCGGGTAGCGATCAAACGGCGCGGGCTGTCCTGGCTTGACGAGCTCATAGAGCGGGTAGCCGATCGCTGCTGCTCCCAGCAGCGGCAGCAGCAGGTGCTTGACGTTCGAGAAGTGCTCCTGCTCGTGGCGGTAGTAGTAGACGGGCAGCGCGAGATTGGCCATCAGGTAGGTGAGGGCGATCAGGATCGTGCCCATGGTCGCGATCTCGCCAAAGAACGTCACCGGATCGGTGTTCCAGCCAAACACATATGAGAGGCCCAGGGCGAGCGCCAGATACAGCGAAAAGGCGACCCACGGAGTCTTGCGACGCTCGGTCAGACGGGCGGTGACGGATGGCAATAGCCCCTCGCGTCCGGAATTGAAGATGATCCTCGCCTGCGAGTTCGTAGCTGAGATCAGGCACGAGCAGATCGAGGTGAAACCGGCGATGTAAGCGATAAAGACCAGTCCGCTGGCGACCGTGCCCGCCGCCGTAATGAACGGAATCTGAGCATTGGCCAATGCGGTGGCGTTGTCATTGAAGCCGACCACGGTGGCGTAAGACAAAAACACGTACAACACTCCGACCACCAGGATGCTCGAGAACACCGCGCGCGTGACACCCCTGCGCGGGTCGTGATGTTCCTCGGCCAAGGCCGCCGAGTTCTCCCACCCCACGAACAGATACACCGCCAGCGGGAAGCCCAACGACAGGCCGGACAAGCCACGGTGCAAGTGTGCCGGATTAAACGGCTGCGCGTTGATGTAGCCGGAGTGCTCGATGAGCAACGCGATCGCGACCACGACCAGTAACAGGACTTGGAACACGAACAGGACGGCTGCGACCTTGGTCGAGGGTTTGGCGCCGGTCACGATCAGGGCCAGCGCCCCTAGCGATAGCACCGCGCTGATCGCCTGCCACGGGATTGTGATTGACAGATACTGCTCGAGAATCGTCTCTGCGAGGCCACCGGAGATCGTCACCACGGAGGCCACCGCGATGATGTATCCCGTACACAGCACGATCGCCGTCGCGACCGCGCTGAAGCCACCGAACGCGCTCCCGATGAAGGTCACAAACGAGCCCGTCGACGGTCGCGAGTGCGAGAACTGACTCAAAGTGTTACCCAGTAACCCAATCGCGACCGCAGCGGTGATCACTGTCAGCGGCGCGGCGATCCCGGCGGCGGTCACGATCGTCGCGAACCCGAAGAAGAAGCTCATCGCCGGCGCCATGTCGGCCAGCGTCGCCGCCGCGATGTCGACGTCGCTCAGAACCCCGCGCGCCAAGCGCCCGTCGCCGCTCGCGCGCGATCTGCGCTGCTGCAACGTCGTGTCGGCGGTCGCCATCTCAGGCCTCCCTACCCCGTCAGCCGCCCGACCAACAGGATGACCCTTCCGGTCTTGGCCAGCTTGCGGCGGGTCCTGGCTCCGCGACTGGTCGGCGTCAGCCCCGGTGGGAGGTCGTCTCGCGCGCGAGGAAGAACCGGACCATCTCGGCGGACGCGTCGGGACCCTGCGGATCGGTGTAGGACCCGGTGGGATTGCCGCCGTACCACGCGTGCCCGCCACCGTGAACGATCACGGACTCGGCGACGGCGACACCGTGGATGCTGCAGTAGGTAGTTCGGCTGTACGGCCGGACCCCGTCGGCGCGAACCGTTGTCGGACCGTCCTGGCTCGTCACATCCCCTGCCCCAAGTCGGCAACCGATGAGCTTCTCGGCATTGATCGGAGCCACGATCGCGTCTTTGTCGCCGTGGATGACGATCAAGGGAACCGTCCCGGTCACCGGTGGTGTTCCCCCCGTTCTCATGGCGGCAAAGGCGGACCCAGTGTCGTGCGCCGCCCGGTAGCCGATGCCCGAGTGCACGCCCACCGCGGCATAGAGGTCCGGGTAGGTCGCAGCCATGACCGCAGCCATCGCGCCGCCGGCGGACAGCCCGGCGATGTAGACGCGGGCCGAGTCGACGGCCAGGTCGCCCATGACTTGTCGCGTGATGCCGGCGATGATCGCCGGCTCGCCCGAGCCGGTGCGCTGGTGCGCCGGGGAGAACCAGTTCCAGTAGCCGCCCCGGTTGGCCGCTCTCGACTGCTCCGGATACACGACCAAGAAGGTGTGGCGTTCGGCCAGCTCGTTCATGCGCGTGCCGGCGGCGAAGTCGATCGCGTTCTGTGTACCGCCGTGGAGCATCACGACAAGCGGGACCGCGTCGCCGCGGTATCCGCCGGGAACATAGAGGTCGTAACTCCGCGTCCCCGCGGTCTCGGTGTGGTGGCGACGATGGCTCTCGCCGACGAAGCCAGCGCGAGCAGGCGTCGGAGCACCAGACTGGGCCGCCGGTCGGGCTTTGGACATCTCGCCGAGCGCGAGGTTTGGTCGGCTGGACCGCTTGGCACTGGAGCGTTCAAACGGAGCATTCAGCGCCGGTGGCGCGATGAAGCTCGCTGGTGGAGGGGCGCCTGCGCCGCCGCTTGGTGGGGACGGGCGAGCGCGCCCGCGACCGGCGAGATCCTCGGCGCCGGCCGCTTCCGGTTGCGGTCTGCCGGCTGTACCGCCGAGACCGGCGAGGCCGTGCTGCAGCAGCGAGGTGGCCTGCGCCAATTGCCCCGCGCGAGTGAGTCGCAGCGCCTCGCTCATCTTCGTGTTCCAGTTCTCGCTCATCCATGCCCGCCCTTCTTAGGTGGTTCGCGACGCCAGCGCGGCCTTCACCGCCTCTGGCGCCCGAAACGCTCCGAGAACCTCGACAGCATCAATCGTCGCCAGCGCGAGTTCGGGCGAGACGTCGTCGGCGATGGTGGCCAAGCCGAGAACGCGCAACTGCACCATGGTCCCCGATGCTCGGAGCTCCTCGAGGTCGCGACGGCTGTAGTACTGGCTGCCGAGCGTCAACTCGCGCCGGGCCACGGTTCGGTCCACCGCGCTCGACCGACTCTCAAGCTGGCGCCTGATCGCCGTGCGTATGAAATCTGTCCGATTCGCGAAGAAGCCCTCGTCCACGAGGAGATCGATCTCACCCAGATCGACCAGCCCGATGTTGATCGTGATCTTCTCGCTCTTATCACGATCAGCCTTGCCTCTCGAAACTGTCCCGCCGTGTTCCATCTGCTTACCATCTTACCACCATCTACACGGATGGTGCTAGGATGGCGACTGCGCGTCGAGAGCCGTCGCGCACCAGCTGGATCGTCACGTCGCCGTGAGCGAGGCAGCCCACTGATCGCCTGGGTTCGCGTGCTGGCGATCTGAGACGACGGTGCAGAGTTCGCGCCGCCCCACACTCTGATACCGCTGGACTGGCGGACTGGAGGCTTATGTCTGAGAACGAGAAGTCGATCGAGCAACCTGGTTTCACGCAGCGCGATCTCCCTGAGTGGGTGAAGTCTCTGGGGTTACCGCCAGCCGCGGCCGAGGCGATCGATCGCTACTGGAAGCCAGCTTGGGACGCGATCAAGGACACACTTCCCCTGCTGCCGATTCACGCCGGCCGAGGCGCGCTCGCCGCCGGCCCAGGGGCGGGCGCCTCCGCCGAGAGAATCCGCTTTGAGGCATACGAGGAGCGCACCCCGGGGAAGCGCTGGCAGGCGAACTTCCAGGAGATGTGGCCGGCCTACCGGGCCTGGTATCTACGCGACGGAGCCGGCGCCCGCCCGGATCGGACGACCTGCCGCAAACGTCTGGATCAGCACATGCCCGAGCTCGTCGAGACGTACGAGCGGCTGGTAGAGCTGGCGGCTGGCGATGAGATCGCCGCGCGCTGTCTCTCCCTGTACCGACCGCCGGCGTTCATCGTCGGCTGCTCCCAGGGCGTATGGAAGCGCGGCGAGCCGATGCTGGTGCGTAACTACGACTATCCGGCCGCGCGTCTCGAGGGCATGATCATCAAGACGGACTGGGCCGGCCAACAGGTCATCGGGATGAGCGACTGCCTCTGGGGGCTGTTGGATGGCATGAACGAAGCGGGGCTCGTTGTCTCGCTGACGTTCGGAGGCCGGCGTGCGGTAGGCGATGGGTTCGCGATTCCGCTGGTAGTGCGGTACCTGCTCGAAACCTGCCAGACCGTCCGACAGGCCCGAGAGAAGCTGCAGCGCCTTCCAATCCACGCGGCCCAGAACCTGTCCATCCTCGACAAGACTGGAGAGCACCTAACGGCCTACCTCGCGCCGGATCGCGCCGCTCAGTTCACCAGCACGCCGGCGACGACGAACCATCAGGGCGCCATCGACTGGCCCGAGTACGCGCACGCCGTTCGCACCGTCGAACGCGAACAGCACCTCCTCGCGCTGCTCGCCGACGACCAGGTCACGCACACACGCTTCGCCGACGCCTTCCTGGAGCGGCCTCTCTACAACAACGGCTATGCGAGTGGGACGGGCACTCTTTACACCGCGGCATATTTCCCGACGCGCGGCCGCGTCGAGTACCGCTGGCCCGGGCACACCATGCCGCAGTCATTCCACCGTTTCAGCCAGGTCCGGCATGTCCAAACCTTCTCCGACCAGCGACGAGCAGCCTGACCGGGCTCCGTCGTCGCCCAGGCCTTCGAGTCCGGCCAACAGATCCGGCAGCTGGTCACGCGCCGACTCATCCCTGCATGAACAGGACCGTCACCGGGTCGCAGCAGCAAGCTGCGCTGGCTGCTGCTCGTGCGGCGCCCGAGTTAGCGCGCGTCCCGCCTTCCACGAGGCCCGCATTCTGCGCCGGAATGCCTTCGGGGTCTCGGCGTACGGCCGGTGACCCAGGTGGATCGCCTCGGTTTGCAGCTCCGTCCGCCGATGGTCGATCAGGTTGAGCACCGCTTCGATGTCCACCGCGATTGAGGTGTTGTCCTGGGTCAGCTTCTGCCTGAGTAGGGCGAGATCGTGGTCGTCGCCGAGCAAATCGGAGAGCCGGTCGAGGTCTTTGGCCTGGCCACGGACAGTCGGACCACAAGTGGGTGCGAGCAGCCGGTCGTGGTACCAGAGATCTTTCACTCGCTTACGCCAGGCGTGCAGATCCTCCATCTCGCCACGGCTCGCGGAACGGGCGAACGCCCCGCGTCCGCGTCTATAGGAGCGCACGAGCCCCGTCTCAAGCGCCTTCCAGCCTCCGGTGCGGAGCTGCCAGTCGTCCATGCGGGCGCCGATCGCCGTGAGCTCCTGCAAGGCCTGCGGGTCCACGACCGAGACGCTCCCATTTCGGCGCTTGGCAGACCGACGAGTTTCGAACTGCCCACGGATCTTCCGGAACGTGGCGGCGGGCAGCTGCCCCGAAAAACGCTTCGAGAGCTCCGCTGTTCTACGCAAACGCCGCGCCCGTCCGCGACCAAATCAAGACGCTCGTCGGCAGCAACGACCCGCCCCCAGGGCACTGATCATCGACATCGGCGGCACCGATCGCCTTGACGTCACCAGCGCCGAGATGCTCGCCCAAGTCGTCCAAACGATGCACTCGGCGGGCATCGACGTCGCGCTCGCTGACGTCCGCCAGCCCGTGAGCAGAATGGCGCGGCGGGCGGGGCTGGCCAGACGGCTCGGCGAGGACCGGATCTTCCACACGATCGATGAGGCTGTCCGGGCACTGGGTCGTGGGGGTGCGGCGCTGGTGTGATCCCGGGACGGTGAACGCGTCTGTTTGTTCACCGTCGGCCTCGTCGAAGCTCGCCGGCGCGGCGAGCATCTCGGACGGGCGCACCTGAGGTCACTCGTCGAACAGGGGCTGAGCGCGCAGGGATCGTCGAGCGGACTGAGTCGGACTCCGACCTCTGTAACGATGACCTCGCGGTGGTCGTTCTTGGCCGGGCGACCGTGGTGGCTCCGCGGAGCGTCCGAGCGCGCCGCAGGCGGCGGCCGTCTAACGGCCCACCTCGGGCTGCGATCGAAGCCGGAATCGCGTCGAACGCAACGGTCCGGTTCCGGCCGGCACGCTTGGCGGTGTAGAGCGCCCGATCGACCCGATCCATCATCAACTCGAGCTCGATCGGCGCCGTCGTGGCGGTGACTCCCGCGCTCACCCGCACCTCGGGCAGGCCGGGACACGCGCTACCGATGACGGCCCGGCGCACGCGCTCGGCGAATGCCTCGGCGCCCGCCTGGTGGCTCCCGGGCATCAGCACCGCGAACTCCTCGCCGCCGAGCCGGGCCGCGACATCGATTCCCCTGGCCTCGTTAGAGAGCAGCCGGGCAATGTGAGCCAGCACGCGATCCCCGACCACGTGCCCGTGCTCGTCGTTGATCAGCTTGAAATGGTCGATGTCGAACGTCGCGAGAGCGATCGGCCTGCTGTCGCGGGCGACGTGGGCAAGCTCCCGCGATGCGTGCTCGTTGAACCCGCGCCGGTTGAGCAGACCGGTGAGCGGATCGGTCCGCGCTTCCCCGCGCAGGCGCTCGAGCAGAAGCTGGCTTCGGGACTCCAGAACGTGAGCGACGACAGCGATCGCGGAGGTTGAAACCATCACGTCGACCCAGCGTCCTGGGTACGCGCTGGCGGCGGGCAGGAGCAGCAACGCGACGGCCTCTCCTACCGCGACACAAGCGACGATCGCGACTGCCCCGCCGAGCCCGAAGAAGATCGTGGTCCAGAGGACCGGCAGCGAATAGAGGATCGCGCCGTCGCCAGGCCCGGGGGAAGTCGCCAGTGCGTACGCGATCAAGGCAACGCCCACCGGGCCGAGCGTGGCCAGGGCCCAGCGCGGGAGCCGCGGGCCGACCGCCAGCAGCGCAACGAACAGGACAAAGACGACGACGACCGGAAGCAGCGCGAACCTGGGATCGCCAGGCAGGAAGCCCTCAACCGCGCCGTCGAGCGCGGCGGCGCCGTACATCGCCGACGCCGTGTACGCCATCACCCTCCGGTTGGAGCGGATGTCCTCGAGAGATGAGACCACCGCCGAGATATCGACCCGAAGCGCCGGAATCCGAAGTCTCGGACCGGCCGCCAGTGGACGTTCAGGCCACTCCCGGTTAGAACTCTGACCCCGCCCGACCTCGGGCGGGAGCCGGCGGGGAGTGGATCTGTCCTCAGGAGGAGGCCTTGGCCTCGGCGGGGTCCAGCGAGCTCGCGACCGTGTCGAGGATGCCGGTGACCTCGTGGAGGATGGCGGCTGCCGTCGCGATCTCCTTGTCGCTGAACCCGGACATCCGCTCGGCCCAGAGGCCGTGCCAGACCGCGAGCTTTCGCTCGAGGAGCTCCCAGCCCTCCGGGGTCAGCGCGACGTTGCACACGCGCCGGTCTTCGGTGCTGCGCCGGCGCTCGACGATTTGCGAAGCCTCGAGCTGATCGAGGATCGAGGTGATCGTGGCCGGCGTCAGCTCAGCGCTCTTGGCCAGCTGTCCGGCGGTCATCTCGTGCCCGCGGCCGAGTGCGGCGATCGTTCGAATCTGCGCGAAGGTCAGCTCGCCCGGCCGGCTGTGGTCGCGGCCACGGAGCCGGCGATCGGCGGCGAGCAGGTGATTCAGCGCCGTGCGGAACTCCTCGAGCGTCCCGGACTGCTCAGTGACGGATGAAGCGGTTTGACTCACGCTGCCTCCAGCAGGGGCTCTTCGGCGGGGATCGCAACCGGGCTCTTGGCCGTCTCGGCGGCCTTGGTCCGCCGCTCGATCCGTGCCAACAGTAGCGTCGGCACCAGCGCGAGCAACGTCACGCCCATGACCCACCAGTAGGTGTGCCCGAAGCCGGCGGCCGCGGCCGCGGCGGTATGAGCGTTCTGGAGCTGGCCCTGGAGGACGACGGCGATGACCGCGGTTCCAAGCGATCCGCCCACCCGCTGCAGAACCGTCAACTGCGGGCTGGCGTCGTTGACCTGTTCGCGCGACAGCACCGAGAACGCGGCCGTCATTGCCGGCATGATCGACAGGCCGACACCGATGCCGCGGAACAACATGGCGGTGCCGATCGTCGCGTACGGCGTCGTGGCGGTCACGAGCACGAACGGGATCGTCGCCACTCCGAGGATCACGGCCCCGAGGAGCGAGGTGCGCCCGGCGCCGAGCCGCTCGGTGAGCCGGCCCGACAGGAACATGCCGACGCCTCCGCCGATGCCCTGTGGAATCAGCAGCAGGCCGGTCTGGATTGCGTCCATGCCGCGAACGGTCTGGAAGTAGAGAGGCATCAGGATCATCGCGCCGAACAGCGCGGCCCCGAGGCAGAAGGTCACGATGGACGCCGCCCGGAAGGCCGGGTTGGCGAACAGCTTGAGGTCGAGCAGCGGGCGCTCGATGCGCTGGGAGCGAGCGACGAAGAGACCGAGGAGGGCAAGGCCCGCGAGGGCGGGGACGAGCACGGACGGGGAGGTCAGGGTGCCTGCGGTCTCGCTCGCGGACAGGCCGTAGGTCAGGCCGACGACGCCGGCGGCGGCGAGACCGAGGCCGATGACGTCGAGCCGTCCGGCTTCACTCGAGCCGGCGGCGTCGTGGGGCAGCAGGCGCCACGCCATCATCAGCGCGAGCGCGCCGATCGGCACGTTGATCATGAAGATCCACTCCCACCCGACCGACTGCAGCAGCAGCCCGCCGAGTGTGGGGCCGAACACCGGCGCGAGCACGATCGGAATGCCGATCAGGCTCATGACCTTTGGAAGGTTGCGAGGGCCGGCCGCCTTGACGAGGATCATCTGGCCGATCGGGGTCAGCATTCCGCCGCCGACGCCCTGGAGCACGCGGAAGGCGATCAGCTCACCGCTGTTGGCGGCGAGCGCACACAGGCCGGAGCCGACTGTGAACACCACCAGCGCGATCAGATACAGACGGCGCGCGCTGTAGCGGCGGACCGCCCAGCCCGTGACCGGAATCACGGCGGCGAGAGAAAGCAGATAGCCGGTGATGACCCACTGGATCCCACCGAGCGAGGCATGGAGGTCGATCGACAGGTCGTGGAGCGCGACGTTGACGATCGTCGTGTCGAGCACGGACATGATCGCGCCGAGGATCACCACGATCGCGACCCGCATCACGTGCGGTTCGATCCGCGGCTCCGGGGCGGGGCGCGGCGACGCGGCCGGCTGGACCGACGGCGTCCGCCGACGCGACCGGAGGCGGAGAAGAGAGGAGGAGGAGGAGGAGGGGGAAGATGTGTCCGGACTCATTTGATAGCGAAAGTTTAGCATAGAAATATTTTGGCGTCAAACTAATTATCGGCAATCCATGACCCGGCTTGAGTCCGCGACTCGCCGAGTCTGCGATGGTCTGCCTCGAGAAGTGGGGATCCCATCCGAGAGGAGACAGCTCATGGCCGAATGCGCCCACGTCGACCAGATACGGGTCGATGTGCCCGAGAACGTCGAGGGATGTGCGGAGTGCCTGGCGACCGGCAGTACATGGGTCGAGCTCAGGGCCTGCCGCGTGTGCGGCCATGTCGGCTGCTGCGATTCGTCGCCGGGAACGCACGCGACCAAGCACTACAAGAAGACCGGGCACGCGATCATGAGCTCGGCGATGCCCGGCGGCAATTGGACCTGGTGCTACGTCGACGAGGTGTCGTTCTAGCGCGGGCACCTGGAGCGGCCCGGGGTGGGTTGCCGGCGCCGAGCTGCGACACACGACACTTCGCGCGATCGCCGGGGACCGTGCCGCGTCGCGCAGCTGGGGCGTGCGCGACACGGCACGGTCCAGCCGACTCGGGGGCCCGGCGCTGCCGGCACGCAGTGCATGGACCGCAGTTGTATCGCTGAGCGCACAACGGTCCGTATCGCGCACGAAACCCGTATCGTTCGGCGGGAGGGTTGAACGAGCCACGAAGGAGAGCGAGATGACGACGGTCGACCTTGCCCACCAAGAGCTGCTGATTGGTGGGAGCTGGACGGGTGCGAAGTCGGGGCGCGAGTACGAGCAGAGCTTCCCGTATACCGGCGATCAGGTTGGGTGGGCGGCCGCCGCAGGTCGCGAGGACGCCCACGCCGCGGCTGACGCGGCCGGCGCCGCGTTCCCGGAGTGGTCTCGGAGCGCGCCGGCGGTCAGGCGCGCGATCCTGTCGAAGGCCGCGGACCTGTTGATGGAGCGCCAGCAGGAGATCGCCGGGATCGTGACCGAAGAGACCGGCGGCGTGTTCGGCTGGGGAATGTTCAACGTCGAGCTCGCGGCCGGGATGCTGCGCGAGGCGGCGGCGCAGGCTTACGGCCTCGTCGGCGAGGTGATCCCGTCGGACGTTCCCGGCAAGCTCGCGATGGGAGTCCGGGCGCCCGCCGGCGTGGTCGTCGGGATCGCGCCGTGGAACGCGCCGGTGATCCTCTCGACGCGCGCGGTCGCGACACCGCTGGCGTACGCGAACACTGTCGTCCTCAAAGCCTCCGAGATCTGCCCCCGCACCCACGCGGCGGTCGTCAGCGCACTGGTCGACGCCGGCCTGCCGGCGGGCGTGATCAACCTCGTCACGAATGCACCCGAGGACGCGGAGGACGTCGTTGACGAACTGATCGCCCATCCGGCGACGCGGCGGATCAACTTCACCGGGTCGACCAAGGTCGGCCGGATCATCGCCGAGAAGGCGGGCCGCCATCTGAAGCGGGTGCTGCTCGAGCTCGGCGGCAAGGCCCCGATGATCGTGCTGCGCGATGCCGACCTCGACCGGGCCGCAGCGGCTGCGAGCTTCGGCGCGTTCTTCCATCAGGGCCAGATCTGCATGTCCACGGAGCGGATCGTGGTCGACCGGAGCGTCGCCGACTCGCTCGCGGAGAGGCTTGCCGAGCGCGCCCGCGCGTTGCCGGTCGGCGATCCTCGCGACGCGTCGACGGCGATCGGTCCGCTCATCAACCGCGCCGCGATGCAGCGCGTCTCCGCGCTCGTTCAGGATGCGGTCGGGAAGGGCGCAACCGCGCTCAGCGGTGGCGAGCCGGACGGGCCGTGCTTCCCGCCGACCGTGCTCACCGGCGTCACGCCGGAGATGCGCGTGTACGGGGAGGAGTCATTCGGACCGCTGGTCACGGTGGTGCCGGTCGACGGGCCCGACGCCGCGGTGGACGTCGCCAACGACACCGACTACGGGCTGTCGGCGGCCGTGTTCTCGGAGGACGTGCAGGCGGCGCTCGAACTCGCCCAGCGGATCGAGAGCGGCATCTGCCACGTCAACGACACGACCGTACACGATGAACCGCAGATGCCGTTCGGTGGCGTGAAGGCGAGTGGCTTCGGACGGTTCGGCGGCCGGGCCGCGCTCGAGGAGTTCACGGAACTGCGTTGGATCACGGTCCAGTCGCTGCCGCGGCACTACCCCATCTGACTGATCGGCCGCCGGCGTGCGGGACGGCCGGCGGCGCTATATCCAGCTCGAATACGGCGTCGCCGGCTCATTGCCGTCGACGACCTTCGTGACGTTTTGGTGGAGATCCGAGTTGTCCTCGTGACCGTGAGCCGCGACCAGATGCTGCTTGGCGGCCGTGAGCACGTCGTCGCGCTCACCGATCATCTGCACCGAGCAGGTCTTGCCAGGAACGCGTGCGCAGTCGAATACAGTCCGGCTCATGGTCTCCCCTTTCGAGATCGCGGGATCGCATCCTCGCGATTTCCGTCGTTCTAGTCAACGCTGATGTTCCCCACCCATGTGCCGCTGGACGGCAGCGAGCGAGGGCGCACGCCCGACGCCATGCGGGTCGGCGACGTCGATCCAACGTCGCATATCGAGGTGACGGTGACACTTCGCCACCAGGAACGATTCGCGATAGACGCGGATGTGGTGAAACGCGAGCTAGGGCGTTACGGCCTGACCGTCGAGGCCGAGTATCCCGCCACCGGAAGCCTGGTGATGAGCGCCACCGCGGCTCAGATGGAAGCGGCGTTCCACGCGGGACTCGGGACGTACAGCCACCGCGGGGACGGGATGCTTCGTGGCCGCGAAGGCGCCGTGGGGATTCCCGCGGAGCTGGACGGCGTGGTCAGCGGTGTGTTCGGTCTCGATCAGCGGCGGGTCGCACATCGGCTGGCTCCACTCGCCGCCGCGCCGGCCGCTGCAGGCGAGACGACCGCTCCGCTCACGCCCGCGGACCTCGAGGCGCGGTACTGCTTCCCCGACGGCGAGGCCCGCGGACAGACGATCGCGATCGCCGAGTTCGGGGGCGGTTACTTTCCCGACGACGTCGCCAGCTTCTGCTCGACGCACGGCCGTGCGCTCCCGCACATCGAGACGGTGTCAGTCGGCGCCACGGCGTTGACACCCGCCGAGATCGCGGCGCTGTCAGCAGAGGCTCAGGGTCCCGCGCTCGGGGAGAGTCACGAAGTGATGATGGATGTGGAAATCGTGGCGGGACTGTGTGCCGGCGCAAGGATTAGTGTGTTTTTCGCTCCTTTTGACCAAAAGGGTTGGATTGATTTGCTCGACCGTGTTGTCGCCACCGATCCTCCGCCGGTGACTCTGTGTGTCAGCTGGGGTCTCGCCGAAGACTCGCCCGACTGGTCCCCCGCCGCGATCGACGCGATCAACCAACGCCTCGAGGCGGCATCGAGTCGAGGGATCACGGTGTCCGTTGCGGCAGGTGACGACGGATCGGGTGACCAGATGCACGATCAGCACGCCCATGTGCACTTTCCGGCGTCGAGTCCGTATGTCCTCGCGGTCGGCGGCACGATGCTCGACGGTGCGGACGAGGTTGTGTGGTGGAGCGCGCCCGGCGATCGCAGCCATCCCAGGGGCGGCTCGACCGGCGGCGGAGTGAGCGTCAGGTTCGGGCGACCGGAGTGGCAGGACGTGCGTGTGAAATCGCTCAACGCCGGCGAGATCGATGGCCGGGTCGTGCCGGATGTCGCCGCGCTGGCCGGGCCGCCGGGGTACAGCGTTGTGTTCGACGGCCAGGCGACCCTGAACGGCGGGACGAGCGCGGCGGCCCCACTGTGGTCGGCCCTGATCGCGCGAATCGCTGCAAGTGCCCCGACCGGGCTTGGGTTTCTCACGCCGCGCCTGTACGAGCGGGGACGCGATCGAAGGGTCCGCGGCGTGGGTTCGCTGACGGACATCACCAGGGGACACAACGCCTCACCGCAACCGGGAGTCGGCTACCACGCGCGAAGGGGCTACGACGCGGTCACCGGCTGGGGTGTGCCCAATGGGCGGGCGCTGCTCGAGTCGCTCGGATAGTCAGCTACCGGCGGGGATCGAAAGACCGGCCAGCAGTCCCTCGGCCCGTGCGAGAGCCGGCAACGCCCGGAGCTGCGCCAGAACAGCGGTCGCGTCCTCCAAGGCCGATCGGGCTTCGTCCGGACGCCGGTCGTCGAGCAGCACGCCGGCGAGGTCGGTCCGGGCCAGCGCGAGCCAGTACGGATACGCCAGCGACGCGAGCCGCTC
Organism: uncultured Solirubrobacterales bacterium; assembly: GCA_963783415.1. Lineage (GTDB taxonomy): Bacteria > Actinomycetota > Thermoleophilia > Solirubrobacterales > Solirubrobacteraceae > Palsa-465. The sequence goes on from CAWANN010000023.1 coordinate 20,186, forward strand.
GATCGCGATGCCGAGCTGCGCCTCGGCGGTCGCCACGTCGCCGTCGGCCGCGGCGAGCAGACCACGGCCACGCGCGAGTTGTGCCCGCAGGAAAGGCGGAATGTGGCCCGGGGGCCGATCGGCCAGCACCGACAACAGGCCGGCAGCCTCGTCGGAGCGACCGAGGCCGAGGGCCGCGTCGAGGGCGCACGGAAAGCCGATCCGGCTCGCCTGACTCGACGGTCCTTCGATCGCGATCATCTCGCCGATCACGCCGGACACCGCGCCGAGCGCGCCGGCAAGGTCGCCGCCGGCGAGCGCGATCGTCGCCTCGCACGCTGCGTATGTCCAGCGCGGCTGGATTGCCCCGCTCCGCCGCCACGAGGCCATCCCGTCGAGATGCGCGAGCCCGGTCTGGGCGTCCCCCCGACCGGCGGCCAACAGGGCAAGCTCCAGGTGAAGGTACTCGGCGCCCGGTCGGTCGCGAGCGGCATCGAGCAACTCGACCCCAAGCGCCTCGGCGGGGTCCCAATCGCCACCGTACTCCCAGACACGCATCAGGTTGGACGCCGCGACGCTCTCGTAGTACCGGCTGCCGATGCGCCTCGCGGTGGTGAGGGAGTCGCTGGTGCGCTCGGCGCCGCCCGGAAGGTCGAATCTCCGCAGGAAATCTCCGCCGTTGAGCTCGGCGACGAACAGCCGGTCACCCAGCTCATGCGTCTTGCAGAGGGCGATCGCCCCGTCGAACAGGATGCGCGCCTCCTCGACGCGGCCGACTGCGTCGCATAGCTGCGCCTTGTAGGTCAACGCGCTCGCCAGGACGCTCGGAAGCTCGAGCGCCTGCGCAAGCTCGAGCGCGCGCTCGAAGGGCTCGCTCGCCTCGTGCACCCGGCCCGCCGATAGCAGGGCCGTTCCGAGCTCGACGTTGATCTGTGCGACCTCCAGGTCCTGGATGTCCGCCCCGAGCACGCCGAGGGCGTGGCGCATGCGATCTATCGCCTCGTCGGTGCGACCGACGCGGCGGAGCGCCTGCCCGATCTGGGACGCGAGACGAGCGCCGTCCCCGTCGCGGCCGAGGCTCTCGAGCCTCGCCGCGGCATCCTCGAACAGCTCGAGTGACGCCTCGTAGCGGCCGTCGACCAACGCCATCTCCCCCGCCGCCTCGACGAGGTCGATGCGCTCCTCCTCTCCGGCGGCGAGGTCGATCGCGGTCCGGTACGCGCGCTCGGCCGTCTGGGGCGCGCCGACCGCCGCGGCCCGCTGGGCGCCGCGACGCAGGGCGGCGATCGCCTCGGTGCGGAGCTGGATCGCGTCGGAGTCGTCCGCCGCGGAGCGGTACGCCTGGAGGTAGTGCGCGGCCAGGACCTCGGCGACGTCCTCGCCGTCGTTGGCGAAGGTCCGCGAGAGGTAGTGCGCCGCCGCCAGGTGCCGGGACTTCCGCTCGCGCTTTGACAGGGTCTCGTAGGCGACAGTCCGCAGCAGGGTCTGGCTGAACCGGTACTGCCCGCGGTCGGGCGAGTGCGGGTCGGCCCGAACCGTGAGCACCTGCTTGCGCACGAGGCTCGCGAGGACCGCCTGGGCGGCGTGCTCCGGCATCCCCGAAAGCTCCTGCACCGCCGCGAGCGGGAAGCTGCCTCCGAACACCGACACCGACCTGAGGAGCTCGCGCTCGTCGGAGCCGAGCGCATCGAGCCTTGCGCCCAGCAGCGAGATCAGGCTCGGCGGTACGTCGAGCTCCCCGAGCTCGCCGGACAGGACCAGCGCCCCGTCGCGCTCGACCAGGACGCCGCGGTCGGCGAGCGCCCGCACCGTCTCGATCGCGTACAGAGGAACGCCCTCGGCGTGCGAGATGATCCTCCGCTTGGCCGCGAGCGGCAGCGTCGCGATCGTGTCGATCAGGTCCTCCATCGCCTCGTCCCCGAGCGGCTCGAGCGACATCGCGGTAGCGCCGCGATGCCGAGCCGCCCAACCCGGCCGCCGCTCCGACAGCTCCGGCCTGGCCAGCGTGAGGATGAAGATCCGGTGCTGCGCGGACCAGTCGAGCAGGTACTCGACGAAGTCGAGCACCCCATCGTCGGCGCAGTGCATGTCCTCGAACACCATCACCACCGGATCAAACTCGGCCATGCGCTCGAAGAACAGGCGCCACCCCGCGAACAGCTCCTCCCGTCCGAGGCTGGCCTCGACGACGCCAAGCAGGACTCCGAGCCGGGCCGACACGAACTCGCGCTCGCCCGGGTCGATGACCCAGCGCTCCAGTCCGGCACGGAGCTTCGACTCGGCCTCCTCGACGGGAGCATCCTCCGGGATCCCCAGCCGATGCCGGACCATCTCCGCGAGCGCCCAGTATGCGACGCCGTCGCCGTAGGGCAGACAACGACCCGGGTGCCACAGGAACCGGTCCGGGAGGTTCGTCAGGTAATCGAGGAACTCCCAGCGCAGCCGGGTCTTGCCCACGCCGGCGGCGCCCGAGACCGCGACGAGCTGAGCCGAGGAACGGCTCACTGCGGCGTGGCACAGCTCCTTGATGAGGCGCAGCTCGGCATCGCGACCTACGAACTGCGCCTGGAGGCCGTCGCGGTCGACATCTCCGGTGCCGCTCAGCACCCCGACCACTCGCCACAGCTGCACGGGCTCGGACTTGCCCTTGAGCTCGTGACGGCCCGCGTCCTCGTACGCGATCGCGGCCGAGGTCACCTGGCGGGTGACGTCGTCGACCAACACCGTCCCGGGATCGGCAGTTGCCTGGATCCGCGCCGCCGTGTTGACGCGGTCGCCAACGACGAGGCCCTCGTGGGGATTTACGAGCAGCGCGGCATGGCCGGTGACGATCCCAGCGCGGGCGCGGAGGTCAGGTGCCCTCACCCGCCCTCCGAGAGCGGCCACGGCGTCGACGATCTCAAACGCCGCTCGCACGGTCCGCTCGGCGTCGTCCTCTCGTGCCGCCGGGGTCCCCCAAACCGCCATCACCGCGTCCCCGATGAACTTCTCGATCGTCCCTCCGTACCGTTCGACGATCTCCCGCGCCACGTCGAAGTAGTTGCTCAGCAGGTCGCGCACGTCCGAGGGATCCCACGTCTCCGTCAGCGATGTGTAGCCGACGAGATCGACGAAAAGGACGGACACTCTCCTCAGCTCGGCGGACTCCCGTCGGGGGGACGGGACGGATGGGGCGGGCGCCCCGTCGCTGAAGGTCCGCGTCGCCTCTCGGGTCGCGGTCAGACCGGAAGCGAGCGTCGCGCCGCACTCCGAGCAGAACTTCTGCCCCGGCGCTGTGGTGTGGCCGCACGCCGGGCATGACGTCGACAGGCTCGCGCCGCATTCCATGCAGAACTTGGCGCCGAGCAGGGTGTCGGCGGCACAGTGCGGACAGACGGTCACTCCTCCGGTCATCACCCCTACGGCAAGTTTACGTCGCGGCCACGCACCACGCGGGATTGCAAGCCGGGTGCCAATGCTGGAAGACTCTGCGCCGCCGTGGTCCTCGCCACCTACAACATCAAAGGAGGGGTCGGCAAGACCTCGGCCGCGGTCAACCTCGCCTACCTCGCCGCGCGCGCCGGCGCGACGACGCTTCTGTGGGATCTCGACCCCCAAGGGGGAAGCACGTACCTCCTGCGGGTCAAGCCCAAGGTGAAGGGCGGTGGACGCAGGCTCGTGCGGGGCAAGAGCGACGCCTCGACTCGGATCAAGGGCACCGACTACGAGCGGCTCGACCTGCTCCCGGCGGATTTCTCCTACCGCCACATGGACCTCGACCTCGACTCGACCAAGCGCCCGACGCGCAGGCTCGGCCGGGTGCTGTCTCCGCTTGTGCCCGATTACGACTACGTGTTCCTCGACTGTCCGCCGAGCATCTCGCTGGTCTCGGAGAGCGTGTTCGAGGCCGCCGACGCGCTCCTGATCCCGCTCCTACCCGCCACGCTGTCCGCGCGGACGCTCGACTACATAGAGCAAGTGGCAGGCGCCGACGTCCAGAGGCTCCCGTTCTTTTCGATGGTCGATGCTCGCAAGCGGATGCACCGGGACGTGATGGACGCGTTCGCGGCCGAACGGCCTGAGATGCTCCACACGGTGATTCCCCTGGCCGCCGATGTCGAGCGGATGGGGGCGGCGCGCGAGCCGGTGGAGGAGTTTGCGCCGCGCGGGCGCGCGGCCGGGGCCTTCCGCGAGCTGTGGGCGGAGGTCACCGAACGCCTGGCGCGCCGTGCGTCACTTCACTGATTCATCACAGGATCGCGGCGCGTGTCGCCGATCATCGGGATCGACATGAGCTACGCAGAACTCCACTTTCATCTGCTGCCCGGGATCGACGACGGGCCGTCGACGCTCGAGGAGAGCGTCGAGCTTGCGGCGGCTGCCGCCGCGCAGGGAACCGAAACAATCGTGACAACGCCGCACGTACACGCGCAGTGGGTCACGGACGTGAGCTCACTGCCCGAACGGGTGCGCGAGGTCGCCGAGAAGCTGGCCGCCAGACGGATCCAGATCGACGTCAGGTGCGGCGGGGAGCTCGACCAGGACATGGTGTCGCGGCTTTCCCAGCACGAGCTCGAGACGATCGCCCAGGGCCCTCCCGGCCGGCGCTGGCTGCTGCTCGAGGCCCCGCTGGGCGGGATCGACCGCACATACACGGCGGCCGCCAACGAGCTGCGCGAGCGCGGCTTCGCGGTTGTCGTCGCCCATCCTGAGCGCGCGCTCAGATGGTCGGATGCGGGGTGGGAGACGCTCGAGCACGAGCTGGCCGCCGGGAGCGTCGTCCAGATCAATGCGTGGTCGGTCGCGGGGCTGTACGGCGAGATGGTCCGCGCCACTGCGCTGTGGCTGCTGCGGACTGCGCCGCAGGCGGTGGTCGCCTCGGACGCCCACGGCGGCTCGAGGATGCCGGCGCTCGGGCTCGCCCTTGACTCGCTCGCCGCGGCTCGCATCCCCGATCCGCAGCGGTTGCTCGACGCGGTACCGAACGGGCTGCTCGAGCACGGCTTGGCCGTTGGCTCCGACTCCTCGCTCGCGGCCTGAATTCAGGGCGGGTTATGCAGCGGACGCCCTAGGCGGCGACCGGCGCGAGGCCAGTCGGATTGCCAGGCGCGTCGAGCCGCGGCCACATCTCGAGCGCGCGTTCGACGAGCTGCTCGACCACGGTCTCGACATCGACCCGGCGCTCGAGCTCGACGAGTGGCTCGGGGTCGGTCCACGTGACCGCGCGTCCCGGCGACAGCAGCGTGCAGCAGTCCTCGTCGGGCAGGATCGAGGTCTCGAACGTGCCCAGTCGCTGTGCCTCCTCGATGATCTCGGACTTGTCGCGGTCGATCAGGGGACGAAGGAGCGGCAGCGTGGCGGCGCCCTCGACGACCTCGAGATTGCGCAGGGTCTGGCTCGCCACCTGGCCGAGCGAGTCGCCGGTCACGAGCGCCTCGCACTGCTCGCGTCGCGCGAGCGCGTCGGCCACGCGGACCATCAGCCGGCGGCTGGCCAGGACCTGGAGCCGGCCCGCGCCCGAGGTGGCGAGCAGGCGCTGCGTAATCCCGAACGGCACCACGAACAGGTGCGAGCGGCCCTGGAAGCGATTCAGACGAGCCACGAGCGCGTACGCCTTGTAAGCGGATTCCGGGCCGGTGAGCGGTTGCCCGCTGAAATGGACGAAGTCGCAGCGCAGGCCGCGCTTCATCATCCGGTACGCCGCGACCGGAGAGTCGATCCCGCCGGAGAGCAGCACCATTGCGCGTCCGCTGGTGCCGACGGGAAGACCGCCGGCTCCCCGCAGGTGGTCGACCGACACGAACAGCTCGCGCGCGTACGCGTCGACCCGGAGCTCGATGTCGGGGTGGGACAGATCGACGCGGTATCCCAGACGGTCGTTGACGGTCCCGCCGACCTCTCGCGCTATATCCATCGAGCAGACCGGGAAGCTCTTCTCGCGCCGGCGTGCGCGGACCGCGAACGACCCCGCCGGCAGTCCGCGCAGCAGCTCCACGGCGGCCTCTGCGGCGCGGTCAATCGCCGGCTCGATCCGGAGCGCCGGCTGGACGACGCTCAGGCCGGGCAGCTCGAGCGCGACCTCGAGTGCGCTCGCCATCCCCTCGGCCGGCGGGATGATCAGGAACGAGGAGCCGCGCCGACGGAGCTCAACCTCGCCGGCGCGCCGCATCGCCCGTCGCAGATTGCGCTCTAGCACCGCGGCGAAGGCCGAGCGCCGCCGACCCTTGAGCGCGAGCTCGCCGAACATCAGAAGCGCGCACGGTGTGCCGCGCGCCGTGTCCGAGGCGGCGCGCAGGCGAGCGGCGGCTGTCTCTGAGACGCTGGCAGTCATGGGCTGGTCTGGGGTCAGGCTAGCTCCTTGTCGAGCAGCGATGCGAGGGATACGGGCTATGCCGATGACGCGGGCGATGCGACGGGCGGCGCGAGCCCGAGCCCGCGCGCCCGCTCGAGCGCGTGCGCCAGCACCTCTTCGGCGCCTTGGATCTCCCCGTCGCGCATCAGCGCCCTGCCGGCAACGACCGTCGAGTGCACGACCGCGCCTGACGCGGCGTACACGAGCGCGGCGGGCAGCTCGCCGAAGCTGAGCTCGGGGGCGTCGGCGCGCAGCAGCAGGAAGTCGGCCGGATGCCCGAGATCCAGGCCGACGCCGGCGCCGAGCAGCGGCGCCCGCCGCCCCGTGGCAATCTCCCACGTCTCGGTCGCGCCGATCGCGGCGGGGTCGTTCGCCGCGTGCTTCTGGATCAGCGCGAGCACCTTCATGTCCGCGAACAGGTCGAGCGAGTTGTTCGAGCCGGGACCGTCGCTACCGAGCCCGACCTGCACGCCGGCGGCACGGGCTCGCGGGTACGGAAACACCGCGCCCACCGCTAGCTTGAGGTTCGCGACCGGGCTCGTGACGACCACCGCACCACGCTCTGCGATCAGCTCGAGCTCGTCGTCATCGAGCCACACGCCGTGGGCGAGGACGGTTCGTGGCGACAGTAACCCGACACGGTCGAGGTAGCGCGCCGGTCGCTCGCCGTGGACGGCGAGACAGTCGATCACCTCCTGCTCGGTTTCGGACAGGTGGATCTGAACCGGGAAGTCACGCTCGGCGGCGAGCTCGGCGATCCACCGCAGGCTGTCCTCGGTGACCGTGTAGATCGCGTGTGGGGCGAGCCCGGCGTCGATGCGGTCGCCGGCGTCGACGATCTCGTCGAGGCTGCTCCGGGCGGCCTCGCGCATCTGCTCGCTTCGCCCGTCGATGTCGATCAGCGGCGCGGCCACCGTGGCGCGCAGTCCCGCATCGGCGACCGCGCGCGCGGCGGCCGGCGCGTGCCAGTACATGTCCCAGAAGCGGACGGTCCCGCTCCGGATCATCTCGAGACATGCGAGCCGCGTCCCCCAGTACACGTCCTCGGGTTCGAGCTTTCGCTCGATCGGCCAGATCTTCTCCTCGAGCCATCGCATCAGCGGCAGGTCATCGCCGTAGCCGCGGAACAGCGTCATCGCGGCGTGGGTGTGACCGTTGATCAGCGGCGGCACCAGGATTCCGCCGGCGGCGTCGATGTGGTCGTCGCCGGGTTGCGGCTGGACTCTCGGGCCAAGCTCGACGATCATCCCGTTCTCCGCTCGCAGCCCGACCAGCTCGCCGTTGTGGACGGCGCCCGTGACCGCGAGGCTCACGAAGCGGACCGTCCGACCGGATCTCCCGGTACCCCGAGGGCGTGCTCCTGGAGATCAATCGCCGTCTGGATCAGCGGCGCCTCGTGACCGCGCGGCCCGATCAGCGATACGCCGACGTTCCAGCTCACCGGGAGCGCCGCGACCGGCATCCCCGTCATGTCCCAGAGCGCGGTCAGCTCGATCAGCGGATCGCCGGGGCCGCCGGCGTGCCCGCGGTCGTAGCCGGGGCCGCGCTCGTAGGGGAGGATCGGCAGCGTCGGCTCGAGCACGAGGTCGACGTCGTTCTGCCAGAACCAGTCCTCCCACGCGGCGGTGCCCTCGGCCCGGCGGCCCTGGGCGGCGAGGTAGGCCTGGGCGTCGGTGAAGTCGCGCGCGACCTCGGCGAACTCCGCTATCGCCGGGCGATAGAGGTCGTGCCGCTCCGCGAAGTCCTGGTGGTAAGCCCAGACATCGGTCATCAACACGCGACTGAGGTCGTCCCAGTCGAACGTCCACGGCGCGGACAGCTCAACGATCTGTGCCCCCAGGCGCTCGCATGTATGCGCGGCCTCCTCGAGACCGCGGCCGACGGCGTCCGCCATCGTGATCCGGTGCGTGCGGTCGGTCAGCGCGATCGTCGTGCCGGCCAACGGGCGGCCCCCGGAGCGGGCGCTCACCGGCGGTCCGTCGATCGCCGCCGGCGGCGGCATCAGCGGCGTCACGGCGGGGCCGCCGCCGGCCATCGCCGCCAGCAACGCGGCGCAGTCGGCGATCGTGCGCGCCATCGGTCCCGGGTGGTCGAGCGATGGGGCCAGCGGCACGATGCCGTCGAGCGGGAGCCGGCCGTGGCTCGGCTTGATCGAGCACGTGCCGCAGCACGCCGACGGGATGCGGAGCGAGCCGCAGGTGTCGCTGCCGAGTGCGGCCGGCGTCATCCGCGCCGCGAGCGCGGCCGCGCTCCCCCCGCTCGAGCCTCCAGCGATCAGGCGAAGCGAGTGCGGGTTGCCGACCTGGTCGGTCGTACCGCCGGCGGCGAACTCGTGCGTGTGCGTATGCCCGAGCAGGACCATCCCCTGCTCGGTTAGGCGTTCCCACACGGTCGCGTTGGCGGCGGCCACGTTGCCCTCGAGCACTCCGCTCGATGCGGTCAACGGTAGGCCGGCGACGCTATAGAGGTCTTTGAGGCCGATCGGGATGCCGCACAGCAGCGGCGTCGCATCGCCCTCGGTGGCGCGGCGCTCGTCGGCGAGCGACGCCTGCTCGCTCGCGATCTCGGGATACACGCGAGCCCAAGCGTTGATCGCATCGGGCGCGCCGTCGCTCGTGGGCGGGCCGCCGTTCCGCGTGTCGATCCGGCGCAGGCAGGCGTCGGTCAGCTCGGTCGCCGACAGGCGCCCCGAGCGGAGCAGCTCCGCCGCTTCGAGCACGCCGAGGTCGGCGGGGTCGCCATGCTGCGTGCTCGGGGTTGTGGCGGACACCGTCTCGGTCACGTCGCGAACGCTACTGCCCTGAGCGATGTCGGCGACCGACCCGGCTATGTACCAGTCCCCAAATCGGGTCTTCGCCGGACCGCGCTGGGTTCGTCGGCCGGCGCTCGGGTTCGCCGTGTAGGGTGCCCGCCGACCGATGTTCAGAATGCGCGAACGGTTGAGGACGACGCTGTTCTTGGTGACGCTCGCGGCGGCCGGCCTGGCCTCGCAGGCGACGGCCTCGGCCGCGACCAGGCTCGTCGTCGGCGGCAGCGTGCAGCAGGTGTACGTGACCGGCGCGCGACCCGGCGAGAAACTCGCGCTCGTCAATCGCCGCGGTGCGACGATCGCGGAGCTAGCCGCCGGCTCACTCGGTGGTCAGGTGTTCCGCAATCTGAAGCCCGGGCCCGGCTACCGCGTCCGGCCGGCCGCGGGCGGGCCGGCCGCACGCGCGGTGACGGTGCTCCCGGATCGGTCGGCGCCGCCGAGCACCAAGATCTACGAGCAGCACATCCCGAGCTCGGGTTACGGCTACCTGACCACGCGGGATGGCACCAAGCTCGCGATCGACGTCCGTCTGCCCGGCGAGACCCGGGCCGTACCCGACGCTGATCGAGTACTCCGGCTACGGCTACGCGGACCCGGCCGGCGCGCAGAACGGGATCAGCCCGATCGCGACGCTGCTCGGGTTCGCGGTCGTCGACGTGAACATGCGGGGGACAGGCTGCTCGGGCGGGGCATTCAGCTTCTTCGAGACGCTGCAGAACCTCGACGGGTACGACGTGATCGAGACCGTGGCGCATCAGCCGTGGGTGCTGGACCACAAGGTCGGGATGATCGGCATCTCCTACGGCGGCATCAGCCAGCTGTTCGTGGCCGCCACCGATCCGCCCGACCTCGCGGCGATCGCGCCGCTGTCGGTGATCGACAACACCGCGACCACGCTGTATCCCGGCGGGATCCTCAATACCGGGTTCGGGGCCCCGTACGCGAAGGCGCGCGACTTCGACGCCGAGCCGGCGTCGCCCGGTCACGGTGAGGCGTGGGCGCTCCAGCGAATCCGCGCCGGCGACCGCACCTGCCGCGCCAACCAGGTGCTCCACACCGCGGCGGTCAACGAAGTCAAGGAAGTCGCCGCCAATCGCTACTACATACCGTCGTTCGCCAACCCGTTGAATCCCGACACGTTCGTGCACAAGATCCACGTGCCGGTGTTCCTCGCGTGTCAGTGGACCGACGAGCAGACCGGTGGTCACTGCCCTGAGCTCGCCGAGCACTTCACCGGTACGCGACTGAAGTGGTTCACGTTCACCAACGGAGCCCACGTCGACTCCCTCGATCCGGCCACCGCGGCGCGTTGGTACGACTTCCTCTCGCTGTTCGTCGCCCACCGGTTACCCCATCTCACGCCGGGGCTACGCGCGCTCGCGCCCGCGCTGTATCAGCTCGCGATGGGCATCCCCGGGGTCCAGTTCCCGGCCGATCCGATCGAGGACGAACCTGACTATGCATCCGCACTCGCGGCGTTCGAAGCAGAGCCTCAGGTTCGCATCCTGTTCGACAACGGGGCCGGCAGTTCGACGCCGGGCGCGCCGGTCGCGGGGTTCGAGCAGTCGTTCTCAAGCTTTCCGATACCCGGGACAAGCGCGGAGTCTTGGTACCTGGGAGCGGGTGGAACGCTGGGGGCGACCCCGCCCGGAACACGCGGCGTCGACGAGTTCACGTGGTCTCCCAAAGCCAGACTTCTGACAGATTTCACCGGCAACACCGGAGTCGGCGGTTTATGGGGCACGACCCCGAATTACCACTGGACCCAGAACCCAGCCGGCACCGCTCTGTCGTACATCACGGCGCCACTACACAGCAACACGGTCGTGATCGGCGCCGGCGCGCTCCACGCGTGGATCGAAGCCTCCACGCCCGACGTCGATCTGCAAGCCACGATCTCCGAGGTTCGTCCGGACGGCAACGAGACGTTCGTGCAGAGCGGCTGGCTGGACGCGAGCGAGCGCAAGCTCGACGCTGCGCAGAGCACACTGCTCGAGCCGGTGCTGAGCGAGCGCAAGGCCGATGCGAAGCCGCTGCCGAAGGGTCGCTTCACCGAGGTGATCGTGCCGCTCTACTACGAAGGTCACGTGTACCGGGCCGGATCGCGGATCCGGATCACGATCTCCGCACCCGGCGGCGATCAGCCGACGTGGGCGTTTTCCGACCTGACCCCGAAGGGCCGGGCGACCGTGAAGCTGGCCCGCTCGCCTTCGATGGCGTCCCGGATCATCCTTCCGGTCGTGCCCGGGGTGGCGGTCCCGACCGGATACCCGCCGTGCCCGGGACTCCGCGGCGAGCCGTGTCGCCGTTACCTGCCGCTGGTGAATAAGACCGTCAGCTGAGCCCGAACAGCCGTTCGAGCACGCGAGCGACGCCCGCCTCGTCGTTAGACGCGGTCACCTCGTGTGCGCTGGCGATCACGTCGGGGTGGGCGTTGGCGACCGCCACGGCGTGACCCGCCCAGGCCAGCATCGGCAGATCGTTGGGCATATCGCCGAACGCGATCACGTCCCGGCGGTCGATCCCGCGCTGCTCGCACAGCCGGGCGAGCGCCGAGGCCTTGCTGACCCCGGCGGCGCTGATCTCGAGCAGCCCGTCGGCAGAGTTCGAGTGGCTGAACTCCGCCAGGTGACCGCCGATCTCGCGCGCGACCGACACCAGCGCGTCCGCCGACAGCCGGTCGTGCCGGAGCATCAGTTTGACGACCGGCTGCGCGACGAGCGCCTCGACGACGTCGACCGTCGTCTCGGCGGGCACCGGCCAGCGCGGGACGTAGCCCGGCTCGTGGCCAAACCCGCCGGTTCGCTCCACCGCCCACGAGCCGCCCGGGACCTCTTCCCGGAGCAGCGCCACCAGCTCCTGGGCGATCGCCGGCTCGAGCGGGGTGGCCTCGACGACCGACTCCGTGTGGAGGTCGAACACGACCGCGCCGTTGGCGCAGATCGCCACGCCGTGGTGGCCGGTCTCCTGCGCGAGCGGGCGCATCCACCGGTGCGGTCGGGCGGTGCAGAACACGACCAGCGCGCCGGCGGCCTCGGCCTCCGCAATCGCGGCTCGTGTGCGGTCATCGACCGTTCCGTCCGCTTTGAGCAGGGTGCCGTCCAGATCGGACGCGACAAGACGGGGGCGCATGGCTTCGATCCTCCCAGGTCAGGCCGAGCTGTCGGCCCCGATCGGCAGCCGCCCGGTCATCACGCGCTCTGTGACTAGCCAGGTGATCAGTCCGACGGCGGCCGTCCCCGCCCCGAGCGCGCACACCGCTCCCCAGCCGCCGCTCGAGTACAGCGCGGAGGTGGCGGCCGAGAGTGCCACGCCCCCGCTGAAGTACGCGACCATATACGCGGTGGTGAGCCGGCTCCGGGCCTGCCCGTGCAGCGAGTAGACCGCGCTCTGGTTGGAGATGTGCATCGCCTGGGCCCCGAGGTCGAGCACGACGATCCCGGCGATCAGCGCGACCACCGAGCTCTTCCCGAACGCGAGCAGCCCCCAGCTCAGCAGCAGGAGGAGGGATCGAGCCGCTCATCGCTTCGCGGCCGCGACCGCGGTCAGATAGCCGGCCGGCGACCGGCGCGGCGAGCGCCCCGGCGAGCCCCGCCAGCCCGAACAGGCCGATCACCGCGTTGCCGTAGTGGTACGGCGCGCCCGAGAGCAGGAACGCGACCGAGGTCCACAGCACGCTGAAGCAGCCGAACGCGGTGGCGCCGAGCAGCATCCGCTGCCGGAGCAGCGGCTCGCCGCGGATGAGCTGCAGCACCGTTCGGAGCAGCGCCGGATAGCGCAGCCGCTCGGTGGTGGGCACCCGCGGGAGCGTCCACCGCAATACGCCCGCGAGCAGCACCATCGCGCCCGCGGCGACCGCGAAGATGACGCGCCAGCCGAGCAGCTGCGCGACGACACCGCTGATCGTGCGGGCAGCGAGGATCCCGATCAGCAGGCCGCTCATCACCGTGCCGACGACGCTCCCGCGCTCGTGCTCGCTGGCGAGCGACGAGGACATCGCCACGATGATCTGCGCCAGGACCGCGGTCACGCCGAGGACGGCGACCGCAAGCGCGAACACCGCGAAGCTCGGCGCCGCCGAGGCGAGCCCGAGGCCGGCAGCAGCGACCAGCAGCATCGCTGCGATCAGGCGCCTGCGCTCGAGCAGGTCGCCGAGCGGAACTAGCAGCGCCAGCCCGACCACGTAGCCGGCCTGGGTGACCGTGACCAGCAGGCCCGCGGCGCTGTTCGACACCGAGAAGGCGTGGGCGATCGTGTGCAGCAGCGGCTGGGCGTAGTAGAGGTTCGCCACCGCCGCCCCGCAAGTGAACGCGAGCAGCAGGACGAGCGGCCGGCTGATGCCGGCGCCGAGCTCTGCTGACTGGGCGTTCCGATTCCGCATCAATTGAGGGCTACCCGCGCACGTAACTCTCAAGTTAGTAAGGTGCCCCGGCTCGAAGGCAGGGAGGTTGTGGTGAATCGCATTAGTCGCGTTGTGCTGGTGGGGTGCCTGTTGTCGGGCTTGACCCTGGCGGGGTCCGAGGCGTTAGCGACGCCCGCCCACTCGATAAGGGCCAAAGCCGCCGGCGGCGATCCGCCGGCTGCGGCCTGCCAGCCGTTCGGTGGACGCCCCTGCCTGCTCCCGTTCCCGAACAACCTGTTCACGCGACCCGACCACTCCAGCCGGACCGGGTTGCGCGTGAATCTCCCGGCCGCCGCGATGCCGATCAATACGAGCGGGCAGCGGGTCAGCGTCGCCCCCTACGACCGCGCCGACGGGTTCAGCCCGGGATCGGCGGCGATCCTCCACGTGCCGGGGCTCGACAATGCCGCTGCATTCGCGCGGACCGGCGCGGCGGGCGTGCTCGACATGGCGAAGTCGCGGGGGAAGAACCAGCCGATCGTGATCATCGACGAGCAAACCGGGCGGCGGCAGCTGGTCTGGTCAGAGCTCGACGCCAACGCCAAGACGCCGCAGACCACCGATTTGCTGATCCACGGCGGCAAGGACTTCGTCGACGGCCACACGTACGTCGTCGCGCTCCGCAACCTGCGCACCGCCGCGGGTCATGTGATCTCGGCGCCGAAGTGGTTCGAGCGGCTCCGCGAGAATCGCGCGCTGCCCGCGGAACGAGCGCTCGCAGCGCGCGCGCTACGCGCGCATCTTCGCGGCGCTCGCTCGCGCCGGCGTGCGCCGCTCGAATCTGTACGAGGCGTGGGACTTCACGGTGGCGTCGCGACAGAACATCACCGGGCGGCTGCTGTCGATCCGGGACAACGCCTTCGCCCAGCTCGGCGACACCAAGCTCGCCGACGGCAAGGTGCAGGGCGGCGCGCCGAGCTACACGATCACGTCGACGAAGACGCTTTCACCGCAGCTGAACGCGGTCGTCGGCACGTTCGACGTCCCGTGCTACCTGATCCAGTGCGGGACCACCGCCACGACCGGCTTTCATTACAGCTCGCACAAGCCCGACGCGGCCCCGACCCAGGCACCCGGGAACGTCGCGGTCGCGCCATTCGAGTGCATCATCCCCAGCAGTGCCGGCAACCCAACCCCGGCCCGCGTCTCGCTATACGGCCACGGGCTGTTCGGCGACTACACGGAGGTCGAGGACCCGCCGGTCGAGGCGCTCGCCACCCAGTACAACATGGTCGTCTGCGGGACCGACTGGTGGGGGCTGACCGACGCGGACGAGCCGTTCGCGGGTCAGGTGGTGGCGAACCTGAACCTGTTTCCGGTAATCGTCGACCGCCTGGATCAGGCGGTGGTGAACACGCTTTTCCTCGGGCGGCTGATGATCAGCCCCCAGGGGTTCGCCTCCAACCCGGACTTCCAGGTCGGGGGTCGGCCGGCGATCGACACCTCGAACCTCTACTACAACGGCAACTCCCAGGGCGGGATCATGGGCGGAGTGACCCTCGCGGTGTCACCCGACGTGCGGCGCGCGGTGCTCGGCGTCACCGGGATGGATTACGGCAACCTGCTGCTCGCGCGGAGCACGGACTTCACGACGTTCAGCACCCTGCTCGGATTCACCTACCCGGATGCATCGATGTACCCCGTCATCCTCGACCTGCTCGACCAGTTGTGGGATCGAGGCGACCCGGACGGGTACGCCCCGTACATGACCTCGCACCCGCTGCCCGACACCCCGCCGCACCAGGTGCTGATGCAGATCGCCTACGGCGACTTCCAGGTCAGCATGTACGCGGGCGCGGCCGAAGCGCGAACCGTCGGCGTGTCGGCGTACGAGCCGGCGCTGGATCCCGATCGGGCGCGCGACCGGAATCTGTTCTACGGCATCCCCGCGATCAGCCACTATCCGTTCAATGGATCCGCGATCGAGATCTGGGACAGCGGCCCGGGCCGGGTGCAGGAGCCGCCGGTCGGGAACATTCCCCCGACCGCCGGCGCGACGAACATCGATCCGCATCCGGACCCACGCAGCACGCACGCGGCGCAGCAGCAGATATCGGATTACCTGGAGCCGAACGGCGCGGTGGTGAACGTGTGCGGCGGGGCGCCGTGTCACACATCGGTGTTCACCCCGTGAGGTGACCTGCGCGTCGTCGCCCGGCGGCGGTTGACCTGCGAGGCGGTGGTCCGGTCGAGTTTCTGACCTTGAGCTCGACCGGCACGCTCTCGTGCCGCGGCTCGAGGCGGGGATTCTCGATCCGTTCCATCAGCAGAGCGACCGCGCGCTCGGCCTGGAAGTCGAGTGACTGTGCGATCGTGGTCAGCGAGATTCGGTGCAGGCCCGCGAGGGCAATGTCGTCGAAGCCGACGATCGAGATCTTGCCCGGGACGTCGAAGCCGAGCGTCTCGCATGTCTCGATCATCGCGATCGCGCCGATGTCGTTGGAGACGAACAGCGCGGTGGGGCCTTCGGTCTGCCCTAGCGCCGTGGCGAGCTCAACTCCGGCTTTTCCGGCGCGCATCGACTCGGCGCCCGGCTGCCACTGGAGCGGCGTCATCGCTGGGCGGCCGGCCTTGCGCATCGCGGCGCGGTAGCCGGCGAGGCGGGCGCGGTCGCCGGTGCGTTCCACCAGCGGCGTGCGCACGTACGCGATCCGCTCGTGCCCGAGCGCGAGCAGGTGCTCGGTGGCGAGCCGTCCGCCCTGGGTGTCCTGCGGCCCGACCGAGTCGCCCCACTGCTCGCTGAGGCCAAGGAAAACGATCGGCACGCGGGCGCGCTTGAGCGTGTCCTCGAGTTGCGTGTTCTTCGCGATGAACGCGAGGAACACGATGCCGGCGACTCGGTGCTCGAGCAGCCCCTCCACGCCGGCGGCCGCGATGTTCTCCTCGCCCTCGATGTTGCAGAACATCGTCGTATAGCCGGACCCGAACGCGGCGCGTTCGGCGACCTGCGCCATCTGCGCGTAGTACGGGTTGCTCAGGTCGCCGACGAGGACGCCCAGCACGTCGTGCGCTGCCTGACGAACTGCCGTGCGATCGCGTTCGGCTTGTAGTTCAGCCGCTCGATCGCGCGCAGCACGCGAGCGCGCGTTGCGGACATTTGGCGCGATCATACGGCGTCGATGACGGCCGAAATCGCACGCGAGGTCGGGGTCGGGATCGTCGGCTACGGCACGATGGGCAAGGCGCACAGCTACGCGTACGCGGCGGCGCCCCGGATTCGCCCGCTGGCGTGGACGCCGCGGCTGCGAGCGATCAGCGGCCGCAGCCGGGACGCGGTCGCGCGCGCCGCGCGCGACCTCGGAGCCGAGCGGTTCACGACCGACTGGCGGGAGCTGGTGGAGTCGCCCGACGTCGAGATCGTCGACATCTGCACGCCGCCGGGCACACACGCCGAGATCGTCGAGGCGGCGGCCGAGCGCGGGAAGGCGATCATCTGCGAGAAGCCGCTGGGGGCGGGCTGGGAGGACGCGCGCCGAGCCGCGGCCGCGGTGCGCCGCGCGCCGGTGCTGAATGCGATCGGCTTCAACTACCGCCGGCTGCCCGCGCTGTCGCTGATGAAGCAACTGGTCGACGCCGGGAGGATCGGCGAGGTCCGGCTGTGGCGGGGCAGTTGGCTCTCGGACGAGTTCGTCGATCCAGAGATCCCGTTCGACTGGCGTTTCGAGCGGAGCGTCGGCGCGAGCACGATCGCGGACCTCGGGGCGCACCTGCTCGACCTCGCCGGCTGGCTCGTCGGGGAGATCGAGGCGGTCAGCGCGCAGTCGCGGACGTTCACTTCAGAGCGGGGCGACGCCGACGGGACGATCCGCGAGGTCGACGTCGACGACGCCTCCTCGGCGCTGCTGCGGTTCCGGTCTGGCGCGCTCGGTGTGTTCGAGGTCGCCAAGACGTGCGTGCGGCGGCCGTGCGACTTCACGGTCGAGGTCAACGGAGAGCGCGGGACGCTGCGGTTCGACTACGCCCGACTCAACGAGCTGTGGTACGGAGACGGCGGGGACGAGCCAGAGCTGTACGGGATGCGCCGGATTCGCGCCGAGCATCCGGTGCATCCCGAGACCGAGGGCTGGTGGGCGATCGGCCAGGGCATCGGATACGGCGCGAGCTTCGTCAACCAGGCCGCCGACCTGCTTGACCAGTGGCCGGACGGGACGTGGTCGCCCGACTTCGCCACCGGACTCGAGGTCCAGGCCGGGTGCGAAGCGATCGAGCGGGCCGCGGCTCTGGGACGCTGGGTGGAGCTCGACGAGATCCGCCTCGGGGGTCAGGCAAGCTCTACCAAGTAGCGACCGGCGAACAGGCTGACGATTCAAGCCGCCGGCGTCGCGGCACGCTAGCGTCGAGGTCGTTCACTGGGTTGCGGACGGTTGAAAGAGAGGGCCGAGGATGTCGGAAGAGCGGATGGTCGAGTTGGTCCAAGGCGCGCTCGACGCTCGCGGGATCGACGACAGCGTCGCGTTTGCCGGGCAGTTCAATCCGCGCGGTCACACCGGCGGCATGTTCGCTGGTGGCCTAGTCGGTGGGGATGCAGGAGGTGTCATTGGCGGCGTGGCCGAGGGCGTCGGTGTAGCGGGCGGCTCGCTGGCCGGCGCGCGCGCCGCAGATGCCGCCTCGGGCCTTCCGGCCAAGATGTTGGTGGCCGTTTCGGACACGATGGTGTACGGCTTTGCGGCGGCGACCAGGCATAGTGAGCCCACCGCGCTCGTGTTCCAGTTGCCGCGGGCCGGCATCACGGCGAAGGTCCATCAGCGCGTTAACGTGCGGGTGCTGGAGTTGATCGACAACGCCAGCGGGTCGCGGATCGAGCTTGAGGGAAACCGGTTGCCGGTGACGCACTCGAACGACGTCGTCCAAGCGCTCACCGGCTAGCGCTACCGCGTCACGCGGCCGAGGAACCGCATCAGCCCCGCGAAGAACACGTTCCGGGGGTACGCGCCGGCGGGGTCGTTGTGCGCGTACGTGCTCTGTCGGTTGATCAGGAGCAGGTTCGATGTCGGGATGCCCGACTGGTCGGCGAGTGCCCGCGCGTCGGTCAGCACGCCGGCGCCGCCGAGCCGCGCTCCGAAGGCGTAGATCAGCAAACGCTTTGGCAGCTCGCGCCCCATCGTCGCCTCCACGCCGAGGACCCGCTGCGCCGGACCCGCCAGACCGTTCCCAACCGCACCCGAATCGATCGTGAGGCGCTCCGGGAAGTACCACTCGGTGCCGTCGGCCCCGGCGACGCCCAGCCCCGAGAACATCGTCGCGAACCGGGTGATCGGGGTGAGCGCGCCGGCGCCGTCCCACCCGTGCAGGGGACCGACCGGCGAGATTCCGCGGCCCAGGTGGGCCTGCGCGGCGAGCAGGCTCATCGGCGAGGTGCCGACGTTCAGCGCGTAGCCGAACTGCGCGAGGTTTGTGACCGGGACCGACGGGGACAGATGGAAGGCGCTCAGCAACCCGGACGACTGACCGAGCGACGCAGAATCGGGGTCGACCAGGGCCGCGGTGGCGCCGGTCGCGCTGAACAGCCCGGCGAACGGAGCCGGGATGCCGCCGAACGTGAGCCATGGAGACGTCCCGGACGAATCGAGCCCGCGCAGCTCGGACCGGGCGGTCGACGCGCTGACGGCCGGCAGGCTGCCGCCGTCGATGTACACGAGCCCGGCCAGGTCGCGAGCGCCGGCGCGGCCGTGGAAGTTCCAGGTGGCGTATGCGGTCACGACCGCTCCGCCGAGCGAGTGGCCGCCGAGCACGACGTTGCCGCCGAGGCGCCGGGCGGCATCGATCACGTGGCGTAAATCGCCCACCGCGACGGTCATCCCCCACCCCTTCGCGAACGTCACGCTCGAACTCGGGATCAGCTGGATGTGCGACTGAACCTGCAACGCCGGATCGAGCCAGCCGAGGTAGTAGTCGAACAGTTGGGTCGAAGTGGCGAGTCCCTCCTTGGCGAGATCGAGAACCGACTGGTCCTCGAGCAGGTTCTCGCGGCGCTCGACCGACCACACCTGCCATTTCGGCGCTCGCGCCACGATCCACCGCGCGAGCGGGACGAAGTAGGCGGCGCCGGCGGACGTCCCGGGCGCGAGCACGAGCACGTTGCGTGCGTGCGGCGATCCGACCTTGATCACACCTACACGGTCGTACCGCGCCGGCGTGCCGGGTGACGAGGCGCCCCGCATCCAGTCGACCTTGAGTTCGGCGCGAGCCGGGCCCGCGGCCACGAACGCCAGCGACGCGCAAACCACTACGAACACGGCGGGCAAGCGGGTCAAGAGAAGGAACATACAAGTAGCCTGTCCGCCGATGCGAGCGCTCGTGTCCAAGCGGTCCCGTCCCTACGCCGAGCTGGCCGAGGTCCCCGACCCGGCCCCGCGGCACGACCAGGCGCTGGTCGAGGTCAAGGCGATCAGCCTCAACCGCGGCGAGACGCGACGGCTCGAGTCGCTCGAGCCAGGCACCGTCACGGGTTGGGACCTCGCCGGGGTCGTCAAGCAGGCGGCCCCTGACGGGAGCGGCCCGCCGGCCGGCGCCCGCGTGGTCGGGATGGTTCCCGCCGGCGCTTGGGCCGAGGTCGCCGCAGTCGAGACCGACTGGCTGGCCGAGTTGCCCGCCGCGGTCTCGTTCGAGCAGGCGGCCGCGCTGCCGGTGGCGGGATTGACCGCGTTGAGGGCGCTCGAGCTTGGCGGCTTCCTCGTGGAGAAGCGCGTGCTGGTGACCGGCGCGAGCGGCGGGGTTGGGCGGTTTGCGATCCAGCTCGCGAGGCTTGCCGGCGCTCAGATCACGGCGCTGGCACGCCGGACCGAGGGCCTGAGCAAGCTCGGGGCGGACGAGGTCATAAACGAGATCGATCTCGACGGGCCCACCTACGACCTGATCGTTGATGGCGTCGGCGGCGGGGTCCTGGGCGCGGCGATCCAGCGCGTCGCGCCGGGTGGCACCGTGGTGAGCTTCGCGTCGACCGTGCCCGACCCGGTGTCGTATCCGGCCCGCGAGCTGTTCGCCCGCGCTCCCCGCGCGAAGCTCTACGGCTTGTACGTCTTCGCTGAGCTCCAGCACACCCAAACCGGCAGCTCCGATCTGCGGCGTTTGGCCGACCTCATCGCCGCCGGCAAGCTCGACCCCCAGATCGACCTGACGCTGAGCTGGAGTGACGCGGGCCGGGCGATCGAGGCGCTGCTCGATCGAAAGGTGAACGGCAAGGCGGTCCTGACCGTCGACTAAGGCCCGTCGGGGCCTGCTGGCGTGGCTCGCTCGTGGGGACAGACGCCAAATGCGGATCGCAACGATTCGGCCAGCGTGTTGGGGATTGATTAGGAACCCTGCGCGAAGTTCCATCTCCCAATAGATTTCTCCCCGTAGAAAACGACCTTCTGAGGAGGAGGCAGCATGAAAAAGCTCACCAGACCGATCATGGCGAGCGCTCTCGCGCTCGCGGTCGTGATCGCGCTGGCGGCCTGTGGCAGCTCGAAATCGAGCTCGACGTCGTCCGCTGCATCGGGCTCGTCGTCGAGTACGACGTCGTCTTCATCGTCGTCGACGAGCCACAACGGAACCACCGCGACGGTGGTGATTGGGACGTTCCCGCAGTCGCTCGACCCGTCGATCGACTTCACCACCCAGGGCGGCGAGGTGCACTGGCTTACGTATCTGGGCCCGTACTCGTTCGCGCATGCGTCGGGCACGGCCGGCACCCAGGTCATTCCGTCGGTCGCGACGGCGATGCCGACCGTCAGCGACGGCGGCAAGACGTACACGTTCACGATCCGCAAGGGCCTGACGTACTCGAACGGCGCGCCGGTTAAGGCGTCCGACCTGACGTTCGGGATCGAGCGCGCACTCAAGCTCGGCTGGAGCGCGGCGAGCTTCCTGACGTCGACGATCCAGGGTGCCACCGCGTACTCGAAGGGGTCGGCGAAGACCATCTCGGGCATCACAACCAACGACGCGACCGGGCAGACCACGATCCACCTGGTCTCGCCGTACGGTGCATTCCTCGACATCCTCGCGGTGCCGGGGGTCAGCTACATGCCGGCGGCGACGACGCCGATGAAGCCTGAGCCCAACAGCCCGCCCGTCGGCTTCGGGCCGTACGTCATCAAGAACGTGCAGAACAACGTCAGCTACGACCTCATCAAGAATCCGACTTACGCGAAGCAGGCGATCCCGGGAATCCCAGCCGGGCACCTGAACATCCACTTCTCGATCCAGTCGAACACCACCACCGAGGCCTCGATGGTGCTCAACAACCAGGCCGACGTGTTTGACTGGGGCGACACGATCCCGCCGTCGCTGATCCAGCAGGTAAGCGGGCTGCACGATCGCTTCAAGGCGGTTCAGACCAACAAGACGTTCTACTGGTTCCTGAATGTCACCGAGAAGCCGTTCTCGAGCCAACTCGCGCGCGAGGCGGTCCAGATCGCGACCGATCGGCCGGCGCTGGCCAGGCTGGGCAGCGGCGCGCTGGTTCCGGGCTGCTGGCTGCTCCCGCCGCAGATGACGGGGCATCCGACAGGTCCGTGCCCGTACGGCATCGATCCGAATTCCTCGCCGGACGTGGCGAAGGCCAAGCAACTCGTCCAGCAGTCGGGGATGGCGGGCCAGGCGGTCACGGTGTGGGCGGAGAACCGCCAGCCGCGGCTAGAGTGGGCGGAGAATTACGCCGCCACGCTGAACGCGATCGGGTTCAAGGCCACGCTGAAGACGATCGCCGACGCGGATTACTTCTCGACGATCGAGACGCTGAAGAACCATCCGCAGACCGGCTTTGCCGACTGGCAGCAGGACTTCCCGAACCCGACCGACTTCTACCAGAACCTGGTCGACGGGAATGCGATCGTGCCGATCGGTAACTCCAACTACGAGGAGGTCAACGACCCGCACATCCAGGCGACGTTGAAGGAGCTGTATCCCGTGCCGGCCGCGCAGATCGCCACAGTGGCGTCGAAATGGCAGGCGCTCGACATGTACGTGACGCAGAAGTCGTACGTGGTGCCGTACGGCTACCTGTCCTCGCCGGAGTTCCTGTCGAACCGGATCAACTTCGGCGCGGTGGTGTTCAGCCCGCTGGAGGGCAACGACTTCAGCTCGTTGCAGTTCAAGTAAGAGGCGGTGGGCCGGGGCGCGATCGCGCGCCCCGGCCTGCTCCCAATCAGCAACAAAGACTTAGGCTTTAGCGCGGAATGAGCGCAACAGGATCCACACCCGCGTCGGTCATAGAGGAGTCGCTGCCGCACGAAGGGTGGCCGTCGTCGGCCGGCGACGACGTCCCGCCCGGCATCGGGCCCTACCGGCTCGCCTGGCGCCGGCTGAGAAGGAACAAGGTCGCGCTGGCGTTCGGCGGCCTGTTCCTGGTGATCCTGGTCCTGTGCCTGCTCGCGCCGGTGTACGCGAAGCACGTCGCACATACGGGCCCAAACACCGAGAACGTCGACACCGCGCTCAACCAGTTCGGGGTCCCGGTCGGGCCGACCTGGCACGCGAAGTATTTTCTCGGCGCGGACAACGTCGGACGGGACGTCGCCGTCCGGCTCCTGTACGGCGGGCGCAACTCGCTCGAGATCGGTTTCGAGGCGACCCTGATCACGATCGTGCTCGCAACACTGCTCGGCGTAATCTCGGGCTACTTCCGGGGGCCGCTCGACGGCTTCATATCGAGGGCGTTTGAGGTGATCTGGGCCTATCCCGTGTACCTGCTCGGGATCGTGCTCGGCGTCGTTCTGGAGATCAGCGGCCTCGATCTCGGCCTGTTCAAGATCGGCGGCAGTTCGCTGCTGATCACCGCGCTGGTCATCGGGGTGATCTACACGCCCTACGTGGGCAAGGCGATCCGCGGGCAGGTGCTAGGTCTCAGAGAGCGTGAGTTCATCGACGCCGCGCGGCAGCAGGGGCTGGGGAACATGCGGATCATGTACGAGGAGATCCTCCCGAACGTCGCCTCGACGATCATCGTGTTCATCCCGCTCGTGCTTGCGAACGCGATCCTGACTGAGGCGGGCCTGTCGTTCCTGGGCGCCGGCGTGCGCCCGCCGAACCCGTCTTGGGGGACGATGATCAGCGAGGGGATCAACCTGCTCCCCTCTGCCATCCACACGATGCTCGTCCCGGGGATCATGCTCGTGCTGTGCGTGCTCGGGATCAACGTGTTCGGTGACGGCGTGCGCGACGCGCTCGACCCGCGCGCGAAGATCCGGATCGATCACTGATGTCGCGGTTCATCGTCCGCCGGCTGTTCTCGATGCTCGGGGTCCTGTTCGCGATCTCGGTCCTCACGTTTCTGCTGTTCAACGCGCTGCCGAACCCGGCGCTTCGGCTGGCGGGCAGGTTCGCGAGCGCCGCGCAGATCGCGCACATCAACCACCAGTGGGGCTTCGATAAGCCGGTGTACATCCGGTACTTCACGATCATGAAGCTGGTCTTCACCGGCAAGGTGATCTCCTACGACCAGCAGGTCAACGTGGACCACCAGCTTCTCCAGTACCTGCCAGTGACCGCCTCGCTCGCGATCGGCGCCGGCATCATCTGGCTGTCGACGGGGATCCTGTTCGGCGTGCTCAGCGCCTGGCGGGCCGGCCGGTGGCTCGACCGCGGCCTGACCGTGCTGGCGCTGATCGGCGTCTCGATGCCGGTGTTCTTCCTCGGCGCACTGATGTCCTATTACCTGGGCGACAAGTGGGGGATCCTGCCTGCCGGGGGCTACGTAAAGCTCCAGGATGACCCGGCGCAGTGGTTCGTGCACATGCTGATGCCGTGGTTCGCGCTGTCTGTGCTGTTCATAGGCGTGTATTCGCGCGTGCTGCGCTCGACGATCCTCGACACGGTCAACGACGACTATGTGCGAACAGCCCGGGCCAAGGGGCTGACCGAGCGCCAGACGATGGTGCGTCACGTGCTGCGCAACAGCCTGATCCCCATCGTGACGCTGTTCGGGCTCGACTTCGCGGCGGTGATCGGCGGCGGCGCGATCCTCACCGAGACCGTCTTCAACCTGCACGGGATAGGCCAGTACGCTGCCCAGTCCGTGGAGGCGCTCGACATTCCCCCTGTGATCGTGATCACGCTGTTCGGCGCGTTCGTGGTCGTGATCATCGGCGCCTTCGTCGACATCCTCTACGCGTACCTCGATCCGCGGATCCGGTTGTGAGCTCGGGCGCGCAGACGCCCTCGGCGGACGGGTACCTGCTCGACGTCGAGGACCTGAAGGTCTCGTTCCGGACCGAGGATGGCGTCGTCCGCGCGGTCGACGGGGTCTCGTTCGCGATCAAGCCCGGCGAGGTCGTGGCGATCGTCGGCGAGTCGGGCTCGGGGAAGTCGGTCACCGCGATGACGTTGATGGGGCTCACGCGCAGCCCTAACGCGACGTTTGAAGGGCGAGCGCTATTCGACGGCCGCGACCTGATCAGCGCCTCCGACGAGGAGCTGCGCAAGGTTCGCGGCGGCGGGATCGCGATGGTGTTTCAGGATCCGATGAGCTCGCTCGATCCCGTTCAGCGGATCGGAAAGCAGATCGTCGAGCAGATCCGGGCCCACGACAAGAACATCTCGAAGGCCCAGGCATACGACCGCGCTGCCGACCTGATGGAGCGAGTCGGAGTACCTCGCGCGCGCGAGCGTCTGCGCTCCTATCCGCACGAGTTCTCCGGCGGCATGCGCCAGCGTGTGATGATCGCGATGGCGCTTTCGAACGACCCCAGGCTGCTGATCGCGGACGAGCCGACGACCGCGCTCGACGTCACGATCCAGGCCCAGATCCTCGACGAGCTGCGCCAACTGCGGGACGACACCGGGGCCGCGATCATCCTCGTGACCCACGACCTGGGTGTCGTCGCAGACGTCGCGGACCGGATCGTCGTGATGTATGCGGGGCGCGTGGTCGAGCAGGCCACGCTCGACGAGATCTTCTATGACCCGCAGCACCCGTACACGTGGGGACTGCTCGGCTCGATCGCGCGGATCGACCGCGACCGCTCGCAGCGGCTGCCGGCGATTCCGGGGCTTCCCCCGTCGCTGCTGCGCCCGCCCGAGGGTTGTCACTTCCGCCCTCGGTGCCCGCACGCGTTCGCTCGCTGCACACAGGTGCCGGAGCTGAAGGCGCGGCTGGCGGACGCGCCGGACCACCTGGATCGCTGCTGGCTCGAGCCGGAGCGCAAGCGAGCGCTTCGCGTCGTCGGCGACCAGATCGGGCTTGCCAGTGAACAGGCGGTGATTTCGTGAGCGCCGAAGGAAACCGTGATCTCGTAAGCGTCGATGCCGCCGGGCGCGAGGACGGGTCGCCCCCGGCGGACGGCACGCCGCTGCTCGCTATCGACCACCTGCGCGTGCTGTTCCCGATCAAGGCGGGCACAGTCGTCAACCGCAAGATCGGCTACGTCCACGCGGTGGACGACGTGACGTTTGTGCTGAACGAAGGCGAGACGCTCGGGATCGTCGGCGAGTCGGGGTGCGGCAAGACGACGCTGATCCGCACGCTGGTGCGGCTGGTCGACGCGACCGACGGCACGATCCGCTTCCGCGGCGCCGACATCACGCACTCAGGCCGCAAGGACCTCCAGCCGATCCGGCGTGAGATGCAGATGGTCTTCCAGGATCCGCAGGCGTCGCTCAACCCGCGCAAGCGGGTCAACCAGATCATCGCCACCCCGCTGCGGATCCGCGGCGTGCCCAAGGGCCGGTTCGAGGCCGAGACCCGGGGCCTGCTCGACAAGGTCGGGCTCCACCCCGAGCACCTGAACCGCTTCCCGCACGAGTTCTCGGGCGGGCAACGACAGCGCATCGGGATCGCCCGGGCGCTCGCGGTCGAGCCCAAGCTGATCCTGCTCGACGAGCCGGTCTCCGCGCTCGACGTGTCCATCCAGGCGCAGGTGATCAACCTGCTCGACGAGCTGCAGGACGACCTCCACCTGTCGTACGTGTTCGTGGCCCACGATCTTGGGGTGGTCCGCCACGTGTCGGACCGGATCATCGTGATGTACCTGGGCAAGCTGATGGAGATTTCGCCGGCCGAGGAGCTGTACACCAAGCCGATCCACCCATACACGTCGGCGCTGCTGGGCGCGATCCCGATCCCCGACCCCAACGAGAACCGCGCGCGGGAACGGACGATGCTGACCGGTGAGCCGCCGAACCCGATCAATCCGCCGAGCGGGTGCCGCTTCCACACGCGCTGCCCGTTCGCGACCGAGATCTGCACGACGGCGGAGCCGCCGCTGACCGAATACGCAAACGGCCATCTGGCCGCCTGCCACCATCCCCAGCACGTGACCGCGTCCGAGGTGACGAGCGCGGTCCGATCGGACGCCAGCCCGCTGACCGCGGGCGAAGAGCGGCCGGTGACGTAAGAAAGCCTATTCCGCCGGGCTTGGTGGCCCGTCATCGAGTAAGGGGTGGGGGTGGCTCTCCTAAGGGGTTCGGGAGCCTAAGCGACTGCGTTCTCCCGATGTCAGACAGCCCCTCTCAGTTCATCCTGATTCCAGTGGAAAAGCAGGATTCGACCGAGAGGAACGAGCAATGCATCCCAGCATCTCCCAAGCCGTCGCGTCACAGCACATCGAGGACGCACAGCGCATCGCCCGCGAGCAACGGCGGTCGGCCGAGCTCGATGGCGGTTCCCGTCGCCGGCGCCGTCTCGGCTTCTCGCGATACTTCTCTCATGCGCGCGAGGGTCACATCAAGTCACTTCGTCGGGCGCGCCGGGGAGCTCGCGGAGCTGGACCGCGCTTTACGTGAAGCCGCAGGTGAGTGGCCGGTCGTAGTGCTGCTCGGCGGAGAGTCGGGCGTCGGCAAGACACGACTGGTCAGAGAGTTCGAGCGCAGTTCCTCCCAAGAGGGCGCGCTCGTACTCCGGGGGGAGGCCGTCGAGGAGGCGGACGGCGAGCTCCCCTACGCGCCGGTGATCGGCGCGCTGCGGCCGCTGGTCCGCTCACGGCACCCGGCGCTTGCCGCGCTCGGCCGAGGCAGCCGCGCGCAGCTGGCCGCGTTACTGCCAGGGCTCGACGAGGAGATCGCCGCCTCGGACGGCACCGATCCGTCGGCTCAGGTCCGGCTGTTCGAGGGGCTGCTCGAACTGCTCGATCTGCTCAGCGAGGAGCAACCCGTGGTCCTGGTTCTCGAGGACCTGCACTGGGCAGACCGCTCGACGCGAACTTTCGTCGACTTCCTGGCTCGCAGCCTGCGCCGTGAGCGAGTCGTCTTGGTGCTGACATACCGCACCGACGAGATTCATCGCCGCCACCCCCTGCGAGCGCTGCTGTCCGAGCTCGATCGCCTCGAGCGCGCGCGCCGGGTCGAGCTCGAGCCATTCGACCGCGACGAGCTGGCCGAGGTGCTCGCGGACATCCTTGGCGAGCCCCCGAGCGCCAAGCTGCTCGAGCGGCTGTTCGAGCGCAGCGAGGGCAACCCTCTTTACACCGAAGAGCTGCTGGCGGCTGGGCTCGACGGCCGCGGCGCCGCTCCGCAGAGCTTGCGCGATGCGTTCATGCTGCGCATCGAACGGCTATCCCCCGACGCCCAGTCCGCGGCTCGCGTGATCGCCGCCGGCCGCGCGCTGGACGAGCCGATGATCGCCGAGGTCAGTGGCATCGAGCCCGATGCGCTGCACGTGGCGCTACGCGAGGCCGTCGCCGAGCAGGTGCTGGTCGCGTGCGAGCCGACCCGCTTGAGCTTCCGCCATGCCTTGCTGCGCGAGGCGCTGTACGACGACCTGCTCCCGGGCGAGCGGAGCGAGCTCCATCTCGCGCTCGCCCGCGCGTTCGAGGATCGCGGCGACTACGAGAACGACACGGGCGTCGAGCTGGCCTCGGCGATCGCCCGCCACTACGCAACCGCAGGAGACCAGCCGGCTGCGCTGCGCGCCACCGTGCAGGCCGCGCTCGCCGCCCGGGAGGTGCACGCGTACGGCGACGCCGCCGACCTCGCCGAGCGCGCGCTCGACCTTTGGCCGCGGGTCCCCGATGCCGACCAGATGATCCCGCTCGACCACATCGAGCTGCTGGGGATCGCGGCGGCCGCGCATTCAGTGGCCGGCGATACGGGTCGCGCTGAGGTGCTGCTCACACAAGCGCTGAAGGAGCTCGACGCGGACAGCGACCCGCGCCGCTACTCCGAGTTGCTCGCCCGCCTGTCGCGGATCCAGTGGTCGCTGAACCGGGGAGGAGAGGCGATCGAGACCGCAGAGCGCGCGCGGTCGATGCTGCCCGCAGACGAAATCAGCCGCGAGCGCGCCTCGATCCTGGCCTGGGCGGCCCGCGTTCGCTACCTGCGCGGCCGCTACCGCGAGGCCCTCAGAGAGGGCCAAGAGGCGCTCGACACGGCCGTCGCCGCCGGGGACCGGCGCTCGCAGAGCGAGGTCCTCAACACGCTGGGGATGGCCGGGATCGTGACCGGGTCCATCGACGAGGGCACCCAGTCGCTGCGCCGGGCGATCGAGATCGCGCGCGATGACGACGACGTCGACGGCGTCAGCACCGCGTACGGGAACCTGGCGGACACACTCAGCCTGGCCGGGCGCACGACCGAGGCGCTCGAGACGGCCAAAGAGGGGCTCGCCGCAGTATCCGGTCGCGTCCAGCGGCCTCACAATTGGATGTCTTTGACCGCGTCGGACATCTCGTTCGAGGCGGGGGACTGGGAGGCCGCGCGAAGCTATCTCGTCCCCGCGGCGGCTCAGCTCGCCGGCCGGCAGCTGATCTTCCGCCACCTGCGCGAGGCCGAATTCGCGCTTGGGGTCGGAGACGAAGAGACGGCGGATCTGTGCCTCGAACAGGCCGAGCCGCTCGTCGCGAGGTCGTCCGAGCCGCAATGGATCGGCGCCTTTGGGACGTTGCTGGCCGAGCTGCGCCGGCGGCAGCGAGACCTGACCGGCGCGCGCGCCGCGGTCGCCTATGCGCTTGACCGGATCGAGCTCTGCACCGACGATGTCGCCCGGATCGCACGCGTGACCGCGGCTGGGATGCGCGTCGAGGCCGACATCGCGCAGCGGGCCCGCGATCTGCGCGAGCGCGCCGACGAGCGCGACGCGATCGCGCGCTCGCGGATCCACATGCAGCGGCTGCGCGCGGCCGCCTCGGAGGGCGGGCCGGTGGAGCGGGCGTGGCGTGCGGTCGGCGCGGCCGAGCTGGCCCGCGCCCGGGGTCGCAACGACCCGAAGCTCTGGGTGACCGCAGCCACGGAATGGGACGCGATCACGCGGCCCTTCCAGCGGGCGATCGCGCTGTGGCGGGCGACGGAGGCCTACGTCGAGGCGGGCAACCGGGATGCGGCTTGCGGCACGGCGCAGAACGCGCTCGAGATCTCCAACCAACTGGGCGCTCGGTGGCTCGTCGACGAGCTGAGCGCGCTGGCTCAGCGGGCTCGACTCGACCTCGGCGAGAGCGCGCGCGAGGCCGCGGACGGAGGCCGAGGCGGCGCGGGGTCAGACGGCGAGGATCCGTTCGGGCTGACCGAGCGCGAGCGCCAGGTGCTGGCGCTGGTGGCCGAGGGCGCGACCAACCGGCAGATCGGAGCCGCGCTGTTCATGGCCGAGAAGACCGCCAGCGTGCACGTCTCGCGGATCCTCAGCAAGCTTGGTGTACGTAGCCGAACCCAAGCCGCGGCTGTTGCGCACCGGATGCATCTGGATTGACCGGCTGCAGTTCGGCGCACTCGGACGCGACTGGCGCCCTAGACCCGGGCGAGCTTCTTGCCAGGGTTCAGGAGTCCCTTGGGGTCGAACGTGCGCTTGATCGCCTCGTGCATCGCTACGGCCGCCGGCTCCCATTGGGCTGTGATCTGACCATTCTTGACCAGGCCGATCCCGTGCTCGCCAGACACGGATCCGCCGAGCTCGACCGCGAGCGCGAACAGGTCCTCGGCCGCGTGCTCGGCCCGCTCGAGTTCGGCCGGGTCCTCGAGGTCGATCATGAACGTCGAGTGCAGGTTGCCGTCGCCGGCGTGCCCCCAGCTGCACGCTGGCAGGTCGTGCCGTCGCCCGATCTCGACCGTCGCGTCGATCGCTTGCCTGAGCCGGTCGATCGGAACGACGATGTCCTCGGAGACCTTCCCCCCGCGCTGCGCGGTGACGGCGATCGACGCGCCGTCGCGCCAACGCCAAAGCGCGTTGATCTCTTTGGTGGCGGTCGGGGCGTGGACTAGAACCGCGTCCTCGGACAGGGCTTCGGTCAGCTCCTCGTGGATGTGGGCCGCCTCGGCCCCGGTCCCGTCGGCATCCACCAGCACCATGAACCTGGCGTCGTTGGGGAGCTCGACCGGGAATGCACCCCGAGTCGCCTCGATCGATCCCTCGTCGAGATACTCGATCGCCGCTGGAACGACGCCGCTCGCGAACGCCGCTTCGATCGCGGCACAGCCGGTGGCCGTGTCCGCGTAGAGCGCGGCGAGGGGCAGCGCCGCCTCGGGAGCGGGGATCATCTTGACCCACGCCGCGGTGACGATCCCGAGCGTCCCCTCCGAGCCGATCATCAGCGACTTCAGGTCGTAGCCGGCGACGTCCTTGCGAATCGGCCCCCCGACCCGGACGAGCTCGCCCGGCGCGAGCACGAACTCGAGGCCGGTGATCCACGCGCCGGTCACGCCGTACTTGAACGCGTGCGGCCCGCCGGCGTTTGTGGCGATGTTGCCGCCGAGCTGGGATTGCTCGGCGGAGCCGGGGTCGGGCGGGTAGAACAGCCCGTTTTCGCGCGCCCGGCGGCGCAGGTCGGCGGTGATCACGCCCGCCTCGACCGCGGCGCGCCACAGGCCGGGATCTAGATGTCTGATTTTTTTCAGGTTCTCGAGGCTCAGAACCACGCCGCCATCGAGCGGAACGGCGCCGCCGGTGAAGCCGGTGCCTCCGCCGCGGGGGATGATCGGCACGTCGTGCTCGTAGCACCAGGCGACGGTCTCGGCGACTTGGCGCGCGTTTGCCGGCAGCGCGATTGCGTCGGCCTTTCCGCGGAGGTTTCGGCTCTCGGTGGCGTCGCTCAGGTACGCGCGCGTGCTGCCGGGCAGGACCGCGCCTTCGCCCAGGACCGCGGTCAGGTCGCGCTCGAGCGAGGTGGATGCAGTCGAGGCCACCAGCCCGATCCTAGTGGGCTCGCCCGCAGGACCTGCGGGCGGGTCCACGGTTGGGATCCGTAACCTTGGGTGCGATGGGCAAGATCTTTGACGCGATAGATGAGCGGCTCGAGAGCTGGATCATCCGGCAGCCGATGTTCTTCGTGGGGACCGCTCCGCTCGACGCGGACGGGCACGTGAACGTCTCGCCCAAGGGGCCTATAGACACGCTGCGCGTGCTCACGCCGACGAGCGTGGCCTATCTCGACATGGTCGGGAGCGGCGCCGAGACGATCGCCCACGTCCGCGAGAACGGACGAATCGTGATCATGTTCTGCGCGTTCGAGGGGCCGCCCCGGATCCTGCGGCTGCACGGTCGGGGCGAAGTGGTTCCGGCCTCCGATAAGCGCTTCCCGGAGTTGATGGAGCTTTGCGGGTTCACCGAGCCTGCCACCCCCGAGGCCCGGCGGGCGATCGTACTCGTGGAGGTCTTGCGCGTGGCCGATTCCTGCGGGTACGGCGTCCCGCTGATGAACCACGAGGGGGAAAGGCCTCACATGGAGCTGTGGTCCGCGAAGAAGGTCCGCGTCGGCGGCCCCGAGGCCCTGCTCGACTACCAGCGCGAGAAGAACGCCCACAGCATCGACGGGCTGCCGGCGGTCGACCTGCCCTTGCCGGTGACCGAGTAGCTGCCGTGCCGGCGGTCTTCGACGGGCACAACGATGCCCTCACCAAGGACGATCACGCGCAGATCGCGGACGGCCGGTCGGGCGGCCACCTAGACCTGCCGCGGATGCGCGCCGGCGGCGTGCGCGGGGGGATCTTCGCGGTGTTCACCCGCTCGGATGGGGGCGCGCGGGAGGTGCAGGTCCCGCGAGACGATGGGGTGGTTGAGTTCGAGCCCGCTCCGCCGGTGGAGCACGCGGTGGCGGCCGCCGACGCGACCGCGGTCGCCGGGCGGCTGCTCGCGTTCGAGCGAGCCGGCGCGGTGCGGATCGCCCGTCGCGACGCCGATCTTGATCGCGCGCTGGGCGACGCGGCCGGGCCGCCGGTGGCGGTGCTCCACCTGGAGGGGGCGGAGGCGATCGATCCCGGGCTCGAGGGGCTCGACCTGTGGTACGCGGCGGGGCTCCGGTCTATCGGACCGGTGTGGAGCCGGCCGAACGCGTTCGCCCACGGGGTCCCGTTCATCTCGCCGTCGTCGCCGAACACCGGCCCGGGGCTCACCGACGCCGGCCGCGCGCTGGTGCGGCGCTGCGCCGAGTTGGGCATCCTGATCGACGTCAGCCACCTGAACGAGGCGGGCTTCTGGGATGTGGCCACGCTCGACGTTGGCCCTGTGGTCGCGAGCCACTCGGGGGTGCACAAGCTGTGCCCGACGTCCCGGAATTTGTTGGATTCGCAGCTCGATGCGATCGGCTCGTCGGGAGGCCTGGTCGGGATCGTGTTCGCGGTGCCGTTCCTGCGGGCCGATTTCGCCGATGACCCCGACACGCCGCTGTCGCTGATCGCCGAGCACGCGCGATACGTCGCGGACCGGATCGGCGTGGCGCACGTCGCGCTCGGATCCGATTACGACGGCGCCACGATCCCGGCGCCGCTCGGGGATGTGGCGGGCACGCCGAAGCTGCTTGCTGCGCTCGGTGATGCCGGGTTCAGCGAGGCCGAGGTGGCTGAGATCGCCTGGGACAACTGGCGCCGGGTGCTGGGCGCCTGGTGGCGGGAGTGAGCCGGAGCTAGGTTTCGACGGCGGTTCCGCCGCTCCCGATCGGGAACGCGTAGAAGACCGCGAGCGCAGCGCAGATCCCGAGCGTCACGTACGGCGAGACGATCGCCAGCGCGGTGGCGATCGCGTATGGGATCACGCCGCTGACGCTGCGGGCGAGGATCTGCCGGCGCTGCTGTACCGGGATCTCCTGGCGGAGCCGGTGCGGCTTGACCAGCAGGAGGTGGCGGTTCAGCGTCGCGAAGAACAACGCCATCACGAGGAACGCCCCGCTGTAGATGGCGGCGGCGAGGTGCTGCCCGCTGCTCTGCTTGAGGTACGCGGCCATCAGGTCGGTCGCGAACGGAAGCACCGCGATGCTCATCAGTAGCAGGAGGTTGAGGAACAGGATCATGTGATCGGGTTCGCGCAGCCGCCGGATCATCACGTGATGGTTGATCCAGATGATCCCGATCGTCAGGAATGACGTCACGTAGGCCGCGTACACGGGCCAGTTACGCGCGAGCTCGTGGGCGAGCGTCTTCCCGGCCCCCAGTGGCGGGGCGGGGACATGAATGTTCAGCACGAGCAGCGTGATCGCCACCGCGATCACTCCATCGGAGAACGCCTCGAGCCGACCCGTGCTCACGCCGACAGGTTCGCCGTGGCCTCGGGGGCTCCTGTTGAGCTGCCTTTGCCCCCAAAAACGGCATATAGCACCCCAAACCTGGTCATTACTGCTCAAGTTTCTGCCCGGCCCGCCGATGCGACTACTGAATGGGATCCAGTTCATTGCGTCCGCACGGCAGGTTGCGCCTGATCGTGTTCGCCGTCGTGTGCAACGTCCTGCCTGTGACGATTGCGGTGGCGACCGACCGATCGGCTCATCGCACGGTGTTCTTCGCCGGCGCGATCGCCGCATGCCTCGCCTCGCTGGTCGTGGCCGTCGTCCCGCGGCGACGCCAGCTGGCCTTCTGGGCGGCTGCGTTCGGCCTGATCCCGGCGCTCACGCTGATGCAGGCGTACAGCGGCGGCGCCGCGTCCGGCTACTCGGTGCTGTTGATCATGGCGATGGTGTGGTTCGGGCTCGAGGGGACCGACGTGGAGCTGGCGGCAGGGATGGTCGTGCTCGCGGCGTGCTGCGCGCTGCCGATGGTCTTGATCGGTGCCCCCGCGTACCCACGCAGCTGGGGTCACGCGGCGCTGTTAACTCTGGTCGGGGTCGCGGTCGCTGGATCACTGCGCGCGGTCACGCGGGAGCTGGCGACGCTGGCTCAACGGTTCGCGCACGAGGCGGTGGTCGACGACCTGACCGGACTCCTCAACCGCCGCGGATGGCGATATACGGCGCCCCGCGAGTTGGTCCGGGCTGCCCGCAGCGGAAACCCGATCACGCTCGTGACTCTCGACCTCGACAACTTCAAGGAGCTCAACGACGAGCTCGGTCACGACCAGGGTGACCGCGCCCTACACGACACCGCCGAGCGAATCCGGGCGACGTTGCGCGCCGGCGACGTCGTCGCACGGCTCGGCGGCGACGAGTTCGTGGCGCTACTGACCAACTCGACGCTGACCGGATCGCTGACCGCGATCGACCGGCTCCGCGACTCGACGCCGGAGGCGGAGGCGTTCTCGGCCGGCGTCGCGGTGTGGGATCGCCGGGAGGACCTTTCGCACCTGCTGCGTCGTTCCGACCTCGCGCTGTACGCCGCCAAAGGGCAGGGCGGGAGCTGCACCGCGGTCGCCCCGCCGCAACTCGAGCCGTTGCCGGCGCCGGACGACGATGACGACGAGGACGACGATCTCGATCTCCGGGAGCACGCGCGGGCGAGCTGAGTGCCGGCGGGTCGCGCGTGACCGGCCCGGTGGCGGGTCTGCAGCGGTCACGGCTCGAACGGCTGGCACCTGAGGGAGGGCGGTGGCGGTATTCCCCAGGCCCGCGACCTGCAAGATCTGCCAATCGACCCGTTCCGACCGGACCGTGTCAAACGGTGCATGTGGGGCATGCGCCCTCTGACACGGTCCGGGCTGGGCATGTCCGGTGTCAGGTTTTGCAGGTCAGCCCACACGCCGGCACTGCGCGTGCGTGTCTGGGGTACCGCGACCGCCGACCGGGCGTAGTCGCCGCCGCGCGCTCATATCGAGCTCTTCCCAAGTCCATAAGGAGCTCTTCGTGAGCTCGTCAGCCACTCTTACTCGCACTGACGACAGTGGGGCGAATGAAATATCGCACCCTGTTAGCAACTCTCACCACGGCCGCAGCCGTCACTGGCTTGTCGGCCGGCTCCGCGGGCGCCGCGACGAGCGCCTCGGAGCAAGTGAGCTCTAATTGGGCTGGATACGTCGTCGGAGGCTCGGATTCGAATACGCAGTTCTCGAACGTCTCCGGCAGCTGGGTTCAGCCCACGTCGAAATGCAGCGCGGGCCAGGACGACGCTGCCTTCTGGGTCGGCATCGGAGGCGACGACGGCCAGTCGTCGTCGTTCGGACAGTCCGGCCTGGGCGACGGGTCATCGACGTCGCTCGAGCAGATCGGTACCGAGGGGAACTGCACCGGAAACGGGACCCAGTACTACGCGTGGTACGAGCTCGTGCCCGCGGCGCCGGTCCAGCTCAACCTCGCGATCCATCCGGGCGACCACATCACGGCCAGCGTGAGTGTGAACGGCAACAACACCTCGTTCTCGCTGACCGACAAGACGACCGGACAGTCGTTCTCGAAGACGGTCTCGTCGCCCAACCCGGACACCTCGAGTGCCGAGTGGGTCGCCGAGGCGCCGTCGGAGTGCGACGGTTCGGGTAGCTGCACTCCGCTGCAGCTGTCCGACTTCGGCACGGTCGACTTCACCAACGCCAGCGCGACTGCGAACGGCCACACGGGCACGATCTCCGACTCGGCCTGGACCGCGCAGCCGATCGCGCTCGGCTCGAATGGCAGCTACGACGTCGGTTACGGGTCGAGCCAGAACATGGCCGGCGCGACGCCCTCGTCGTTGTCATCCGATGGTTCTTCGTTCTCGGTGACCTGGCAGCAGAACGGCGCCGGCGGCTCGTCCTCAGAGACGAGTGGATCGTCCGGCGGCTATGGCGGCGGCGGTTACGGCGGCGGCGGTTACGGCGACGGCGGCGATCCGGGCGGCTACGGTGGCGGCGGCTACGGTGGCCCCGGTGGCTATGGCGGCTACGGCGGCGGCTACGGCTACGGCCAGGGCGGCTACGGCGGCTATGGCGACGGTGGCGTGTATGTCTACGGCTGGTCGTACTGATCAGCTGAGAGTCGGCTATGCGACGCCACGTACGAGCTGCCGATTGTCGTGGGCGGAAAGCGCGATGCGATAGGCGGTGGCGAGGCGGTCCAGCGCGGCTTCCCAGCTGCGTCCCCGCACCGCCGCCAGCGCGCCGCGACTTATGCGCTCGGATAGAAGTGGAGTACTTGTCATTGACACCACGGCGTCTGCGAGACCATTGACGTCGGGGGCCGCGAGCAGCCCCGTCTCACCATGCTCGATCAGGCATGCGGGCCCGCCGCGGTCGACTGCGACCACCGGCAGCCCGCTTGCCTGCGCTTCGAGCACCACCTGACCGAACGTCTCGGTGGAGCTCGCGAAAAGGAACACGTCGGCGCTGGCGTAGGCCCGCGCCAGGTCCTCTCCGGAGAGCCAGCCGAGGAAAGTGGCGTGCTCGCCGAGCCGGGCGCGGAGCATCCCGTCCTCGGGACCTCCCCCCGCCAGCGACAGGTGCAGGCGCGGGTCGCGGCGGCGGGCTTCGAGGAACGCGTCCGCCAGGAGGTCGACTCCCTTCTCCTTGCTGAGGCGTCCCGCGTAGAGGACGTTGACCTCTCCGGGCAACAGGTCGTCGTCGCGGTGCCGGGGATCGAAGCGCTTGAGATCGACGCCACGATCCCAGCGCCGGATTCGCTCATCGGCGATACCAAGCTGGTTGAGCCGCTCGTCGCTCGCCCGGCTCGGTGAAAGCACGACGTCGCAGGCCCCATAGAACATGCCGAGTCCGAAGTTGGCGAGCATCTCGAGCTCCGCATGGCCTGTACGCAGCGCGGCATAGGCCGCGAGCTCGGTGTGGTAGCTGCCGACCCTCGGGAGCTCGAGCACCCGGGCCAGCAGCCAGGCGCCGATACCCGCCGGGCCCGGCGAGCACACGTGCACGATGTCGTAGCGCCCCTCGGCGAGTGCATCGACGATCGCGGGGATGGTCGGAACGCCGATCTCCAGACCGGGGTAGAACGGGACGTCGATCTCGGCGACCGCGCTGAGCCGGCGGTCAACGTCGGCGTCGGTGCCGACCACCTCGACATCGAACCCGCGGACGCCGTGGGTCCGGATCTGCTGGATCGTGTGCGTGACTCCGTGCATCGAGCCGATCGCATCCGCCACCAGCGCGACGCGCGGGCGGTCCCCTTCGCTGCGCGCCAGCTTGGCCTTCTCGCGCCCGAGGAAGGCCGAGGCCGCGGCGTACGGGATCGCCGGGATGCACGCGTCGAACAGGGCGAGCGCGCACGCGCCAGCGTCGAGTCGGCCCTGCTCGAGGCCGATCACGGTGTCATGTACGACCGCGGCGAGCTTTCGCTCGTGCACGCGGCGGGCGCGCCGATCGAGGTCGGCATGGCCCAACTCCCCCTCTTGGAGCTGAGTGAGGAGCTTGTGCTCGTCGACGTCAAGGTCCATCGCGAGCAGCCACGCGCGCAGAAGCGCGAGGGCATCCCGTGCTTGTAGGTCGGCTCCGTTGGTCCCGTGCCGGGCGTTGCCCTCGGTCATCACCCGCTCGACGATCTTCAGGACTGACGCAGGATCGGGGCGCGAGGGCGTCTGGCCGTCGCCACCGCCGTCGCCGCCGCTGTCTCCGAGCGAGCGGATCGCCAAGGCCATGGCTGCGTGCGCCCACTTGGCGGCGCTGCCCTGCTGGCCGTGGGCGGATGCGCGTCCGGCGCGGACGTGGGCGAGGAACTCCTGCGCGGTGGCGGCGCGCGGGGTCTCGGTGAACGTCCGGCCGATATCGATTCCGGCGTGGTCATCGGACCCTCCGATGGCGGTTCCCCCGTGGGTCTCGATGTACACGAACGCCGGCAGATTGAGCTCCTTGGCCCGCGAGCCGTTGCGCGTTTCCCAGATCGGGAACAGCTGGGCCAGGCGCCGCCGGTGGCGCGCAGTGAGCGGCGCGGCGACGGCGTAGAAGGGATGGGCGAGCGCGGCCGTGATCTCGTGCTCGTGCAGGTACGCGGCACACTCCTCGATGTCGTCGCGGTTCGCCTGCAGCCATTCGTGATCGTCCGGGCTGATGCCGTAGCAGAGCACGTGTACGGCCTGAGCCTCGCCCTTGAACGACGCCGTCAGCTCCTCGGAGATGAACGTGTCCGGAAGATGGCTCAAAGACAGGACCCCGTCGATCGTGTCGTGGTCGGTGATCGTCACGAAGTCCATCCCGCGGCGCTTGGCCAGCTCGTAGACCTCGAGCGGCTCGGTGGCGCACTCGGGGATCCGAAGCGACCGCTGGATGCCGAGCTTCGAGATCTGCGAGGCCGAGGAGTGGACGTGCAGGTCGGCGCGACTCATTGGGTTCATGGGATGAGGATCACCCTGCAAACGTGGGGTCCAGTGAAGAACGAGGTCACGTTCTGTGACGTTTCTGTTACCGCCGGCATGGGATCCCGGCGGTGTGGGAGAACCTTGCCGCTATGCCCACGCCCAACCCAGTCGCCGCGGCTGATGCGGATACGGTTGTACTCGAGCGCGGCCCGTTGCGGGTCGAGATCGCGCTACGGCCGCTCGAGCTGACGATCCGCCGCTCGGGCCGGCGGCTGGTGCGATCGATGGGTGCCTGGGTGGCCGAGGGAACGGTTCACGACCACTTCATCCAGCTCACCGAGGGCGTCGTGGCGGCGGAGGAGCTGGCTCCGCTCGAGCGCGCAGCGGTGGCCCGCGTGGGCCGGCTCGCCGCCGACCGCGTGATGCTGGCGGTCGAGCTGAACGGCGGTCGGCGCGCCCGCCTGGAGGTCCGAGTGCTCGCGGAAGATCGGGTTTCGTTCAAGCTCGAGCCTGAGGGGGAGCCGCTGCGGGTCGCCGCCGATTGGCGCCGGCGCTCGGATGAGCACTTTGTGGGCTTTGGCGCCCGGCACTGCGCCCAGTTCGACCAGCTCGGGCGGGTCGTCCAGCTCGGCGCCGATCGTCGCTACACGGGGCCCGACTGCCCTCCGGACCTGCTCGCGGGCGGAGGAATCCCCCAAGGCGACTATGCGCCGGTGCCGTGGTTCTTCTCGAGCCGCGGCTACGCCGTGTGGGTGAGATCGGACGCGAACGGGATCCGGTTCGATTTGAGCGGCGAGCGGGTGGCGGCGTCGACCCGGTGCAGTGCGGGCCCGTTACGGATTGACTTCCTGTGCGATCCCACACCGGCGGCACGGCTGCGGGCGTTCTGCCGTCTGACCGGCTTCCCGGCCGTCCTGCCCGAGTGGGGATACGGGTTCTGGAAGAGCCGGGACGTCTACGAGCACCAGGACGAGGTGCTCGACGACTTCGACGGTCTGCGCCGCCACGAGATACCGGTCGACGCGATCGTGCTCGATTCACCGTGGGCGACGCAATACAACACGTGGGAGATCAATCCCCACCAGTTCCCCGACGGCCCGGGGCTGATCCGGCGGATGCGCGAGGACGGGGTCAGGACCGTGGTGTGGGTCACGCCGTGGGTGAACCTCGACTCGCGGGACGGGCAGGTCCCCCCTCAGCCCGAGTCCGAGCGACTTCACCGTGAGCCGGCGCCGAACTACGCTCCGGGCGCGGCCGTCGGCGCGTTCGTGCGCTCCGGGTCGGGCTCGGATCCGGATGAGCCGTTCGTCACGCAATGGTGGATGGGGACCGGATCGCCCGTCGACTTCACTAGCCGTGTTGCCGAGGAGTGGTGGCGCGAACAGGCCAAGCGTTTGCTCGCGCTCGGCGTCGAGGGTGTCAAAGCCGATGACGGGGAGGGTTACTACCTCCCGGAGCATGTGCGCTTCGCGGACGGGCGGACCGGCGCCGACGCGGCATGGGCGCTCGGCGGTCTGTACCGCCTGAGTATGCAACGCGCGCTCGACGAGGTTCACCCGGGAGACGGGGTGCTGTTCGGGCGCAGCGGCTGGACAGGTCAGCAGGCTGTGGGCTTGACCTGGGCCGGCGATCAGGCGTCGGATTTCTGGTCGCTGCGCGTGCTCGTGGTCGCGACGCTGTCGGCCGCGTGCAGCGGCTTCTCGAACTGGTCGCACGACGTCGGCGGCTACCTCGGGCACCGCCTCGTCGAGCGATGCCCGCCGGAGCTGCTCGTCCGCTGGCTCCAGTTCGGCTGCTTCACCCCGCTGATGCACGCCCATGGCCGGATGCCGCAGGAGCCCTGGAACTACTCCGAGCATGTGCTCGACCTGTACCGCGCGTACGTGGGGCTGCACGAGCAGTTGGTGCCGTACGTCCGCGCCGCGGCGGCCACAGCTGCTCGGACGGGTTTGCCGATCATCAGGCCGCTGTGCCTGACCGATCCGAGTGATCCGCGCGGCTGGGAGATCGGCGACGCCTACGGCTACGGTCCCGCGCTGTGGGTGGCGCCGGTGCTCGACGACGAGGCGCGTGAGCGCGAGGTGGCGCTGCCACGGGGGGAGTGGATCGAGACGTGGTCGGGCGCGTCGGTGCGCGGGGGTGGTGAGACCGTGGTGGACGCGCCGCTCGAGCGGATCCCGGTATGGGTTCGCGCCGGCTCGATCGTGGTCACGTATCCGGCATCGCACGTGGCGCGGGGGTTGGGGGACGTTCCCGAGTCTTCGCGACCGCTGGTCGCCACTCTGTGGGGCAAGCCTCGGTTGGGGCACGCCGCGGCGCGGCTCGCCGACGGAACGAAGATCATGCGGCGCCGGGGGCGGTGGTCGGTGTCGTCTCCGTGCGAGCGGGAGGTCAGCTTTCGTGAGATCGGCGGCTGACGCCGGTCCGTCTGCCCAGACGGGCACGATTACCAATCGGTGCAGGATTGGGTCCCATTCGCCACCGTCGTCGGAGCGGCTGCGGCCAGCCTGACTGGACTCCTGTTCGTAGCGGTTTCGATCAGGATCGGGGTGATCGCCGGGTCCTCAGAGCTTCGAAACCGCGCGGCGCAGACATTGCTGCTGTTCGGAACGGTCCTCGTGATCTCGATCGTGCTCGCGATTCCGGGTCAGGCCTACGGGCCGCTTGGGGCTGAACTGATCGCGGTTGGGGCGATGGCCGGCGCCGGCATGTTGGCCCTGGATCGGCGTGCCCGCTCCGACCCCTCCGCGTCCGGCTCGCAGACGATCGGCCACGTGCTCGACGTGATCGCGCCTAACGCGGTCACATCGGTTCTGGTCCTCGTCTCCGGCGCGGTCATCGCTGCCGGCGGGCACGCCGGGCTGTACGTCCTCGTTGTCCCGATCGTCGCAGCCCTCGTCGGGGGCGTCGCGAGCGCATGGCTGCTGCTGACGAGAATCGAGGCCTAGCGGGGCTTCTCAGGGAACGCCGACGCGCGTCAGCGCGAGGGCGCCGGCCTTCGCTCCGAGCTTCGCCGCCTCGGCGATCGAGTCGTCGCGCGCGAGCCCGAGCGTGAACGCCGCCGCGAACGAATCCCCGCAGCCGTACGCGTCCCGGGCCGGGCCGGGGAGCGGCGCGGCGGCCCAGCGACCCTCCGACTCCCCCCACCAGCGTCCGCCGCGGTCTCCCTCGGTAGCGACCACCAGACGTGCGTGCGATGCGACCCGGTGTGCCCACGCGCTCTCGTCGTCGTCGCCCTCGCTGAACACCAGCGCGTATACCCACGCGCCGTCGGCTCCGAGCACGTCCCTGGCTCGCGGCGAGGCGACGACGAAGGGCGAGGCGTGAGCACGCTGGAGCGCGCCGGCGTCGCCTGCGGTGAAGTACACGCTTCGGGCATCGGCCAGGCGCTCCCACTCCAGCTCGTCGGATCCGAGCGGCTCCAGACGCTCGCCGAGCGTGATGATCGTCCGCTCGCCGCCCGCCTCGAGAAGTGTGACGGCGCGGCGCGTGGGCTGATCGCGCCAGCCCACGTGGACGCGAACGCCACTCGCCTCGAGCTGCGCCACCGCGGCTCGGCCCGCGGTGTCGTGTCCAAGCGCGCAGTAGAAGTCGACCTCGGCGCCGAGTTCGGCGAGGACGGAGGCGGCCACTGCGCCGCCCCCGCCGGCGCGCGCGAAGGCGCTGTCGGCGTGAAGGATCTCCCCGTGGACCGGGAGGTGCGGGACCGAGACGAAGTCGACCCATTCGACGTGACCGACGACACCGACGCGCGTCATGCCTGTAGTGTGATCGGTCGTGGACGAGGGCTTGCCGATCGCGTATGAGGTGCTCGAGCGCGGCGTGCCCGTTTACGCATCAGGTGGCGAGCAGGTCGGCACGGTAGACCACGTCGTGGCGGCCTTTGACGAGGACATCTTTCACGGGCTTGTGATTAGCGCGGCCGGCGGCCCGCGCTTCGTTGCCGCCGACGACGTCGCGTCGCTTCACGAGCACGGAGTCGACCTGCGCATCGACGCTGACGCGGCTGCCGCGCTCGAGCCGCCGCACGGCGGGGCGCCCGCATGGCGCGAGCGGGAGCCAGGGGTCAAGCCGAGCCGGTGGCACCATTTCGTCGACCTCGTCACCGGGAAGGACCCGCGCTCGGAGAATTGGGAGGAAGAGGACTGACGCCGGCGAGCAGCCCGGCGCCCTGCAGCCAGCGCCTGAGCTGATCGGGCGACCTGAATTCAATCGCGCGCATGCCGGCCGCCCTGGCCGCCCGGACATTCAGGATCGAATCGTCGACGAGCACGGTTGTTGACGGGTCGAGGTCGAAGCGGTCGAGCAGCAACTCGAACACCGCGACGTCCGGCTTGGCGACCCCTTCGAAGCCGGACACGACCGTGCCGTCGAACCAATTGAGGAACTCGAACCGCTCGCGGCGGAGCGGATACGTC
The DNA here is from genome assembly GCA_963783415.1 of uncultured Solirubrobacterales bacterium. Classification (GTDB taxonomy): domain Bacteria; phylum Actinomycetota; class Thermoleophilia; order Solirubrobacterales; family Solirubrobacteraceae; genus Palsa-465. The sequence continues at coordinate 63,376 of CAWANN010000023.1, forward strand.
TCGCGCTCCATGTTCGTCAGGGCGTAGCACGGCACGCCCGCGTCCTTGAGGTCGGAGAGGAGCTCGACGGTCTCCTCGATCGGCCCGGCCACCATCTCCTCGCTCCGCCGCGACCATGCCCAGATCAGCTCCGCCTGGTCGGGGTGGGCTTCCGCGAGCGGCGGGCATGTCTCCTCGGGCGGCGCGCCGAGGTCGTGCGCGTGGTGCCACTCCATCGTGCACACCTCCGCGAGGAAACGTTCCATCGCGGCGTCGTCGCCGTCGAACAGCTTCCGGTACAGGTAGCGAGGGTTCCAGTCGAGCAGCACCCCGCCTAGGTCGAACACGACCGCACGGATGCGCCCAGTCGTGCCCGGGTCCGTCATCCCGGCTAGTGAAGCACTACGTCGCGACGACCGGAGGCGCGCCTTCTCTGAGTCCGATGCGGTCGTGCAGCCGTCGGAGCGGTCGTGGCGCCCACCAGTTGAGCGGGCCGAGCAGCATCATCAGCGATGGAACCAGCAGCGCGCGGATGATCGAGGCGTCGATGAGGACGGCGAGCACCGCGCCGACGCCGAGCTCCTTGATGAACACGATCTCCGAGGTCGAGAACGCCCCGAGTGCCACCGCGAACAGCAGCGCGGCCGCGGTCACGACACGCCCGGTCCGCTCGAGGCCCATCGCCACCGCGTCGTGATCGGAGGCGCCGCCGTCGCGCGCCTCCTTGATCCGCGACAGCAGGAACACGCCGTAGTCGGTGGCGAGCCCGAAGCCCACCGCGAACAGCAGGATCGGCTGCGTGGCGTCGAGCGCGCCGAGGCTCTGATAGCCGAGCAGTCCTTGCAGGTTGCCGTCCTGGAACACCAGCACCAGGATCCCGAACATCGCGCACAGCCCGAGCGCGTTCATGATCACGGCCTTGATCGGCAGGATTACCGAGCCGGTCATCAGGAACAGGATGATCATGGTGGTGGCCACGACGACCGCGAGTACTGCCGGCAGGTGGACGGCGAGGCTGTGCTCGAGATCGAGGTAGGCCGCGGTCTCACCGGCCACGCCGAGGTAGAACGGCGTCTTGAGAGCGCGGACGTGGCGTACGAGGTTCTGGCTCGCGGTCGAGAGCGGGGTCTGAAGGGGATCCACCGGGATCAGCGACATGCGCGGTCCCGCGGGCTGTACCGGCTCGACGGCGGACACGTCGGAAAGGCGGTTGAGCTGCGCCTCTAGTGCCGTGACCGTGGGCGAGCCTGCCGGTGCGCCGACGACGACGTCGAGCGGGGCGCCGCGGTTGGGCGGGAACTGCGTGTTGAGCGCGTCGTTTACCTGGCGCGCGGAAGCGCTGGTCGGCAGCGCGCTCGCATCGACCGAGGTGAACTTGACCTGGGTGAAGAACGGGATGCCGAGCGCGATGAGGCACGTCGCGCTCACGGTCGCGATCACCGCGGGGCGTCGCATGACGATCCGCGACAGCCGGTACCAGAAGCCGCTCTCGGCCGGCCGGGCGTCGCGTTCGGCCGCGCGGGCAAGGCGGGCTGGGGCGAGCGCGTTCACGCGAGGCCCGAGCACGCTCAGCAGCGCGGGCAGCACCGTGAGCGCGAGGGTCGCGGCGAGCAGCGCCACGAGCGCGCCGGCGATTCCCATCGAGTACAGGAATCGCTGCGGGAACAGCGTCAACGATGCGATCGCGGCGGCGATCGTGAGTGAGCTGAACGCAATCGTGCGACCGGCGGTCTGGAGCGTCCGTCGCACCGCATCGAGTCCGAAGCCGGACTTGGCCGACTCCTCGCGATAGCGCGACACCATGAACAGGCTGTAGTCGATCGCCAGCCCGAGCCCGAGGCCGGTCGTCAGGTTGAGCGCGAACACCGACAGGTCGACGAAGCTCGCGACGATCCGCAGCGCGAAGAACGTGGCGACGATCGCCAGCCCTCCGAGAAGCGGGGGCAGCAGCGCGGCCACCAGCGAGCGGAAGAACAGGAGCGAGAGCAGGAACACCAACGGAAACGCGAGCAGCTCGGCGTGCTCGAGGTCGTGGCTGACCTGCGTGTTCACCTGCGCGTTCGCCACCAGCTCGCCCCCGAGCTTCACGTCGCGCTGACCGGCGAAGCCGTCCTCGATCTGCTGGGCGTCGTTCTTCAGCGTTGTGTCGGACTTTGGCCTGAAGTACGCGAGGACGTACGTCGAGCTCCTGTCCCGCGAGACCATCGCCGGGTTGTGGGCGTCGTAGTACGTGACGACGCTGGCCACGTCGGGGCCTTTGCGGAGCTGGTTTGCGACCTGGCCGACGCGGCGTTGCGCTTGGTCGCTGTGGGCGTTGCCTACGTTGACGAGCGCGACAACGCCTGGATCGATCTCGCGGTCGGTGGCGGCCTGGAAGCGGTTCGTGGCTTGGACGCTTTGCGTGGCCGGGTCGGTGGCGCCGTAGGGGCTCAGATGCTGCGCGACCGAGCTGCCGAATACGCCCGCGATCACGGCGCCGGCGACCGTGACATACAACACGGCGCGTCGATGGGAATACAGGAAGCCGGCGAGCCTACTCAGCATTGGGGGACTCCTCGTTTAGTCGCCGCTCGGTCGCTTCACACCACTCGACGACGGCGCGGTGCAGGCCAATCCCGAGCTCGAGCGTCAGGCGGGGGCCTTCTGGCATCTGGTGGTCCGCCTGCTCCTCCATCGCGCACAGCTGGGCGAGCGCCCGCTCGTGGGCTTCGCGCATCGCGCGGATGTTGCGGATGCGCTGCTCGGGCGTGCCCATGTCCGAGAAGAACAACCTGAGCATGCTCTCGTCGCGAACCTCGTAGATCGCGTCCGGCGCGTCCTCGAGCCAGTCGCCGAGCGCGGCCCTGCCGGCGTCGGTGAGCTGGTAGACGGTCCGGGCGCGGCCGCCGGTCGGCTCGGACTGTCCGGTGACCAGCCCTTCCTCTTCGAGGCGCCTGAGCTCTGGGTAGATCTGGCCGTAGCTCGCCGCCCAGAAGTGGCGTGTCGACTTGTCGACGAACTGCTTGATGTCGTAGCCGGTCTGTCTACCGAGCGTGATCATCCCGAGGATCACCCGGCCTGTCGGTGTCAAAGGTGTCGGTGGCATTCAGCGAGGGAATATATCCGCCCGGCATATGGCGGTAAGATATATCGTGCCGTCATATCTGTCAATCGAGAAGCGCTTCGAGACTTTGGGGGTGGACGTCTCCGGGCGCGCGGGACAGACGTCTCCGGGCGCGCGGGACGGACATCTCGGGGCGTGCGGGACGGACATCTCAGGGCGCGCGGGACGGACATCTCGGGGGGCGGCATGCATAACGCGTCACTGAGCGCGCCGGACGGACATCTCGGGGGGCGGCATGCATAACGCGTCACTGAGCGCGCCGCCGCCGGACCGTGCCGCCTGACGCACGTGGGGCGTGCTTTAGGCGACACGGTCGGCCGTGTCCGGCTCGTTTGTCGTGTTGTGCAGGTCGCTTCGCTGGCGGGGGCGCCCTATCCCCGGGCCAACCGCGCCGGCGCCTTCCGCTCCCAGGCGTCGGCGAGCAGGTCGGACAGCAGCTCCTCATCGGCCGCACCGAGGTCGACCCGCACCGCGGCGAGCCGTTTCCCCCACATCACCTCGGCGCAGATCCCCGGGTGCGCCTCCACGGCCGTGAGGATGCCCGGCTCGTCGACCATCACGTTCATGTGGTCCTCGTCCCAGAGCGTCGCGAAGATCTTGCCGGCGACGCGGAACGAGGGACGGCCGTGGTGATCCTGCTCGACCGCCTCCGGTAGGGAGAGCGCCACGCGACGGGCGTCGGCCACCGTCAACATCGCGGCGCCACGACTCAGGCTGGGCGCAGTCGCAGCGCCGACCACACGTCGTCGAGTGCCACCTGCCTTACGGGACGGACGTCCTCTCGCTTGACCATCTCCGCGAGCACGTCGCGGTTGAGGTCGGTGCCGAGCTTGCCCGCCTTCGGGTAAGCCACCCAGGTCAGCGCGTCGCGCGCGGCCGGCGGCACGTACTGGTCACGCAACCCGTCGAGCTCGGCGCGATCGGTGCAGAACACGATCACGGCGTCGGCCTCGCCCGGATCGCCGGCGGACGGATGTCCGTCGCCCAGCTCGAGGGCAACGTCTTCGGGCTCGTTGACCACCGAGATCGACTGACCGGGCTTGAGCTGGAGCTTGTCGGCGAGATTCACTGGGCGCTCACTCAGCGGTCTGCGTCGCCGTTATGCTCGGCCCGATGCATCTCGCCGAGCTTACCCCGCCGGAGCAGCGGGTGTTGGGGTGTCTTATCGAGAAGCGCTGGACCACGCCGGACCAATATCCGCTGTCGCTCAACGCGCTCCGGCTGGCCTGCAACCAGTCGACCAACCGCGATCCGGTGACCGCCTACGACGAGGCCACCGTCCGCGATGCCGCGCAGAGGCTGTGCCTGTACGGGCTCGCTCGACTTGCGAGCGGCCACGGCAGTCGCGCGGTCAAATACCGCCATCTGGCCGAGGAGGCGCTTGGGCTCGACCGCGAGGAACTCGCGGTCCTGGCGGTGCTCCTGCTCCGCGGTCCTCAGACGCCCGGCGAACTCAAGGCGCGCACCGAGCGGATCGCCCGGCTCGACAGACTCGCCGATGTGGACCGGGTGCTGACCGCGCTCGGCGGGCGCGAGTACGTCCGCAGGATCGGCCGCCGGCCTGGCCAGAAGGAGGATCGCTTCGAGCACCTGCTGGGTCCCCACACGGATGGAGAGGTGGTGGCGGTCGCGTCCACGCCCGTCCAGGTCGAGCCGCACCCGTCCGCGCCTGCCCCGGTCGAGCTGCAGCCGTCCGCGCCCCGTCCGGTCGAACCGCGGCCCTCCGTGCTCGCACCCCCGACCACGCACCCCCCGGCCCCACCGCCGGTCGACGTCGACGGCGCGCTCGCCGAGCGAATCGAAGCGCTCGAGTCCGAGGTCACTTCACTCCGCGCCGAGCTCGACGAGTTGCGCGACCTCCTCACCGCGCCGGCAGCGGACTGAAACCCCGGTCAAGCCGCCCGGAGCCTTTCGTAACAAGGCAGCGGGTCCTATCGCTGTCGATTACCCGCCAAAGCTACGCATGGTTCCGTATGAACGCGGCAACTGGAACCGGTTCCGTCTCAAGTCTCCGGTCAGACTGCCGACAAAGGGAGGGTACCTCGATGAACCTGACGTGAGTTTGCGTTGGGGCACGCAACCCGGACATTGAAAGGGACCTGAATGAAGCTTCGCACCATGCTGCCTGCGGCGGCGGTGACGATCGGCAGTCTGCTGCTCCTGGCAGCGCCGGCCGGCGCCACAACCGCTTCGGAAACCGTGACCGCCGGCTCGCTTGGCTTTGCGTCGACCCCCGGAAGCGTTACCTTCCCGGCTACGACACTCAACGGCCAGAACAAGACCGTCACGGCCTCGCAGCCGCTTGACATCGCCGACGCCACCGGCTCGGGCGCAGGGTGGAACGTCACCGCGACCTCGACGCTGTTCACGAACGGGACGCATACGCTTTCGTCGGGCGCGGCTACGATCGCTTCGGCGCCGAGTGGCCCGACCTGTGACACCAACGTGACCTGCACCGTGGGCGGTGCGACGACCGTGTCCTATCCGTACAGCCTTCCCGCGGCCGCGGCCGCTCCGACCGCAACCAAGATGTTCAACGCCCCTGCCGGCACCGGCATGGGCGACCAGACCGTGACGCCGACATGGACGCTGGCGATTCCTGGCAATACATATGCCGGTAATTACACGTCAACGTGGACCCTGTCGCTCGTCAGCGGTCCGTAGTCAAGGTGAAGCTGAAGACACTCCTGCTGCTGGCCACCGCTTGTGCGGTGGCCTTCGGCGCGCTTGCATCGGGAGCCGAGGCCGCCACGATCGGCGGGTTCGGCGCCCGGCCGGCGCATTTCAACCCAAACGATCCGGCTACGCGCGCGTACTTCATTCGCACCGTCCCGCGCGGCGGATCGTTCACCGACCAAGTGGTTGTCACGAACACGGCGGCGAAGCCGGTGACGCTGCGGGTCTATCCGGTCGACGGCCTGACCGGCGCGACTTCCGGAGTGGTTTACGGAAACCGCGGGGTCGCCCTCCACGGCGCCGGTCTGTGGGTCACCCCGGCCACGCGGCTTGTGACCGTTCCGGCGAACTCGCAGACGACGGTCGGCTTGACCGTGAACGTCCCGAACGCCGCGGCTGTTGGTCAGCATCTTGGCGGCATTGCGCTCGAGGATGTCAGCGCCGGGAAGTCGGGCGGACGGTTCTCGGTCACCGAGGTGCTGCGCACGGTCGTCGGAATCGAAGTGAATGTTCCGGGGCCGTCGCTGACACACCTCGCGCTCGAGAGCTTCTCGATTGCCCCGATCAAAGGTACGACGTATCCGTCGGTGGTGGTAAATCTTGCCAATACCGGAACAATGCTCTGTAAGCCTCGGTTGTCGATCGCACTGAACGGGCCGAACGGTGTTCAGCGCGCGACTCGCCAACTCGACACCGTGCTACCGGGTAACTCGATCCCGTATCCGTTCGTCTGGCAGCATGCGCTCGCGGCCGGCAACTACAGCGCGTCGATCACCGCGACGAGCTGCGGCCCCCGCCAGGTGCTGCACGGCAGCGCGTCGCTCGGAGCGAAGCTCGTCAACAGCACGGTCCCTGCGGTCGACGCGCGCCCGTCTTCGGGCGGCAGCACGATTCCCTGGTGGCCGATCGCGCTAGTCGGGTTCGGTGGGATCGTCGTGGGCGCGCTGTTCGGGCGCCGGCGGCGGGGTCCGGCCTCGAGCTGAGAACGGTCCGCCGCGTGGCGACGCGACGCCGAGTGACTGCGGTGAAGATCCTGGTGGTGGCGGCGATCGGCGTGGGCGTGCTGATCGCCGCCCCCGCTGCACTGGCCATAACGTGGGCTGGTCCGGAGACATCGCCGACGACGAGCACGCTGTACGGGGTGTCGTGTCCGGATGCCAGCCACTGCTTCGCGGTGGGCGGCACGACCTCCGCGGGCACGATCATCGACACTGCGAACGCCGCGTCGACCAGCCCCACGTGGAGCACGCAGACGCCGCCGAGCACCGCTACCGGGCAGTACAACGCGATCAGCTGCTCGGACGACAACGACTGCGTCGTGGTGGGAAACACGTCCGGCGGGGCTCCGCTGATCGTGGCGACGACCAATGGCGGCTCCAAGTGGTCCAAACAAACCCCGCCGACGTCGGCGACCGTGGCGCTCCAGGGTGTCTCGTGCACGACCAGCACGCACTGCGTCGCGGTGGGAAACGTCGTCGGCAGCGCCCCGGTGATCATCGCCACGTCCAACGGCTCCACCTGGACCGCGCAGACCGCGCCGGCGACGAAGACCCCGCTCAACGACGTCAACTGTCCGAGCACGACGGTCTGCTACGCCGTCGGGGGCGACAGTAGCGTTGCCACGCTGCTCGCCACAGTCAACGGCGGCTCGACCTGGACCGTCCAGACGCCGCCGAGCGGCGACAACCAGGCGCTGAACGCCGTCACGTGCACGAGCACGAGCGTGTGCTTCGCGGTCGGGAACGCCGTCAGCGGAACGGGCGAGATCGCCGCGACGACGAACGGCGGCACCAACTGGTCCTTTCAGTCCGACGGCAGCCAGCTGAGCCTGTACGGCGTGTCGTGCTGGGATGCCACCGACTGCGTCACGGTCGGCGCGTCGGGCCGGATCGCCTGGACCACGAACGGCACGGGGTGGAGCTGGCTGAACTCTCCAACCAGCGACACGCTGTACAGCGTCGACGTCAGCAACCAGACCGCCGGCACGGCGGTCGGTGCCTCGGGCACGATCCTCGGCTACGGCAGCGGGGGAAGCTGCGCGTCGGGTGGACTCACGTTCACGCCACCGACCAGCTTTTCCTGGCCGAGCACGACGCTGACCGGGCGAGATCAATCGATCACGACGCCGCTGGCGCTCTCGCCGAGCGACGAGACGGGATCGGGGGCGGGCTGGAATCTGACCGCGACTTCGACAACCTTCGCCTCGAGCGGTCGTACGCTGCCGACCAACTCGGCATCGATCACGGCGGCTGCCGCCACCAGCGCCTCGGGCAACTGCTCGCTGCCGACCAACCAGATCTCCTATCCGGTCACGGTTCCGGCGGGACCGACGGCTCCGATGGGAGTCAAGGTGTTCGACGCCGCCGCGGGAACCGGCGCCGGACCGGTGAACGTCTCCCTGACCGCGGCGCTGAACGTTCCGGGCAACGCGGGCATCGGGACGTACACCTCCACCTGGACGCTGACGCTCTCGAGCGGACCGTAAGTCTTCCGACACCTCGGTTTCAGCTCGCCTCGCTTGGGAAGGGGGAGGGACGAGGTCTTCTAGGAGGTAGAGCATGCGTAGGTACGCCGGGCTTCTGGCGCTCGCCGGGGCCCTTTTGTTCGTGTCCACTGCCGAGGCGGCACCACCGGCGGGCGAGGGCTCGTTCGTGCTGACCGCGAACAGCCCCGGAGGGACATACGCCCCGACGTTCACCGGAAACGGCATGCTCGGCGTCCGCGTACCGCCCTCCGGTCAGGGCTACGCCGCCGGGACGGTTCCCGCGCAGTCCGAGCTCGCGGGCTTCTACGGGCAGGTTTCGGGCGATCCCAAGCCCGCCAACAACGTGCAGCAGCGGGCCAACATCCCGACCTGGTCGACGCTGACTTTTGGTGAGAATGGCAACACGTTCGCGGTTCCCGGTGCCGGCGTGTCCGGCTGGCGCCAATCGATCGACCTTCACACCGGGATCGTCACGACGACGGCGAAGTGGACCGCGCCCGACGGACACGCCACCGATCTGACCTACCAGGTACTGACCGACCGCGCCAACCCGAACGTTGGTCTCGTCCGCCTCCAGTTCACGCCGCAATGGTCGGGCGTCGCAACCGTCACCGACGCGATCGACGGCACCGCCGACACGACCGCCACCCCCGAGCTGACCAGTCAGGTGACGAAGGGCTGGAACGTCGCGGCACGTCAGGACTGGGTGACGCTCGAGACGAAGGGCACGGGGATCCAGGCGACACTGGCGAGCCAGCTGCAGGTGAGTTCGAACGCCCTTCCGACGACCACGCAAACCGACCAGACCACCGATCAGAGCGTCGGCCAGCAGCTCGGGTTCCCGGTGCAGTCGGGCCAGACATACACCATCACCAAGTACGTCGGCGTCGAGAGCTCCCAGGACACGGCGGATACAACGACCGCCGCCCAGGGGCAGGCGGCGTCCGCGGCCGGCACCGGCTGGGATTCGCTGCTGGCGGCCAACAAGAGCGCGTGGGCGCAGCTGTGGCGCGGCTGGATCGAGGTGCGCGGCAACCGCACGCTCGCGACCGACGTCAACGCCAGCGAGTTTTATCTATGGTCGAGCACGCGCGACGGCGTCGATTGGAGCGTCTCGCCCGCCGGCCTGTCGTCCAACGGCTACGACGGTCACATCTTCTGGGACGCCGAGACGTGGATGTACCCGTCGCTGCTCGCGCAGCACCCCGACCTGGCCGCCGGGATGAACGCGTATCGGTTCCAGCGGCTGGCAGAGGCCCAGCAGCACGCCACCGCCACCGGATACGCCGGCGCACGCTTCCCATGGGAGAGCGCGCTCGACGGCACCGAGCAGATCCCGCCGCCGACGTCAGTCAACAGCGAGGGCCTGTACGAGCAGCACATCACCGCGGATATCGCGCTCGCCCAATGGCAGTACTACCTGGTGACCGCGAACAAGACGTGGCTGGCTCAGCAGGGCTGGCCGGTGCTGTCGGGGGCAGCGGCGTTCTGGGCTTCGCGCGCGCAGCTCGGCAGCGACGGCAAGTATCACATCGACGGCGTCACCGGACCGGACGAGGAGAACCCGAACGTCAACGACGAGGCGTACACGAACGTGGGCGCGATGCGCACGCTCCAGGACGCCGTCGCGGCCGCCCAGGTGCTGGGGATCACTCCGCCGGCGAGCTGGTCGACGATCGCATCCGGTCTCGTTGTCCCCGTCGACAACACACTGAACATCCACCCGGAGTTTTCGGGATACGGGGGCCAGCTGGTCAAGCAGGCCGACGTCACCCTGCTCCAATACCCGTGGGGTTACGCGATGCCGCCCAAGCTGGCGCGCAGCGACATCAACTACTACGTGCCGCGCACCGATCCGGGCGGCCCGTCGATGAGTGACGCCGTCAACCTGATCGACAACGCCGCGCTCGGCACGCCGGGTTGCGCGAGCTACGTGTACACCGAACGCAGCTACCAGCCGTTCATCCGTGACGTGTTCCACCAGTTCTCAGAGACGAAGACCGGTGGCGCGTTCACGTTCATGACCGGCATCGGCGGGTTCCTCCAGGAGTTCCTGTACGGCTACTCCGGGATGCGCTGGAACTCGACCAACGTCGCGCTCAACCCGAGCCTGAACGGCCAGATCGGCGGCATCGTGCTGCACAACCTGCAGTGGCAGGGCCGGACGTTCACGGTCGCGATCGGCCAACAGCACACGACCGTCACGCTCCAGAGCGGTGCGCCGCTGCCGATCCAGACGCCCGCCGGCGTGCGCCGGGTCTCCCGAGGGCACGCGGTCATGCTCACCACACGCCGGCCGGACCTGATCGCCTCGAGCGACCTGGTCCGCTGCAACCCGGTTACCGCGAGCAGCTCGCAGACGGGAGCTCCGGCGCTCGCCGCGGTCGACGGCAGCTCGGCAACCGACTGGGAGCCGACGTCGGTCCGCTCGACCCTGACCGCGCGGATCGCGGGCCTCGCCTCCCCGATCCGGACCGTCACGCTGCGGTGGGGACGCCAGTGGCCGACGGCGCCGGCGCCGAACGTGCCGCCGCCACCGACGCCGGTGATCGTGCTCCGGCCCGTCAGCTACGCGGTGCTCGTGTCGAACAACGGCCACAGCTGGCGCCGAGTCGCGATCGTGAGCGGTCACGCCGGGAGGGTGCTCGACACCCTGCATCTGGACGGCGTGAAGGCGCGGTTCGTGCGGATCCGCGTGACGGCCGCAAGCTCGAAGAAGCTTCCAATGCTCCAGGAGCTGACCGCGACGCGTTGAGGCGCTAAAGAATCGAGAGCTCGGAGTTATCGCCGACGAGGAACCGGTAAGCGCGAGGCTGTCGGTTGTCGCGGCCGATCTTGACGTTGCGCCCGAGCAGCGATGACTCCATCCGGCCGTCGAGGTCACGGACGACCGAGCCAGAGAGGAGGATCGAGTGCTCGACCTCGGCGCCCGAAATCTCGCAGGCCTCGCCGATCGCCGTGTACGGGCCGACGTAGCAGTCGGTGAGCCTCGCGCCGGCGCCGATGATCGCCGGGCCGCGCACGGCCGAGCGCTCGAGCCGGGCGCCCGCCTCGATCACGACCCGCCCGTCGATTCGCGAGTCGATCAGCTCGCCGTCGAGCCGAGTCTGGATCGTGTCGAGCACGAGACGGTTCGCGGCCAGCATGTCGTCGAGGCGGCCCGTGTCCTTCCACCAGCCCTTGACGATGTGCGGCTGGACGCGCATGCCTTCGTCGACGAGGCGCTGGATCGCATCGGTGATCTCGAGCTCGCCGCGGCCTGAGGGCTCGATCGCCTTCGCCGCCGCGTGCACCGCCGGGGTGAACATGTACACGCCGACGAGCGCGAGGTCGGTCCTCGGTTCGGGTGGCTTCTCGACCAGCCGCACCACCTTGCCCTCGCTGAGCTCCGCGACGCCGTAGTTCTCGGGGTCGGGGACCTGGGTGAGCAGGATCAGCGCGTCGGGCTGGTCGGACTGGAAGGCGGCCACCAACTCCCCGATTCCGCCCTGGAGCAGGTTGTCGCCCAGGTACATCACGAACGACGAGTCGCCGAGGAACGGCTCGGCGGTGAGGACCGCGTGCGCGAGTCCCAGCGGCGCGTCTTGAGGGATGTACGTGATGCGCACGCCGAACCGCGAACCGTCGCCGGCCGCGTGGCGGATCTCGTCGCCCGTCTCGGGCGCGATGATGATCCCGACATCGGCGATCCCGGCCTGCGCCATGGCCTCGATCCCGTAGAACAACACCGGCTTATTCGCGACCGGAACGAGCTGCTTGGCGCTCGTGTGGGTGATCGGGCGCAAGCGAGTGCCCTTACCGCCGGACAGGATCAATCCCTTGAGGGCCTGCATTGCCGCGCAGCGTACTGGACCTGTTCAGCGCGCCGCGACGGCGGTCGCCCCGTCCCGCAACGCCGACGCGGCGTCGCGGACGGCGGCGCGAGCATCGGCCGGCTCGAGCACGACCGCGTCGCCCGCCTCCTTGAGCACGTCGCGCACGAGGTAGCGCATGCTGGCGAACCCGCGCTCGACCACGACCGCGCCGTCCTCGAGCTCACCGGTGATCCGGCGCTCCTCGCGGGCCCATCGCGCCCGGGTAGGTGAGATCCAGACGCGGGCGCGCTGCGAAGCCGGAACCTCGCCGGTCCGCGGCCATCCGTCGACGTCGGCGGCGGGGTCGACGTCGGGACGCGGCTCGAACGACTCGTCGGTCACGAACGCCGACTTGAAACGGTCGAGCCGGAAGTGGCGGACGTCGTCGCGCGAGGGGTCGAAGGTGGCCACGTACCAGCCCTCGCGGCCGTTGATCAGCGCGTACGGCTCGACGGTCCGGCTCGAGAATTCGTCCTCGTTCTCCTTGTAGTACTCGAACGAGAGCAGCCGGCCCTGGGCGATCGCGCGCGAAACGACCGCGGCGATCTCGGCATCGTCGCCGCCCGGTGTGGCGATCTGGAGTCCCTCGTGGACGGGATCTTCGCCGAGCGCGGCGACCACCTTCTCGCGCACCGAGGTCAGCGACCCCTCCGGGATGTGCTCGCCGATCAGGTCGATCGCCGCCACCAGCGCCTTGGCCTCGACGGGAAGCAGCCGGGCCGGGCGGGCGAACGAATCGCCGTAGGGCTCGGGATCGACTTCGATCATCCCGTCGACGCCGAGCTCGGCGTACAAGACGTACGTGCCCGCGCCGAAGTTGACGAGGTTGAGCACGGAGATGTCCTCGCGCAGCTCCTGCTCGGAGATCTTGAGCGTGGTGCACAGCTCCTGAGCGTCGACGCGCCGGCCGGCGCGGCCGGCGTCGATCAGGATGCTCGCGAGCGTCACCAGCCGCGCGAACCGCTCGGGGCGAATCGCCCCGTCGGGGTTGTGGCCGTTGCCGGCGTCGGCTTGCGCGCCGGTCGCCGCCGGCCGGTCCGCGGTTTCGACGGTCGCGGCGATCTGAGGCTCGCCGGTGTGGCGCTCGACCAGCAAATCCACCCGTTCGCGCAGCTCCTCGACGAGCTCGGGCGGCCCGATGATCCGCGCGTTCTCGCCGAGGCCCAGCACCCACGAGATCAGTTGGCGGGCATTGGCGTAGGGCGTAAGAAAGACCCGGTCGCCGTCTTCCTCGGCGGGACGCATCTCCCCGTAGGGGCCGAAGTGACGCTCGATCTGCCACGCGATTCGACGGCCGATCCACACCTCGGCGGTGCCCACCGGGTCGCCGAATTGCCAGTCGATCCGGTTGGCGTACACGCGCGGGTCGAAGTCGGCGGGGCGCTGGAAGTCGTGCTCGGCCTTGGTCGCGTAGCCGACCTTGCCGCGGATCCGCGACAGCCGGAACACGCGAATCGCCTTGCGTTCGTGGGCGTAGCCGACGAGGTAGAACTGGTTGCCCTGGAACAGGAGCTGGTAGGGGTCGACCTTGCGCGTGCCGAGCTCGCCGCGCTCCATCGTGAAGTAGTCGAACACGATCGTCTTGCGGCGGAAGATCGCGGTCTCGACCTTGGCCAGGCGCTGACTCAGCTCGTGGCCGCCCGCGGAGCCCGTTATCCCGAGCGCGACCGTGTGCTGCTCCGGCGAGCTGAGCGGACTCGGGCGGCCCCACGAGATCTGCTGGAGCGCGAGGCGGAGCGGCTCGGCGTAGGCGAACTCGCCGTCGAGCAGGTGCAGAGCGGTATTCAGCCCGGCGAGCTCCCGATCGGTGAACTCGATCGGCGGCAGGTGGAAGTTCTCGGGCGCGAGCGAGTACGTCTCCTGCTCGACCAGCCCGTCGACCGGCTTCTCGACCGACAGGAAGATTCGGAGCGCCTCGAGCTCGGAGCGATCCGCGTAAAAGCGGCGCGCAAACGCGTCCTCATTCATCGCGCTGTAGCCCTCGACGTCGCGCCGAATCTCCTGAGCGGTGACCGGACGCCGTTCTGCCATCAGGTACGAGATGAGCGACAGCTGACGGATCAGCTTTTCGGTGTCCTTAGCCATGCCCTCTCCACACTGTAGTTAGGTGGGGCGGGAGGCGCCCCCGGGCCCCGGTGCCCGGGCGCAATTTGCGGCGAAGTTGTGGCGCGGTGTGGCGAAGGTGTGACTGGGCCGCTTCGCGGCGTCCATGGGGCCGTTCCGCCCGGCATCCCTGCCGGGCGGGCGCGCGCCGTGCCGCGGGACGACCGATCAGCCGAAGCTATGCGGCTTCGCGCTCGGCGTCCGGCGGGGGCGCGAAATACGCCCCGCCACCGAGCACCTTGTCCCACGCCGACCACTGCTCGCCGGCGCGCAGCTGCTTCTCGAGCCGGTCGAAGCTCCCCAGGCGCCCGCCGAGGTTGTCGATCATGTGCACGAGCGTCGCCTCGCGCGTGCACGGGAGGACCGGGCTGCCGTGCTCGAGCGCGCCGTGATGGCTGAGGATGATGTGGAGCACCGCCTGGGCGAGCTCCGGCGGGAACCCGTCGAGTCGCTCGATCGTCCGGCGGACGCGGTAGTAGCCGAGCACGATCTCGCCCTGAAGTCGGCCCTGGTCGGACATCGAGATCGCGCCGCCCCGAACCTCGTAGGCCTCGAGTTTCCCGATGTCGTGGAGCAGCGCGCCGGCGACTGCGATGTCCCGGTCGATGCCACCGAACATGGCCGAGATCGCGCTGACCGACTGGGCGACCGTCAGCGAGTGCTCGAGCAGGCCGTGGCGATAGGCGTGGTGGTAGCGCTTGCCCGCGGGCGCCTCCCGGTATCCGGACCAAGACTCGCTGAAGATCGCGGTGAGAAGCCCACGCAGGTGCGGGCTCTGGATCGTGCCCAGCAGCTCGCGCAGGTCGCGCTCCATCTGCTCGACGTCATGGGCCGGGCCATCGTGCAAGTCGGTATGGGCGTACTCGCCGTCACGGGCCTGCCGGAGGCTCAGCACGTTGAGATACGCGCCGGTGAACGTCCCGGTCACGAACACGACGTCGCCGGGCCGGCAGGGCTCGCCGGCGTCGCGAGCGATGATGGCCGGCACGGTCCCGCTCCGGTCCTCGAGGATGAGCTTGAGCTGTTCGGGGTGACGGTCGACCTCGCGCACGAGGAGGGCCTGAGAGACGTCACTTCCTTCTGCAAATTCCCGAACTCTCATCCCTGGCGAAGATAAAGTGGCGCGCGGACGGCAACCGAATGAGCCAAACAGCGATCATCACAGGCGGTACGGGCGGGCTCGGCTCGGGGGTCGTCGGCCGTCTGCTCGACGACGGCTGGCGAGTGGTCGTGCCGTGGATCGTCGAGGACGAGCTTTCGCGGGTCTCGGAGCGTGAGGGGCTGGAGTTGGTGCAAGCGGATCTGTTCGACCCGGACGCGGTGGCGTCCGTGGTCGCGGTGGCGACCGGCTCGCGCGACGCCCCGTTGCGCGGCGTGGTCAACCTGGTCGGCGGATTCGCGGCCGGTGCGCGTGTGCACGAAACGCCGATCGAGGAGTTCGAGCAGCAGTTCCGGTTGAACCTGCGGCCGACGTATCTGATGGTCCAGGCCGCGCTGCCGCATCTCCTGTCGGGTGGCGGCGGGTCGATCGTGTGCGTGGGTACGCGTGCCGCGCTGCAGCCGTTTCCGGGCGCCGCCGGCTACATCTCCTCGAAGGCGGCGGTGATCGCGTTCGCGCACGCGGTGGCGACCGAGTACAAGAACGACGGTATCCGCTGCAACACGATCCTGCCGAGCGTCATCGACACGCCCGGCAACCGCGCGGGGATGCCGAAGGCCGACTTCGATAGGTGGGTCAAGCCGGACCAGATTGCCGGCGTCATCGCCTGGCTGCTGTCCGACGACAGTTCGCCGACGAGCGGGGCGGCGATCCCCGTGTACGGGCGCGCGTAGCCGCGGGCGCGGTGCAAAACGTGACACGCCGGCGTACTCAGGCGCGGCGAGGTCACATAAGCATGTGGGGCATGCTTATGTGCACTTGGTGGGCGCAGGCTGGCGGCGGTGTCACGCTAAGCAGGCTCGCGGGCCGCGCGGCGGCTGCGAGTGCGACTCGTTTCAGAGGCCGATCGGGTGGCGGACCGAGAACGTCTTCAGGTCGGGCTCGTCGGCGGGCCGGTTCGACCAGCGGGAGCCGGTCTCGGCCAGCGCCACCGTGTCGAACCGCAGCCCGGCCACGTACATGAACGTGTGGCCGGCGTTGGCGAACACCGTGACCCACTTGCCGGGGCCGGCAGCGCCCCAGTTCTCGAGCTGGCCCGAGACCACGGTCGACTTGAGCAGGCCGGCGGCGGCGAACACGAAGCTGATCGACCCCGAGCAGTCGTACGCCGTGTCTTCGTAGGTGGTGTGGCCGCCGCCGTAGCGGTAGGGCAGATGGGCGATCTCGTTGCCGGCCTCGATGATCGCCTGCACCGCCGGCGGCGCGTTGATCGGCGGAATCGCGAGGCCGTCGGGCGTCAGCGTGGCCTGGTTCGGGTTGGCTGAAAGCCCGCTGGCCGTGAGCTCCTTGCGCACGTCGGCGAGCGATGTCGGTTCCGCCAATCCGGCGCCCGGGGAGCCCACGCTGACCGAGGTGGGCGTGCTGGGCGACGACTGCTGCGTCTGGGCGCCGGCGCCGGCGACCGGCTCGACCGCGTGCGGATGGGCATGCACGCTAGGCGCGACCGTCGCGGCCGCGGGGGCAGCCGTCTGCGCGGTCTGTTGCGATCCACATCCTGCACAGATGACGGCGGCGAGAACCGCCAGCGCTGAACCAGCTCGGCGCATATGTCGAGTATGTCGGCCGGTCAGCGCCGGCGCGTTAGCCGCGTGAGCGGATCAGTTGTCGAAATCGCCGGCGAACAGCGCGAACACGGCTCCCTGGGGATCCTGCAAAACGGCGATCTTGCCCATTCCGATATCCATCGGGCCCATCAGCGTGGTGCCGCCGAGCTCGGTCGACTTTGCCAGCGAGGCGTCGATGTCGTCGGTGCCGAAATACACGAGCCAGTACGTCGGCTCGGTCTGCTGCGACTCGCGCATTCCGCCGTTGCTGCTGCCGCCGTTCTGGATGATCCGGTACGGGAACGCCATGCCCTCGAATGGCTGGGCCTCCCATCCGAACAGCTGACCGTAGAACTCGGCCGACGCGTCCAGATCCGTGCTCGCGAGCTCGTTCCAGGACAGCGCGCCGTGGGCGTTGACGACCGAAGCGCCTATGTGCAGCTTGGGCTCCCAGACCATGAAGAATCCGCCCTGAGGATCCTGGATCACGGCCATCCGACCGACTTCCATCACGTCGAACGCTGGCGCGATCACGTTCGCTCCGAGCTTTGACGCGCGGTCCGCGGCGTCGTCTGCGCTGTCGACCGTGACGTACGAGTTCCAGGCCGGCGGCGCCCCGTACTGGCGCTGCATCTCGTTCTGCAGAGAGATCCCCGCGACCGGCTTGCCGCCGACGTTCATCATCGAGTACGTCATGCCGTCGCCGACCGGTTGGTCGTCGGCGTCCCATCCGAACAGCCCGGCGTAGTACTGCTTGGCTCCGTCCTGATCGGTGGTCGAGAGATCGGCCCACGAGAACGTGCCCGGTGCGTATTTCGTTCGTTCAGCCATGCCGGCGACCCTACCTTGACGGCACTGGAGGCGTGTGAGGAAACTGCTACCCGCGGACCGGATCTGACCGCATTGACCGCGCTAGTGCGCGTCGAACGGCGCGAGCGCGGCCGCGATGCCGGAGCGGTCGAGGTCCGCGCCGAGACAGGCCAGCAGCGCCATCCGTGCCGCCGCCGCCGACAGGAACGGGGCGCAGATCGCGCCGCTCGCGCGCAGGTCGCGCTCGGCGCCCTCGAAGCCGTAGGTCGCGAACAGCATCGACGAGCGGTCCGGGCGGCAGGTAATGACGACGGGGACACGCTGGACCGCGCCGCGGAGCTCGATGAGCACCTCCTTGGACAGGTGTCCCGCGCCGAGTGCGATTAGCACCACGCCGTCGCTGACGTCGACGGCATGGCGGAGCATCGCGCCGTCGTCGCCGAGCCCGGTGGTCACGGTGCTGACCCGATGGTCGAGGCGCCGCACGGGCAGCGGAGTCGGGCGCCGCGGCGTCGCGTGCAGCCACACCCGGCCCTCCACGATCCGGCCGATCGGACCGGTCGTCGGCGAGCCGAACGCCACCGGGCCCGTGCTGTCGATCTTGCGGACGGTCATCGCGGCGTGGACCTCGCCGCCGAACGCCACGACCACCCCGAGGCCCTCGGCGGCGGGGGCGCGGGCCAGGATGATCGCGTCGAGCAGGTTGGCCGGGCCGTCGGCGCCGGGTGCGCTTCCCGGGCGGTTCGCGCCGGTGATCACGATCGGGGCGTCGCCGCCGTAGGTCAGCCCGCACAGCACTGCGACCTCCTCCATCGTGTCCGTGCCGGTCGTGAGCACGACGCCCTCGCCGCCCGCCGCTGCGGCGCCGGCGCGACGGGCGAGGTCGAGCGCGTCGGACAGGGTCAGGTGCGTGCTCGGCAGCGACAGCACGGTCTCAGCTTGGAGGCGGAAGCCGGCCACCTGCGGAAGTTGGTCGACGAGCTCGGCGGCATCGAGGGCGGGGACGGCGCGTTCGCCGCGCATCGCGATCGTGCCGCCGGCGGCAACCACCCGAACGGCTCGGGGCGAGGGGTCGGTCGGCGTCACGGCAGGCGCTCGGACGTCGGATCAGACGAGATCACGGCGGCATCATCGCGCATCCATCTACCCTTGCACCGATGCAGTTCGTGATCACCGGCGCGGCCGGGATGCTCGGGCAGGACCTAACCGCAGCGGCGAGGGGCGCCGGCCACGATGTGCTTGCGCTGGCGCGCGCCGAGCTCGACATCGCCGACGGCACGGTGGTGACGGAGGCGATCCGCCGCGCCGGCGCGGACGTCGTGATCAATTGCGCCGCATGGACCGACGTCGATGGCGCCGAGCGGGACGAGGACGGGGCCCAATCGGTGAACGCCGCCGGCGCCGGCAACGTGGCGCGCGCTGCGGGCGCGTGCGGCGCATGGACGATCCACATCTCGAGCGACTACGTGTTCGACGGCGCCAAGCGATCGCCGTACATGGAATCCGACGTGGTCGGGCCGGTGTCCGCGTACGGCCGCTCGAAGCTGGCCGGCGAGCGCAGGGTGGCGGCGGAAGCGCCCGAGCGCCACACGATCGTGCGGTCCTCGTGGCTGTTCGGTGTGGGCGGTCCGTGCTTCCCGGCGACGATCCTGCGACTCGCGGCGGAACGGGACGAGCTCAAGGTGGTCGACGACCAGATCGGGTGCCCGACGTTCACCGGGCACCTCGCGCAGGCGCTCGTCGGCGTAGCTACTCGCGAGTCGCCGCCGGTCGGAATCCTGCACGTCGCCGGCGGTGGGACCTGCTCGTGGTTCGAGTTCGCGCGTGAAATCGTGGCCGCTTCGGGCGTTAGCTGTGAAGTGCGAGCTTGCACCACAGCCGATATGCCCAGACCCGCGACGCGACCGGCGTACAGCGTGCTGCGCAGCGAACGCGACGCCCCGGTCCTGCCGGACTGGCGGCACGGTCTGGCCGAGTACCTGGCGTTGACACGGGCAGTGAGCGCGAGATGAAGTTGCTGATCTGCGGTGGCGCCGGGTTCATCGGGTCGACGTTTGTGCGCGAGCGGGTGCGCGTGCATGGCGACGAGGTGACGGTGCTCGACAAGCTGACGTACGCGGGACGGCGGGAGAACCTGCGGGAGGTCGAGGCGGATATTCGGTTCCTGCAGGGAGCGATCGAGGATCCGGCCGCGGTGGCAGAGGCGGTCGTCGGGTGTGAGGCGGTGGTGAACTTCGCGGCCGAGACGCACGTCGATCGGTCGATCTCCGGGCCCGAGGAATTCATCATCACCAACATGCAGGGCACGCACGTTCTGCTCGAAGCAGCACGCGAGCGGGGGCTGCGGTATTTACAGGTTTCGACCGACGAGGTGTATGGGTCGATCGAGACGGGCTCGTTTACCGAAGCGTCGCCGCTTGGACCCTCGAGTCCTTACAGCGCGACCAAGACCGGCGCCGATCTGCTCGTTTCGAGTTACTTCCACACGTACGGGTTGGAGACCGTGATCTGTCGCGGCTCGAACAACTACGGACCTCACCAGTACCCGGAGAAGCTGATCCCGCTGATGATCCTGAACGCGTTGGCGGGCGACCACCTGCCGGTGTACGGAGATGGAAAGAACGTGCGGAACTGGCTGTTCGTGGAGGACTTCGCGCGCGGGATCGGTCACGCGCTCAAGCACGGAGCGCCGGGCGAGGTCTACAACTGCGGTGGGCCGGACGAGTGCGACAACCTGACCGTGGTCAGGAAGATCATCGAGCAGACCGGCCGGGACGAGTCGCTGATCGAGTTCGTGACCGATCGCCCGGGCCATGATCGTCGCTACTCGCTGTCGTCCGAGAAGCTCCGCGCGCTCGGGTGGCAGGCGCAGGTCCGGTTCGAGGAGGGTCTGGCGCGGACAGTGGAGTGGTATCGGGACAACGCCTGGTGGTGGGAGCCGATCCGCTCGGGCGCCTACCGCGAGTACTACGAGCGGCATTACGGGCGGGCGCTGAAGGCTTGAACTCCGCGGGCCTCCGCGAGCTCGACCGGGAGGTGATCGCCTGCCGGCGCTGTCCTCGGCTCGTCGCGTGGCGAGAGGAGGTGGCGCGCGTCAAGCGCGCATCGTTCGCGTCGGAGGAGTACTGGGGAAAGCCGCTGCCCGGGTTCGGTGACCCCGAGGCCGCCGTGCTCGTGGTCGGGCTCGCGCCGGCGGCTCACGGGGGTAACCGCACGGGACGGATCTTCACCGGAGACCGCTCGGGCGACTGGCTGTTCGGATCGCTCTACCGGACCGGATTCGCCAACCAGCCGATCTCGGTGGCGCGCGACGACGGGTTGCGCTTGACGGGGTGCTATATCGCTGCGGCGGTCCGGTGCGCGCCACCGGCCAACAAGCCAACGCCCGCCGAGCGCGACAACTGCCTGCCGTATCTCGTGCGCGAGCTCGGGCTGCTCGAATCGGTTCGGGTGATCGTGACGCTGGGGTCGTTCGCGTGGGACGCGGCGTTCCGAGTGCTCGCCGATCTCGGCGGGTTCGCGATCCGTCGCCCTCGGCCGAAGTTCGGGCACGGCGCGGAGGCCTCGGTGGGCCAATTCATCGTGCTCGGCTGTTACCACCCGAGCCAGCAGAACACGTTCACGGGCAAGCTCACCGAGCCGATGATCGACGCGGTCTTCGGGCGGGCGAAGGCGCTCGCGGGCTAGCCCTTGGCCGCGGTCAGAAACGGTCCTAGACCGCCGAAGGCCGGGGTGCGGGCTCGCTACGCTCGACCCAGGGTGTCTCTCGAGCAATTCAGTCCACGCACGCGCGACTGGTTCGCCGCCGCGTTCAGCGGCCCGACGCCGGCCCAGGCTCAGGCGTGGCCGGCGATCGCGTCGGGCGAACACGTGCTGATCTCCGCCCCGACCGGGTCGGGGAAGACGCTGGCCGCGTTCCTGTGGGCGATCGATCGGCTCGCGGCTGAGCGCGACTCGGGGGAAGGTGGCGAGCGGCACATCGGACTCGTGTACGTGTCGCCGCTGAAGGCGCTGTCCTACGACATCGACCGCAACCTCCGCGTCCCGCTGCGTGGGATCGGCGCGGATCTGAAGGTCGCCGTGCGCACCGGCGACACGCCCCAGCGGGAGCGCCAAGCGATGCTGCGCGAGCCACCGGACATCCTGATCACGACCCCCGAGTCGCTGTACCTGATGCTGACCGGCCGAGCCCAGGAGCTGTTCGCCGGCACTGAGTCGTGCATCGTCGACGAGATCCACGCGGTTGCGTCGACCAAGCGCGGTGCCCATCTCGCGCTCACACTCGAGCGGCTGACCGCTGCGGCAGGGCAGGAGGTCCAGCGGATCGGCCTGTCGGCGACGCAGAAGCCGCTCGATGAGATCGGCCGGTTCATGGTCGGGCCGTCGCGTGAGTGCCGCATCGTCGACACCGGGATCCGCAAGGAGCTCGACCTCGAGATCAGGGTCCCGGTCGAGTCGATGGTCGAGCCCGACGCCACGCCGGCGCCCGACCTCGACCCGCTCGCCGGCGGTGCTGAGGCGACGCGGCGGTCGATCTGGCCGGCGATTTACCCGGAGCTGGTCGAGCTCGTCAACTCGCACCGGTCGACGATCCTGTTCGTCAACAACCGCCGTGCCGCCGAGCGGCTCGCGCTCCGGCTGAACGAGCTCGCCGAGCACGAGATCGCGCGCGCCCATCACGGATCGCTGGCGCGCGAGGAGCGCCTCGTGGTCGAGGAGATGCTTAAGGCCGGCGAGCTGCCGTGCCTGGTGGCGACCTCATCGCTCGAGCTCGGGATCGACATGGGCGCGGTCGACCTCGTGATTCAGGTCGAGTCGCCCAAGTCGGTGGCGCGTGGGCTGCAGCGGATTGGCCGGGCCGGCCACTCGGTGGGCGATGTCAGCCGCGGCCGCATCTTCCCGAAGTTCCGCGCCGACCTGCTCGAGTGTGCGGTCGTCGCGCGCCGGATGCGGGACGGCGAGATCGAAACCACCGTCGTCCCCCGGAACGCCCTGGATGTCCTCGCGCAGCAGATCGTGGCGATCGCGGCCGCGGCTTCTGACGATCACCCGGTCGGCGTTGACGAGCTGCACGCGATGGTCACCCGGACGCATTCGTATGCGGAGCTCAGTCGGGGGCAGCTCGAGAACGTGCTCGACATGCTCGACGGGCGATATCCGTCGAGCGAGTTCTCGGAGTTGCGGCCGCGGATCGTGTGGGATCGCGTCAAGGGCACGATCCGGGCGCGGCCGGGCGCGCGCCAGCTCGCGGTCACGAACGCCGGCACGATTCCGGATCGCGGCCTGTACAGCGTCACGCTTCCGGACGGCCGCCGCGTCGGCGAGCTCGACGAGGAGATGGTGTACGAGGCCCGTCCTGGCCAGACGTTCCTGCTCGGCGCGAGCACGTGGCGGATCGAGGAGATCGGGCGCGACCGCGTGATCGTCACGCCGGCGCCGGGTCTGCCGGGCGCGGTCCCGTTCTGGAAGGGCGACGGGATCGGACGTCCGAAGGAACTCGGCGAGGCGATCGGCGCGTTCTCCCGCTGGGCCGTGGATCAGACGCCCGACGCGGTGACAGGTCCCTACGACCTCGATCCGCGCGCTGCGAAAAACCTGATCGAGTACCTGCGCGAGCAGCAGGAGGCGACGCGAGTGGTCCCGTCCGACCGAGCGATCGTGCTCGAGCGGTTCCGCGACGAGATCGGCGACTGGCGGCTGTGCGTCCTCAGTCCGTTCGGCGGGCGCGTTCATGCCGCGTGGGGACTGGCCCTGAGCGCGCGGATCCGCGACCAGCTCGGGCTCGAGTCCGATGCGATCTGGTCCGACGACGGGATCATCGTTCACCTGCCCGACGCCGAAGAGCTGGGTGGGCGGGACTTTATTGACCTGGTGATGCTTGAGCCCGACGAGATCGAGGACGCCGTCGTCGCCGAACTCGGCGCGAGTGCCCTGTTCGGCGCGCGCTTCCGCGAGAACGCCGCCCGCGCGTTGCTCATCCCTCGCGCACGGCCGGGCAAGCGGACGCCGCTGTGGCAGCAGCGGCTGAAGTCTCAGTCGCTCCTGGAAGTCGCGAAGAAATACGGGGAGTTCCCGATCATTCTCGAGACCTACCGGGAGTGCCTGCGTGACGTGCTCGACGTCCCCGGCCTGGTTGAGCTACTCACCGCGCTCCACCGGCGGGAGCTGTCGCTCGTCGAGGTCGAGACCGCGACCGCGTCGCCGTTTGCGTCCTCGCTGTTGTTCGACTACGTCGCGACGTACATGTACGAGGGCGACACGCCGAATGCGGAGCGCCGCGCCGCGGCGCTGTCGCTAGACCGCGAGTTGCTGCGTGAACTGCTCGGGCAGGAGGAGCTGCGCGACCTGATCGACCCGGGCGCTCTGGAGCAGGTCGAGAGCGACCTCCAGTTCCTGTCGGACATGCGCCGGGCGACTTCTCGCGACGGCCTGCATGACGTGCTTCGCGGCGTCGGGGACCTCACGGTCTCGGAGGCGCGGCTGCGGGTGGTCGACGGGCTCGACGCCGACGCGATGCTCGAAGAGCTTCGGCGCGAGCGGAGAGCTGTGGTCGTCCGGCTAGCGGGGGAGGAGCGGTGGATCGACGCCGCCGACGCCGGCCTGTACCGAGATGCGCTCGGCGCGGCGCCGCCCGGCGGGCTGCCCGCGGCGTTCCTCGAGGACGTGCCCGACGCGCTTTCGCGCCTCGTGCGTCGGTACGCCGCGACGCACGGTCCGTTCACGGTCGACGATCTGCGGGCGCGCTACGGCGTCGACTGCGCCGCCGCGCTCGGGGCGTTCGAGCGCAGCGGAGAATTGATCCGGGGAGAGCTGCGGCCCGGCGGGAGTGAACGCGAATGGTGCGACCCCGAGGTGCTGAGGCGCTTGCGCCGGGCCTCGCTCGCGGTGCTCCGCAAGGAGGTCGAGCCGGTTGATCCGCGGGCACTCGCGCGGTTCCTGCCGGCGTGGCAGGGAGTTGACCGTCATCCGCCGACGGGCGCCGGCGTCGATCGGCTGCGCGAGGTGCTGGTCCCGTTGCAGGGGTTGGCGGTGCCCGCCGAGGTGTGGGAGCGCGATGTCCTGCCCCGCCGCGCCGGTGCCTACTCGCCGTCGTGGATCGACCAGCTGTGCGCGAGCGGCGAGCTCGTGTGGATCGGCGCGGGGGCGCTCGGGCGGTCATCGGGACGCGTGGCGCTGTACTTCCGCGAGGACCTGCAGGTGCTCGGCCCTCCGGCGGCGCGCGGGTCGATGCCCGATTCCCCCGCCCATGAGGCTGTACGGGAGCGGCTGCGCGCCGGTGCATGCTTCTTCACCGACCTGCTCGTCGACGTGGACCTCGCGCCAGAGGAGCTCCAGGAGGCGCTGTGGGATCTGGCGTGGGCGGGCGAGGCCACCAACGATGCGTTCGCGCCGCTGCGGGCGCCGCGGCTGACGCTGGCCCGCGCCCAGCGCGAGCGGGTGCGAAGCTCGGCACGACCGGGGCGATTCGCGGCGCGCCGGCGCGGCGGCGGCGCCTCGGCGCAGGTCCAGGGGCGCTGGTCGCTCACCGAGCCGCTGTTCCGCGGCTTGGCCGATCCGGCGACGCGGCGACGCGCGCTCGCCGAGCTGATGCTCGAGCGCTACGGGATTCTGACCCGCGAGCAGGTGCGCGCCGAGGGCGTGCCGGGCGGGTTCTCGGCGATTTACCCCGAGCTGTCGCAGCTCGAGACTTTGGGTGTCGCGCGCCGGGGTTACTTCGTCGAGGGCCTCGGCGGAGCTCAGTTCGCGCTGCCCGGGGCGGTCGAACGGCTGCGTTCCGAGGTGTCTGAGGAGGCGTCGCCGGTCGTGCTGGCCGCGGTCGATCCATCCCAGCCGTACGGCGCGGCGCTCGCGTGGCCTGCGCGCCCCGATCGTCCAGATGACGCACGCCGCCCGACGCGCGTGCCGGGCGCCTATGTCGTACTCGCGGGCGGCGAGCCCGTGCTGTACGTCGAGCGGGGCGGGCGAGCGCTCCAGACGCTCGTGAGCGGCGACGATCCACGGCTCGAGCCGGCGCTGGTGGCCCTCGTCGAGCAGGTGCGCGCCGGTCGCCTCAAGCGAATCGCGCTCGAGAAAGTCGACGGCGAGTCAGCGATCGACTCTCCGCTCGGGCCGGCGCTGGTGGCACTGGGCTTCCAGCAGGGGCCGCGCCGCCTGACCCTCGTCCACTAGATGCCTGAGGGCGACACGATCGCCTACGCGGCAAACCGCATGCGGCCCGTGCTCGAAGGCCGGGTGCCGGACGAGATCCTGACCCCGCAGCCGCGCCATGCACTCGATCGCTGGCCGGACCGGCTACGCGATCGCGCGGTCCGCAGCGTCGACACCCACGGGAAGCACCTGTTCCTGCGGTTCGAGGGCGACCTCGTGCTGCACTCGCATCTCGGGATGGTCGGGGTGTGGGGCGTGTACGGGCCGGGTAGATATGGATCCCGCCCGACCCGGTCCCCGCGCCGGGCGTGGATCGTGTTCCGGGCCGGCGACCACGAGGTGGTTGAGTTCGACGGGCCACTGCTCGAGCTGATGACCGAAGGGCGGACCCGGTTCGATCAGCGTCTGGCCGCGCTCGGGCCCGACGTGCTCGCGGACGCGTTCGACTTTCCGCGGTGTCTGACACGGCTGCGGTCCGACGACCCGACACGGCCCGTCGGAGACGCATTGCTCGACCAGCGCAACGTCGCCGGTATCGGCAACATCTGGAAGGCCGAGGGATGCTGGGAGGCCGGAGTCGACCCGTGGCGGCCGCTCGGGACCGTGGATGACCGGGAGGTGGTGGCGATCATCGAAGCGGTCCGGCCGCGGATGCTGCGGTCGGCGGTCGAGGGGCCGCGCGCGATCGGAGCGCGCGTGTACGGGCACGCGGGCCGTCCGTGTCCACGCTGCGGGGGGCGGGTGCGGTCACGCGGGCAGGGGGACGCGAACCGAACGACATACTGGTGTCCGGGATGTCAGAGCTGAGATCTCGACTCCGCCGGGTAGGGCACAAGGGCGCCGACCTGCTGGCGCCCGGCAACACGTATGCGAGCTTCGACGCCGCGCTCGATGTGGGCGTCGACATGATCGAGTTCGACGTGCTGCCCGAGCGCGACGGCGATCGGCTGATCGTGGCTCACGACTACGAGGACGCGGCGGGCCGTGCGCCGCAACCGCTCGAGGAAACGCTGACGTATCTGGCCGGGGATCGGTTCACGGGGGTCGAGCTCGACGTCGACCTCAAGCTCCCGGGCTATGAGCTCCGCGTGCTCGAGGCTCTCCGCGCCGCCGGTCTGCTCGACCGCGTTCTGATCTCGTCTCAGCACCTCTCGAGCCTCGAGCTCCTGCGCGGCGCCGATCCTGCGGTAAGGCTCGGCTGGTCGGTGCCGAAGCTCACGCGGGACCCGTTCCGCTCGCGCGCGACACGGCTGCCGGCGTTCGTGGCGTTGCAGGTGTTCCGGTTCGTGCTCCCGTGGCGGGCTGCGCACGCGGTCCGGGCGCGTCGCTGCGACGCGCTGATGGTGCACTGGCGCCTGGTGACGCCGCGGCTCGTGCGCCGGGTTCGGGGCGCGGGCGGAGAGGTGTACGTGTGGACGGTCGACGAGCTGCCGCGCATGCGGGCGCTGCACGCGCTCGGCGTCACCGGCGTGATCACGAACGACCCACGGCTGTTCGGGGCGCTCGCGTGAGCCGCTAGCGGCGACGACGGTGTGATGGATCCCTCGTCTGCGCGTAGTGAGGGTGTGAGCGAGACCTTGACGGCTCCGGCCTCTCAGACCAGGGACAGCTCGTGGGAGCGGTTCGAGTCGTTGTACCGATCAAGCCGCGACGACGTGTACGCATACGTGTCGACGCTGCTGCGGGATCCGGCTGCCGCCGAGGATGTGACCGCGCTCGCGTTCGAGCGCGCCTATCGGCGCCGGCGGACATTCGATCGACGCCGCGGTGAGGAGCGGGCATGGCTGTTCGGTATCGCTCGCAACGCGGCGCTCGACGAGCTCCGCCGGCGCCGACGGGTCGCCGCGCTCGTGACCGACCCCGAGGACGTGGTCGAAGCTTCGGATACCGAGGGGGCGGACGTCGCGCTCCGTCGTACGGCGGTCCAGAACGCGCTCGCCAAGCTGCCCGCTCGCGAGCGCGAGATCGTCGCGCTCAAGTTCCACGCCGGGATGTCCAACGCCGAGCTCGCCCGCGTGCTCGGGGTCAGTGAGTCGAACGCGGGCACCCTGCTGTACCGCACGATGGAGAAGCTCCGGAAGGCTTGTAATGCCACTGCTTGACCAAGATCCGATCGATCCCGAGATCGCCGCCACGCTGGATGCGATCGACGCGACGCTGGCGGGCGAGCCGGTCGACGGCCGCTACGCGGAGGTCGCCGAGATCGCACTGCTGCTGGCGGCCGATCGACCGCAAGTCCCGCCTGCGTTCGCCATGTCGCTCGACGCGAAGGTCGACCGGCGATTCGCGCCGCTCGGCGGGAAGCCGCGGCGGTTCGGCGCCGGCGGCTCGCACAAGGGCCGGCGCTGGTCGGGCGTGTGGCAGGCGACGGGCGCGATCGCTGCCGGCGTGGCCATGATCGTGGTGATCGCGGTCGTCGCCGGCGGCGGGCTGCACGGCGGCTCGTCGGTTTCGTCGTCGTCGTCGGCGTCGGCGAGCGTAACGTCGGCAGCTGCTTCGAGCAGTGGAGGAGCGGCCCACACGGGATCTGCGGCCGGGTCGTCGGCGCCGTCGAGGGTTGCCAAGTCGCAGTCCGCGCTGGTGCCCCCCACCAACTCGGCGCCCGGATCCTCCGCCTCGGGGTCGTTCGCGCCCGGGTCAGCCGCGTCCAGCGGGTCCGCTCCGACTCTCCAACCGCCAACCACCGGCCGCAAGGTCGTGCAGGGTGCCCAGCTCAACCTCACCGCGGGTCCGAAACGGATCGACGACGTGGCGCAGGAGATCTACGACGTCGTCGGTCAGGCGAACGGGATCGTCGAGAACTCGTCGGTGACTCAGGGTGGACCCGGCGCCGCCGCCAACTTCCAGCTCAACTTGCCGAGCGCCGGGCTGGCCCAGACGATGAGCCAGCTGTCATCCCTGAACTACGCGCAGGTCGTCTCGCGCACCGACTCGAGCCAGGACATCACCGACCAGTACGGCGCGGCGACACGCTCGCTGGCCGACGCGCGGGCGCTGAGGACGTCGCTGCTCAAGCAACTCGCGAATGCGACCACGACCGACCAGGTCAACAGCCTGAACGCCCAGATCCACGATGCCGAGGCGTCGATCTCGAGCGATCAGGCCACCCTCAACCGCCTCAACCATCAGGTGAACTTCAGCCAGGTGTATGTCACGGTGCAGGCCAAGCCCGTGGCCGCGCCCGTCTCGCACGGCGGCGGCTTCACTCTCGGCCGTTCGGCCCACGATGCCGGCCGCGTGCTGACAGTGGCTGCGGGCGTGGCGCTGATCGCGATCGCGGCGCTCCTGCCGGTCGCCCTAGTCGTCGCCCTCGCCTGGTGGGTCGCATCGGCGCTGAAGCGCCGCCGCCGCGAGCAGGCGCTCGACTCGGTCTGACCCGGTTGCAGTTCCTGATTCGGTGGTCCCCGGGTCGCGAACCCGTCGAATGGGCTTGTGGTATGCATGCGGACAATGTCTTCCAGCAGCGAGGACACCATCGGGTTGCTACACCGCGTTCCTGTCTTCTCGACGCTTTCGTCCGAGGAGCTAGAACACGTGGCGCAGGTGGCGGTGCCGCGCCGGTTCGAGGCCGGCGAGGTCGTGTTCAAGGAAGGCGACGAGGGGAGCACGTGTTACATCGTTCGCTCCGGCCGGGCGCGGGCGGTGCGCGAGCATGCCGACGGCCGCTCGATCACCCTGGCTCACTTCGGCCCTGGTGACATCTTCGGCGAGATGGCGATGCTCGACGGAGAGCGGCGCTCGGCGACGGTCGAGTCGATCGAAGCGACCGATGCGATCGCGATCCTCAGCGCGGACATGCACCGGTTGCTGCGTGAGTATCCGGACATCTCCGTGAAGCTGATAGCCGCGCTCGGGCAACGTCTGCGTGAGACCAACGAGCGTCTCGCTCGTCAGTCGTTCCAAACGGTGCAGAGCCGGGTGGCCGCCGCGCTCGCCGAGCTGGTCTTGACGGCTCGCATGGAAGGCCAAACCGAGGGTGACGTGGTGATCATGTCGACCCAGGCAGAGCTCGCCCAGCTGGCGGGTTCCTCACGCGAATCGGCAAGCCGTTTCCTGGCGGTGCTCGAACGTGCAGGAATAATTAGTCAGGGAAGGGGAAAGCTCACGGTTCATGACCCGGAGGCACTGGGGCGATACGTCTACTAGCCCGGACCCTGAGATCGAGCTGTCGGCGGGGGGAGCGGTGATTCATGACCACGAGGTGATCGTGATCGTGCCGGTCAAGCGCGACGCGAACCGCCGGCGAGTGCTGGCGCTGCCCAAGGGCCATCTCGACGAAGGTGAGACGCCTGAGGCCGCCGCTACGCGCGAGGTGAGCGAGGAGACGGGCGTGACCGCGGAGCTGATCGACAAGCTCGGTGACGTTGAGTACAGCTATGAGCGGCGCGGCCGCCGCCGCTCCAAGCGCGTTGCCTTCTACCTGTTCGAATACCGGTCCGGGAGGCTCGAGGACCACGATCACGAGATCGAGGACGCGCGCTGGATGCCGCTCGAGCAGGCGGCCGAAGCGCTCACTTACCCCGGCGAGCGCGAAATCGTGCGCCGCGCGTTGTCGCGCTTGTCTTCGGATCGGTAGGCTGGCGCCGTGCGCGTCCTCAACTTCTACTCGTCGGTCTTCGCCGACCAGCTTCGGCGTGGCCGCAAGACCGCCACCATCCGTCTCGGCGACAAGTCACACAAGTACCGCAAGAACGACTGCGTGCTCGTGACCATCGGCTATCAACACTCTCCGCGCGAGAAGATCTTCAACGCCGTAATCGACCAGGTCGAAGTCAAAAGAGTTCGTGACCTGTCCCCACGCGACATCGAGCACGACAACCCCGAGTTCCGTCGCGTCGACGAGATGATCCACTTCCTCGAGCAGATCTACGGTCGCACGGTGTCGATGGACGACACGGTGACCGTCGTTCGCTTCTCTCAGATCATCGAGAACCCGCCCGAGATCCGCGAGCGGATGCACGGCCTCGGCGCGGCGCGCAACTGATCCTCGCACCGCGCGAGTGCCCTCCCACGTCGCGAGGGCCCGGACGACCAGCGGCACCACCCGTAGCCGATGTTCAGCCGAGTCAGGAGCTGCTCGGCGTGCGCTTGACCGTCCTGTCCGCTCTCCAGGATCCGTCCTCGCGGACGAGAACGTCGGTCTCGGTGTAAGGCTTGCCCTGGAAGGCGGTGGTGTACGTGACCGTCGCCTGGTCCCCGTGCACCGAAAGCGATTTGATCTTCGGCACAGTGTCGCCGCCGAATGCCTGGGCGAGCTGGGCACGAGTGATCCCGGTCTCCTTGATCAACTGCCCGAACGCGTCCGAGCAGGTGGAGACCGACGACAGGCCCGCCTTCTTGGCGCCGGCGACGATCTGCGACTGCTCGTGCGCCGAGAAGTGGTTGCACGCGGTCGCGTAGTGGCCGTGCGCCATCGCGCTCTCGAGCCCGGAGAACATGTTCATGATCTGTGTCCGGTTGGACGCGCTGCTACCGCCGCCGCCGCATGCGGCGACGGCGCCGCACAGCAAGCACAGAAATGCGAGGCGGCCCGCGGCGCTCATCCCGCGGCCATGATCTCATGCGCTCGATCGCGCGGCGCCGGTCACCACGCTACGCCACCGGATACCGGCGATCTCGCGACAGGATGGCATCCCGCCTACGCGCTCCGGTCGCATACGATCTATTACACGGGAGACGGCTCCGGGCTGATACGCGGCAGCTGGCCGCCCTCCGTTGGCACTCTCAGCTACTGAGTGCCAAAAAAGCCTTGAAACGCTCCGGGAAGTAGCTATATTGCGACTTGGCACTCTCGTGGGAGGAGTGCCAAACGCTAAACACCGGCTCATTCCCTTCCAACCGGAGGTTGCATCACATGAAGCTCAAGCCCCTTGGCGATCGGTTGATCGTGCGGGCGATCGAGGAGGAGGAGACGACCGCCAGTGGCATCGTCCTGCCCGACACCGCGAAAGAGAAGCCCCAGAAGGGCAAGGTTCTTGCGGTCGGCGACGGCAAGGTCAACGAGGACACCGGCAAGCGCACTCCGCTCGACGTCGCCGAAGGCGACGAGGTCCTCTACAGCAAGTACGGCGGAACCGAGATCAAGGTTGACGGCGAGGAGCTCCTCGTCCTCCGCGAGTCTGACGTGCTGGCCAAGGTCCAGTCGTAACCCCGCCCCCAGGAGAACTGAAACAGATATGGCTCACAAGGAACTGAAGTACAACTCGGAGGCCCGCAAGGCCCTCGAGCAGGGCGTCGACGCGGTCGCAAACGCGGTCAAGGTCACGCTCGGCCCGAAGGGCCGGTACGTGGTCCTCGACAAGAAGTTCGGCGCGCCGACGATCACCAACGACGGTGTGACGATCGCGCGTGAGATCGAGGTCGAGGACGTCTTCCAGAATCAGGGCGCACAGCTCGTGCGCGAGGTCGCCACGGCCACCAACGATGTGGCCGGCGACGGCACGACGACCGCGACCGTTCTGGCGCAGTCGATCGTGCGTGAAGGTCTCAAGAACGTCGCCGCCGGCGCGAATCCGCTTGGTCTCAAGCGCGGGATCGAGAAGGCCGTCGATGACGTGGTCAAGAACATCGAGTAGCAGTCGACCGAGATCTCCGGCAAGGACCAGATCGCCCGCGTGGCGACGATCTCCGCCGGCGACGACGAGATCGGCGACGTGATCGCCGATGCGATCGAGAAGGTCGGCAAGGACGGCGTGGTCAACGTCGAGGAGGGCCAGACGTTCGGCATGGACCTCGAGTTCACCGAGGGCATGCAGTTCGACAAGGGCTACATCTCGCCGTACATGGTCACCGACCAGGAGCGGATGGAAGCGACCCTCGAGGACCCGTACATCCTGATCGCCAATCAGAAGATCGGCTCGGTCCGCGATCTGCTGCCCGTGCTCGAGCAGACGATCCAGTCGGGCAAGCCGCTGCTGATCATCGCCGAGGACGTCGAGGGCGAGTCGCTCGCGACGCTCGTGGTGAACAAGCTCCGTGGCACGTTCACCGGGGTTGCGGTCAAGGCGCCGGGGTTCGGCGATCGCCGTAAGCGCATGCTCGAGGACATCGCGATCCTCACCGGCGGCGAGGTGATCACCGAGGAGATGGGCCTCAAGCTCGAGAACACGCAGATCTCGCAGCTCGGCCGCGCTCGTCGTGTGGTCATCGCCAAGGACACCACGACGATCGTCGACGGTGCCGGCGAGAGCGACGCGATCAAGGGTCGGATCAATCAGATCAAGACCGAGATCGAGAACACCGATTCGGACTTCGACAAGGAGAAGCTCCAGGAGCGTCTCGCGAAGCTGTCCGGTGGCGTCGCGGTGGTCAAGGTTGGCGCTGCCACCGAGACCGAGATGAAGGAGAAGAAGCATCGCGTCGAGGACGCGCTGCAGGCCACCCGGGCGGCCCTCGAGGAGGGCATCGTCCCCGGCGGCGGTGTCGCGCTGCTGGTCGCTCAGAAGGCGCTCGACCTCGATTCGTTCGAGGAGCCGGACGAGAAGACCGGCGCACGGATCGTGCGTCGCGCGCTCGAGGAGCCGATGCGTCAGATCGCCGAGAACGCCGGGCTCGAGGGCTCGGTCGTCGTCAACGACGTCCGCAAGGCGAAGAAGGGCGAGGGCCTGAACGCGGCCAACGGTCAGATCGTTGACCTGGTCAAGGAGGGCATCATCGACCCGGCGATGGTCACGCGCTCAGCGCTCCAGAACGCCGCGTCGATCGCCAAGAACATCCTCACGACCGAGGCGATCGTCGCCGAGGTGCCGGAGAAGGAGTCCGGCGGCGGCGGCGGTGGCATGCCCGACATGTCGGGGATGATGTAAGGCGCCGCCGACAAGATCGGCTATCCGCTGCTGACAAGCAGACGCTGTTTTCGAGGGCCCGGCGTTTTCGCCGGGCCCTCGGTCTTTCTTGGTTCGTTGGCTTGGGAAGTAACTACGGCATAGACGGGGTTTCTTCCCAACCGCGAGGAGCGGTCGCGTGCTAGGCGCGCGCCGGACGCCGGCCGGTCATCCATCCGGTCTAGCTCCGCGACTCCCCGATGCGATGTGCCGCCAGATCCCGGCTAGCGATGTGACGTGGCGGTGGTCAGGCGCGCGGCAGGCCCGGAGAGGGTCGAAGTGGATCGGGGTGATGCCGGCGGCGCGGGCGCCGGCGACGTCGGCGGCCAGCGTGTCGCCGACGTGGACGACGTCGGTGGCGCGGATGCCGGCGCCGGCGCGCGCGAGAGCGGCCTCGAAGATACGGACGTCGGGCTTCTCATAGCCGACGACCGTGGAGTCGATCACGGGCACATCGACGATCCCGCAGTCGCGCAGATTCTCCTCGGCGTGTCCGTCGGAGTTCGTGACGATCACGACCGCGAGCCCGCGCCGATGGAGCGCGGCGATCGTCTCGAATGCGCTCGGAGTCGGCTCGCTCCAGAGGATCTCGCCGGAGCGGCTGCGGTCTTCCAGTTCGGCGACGGCGTTCAGCGCGTCGTCCCTCCGTGCGGGCGCGATCCCGAGCTCGGCGCAGAACGCGCGCCGGTAGATGGGGTTGGAGGCGCCGGCGCGATCGAAGGCGCGGAGGGCGCGGTAGTGGGCGCCCGGGACAGCGCTCGGGTCGATACCGAAGCCCGCGGCCGACAGGGCGCCGGCGACGAGTCGGCGGTCCGGGAGGACGATCACGCCGCCGGCATCGAGGAACACCGCCCGGCAGCGGATCCGCGGCGTCATCCGGCCCGTGAGGTCGCGCCCACGAGCGCGCCGTAGACCTCGGCGGTCCGCCGCGCCACCTCGGCCCAGTCGAACCGCAGCACGTGTTCGCGCGCTTCGGCGATCAGCTGCGCCCGCTCGGCGTTGTCGGTGAGAACGCGCTCGAGTACGCCGCGGAGCGCGGTGGCGTCGCGCGAGGGGAACCGCAGGCCGACCGTGCCGTCGACCGGCACGACCTCACGGAGGCCTCCGGTGTCGGCGACCACGCACAGGCACCCGGACGCCATCGCCTCCAGCGCCACCAGCCCGAACGGCTCGTAGATCGACGGCACGATGCACAGATCGGACACGCGGTAGAGCGAGTGGAGCATGTCGTCTCCAATCCAGCCGAGGAATACGCCGTGCCCGGCCAGACCGAGTTGCCGCGCCTGTCGCTTCAGCTCGCCCTCGGCCGTGCCCGTGCCGGCGACGACGAAGCGAACGCCGCCGCGCCGGCGAATGATCGGGGCGAGCGCGTCGAGCGCGAGGTGGAAGCCCTTCTCGTAGACGAGGCGGCCGACGAGCAGCACGAGCAACTCGTCGGGGTCCGCGTAGCGTGCTCGCAACGCCTGCAGGTTCGGTTCGATCGGCTCCAGATCCCGTGGGTCGACGCCGTTCGGGATCGCGGTGATCTTCGAGGGACGCACGCCGAACACGTTTGCGACATGCACCCGCATGTACCGCGAGCACGTGATCACGTGATCGGCGCGGCGGACCATCGCGCGCTCAGCGGCGTGGATGTGAGACTGCGGGTGGTTCTGGACCCAGCCCTGGTGGCGGCCGTACTCGGTGGCATGGACGGTGACCAGCCACGGCCGTTTGATCTCGCGCGCGGCGTTACCGGCGGCGCCGGCGACGAGCCAGTCGTGCGAGTGCACGAGATCGAACTCGAGCCGGTCGCAAAGATCGGCGGCGAGCGCATGCATGTGACCGTTCATCGCATCGACCCAGCGTACGAACGCGCTCGCGTCCTTGGGGAACGGCGACTCCCGGACCCGGTGGACGGTGACCCCGTGCTGGTCGGTCTCGGCGGGGAGGCGGCCGCCGCCGCGCGTGAGCACGCGCACCTCGACGCCATCACGGACGAGCTGCTCGGACAGCTTGCGGACGTGACGGCCGAGGCCGCCCTCGATCACCGGCGGGTACTCCCAGGAGATGAGCAGGACACGCATCGCCGCGCGCGGACCCTACCGGTTCAGCCCCAACGTGACACCAATCCGTGTCGTGATCTGGTGACGCTGCCGAGAGAGCTCGACTAGAGCCGCTCGAATACCGCGATCCCGAGCTCGCTCATGATGTCCTGCACCCGGGTCCGCGAGCCGAACGAGCGCTCCTCGCCGCGCAGCACGTCACGCCACTGTCCGCGTGGCGCCTCGATCGTGCCCTCGACGGGCCCGCTCCGAACGGCTACGGCCACAAGCATGTCGCCACCGCGCACGAACGCGCAGGTCGAGGGGCCGGCGTCGAGCGGCTCGTAAGTGCCCGCGAACGGCTCGGGCCGCCGCGCGCGGAGCCCGAGCAGCCGGAGGGTCACGAACAGCTTCCGCGTCTCGCCGTCCGGCGGCGCGCCGCCCATCAGCCGGCGAAGCATCGCCTGGCGCCAGTCGAAGTCGACCGGCCGGCGGTTATCGGGATCGACGAGCGCTCGGAACCCGAGCTCGTCGCCCTCGTACATGTCCGGGATCCCGGGGGCGGTGAGCTTGAGCACGAGCTGGCCGAGCGAGGCGCGCTCGCCGATCGCGGCCACCCGCCGCGCGAACGGCTCGAAGTCCGCCAGGAACGCATCGTCGGCGTACAGCGAGCGCCCGAATCGCCTGACCGCCTCTTCCCAATCGGCGTTCGGCTCGATCCAGTTGGTGTTCCGCTTTGCCTCGCGGAGCGCCTTCTCCATGTAGGTCTCAATCCGGTCGGCGGCGATCGGCCAGGCGCCCACGAGCGTCTGGAACAGGAAGTAGCGCTCGACGTCGTCGGGCGCGCCGCTGGATCTCCTGGAGTCGGTCAGCTCGAACCAGCGCGCGACGTGTGCGGCCCACTCATCGGGCACCGACGACAGCGCGTCGATCCGCGCGCGGACGTCGGCCGAGCGCTTGGCGTCGTGGGTCTGGGTGGTCAGCAGATTGAGCGGGAACCGCTCGAGGCGCTCGACGCACGATGCGTGAAACCAGCCGACGTCGATCCCAAACCGGGACGGATCGCCCCCGACGTCATTCAAAGAGATCAACCGGCAGTAGCGGTAGAACGCGGTGTCCTCGACGCCCTTGGCCGTGATCGCCGGCGTGGTCTGCTGAAAGCGCGTCACGAAACCCGGCGGCGCGTCGCTCTCGAGCAGCAGCATCGCGGCGATCTCCGGGTCCATCCCCGACGCCTCGATAACGCGCCGATCGGCGTCGTCGACCCGCCCATTCCAAGGTTCCACGTACGTTCGGTACACCGAAACCGACGCGAGCGCGTGACCAAGCGCGTCGAGCCCGCCAGGCACGGGAACGTCGCCAAGCTCGCGTGCGAGACGCTCGACGTCTTGGCGGAACGGGCCGCGCACCTGCTCGAGCTTGGCCGCGTGCGCGATCTCGGCGAACGAGCGGCGATCGCCTGAGACCTGCTCCCACAGCGCGGTCAGCGCAGGCTTCCCATCCGGATCGACGAACAGCGCGCAGACGTCGTCGAGGAACTCGTAGCCGACCGTGCCGCACACCGGCCAGTCGCGCAGCCGCTCGCCGGGATCGAGGATCTTCTCGATCCACACGCGCTCGACGCCGTGTTCGCGGAGCCGGGCCAGGTACCCGGCGGGGTCCGCGAGCCCGTCCGGATGGTCGACCCGGAGGCCGTCGATCACGCCCTCGCGAACCAGCGAGATCACGAGCTCGTGCGTCTCCTCAAACACGGCCGGGTCCTCCTGGCGCACACCCGCGAGCTCGCCGATGTCGAAAAACCGCCGGTACACGCCGGTCCCGGGCTCGATGTCGAAGAATTTCGCTCGGAGCGATGGATCCGCCCAGTACCGGTTCTGAGCATCGGCGGCCATGTGGTTGGGGACCACATCGAGCACGATCCCCATCCCGGCGTCCCGCGCGGAAGCCGACAGAGCTCGCAACTGCTCGGGCCCACCGAGCTCGCGGGAGAAGTGGCGTGGATCGACGACGTCGTAGCCGTGCGTGGAGCCGCGCCGCGCCTGCAACGACGGCGACAGGTACAGGTGCGAGATCCCGAGGTCCCGCAGGTAGGGGACGAGCGCGCGGGCGTCGGCGAAGCCGAAGTCGGACGAGAGCTGGAGACGGTAGGTGGCTCGCAGCTCGATCGGCGATCGCGACGACGTCACGTGGCTCGCTTCAGCACCACGATCGAACGCGCGACGACCTTCACAACGGTGCGGGCGCCGTAGCGCGCGCTGCCGGCCTCGGCGGACGGATCGGCCGTGGAGAGTTCGAGCAGCCACTGCGCGCCGAACCGCCGACGTGGGAGCGTGACGGCGCGCTCCTCGGGCTCGGCGTTGAACAGCAGCACGAACGAGTCGTCCTCGACATCCTGGCCCTGAGGGCCCGGCGTGGCGATCTCGCGGCCGTTGAGGAACATTCCGAGCACGTGCTCGCCCCCCTGCCAATCGCGTCTGGTCATCTTGTTCCCGTCGGCGCGGAACCACCACACATCCGGTAGCCCCGATCCCATGACCTCGCGCCCGCGGAGGAAGTCGTTGCGCCGGAACACCCGGTGCTCCTTGCGCAGCCGGATCAGTCGCCGCGTGAACTCGCGCAGCTTGGCCTTCTCGGGGTTTTCGCTCCAGTCGTACCACGAGATCTCGTTGTCCTGGCACCAGCCGTTGTTGTTGCCGCGCTGGGTCCGTCCCATCTCGTCGCCGCCGAGCAGCATCGGCGTGCCCTGAGAGAGGAACAGCGTGACCAGGTAGTTGCGCTGCTGTCGGAAGCGCAGGGCGAGGATCTCCGGGTCGTCGGTCTCGCCCTCGACGCCGTGGTTCCAGGAGCGGTTGTCGTCGGTCCCGTCGCGGTTGTCCTCGAGGTTCGCCTCGTTGTGCTTGTGGTCGTAGGAGACGAGGTCGCGCAGCGTAAAGCCGTCGTGGGCGGTGATGAAGTTGATCGACGCGAACGGGTCGCGTCCGTCGGCCTCGTACAGGTCGGCCGAGCCGGACAGGCGCTCGGCGAACGACCCGTTGTTGGCGAAGCCGCGCCAGTAGTCGCGCATCGTGTCGCGGTAGACGCCGTTCCATTCCGACCACAACACCGGGAAGTTGCCGACCTGGTAGCCGCCGGGGCCGACGTCCCATGGCTCGGCGATCAGCTTCACCTGGGACAGCACCGGATCCTGATGGATCACGTCGAAGAACGCCGACAGGCGGTCGACGTCGAAGAACTCGCGCGCGAGCGCCGAGGCGAGGTCGAAGCGGAAGCCGTCTACGTGGCACTCGATCACCCAGTAGCGGAGCGAGTCCATGATCAGTCGGAGGACGCTCGGATGCACCGGGTTGAGCGAGTTGCCGGTCCCGGTGAAGTCCATGTAGTAACGGGGATCATCCGGCATGACCCGGTAGTAGGCGAGGTTGTCAGCGCCCTTGAACGACAGCATCGGGCCGAGGTGATTGCCCTCCGCCGTGTGGTTGTAGACGACGTCGAGGATCACCTCCATGCCGGCCCGGTGCAGCGCCTTGACCATCCCCTTGAACTCGCGCACCTGCTCGCCGCGGCGTCCGGTCGCGGAGTATTCGGAGTACGGCGCGAGGTAGCCGATCGTGCTGTAGCCCCAGTAGTTGGTCAGCCCTCGCTCGTACAGAAACGACTCGTCGGAGATGTGATGGACGGGCAGGAGCTCGACCGCGGTCACGCCGAGGTGGTGCAGGTAGGCGATCGCCGGCTCAGAGGCCAGGCCCGCGTACGTGCCCCGCAGGTCCTCGCGGACCTCGGGATGGAGCATCGTGAAGCCCTTGACGTGGGTCTCGTAGATCACGGTGTCCGCGAACGGAACTCGCGGCGGCCGGTCTCCCTCCCAGAGGAACGCATCGTCGATCACGACCGACTTGGGCATCGCCGCCGCGTCGTCCTCGTCGTCGGGCTCGAGGTCGGCGTCCTCGTCCCCGGACGGCACGTACGGCAATACGTTCGCGTCGTGGGTCCAGTCGACCACGCCGTCGATCGCCTTCGCGTATGGATCGAGCAGCAGTTTGGCGGGGTTGAAACGGTGGCCCTCGAGCGGCGCGTACCGGCCCTGGACGCGGAACCCGTAGCGTTGTCCGGGCCCGACGCCGGGCACGTAGCAGTGCCAGTTGAACGCGGTCCGCTGCGTCATCTGGACGCACGTCTCGTTGTCGTCGTCATCGAACAGGCAAAGCTCGACGCCCTCGGCGTGCTCGGAGAACAGGGCGAAGTTCGTGCCGCCGCCGTCCCAGGCCGCGCCCAGCGGGAACGGGCGCCCGGGCCAGACCCCCTTGTCGCTCAAGCGATCAGCGCTCCGGACATGGGCGGCAGTTCAACGTATCCGTCTTCGAGCGTGGGCTCCGCGGCGGTGGTCGAGAGCACCACCGATCCGCCCGAACACGGCACTCGGCGCGACTCGGAAGCGAAGTTCATCGCCAGCTCGAACGCGCCGCGCCGAACGCGCAGCCAGCGCGTCTCCTCATCGAACTCGATCGTGTCGACGTCGCCCGGGGAAGGCCGCCGGCGGACTTTCAACAGTTCGGCGTACAGCTTCGACAGCGCAGGATCGCCCCGGCGGGTCAGCTTCGAGCGCTCGAAAGTCGCCGGGTCCTGCGGGTCCGGGATCTCCTGGTTCGCGAACTCCGCGAACGACGCAAACTCGGCGCGGCGACCCTCGCGCGTGGCCTGCGCGATCGACTCGTCAATGTGGTCGGAGAAGAACTGAAATGGCGCGTTCTCCCCGTACTCCTCGCCCATGAACAGCATCGGGACGTACGGGGAGAGCAGCGTGCAGAACGCCGCTAGCGGGCGGGCTTGCGGGGGGAGGCGATCGCCCAACGCCCGGTTTCCCACTTGGTCGTGGTTCTGGTCGAACACCACGAACCGCTCGGTCGGCACGTCGTTGGCGGGCGCACCGTACCGGTGGCGGCGAAACGGCGAGTAATTCCCGTCGTAGACGTACGGCCGGTGCCACGCCTTCGCGAGTTGCGCGAGCGTCCCGAAGTCCGAGTAGTAGCCGTCGCGCTCGCCGGTGACGAGCGTGCGCACCGCGTGGTGGAAATCATCGGCCCAGGCCCCGTCACAACCCCAGCCGCCGACTGCTCTATCCCGGACCACCCGAGGATCGTTGAGGCCGCTCTCGGCGATGACCAGCGCCTGGTCCCGCTCCCGGTGAACGCGGCGCGCCACGGCGGCGACGATGTGCTCGACGCTCTGATCGAAGATCGCGTGGATCGCGTCGAGCCGCAGGCCGTCGATGCCGAAGTCGCGGACCCATCCAACCGCGCTCTGCAGGACCCATTCGCGAACCGGGTCGCAGTCGGCGTCGTCGTAGTTGATCGCCTTTCCCCACGGGGTCGAGTACCTGCCGGTGAAGTACGGGCCGAATGCCTCGAGCGCCTGCGTTCCGGAGGCGCCGACGTGGTTGTAGACGACGTCGAGGATCACCGCCAGGCCGGTTTGGTGCGCTGCCCGGACTAATCGCGCCAGCGCGTCGGGGCCCCCGTACGCCGAGTGCGCGGCGGATATGTACACGCCGTCGTAGCCCCAACCGTGGTGGCCTGGGAACTCCGCCACCGGCATGATCTCGATCGCGGTGACCCCAAGCTCCGCTAACCCGGGCAGATGCTCGATGGCGGCATCGAATGTCCCTTGATCACTGAATGTTCCAATATGTAATTCGTAGATCACGAGCTCGCGCATCGTCGGTGGGGTGAACGGCGTGGCCTCGGGAACGTCGACGATCCGGGATGGACCGCGGATGCCGTCGGGCTGCCAGCGCGAGCACGGGTCGGGGAGCGCGCGACCGTCCAGCACGAACCAGTAATCGTCGCCGGCGCGCGCCGGCGCGATCGTTTCGTAGACCCCGTAGCCGGCGTCGCCGAGGTCGATTTCGTGGTCGCCGAGCCGGAGCGCGACCGAGCCCGCGTGCGGAGCCCACACGCGGAACTCGGTGCTGCCGTCGGCGCGCGGTCGTGCGCCCAGCGGACGCTCCCACGGGTACTCAGCGACGCCGCCCGAGGCCGGCGCGGACATTGTCGAGCTCACTGGGATTCGGGCACGAGCCAAACGGCAGCCAAGGGCGGCAGGGTAACGAGCGCCGACACCAGCTGGTCGTGCCACGGAATCGGCTCGGGCTCGATCCCGCCGAGATTGCCCACGTCGCCGCCGCCGTAGAACTTGGAGTCGGTGTTGAGCGCCTCCCGCCAGCGGCTGGACCGTGGCAGCCCCAGGCGGTAGCCCTCGCGCGGGACGGGAGAGAGGTTGGCGACGAACACGACCACCCGCTCACCGTCCTTCGAGACGCGGGCGAACGCGAGCACGTTGCTGTCGGCGTCGTTTGGCTCAAGCCACCAGAACCCGGTCGGGTCGGAGTCGACCTCCCACAGCGCGGGCTCGTCCTTGTAGATGCGGTTGAGGTCGCGGACCAACGCCTGGATGCCGGCGTGGTCGGGCCGCTCGAGCAGGTGCCAGTCAAGCGAGCGCTCGTAGCTCCATTCCTGCTCTTGCGCGAGCTCGTTGCCCATGAACAGCAGCTTCTTCCCAGGGTGCGCCCACATGTAGGCGTACAGCGCGCGCAGGTTCGCGAGCTTCTGCCACTTGTCGGTGCCCGCCATCTTCGAGTAAAGCGACCCCTTCCCGTGCACGACCTCGTCATGGGACAGCGGCAGGATGAAGTTCTCGCTGAACGCGTACATCAGGCTGAACGTCAGCTCGTGGTGGCGGTAGCGGCGGTAGATCGGGTCCTGCTCGAAGTAGCCGAGCGTGTCGTGCATCCAGCCCATGTTCCACTTGAAGCCGAACCCGAGCCCGCCCAGGTATGTCGGGCGCGAGACGCCCGGCCACGCCGTCGATTCCTCGGCGGCGGTGATGACCCCGGGCTCGCGTCCGTACGCCACCTCGTTGAACTCCTTGAGGAACGACACCGCGTCGAGGTCCTCGCGGCCGCCGAACTGGTTCGGAACCCACTCGCCCTCGTTGCGCGAGTAGTCGAGGTACAGCATCGATGCCACCGCGTCGACGCGGATGCCGTCGGTGTGGTACTCGCGCAGCCAGAACAGCGCGTTCGCGATCAGGAAGTTGCGGACCTCGTGGCGCCCGTAGTTGAACACGAGCGTGCCCCAGTCGGGATGCTCGCCGCGGCGCGGGTCGGCATGCTCGTACAGCGCGGTGCCATCGAACCGGGCCAGACCGAACTCGTCGCGCGGGAAGTGGGCGGGGACCCAGTCGAGGATCACTCCAAGGCCGTTCTGGTGCAGGCGGTCGACGAACTCGCGGAAGTCGTCGGGCGCGCCGTAGAACGGGGTGGGGGCGAAGTAGCCGGTGACCTGGTAGCCCCACGAGCCCTTGAACGGATGTGCCATCACCGGGAGGAGTTCGACGTGGGTGAAGCCCATGTCCTTGACGTACGCCGACAGCTCGTCGGCGAGCTCGAGGTAGGTCAGCGAGCGGTTGCCCTCGAGCGTGTTCAGACGCCACGAGCCGAGATGGACCTCGTAGATCGAGACCGGGCGCTCGAGCGCGGGCGACTCGTTTGCGCGCGTGCGGAGCCATTCCGCGTCACTCGGGCTCCAATCGTGGTGAGGCTCGAACACGACCGACGCGGTCTTTGGCGGCACCTCGGTGGCGAACGCGTACGGGTCGGCCTTGAGCAGGATCTGGTGGTCGTGGGTCAGGATCTCGTACTTGTAGTTGGTCCCGGGCCCGACGCCCGGAAGGAACAGCTCCCAGATCCCGGTCGAACCGAGCGAGCGCATCGCGTGCAGGCGCCCGTCCCACGAGTTGAAATCGCCCACGACGCTGACCGCGCGCGCCGACGGCGCCCAGACGGCAAAGGCCGTGCCCGTGATGGGTGGTTGGGGGTGGGGGGCGGGAACTTCAATCGCGCGCACGTGCGCGCCGAGCTTGTCGTACAGCTCCTCGTGGCGGCCTTCGGCGATCAGGTGCTGGTCGAGCTCGCCGATCGTCGGCAGAAACGCGTACGGATCGTCGATCGTGAACTTGCCCGCGTCGCCGTAATCGATGTCCAGTTGGTAGCGCAGCGGCAGCTCGGCGCCTTTGATCTCGCCCTCGAACACGCCGCCTGGGTGGATCTGCTTGAGCTCGACGGCCGGCTTGCCGT
This sequence comes from uncultured Solirubrobacterales bacterium, assembly GCA_963783415.1. Lineage (GTDB taxonomy): Bacteria > Actinomycetota > Thermoleophilia > Solirubrobacterales > Solirubrobacteraceae > Palsa-465. Next base: position 107,215 of record CAWANN010000023.1, read on the forward strand.
CGGCGCGGACGGTCACGGAGCTCGCGGCCGGGCGCAGGGCGCGGATCACAACTCCGCCGTTCTCCAAATGCGCTCCGAGTACGGAATGCGGGTTCGGATGCTCGCGGCGGACTAGCGCGTCGAGCTCGCTGGTGGCGACGGTCATGCGCCCTCCAAGATCCGCCCGATGCCGGCGACCGGGATGGAGATCCAGTCGGGGCGGTTGTTGAGTTCGTAGCGAAGCTCGTAGATCGCCTTCTCGAGCTCGTAGATCGAGAGGAGGTTGTTGATCACGGCCTCGCCCCCCGGCATCAGCGTGGGGTCGACGGACGCAAAGTAATGCTCAAGGAACTTCTCCCGGGCGCGTTCCTCGAAGTCCGCGGGGGCGCGACGGTTGCGCTGGATCTCGATCGCGGACGTGACGTACGCGAACGACCGAAGCATGCTCGCAACGTCACGCAGTGGCGAGCGCTTCTGCCGCCGCTCGGGCAACGACCGGGCCGGCTCGCCTTCGAAATCGATGATCACCCAGCCTCGCGGCGTGTGCAGCGTCTGCCCCAGGTGGTAATCGCCGTGCGTGCGGATCACGCGGCCGGTCACGCCGATCTGGGCGCGCGCGGCCAGGCGCTCGCGGACATCCTGGCCCCGGCCGGCGATCGGGGCGAGCCGCTCGTCGTCGGGGAGGCGAAGGAAGATGCGCTCGATGTCCTCATCGATTGTCGCCATCAGCAGGCCCAGCGCCTCCTGGCTCGGCTCCTCGGGCGAGAACGCCGGATCGGCCGCATCCGAGGCCAGCACCGTGTGCAGCTCGGCGGTCACCGTACCGAGGCTCCCGAGCCGCTCGAGGAACACCTCGGGCGCCGACCACAGCTCGTCGAGCGCGAGCTCCCAACCGCCGATCGCGTCGGGCAGGAACGTCTGCGCCACCCCGAGCGTCGAGGCGAACGCCTGGCCCTCGTAGTCGTACCACCCGTGTAGCGGGGCGATGTTCGGAAAGCCGCGCCACGTTAGGAAGCGGAGGATCTCGAGCTCGGGGTTGACGCCGGGCTCCAGCTTGCGGAATACCTTGAGCACCACGCTGTCGTCGAACACGACCGACGAGTTCGACTGCTCGACGCCCATCAGCCGGACGTCGGTGGCTTGCCCGAGACCGTTGCCGGAGTCGACGAACTGGTGGAAGCTGAAGCGGCCGTCAGCGGTCGTGATCTCGTCGGTGGCCTCGATCCGCCGCAGCAGCTCGAGCGCCTCAGTCGGCTCGGCGAGCGCGTCATAGACGGTCCACTCGTCGGTGTGGGCGATCGACTCGCCGCCCGCGAGGTCGGTGGAAAAATCCGGGCCGCGGAGTGCGAGCGGCAGCTGGTAGAGCTCGTGCGTGCCGGTCGCGAACCGGGTCTGGACGAGCGTCAGCAACAGCAGCGGCTCATCGCGCAGCGTGATGCTCTCGACGATGTCGATGCCGGTGACGGAGCGTGCCTTGGATGCGTACCACCGCTGGTGCTGCACCCACTCGCGGAGCTCCTCCTCGTCGAGCGCGCGGCGGATCTCGTCCGCGGTGATCTGGACGCCTTCACTCATCGTCGTCCTCGTCTCCCTCGACGAGCTGGAACCAGAAAAAGTCGCGCGGCCCGAGCGTGAGCAGGTACGGGAGCTCGCCGATCCGCGGGAACCTCGAACGGCCGAACAACTCCACCGGATACCGCCCCTCGTAGGCGCTGAGATCGAGCTCGACCGCCTGGGCAGATCGGGCGACGTTGTGAACGCACAGGACCAGATCATCCTCGAAGCGGCGCATGTGCGCGAAGATGCGGGGGTTGGAGGGCTCGATCGGCTCGTACGTCCCAAAGCCGAACACCGGGTGCTCCTTCCGCAGCGCGATGAAGCGATGTAGCCAGCGGAGCTGCGAGGTTGCGGTGCGGAGCTGAGCCTCGACGTTGACCGCCTGGAAGCCGTACACCGGGTCCATCAGCGGCGGCGCGTACAGCTGGGCGAAGTCCGCTCGGCTGAAGCCGCCGTTGCGGTCGCCCGTCCATTGCATGGGGGTGCGGACGCCGTCGCGGTCGCCGAGGAACACGTTGTCGCCCATCGCGATCTCGTCGCCGTAATAGAGCACCGGCGAGCCGGGCAGCGAGAACATGATCGCGTGGAGGAGCTCGATCTCGTCGCGGCCGTTGTCGAGCAGCGGCGCGAGGCGCCGCCGGATCCCGAGGTTGAGCTTCATCCGCGGATCCTTGGCGTACTCGGCGTACATGTAGTCGCGCTCTTCGTCGGTGACCATCTCGAGCGTGAGCTCGTCGTGGTTGCGCAGGAACAAGCCCCACTGGCAGCTGTCGGGGATCCTCGGGGTCTGCTCGAGGATCTCGTAGATCGGCACGGCCTCCTCGCGCCGGATCGCCATGAACATCCGCGGCATCACCGGGAAGTGGAACGCCATGTGGCACTCGTCGCCCTCGCCGAAGTACTCGACCACGTCCGCCGGCCACTGGTTGGCCTCGGCCAGCAGCACCCGGTCGGGGTACTTGGAATCAATTTCCTCGCGAACCCGTTTGAGGTAGGCGTGCGTCTCGTGCAGGTTCTCGCAGATCGTTCCCTCGCGCTCGTATAGGTAGGGCACGGCGTCGAGCCGAAACCCGTCCAGGCCGAGGTCGAGCCAGAAGTGGAGCACCTCGAGCATCGCCGCCTGGACCTCGGGGTTGTCGTAGTTGAGGTCCGGCTGGTGGGAGAAGAACCGGTGCCAGTAGTAGGCGCCGGCCGTGTCGTCCCACGTCCAGTTGGAGGTTTCGGTGTCGATGAAGATGATCCGCGCGTCCTCGTAGCGATGGACGGTGTCCGACCACACGTACCAGTCGCGCTTGGGGTTATCCGGACTCGAGCGGGACTCCTGGAACCACGGGTGGTCGTTCGAGGTGTGATTCATCACGAGGTCTGCGATTACCCGGATCCGCCGCGCGTGCGCCGCTTCGATCAGTTCGTGCACGTCGTCGACGTTGCCGTAGTCGGGATGGACCACGGTGAAGTCGGAGATGTCGTACCCGCCGTCTCGCAGGGGTGATTTGTAGAAGGGCAGGAGCCAGATGCAGTCGATGCCGAGCCACTGGAGGTAGTCGAGCTTCTCGCTCAGACCGCGGACGTCCCCCGAGCCGTCGCCGTTGGCGTCGAAGAAGCCGCGGATGTGGATCTCGTAGAACACCGCGCGCTTGAACCACAGGGGCTCGGCCTCGAACCACGACCGCGCTTGCGCCTGCGGGTCCGTCGTCGGGTCATGTCCGGTTGACGTCGCCGTCGCGGTGGCCATCTGGCTCCGCTCGCGGGCGATCAGGTGGGTGAGTGTGGGCGGGCCGACGCTCATGGCTGATGTCCGTCCGCCGAGGGCGACTCGAATGCGGGTGTACTCACGGGGGCGCGCATCAGATCTCCACGCGGATTACGTGGGCCTGGCGGACGCCCGGCTCGAGCCGGACGAAGTTCGGCCCGATGCGCCATTGGTAGCGCTCGTTGGTGAGCAAGTCGCGTGCGGTGAAGCTCGGGGGCAGACCGAGATTGGCAGGCACGATCGCGAGGCCCTCCTGTGTTTGGTGCGGGTCGATGCTCACGACGGAGATGATCGTGTTGCCCCGCGAGTGCTTGGCGTATGCGATCAGGGCGTCGTTGGCGGTGTCGAGGAAGGTGATGTTGGTGAGGGTTTGGAGCGCCTCGTTTTCGCGACGGATGTCGTTGACCTTCTTGATCAGCGGGAGCATGGGGCCGTCGAGCGAGCGCTGCTTGGCCTCGTACTTCTCGGAGTTCATGTACTCCTCGGAGCCTTCGCGCACGGGAACGTTCTCGTAGTGCTCATAGCCCGAATAGATGCCGTACGTGGGGCTCAGAGTGGCGGCGAGGATCAGGCGAGCCTCGAACGCCGGGCGGCCGCCGTGCTGGAGGTACTCATGCAGAATGTCCGGCGTGTTCGCGAAGAAGTTCGGGCGGAAGTAGTCGCTCTCGTCGGTCAGTGCGAGCTCGGACACGTACTCGGTCAGCTCCCAACGCGAGTTCTTCCAGGTGAAGTAGGTGTAGGACTGGGTGAAGCCGATCTTCGCGAGGTGTCGCATCACTGATCGTCTGGTGAACGCCTCGGCGAGGAAAATCACATCGCGGTTGCGCTCGTGGACGCGTTGAATTAGCCAGCGCCAGAACTCGAACGGCTTCGTGTGGGGGTTGTCGACGCGGAAGACGGTTACGCCAGCGTCGACCCATTTGAGGATGACGGCTAGGAGGGCGTCCCAGAGGCCCTTCCAGTCCGGCGAGTCCCAGTTGACGTTGTAGATGTCCTGGTAGCGCTTGGGCGGATTCTCGGCGTACTTGAGCGTGCCGTCCGGGCGGTGGTGGAACCACTCGGGGTGCTCGTGGAGCCAAGGGTGGTCGGCCGATGTCTGGATCGCGAAGTCGAGCGCGACGTCGATGTTGTGTCGCTTGGCGGCTTTCGTGAGGTTCTTGAGATCCTCGATCGTGCCGAGGTCCTGGTGGACAGCGTCGTGGCCGCCGGTCGCGTCGCCGATCGCCCAGGGGGAACCGGGATCTTTTGGTCCGGCCGTCAGCGAGTTGTTCCGGCCCTTGCGGTTGGTGAGGCCGATCGGGTGAATCGGGGGCAGGTAGAGAATGTCGAAGCCGAGCTCGGCCAAGCCGGGAAGTTGTTTTTCGACTCCCTTCAGTCCACCCCAGGAGCGGGGGAACAGCTCATACCAGCTGCCGAACCGTGCTCGCAGCCGGTCGACCTCGATGGCTATCGGTTCCCGGAGCGAGACGCTGCCGTGACGGGGCTGGATGCGCTCGACTGTTGCGAACAGCTCGGGCCCGAGTGCGACATCGTGCTTGGCCGCCTCCGGGATGTCGGCATCGGCAAGGGCGTTCTTCGCGTGGTCGATCAGCGCCCTGTCGGGTTTCTCGATCGCCGCCTTTATTGCGGCGTGCAGGTGGAGTACGCCCTCTGAGAGCTCGCCGGCGAGGTCGTGCTGTCCCGCGGCGACCTTGCGCTCGAGCTCGTCGCGCCAGGTGCCGAACACGTCAGTCCACGCCTCGACGGTGTATTCCCAGCGGCCTTCCCGGTCGACATCGAAGCTGCCGGCCCAGCGGACGCCGCCTAGGTGGGCGTCGATCCGCTCCATCTCGGCCTCGTGGTATTCGTCGTCTTGAGCGTGCTTATATCGGACCACTGCGCGGAGCAGATCGTGGCCGTCGCGGAAGATGTCGGCCTCGACGGTCACCGTGTCCCCGACGCAGCGCTTGGCGGGGTAGCGGCCGCCGTCGACGGCCGGGGTCGGGTATTGGATGACGATGCGGGGCGGCGGCTGCCTGGCCTTGCGGTTCGTGCGCGCCGGCGCGGCGCTGGGCGTGGCTTCAGTGGGCGTGGTGGTCATGGGCGGTCCCGGTGGACGGTGGGGGCTGGTGCGAGGTGCGGACGGGGACTCGTCAAGCTCGAAAATATCCGCCCTCGCAATGGGTAAACAACGATCGGTGATACGGCGGTCGGTCCTGATGCTGGCTCCTACATGATCGAGCTACCGCGCTCAAGCGGCGTTCAGCTCCACCTAACGTCGCTTCCGGGTGGTCGCCTCGGACGTCAGGCTTACCGGTTCGTCGACTGGCTGGCGGCCGCGGGTCAGACCTGGTGGCAGGTGCTGCCGCTCGGACCCCCGGACCGTTACGGCTCACCGTACAAGGCCCGGTCGGCGTTCGCGGCGTGGCCGGGGTTCCTGGCTTCACCGCGGGCTCCTGTCTCCGCGGCTGAGGTTTGTTCGTTTCGTGAGCGCGAGGCGTTCTGGGCTGTGGATTGGGAGCGTTTTTCTTCTCGTGGTGCCCTGGCCGACCAGGTCCGGTTCTCACGCGAGTGGGAGGCCTTGCGGCGGTATGCGGCGGAGCGGGGGGTCCGAATCTATGGGGACGTCGCGATCTACGTGGCACCCGGCAGCGCGGATCATCGCGCCCATCCTGAGCTATTCCGAAGCGGTCTTGTCGCCGGCGCGCCACCGGATGCGTTCACGGACGACGGGCAGCTGTGGGGGAACCCGGTGTACGACTGGCCGGCTCTGCGCCGGCGGCGGTACCGCTGGTGGGTCGAGCGGATGCGGCGGACGGTGTCGCTGTTCGACCTGGCCCGGATCGACCACTTCCGCGGGTTCGTTTCGTATTGGGCGGTGCCGGCGGGCGCGCGTGTGGCTTCTGCCGGGCGCTGGCAGCGAGGACCTGGACGGGCCGTGTTCGATGCGGCGTCTCGGTCGCTCGGGCCGTTGCCCGTGGTCGCGGAGGACCTGGGCGTGATCACGCCGGCGGTGACCGCGTTGCGGGAGTCGCTCGGGTTTCCGGGGATGGTCGTGCTCCAGTTCGGCTTCGATCCTTCGGCTGTGCGGAGTCCGCACGCGTTCGAGAACCACGTCGAGGACCGGGTCGTGTACACGGGCACTCACGATCACGACACGGCTCGGGGTTGGTACGACGGTTTGTCGGCTGCTGAGCGTTCGTTCGTGGATTCGTCTTTTGCCCGGTTCGGCGTGGCGGAGCGCCAGCCGTGGTGGAGCCTGATCCGGCTGGCACTGAAATCGCCGGCGCGGGTCGCGATGCTGCAGGCCCAGGACGTGCTCGGGCTCGGGAGCGAGGCGCGGATGAACAACCCGGGGCGGACGGGGAGCAACTGGCGCTGGCGGATGGAGGCCGGCGCGCTGACGCCGGCGCTCGCGCGGCGGTTGCGGGACGCGACCGAGGAGGCGGGGCGGCTCGCCGGCGGGAGCTAGCGGTGGCGGCCCTGGGCTGTTTGCGGGGTCCAGGGGTCCCCGGGCGGGTGGCTCCCGGTGCCGGCGCGGTGGCTCCGGGACGCGACCGAGGAGACGGGGCGGCTCGCTGGCGCGAGGGCGAGTAAAGCGCCATTCGACGACCGCCCGGGCTCGAGTGTTGCGAACCTCGGACTATTGGCGATCGAATCGCCGTTCGGCTAGGTTTGGTCGCCGAGTGCGACGAAACTCGGGGTCGCCGGCCAGTCGGCGCCGGGTTTGGACGGCGCCGGCGGTGGGATCCGGGTCGGCTGTGGGAGGCGCCGAGGCCCGGGGGCGTCACGCCTGCCGAGGGCCGCTAGGTCCGCACTCGACGCTCACGCTGGATCGAAGGCGGAGTTAGCCACCAATAGCGTGGTCCGACTCCACTCTTGTGGGAGCGCGCTCGTCGACTTCGGAGCTCGTCGACTTCGGAGTTAGCCACGACCGCGGGCGTGGCGGCCGTCGCGCGACACCCCGGCCCCGATAAGTACGCACTCGACGATTCCTCGCAATCGAGTGTCGAGAGATCGTTGCCATGGCGGAACGAATATGTATTCGGCCCGTGCGGGAGGTCGAGTGCGCGCTTTTAGGGGCTGGTGGCGCCGGCGGGCAGGGCTCACGTCGCGGACGGCGCCGGCGCGGGGCTCGAGTTGCCGGCGCGGGTGCGTGGGCTCGAGTTGCCGGCGTCGCCGGCGCGGGGGCTCAAGTTGCCGGCGTCGCCGGCGCGGGGGCTCAAGTTGCCGGCGCGGCCGCCGATCCCCGTGGACGATGAGTATCGACGCCGTGACGAGCCGCATCGACCAGATCCTGGCGATGCAGCAGCAGCTCACGGACCCCAGCAGTGCCCTCGCATCCTCTGCCACCTCGTCCGATTCGGGCGGAGCCTCGCTGGGCGCCACAACGGGCAGTGGGTCCACGAGCTTCAGCAACGCCCTGTCCTCGGCGCTCGGAACCACCGACTCGCCGGCGGGGCTGTCCTCGGCGCTCGGAACCACCGACTCGACGGGCGCGCTGAACTCGGCCCTGTCCCCGGACTCGCTGATGGCATCGGCGATCGGCGACACCAGCGGCGATTCGACGGACACCTCGGCGTTGACCCCTGATCTTTCCTCGCTGCTCCCGGCCACGAACTCGCTTGGGCTGACCGCCGGCTCGACCCTGAACAGCGCCAACGGCTCGGAGCCCGCGCAGGTCCAGGCGATGACGAACATGGCCAACTCCCTGGTCGGCGAGCCGTACGTCTACGGTGGCGGTCACGGCGGCTGGGGACCGCAGGCCGGCTACGACTGCTCCGGCTTCGTGTCCGCGGTGCTGCATGCCGGCGGCTATCTGAGCCAGCCCGTCGACACGACCGCGCTGCCCCAGCAGGCCGGAATGGAGTCGGGTCCCGGGCAGTACGTGACGGTCTACGACCGTGCGCTCCCCGGCCAGAGCGGCCACGTGATCATCGAGATCAACGGCCAGTTCTACGAGTCCGGCGGCTCCCACGGCTCGTGGGGCGGTGGCGGTGGCGTCGAGAAGATCGGGACGCCGTCGGCGTCGTATCTGGCTACGTTCCCGACCGTTCTGCACCCGGCCGGGCTCTAAAGACGCCCGCGGAGCGCGAAGCGCGCACGCACTGACGCCGACCGCGCGGTGACCTTCGCGTGGCGGTAGACGTACGTCCAGTCGCCCCGGAGACGTTGCCGGCCAGAGGGTGAGTAGAAGATCAGAGACGACGGCCGGACCGCCACGTGCATGCCGGCGGCCTCGAGCACCGCCAGCGCTCGCTCGGCGATGTCGATCTGGCCGAACGCGGTCGGATGGACGTGGTCGGTCATCACGAGGTTGCGGGCCCCCCACGGCCGCAGATCGAGCAGCAGGGTCCCGAGCTCGCCCGCGACCTCCGAAACAACATCATCCAAATCCCCGACCTGGCGTACCGCGCGGGGCCGCCCCAGGTCGAGCGGCGCCGTCACCGCCAGTACCTGCTCGCAGCGACCGACCAGGAACTCCAGCGCCGTCCGGAACTGCTCGGAGAACGCGGCGACGTCCCAGTCGGGAGAACGCACGTCGTTGGCCCCGATGTACAGACAGCCGAGCTGATACCCGGCGCGCGGCTGTCTCACGGTCAGGCGCTCGAATGCCGGGATCTGGTGCTCGACCACATCACGGACCCGGGCACCGTCGACCGCGTAGCACGTAAACGGCAGCGCCAGCCCGCGCGCCACCCACAGCGCCCACGACTGCAATGCCACCCCCCACTGGAGCTCGCCGCCGCCGTTCGTGATCGAATCGCCGAACGCCAGGACGCCCATGCGGCAGTTGCTTGGAGCACTGGCGGGCCCGGTCAAGAAGCGCGAGAGTAGCGGTTGCCCGATAATCCGCGGCCGTGAGTTACGGCCGGGTGACGATGAACGACGGCCGCGAGGACATCAGGCATGCGGCGGCGGAGCTCGCCGGGCGACTGCCGGATCCCCTCGCGCCGCTGGCGCGACTCGCCTTCAACTACCGCTGGTCATGGCTGCCCGGTGGCGCGGAGCTGTTCCAGTCGATCGACGCCGAGCGGTTCGCGCTCACTCTTCAAAACCCCGTCCGCCTCCTCCAGGAGGCATCGAACGCGGCTCTGCGGCGCGCTGCCGCCGACGAGGGGCTGCTCGAGCGGGCCGCGGCCGTCGAGGCGCAGGTCAAGGCCGATCTGGACCGCCCCTACTACCCATCGATCGACCCCGCTCGGCCGGTGGCGTTCCTGTGCGCCGAGTACGGGGTCCACGTGTCGATGCCGATCTACTCGGGCGGGCTCGGTGCGCTCGCCGGCGACCTGCTCAAGGAGGCCTCCGACTGCGCCGTCCCGCTCGTCGCGGTCGGCCTGATGTACCGCAAGGGCTACTTCCGGCAGCGGATTGACGCCGGCGGTTGGCAGCACGAGTACTGGGTCGACACCGACCCGGAGCGTCTCCCGGCCGCGCTCGTGACCGGCGCCGACGATCGGCCGCTGACGATCGAGGTCCCGATCTACGATGCCGACGTCACCGCCCAGATTTGGCGCGTCGACGTGGGCCGGATCCCGCTGTTCCTGCTCGACACAGATCTTCCCGAGAACGGACCGGTCGAGCGGTGGATCACCGCGCGGCTATACGAGTCCGACGAGCACATCCGCCTGGCGCAGTACGTGCTGCTCGGCGCCGGCGGCGTGCGCGCACTCACCGCCCTCGGGATCGAGCCCGGCGTGATCCACCTGAACGAGGGCCACGCGATGCTGGCGCCGTTCCAGCTCGCCTGCCAGCAGCTGCACTCGGGCGAGGATCTGTCGGTCGGGCTCTCCTCGGCGCGGGAGCGGACCGTGTTCACCACCCACACGCCCGTCCCCGCCGGGAACGACACGTACCCGCCCGAGCAGGTTGAGGCCGCGGTCGGCGGTCTCGTGGCCCAACTGGGCTGCGACTCCGCTGACCTGATCGCACTCGGGCGGACGCATCCCGACGACTCCGACGAGGACTTCGGGGTGAGCCAGGCCGCGCTTCGGATGAGTCGCGCCGCCAACGGCGTGAGCCGCCGCCACGGCGAGGTCGCGCGCGAGATGTGGCACTCGCTGTGGCCGGATCGGCCGGTCGAGGAGGTCCCGATCGGGTACGTAACCAACGGCGTCCATGTCCCAACGTGGATCGGGACGGCGATCCGCGAGTTGCTCGATCGCCATCTCGGCGATGGCTGGATGGCGCGCGCGGCCGAGCCCGGAACCTGGGCCGCGGTCGATCAGATCCCCGCACGCGAATTGTGGGACGCCCGCGCTCGCCAGCGCGCCGACCTGGTCGAGCAAGTACGTGTCCGCAGCACCACCGAGCGATTGCTGCGCGGCGATTCGCGAGACTACGTCGACGCGGCCGCCACGGCGTTCGATCCGGGCACGCTGACGATCGGATTCGCGCGGCGTGTGGCCACCTACAAGCGCTTGGACCTGCTCACCCGAGATCCGGAATGGACGCTGGAACTGCTCGGTGGCGACCAACCCGTCCAGGTGGTCCTTGCCGGCAAGGCACATCCGCGCGACGAGGAGGCCAAGCGCGTGCTCAAGCGCCTGTTCGGGATGAAGGGCGCGGAGATCATCGGCAAGCGCGTGGTGTTCCTCGACGATTACGACCTCGCTACGGCGGCTTGGCTCGTGCGCGGCTGCGACGTGTGGCTGAACGTGCCCCGTCCTCCGCTCGAGGCCAGCGGCACCAGCGGTATGAAGTCCGTGATCAACGGCGGTCTGCAGCTCAGCGTGCTCGACGGCTGGTGGGCCGAGGGTTACGACGGCGACAACGGCTGGGCGATCCCCGGAGAGGTCGACGACGATCACCAGGCCCAGGACGACCGCGATGTCGCCGAGCTTCATCGGCTGCTCGACCAGGAGGTTGTTCCGGCCTTCTACGACCGAGACGAACAAGGATTGCCGGCGGCGTGGATCGCCCGAATCCGGGCCTCGCTGACGACGCTCGGACCACGTTTCAGCGCCACGCGGATGCTGTCGGAATACGTGTCCGGCCCGTACCGGGGTTAGTGGGATGGTCGGGGCGCCTGACGGCGGTGCCTTCGGGAGCGGCACGGGAAGGTATAAGGGCTATTCAGCGTCGTTAAGCTGAATGTTGTTCCACCACTCGACAGCAGGCGACGATGGCCTCCCGGGCTGACCAAACGAAACCGACGGCGACCGAGCTCGCCGACCTGTCGGCGCTCGCCGACGGCACGATCGATCCGGCTCGCAAAGCGGAGGTCGAGGCGCGCATCGCCGCCTCGCCGGATCTGAGCGCGCTGTACGAGCGCGAGCGCCGGGTGGTCGACGCGCTCCATCAGGTGCGCGCGACCGAGCGTGCCCCGGCGTCGCTCCGGACGAAGATCGAAGCGTCGCGCCCGAGCCGCAGGACCGCGGCTCGCCGGCGTTTTGCCTACGCCGGCGCCGCCGCCGCTGCGCTCGCCGCCGTTGTGCTGGCGCTGGTACTGGCGCTCCCGTCGGGAACGCCCGGCGCGCCGTCGGTGTCCGACGCGGCTGCGCTCGCCGCTCGCGGTCCGGCTCAGGCCGCGCCCGCGCCCGACCCGGGCCTGCCCTCAGGGCGGCTCAACCAGAACATCGGCGACGTGTACTTCCCCAACTGGACCTCGCGGTTCGGGTGGAAGGCGGTCGGATCCCGGACCGACACGCTCGGCGGACGGACCGCCATAACTGTCTTCTACGAGCGGAACGACGACACGATCGCTTACACGATCGTGCAATCACCACCGCTCACCCAGCCGTCCGCCAAGGCGATCAACTGGCACGGCACCGAAATCCGCACGCTGAATGTGAACGACCGCCTGGTGGTCACGTGGCGCCGCGGCGGCGACACGTGCGTGCTGTCGGGGACCGGGGTCAAGGCCGCCGAGCTGCAGAGGTTGGCGGCGTGGAAGGTCCCGCCGGATTCTGACTGACCAGATCCGCGGCGACTCTCTGCCGCGCGCGGTGCAGTCGGGTCGTTATTGTCGCCTCGCGGACCTTCAGTGCCTTCGCCGCCTCGCGGTACGAGAGCCCGACCACGTCGATCGCGACGAGCGCGTCGCGGAAATCGTCGGGTAGGCGCGAGATTGCGGCGTACAGCTCCGCCGACCGGATGCGGGAGTCCGCGGCTGGTGCGCTGCGGTCCTCGATCAGGTCCAGGTCATCGGGCAACGGTGTCGTCTGCGGGCGTCGCCCGGCGGTCCGGCGCTGGCTGAAGAACGTGTTGCGCAGGACACGCAGCAGGTATCCGACATCGTCCTCGGAGCGAAGGAACCGCGGCCGGCGCAATACGCGCTCGAACGTCTCCTGCACGAGGTCCTCGGCCTCATCGCGCGACCCGCACAGGCTCCACGCCGCGCGATACAGGCGATCGATGTGATCGCCCAGCGCCTCCGGGTCGAGCTGACGTTCGGCGTTCATACCGTGGCGGCCTCAGCATACGGAGGCCGGCAGGCAGGGAGCGTTAGGTCGTCTTGAGGTCGGCCAGCGGCCGGGGGCCGGGGCCGACGTACTTCGCAGTGGGGCGGACCAGCCGCCCCTCGCGCTTCTGCTCGAGGATGTGCGCCGACCAGCCCGCGGTGCGCGCACACGTGAACAGCGGCGTGAACAGCTCCGGCGGAACCTCGGCGAAGTCGAGCACGACGGCCGACCAGAACTCGACGTTGGTCGCGAGCACGCGGTCGGGCCGACGCGCCTCGAGCTCGGCCAGCGCCGCCACCTCGAGCGCCTCGGCGACCTCGACGCGCGGGGCGTCGATCTGCTTGGCCGTGCGGCGGAGCACGCGCGCCCGTGGGTCCTCCGCGCGGTACACGCGATGTCCGAATCCCATCAGCCGCTCGCCCCGGTCGAGTAGATCCTTCACATAACGCTCGGCGTCTCCCATCTCGGCGACGTCGTCGAGCATCTTGAGCACGCGCAGGGGAGCGCCGCCGTGGAGCGGTCCTGACAGCGCGCCGACCGCCGCCGACAGCGCCGCGGCGACGTCCGCGCCCGTCGACGCAACCACGCGCGCGGTGAACGTTGACGCGTTCATCCCGTGCTCGGCGGCCGAGATCCAGTACGCGTCGATCGCCTTCACGTGGCGCGGGTCGGCCTCGCCGCGCCACCGGATCAGAAACCGCTCGGGGATCGACGTCGCCTTGTCGACCTCGCTCTGGGACACCGGCGGCTTGCCGATCCCTCGGGCCGACTGGGCGACGAACGACAGCGCCATCACCGACGCCCGCGCCAGGTTGTCGCGGGCCTGCTCGTCGGAGATGTCGATCAGCTGTCCGAACCCCCACTGCGGCGCCAGCATCGCGAGCGCCGACTGCACATCGACGCGGGGGTCGCCCGAGCGTACGCCCAGCGGGAAGGGCGCGGCCGGCGGTAGTCCGGGCAGCAGCGATCCATCAACCAAGAGCCCCCAAACCTGTTCGAACGGGACATTCCCGACGAGCTCCTCGATGTTTACGCCGCGATAGCGCAGGGCCCCGCCGGCGCGGTCGGGCTCGGCGATCTCGGTGGCGAAGGCTACGACGCCCTCGAGGCCGGACTGAACTTCGGCAGTGACGCTCATCTACGGGTTCTCCTGGATCGGCGCGGTGGCGAAGAGGGGGCGGGCGCGGGTGCGACGACGGTCGGCGCGGGGCCGTAGCGATGCCCGGACAGCGTAGCCGGATAGCCTTCCGATCCGTGTCAGAGGCCCCCGCGTCCGAGCTCCTGCTCCGTTCGGCGACTGACCTGGCCGCGCTGGTTCGCGCCGGCGAACTATCCGCGCGGGAGCTCGTGGAAACCTCGCTACGACGGATCGACGAGCTCGAGCCGACGATCAACGCGTTCACGCACGTGGCTCACGAGTCGGCGCTGGCCGCGGCGGACGCGGTCGGCGCCGGAGATCCCCGGCCGTACGCCGGCGTTCCCATCGCGATCAAGGACAACCGGCCGGTCGCCGGGATGCCCCTCACCAATGGCAGCGACCTATTCGGCGACTTCGTCCCGGATCACGACGCGTTTCTGGTGCGCCGGCTGTGCGACGCCGGGTTCGTGATCGTCGGAAAGACGTCGATGCCGGAGATGGGCATCCTGCCGACGACCGAGCCGCGCCGGTTCGGGCCCACGCGCAACCCCTGGAACACGGGCCGGACCCCGGGCGGATCGAGCGGGGGATCGGCGGCGGCGGTCGCAGCCGGGATGGTCCCGGTGGCGCACGGCAACGACGGCGGCGGGTCGATCCGGATTCCGGCGTCGTGCTGCGGGCTCGTCGGCCTCAAGCCGGGGCGCGATCGCGTCTCGGTCGGCCCCGACGCCGGACACAGCTTCCTCGTTTGCGACGGCGTCCTGACGCGGTCGGTCGGGGACAGCGCGAGCGTGCTCGATGAGCTCGCGGGCGCCGAGCTCGGCGACACTACCTGGGCGCCACCCGCGCCGGCGGCCGGGTACGCCGCGATCGCCGGTACCGATCCGGGGCGACTGCGCATCGGGCTGGTAGTCAATCCCCCGTACGAAGGCGCGAGCATCGATCCGGTCTGCCTGAAAGCCGCGCGCGACGCGGCGGCACTGCTCGAGTCGCTCGGTCACGGGGTCGAGGAGATCACGCCTCCGTGGTCCGGGCTCAATCTGCTCCCCGACTTCACTCGCGCGTTCGGGCCGGCGATCTCGTACACGACCTGGCAGGGGGGACAGATCGCCGGGCGCGAGCCGACCCCCGACGACATCGAGCCGCTCACGTGGGCGCTGTGGGAGCGGACCCGGACCCAGGACACGATCGCGTTCCTGTCCGCGCAGAGCCGGCTCGAGTCGGTGGCGCGCACGCTGATCGCGTTCTTCGAGCCGTACGACGCCGTACTGACGCCGGCGCTGGGCGGCCGCCCGCCGGCAATCGGCGAGATCGACGGGCTCGGAGAGGATCCGATGGTCAACTACCGCAGGTCGGCCGGGTTCACGCCGTTCACCGCGATCGTCAACGTCACCGGCCAACCGGCGATCGCGTTGCCGCTCTACCAGGGCGACGACGGCCTGCCGACCGCGATCCAGCTGATCGGGCCGCCGGCGCGCGAGGAGGTGCTGCTGGCGCTGGCCACGCAGCTCGAGCGTGCGCTGCCGTGGGCGGGACGCGTGCCCGCGCTATAGGTCGGTCCAGTGGCGGCCGTCGGTGTCCGCCAACGCCCGGGCCGGGGGCCACCAGCCAGGCGTCGGTCGGCGAGTACCTCACGGGACGGCTACGTAGTGGTACGTCTGCCCGCCGTCAAGCGTGTAGTACAGCCGCTCGTTGGCCGGCGCGACCGAGCCCACGTACCCGAGCGCGACCCCGTGGGTCGGGGTGGTGAACCCGAGCCACGCCCACGCGGCGACCTGGCTGTCCGCGGCAGGCGACTGCGTGATCTTGACCGGCGTGTAGGTCGCGCCGTCGTCGTCGGTGCGGTAGAGCTGCTGGTAGCCGACCACGGCCGTCGACGCCGACGCGGCGGCGAATGGCGCCGAGTTCGGGAGACTGAGCCGGCCGCTCGGCTCGGCGGTGTCGAACGTGGCTCCACCGTCGGTCGACCGCCAAACGCCGCTTTCGGTGCCGGTGGCGCAATGGGCCCACACGACCGGCGGCTCCATCTCCTGGTACTGGCACCCGAGGCCAGGGCTTGGGGAGGGGTAGCTCGTGAAGCTGGCTCCGCTGTCGTGCGAGACGAGCACGTCCGACCCGATGCCGTTGGCGACGCCGGACTGGACGAACACATCGGAGCCAAACACCCACAGTCCGGTGGACACGTCGCCCGCGGCGGGCACCACGGTCCAGTCGTCCGCGCTCACCGGCGAGTGCATCAGCCGTGCGCCGGCGGCGCCGCTCCCGGACACGTCGACGATCGCGTAGGCCTCGCCGCCGAAGATCGCGAGGTCGTTGACCTGGCCGCCAACGCTCAACGAGTGCCAGGTCCGCCCTCCGTCGTGCGTGACGTAAAGGTCAGGGCCGAACGCGAACCCGTTGTCGCTGTCGGCGAATCGGAGCTGTGAGTAGCCGGCCTCGTTCGGGCCACTCGACAGCGACGCGTGGGGAGCCCCGACGCTCGAGAAGTGCTGGCCGCCGTCGGTCGTGAGCATGATCTCCCCGCAGGGCGCGTGCGTCGATCCAGAGCCGCACGGTCCCGGGCCGAGCAGCCACCACTGCAGCTCGCTGATCGCGGTGAACGACTGGGGCGCGAAGTGCCCAGGGACCGTCGGTGTCGAGGCGGGCGCGGTGATTGTCGAGGGATTGCTCTTAGCGGCCGGCGTAGTCGCGCCGGCGTGCGTGCTCGTGGTCGCCGAATGCGTGGTGTTAGGGGCACCCGAGAAGGCGTTGCTGTGCGATGTCGTCGAGTGGTGCGCGTTGACGAGCACGATCGCGACGACGGCGGCCACGACCGCCGCCGCCGCCAGGAACGCAAGCGCTTCGTTGCGGCGGCGCGGTGGTCGGGGGCCGCCGCTACCAGCGCCGGCGCCGGCACGGCCGAGCGCCGGCCGGCGAGCCCGCAGCCGCTGATGGGCGCCACGTTCGGTCAACGCGGTTAGCTGCTGCTCGACCCGATCCAGATAGTCGTTCACGTCAATTCCGTCTCCCTCAGCTGCTCTCGCATCCGCGCCAGCCCGCGGCTCACGCGCTTGCGGATGACCAACTCCGAACACTGCAACTCGGTGGCGATCTCGCTGTACGGGCGCTCAGCCAAGACCCGGGAGCGGACCGCGAAGCGCTCCTCTTCGGGCAGGTCCTCAACGAGCGCCACCCGCCGTCGGCTGCCGAGCGCGACCTCCTCGATCCGTTCGAGGTCGGCGTCATCGAGCGCGACCGCCTGGAACCCGAGCCGGCGGCGTGCCCGCGCCTCGACCCGCCCGCGACGGCGGCTCATCAACAGCTTGTTGCGCGCGATCCCGAGCACCCACGGCATCGCCGACTCGCCCTGCTCGGCGTACCGGCCCGCCGACAGCAGCACGGCGGCGAACACCTCGGCGGCGAGATCGGCCGCGACCTCACGGTCACGCGTCTCGCGAAGCAGGGACGCCAGCAGCGTCGGCAGGTGGCGTCGGTAAAACACCGCGAACGCCGCTCCATCGCGCGCCGCGATCGCCGACAGGAGAGCGCTGTCGGACCATTGCCGTCGGTTGCGGGGCTGTTCGACCATTCGCCCGTCTATTGCGCAATGCCATCGTTGTGTGACGAAGGACGCTTACCCTATTCCCGCGAAACGGCCAAAGCCCTGCGCACGTAGAATCGGCATTCGACCGTCCCCTAGACCCCAAGAGGAACACGAAACCCTATGGCCTACGTCATCGCGGAGCCCTGCATCGGCACGAAGGACAACTCGTGCGTTGAGGTCTGCCCGGTCGACTGCATCCATCCGACGCCCGACGAGCCCGACTACGACGACGTTCCGATGCTGTACATCGATCCGGAGGAGTGCATCGACTGCGATGCCTGCGTCGAGGCCTGCCCGGTCGATGCGTGCTTCGCCGAGGACCAGCTGCCCGACGAGTGGCAGAAGTACGTCCAGTTGAACGCGGACTATTACGCCAAAAAGTAGGGGCACACCCGCCCCGGGCGCCCCGCCTGCGCTCCTAGACGTGTCGAACTCAGACTGGGCCCGCGCGCGAGGGGCGCCCGACGCGGGCCGCGCCCCTACTACACAGCTGAGGGAAGCGAAACGGGACCGGACGGGCCATCCCGGTCCCACGGATGCCGCCGGAGGCGGCCCCAGAACTACGCCATCGGGAGCGACATGCCCACGGGCTTGGGCGCGGCCGCCGGCGCCGGCGCCTGCATCACCGGCAGCTCGACCGGCGACAGCGCGATCAGGCCGCGCGCTGCGTGGGCGAGGGCCTGGGCGGCCGGATCGTCGGGGTCTGACAGCACGATCGGCAGGCCGGCGTCCGACTGCTCGCGCAGGGCCATCGTCAGCGGCACCTTCCCGAGCAGCGGCACCTCGAGCTCTTCGGCGAGCAGCTGACCGCCGCCCTCGCCGAACAGCTGGTAGCGCTCTCCAGTCGGGGCCACGAACCCGGACATGTTCTCGATCACGCCGGCGATCTCGAGCTTCAGCTTGGTCGCCATCTCGGCCGACCGACGCGCGACCTTCTGCGCCACGGGCTGGGGCGTAGTGACGATCACGAACTTGGCCTGCGGCAGCAGCTGGGCGAGCGTCATCGACACATCGCCGGTGCCGGGCGGAAGGTCGATGAGCAGGTAGTCGAGCTCGCCCCACTCGACGTCCTCGAGGAACTGCTGGAGCGCCTTGTGGAGCATCGGGCCTCGCCACACGACCGCGGCGTCCTCTTCGACGAAGAACCCAATCGAGATGACGCTGATGCCGTCGAACGCCCGGAGCGGCACGATCTTGCGCTCGGCGTTCACGTGCGGCCGCTCGGCGCCCAGGCCCAGCATGCGCGGCTGTGAGTAACCCCACACATCGGCGTCGAGCACGCCGGCCGTCTTGCCCTCGGCGAGGAGCGCGGCCGCCAGGTTGGCGGTGACGCTCGACTTGCCGACGCCGCCTTTCCCCGAGCCGATGCAGATCACGTTCTTGACCTGGGCGAGCGCGCCCTCGGGGAGCGAGCCGCGGCCGAGCTTGCGCCCGAGCGCCTGCTTCTCGTTGTCGGAGAGGACGTCGAAGCTGATGTTGACGCCGGTGACGCCGTCCAGCTTGCGCACGGCGTCGGCGACGCCGGTCTGGAAGTGCGACCGGATCGGGCAGCCCGGCGTGGTCAGCGAAACCATCACGTCGACTACGCCGTTCTCGTGGACATCGACGGACCGGACCATCTCGAGCTCGACGATGTCGCGGCGGAGCTCGGGGTCGATCACGGAGCGCAGGGAGTCGATTACTTGGTCTCGTGTAGGCATGCTGTTGATTGTAGGCGGGAGGGGCCGGCATACCGGAGGGTTGCCCGATCCTGCGGTCCACCGGTCCGTCCGCGGACATGCACAGCACGACGGGCGATCCTCGATCGCCCGACCTTTCCGTGTCACGCGTGCCACACACGCCTCACGCGTCACGCTCGACCGGAATCGCCTCCGTTGTCGCGTGATGCAGGTTGGAGAGGGTGGCTGGGCCCCGAAGTCAGGGACGCAAGCGGCCCCGTTAAGGACCGACGGGGCGCCACTTACGTGACGCCCCGGCGGTTGAGGGAGGAGAGGGTGCTGCATTCGCCGGCGAGGTTATGAGGCCGGCGAACCCTTCCCGCCTTCGACGCTCTCCTGGGCGCCGTGCGGGGGAAACTTGTCTTACGAGCCGAGCAGCCCCTGCGCGTTTGCGACGAGCCGCTCGACCCGTGAGCTCACCGCGCCAGACTGCTTCTCGAGATCCCTACGTACTGAGCTTATCTCACGATTCAGTCGGCGCCGATTCTGTCGCATGGTTCGCTCCACCAGGCTACGCCGCTGGCGCATCTCGCGCTCCACTCGGGTACGAGTCCGGCGAACCTGGCGCTCGAAACGATTGCGGGCGGTGACGCCGCGGCGCTCGAAGCGCTTGAGGTCGCGCTCGAAGCCGTTGCGGGTGCGGTACTTCGTCGCAAGTCCCTTGACGGTCGAGACGAGGTTGTCTCGGGCCAGCAGGCTCGCCCCGACGGGCACGAGCACGACCCGCTCCGCCACGACCTGCGCGCTCTCGTAGCGGCTCTTGGGCTGCGTCGAGGACGTCGCCCGAGAGCTACGCCGCGTGCTCGCGGCGGTCTTGGTGGTGCGCGATCCGGCCGTCGTCGGCTTGCGTCTGGTGGTCGTTCGCTTTGTCGTAGACGCGGGCTTCGCGGTGCCCGGCGTAGTCGTCGCCATAGGTACTCCCTACCTGCCTGAATTATCGAACATGTGTTTGTAAACCATAGCGTAGTGCCCGTTACAGCCGAGCACATGAAAAGTTCGTGAATTGGGGTCTTTCGTCAACCTGAGGCGACATTCAGTGGCGCCCGGGACGTGCCGCCGACGGCGCGCGATTCAGGCCGCGGCGTCGGAATCCGACCGGTGCGGTTCCCCGAGTTCGCCGGGCATCTCCCGCGCCAACCACGCCGCCGGATCCTGGATCTCGACCAGGGTCGGCAGGGCCTCCGGACTCGACCATAGATGATGCAGTGCCGCCGGGCCTCGTGCCCGCACGATCTCGTCGCAGAAGTACTTGCCCTGCTCGTACTGCCGGAGCTTGAGCTCGAGTCCCAGCAGCCGCGCGACCAGGCGCGAGAGCCCGGACTGTGACTGTCGGCGGCGGTCCAGGGCGGCGCGCAGCTTCGGCAACGAGGGCAGCAGATCCGGCGCCACCGCATCCATCACATGTTCGGCGTGACCCTCGATCACCGCCATCACGGCCTGCACGCGGTCGAGCATCTCGCGCTCGGGGGTGGTCGTGACGATCGAGATCAGATCCCCCCGCCGCAGATGCGCCGCGACGCGCTTGACCTCGTCGACGCTTGGCAGCTGGAGCTTGCGTGGCGCGTCCAGGCGCACCTCCGCGCTTCTGAGAAGCTCGCGGACCATGCCGGCGACGTGGGCGTGCAGCCAGGGAACGCCGGCGAACTGCACCGCGTGGGTGACCTCGTGGAGCGCCACCCAGGTCATGAACTGGTCCTCTTCGGCGCCGAACGTCTGCACCGCCTGGCCGAGGTTCGGCAGCACGAATAGCAGCCGCGGCGGCCGATCCTCGACCGCCTCGTCCAGGAGCACCAGCTCGTATTGGCCGAGGACGCGCTGGGCCAGGTACCCGAGCACGACGCCGACCTCGGTGCTGAGCACGATCCCCATCCCGATCTCGACCGCCGGCTTCAGCGACCCGAGGTTGTCGTTCGCGCGCTTCAGCACGGGGTCGAGTAGGAGCCGCATCGAGTCGATGTTGCTCGAGACCCATTCGCGCCGGCTGATGCCCTCGGGCGCCGGCAACGGACGCGCCGGCACTAGGCCGGTGTACGCGACCACGCGTGCCTCGGACTCGGTCGCCAGCGCGGCAAGGTCGGCGGTCGGCTCGGTCGCGCTGGGCGGGTGGGGCCCCATTCCGGCGACGAACGTGGCGATGCGCTGGGCGACGATCCAGTCGATCACTCGGGGATCCTCTCGAGCATGCTGAGCGTCTCGGGCGAGCGCGCCGCACACACGGGCGAGCTCGGCTCGGCGGTGAGCGGCGCTCCAAGCGGCTGGTCACACCACGGGAAGCTGACCAGACCGCCGGCCTCGCGCACAATCAGCTGCCCGGCGGCGGCGTCGACGCCACGTGAGCGCCGCAGCGTCACCAACCCGTCGAACCGGGCCGCGGCCACCTGACACAGCGAGGCGGCGATCGTGCCGAGCGCGCGCAGTCGGTATGCGTTCTGCTCGATCGCCTCGATCGACCTCGCAACCCAGCGCGGGTCGGCGGATTCGATCCCGAGCACCTCGAGTCGGCCATCGCGCCCGCGGCGCTCGGGCAGCGACGGGTCGAGCGGATCGCCGTCGAGCCAGGCGCCGCGCCCGCGCCATGCCCACCACGTCTCGGACGGGCCGAAGTCGTGTACGAACCCGAACGCCACGTCCGCCATCGTCTCCCCGTCGGCGACCGCGATCGACAGTGCGTAATGGGAGATCCCGCGCTTGGCGTTCAGCGACCCGTCGATCGGATCGATGATCACGCGCACGTCGTGGTCGCCGTAATCGATCTCGCCGCGCTCTTCGGAGCAGACCACGAACTCGTAGCCCTGTTGGCGAAGCTCGTCGAGCTGGTCGAGCACAAGCTGCTCGGCGTCGTGGTCGATCTCGAGCGTGCGGTCGCCGCCCCGGCCACGCGTGCCGGTCTCGAGCGCCCGCTCGGCGGTGGTCGGGACGTCGGCGAGCATGCGTTCCAGCCCTGCCACCGCGCGGCGGCAGACGTCCAGCCAATCTGCGTCGAGGGCCGAGCGAGTGGAGGTCATTGCCAACCCTATGCTGTCAGACATCGGGCTCACCCTTGACCCCTTGCTTCCCGTTCAGCGCGACGCGGTCACCTGCGATCGCGAACCGCTGCTTGTGCTCGGGGCGGCCGGGACGGGCAAGACCCGCACTCTCGAGGGCCGCTTTCTGTGGTTCGTCGAGCAGGGGTGTCGCCCCGAGCAGGTGCTGCTGCTGACGCCCTCGGAGGCACGCGCGGATGCGACGCGAGCGCGGCTGGAGCGGGGGCTCGAGGGCGGCTACGACGAGTTGTTCGTGACCTCCCCGGTCGAGCTCGCGGCGCTGATCCTGAGCGCGGCCGGACCGGGCGTCGACCCGCTGGAGCCCGTGCTCGGGCCCGCCGAGCGGTTCGCGATGCTGCTCGAGCGGATCGACCAACTGTCGATCGAGCGGCACGACTTCGGAGGCAGCGCCAATGCGTTGCTGGCGGGGTTCATCCGCAGAATCGACCGGTTGAAGGCGCATCTGGTCGGGGCCGAGGACTACGCGCGGTGGGCGGAGCGGCTGGACGAGTCGGAGGCCGAGGTCGAGCGCGAGTTCGCCGAGGTCTATCGCGTGCACGAGCAGATGCTGGCCGAGGCGGGCGCCCGTGACGCCGGTGACCTGATCCGCGATGCGCTGCGCGTCGTGCGCGAGCGGCCGGCGGTGGAGCGATTCGAGCACGTGCTCGTGGACGATGCGCACGATCTCGATCTGGCTTCGGCGACGCTGAGCCGGGAGGTGGCCGGGGCGCGGCTGACCGCCGCGGCCGACCCGTCGCGTGGCGAACGCGAAGTGAGCCACGCGGGGTTCGCGCACGTGGTCACCCTCGAGCAGAGCCTGCGCCTCCCGCGCCGGGTGCTCCGAGCGGCCTCGGCCGCGGTGGCGTGCTCGTGCGAGCCGACCCCGGCGGAAGGCGAGGTCGCGTTCTGGCGCTGCGCCAACGAGCGGGCCCAGGCGCAGTCGGCCGCGGCCGACATCGAGCGTCTGATCGCCGGCGAGGGAGTGTCGCCAGGCCAGATCGCGGTGCTCGTGCCGGCGATCTCGCGCGAGGGGCAGGCGGTCGCGGTGGCGCTGGAGGAGCGCGCGGTCGCCCATCGCGTGGTCGGCGAGACCGCGTTCTTCCGGCGCGCAGAGATCCGCGACGTGCTCGCGTGGTTGCGGCTGCTGGCCGACCCAACCGACGCGGCCGCGGTGGTGCGCGCGCTCGCGCGGCCGCCGGTCGAGCTGCGCTCGGTCGACATCGCCCGTTGCACGCAGATCGCGCGCCGGCGGAAGCTCGACATGGTGGCGGCGCTGGCGGCCGCGATCGAGTCGCCGCAGGTCCCTCCGGAGGCGCGTGAGCGGATCCGCGGCTTCCTCAAGCTGTATCGCGCGGCCATGTCGACGATCGACTCGACGCGACCCGACCTGTACGTGCACAGGCTGATCGACCGGCTCGGGCTGCGCCGCCAGCAGCTGTTTGCGGCCCAGGCCGATGTCGTCCAGCGGCTGCGCGCGCTCGCGCGCTTCGGCGAGCTCGCCGGGGCGTACGCGCGGCGCGCCCCGCAGGCGACGCCGCGCGAGTTCGCTCGGCACATCGCAGCGGTCGCCGACTTCGGGCTGCGCGACCACGAGGAGCCCGATCTGCTCCGACCGCAGGTGGTCCAGATCGTGGCCCTCGACAGCGCCGGCGCGCTCGAGGTGGAGCACGTATACGTGCTCGGGCTTCACGCCGGGCTGTCGGCGCCTGCGCCCGAACCGATCGCGCTCGTGTCCGAGGACGGTCTCGAGGGTGCGGCGATCGGCGACGGGAACGCGGGTCGGGCCTGGTCCGTGGTCCGTGACGTCCTGTACGTCGCGGTGACGCGGGCGCGCCGGCGCGTCGTGCTCACCTACGCGGCCGCGAACGACCGGAGCGCGGCGCTCGCCCCGGCGCCGATGGTCGACACGATCCGCCGTGCGGTGGCCGGCGTCTGGGAGGACCGCGAGGAGGAGATGTTCGGTCCCGCCGAGACGCTCCATTCGACCTACCGGCTGCTCCGTGACGAGGTACTCGAAGGCACGATGCGCGCCGGCGGGCGCCTCGGCGAGCTGCGGCTCGACACCGACCTCGACGTCTCACATGCGGTCGTGCGGTATCTGGAGCTGTTGAAGCTCGCGGCCCTGATCGAGCGGCCCGAGGGACAGTCGCTCGCTGAAGCGGTGCGCGACGTGAACTCGCGCATCCTGCAGGCCGTGACCGCTGAGGAGCGTGAGATCTACACCTCGTCGGCGCTGGACGATTATCTGCTCGACGCCGAGCGCGATGCGCGACGCCGGGCGCAGGCGGTGGTGGCGCGCGACGACCCGTCGGTCGAGTCGTTCCTGCCGACCCGCGGCGACGGAGTCGTGCTGTCCGCCTCCGACATCGACACGTACCGGACGTGCCCGTTGAAATACAAGTTCGCGCGGGTGTTCCGGATCCCGCAGGAGCCGACGATCCATCAGCGGTTCGGGATCGTGGTGCACCAGGTGCTCGAGCGGTTCCACGCCCGCTCGGGCACGGGCCTGGGCTCCGGGTCGAGCCCGGGGGAGGGGGTTTCGGGGTCGCTGCCTGAGCTGCTCGGGCTGCTCGACGCGAGCTGGCGACGGGGCGGGTTCGGCGAGTCCGAGGAGGAGCGGCAGCTGCGGGGGAAGGCCGCGGCGGCGCTGACGCAGTACCACACTCGCTTTCAGTCCTCGGAATCGGAACCGCTGTGGTTCGAGCGCGCGTTCTCGTTCAAGCTCGGGCCGCACCTGCTGCGCGGTCGCGTCGACCGGGTCGACCGGCTACCCGGTGGCGAGTACGAGCTGATCGACTACAAGACCGGGCGTCCCAAGAGCGCCGGTCAGTTGGTGGACGATGTCCAGTTGTCCCTGTACGCCGTCGGGGCCCGCGAGGCTTGGAGCCTCGACGCCTCACAGCAGGCCTACTACTACGTGCTCGACGATCAGAAGGTGACGGTGCCGGCCGATCGGCGGGACCGCTTCGAGTGGATCCAGGAAGTCGCGATGGAGGTCGCGGACGGAATCCTGTCGCAGGGGTTTGAGCCGACGCCGTCGTTCGCCGCGTGCTCGTTGTGCGACTACCGGCTCGTGTGCCCGGCCGCGGAGGGGTAGCGCGCCCGGTCAGCCTTCGCGGGCCGTGTCGGGGTCGTCGTCGCCGCGCTGGCGGAGGAATCGCTGGAGCTCGCGGGCGATCGTGTCGCCGGATGGGAGCGGACCCTCCTCGCCGGTATCGTCGGACGATGCCTGCTCGAGTCGCTCGACGAACGCCGCCACGTCGGGATCGCTCTGCACCGCCAGGTTGACCTGACGGTCATAGTCGGCGGTGGCTGATTCGAGGTCGGTCGCGTCCACGGCGACCTGGACCAGTCCCTCTAGCTTGCGGACGAGCGCAAGGGCTGCCTTTGGATTGGGAGCGGCCGCGATGTAGTGAGGAACCGCGGCCCACAGGCTCGCCGATGGCAGCCCGCTCTCCTGGCAGGCGGCGTGGAGGACGCCGACGATGCCCGTCGGCCCCTCGTACGAGGATCGCGTGAGGCCGAGGCGCGTGACCAGCTCGGTGTCCGTGGCCATCCCGGTCACCGAGATCGGGCGCGTGTGGGGGACGTCGGCGAGCAGGGCGCCGAGCGTGACCACGAGCTGGGTTCCGAGCGCCTCCGCGAGCTCGACGATCACCCGGCTGAACGTGCGCCATTTCAGCGAAGGCTCGTGTCCGACCATCAGCACGAGGTCGCGGGTCCCCCGGGGCACGCGAGCTTCGTACAGCTCGACCTCCGGCCACACGATCCTGCGCGCGTGTCCGTCGACCAGCTTGACCTGGGGCCGGGTGCTCTGGAAGTCGTAGAACTCCTCGGGGTCGATCGACGCGAACCGGCGTCCGCCGAGCGCGCCGGCAACGAACGTGATCGCGCTCGATGCGGCGTCGGCCGCGTCGTTCCAGCCCTTGAAGGCGCAGATCAGCGCGGGAGCCCTCAATCCGTCGGGGCGATATTCCCATTGCAGCGGCTGCATCCGACTCAGCGTAGATCATGGGGCCGTGACTACGGGCGATTTGACTTCCGTCCCAATCAGCGCCCTGCGGCCGGGGCAGGAGGTCGAGGGCGTGTTCGCGTGCTCGCGCAAGGACCGCCTGTTCACGCGATCGGGGTCGCCGTACCTCGCTCTGGAGTTGCGTGATCGCACCGGGGCAATCCAGGCGCGGGCGTTCCACGAGGCGGATGCTCTGGCCGGCCGGTTCGAGCGGGGCGAGCTCGTCCGCGTGTCCGGGCGGGTCGAGCGGTTTCGCGATCAGCCCGTGGTCGAAGTCGTCGACATCGAGCGCGTCCCGCCTGACTCGGGGGCCCCGGGCGCTTCGGACGCCAGCGATCCGGCGCGGTTCCTGCCCACCGCATATCGGGACCTCGACGAGCTCGACGGGTTCCTCGAGCACCTTGCCGGCGAGGTCCACGATCGTGGGTTTCGGGCATTTGTGGATGGCCTGCTCCGCGACGAGGACCTGCGGGCGAAGTGGCGTCGCGCTCCGTGCACGCGGGCCGGACACCACGCGTATCTCGGCGGTTTGCTCGAGCACACGGTGGCGGTGGCGACGCTCGCGTACGAGATCTGCCAGCTGCACCCGCGGCTCAATCACGATCTGCTGCTGACGGCGGCGATCGTGCACGACCTCGGCCGGACGCGCGAGTTCACCTACGGCGCGGAGATCGGGCTAACCGACGAGGGGCGGCTATTGGGGCACCTCGTGCTCGGCGAGCAGATCGTGTCCGCGCGCGCCGGCAATCTCGACGACCGGCGCCGGCTCGAGCTGCTGCATTGCGTGCTGTCCCACCACGGAGCCGCGGCCGCGCCGGGCGGCCGGTTCGGCTCGGTCGAGGCGCTCACGCTTTACCGGCTGAACGCGCTCGACGCCGGTGTCAAGGGCGCGTTCGATCACGGCCTCGGGCTCGAGCCCGCCCCGCGCTCGGGCACTGATTAGGATCGGCCGCGGCGCGGCACGGGCCTGGTGGCCCATCCAGTCTTCAAAACTGGCAGGGCCGGGCAGCCCCCGGCTTGGAAGGTTCGATTCCTTCGCCGCGTCGTCGCTCGAAAAGGGCGATTCACGCGTTCTCGGCGACGAGCGAGTCGACGAGGACGGCGTAGACGTTGATCGGTTCGGTCTTTCCCTTCACCAGCACCTCACCGTGCGGTTCGACCGCGATGCCGTTGCCGACGCCGCTGCGCGTGTTCTCGTCGATGAGGATTGGCCGCTTGGCGACTTTTGTGTGCGACTCGAGTCGCGCCGCGACATTGACGGTGTCGCCGACGCATGTGTAGGTCGCCCGTTGCTGCGTCCCGGTGTAGCCGGCGACGACCCGTCCCGACGCGATCCCGACACCAATCTGGATCTGCACCTTGCCCAGCCCCGCCTGCTCCTCGTTGAACAGGCGGATGAGCTCGATCATCTGCCGCGCCGCGAGCACGGCGGCCCGGCGATGGTCCTCCCGCGGCAAGGGCGCGCCGAAGATCGCCATCAGGCCGTCGCCTGCCATGAGGCTCACGATCCCGCCCTCGCCGTCGATCGCGTCCATCATCAGCGTGTAGTAGTCGTTGAGCAGCGCGATCGTCTCCGCGGGGTCCTGGGCCTCGGCGATCGTCGTGAACGAACGGATGTCGCAGAACATCGCGGAGGCGTCGACGTACTTGCCGCCGAGCGTGAATCCCGATGTGAGCAGATCCTCGGCTACCTCCTTGGTGGCGAACTTGCTGATCAGCTCCCGCTGCTGGTCGCGCAAGCGCTTCTTCTCGAGGCTCGCGTTGATTCGCGCGTTTAGCAGCACGGGGTTGACCGGCTTCGTGAGGTAGTCCTCCGCGCCCGTCTCGAGGCACCTCACGACACTGTCGAGCTCGTCGAGGGACGACGTGACGACCACGGGGATGTCGCGTAGATGAGGGTCGCGCTGCAGCTCCTCCAGGACTCCGTAGCCGTCGAGCTCGGGCATCAGGACGTCGAGCAGCATCAGGTCGAAGGGCTGGCTTCGTAATAGTTCGAGCGCTTCCGTGCCATGTTCGGCGAAGACAACGGTGTGTCCCTCTTGCTCGAGCCCGCGGCCGAGCAGGAGCCGGTTCACACGGTTGTCGTCCGCGATCAGGATCGTGCCCGCCGCGGGAGCGGAACCGCTCACGAAACCGGTTCCGACCGAAGGGAGGCAAGTGCTTCCTGCACCGTCCGATACTCCTGTTCGATCCGATCCAATAGCTGCGAGAGGCCGGCGAGCCGACCGTCCTTGGCGTCATGCTCGACGGTGCGGCAGAGGTCCGCGAACACCGTGGCGCCCAGCGTCGAGCCGTTCGACTTCAGCGTGTGCGCCGCTCGGCGAAGCTCCTCCGTGTCCTGGCGCTCGAGCGAGCTGCGGAGGCTTGCGATCAGCACCGGCGCATCCGCGAGGAAGACGTCCACCACCTCCGCGAGGAACTCGACGCCGCCGAGGTCACGCAGGTTCTGGAGCGCGGCGGCCTCGAGGCCAATCTCGGCCCGTCCCGAGCCGGCCTCGCGTTTTCGTGGCGGCCGAGCGCCCCTCAGGGCCGCCGCCAGCTCGTCGCCGCGGATCGGCTTCGCCACATAGTCGTTCATGCCGGCCGCGAAGCACGCCTCTCGATCCTCCGGCAGCGCGTTCGCCGTCATCGCGATGATATGTGGGCGGCTCTCCGGCGGCCACCTTTCGCAGATTCGGCGTGAAGCGTCGAGACCGTCGAGCTCGGGCATCTGCACGTCCATCAGGACGACGTCGAAGGGCTGCCGTTCGAGCGCTGCCAGCGCCTCGAGACCGTTCGACGCGACATCCGCCCGGTAGCCCAGCCGTTCGAGGAGGCGCAGGGCGACCTTCTGGTTCATCGCGTTGTCCTCCGCGAGCAGGATTCGCAGGGACGACATCGTCTGCTTGCCGTCCACCGCCACAGCCGTCTCCGGCACCGGCTCTCCCGTGGTCAGCAGGCGCACGAGCGTGTTGTAAAGCTGCGAGGCCTTGAACGGCTTCGCGAGCTGGGCCGAGATCACGCCGGTCGATTGCGCCTCCGGCAGGCGGCCGAACGAGGTCAGGAGCAGGAGCGGAATGTCGTGCCCGCCCCGGCGGCTGCGGATCTCTCCCGCGAGGGCGAGCCCGTCCATCTCCGGCATCAGCATGTCGAGCACGGCTACGTCGAACCGCTCCCCGGCCTCGACGAGCGCGAGAGCTTCGGAGGGGAGCCCGGCCACGACCGGCTCCATTCCCCACGACCGTGCGTGCCGACTCACGATCTCCCTGTTGGTCGCGTTGTCGTCCACGAGGAGGATCCGCTTCCCGGCGAGGTGCGAGAGGCCGTCGTTCAGGGGGATCGGGCTCGGCGCCTCGGCCGCCTCGACCGCGAGCGCGATGAGAAAGGTCGAGCCGCCGCCCTGCTCGCTCTCGACCGAGATCGTCCCGCCCATCAGCTCCACGAGGCGCTTCGAGATGGCAAGACCCAGCCCGGTACCGCCGAAACGGCGCGTCGTCGAGGTGTCCACCTGGCTGAACGATGTGAAGAGCCTGTCCATCCGGTCCGGCGCGATCCCGATCCCGGTATCGCGTACCGACAGCTCGAGCCGGTAGGAGTCGGATCCGCTCGGCTCGGCGTTGACGAGGACGACGACCTCGCCCGCCTCGGTGAACTTGACCGCGTTCGAGAGCAGGTTCAGCAGCACCTGGCGGAGGCGGGCCTTGTCGCCCAGGATCCCGGCGGGCGCGTCCTCATCGATCAGGCAGCCGAGCTCGATCCCCTTCTCCCACGCACGCGGCGCGACGATGTCCAGCGCCCCCTCCACGCACTCGCGCACGCCGAACGGCTCCCGTTCGAGGTCGAGCTTGCCCGCCTCGATCTTCGAGTAGTCGAGGATGTCGTCGATCACGTGTAGCAGCGCGTCTCCACTCGAGCGCACGACCTCGGCGAACTCGCGCTGCTCGTCCGTCAGCTCGGTGCCGAGCAGGAGATCGGTCATTCCGATCACGGCGTTCATCGGCGTCCTGATCTCGTGGCTCATCGTCGCGAGGAACGCACTCTTGGCCTGCGTCGCCGCCTCGGCCTCCTGGCGGGCGCGCTGGAGCTCGGTGACGTCGTGGTAGATGCCGAGGAAGCCGACGTGGGAGCCGTCCACCATGAGCTGGACGAGCATCAGCTCGACGTCGACCGGTGTGCCGTCCTTGCGCAGGCGCTGCGTGATCCGGTGCGCGCGGCCCACCGTCATGGCCTCCCGGATGGTCTCGCGTCCCTCGTCGCGGTCCGTCTCACCGAAGACGAGGTCGTCGATGGGTCGGCCGAGCGCCTCTTCGGCCGAGTAGCCGAACAGCTCGGCCGCGGCCGGGTTCCAGTCGGTCACGCGCTCCTCCGCGTCCATCACGACCACCGCCGCGGGCGTGATCGCGACGAGCGACTCCAAGTACTGGCGCTGCCGCTCCACTTCGGAGAACAGGCGCGCGTTCTGGATCGCCACGCCGACGTTCGCCGCAATCGTTGCGAGCAGCCGGGATTCGGCTTCGCCGAACCGGCCCTCCTCATCGATGCTCTGAACGCTGATCACGCCGATCGCCGAGTCGCCGACGAGGATCGGCACGCCCAGGTACGACCGTACGCTGGTGCCAACCGGGTCGTGCGATTCAAACTGCGAGGAGCGGTTGAGCAGCAGCGACTCGCGCGTCTGCAGGATCCGGGACGTCAGCCCCTCGCCGTACGTGATCGGATCCTGCTCTGGGCGGTCCCCACTCTCGTAGTAGTAGGCGAAGCCGATCCGCCCCGACGGCCGGTCGTGGAGGGCGACGTAGGCGATGTCAGCCTCGAACGTCTCGCGTACCTGCTCGCCGACGAGCTCGATCAGGGCATCGAGGTCGAGCTGCGACGAAAGCGCGTGGCCGACGCTGTTGACCGTCGCGAGCTCGGCCACGCGCTGGCGCGTCTCGTGGACAAGACGAGCATTGTGGAGCGCGACGCTGAGGCTGCTGGCGAGCGTCGTCAGGAGCCGCTGGTCGTCCACGTCGAAGGCGCGCGGCCGATCGACGTTCTGAAGCGACACGACCCCGGTGGCCCGTCCGCCGAGGACCAGGGGGACGAAAAGCGCCGACTTCGGCGGGTCCCCACTCAGCACGGCGGGGTTGCCGTAGCGCTCGAGCACCTCCGGCGTGCTCTCCTCGATCATCAACGCCTGGCACGTTTCCATGACGTGCTTTCGGAAGCCGATCAGGGGGATCGGCTGCTCGTCAAAGTGCACGCCGAGCTCGATCGTGTACGGGAACTGCAACAGGCCGGAGCTCTCGTCGTAGATTCCGATGTCGACGACCTGCGCGTCGAAGACCTCCTGGAGCTTGTCGCCGACGAGGTCGTAGATTGCCTGCGGATCGAGCTCGCCGGCGATCGCCGCCTGCACGCTGTTGATCAGGGCGAGCTCGGCATTCCGTTGGCGCGTCTCGTGCACGAGCTGTGCGTTGTCGAGCGCGACTCCAAGGCTGCCGGCGATCGTCGCGAGTAGACGTTGATCGGAGTCGTCGAACGCGTGCTCCCGATCGAGATCCTGGATCGAGATGACCCCGGTCGCCCGCCCGCCTACGACGAGGGGCTGGAACATCGCCGACCCGTGCGACGGCTCGCCGACAACCGTCTCCGGATTGTCGTACTCGACGAGCGCCGCGTCCATGTTCTCGAGGATGGCGAGAGGCTGGCGAGTCGCCATCACGTGCTTGCGGAAGCCGATGACCGGCAGCGTCACGTTCGGGAAATGGACGCCCCGCTCGATCTGGTAGACGAAGCGCAGGATCCCTGCGCTCTCGTCATGCACGCCGATGTCGACGACCTGCGCGTCGAAGATCTCCCGTAGCTTTTCGCCGACGACGTCGTAGATCGCTTGTTGGTCGAGCTCGCCCGCGATCGACTCCTGCACGCTGTTGATCACCGCCAGCTCGGCGTTCCGCTGCCGGGTCTCGTGCACGAGGCGCGCGTTCTCGAGCGCGACACTCAAGCTGCCTGCCAGCGTCTCGAGGAGCTGCTGGTCGGGCTCGCTGAACGCGTGCGTGCGGTCGAGGCTCTGGAGCGAGATCACTCCAGTCGCCCGCCCGCCGACGACGAGCGGTACGAACAGCGCCGACTTGACGGGCTCCCCGGCGAGCACATACGGGTTGCCGTAGCGCTTCCTCTCCTCGGGCGTGGACTCCGCGATCATCAGCGGCTCGCGCGTCGCCATCGCGTGCTTGCGGTAGCCGATCAGCTCGATCGGCTCGTCCGGGAAGCGCACGCCGCGCTCGATCGTGTACGGGAAGTGGAGCAGGCCGGAGGTCTCGTCGAAGATCGCGATGTCGACCACCTGTGCGTCGAATACGTCGCGGATCCTGTCGCCGACCGCGTCATAGATCGCCTGCAGCTCGAGCTCGCCGGCGAGCGCCTCCTGGACGCTGTTGATCAGCGCGAGCTCCGCGTTGCGCTGGCGCGTCTCCTCGATCGCCCGCGCTCGCGAAAGGGCGGCGCCGACGTGCTGGCCGACAAACGCGAGCAGCTCCTCGTCCTGCTCGCTGTACTGGACGTCCTCAGCGTACGACTGCACGACGAGGACGCCGACGGTCTGGCTGTCTGATTTGAGTGGGACGCCTACCCAGCTCGTTTCCTCCCTGAGCACGCCGAAGAGCTCGATCTCCCCCTGGTTGATCAGTTCCCGGAAGCGCTCGTAGTTCAGCAACTGCGACTTCCCGGTTCGGAGCACGTACCCGGTCGCAGAGCGGCCGTCGCGGCTGCTGAAGGCAACCCACTCGTTCTGATCGGGGAAGTCGGTGTCGAACTCGTCGACGTAGTACGGCCAGCTGATCAGCTGGCGCGCGTCGTCGTAGAGCGCGATGAAGAAGTTGCTCGCGTGCATGAGCTCGCTAATGACATCGTGGATCGCCCCGTAGAACTCCTGCAGGTCGCGGGCTGCGCTCGCCAGCTCGGCGATCCGGTACAGGGCGCCCTGCAGCGTGGCGCCGTGCGCGCGCTCGGCTTCGACAGCCTCGAGCTCTGCGAGACGGCGGCGCGCCTCGGCGAGCTCCGCCGAGTCGTCGGCGGAGGGATTCATTCCGCGTCGACTCCGTGGCTGGGCATGACGGGAAGTATCCCGTGGGGCCCAGGAGCCGTCCAGGGACGCTGGGACAAGATCGGCCGCTGGGGGGAGGCTGGTTCTGCGTTCTTGCTTAAGCGGTTATCGCCCGTAACCAACCGTGGCCCGCCCCCGACGGATCGGGTAGGGTGCGCGAAGGGTGCGCGAAGGAGAGAGAGTATGAGCGAGACGATCGTCGTGGGAACGGATGGGTCAGAGACGGCCAAGCGGGCGGTTCAGGAGGCGGTGCGGCTCGCGAAAGCGCTCCAAGCCGAACTTCACATCGTCACCGGCTTCCGGCCGATGCACGCGACGATCTCGGGAGCTCCGGAAGGGGCCGCCAAGGTGTGGCAACCGCTGCCCGACTCGCACGTCGAGGCGACGATCCAGGAGGCCGAGGCAGGCGTGCGGCTCGCGGGTGCCAAGGCCAAGACGCACGTCGTGAAGGGTGACCCAGCCGACGCGCTTCTGAACATCGCCAAAGACGTTGGTGCGAGCACGATTGTGGTGGGCAACCGCGGCATGCGCGGCGGCCGGCGCGTTCTCGGCAGCGTGCCCAACACCGTCTCGCACAAAGCGAGCTGCAATGTCCTGATCGTGCAGACCGATCAGACATGACGGCCGTGGCCGCCTAGCATTTTCTAGCGCTCGGACGCTGGTCCTCGAAGGCGCATCCGCCGTAACTCGCGTAGCGCTGCCCGAGTCGCATGGAGCGCGGCGTACGGGGTAGACGGATAGGAGGTCATGGTTACGCGGGTATCTGATCGGCTCCGCGATCCACTCGCGTGGGCGGGTGTCTCGCAGTTGGCAAAGACGGTGATCGCGGCGGTCGTAGCATGGCTCGTGGCGGTGCACGTGTTTCATCTGTCGCAGGCGTTCATGGCGCCGTGGGCCGCGCTGCTGACCGTACACGCGACCGTGTTCGGAACCGTGAGGCGTGGAGCGCAACAGGCGGGTGCGAGCGTGCTGGGCGTGCTGATCGCGTTCGGGGCGTGGCACGTCTTTGGGCTCGGCGCGGTGTCGCTCGCGGCCGCCGTGCTCGCAGGACTGGTGCTTGGCTCGGTCCGTGGCATTCGAGCCGAGACGACGACCGCGGCGACGGCGGTTGTCGTGCTTACGACCGGCTACATCGACAAGAGCGGCACGCTGGCCGCACGCTTGGCGGACACCGGTATCGGGATTGCGGTCGGGCTGCTTGTGAACGTCGTGGTTTGGCCGCCGCTGCGCGACCGTAGCGCCGCCAACCAGATAGATGTCATCGACGACCGGGTCGGCGATCTGCTCCTCGACATCGCCCGCCAGCTGCAGAGCGGATTTGACGCAGACCACGTGGAGGGCTGGATCGCCCGAACCGATGAGCTCGATAGCGACGTAGACCGTGCGTGGGGCGTGATTGAGGAGGCGCGGGAGAGTGGGCGCCTGAACCCTCGTCGTGCGGTACCCCACCGGATGCGGGCGGCGGAGGGATTCGTGCCGATCGTCAACCGGCTGGCTCAGGCGATCGCGGAGACGCGCAGCATGGCGCGCACGATCCGGATCGCTCCGATCCCTCCCGAGGAGTGGGATCGCTCTTTCCGCGAGCCGTGGCTCGACCTGCTTCACCGATCCGGCACCGCGGTCGTCGGCGCCGATACCGGTGAGGTGAAAGCGGCACGGGCGGAACTGCGCGGGCTCGCCAACCGCCTGGACGTACAGGAGCTCCACGACGACCTCTGGCCCGTCTACGGTGCTCTGCTCATCAACCTCCGCAACGTGCTCGACGCGCTCGACGCGGTCGCCGAGGCGCAGCCGGTGCAGGTCCCATCATTGATCTAGGAACGGCGATCTATAGACCCGATGAACAGGAGATCCATGGACGCGAATGGCGGGACGGTCGGATTCGTCGGCCTGGGGCGGATGGGCTGGCCGATGGCGGCCAACCTGGCGCGGGCGGGCTATCCGCTCGTCGTCCGCGATGCGGACCGCGACGTGGAGGTGCGGTTCGCCGACGAGCTCGGCGCCGCCTCGGGGCGAGAGGCAGGCGCGTTCGCGAGCGCTGGTGTCGTCATAACCATGCTTCCGGACGGTCGGGTCGTGCAGGACGCGATCCTGGCCGACGGCATCGCCGATGCGCTGGGGAGCGGTTCGGTCGTCGTCGAGATGAGCTCCTCGAGCCCTCGCGACACTCGCGAGCTCGGTCGTGAGCTCGGCCACCGATCGGTCGCGTTGGTCGATGCGCCCGTCTCAGGCGGGGTCCCACGGGCAGCCGACGGAACCCTGGCGATCATGGCCGGAGCCGACGACGGCGCGGCCCTCGATCGCGTGCTGCCGGTCCTCGGCGTGCTCGGGCGTCGGATCTTTCGAACCGGTCCCCTCGGCTCGGGCCATGCGATGAAGGCGCTCAACAACTTCTGTGCCGCTGCCGCGTACGCCGCATTGGCGGAAGCGCTCGTCCTCGGTCGCGAGTTCGGGCTCGAGCCGTCGACGATGGTCGAGATCGTCAACAACTCAACTGGACGCAGCTTCCTCAGCGACGTGGTGTTTCCCGAGGAGGTCGTCACCGGCCGCTACGGCACCGGCTTCGCGCTCGGGCTGCTGGCCAAGGACGTGACGATCGCGGCCGGCATCGCGGAAGGCTCGGGCGTCGACGCGCCGCTGTGCCGACTCGTTCAGCAGCGGTGGACCGAGGCTGCAGACGAGCTCGGGTCAGCCGCGGACCACTCGGTCGCACACAGGCAATGGTGGGACGTCGACCTGTCCGACGCGGGCGCGGCGTGAGCCTGAACTCAGTGTCCGGACTTGCGCTCGGCAAGCATCGTGGCGGCGACATTCGCACCCAGAGCGGCGGCCGCTCCAGGAGCCAGGTCGCGGGCGCGTCCGATCAGGTAAGCGATCATGAACACGTCGCCGGCGCCGGTCGTCTGAACGTCCGCGACCACCTGGTCCGGCGCGACGTGACTGAGCGTGCCGTCGCTCCGGATCTCCGCGCCCCGGGAGCCATGCGTCAGCAGCAGCTCCGGGATGTGCGACAACTGCTCCAGACCGCGTTCGCGTCGCGGCTCCGAGGCGACCACCGCGGTCTCGTCCTCGGAAAGCTTGAGCGCAGTCACGTGCCGGAGCATCTCCGGGTCGTACCGCGCATCGAGCGTCAGCTCGCCGATCTGCGGGACGCGAACGAGCCCCTGCCCGTCGTAGCCGATCCGATGGCCCAGGGCGGCCAGGCGCGCCACGGCCGCCACTGAGAAATCGGTGCGCACGAGCGGCGCGAGATGCACCCACTCGCTGTCGATCTCGAGCGCGTCGATGTCCTCCTCGGACCATGTGTGACCGATGCTGTAGAGCACCATCGAACGCGAGTCGCTGAACTCGCCCGCATAGTTGAGATCGAACCGGGTCGTCGTCGCGGCGCGCTTGAACCGGAACGAGACCGAGCCGTCGCTCTCCAGCGCGCGAAACGTCGCGAGGTCCTCGTCCGCGCAGGCGGCGTTGATCACACCGCGCGCCCGAAGGCGAGCGAACGCGTACGGCGCGAACGTAGGGCAGCCTCCGCGTGTCCATGGGCCGCGGTTCACCCGGTCGAGCGCCACGTTCGCGATTAGCGTCAGTTCCGAGCGCGGCAAGGCGCGATCATTTCACACCGTTTCTTGCAGATCCGGCACAGAACGCCCTATCCGGGAACGGACGTTGTGTCGGGTCAGGGCCGCGGAGGCTATAGTCGGCGCGCGATGGGCAGGAAACGGATCATGCTGCGCCTCGGACTCGCGGCGCTCGTGATGTCGCCGTTGCTGGCGCTGATCGGCACAACCGGCTCGGCAAGCGCGCAGACGGATTACTGCGCGCAGATTCCGATCATCTACGGGACTCCGCCCTGGGGCTTCAACACGGGATCGCCGATCACGGGAGCGACCGGCAGCTACGCCCGCGGCCACGGCGACATCGACCTGGATGCAAATACGGTCTCCGGGATCCTCTGCCAGGTCTTCCGTGTCCGCAACAGGCCCGACCGTCTGATCGTCATGACCGTCGCCCATCACCTCGTCTATCACTCCCACTACGCGCAGATGTGGGGGTTTCCCGGCAACATCATGAAGATCAACGTCCGCGTGACGAGCAGCACGGACCCGGGGTGCAAGGTCGGCACCACGGGCCACGTGACCCTGTTCGCCAGCTACAACGGCGTGCGCAGTGACAGCGTTCAGTTCTTCTTCCCTCCCGCCTGCAACGACCACAACCACCTGTACCACGGTCCGCAGGTCAACAACCAGGTCCCACCGCTCTAACTGAGCTGTCCGGGCGCGCGCCGGAGCGCCGCGATCGCGCGCTGGCACAATGGCCGGAAGATGAGTGAGCACTACCAGCGTCCCGGGTGGTTCACGACGAACGTCTTCAACCGCGTTGTCGCTGCGCTGACGCGCGTGGGAATCAGCGTGTACGGCTCCCGCGTACTGGAGGTCAAGGGCCGCACGACCGGCGAGTGGAGGCAGACCCCGGTCAACCTGTTGCGCTACGAGGGCGCCGAATACCTGGTGGCGCCGCGAGGTCAAACGCAATGGGTCAAGAACCTCCGAGCGAGCGGTCAGGGGAGGCTTCGCGTCGGCCGGCGGACTCAGGCATTCAGCGCGGTCGAACTGTCCGACGAGGACAAGTCGCCTTTATTGCGGGCCTATTTGAAAAAGTGGAAATTCGAGGTTGGAGTGTTCTTCGGCGGTGTCGGACCGGATTCACCGGATGAAGAGTTGCGGCGGATCGCCCCGGACCATCCGGTGTTTCGCCTGACGGTCGCCGCCTAGACGACCTAGATAGTGACCGCGCCGCGCTCGTCGAGCGTCCAGTCCGGGTTGTGCGCCACCTCCCAGACGTAGCCGTCCGGATCCGCAAAGGCTCCTGTCCATCCGCCCCATTCAGCTCGCGCTCCCGGCCGTTTGATCGTGCCGCCGGCCCGTTCGGCCTCCCCCAGGATCGCGTCAACCTCCTCCCGTGAGCGGACGTTGTGGGCAAGTTCGATGCCGGGCGCTCCGTGTCCGCCGAGAGCCGTCCAGAGGCCGAAAACCATGCCGCCTGCTTGGAAGAAGCACACCTCGTCGTCCGGCTGACGGGCCCCCGTCCAGCCGATCGCCTCGTAGAAGGCACGTGCTCTGGCAAGGTCGCTCACGCCGAGTGTCACGAGACTGATTCGTTGCTCCATCGGAGGAGCATCTCATGTGGACCTAGCGCGTACGCTTGGGCCGTGCCCCTGCCCCGGTTTCGCAAGACCGCCACGACAAAGGATCCGGTGGTTTCCATCGGCGATCCTCGTCTGGAGGGCTGGGAGACCGTGAGTACGTTCGAGGAGCAGGCGACCGCCGTGGCATGGCGCGATCGGCTCCGTGAGCTCGGCGTCGACGCGTCGTGCGTGGCCGACCAGCCGCTGGATCGCTTCGGTCGCGGTGACATCTTTCTCGTTGTCCCGCCGGAGCAATGGTCGCGCGCCAACGAGATAGTCGAGAACCTCGACGACTAACGTAGGCGGCGTCCCATAGCCTTAGTCCGGTGACGTGGACCGTCGACGTGGCCTCGAGTCCGCCCGCCGAGCCGCCGCTGCCGGGGATGCTGGCGGCGGCGGTCAGCGAGGCGCTCGCGCGACCGGCAGCACAGCAGCCGCCATGGCCGGATCCCGAGGAGGTCGAGCGTGTCCGGTGGGTGCTCGAGTGCGTCCCGCCGATCGCGGTTCCCGCTGAGATCGACCGGCTTCAGGAGCGGCTCGCGATGGTCGCGCGGGGCGAGGCATTCCTGCTGCAGGGCGGGGATTGCGCGGAGACCTTCGTCGACAACACCGAGTCGCACCTGCGTGGGACGATCCGAACGCTCCTTCAGATGGCCGTCGTGTTGACGTACGGGACCTCGATGCCGGTCGTCAAGGTCGCGCGCATCGCCGGCCAGTACGCCAAACCACGGAGCTCCGCGACCGACGTGGCCGGGCTGCCGTCGTACCGCGGCGACATGGTCAACGGGCTTGACCCGACGCCCGAGGCGCGCCGCCCCGATCCCGGCCGGCTCATCCGCGCGTACGCCAACGCGGCGGCGGCGATGAACCTTTCCCGCGCGATCACTGGGGCCGGGCTGGCCGATCTCCATCGCCTGCACGAGTGGAACATGGACTTCGTGCGCCGCTCGGGTGCCGGCGAGCGCTACGAGCGGGTCGCGACCGAGATCGACCGCAGCCTGCGGTTCATGTCGGCGTGCGGCGTCGAGGACAGCTCGCTGCGCACGGTCCAGCTGTACTCGAGCCACGAGATGCTCGTGCTCGATTACGAGCGCGCGCTGCTGCGGGCCGACGGCGAGCGGCTGTTCCTGCTCTCGGGTCACCTGCCGTGGATCGGCGAGCGCACGCGCCAGCTAGACGGCGCCCACGTGGCCCTCGGTGCGCTGATCGCCAACCCGATCGAGGTAAAGCTCGGCCCGACCGCGACGCCGGCCGAAGCGGTCGAGATCGTCGAGCGGCTCGATCCGCAGGGGATAGACGGCCGTGTGACGCTCGTCTCACGCATGGGCAACGCCGCGGTCCGCGAGCTGTTGCCGCCGATCGTCGAGGCCGTAACCCGGTCGGGGCATCGCGTCGTGTGGCAGTGCGACCCGATGCACGGCAACACCGAGGAGTCGCCCAGCGGCCGCAAGACGCGGCACTTCGATCGCATCATGGACGAGGTCGAGGGCTTCTTCGAGGTCCACCAACAGCTCGGTACGCATCCCGGTGGCATCCACGTTGAGCACACCGGCGAGGACGTCACCGAGTGCCTCGGCGGTGCCCAGATGATCTCCCACAACGAGTTGTCCTCGCGCTACGAGACCGTGTGCGACCCGCGGCTCAACACCCAGCAGGCGCTCGAGCTCGGCTTCCTGGTCGTCGAAATGCTCCGGCGCAACGCGCCGTGACTTTTCAGGGGAGGTAGGTCACGACGTCCGCGGCCGGTGCTCGCGGTGGCGGGTCCTTCTCTTGCCGCGGCCAGCCCAGATGGATCAGTGCGACGAACCGCTCGTTGGGTGGGATGCCGAGCGCCACCAACCCGGCCGAGGTCCTCAGAACGCCCGGAGTGCGCCAGTAGCCGGCGAGTCCGCGGCCGTGGGCGGCGAGCAACACGGCGTAGACCGCGCATGCGGTCGCACAGAGGTCTTCCTGATCCTGGACTGGGTCCGCGGAGTGCACGAACGTCGCGGCGACCAGCGTCGGCGCGCGATCGAGCTTGGCGGCAGCCTCCGGACCCGCGGCCTCCTTCAACCTCGCGAGCGCCACCGGCCCGAGAACGCGGAACCGCCACGGGTTCGTCAGGTGATGGTTCGGTGCCCAGCGGCCGAGCTCGAGCAGCTCGTCCACCAGCTCGCGAGGCAGCGGCTCGGGCACGAATGCCTTGTGCGTGCGCCGGCTGCGGATCGCGGATTCGACATCCATCGCGTCGCACGGTAGCGATGCATGCTCCGACGGCAGCGCGCCGCACGGTTCCGGCCCGCCGCCCGATGCGTACGGGAAGGATCTCCGCGAGCCGACGTCTGTAACGAAGGAGGGAAGGAGGCGAAAATCGCCAGACGTCTCAGGACCTTCGAGGACCCGGCCTACCGATA
This sequence comes from uncultured Solirubrobacterales bacterium, assembly GCA_963783415.1. Classification (GTDB taxonomy): domain Bacteria; phylum Actinomycetota; class Thermoleophilia; order Solirubrobacterales; family Solirubrobacteraceae; genus Palsa-465. The sequence continues at coordinate 148,005 of CAWANN010000023.1, forward strand.
TGATCGCGCTCGTGGAGCTTGTGACCGACAGCCGCGCGTTCGCCCTCGGTCTCGTCCTGCTCGTACTCCCGCGCTAGGCGCGCGGGGCTCTCTCTCCGATCATCGCGTCCCTGGAGGCTGTCATGCCATCGCTCGTTCTCGTACTCGTTTCTTCGTTCCGCCCGTATCACCGGTACGGAAGGAGTTGCGGGTGCGTGCTGCAGATGCCCTGATCGAAGCGGTCGCGGACAGTGGGATTGACACCGTCTTCGGCGTGCCGGGTGGCGCCGCGCTGCCTCTGTATGACGCCCTCGCCGCGAGCCGGATCCGCCACATCCTCACCCGGCATGAGGCGGCGGCGGGACATGCGGCCGAAGGGTGGGCGCGCATTACCGGGAGGCCGGGTGTGGCGCTGTCGACATCCGGGCCGGGCGCCGTCAACCTGCTCACGGCCGTCGCCGATGCGTGGATGGATTCCGTGCCGGTCGTGTTCATCTGCGGCCAGGTGGCCACCCACCTCGCCGGAACGATGGCTTTTCAGGAAACGGATGTCGCCGGCATGGCGATTCCGGTCGTCAAACACTCGAGCACGGCCCGGCATGGCGAAGACCTGGGCTCTCTGCTCGATGCCGCGGTCGCGCTCGCTGCCGGCGGGAGGCCCGGCCCGGTGCTGCTTGAGGTCCCGGTTGATCTCGCTAAGGCCCCGGTCCCGACGCCGCGCCGGCGTGACCGGATTGACGTGTCTCGTCGCCCGCGTCCGCGCAGAGCGACGGCAAAGCTGGCCGCACGGCTGATCGAACGCTCGGCTCGCCCGCTGGTGCTGGCCGGTGGCGGCGTCGTCGCCGCCGGCGCGCACGAGCAGTTGGTCGAGTTCGCGATCGCAGCCGACGTCCCATACGTCACCACGCTTCAAGGGCTGGAGTGTGGTGGTGGGCGCGGCTGGCTGGGCATGCCCGGCGTCTACGGCGCCCGCGTCGCGAACTGGGCATTGCAAGAGGCCGACTGCATCCTGGCCATCGGCGCCCGGTTCGATGATCGGCTGACGGGCAACCTCGACGGCTTCGCGCCGCGTGCTCGCGTCATCCACGTCGACGCGGACGGCTCCGAGCTCGGCAAGCTCGTCGAGCCCGAGATCGCGATTTGCGCTGACGCGCGAACGACGCTCGAGGCGCTCACCGCGGAGCTCGGTGTGGCGCCGGATCGCTCCGCGTGGCGGGCGAGCATCGAGGACCGGCTGGTCGAGCACCGAAGCCCGCCCGCGCCCGGGCACGAGGGCGAGGCGGCACTCGACGAGCTGAATGCGATGCTCGACGCCGACGCGGTCGTGACGACGGACGTGGGGCTGCACCAGATGTGGGCGGCACACCGGCTGTCGCTGGGCGGCGGCCGTCGCTGGATCACCTCAGGCGGCGCCGGCACGATGGGGTTCGGGCTGCCGGCCGCACTCGGCGCGCAAGCCGCGGCGGCCGACCGGCAGGTCGTGTGTGTCACCGGGGACGGATCGCTGCTGATGCACGTGCAGGAGCTGGTCACGGCCTCGGTGGAGGATCTTTCGGTCAAGATCCTGCTGCTCGACAACCGTTCGCTGGGGATGGTCCGCGCCCAGCAGGATCGCTTCTTCAGCGGCGCATTCGCCGCCGACCTGGGAGCTCGTCCCGATTGGCCGGCACTCGCGCGCGCCTGCGGCGTGAGCGTGGCGGACTCGGTCGAGGAACTGCTCGCTGTACCGGGACCGGCACTGCACCACGTGCCGATTCCGGGCGACGCGGAATGCTTGCCGATGGTCGCACCCGGCACATCCACCGCGACGATGATCGGCTAGGGGTCTCTACTCGGCGCCTTCGAACAACCGGATGACATGCAACCACATGGTTGCGCGCTATCCGGGACGCGATTCCGACGACTCGGCCGGGGTCGGCGGCTATTCGGCTTGCCGTCCTGAGTGGATATGGCGTCTGCGAGCTGGCCGAGCCGACGCTCGACCTCATCCAGCTGCGCCTGGAGCTTCGCTCCACAGTTCGGTCCGCCGCGCGGGGCAATCGCGGACGCGGCGCGCGCCGCGTCGGGTCGGTCAGGCCGCTCTGGCCGGGTCGGCGGGGATCAGGTGGGCTCTGACGGACAGCCCGCTATGCGGCGGGATCATCCCCAGCGGGCTGAAGGTCATTCCCAGCTCGCGGTGTGGGGCGGTGGTGGCCGCTTCGATCTCGAGCTCGCCGTCGACCTCGCGTACCTGTGCGCCGAGCTCGAGCGGGATCGAACGATCGCCGGCGGACAGCCGACCGCGCACTTTGAGCGTGTCGCCCTGCGCCTCGACCGAGTCCGAGACGAACCGCACGAGTGGGTGGTTCTCGGCGTCGAAGAAATCCGCCGCGCGCAGGTGCCGATCGCGCTTGCGGTTACCGGTCTGCACGCTTGCGGCGTCGATTGTCAGCTCGATCGCGGGGTTGGCGCTCAGGTCCAAGTGCCCGTGGTAGCCGTCGAAGTGTCCCTTCACGGTCACCAGGCCCCAGAAATGCCCGGTGCGGAACTCGACGCTCGAGCGGTGCGGGTCGAGCCGCCAGCCGCCGGTGATCGCCGTGCTGGAGTGATGGTTGGGGTTCGTAATCGTCATCGCTGTCTCCTTGTGGTCATGCGCTCTCGAGTGGCGGAATCACGCCGAGCTGTTGCAATCTGGGAGAAGACGTCAACGATCCCCCACGTCTCGGCGATTCGGTCTCCGGCGAACCGGATGATGAACACCTCGTTGTGCTTGACGGACCTGCCGGTGGGTGCCACGCCCATGTATGCACCCCGGTGGATCCCGGTAACCGAATTCCTGCTGACGACCTTTTCGCCCTCGGCGATCATCTCCTCGATCGTGACGTGGAGATCGCCATACACCTGATGGAGCCTCGCGAACACGTCCTTGAGCTTTTGTGCCCCTGTCGTTTTGAGCGGCAACGGTGTGCGGATCACAGCATCCGGCTCCACGATCTCGTCGATCGTCTTCGACATGACCTCCGGATCGCCGGTGTTCATGGCGTCGCAAAAGCGTCTGAACGTCGTTTTGTTGGGTGTTTCTTGCATCTCTAACCTCATTCGGGGTACTGCGTACCAGGACTCGTCGGAGCGACGCGGATTTGTCACATGCGCGCCGTCTCACGGGTCTATAGGTGAGACACCCCCCGAGCGAGGGATGTGACATGGCAGAGCAAGATTGGCTGGCCGAGCGCTTCGAGCAGTACCGACCCCGCCTGCGAGCGGTCTCCTACCGCATGCTCGGCTCGCTCAGCGAGGCAGACGACGCCGTTCAAGAGGCGTGGCTCCGTGTCAGCCGCGCCGACACGAGCCAAGTGGAGGATCTGGGCGCGTGGCTCACGACCGTCGTCGCGCGGATCTGCCTCAACGTCTTGCGCTCGCGCGCCGCTCGACGGGAGGAGCCGATCGGCCCCCACCTGCCCGACCCGATCGTCTCCGGGGTCGACGGCGTCGACCCCGAACACGAGGCGCTGATCGCGGACTCAGTCGGCCTCGCCCTGTTGATCGTGCTCGACACGCTCGCTCCCGCAGAACGGCTGGCGGTTGTTCTGCACGACGCGTTCGACGTGCCGTTCGATCAGATCGCCGCGATCATCGATCGCTCCGAGCCGGCGACGCGACAGCTCGCAAGCCGCGCCCGCCGCCGGCTCAGAGCGACACCCGCCCCCGACGCGACCATCGCCGAGCAATGGGAACTCGTCGACGCGTTCCTGGCCGCCGCCCGCGACGGCGACTTCGACGCACTCCTCAGGGTGCTCGACCCCGACGTCGTGCTGCGCGCCGACGCCGGCGTGACGGTCCCAGGCGGGTCGCGAATCGAGCGTGGAGCACGAGCGGTGGCCTCGGGAGCAGTCGCTTTCCGCACCCTCGGCTATGTGTCCCGGCTCGCACTCGTCAACGGCGCGCCGGGCGTGGTCACGTTCGCGGGCGAGCGGCCGTTCTCGGTGGTCGGATTCACGGTCGCCGGCGGCAGAATCGTCGAGATGAACATCCTGGTCGACCCGGCGCGTCTCGAGCGGCTGGACCTGACGGTCCTCGCGCGCTGACCGGCACGCATCCGACAACGCGTCCGGCACCGTCGTACGCCCGTCACCGGGCGTCGGCTAGCACGAGGACTCCCGTGAAGAAGCTGGCCAGCGCCTCGTGGCCGTCCAGTGGAAGCACGTGTGACACGTACTGGTCCGGGCGGACGATGACCACGCAGCCTGTGTCGCGATTCACGCCTCGCAGGTCGAAGATGTCATCCGCGTTGGGGTCCGGACAGAACATCTTCTCGTAGTCGATCAGGCCGAATCTGCCCTTGCGCGGCAGTAGGGCCGACGGCATCTTGTCTACTGCCAGGTCACGATGGTGTTGCTGGAAGACGGCACGGATATCGATCACCGAATCCGGCTCTTCGTCCGCGGGCGTGAAGCGTTCGAGCGGGGACGCGTCCGATGCCAAGAACTCGCAGAGCCGCCAGGCGCGTGAACTGGCGGTCGTCGGGTCGGCCCGGTCGGCGAAGAGGTAGACGCGCCAGGCGCCGTCGGCGCGCGCGACGTGGCCGAGGTGGACCGGCTTGGCGTCGGCCAGCCGGACGACGGGGGCGGAGTGGAACCGCATTCCGACCGGGAAGCCTTCAGCGAGGTCCTGGAACACCGGTTCGGCGGTGATCATCGAGCGCGAGTACCTGGTCGCGACTCCGGCGGTGAAACGGCCTTGCGCGATGAAGTATTGCTGGAACTCCTCGGCCTCCTCGCCGTCATCCGATTGCGTCGTCTGGGCGCGGAACCTATCCGAGAACTCGCGGTCGAAGTCGATGAGCTGCTTGGCGACCGCCTGCCGTTCCTCGGAGTAAGTGTGAAGGAGCTCCGGCCGTGCGGTCCCCCTGAGCACGGACGCGAGCTTCCAGCCAAGGTTCCACGCGTCGGCCATCGACACGTTCATGCCCTGACCGGCCTTGGCGCTATGCGTGTGACAGGCATCGCCGGCGATGAACACCCGAGGGAGGCGTGTGCCCGTGTCCTGCACCGGTACGTCGTCGAACCTGTCGCAGAGGCGCTGCCCGATTTGATAAACGGACCACCACCCGACGTCTCTGACCTCGATCGTGTAGGGATGCAGGATCCGATTCGCGACGGTGGCCAGCTTCTCCGGGGTGACATTCCGGTTGTCGAGCAACTCCCTGCCTGTTACCTCGTCCAGCTCGATATAGATCCGAGCCAGGTATCCGCCCTCGCGCGGGATGATCAGGATGTTCCCGTGGTCGGCCGAGGAGATCGCGCACTTGACCCGTATGTCGGGGAAATCGGTGACCGCCAACACATCCATCACCCCCCACGACTGGTTCGTCGCGTCGCCGGTGAGCTCGCGGCCGATCGCGGTTCGGGTGGCGCTGCGCGCGCCGTCACACCCGACGACATACTTGGCCCGGACTGTCGAGGAGGTGCCGGTCTTCTCCTGTGCCTTCGTGTGCTGGAGGGTGACCGTCACCGGGTGGTCCGACGGACTGTCCGTGTCGACCTCGATGTCACTCGCGCGGAGTCCGTAGAACGGCGCCAATCTGCTTCCCGAACGCTCCATGTGATCGCGAAGGTAGGCGAGCATCCGCGCCTGGTTGACGATCACGTGCGGGAACTCGGAGAGCCCGTCCTCGGTGTCCTGGATCCGTCCGGAACGCTTGATCCTCGTCGGATCCTCCGGGTCCGGGTGCCAGAAGCAGACCTCGTTCACCCAGTAGGCCTCATTCACCAGACGATCGGCGAGACCGAACGCTTCGAACATCTCGACGGTGCGGCACGCGACTCCGTCGGCTTGACCCACCTCGAGCGGACCGTCCCTGCGGTCGATGACCGCCGTCCTGATGTCGGGGAAGTTCGCCATCTGGGCAGCCAACACCAGACCGGCGGGGCCGCACCCGATGATGAGGACGTCGACTTTTGCGGGAAGCTCTCCCGTCTGGTCAGCGACGGACGGATGCGGATCCTCGATGAACGGGTCGCCCGGCTTGTAACCGCTCAGATAGAACTGCATCGGTCACGGCACGGTAGCTCAGCCGAGCCGCTCGAGTTCGCGGTGCGACGGCGTCTGCTTCCGTCCGGCTCAGGCAGGTTCGATCGGTGGCCCTTGTCGGAGCGCGTGCATGGCCCACCCGACCGCGAGCATCCCGATGCCGTAGAGGATGAAGCAGATACCCGCAATCACTGCCAGCGTGGCGTATCCGATGTGGGGCTCGGACACGATCACGATCCCGAATATCCCGAGCACGAGCGCAACGATGATCCGCCAGATGCGATTGCCCGGGTAGGCAAATGCGCCGATCAGGCGCACTACGCCGGCTGCGATCAGCCAGATACCCAAGAGCAGCGCCACCGCTCTGACGCCGCCAAGGGGATGGCGAATAAGCAGCACGCCCGCGATCACGCTCAGCGCCCCGATGACCGCCAGCAACCCGCGGCTCTCGGTGTCGCCGGCGATCGCGCCGACGATCTCGAAGATCCCGTCGATGAGAATAAAGATTCCGAACACCACCGCGAGAGTGGACAGGCTGTTGCTCGGCTTGAGGATCACGATGATCCCCGCCACGATGGCGAGCACTCCGATCAGCAGCGCCAGCCACCATCCCCACGTCAAGGAACGGAGCTCACTGGCTCCGAGGGACGTACTTGACAAGTCGACCTCCTCAGTGACGATACGGCCGCTATGCGAGGTAGACATTACCGCCGGGGGCTGACCTCACTTTTTACGCGGCTCGGGCGCCCCGACGCGGACGAGGTCGAGCGTGTTCCGCTGGACGCGCGCGAGCGTCATCGTGAAGCTCGGGGAGTAGAGAACGAGGTGGTCGAAATCAGCCTCGCGGCGGGCGAGCCCGGCGCGGACCTGGTCGGCGGTGCCGGCGACGCCGATCGCGTCGAGCATGTCGTCGCTGACCGCGTCGAGCATCGCCTCGTGGTCACCGGCGGCGAACGCCTTTCGGATCCGCTCTGCCTCGGCGGCGAAGCCGCTCGCCTCGAACATCGGCGCATACGCTTTGGGGGCGGCATAGAACGCGATCTGCGCGGCGACCTCGCGCCGAGCGACCTGCTCGTCGTCGTCGACCGAGCACAGGAGCATCCCGAGGATCTCCACGGCGGCCGGGTCGCGTCCGGTTCGCTCCGCGCCTGCGGCGATCGCTGGACGGACGACCTCGTGGACATACTGTGAGGTGAACGTCGGGTGGCAGACGAGTCCGTCCGACACGCGGCCGGCGGTCTCGATCATCCGCCGGTTCACCCCCGCGGTGAAGATCGGGATCTGATCGCGGGTCGGCGGTAGGACCTCCGCGGTCGGGGTGAGGTTCATCGAGTAGAACCGGCCCTCGTGCTTGACGGGCCCTTCGTGGAGCTTCCAGATCCGGCGCAGGAGCGGGACCAGCTCTTCGAGCCGCAAGGCCGGCGATTCAGGGTCCTGGATGCCGTGCCAGCCGATCTGCATGCCCTTCGTGCCGGTGCCGAGGCCGAGCACGAGGCGGCCGCCGCTGAGCTCGTCGAGGCCACGAGCATCGTTGGCGAGGATCAGCGGCGAGCGGCCGACCCCGTAGGCGATCGCGCTTCCGAGCCGGCACCGGCTGGTGTTGTGTGCCATCGCCGCGAGCGCGACGATTGCCGAGCGGTCGTTGAACTCACCGGTCCACGCGGCGTCAAAGCCGGCGGCGTCGGCGGCCGCGGCGATCTCGACCGTGTCGGCCATGCGCCCGGCCAGCACGCACACCCCGCGAGTTGCCATGGCCGCACGCTACCAACGACGGCACAGGCCGACGGGCGCCCCCCGTGCGCGCCACCCCTGACGATACGAGCGCGCTGCGAGGATGTCGGGCAATGCCGACGCCTCGACCCATCGCCAGGCACCTGGGCTCGGACGAGGAGGAGCTGCTCGGGGCGCTGCTCGCCAGCATGGTGGACGCCGTGTACGCGGTCGACGACGCTGGCGTCGTCCTGTTCGCCAATCCCGCGGCGGTGAGCATCCTCGGCTATGACACCGAGAGCGAGCTGATCGGCCGCCAGAGTCACGCCACGATTCACTACCGCCACCCGGACGGCCGGCCGTTCGCCGAGGCCGACTGCCCGCTGCTGGCGCCTCGCCAGACGGGTGAGCCGGTGCGCGTAGAGCAGGACTGGTTCATCCGGCGTGACGCCTCGTTCGTGCCGGTGGCGTACTCCTCCGCGCCGGTGACCTTCGAGGGCCGGCGCGGCGCGGTCGTGGTCTTCCGCGACGTGTCGGACCGCAACCTGGCGGAGGCCGAGCGCCTCCGCGCCGAGGCGATCCACGCCTCGCGAGCGAGGATCGTCCAGGCGGCTCTTGACGAGCGCCGGAGGCTCGGTCGCGACCTGCACGACGGCGCTCAGCAACGGCTGATCAACGTGATCTTCGCCCTCCAGGCCGCGGGCCGCGATCCCAGCCGCGAGGAGTCACGTCACGCGATCGCCGACGCGCTCCAGGAGACGCAGCTCGCGATCAGGGACCTGCGCGATCTCGGCGCCGGCCTCGATCCGTCCGTCCTCGCTCACCGGGGGCTGGCGGCGGCGATCACCTCGCTGACCGCGCGGACGCCGGTGCCCGTGATGCTCGACCTGCCCGAACAGCGTTTTCCCGCGCTGGTCGAGAGCACCGCCTACTTCGTCGTGGCCGAGGGGCTTGCCAACGTGGCCAAGCACGCGGGAGCGTCCGAGGCGGGGGTCGCAATTGCCACCCGATCGGACCGGCTGGCCGTGACCGTGACCGACGACGGCCGCGGCGGCGCCGTCGCCGATCTCTCCACCGGCTCAGGCCTCGCCGGGTTAGCCGACCGGGTTGCGGCGGTGGGGGGGACGTTGGCGATCGAGTCGCCGGTCGGCGTCGGCACCACGATCACCGCCGAGCTGCCGCTGCAGCCCGGCGTCAGCGCGCCCGCAAGAGAGTGAGCACCGCGAGCACGCGGCGATGCTCGAGCGGTTCCTCCCCGAGCCCGAGCTTCGCGAAGATCCGCCCGACGTGCTTCTCAACTGCCGCGAGCGTCACGTCCAGCGACTCGGCGATCCCCCGGTTTGACTTGCCCTCGGCCATCAACGCCAACACCTGGTGCTCGCGGGCCGTCAGCGCCTCGAGCGGATCGTGCTTGCGGCGGCGACCCACCATCAGCGAGACGATCTCGGGATCGAGCGCTGACCCTCCCGCGGCCACGCGCCGCACGGCGTCGGTGAACGACGCCACGTCGGCGATCCGGTCCTTGAGCAGGTAGCCGACGCCTCGGGCGTTGTCGCCGATCAGATCGAGGGCGTACGCCTCATCGCGGAACTGCGAGAGCATGAGGATGCCGGTGGCGGGCTGGGTGCGGCGAATCTCGATCGCGGCCCGCAAGCCGTCGTCGGTGTGGTCCGGGGGCATCTGGACGTCGACGATCGCCACGTCCGGCCGGTGGGCGGCGACCTTGCGCCGCAGGTCGTCGGCGTCGCCGGCCTGAGCGACCACGTCGAAGCCGGCGTCGGTGAGCAGGCGGCTGAGCCCCTCGCGCAACAGCAACTGGTCCTCGGCGACCACGACTCGGAGCGGCGACACGCGAGCAACGCTACTGCGCCGCGGAGGTATGGCTGGCCGGACATCGCCGGTCGGGTCCACCACGCGAGACGGGGAGCGTGCCGGCTCGAAAGGCACGCGCCACGTGGCGATGCTGTCTGTGACCGAAGTGCCAGATGGAACCGCCCGAGGAGCCCACCATGACCGAAGCTGCTATCGCCCCCGCCGAGATCCCCGATGGCTCGTCGCCCGGCATGCTCGTGGTCCGGTACGGCCTCGGCGCGGTGATGATTCTCGGCGGCATCGTGATGCTGATCATCTCGCCGGCGTCGCTTGGCGTCGACGGGTTCGCGATGGCCGTCGGGGGAGGGCTGTCGGTCCTCCTGCTCAACCTCCTGTTCCGCCTGAGTGTGAGCAGCGAAGATGCCCGAGCGCAGGAGGAGCGGGCGCGTGCCTACTTCGACGAGCACGGCGAGTGGCCAGAGGAGGAGCCCCGGCAGGGCCGAAAGTGGGTTCTCCCCGCGGGCGTGGTCACCTACGAGATGGAGCAGGAGCAGCTCAGAGCTCGCCAGGCAGCCGGCGAGACGCTTCAGCGATGAGCGCTCGGCCCCATGTCAGGCGCGGCGGCCACGGAGGCCGATTCGATTCCCGGTCATGGCCGGCGCGCCGACCGCGCGCCCCCAGCACGCGGTCGTGGCGCGCACGCCGTCAACCGCTTCTCGCGCGTCTGCGCTCCTGGCTCGGTCGCTGAATCAGGGAGTGATCCGGCCTGTTGACTTGGCGTGACCAGGTGAGTACGGTCGCACACATAGGTCGACGGTTCGGCGGGGCCGGGCGAGCCGTGGAAAACGTCGGGACATCGGGGAGTGGGCATGAGTGCGTTCTGGGACGGACGCCCGCGCGGGGTTGCGCGGTGGGCTCGAGGAGCAGCCGCGGTCGCGGTGGCGGCTGGGTCGCTGGCGGCGCCTTCGTCGGGGTTGGCCGCCAACGGCTGGTCAGGCCCGACCGTGATCGACAACTCAAATCCGCCAGAGAACGTGTCGTGCCCGACGGCGACGTTCTGCGCAGCGGTCGGCGCCGGCGGTTATGGCCAGACGTTCAACGGGAAGTCGTGGGGAGCGCCGACCAACATCGACCCGAGCAGCAACCCGAGCGGCCACACGCTGACATCGGTCTCGTGTCCGTCGGCGTCGTTCTGCGGCGCCGTCGACCAGGCCGGCAACGTGGTGACATTCAACGGCAGCTCCTGGAGCCCGCCCGTCGCCGTCGACACCACTAGAAACTCTCTCACCGCGGTGTCGTGTACGTCGTCGTCGTTCTGCGTGGCCGGCGACGTTGGCGGCAACGGCTTCACCTACAACGGCAGCGCGTGGTCGGGTCCGGTCACCATCAACAACGTCTCGAACCACGAGGGGATCGGCGGGATCGCGTGCCCGTCTGCGTCGTTCTGCGTGGCGGTGGGAGAGCGCGGAGACGTCGAGACCTCCACCAACGGCGGCGCCTCGTGGAGCCCGACGCCGGTCACTATCGCGTCGGACAATCTCACCTCGGTCTCGTGCCCGTCGACTTCGTTTTGCGTCGCGGTCGACACGGGCGGTAACGCCTACACCTACAACGGGAGCTCGTGGAGCGCGGCCGACCCAATCGATACCGCTAACGGCTTGATCGACGGGGGAGAGATGAGGGCGGTGTCGTGCCCGTCGTCGTCGTTCTGCGCCGCGATCGACGGCCACGAGACCGTGCTGACGTTCAACGGCAGCTCGTGGAGCGCTCCCCAGCAGCTCGAGCCCGCCGCCCTGGCTTCGGGGCTTTCGTGCGCGTCTTCCTCGTTCTGCATGGCAGTCGACGGCGGCGGTAACGCATTCGTGTATGGCGCCTCGGCACCGCCGGTACTGACGGCGCCGATCGTAGGTAAGACGGCAAACGCCACGCCGGTGTCGGGTGTGGTGTTCGTCAAGTCGCCCGCGGGGAAGTCGCTCGACGAGCGAGCCGCGTCGCGCGCGGGCGCGGCGGCCGCCGGCCCCGGCTTCGTGCGACTGACCGCGGCAACCCAGATCCCGATCGGCTCGGAGATCAACTCGCTGCACGGCTCGTTACGGCTCGTTACCGCCACCGCCAGAAAGGGCAAGACTCAGAGCGGCACGTTCGGCGGAGCGATCTTCCGGCTGACGCAGACGGCTGGGGGTGCGACCAAGGGGCTCGCGACGTTGTCGCTTACCGAGAGCGCGTTCAAGGGAGCGCCGACTTACGCCACGTGCAAGCGCGAGGGTAAGGCGTCAGACACCGCGGCGGCCGCCGCGAGCAGCAAGGTGCTGCAGTTGCTCCGAGCCAGTGCCCACGGCAAGTTCCGAACCCGCGGTCGCTACAGCGCGGCGACGGTGCTCGGCACGATCTGGACGGTCGCGGACCGTTGCGACGGGACGCTCACGCACGACGTCACGGATCGGGTCAGCGTCGCCGACTTTGTCCGGCACAAGACGATCGTGCTGCACGCCGGTCAGAGCTACCTCGCCAAAGCGCCACCCGGAGGTAGGTGACAGGAACCCGGCGGGTCTCAGTGGATCGTCAACAGCGCGGCGCTGGCGGGCGGTAGCCGCACCAGGTAGCCGCCCGCCGACGGCCGCATGATCGTGAGGCGTGCCGGGCCCGCGAGACGTCCGGTCACGGTGCGGGGGCTGAAGCTCTGTCCCGCGAGCGTGATCCCGGTCCTCGCGTAGACACTAGGCGCCTCGAGGCGCGCCACCTTGGCGTCTCGGCTCGGCCCGGGTGGCCGTACCAGTACCCAGCGCGTGTGCTTCAGGCTGTCGTTGATCAGGACGACGCGAACGCTGCGATCCGGCGCCAGCACCGCCCACGAGCGCAGCGGACCGGCGTCGGCCCGCCCCGTCGACAGAAGTCGGGAGCCCGGAGGAGCTGCCCGGACGAACATCAGCATCCCGTAGTACTCGGGCGCGACCGTGCCCACCCACCGGCCGTGCCGGTAGTGCATGTCGAACAGCTTGCCGGCGGACCCTCGCCACGTGTGAATGTTCACGCCGTCGACGCCGGCGCGCACCAGTTGAAACAGCTCGTCGAGCACCCATAGCGCGGATGCCGACGTATTGCTGACGCCCCGGGCGCCCGCGCAGGTGATCGCATTCATCTCGTCGATGCGGAACGGGATGCCGTGGCTGTGGGCGATCGCGATGTACGGCAGCGCGCCTTGGACGAGGGTCTGCGACGCGTACGAGTTCAGAAGAGCGGAGACGCTGGGATGGCCCGGCTCGCCGATCGCCGTCGAGCAGTCGTGGCCGCGAAAGGCATCACCGCGTGGATCGAGCGCGTAGGCGTGGAACGTCGCCAGGCGCAGGGTCGGGTTCGCCGCGAGCAGCTGACCAAGGCCCGCGATCCATGCGTCGGCGCCCGTAGACGGCCCCGCCAGCGGGACAGGGGGCAGCGCGGCGGCGATAGTCGCGAAGTCCTTCATATAGTTGGCGAGGCTGTACGTCGGCGGCCGGCCGAACCCCTTCTGTCCGGCGCGCGTGACGTACCAGGGGATACCGGCGTACAGCTCAGGCTCGTTCCCGATCTCGAGCGCCTCGATGTTCCGGCGGCCGATTCCCGCGAGCAGGTGGTCCGCTTCGGTTGCCGCGATCGCGGTGCTGTCGGCCTCGAGGTTGATCCCGAGGATCAGACGCGCGTGCGCCGACTTGGTGAGCTGCCGGGCGTCCGCGAGCCATGCCGGCGTCAGCGCGTAGTCGACCCCGCGCGGGCGCCGAATGCCGGGAACTGGCCACCAGGTCTTATCGCCGCTCTCGCCCCCGATGCGGATGACCGGCGCGTATCCGGGCGACAGATTCCGGATCAGCCGCGCGAGCACCGGGTTGGCGCCGCCGCGACCGGGGAGCTCAGCGCTGGCAACGGTCCCATACTCGAGCGAGATGCCGACGAACGCTCCCGGGACTGCGTTGCCGAGTGGCTTCGAAGAGACCGTCACGACGTCCGTGTGGGATAGACCGGTGCGGGCGATCGCGCGGTCCCCGGTCGCCAGTCCGCCGCCAGATCCGGCGATCGCCGCGATCGCGGCCAGCGCGACGACAGGGGCTCGGCGTCGCCGCCGAGCCCCGGGTTCTGAACGCGAGTTCCGACCCACACGCCGCCTCATGGTGCGCGCAGGCTATCCGCTGGCGTGGAGCGTTACAGCGTGTCGCCGGCGCTGAGAACCGCGGGCGACATGATCCCGTCTCGTTCGGGCTGCGCGGCCGCGGGCACTTCCTCGGTTTCTTCACGGGGCTGCGCCGGCAGCATGAACGTGAGCAGCGCGAGCACCGGCATCGTCGCCAGCTCGACGAGCAGGCAGTGGCTGACCGCGGTCACGAAACCATCGTGGGCGAGCGTGCTGAAGAAGATCGTGCCGATGCCGGCGACTCCCACCGCCCCGGCGAGCTGTTGCAGCGCGTTGAGGACGCCCGAGGCGGATCCGACCTCGTTGTCGCGCACCGAGGCGAGGATGAAGCCAAACAGCGGGGAGACGATCATCCCGATCCCGATCCCGACGAGCAGCTCGGGTCCGACCATCGCGAGCGAGGTCGTGTCCAGGCCGTGGGCGAGGATCACCTGCCGGAGCCACAACACGCCGCCGGCGGCGATCACCGCGGCGATCTGAAGCGTGGTCCGCCCGAGCTTGGGCACGAGGACGGCGGCGCCGAGCACGGCCCCCATAGCCGTTCCGGCGGCGAACGGAGCGAGGGTCAGGCCGGCGTGGATCGCCGAGAAATGCATGCCGAACTGCATGAAAAGCGTGAGCACCAGCATCGTGCCGAGCATCCCCGCGAAGAACACGACGATCATCGAGATTCCAGTGGAATAGGCGCGATGGCTGAAGATGCTCGCCTCCACCAGCGGGTCACCGCCGCGGCGACGCACGCGCCGGGTCCACGCGACCAGGGCCGCGAACGAGAGCGCGCTCGCCGCGACCATGACGTACGTCCACGCCGGCCAGCCGGCCTCGCGACCCTGGATCAGCGGGTAGATCAGTAGTCCCATGCCAAGCGCGGCGAGCACGGTGCCGACCAAGTCCAGGCGTGGCGCGTTAGGCGCACGAGACTCGGGGATCAGGCGCGCCGCGCCGAGCGCTGCGATTAGGCCAAGCGGCAGGTTGACGAAGAAGATCAGCCGCCAGCCGCTTCCAAACAGGTTGGCGTCGACGAGCGCGCCGCCGATGATCGGCCCGAGCACCGCGGACAACCCGATTACCGGTCCGAAGATTGCGAACGCGGACGGCTGTTCCGCAGGCGCGAACGCATCGCGAATGATCCCCAACCCTTGCGGGATCAGCAGCGCCGCGGCGGCGCCTTGGGCGAGCCGGCACGCGATCAGCATCTCAGGCGAGACCGCGAACGCGCAGGCCATCGACGCGATGACGAACCCGATCGCGCCGAGCACGAACAGGCGCTTGCGGCCGTAGATGTCGCCGAGCCGCCCGCCGGTGATCAGGCCGACCGCGAACGCGAGGGCATAGCCGCCGATCACCCATTGCAGGGCGGAGGTGCTGCTGTGCAGGTCGGCACGGATCGTCGGGGCGGCGACGTTGACGATGGTGCCGTCGAGCAGATCCATGCATTCGGCCGCGAGCACGAGCGCGAGGATCGCCCACTTGCGTGGATGACTGACCCGGGTTGACATCTCAGCTCCTTTGGCGAATGGTGTTAGCGAATGGAATTCCGAACAGTGTTCGTTCAACGAACGGTGTTATACGCTACGTCAGTGAGCGCGTCAAGAGGAAGCCCGAAATCTCATTCGTCCGCCCCCAAGCCGGCCGGCCTATCGCCCACCGAGGCGGCGAGTGCCGCCAGCGCGGCGCTGCCGCCGCCCCCCCGCTTTCCGAGGCCGACCAAGCGCCCCACGCGGCGGACCGCCCTGACCGTGGAGGCGATCGTCGCCGCCGCGATCGAGCTTCTCGATGAGGCCGGCGTTGCGGGGCTGTCGATGCGGCGGATCGCCGACCAGCTCGGGACCGGGGCCGCGTCGTTGTACGCGCACGTGAGCGGCAGGGACGAGCTCCTCGAGCTCGTGTTCGACGAGCTGGTCGGGCAGGTGCCGCTCCCCGAGCCCGACCCGAAGATCTGGCGCGAGCAGGTGCGTCAGATGGCCCGGGATTTGCGGCGAGTGCTGATGTCTCACCGCGACGCGGCGCTCGCGGGCCTCGGACGCATCCCGACGTCCCCGAAGACGTTGGCCGCCGCTGAGGCGCTCGTCGCAGTGTTGCGGGCCGGCGGCTTATCCAATCGCGCAGTCGCGCTCGGGGTCGATCAGCTCACTTTGTATGTGGCGGCGGATGCCTTCGAGGAGGGGCTGATGGAGCACGGCGGGATGACTTCCGACGACGTGCAGCGGTATTACGAGGACGTCCACGCCTTCTACCTGCGACTGCCGGCGGACCGGTTCCCCATGCTGGCGTCGGTCGCCGAGGACATGACGGGTCCGGATGGAGACGAGCGCTTCGAATTCGGTCTCGACGTGCTGATCGCCGGCCTCGAGGCCGTAAGCGCGGGTACGCGCTGATGCCGTCCGCACTCGGCGGGCTCAAGGTCCTCGACTTCTCGCGCGTGCTCGCCGGTCCGCTGGCGACGATGGTGCTGGGCGATCTCGGCGCCGTGGTCACGAAGGTCGAGTCGCCCGCCGGCGACGACACCCGTCAGTGGGGACCGCCGTACGACGAGGCCGGCGACGCAACGTATTTCCAGTCGGTAAACCGCAACAAGGACACCCTCGTACTCGATCTCACCGATCCGACCGATCTGGCGCAGGCTCGGCGGCTCGCCGGCGAGGCCGATGTGCTCGTGGAGAACTTCCGTCCCGGCGTAACCGAGCGCTTCGGTCTGGACTACGAGTCGTTGCGGGAGACGAATCCTGCGCTGATCTATTGCTCGATCACCGGCTTCGGCTCCGGCAAGGGCGCCGCGCTTCCGGGCTACGACCTCCTGGTCCAGGCGCTCGGAGGGCTGATGAGCATTACCGGGTCGCCGGACGGCGAGCCGCAGAAGGTCGGCGTCGCGCTGGTGGATGTGCTCGCCGGCCTGTTCTCGACGGTCGGCATCCTGGCCGCCCTCGAATACCGCCGGCAATCCGGGAAGGGCCAGCTGGTCGAGGTCGACCTGCTGTCCTCGCTGCTCGCGGGACTCGTGAACCAGGCGTCGGCATACACCGTCGCGGGCGAGGTACCCGAGCGCATGGGCAACGCGCATCCGAGCATCACGCCGTATGAGCCACTCCGGTGCGCCGATCGCGAGCTCGTCGTCGCGGTCGGCAACGACCGGCAGTTCGGCGCGCTCTGCGACGTGCTCGGCTCGCCGGAGCTGGCGCGGGACCCCCGCTTTGCGAGCAATGCGGACCGGATCGCGAACCGAGCCGCGATGCGGGCCGCGCTGGAGGAGAGGCTCGCCGCTCGCTCGGCCGAGGACTGGGCGGAGTCGCTGACCGCGGCGCGCGTGCCCGCCGGCGTCGTAAACGACATCGGCGCCGCGTTCGAGCTGGCGCGGAGCCTGGGGCTCGAGCCGGTGGTCAGCATCGCCCGCGCGGACGGGACGACGATCGAGCTGGCCCGCAACCCGATCCGCATGTCGGTCACTCCGCCGAGCTACCGCACCGCCCCGCCGCGGTTCCCGCCCCGACCTGAGTAGCCGCGGATGATCGAGCGGCATGCGTGACGACGAGGCGACCCGTTGCCGCGCTCAGTCGCTCAGGTCTAGGCGCATCCGGACGGCGGTACCGAACCGCGTGCGGGCGGGGCCGGTGACGGTGAATCCAGCTCGCTCGTAGAACGGCTGAGCTGGGCCCGCGGTCACGTCCATGACGAGCGCGCCGTGCGACCTTGCGCGCGCGGAGGCGTCCTCGACCAGGGCCCGTCCGACCCCGCGGCGCATCTGCGCCGGCTCTACGAACAGACCGTCGAGCTCGTGCGTCGGGCCGTCGGAGGGAATCACGACGGAGAAACCGATCGGCGTGTCGGAGGGGTCGACGGCGACCCGCACCCAGCCCTTGTCGATGAACGCCTGCGGCAGCTCGATTACCTCTGGATGAGCGGCAAGTTGCTCGCGATACTCGTCCCACACCTCTGAAGAACGGCGTTGCAGCGACTCGAGCGCTGAGGCCTCACTCGGCGCCGCGTCCCGTATCTTCGGTGCCTCATACATTTCCAGCGCAACTTAGTTAGTTAGCCCTGGTTACGACCAAGACGAGCCAGGCTATTGCAGCCATCGCAAGGACAAGCGCCATCATCAGGAGGAGTCACGTGCCACGTGGAGTTCGTCGTTTTTCGCTGCTGTCGGGGGTAGCACTATGTGCGGTTCTCGGTGGCCCGATCGCGGTCGCGCAAGCGAGCGATACCACGATCAAGCAGACGCTCAACAGCTTCGCCCCGAAGATCGTCAAGGACGAATCCGCGGTCGCAAACGGGCTTAAGGGATATCCGAAGACCCGACTCAAGCTCACCCACGCTCTAAAGCACGAGGTCGGGGATCTCCACTCGCTGAAATCGAAGCTCTCCCATGACTCTGCCTCCTCGCCCGCCGGAGCCAAGGCCAAGAAGGACATCATCAAGGGGCTCGGCCTGATCGCCACCGCCTACGGAAACCTGCGGAAGGACGTGCTGGCCGCGAACGGCGGCGCCGTCCCGAAGGCCCAGGTGACCGCGGCCGTGAACACCGACAAGAAGGGGCGCAAGAAGTTCCTGGCCGGACTCAATCTGCTCAAGACAACCTGACCCCCTTGACTTCGGGCCCGGACGCCTAGCTCGTCCGGGCTCGTCCACCAGCGCCCCGTCGCGCCGTCGACGAAGCCCTATATGTCGCCGGTCCGGCGGAACCAGTAGTAGATGACGACGGCCGATACCACGAGGCTGCCGACTCCGTAGACGGCGAAGATCCAGAACGAGTTGATGTCGTTGATCATCCAGCCGAAGTTCATCCCGAAGAATCCGGTGATGAACGTCAGCGGCAGGAAGATCGTCGCGACGACCGTCAGCTGCTTCATCGTCTCGTTCTGGCGAACGCTGATCTCGTTCTGCTGGTTCGAGATCACTGCCATGTTCGCCTGAAGGATCGTGGCGAGCACGTCGCGCAGTGCGATGACCTCCTCGTTGACGAGCTTGAGGTGATCGTTGACGTCGCGGAAGAACTGACGCAGCTCCTCGCTCACGTGGATGTAGGTGCCACGCTCGAGCGCCTCCAGCGGCGCGAGCAGAGGGTGGACCGCGCGGTAGAAATCTGTCGCCTCGCGGCGCAGCAGGTAGATCCGCTCGGTCGGAGCGGCGGCACCGCTGAACACGGTCTTCTCGACCTCCTCGACGTCCCGCTCCAGACCCTCGATCACCGGGGCGTAGTCGTCGACGATCGTGTCGAGGATCGCCCACAGGACCGCGGCCGTGCCCTCCTTGAGCAGCTCCGGGCGCTCTTCGAGCCGCATCCGCGCGCCGTGCAAATTGCTCGCCTCGCCCTGGCGAACGGTGATCACGAAGCGGCGCGAGAGGAACACCGACACCTCGCCGACATCCACCTCCTCGCGCTCCTCGGCGTAGCGGGCGGTGCGAAGCACAACGAACAGCACGCTGCCCTCCTCATAGCGCTCGATCTTGGGGCGCAGGTGGAAGTTCTGGGCGTCCTCGACCGCGAGGTCGTGCAGGCCGAACCTCCGCTGGACGTCGTCGAGCTCGGCCTCGTCGGGCTCGAACATCCCAAGCCACACGAATCCCTCGTCCTTCAAGCAGAGCTCGGCGGCTTCCTCCAACGCCAGGGGGCCCTCGTTCTGACGCTGTCCATCTCGGTAAAGCGCACAGTCGACGATCACGTTGACTCCTCTGTTCGCTCGGCAGGCATCTTCCAAACCATGAGCTAACGGAGGTCGGGACGCAAGCCCGGTCCGTGGGAGGTGGACGGCACCTCTCCGACGGGTCGGGGGGTGGCTCGTCGCGGCGGCGCCGGAGGCGAGGCGGGACAATGGGTAGCGAGTGGCCATGTCCGACGACGCGAACACCAACGACACAGGGTCGTGGTTCCCGGTCCCCGACGAGGACGACCTGCCGTCCGGCTTGCAGGGGCTGTTCGCGAAGGCGCGCGAGCGACTCGGCTTCGTCCCGAACGTGTTTCGCGTGTACTCGTTCCGTCCGGAGCGGCTGAGTGCCTGGTTCACCCACTTCCGTCAACTGCACGAGCCGACTGAGCACCTGAGTGCGGCCGACCGCGAGATGATCGCGGTGGTGGTCAGCTCCGCCAACGGCTGCCTGTACTGCCTCGTCGCCCACGGTGCCGCGCTGCGAACGGAGCTCGGCGATCCGGTCCTGGGCGAGCGCGTGTCCTACGACTGGCAGCGCGCCGATCTCGATCCGCGACGGCGCGCGATCTGCGCCTATGCGGAGAAGCTGACCCTTCGGCCGCGCGAGGTCACGCGCGAGGACCTGCAGACGCTTCTGGACGCCGGTCTGACGCTCGAGGAGGCCTGGGACGTTGCCGAGATCAGCGCGATGTACAACCTGACCAACCGCATGGCGATGGCGACCAACATGCTGCCGAACGAGGAGTACAGCGGCCAGGCGCGCCCGCGCTGAACGCGATCCGGGCGTGCGGGCCCGGGACCTTGACATGTGACCATATGGTCACCTATGATGGGACCATGGATGACGTGTTCAGAGCCCTCGGGGACCCCACCCGTCGCAGCCTGCTCGACGAGCTCTTCAAGGAGGACGGTCAGACGCTCAGCGCGCTCGAGCAGCGGCTACCGATGACGCGGTTCGGGGTGATGAAGCACCTCAAAGTGCTCGAGGAGGCGGGTCTCGTGGTCACGCGGCGCCGCGGGCGCGAGAAGCTGCATTTCCTGAATGCCGTTCCGATTCGCCTCATCCACGATCGGTGGGTGAGCAAGTACGCAGAACCGTGGGCGGAGACGCTCACCGGCCTCAAGAGCAAATTGGAGGACAGGACGATGGAAAAGGTGTTCGAGATCTACATCAAGACAAGCCCGGAACGCCTCTGGGAGGCGATCGTCGACCCCGACATGCGGCGGAAGTACAACTTCGGCGTCGGCGTAGCGTCCGATTGGACGAACGGCTCGCACTACGCCGGCACCGCGCCCGGCATGTCCGAGCCGATCCTCGATGGCGAGAACCTCGAGGTCGACCCGCCGCGGCGGCTCGTGCAGAGCTTCAACGCGCGCTGGAGCGACGACGTCAAGGCCGAGGGGACCTCACGAGTCACGTGGGAGATCGAGCCGGTCGCCGATTCCTGCCGGCTCACGGTGATCCACGACCAGCTTCGCGAGGGCGCGAACGACGAGCTCTACGGCGGCTGGCCGATGATCCTGTCGGGGCTGAAGACGCTGCTCGAAACGGGTGAGCTGCTGACGACTCCGGGCTCGCTGCTCTACGCGCAGGGTTCGTCGACGGCGCCGGTCGCCTGACCGCTCAGCTGGTGCCGAGGGAGTCCGTCTGCGGGCAGCTCGTAGTAATCGCCGGCCTGTGAGACGTACCAATGGGCGGCCACGCGGAGATCGGTGTGGCCGTCCAGTTCCAACGTCCCGGCGGCGATGCTGACCGTCGGCCGGCCGGGCGCGTCCCAGAACAGGCTCGAGCCGCACTCGCCGCAGAAGCCTCGGCGGGCGCGGGCGTCGCTGCTCGGACTGTCGATCCAGCGAAGGCCGCGCTGCTCGACGAGCACGAGGTCTTCGCGCCGGGCGGCCGTGCTCGCTGAGAAGTGGCCGTGCCAGCGGCGGCACTCCTCGCAGTGACAGATCAGGACCTCGCGAAGATCGCCTCTGACCTCGTACCTGACCGCGCCGCACAGGCATCGTCCCGTCGCCATCCGCTCACCTCCGAGGTCGCAATAATTCTGACCGTGGCGTACGACGAAGCTCTCGCTGATCGTATCCGAGCGCTGCTCGCGACCGACCATGGGGTCGTCGAGAAGAAGATGTTCGGGGGCCTCGCGTTCCTGATCGGCGGGAACATGTCGGTGAGCGCGAGCGGGCAGGGAGGTCTGCTGCTTCGCTGCGACCCCGCGGACACCGAGTCGCTGGTCTCCGAGCCACACGCCGACAGGTTCGAGATGCGCGGTCGTGCCATGGACGGATGGCTCCGGATCGAGTCCGAGGGTTTGGAGACCGACGACGAGCTCCAACGATGGGTGGCGGTGGGCGTCAGTTACGCCCGGAGCCTGCCGCCCAAGAGCTAGACGCGGCATGCTGGTCACCCGCCGCGAGGGCGGTCTGTGTCTGATCACACATCCCGAGCACGGGCGCGTCGCCGGCGAGCTGGGCCGGCGCTGGGGCAACAAGCGGTTCGAGGCTCCGGAGCATCAGGCGGCGTTGGTCACCGCCGCGACACATCACGACGACGGCTGGTACGAGCTCGACGGCCGTCCCTCGTTCAACCCTGAGCAGGGGCGACCTGCGCATTTCATCGAGCTCCCGCTCGAGGTGACCGTCCCGCCCTACGGCCGCGGAGTCGACAGCGTGTACGCACGCGATCGCCATGCGGGCGCGCTGGTGAGCATGCACTGGGCCGGCCTGTACGACACGCGCTTCGGCCTGCACGGGGGCGAGCCGCTCCGGCACCCGCTGGCGGTCGAAGTCGTTGCCGAGCAGGACCATCGCCGCGTGGCTGCGCTCCGCGGCGCCTGGGGCGGTCGCGGCCGGCGGAGCGAGTTCGAGCGCCAAACGTGGTACGCGTATGAGCTGCTCCAGGCGCTCGACCTAACCTCGCTTGCGCTGGGCCTGGTCGACACCACCCAACCGACGCAGGTCGGCGATCCCGTCTCGGTCCCCCGAACCCTCGCACAGATCGAGCAGCCGCCGGGAGCCCGCTCGATCCCCGCGGTCCCGGTCGCGCCCGGCGGGCCGTACATCGCCCTGGTGCTCCGCGTCGTAGCGCCAGGCGAAGTAGTGCTCGATCCGTATCCGTTCTCGGAGACGAGCTTCGAGATCGAGGTGTCCGCGCGCACGATCGAGGATCGGCGCTACGGCTCCGCCGAGGAGGTCGCGAGCGCATATCACGGCGCGCAGCCGCGGGCGATCGCGATCCACTTTGGCCCGACCCCAGCCTAAGACGCCGCGGCTTGAATGCTTGCGTCGCTGAGCGCGCGCAACTCGTCGAGGCTGAGTTCGAGCTCGGCCGCGGGGAGGAATTCGGCGAGTTGCTCAGGGTTGCGGGCGCTGGCGATCGGCGCCGCGATGGCCGGCTGTGCCGCGACCCATGCCAGCGCCACGGCCGCGACCGTCGTGTCCTGAGCCTCGGCGATGGCGTCGAGCACCTCGAGCAAGCGGATTCCATGGTCGTCGAGGTACTTGCTCGCCTGCCCGGCGCGCGGGCTGTCGACCGTCGTCCCCGGGCGGTACTTCCCCGTGAGAAAGCCGCGGGCGAGTGCCCAGTACGGCACGCACGACAAGCCTTCACGCTCGCACAGTGCAGCCAGCGCGCCTTCGTAGTGCTCGCGCTCGACCAGGCTGTAGTGCGGCTGCAGCGCGATGTAGCGCGCCAGGCCGTTGGCGTCCGAGGTTGCGAGCGCCTGCTCGAGCCGGGCCGCCGTGTAGTTGGACGCCGCGATGTACCTGACCTTGCCCTCCTTGATCAGCTCCTCGAAAGTCGTGAGCGTCTCCGCGAGCGGCGTCTCCGGGTCGTCGGCGTGCGCGTAGTAGACGTCTATGTAGTCGGTCTGGAGACGCTCGAGCGATTCCTCGACGGCGACGCGGATGTTCGCGCGCGAGAGTCCCTTGCGATCGGGCTTGCGCCCGACCTTGGTCGCGAGTACGACCGAGGCGCGGTTGCGGCGTGCCGCGAGCCACTTGCCGAGCATCGCCTCGGACTCGCCGCCGACGTTGCCGGGCGCGAACGCCGAGGCAGACAGGGAACACGTCGAGGTCGCTCCGTCCCAACCGGACCATGGCGCGAACCTACCAAAGGACAGCGGATCGGCGATCGAGAGCGATCGCAGACGGCGTTTCTAAGAACGTGTTGAAGTACCGGTTGTGACGCTATCCGCCGCCACCGCGCCGGCCGCCGAGTCCACCGCGAGCCGTCCCGGTCTCCGGTTGACGCTGATCCTCGGCGCGCTATCGGCGTTCGGTCCGTTGTCGATGGACATGTACCTGCCGGGACTGCCGTCTTTGACCCGCGACCTCGGCGCCTCGGCCTCGACCGGCCAGTTGACACTTACCGGCTGCATGCTCGGGCTCGCGGGCGGCCAACTGCTCGCGGGCCCATTGAGCGATTCGCTCGGACGGCGCCGGCCGCTGCTGGCGGGTCTCGTCGGCTATATCGGGGCGTCGCTGGCGTGCGCGGCCGCGCCTTCGATCGGCATCCTCATCGCGCTGCGGTTCATCCAGGGATCGCTCGGCGGCGCGGGCGTGGTCATCGCCCGCGCGGTCGTACGCGATCTGTTCCGCGGAACCGCCGCCGCGCGCGTGTTCGCGCTGCTGATGCTCGTGACCGGGGTCGCGCCGGTGTTCGCGCCGCTGGTCGGTGGCCAGCTGCTGGCGATCACGTCGTGGCGGGGCATTTTCATCGTCCTCGCCGCAATCGGAGTTCCGCTACTTGTCGGGACCGTGGTGTGGCTACCGGAAACGCTGCCCCCGGAGCGCCGGCACGGCGGCGGGCTCGGCACGACCCTGCACACGTTCCGGCGGCTGCTGTCCGATCGGAGCTTCATGCCGCCGGCTGTGGCGTTCTCGCTCGCGTTTGCCGCGATGTTCGCGTACATCGCCGGCGCGTCGTTCGTCCTCGAGGACGTGTTCGGCGTCTCGCCGCAGGTCTTCAGCGTCGTCTTCGCGGTGAACTCGGTGGGTCTGATTGCGGCGTCTCAGATCGGGGGGAGGATCGTCGGCCGGGTGGGCGCGCCGGCGCTACTCCGGGTGGGCGTGTTCGGAGTCGCGGCGGGCTCGATCGGCGTTCTGGTGGTCACGATCGCTCACGCCGGCCTCGCGCCGCTCCTGATCGGGTTGTTCGTGATCCTGTCCTCGAACGGCATCGTATTCCCGAACGGCACCGCCGCGGCGCTCGGCGACCAGGAGGGCGCGCTCGGCAGCGCGTCGGCGTTGCTCGGCATGGGCCAGTTCGGAATCGGCGCGCTGATCGCGCCGATCGTCGGCGTCGGTGGCGCACACGATGCGCTGCCGATGGGGATCGTGATCGGCGTGTGCGGGGTGTCGTCGCTCGCGGTCAACCTGGTTTTCGGCCCGCGGCCTGGACCGAGGCCGAGGCCCGGGGCGCCGGCGGCGGACCTGTAGAAAGCCCGAAATCAGGCCGGGTCGCGGGAACATCGGGGACATAAGCATGTGGGGGATGCTTATGTCCGCGTGGTGGCGGGCTGCTGGGGAGGCTTGGGGCGTTAGACATGCCGTCCTGCTGCCTTGGGCTCACAGCCCCCGAGTAACGTGGTGTCTGAAGAGCGGCTGCCGGTTTGGCTGGGCCGCGTGGAACCAGTACGACAGGGATCGATGCACCAATGACACAGATCACATCACGGGCGGACGTGGCCACGGAGAAGCCGGTGGCTTACATGCGTCAGCTCTGCAAGCACTTCGGACACAAGGTCGACGCGTCGTTCGGCGAGGACCGCGGCCACATCCAATTCGAGTTCGGCCGTTGCGATCTGCACGCGAACGACGGAACGCTGGCGCTGGAGGTGAGCGCGGCCGACGCCGAGGACCACGAGCGGATGGAGCGCGTGATCGGCTCGCATCTCGAGCGGTTCGGCAGGCGCGACGGCTTGACCGTCGCCTGGCAGGAGTAAGGGCCGGCGCCTATCCGGCGAGCCCGCGCTCGCGGATCTCGCGCTGGGCCGCGCCGGTCTTCTCGAGGCCGTCGAGCTTCATCGCGCGCAGAACCTCGGGCGTCTTGGTGAACTGGATGTCGCGGTAGTCGACGACCTGGACGTGGTTTCCCCACGGGTCGTCGAAATCGAGCGAACCGGAGGGCTGAACGTCGACGCCGGCGTCCCGAAGCGCCGCGCGGACGGCCTCCTTGCCGTCGACGACCAACCCGAAATGGCGTTCGCCGTCAGGCGGCTGCGAGCGGCCGGCGGCGACCGCGATGAACTGGTCGCCCATGTCGATGAACGCCATCCGCCGGCCCGCCCGCCCGCGGAGCTCGAACTCGAAGAAGCGCCCGTACCAGGTGAGCGCCTCGTCGACGTTCCCGACCTCGAGCGCGATGTGGTTGATGCCGACGAGCCGTGCCATCGGTTTCGCCGTGCGGCGCTAGCTTCCGACTCCCGAGCCGGCGCCGGCCTTGATCTTCATCCACTCGGCCTTGTGCACGCGCTTGGCGGACTGGTAGTCGGCGAGCGCCTGGGCGGAGTCGACGTCGCCGAGGGTGGGATGCGGCGGCACCAGGTCCTGTGCCGCTGCGACGTGGAAGCGCTTGGCGAGGACCGCGCCCAGCGCCTTGATCTTCATCTCGCCAAAGCCCGGCAGCGCGGCCAGGTTCGCGCGCAGCGACGCGGAATCGCCGGCATCGGTCCAGACACGGCCGGCGTCGCCGTCGTACTCGTCGCGGATGTGGACTGCGAGGTCGTGCACACGGCGAGCCATCGAGCCGGGAAAGCGATGGATCGCGGGCCGCTCGCGGAATATCGGCTCGAGATCGGCGTCGGCGAGCGCGGCCGGCTCTAGCGTGCCGAGCCGCTCGCGGATCACCAGCGGTCCGGCGAACGCCTTCTGAACGGACACCTGCTGGTCGAGCGCGAAGCCGATCAGGAGCGCCATCGGGTCGGTGGCGATCAGCTCGTTGGCTTCGTCGGAATCGGTGAAATGGAGGCGGTCGGGCATGGGCCGATCATAACCCGCGCAAGGTTCGGCCCCCGTCGCGCGCGGGCGCGTGGTGGTTCGCAGCCGCGCCGCACGGGTAGCTGAAAGTCATGACAACCGTGACCGGCACAACTCCCACCAGTCGGGCCGAGACCAGACGGCTCCCACGAACAACCGGGGCTTTGAGCGGTCTGCTCGTCATCCTGCTCGGCATTTGGGGCGCGCTGATCCCCTTTGTCGGGCCGTACTTCCATTACGCGTTCGGCAGCTTCCAGACCTGGCACTACACCTCTGAGCGGCTGTGGCTCTGCATCGTTCCCGGAGCGGTCGCGGTGATCGGCGGGCTGATGCTGCTGCGCAGCTCACACCGCTCGAGCGGGTTGCTCGGGGGCTGGTTGGCTGTTGCGGCCGGCGCCTGGTTCGCGGTCGGTCCCACGCTCAGCCTGCTCTGGCATCACGCCGGCGACCCGATCGGGGCTCCGATGGGCGGGCACACGCGGCAGGCCCTCGAGTGGCTGGGCTACTTCACGGGGCTCGGAGTCGCGATCGCGGCGCTTGCTGCATTCGCGATGGGTCGGTACTTCTCGCGCCCGCGGGTGGTGGAAGAGGCCGCGGTCGCGGCCGACGACGCAGTTGTGGCTGATGAGGCCGCGGCGGCGCACCGCGGGGCGCCCGTCGCCGAGCGCGACGCGCCGGTCGCTGAGCGCGACGCGCCGGTTGCTGAGCGTGATGGCACGGTCGCTGAGGGCGATGGCACGGTTGCTGAGCGCGATGCGCCCGTCGCCGAGCGCGACGCGCCGGTCGCCGCGACGGCTGCCGGTGAGCCGGTGGCGGCCCGCGCAGAGGAGCCGGTCGCGGCCCGCGAAGACGAGCCCGTCGCCGCACGCGAGCCGCTTGCGCCCCGCGACGAGCCGCTCGCACCGCGCGAGCCGGTCGCGGGGACGAGCGCCGACCCCGCCGGCGCGGACGAGGAGCCGGTGGCGCCGCGCGACGAACCGACTGCCGTTAGTGAGGAACCGGCAGCGTCTCCGGAGGACGCGACGGGCACGCCGTCGGCGGTCACCTACCGCCGGCGTCCCGGGCTGTCCCGGTTCCGTCGCCGCTAGCGTCGCGACGCACCGCACCGGGCGTTTGGACATCCGCGGTCGCGGATCCTTGTCCGCGTGGCCAATGCGAGCTACCGCGCGCTCGCGCAGGATGTTGTCCCGTGAGCTCGGACCTGATCGTCTCCTACGACGGCACGCCCAACGACGACGACGCGCTGGCGTTGGGCAGGCTGCTCGACAGGAACGGAACGCGCCTCGCCCTCGCGTACATCCGGCACTCGCGCGAGTTCGATCCGCGCCGCGAGGAGCTCGCCCAACACGACGCCGAACGCCGTCTCGAGTCGGGAGTGGCCTGGCTCGGCGACCCGGGCATCCCCACCCACGTCGTGTTCAGCGGGTCGACCGGAGAAGGCCTCGAGCAGCTCGCGGAGTCCGAGCGGGCATCGGTGATCGTGTTCGGATCTGACTACCGCACGCCGCCCGGCCGGGCCGAGCCGGGCACGAGCGCACAACGACTGCTCGAGGGCGGATCCGTCGCGATTGCGGTCGCGGCAGCCGGACTGCGCAGCCTGAGTGATACCGCGATCAAAACGATCGCGGTATCGGCCATCGATGGCGACGCGGCGGCTCAGCAGACCGCGGACGCGCTCGCGTCGAAGCTCGGGGCGTCGATCGTCGAGCTCGGCCGACCCGACACCGACCTGATCGTGGTGGGCTCGCAGCCGAGCGCATCGTCTAGACGGATCACGCTCAGCGGATCGAGCCGCGCCATGCTCAATACCCTGCGCGGCTCGGTGATCGTGCTGCCCTCGGGCGATCCCGTCCGCCTCTGAGGCAGCCCCGCACGCGTCCGCGCGCGGACTGCGGGCGTCGGCGTGCGCCGCCCCGCGCGTCGGTCAGGCACACTTTCCCGCGTGACCGGCGCGGACACCCAGAGGCATACTCGGCCGAGCCCGGGCACGGGCCAGGTCGTAATGGTGCCCGCCGAGCCCAGCGCCGAGCGCGCATACGAACG
Source organism: uncultured Solirubrobacterales bacterium (assembly GCA_963783415.1). Taxonomy (GTDB): domain Bacteria; phylum Actinomycetota; class Thermoleophilia; order Solirubrobacterales; family Solirubrobacteraceae; genus Palsa-465. The sequence continues at coordinate 176,343 of CAWANN010000023.1, forward strand.
GCGAAGCTCTTACCGGCTGAGCGATCCTGGACTGTCCGAGCTTCCGCTCGAAGAGCTTCTCAACGAGCTGCTGGTCCGCGTCCAGGAGGCGCTCGAGGTCGACACCGTCGCGATCCTGTTGCACGACGCCGCGTCGCGACAGCTCGTCGCACGCGCCGCGAAGGGAATCGAAGAAGAGGTCGAGCAGGGCGTGCGGATTCCGGTCGGCCAGGGCTTCGCCGGCCGGATTGCGGCCGAGCGCGTCCCGATCTTCATCGCCGACGTGGACCACGCCGACGTCCTCAATCCGATTCTGCGTGAGAAGGGGATCGCCTCGCTGCTCGGAGTACCGCTGATCGTCGAGGGCGATCTGATCGGAGTGCTTCACATCGGCTCGTTGACCCCACGCGCTTTCGGCCAGGATGACCTCGCCGTGTTGCAGATGGCGGCCGCGCGCGCGGCGCCGGCGATCGAGCACGCCAGGCTGTTCGCGGAGCTGAGAGCACGAGCACGGCGTTTCGATGGTCCTCCAGCGCAGCCTCCTGCCCAAGCGCCTGGTCGAAGTGGTCGGCGTGAACGTCGCGGCCCGCTACCTCCCGGCCCGCGAGGAGGTGGGTGGCGACTGGTACGACGTGATCGAGCTTCCGCGCGGCCGCGTCGGCGTCGTGATCGGCGACGTCGTCGGCCACGGGATACCGGCGGCGGCATTGATGGGTCGGCTTCGCACGGCACTGCACTCCTACGCAATTGAGGGCCATGGCCCGGGTCGCACGCTCGAACTCGTCGACCGGTTCGTCCAGTCGCTCGACGAGTCCGCGATGGCGACTGCCGGCTACGCGGTGTTCGACACTTACACCTCGTCGCTCCAGTACGCGACCGCGGGTCACCTGCCGCCGGTCGTGATCTCGGGCTCCGACGCTCGGATTCTGGACGTGACCCCCGCGCCGCCGCTGGGAGCGTTCCCCTACGGCCGCTGCCCGGAACACGAGCTTTCCCTGGGAAGCGGCGAGATCCTGCTGCTCTACACGGACGGCCTCGTGGAGCGCCGTGGCGTTGCGCTCAGCGCCGGCATCGAGGCGCTGGCGGAGGCCGTGCGCGGAGCCAGGACGCCCGAGGAAACATGCGAATTCGCGTTCAGGGACCTCGTTCCGCCCGAGGGGCTGCGGGACGACGCGGCGATTGTGGCGCTGCAGAACGCGCCGATCCCCGCTGAGCTGCACGTGACGCTGCCGGCCGAACCGAAGGCGCTGGCGCAGGTCCGGCGGATGCTGCGCCGGTGGTTGAACGAACTCGGCGCGGACGAGGGCGAGGTCGCCGAGATCACGATCGCGGTGAGCGAGGCCTGCGCGAATGCGATCGAGCACGCGTACTCACCGTCTCCCGCCACCTTCGAGCTGCGCGGGCGGGCGCGGGACCGTGAGGTCACGCTGACCGTCCGCGACGGCGGCCGGTGGCGCCCGCCGCGCGGTCAGAACCGCGGTCGCGGGTTGTCGATCATCGTCGCCGCGATGGATGATGTGCAGATCGATCGGACCGCAGATGGGACGGAAGTTGTGATGCGCCGACGGATCGCGCCGAAATGAGCCTCGCCGACGTTCAGATCACGCTGGCGCCGAGCGCGCTGATCGCCCATGTGACCGGCGAGGTCGACATGTCAAATGCCGAGGACGTCGGGGCGACTGTGATCGGCGCCACGCCGAACGAAGCCGAGGCTGTGATCCTCGATCTGACGGGCGTCGACTACCTGGACAGCGCCGGCATCTACGTCATCCACGGAATGCGCGCGAGCTTGCAGGCCCGGGGGCAGGTGCTGATCCTCGTGATCCCGCCGACATCGCCCGTGCACGATTCGCTTCGACTGGCTGGCGCCGAGCGGCCCGGGGAGATTGCCGACGCGGTCGAGGACGCGCTGAGGATGGTCGATGCCCGGCCGCTGCCGGGCTCCTGACCGTCAGGCGTTCCTGCGCTCGGTCAGAGCTATGGCGCGGTAGGACGCTCGAGCGCGATCTCTTCCCAATCGGCCTTGCGACGGTAGCCAACCTCGGCGTATATCTTGTTCGACGTCGGGTTGTCGAGGTCGGTGTAGAGCATGCACCGGTTCGCCCCGTGAGCGAGAGCGCGTCGACTCGCCGCCGCCACGGCGCTGCCGGCGTAGCCCCGGTGCCGGTACGGCGGCGGGGTATAGACGGCGCCGACCCGGACCACGCCGGCAACCTCGCGATTGACGGCGAGCATCGAGACGGGCTCCCCGTCCTGCCAGACGAGAAAACCCGCGCGGCCGAGGCCGGCGTCGATCATCGACTCGGCCTGCCCGGCACCGACGATTCCGGTCTCTGACACGAACTCGCGCATCCAGTTGACGAGCAGCGAGCGGTCGGCGGCGTCCGCGAGGCGAAGCTCACCAGGGGCCGGCCGAGGCGGGTCGCGCACCTCATCGAGGACGTGCATCACCTCGCGCATCATGCAACGCGTCGTGCCTCCCGTGTGCTCGGCCCAGGCGGCCGCTAGCGCGCGTGCGGTATGCGACACGGCGACCACGCGCTCGACGTCCGGGTCTGCCTGCAGCCAAATTGGCACGAGCTCCTCGGCGCCGGCGTCGAGCGGGCTTGCGAGCCACGGGAACGGGGGCGTTCGCAGTGCGGCGAACCGGGTCTCGTCGCGGTCGTCCAGGCCGTAGGCGAACAGCGCGGACGAGTCCGCACGGCTGCCGTCGAGCACTCCCATCAACACGGTCGCGAGCACGTTGCACTCGATCCGCTCCGACAACACGCGCTCGGTGCAGGCCGCGAACTCGGTTGGGTCACGGGTCAGGACGAAGCGCATGACCCGATTCCGCGCGCCTGACTCGCGCTCCGGCGGTGCTAGTCCGCCCCCGTCGCTGCCGTCGACGCGTCGTCGCGACGTGCCATCTCGCTCTGAACGGCGTTCGTCAACGAGCTCTCGTTGGCGAGTCCGGTGTCATTGCGGGTGCTCGACGGCGTAGAGGCTGGCTCGCCGGCCGCGGGTTGCGTCTCAGCCTGTGCGCCGGCGCCGTGGCTCCGGACGCGCTGAGAGGCGACGCGGATGACCAGGATGGCCAGGCCAGCGCTGACGACGACGAGCGCTATCTGCCGTAGCGAGGGTGAGCTTCTGCCCTTTTCCCGGCGTCGGCGAAAACGCTCGACTAGGAACGCGACCTTGATCGCCATCCACCAGCCGTGGCGGCGGCGTCTGGGGCGGCCGCGCCGGGCACGGGGATTAGCCTTGGTGAGCGCGGCTCTGGGCGCGCTTGTCAGATTGGGCATTCGCCGAGCCTACACCCGGCGCTCACCCCGAGCACGTGCGGATCATCCCGATCTGGCTGGTCATCGTCGCCGCAGTCGCCGCCGCCGTGGCAGCGCAGGTTCGTCCTGCCCGCATTGGGTAGCCATTCCAAATGACCGTCTGCACTGCAACCGCGTCCGAGGTCCCGCAACCGAGCGAGCCACCGACTCCGGCCGTCCCGGACGCGCCGACCACGCCCGCGGTGCCGGATCCCGGGACGCCGGGTGCGCCCGAGGAGCCCGCGACCGTCCCTGGGCCGGACGAGCCGGCGGCACCGATCGCGCCGAACCCGGGCCCCGACGAGGCGCCGGAGCCCGAGCGGGCCCCGCAACCGGGCCCGGAACCCGAGCGAACCCCGGAAACGCAGCCCGACGAGTCCTAGTCCCGGCCGGCGATAACTCGCGCCACCTCGCCGGCGTGGTGCAGATGCACGAGATGACCCGCGTGCTCTAGCTCGACCAACTCGGCCCGGCGTATCTGCCCGGCCAGTCGTCGTGCCGCCGCGATCGGTACGACACGGTCCGCCGTCCCGGCAACGATCGTCGTTGGCGCGCCGATCTCGGGGAGCCGGCGTTCGAGCACGGGGAGGTCGCGGACCAGAGATCGCTGCTCGCGCACGAACGAGCGCCACGACGAAGGGGATAGCAGCGTTCGGCCCGCGGACTGAAGGTATCGGTCGTCGAGCGCGGTCGCCTCCGCGACCCAGCGCCTCACGGGGCCGGCGCCGAGTGCGAGGCCGCCGCCCGCCATCGCGCCCGCGCCGGCAAGCCAACCGACTAGAGGAGTAGCCAGCAGATAATCAACCGGGCCGAGCGAGTCGACGTTCGCCGCGGGCGCGGCCAGCACGAGCCGACCCACGCGCTCGGGACTCGACCACGCGAGCCAGGCCGCCACCGCCGCCCCGAGGCTGTGCCCGACCACCGTCGCCCGCGCCACACCGGACCGATCGAGGACCGTTCGCGCCGCGTCCGCGTTGCCGGCGAGATCGCGCGCCGCCGAGTGCCCGTCCCATCCGGGGCGGTCAAACGCGATCGTCCGTGCGTCGCCGTCGATCGACGCTCTAACGTGCTCCCAATCGGACGCGGCACCCGGTTGTCCGTGTAGCAGCAGCACGGGATCGTTGGACACGCCAGACACCTCGGAGAGGGCATACTAGAGCGGTGACGTCAGCGCTCCTCTCCGACGCGCTCGGGCCGCTCCGCGCCGATCCGGCGCGCGCGGCGATCCTGTTCGATATCGACGGCACGCTCGCCCCGATCGTTGAGCACGCCGCCGACGCCCGCGTGCCCGAGAGCACGCGTTCGCTGCTGGCCCAGGTCGCTCGGCGGTATGGCGTGGTCGCATGCGTCAGCGGTCGCCGCGCCTCGGAGGCGCGCGCGATGGTCGCGATCGGCGCGATCTCATACCTCGGCTCGCACGGCGCCGAGGTGCTGCGCGCCGGGTGGACCGAACCGGTCGTCGATCCCGGGATCCTCGATTGGACGGAGCGGATCCACGAGTTCGCCAGGGAGGCCGATACCGCGGACCTGCGCCGGCGCCGCGTGCGACTCGAGGACAAGGGCGCGATCGTCGCCTTTCACTGGCGCGGCGCCCCCGACGAGGAGGCCGCGCGCGCCGCGATCGACTCGATCGCCGCGAAGGCCGAGGCAGCGGGGTTGCGAACCCATTGGGGCCGCAAGGTGCTCGAAGTTCGCCCGCCCGTGAGGATCGACAAGGGCGCCGGGATCTCGGCCTTCCTCGCCGACACCGACGTCGACGTCGCCATGTACGTGGGCGACGACGCCACCGATCTCGACGCGTTCCACGCCTTGGTTTCGCTCGCCGACGAGGGACGCATCTCGAAAGCGATCCGGGTCGGCGTCCGCTCCGAAGACGGACCGCCGGAGATCACCGCGGAGGCCGACCTCGTCGTCGACGGGCCGGAGGGCGTCGCCAAGCTGCTCGCCGTGCTGGCCGCGGACTAGCCGGATCGTGCGGTTCTCGGACTTTCTGCGCACCACGGTCCTCATCAGCGCCGCCGCCGCGAGCGCGCTGGCGGCGGTAACGGTCGCGGCCGCGGCCGGGACGAGCGACGACCTGCTCGTGCCGGTATCGGCGGGGTGGTGGGTGGTCGCGGGCATCTTCGGCATCTGGACGGGGCGCCGTGCAGGCCCGACAACGCAGATCGCGTCGCTGCTGGCGAGCGCCCGCACCCAGTCTTCGCTACCCGAGGTCAACCCGACCCGGACCGTGCTCAACCGCCTGTGGCCGCTGCTGATCTCGACGATCGGCGCCGGCGCGCTCGCGTTCCTGGTGCCGCAAGTGCCGGCGGTCGCAACCGGCTTCGCGATCATCTGGTCGCTGGCCTGGCGGCGCCAGGCGTCAGCCGTGACGGCGATCGAGGAGCGCGACGGCGCGCGGTTCTACGTGGAGCGCACCTCACCCGTTAAGGCGATCCGGTTGATCCGGACGCCAGGCTTCCGCTCTAACCTGTTCGAGTTGAACGGGGCGTCTGGTCACTCACGACGCGCCCGGCCGCGCGCGTGATCATCCCGTCCTTCATACCGAGCCCCGCCAACAATGGCTTCTACATCGGGCCCCTGTTCGTGCATGCCTACGGGCTCGCGTACGTGTTGGCGGTGGCGGCGGCGATCTTCGTCACGCGGTGGCGCTGGCGCAAAGCCGGCGGGGACCCGGACCTCGCCTACGAGGCCGCCGCCTGGGGCTTCCCCGCCGGGCTGATCGGCGGTCGGCTCTACTTCGTGATTACGACGCCGAGCCAGATCGAGCCCCACAACTTCTGGGGGATCTTCGCGATCTGGAAGGGCGGCCTCGGGATCTGGGGTGGGATCGCCTGCGGCGTGGCCGCCGGCTACTGGATCGTGCGCAAGCGGCTGACGCACGGCGACGTCCTGAGGTTCATGGACGCGGTCGCGCCGGCGCTGCTCGTGGCGCAGTCGATCGGCCGGATCGGGAATTACTTCAACCAGGAGCTGTTCGGCAAGCCGTCGACGCTCCCGTGGGCGCTGAAGATCTCGCCCGCGCACCGGCCGTCCGGATATACGCAGTTCGCCACGTTCCAGCCCTCGTTCCTATACGAGATCATCTGGAACCTGCTGCTGGCGGGCGGCCTGATCTGGCTCGGCAACCACCGCAAGATCAAGCCCCCGGGGTTGTTCGCGCTGTACGTCGCGGGCTACTCGGGCTACCGGATCTTCGAGGAGCAGATCCGGATCGACTACTCGAACCATATCCTCGGCATGCGGCTGAACTTCTGGATCGCGACGATTGTCTGCATCGCCGGGCTGGTCTGGTTCTGGTGGATTCAGAAACGCGGCAAGTACGACCCCCTCCCACTGGACGGGCCGAGCTCCGACGCGCGCGTCGTCATGCGTAGGAAGCCGACCGCCCCGTACCGCAAGCCGCCCGCCCCGACGTACGGGAAGAAGTCGTCGTCAGGCGCGCGACCGACGTCGCGCTCGGGTGGCCGGCGGCGCGGCGCCGACCCCTAGTCTGTTCCGCGGGCGCATCGCCTCGATGGCCGGCCACGGCCCGGTGTTGACGACCTCCGCCGCGGTCAGCCAGGCGCGACGTGCGGTGGCGATCCCGTAGCGGGCGACCTCGAAACCGCCAACGCGGTGGGCATCGGAGTTGATGACGATCGGGATGCCGGTCGCGGCGGCCGCCCGGGCATTGATGTCTGAGAGGTCGCGCCGATCCGGATTCGAGTTGATCTCGAGCATCGTTCCGGTACGGGCGGCGGCGTCGAGCACGCGCTCGAGATCAAACGAATAGGGCGCGCGGCGCTCGAGCTTGCGGCCCGACAGGTGGCCGATCGCGTCGACGAGAGGGTGCTCGATCGCCCGCACGATCCGGTCGGTCATCACGTCCGCGGACATCCGGAACGAGGAGTGCACCGAGGCGATGACCCAGTCGAGCTCGGCCAGCAGCTCGTCCGGATAGTCGAGCGATCCGTCGGGGAGGATGTTGACCTCCGATCCTGCGAGCAGCTCGATTCCGTCGACCTCGGTCGCGTGAATCCGGGCGATCTGCTCGCGCAATCGGTCGGGCGAGACCTCGTCGCCGAACCCGAAGCTCGCCGAGTGGTCGGTGATCGCGAGGTACTCGTAACCGAACTCGCGCGCGGCCAGCGCCATCTCCTCGATCGAGGCGGTGCCGTCCGACGCGGTGGTGTGCGAGTGCAGATCGCCTCGCAGGTCGTCCTGCCGGATCAGCTTGGGAAGCGTGCCGGCCGCGGCCGCCTCGAGCTCGCCTCGGTTCTCGCGCAGTTCCGGCTCGATGTACTCGAGTCCGAGCAGCGCGTAGACCTCGTGCTCGGTCGCGCACCGATGGGTCTCGCCGGTGGCATCGTCCAGCATCCCGTATTCGGACACGTGAAGGCCCTTGCGCACCGCGGCGTCGCGGAGCGCCATGTTGTGCTGCTTGGAGCCGGTCAGGTGCTGGAGCAGGTTGCCGAACTGATCGGGCTCGACGATCCTCACGTCGACGGCGATCCCCGTGTGCGTGCGGAGCCGCACGCCGGCGGCGGCGGGGGTGCCCGCGGTTTCGACGAGCTTGAGCTCGGCTGCGGCGCGGGCCAGTGCCAATGGGTCGGTGGCGGTGGCGATCACATCGAGGTCCTTGACGGTGTCGGTCATCCTGCGCGCCGACCCGGCGAGCTCGACGTGTTGCGACGCCGGGTGTTCGCGCAGCGCCGCGACCAGCGGCTCGCCCACGGCGAGCGCTCGGCTCAGCACGATTCGGGCCGGCCTCTCGCCGGCGCCCTCTAATCGGACCGAGGCGAGGATCGCTTCTTCGGCCTTGGGGCCGAAACCCTTCAGCTTCCGGATCTGCTGGTTCTCGGCTGCCGCGCGCAGCGACTGCAGCGAGTCGATCCCGAGCTCGTCGTACAGGCGCCGCGCGCGCTTGGGGCCGAGGCCAGAGAGATGCGTCATCGCGATCAGACCCGGCGGGAATTTCGCGCGCAGCTTGACGGTGGCGGGAATCGCGCCGTCGTCAGCGAGGGCGATGATCTTCTCCTGGATCGTCCCGCCGATGCCGGGAAGTTCGGTGGCCCGCCCCTGGCGCGCGAGGCCGAGCACCGAGACGGGCGACTCGCGGACCGTCTTGGCGGCGTTGCGGTACGCGTTCGTGCGGTAGATGGCCGCCCCATCGAGCTCGGTCAGGTCGCCCAGCTCGTCGAGGGCCTCCGCGATCTCGGTGTTCGTGGGTTCGGACATCTACAGCACGTAACGTACCGGTCCATCGGTTGTGAGATCGCTGAAGCGGACGCGCAGCGGTCCGCTATACTTTTTGAAGTAACCGCGCACGATCCCTCAAGGAGCCATCAATGGCAGGCACCGTCTCAGAAGTGACAGACAACAACTTCCAGGCCGAGGTCATCGAGTCTGATGTTCCCGTGCTTGTCGACTTCTGGGCTCCATGGTGCGGGCCGTGCCGCATGGTGGCCCCCGTGGTTGAGGAGATCGCGCAGGAGCGCGCCGACGAGTTGAAGGTCGTCAAGTTGAACATCGACGAGAACCAGAACACGGCGATCCAGTTCAACGTGATGTCGATCCCAACGCTGATCCTGTTCCGCAACGGGCAGCCGGCGAAGACCGTCATCGGTGCGTACCCGAAGCGCAAGCTCGTCGCCGAGCTCGAGCCTGCACTGGCCTAAGACGCCAGCGCCACTCCGACGCGAAGCGAGCGCCCGTCGATGTCGACCGGCGCCACTGGCCCGTCCAACGACTCGTAGCTGACCCGGACAGCCAGCGTTTCGCCGGCGATGTACGTCTCGTGGGTCCGGGCGGCTTCCAGGAGCGAGTCGTCGCCGTCGAGCGTGAGCACGATGCGGTCGGTCACCTCGAGTCCGGCATCCTGTCGCGCGCGCTGGATCACGCGGACGATCTCGCGCGCCCAGCCCTCGACCTGGAGCTCCTCGTCGATCTCGAGCTCTAGCGCGACCGCATGCGAGCCTTCGCGCTCGACCTGGTAGCCCTCCAGCGGCTTCATCGACACCTGCAGGTCGTCGACGGTGAGCTCGTGGTCATTGCCGTCGACGTTAATCGCGACATGCCCGCCGTCGCGCAGTGTCGCGGCAGCGTGCGCGGCGTTGAGGCCGGCCACCGCGGCCGCGACCATCGGCATGTGCTTGCCGAATCGCGGACCGAGCGTGCGGTAATTCGGCTTTAGCTCGATCTCGCCGAGCTCGTCGGCTTCGGAGACGAATCGGAGCTCCCTGACGTTGAGCTCCTCCCGGAGGATCCCGGACATGCGCTCGATCGCCTCGCGTTCGGATCCGGTCGCGACGACGACCGCCGCGCGGAGCGGCCGCCGCACCGCGAGCTTTGCCTGACCGCGGGCCGCCAGGCCGAGTCGGACGGTCTCGCGCGCGACCGCCATCGCGTACTCGAGGTCGAGGTCGCGAACGGCCGTGGTCGGGAAGTCGCACAGGTGGACGCTCGGCTCGGAGCCGTCGAGGTTGTCGTAGATCTCATCGGCGACGAACGGGCAGAACGGCGCGACCAGCTTGGCCGTCGCCAACAGGCAGGTGCGCAGCGTCGCGAACGCGGTCTCGTCGCCGTCCCAGAAGCGCCGCCGCGACCGGCGCACATACCAGTTCGAGATCTCGTCGACGAATGACTGGATCGCGCGGCCGGCGGTGGTGGCGTCGAAGTTGTCCATGCGGTCGCGGACGATCTCGATCGTGGCCTGCAAACGCGAGATCGCCCACCGATCGAGCTCGGTCTCGTTTGCGGCGACCGGTTGCGGCTCGCGGTCGATCCCGTTGGCGTTGGCGTACAGGACGTAGAAGCTGTACGTGTTCCAGAGCTGCAGCAGGAACTGCCGGAGCGCCTCGGCGATCGTGTCGAGCGAGGCGCGGTAGCCGTCCCATGGCTGCTTGGAGGTGAAGAAATACCAACGGACCGCGTCGGCACCAAAGCGATCGAGCACGTCGCTAGGTTCGATCGTGTTGCCGAGCGACTTCGACATCTTGCGGCCCTGCTCGTCGAGGATCAGCCCGAGGCACACCACGTTCCGGTACGGGGAACGGTCGAACAAGAGCGTGGAGACCGCGATCAGCGAGTAGAACCAGCCGCGCGTCTGGTCGAGCGCCTCGCAGACGAAGTCGGCTGGGAAGTGCTCTTCGAACAGCTCCGTGCCCTCGTGCGGCGCGTGGTACTGGGCGAACGGCATCGAGCCCGAGTCGAACCACACGTCGATGACTTCCGGGACGCGGCGGGCCGGTTCCCCGCACTCGGGGCAGGGGAAGGTCGCATCATCCACGAACGGACGGTGGGGATCGGTGAGGTCCGTTCCGGCTAGCTCGTTCAACTCCGCGAGCGAGCCGATTGCATGCGCATGGCCGTCTTTGCACCGCCACATCGGGAGCGGCGTGCCCCAGTAGCGCTCGCGCGACAGCGCCCAGTCGACGTTGTGCTCGAGCCAGTTGCCGAAGCGCCCGTGCTTGACGTGCTCCGGAGCCCAGTTGACGGTCTCGTTGGCGGCTAGCAGGCGGTCCTTGACCTGGCTGGTCGCGATGTACCAGGAGGGCTTGGCGTAATACAGCAGCGGGGTGTTGCAGCGCCAGCAGTGCGGATAGGAGTGCTCGAAGGACTCTGCCTTGAGGAGGCGGCCGCGGGCGCGGAGGTCCTCGATCAGGTCGGGGTCGGCGTCCTTGACGTTGCGGCCCGCGTACGGACCGATCCGCTCGTCATAGGTGCCGTCGAGGCGGACAGGGTTGATCACGTTCAGGCCGTACTGCTCGCCGAGACGGAAGTCTTGCTCGCCGAACGCGATCGCCGTGTGCACGAGGCCGGTGCCGTCGTTTGCGGTGACGAAATCGCCGAGCAGGATCGTGTGGCCCCGGGGGCCGTAGGCGCTTCCCGGGATGAACGTGAACGGCGGCTCGTACGCGACCCCTTCGAGTTGCTTGCCCGGGAAGCGACCCCGGATCTCCGCGTCGTCTCCGAGGACGCGTTCGGTAAGTGCCTCGGCGACGATGTACACCTCGTCGCCTTGCTTGGCGCGGACATACGTCAGCTCGGGGTCGACTGCGACGGCGGCGTTCGAGACCAGCGTCCACGGCGTCGTCGTCCAGACCAACAGCTGATCGCCGGGCTGCGCCGCTCGGTTGCCGTTCGTGACCGGGAGCCGCACGTACACGGACGGGTCGATCACATCCTGATAGACGCCCGGCTGCCCCAGCTCGTGGCTGGACAGCGTCACTTGGTCGCGGGGGCAGTACGGGACGACCTTGAGCTTCTCGTACAGCAGGCCCTTGTCGTGGATCGTCTTGAGCGCCCACCAGACCGATTCGACGTACTCGGGGTCGAGCGTGCGGTAGGCGTCGTCGAGATCGATCCAGAAGCCGATCCGCTCGGTCATCGCGTTCCAATCCTCGACGTGGCTGAGGACCTTCTCGCGACAGCGGGCGTTGAACTCCGCGATCCCGAACCGCTCGATGTCGTCCTTTGACGTGAACCCGAGCTCCGCTTCGAGCGCCAGCTCTACCGGCAGCCCGTGGCAGTCCCAACCGCCCTTGCGCTCGACGAAATATCCGCACATCGTGCGGTAGCGCGGAAAGATGTCTTTGAACACGCGCGACAGCACGTGGTGGAAGCCCGGTGGCCCGTTGGCGGTCGGCGGCCCCTCGTAGAAGCCCCAGCGCGGCGCGTCGCGACGGCGCCTGACCGACTCGGCGAATACGTCTCGCTCGCGCCAGCGTTCGAGCACGCTCTCTTCGAGCTCGGGAAACGAGACGTGTGGATCGACGGGGCGGTGCGCCATGGGCATGGGCGCCCGATTCTAGGAAGCGAGCGGTGGTCGGCGCAGCCCGCGCGGGCGCTGCTAGCGGGCGGTGAGCGCCGGGAGTGGGCGCGCCGGCGTCGACGAGCGGTTCGGCCCGAACCCCTCGAGCCGGCCGAGCAGCAGATCGCGTGCCGCCAACGGCGCCTGGCCGAGACGGCGGACGGTGCTCGCCCCGGTGTCCGGCACGGCGCCGCGGAAATCGAACACCTGGACGCCGTGCACGACCGAGCGGACCGAGTACACGAGCCGCCCGAGTGCGTCCAGCGTGATGCTGCGCCCCGCCAGCACGACCACGCTCGGGGCGAGCGCGGGAAGCGCGCGGGCAAGTCGGGACCCAGTGATCGCGGTCGAAAGCGAAAGTGTGCGAACGCCGGCACGCCGCAGCATCAGCTCGAGCGACTGGGCGTACAGCTCGTCGAGCTCGAGCGGCGCGGAGGCGTCGAGCACGAGCACGCCGGCGGCGCGGGTCGCCGGCGGGGCGAGCCGCTTCAGCGCGGACAACCACGCGGTGGCGTAACGCCAGCCGAACTCGTACTCGGGCGTGCAGCCCCTTGCCAGCTCGTCGGCGTGAGCGGTCACCGCTTCGAGCAGCACCTCCTCGATGGTCCGCTCGACCGAGCGGAGCGCGAGGCTCTCCTCGAGCAGGCCGTTCGCCTTCTCCTCGTCGAACGCGGCGAACGCAGCGGCGAGGCGCGAGCCCGAGGACGGCCCCTCGCCACGTTGCCGGGCCAGCGCGATCGCGCTCGACACGTTGTGGGTCTCCGCGAGGGTCGCGCGCAGCGACTCGATTTCAGTGAGCGCGTACTGGCGGTGGCCGCCGGGCGAGCGGCGGGGACGGGGGAACCCGTAGCGGCGTTCCCAGCTGCGCAGGGTGTTGGGGCTGACGCCGAGCATGACGGCCGCGGCGTTCGTGCGAATTCCGCTCATAGCACTGATTTATCGAGGTCTGAAGCGCGCGCTGCAAGTGCCGCAATGAGATGTGCAATCTTGCGCAAAAGCGACGGTTTGCTGGGGGTTTGCATAACTATGGTGGGCGTTTGCATAACGCCTGCGAACGTTTGCAGCATGGGTCCCCGCCGCGACCGTCGGCCACTGCATCGGGGCGTCGTCGGCTACTCGAGGACGACCAGGGCCGCCCGCGGAGGGCCGCAGGAAGCGATGCGGGCGGTGAGCCGAATACCGAACGTGTTGGCCGGGCGGACGACCGCGGTGCGGGTGCCGCCGTCGCCACGCGCGGCCCACGCGACCGCGACCGACAGGGTCTCGGCGCCGTCTTCCTCGGCGTCGGCGGGCATCAGCAGATCGGAGATGTGCCGGTTGACAACGTCTGGCTCGCAGGTGTCGAGCAGTCGCTCGGCGCCGCGCGACACGGCACACACCGACAGCGCGCGGTCGAGCACAAGGAACGCGTCACCGGCCTGTGGCGCGACGTCCTCGGCAGCCTCGATCAATAGGCCGAGGCCACACGAGCCGCACACGCGCGAGCTGGGCGGGTTCGCCGACGTCGACGCTCGATTTCCGCAGTGGCTGCAGAACGTGACGCTTGGCGCCGCGGGCTCCAGCTCGGGCGCAACCACGAGGCGGAGGGCGGTGCGGCCGTTCCGGACTGTTCTGCTGACCATCTAACTGCTCCCCCGACTCGTCTACTAAAAGCCTCGGACACTCCGTATCTGAGCGCGCGCGCCGGCCGCGGCGGCTGACGCCGACGACGTGGCTGCGACGTGCTCGGACTCGAGCAGGTCCAGTAGTGCCCGTTGCGCGTCGCCGGCACCCGATGGCAGGACGGTCGTCGCGGTTCCGCGCGCCCGCGGGCGCTCGGCGCCGCGGCGATAGATCGCCAGCGGCATCGCGCCGACGGCGAGCCTAATGGCATAGGCCCAGCGCGCGACCATGTCGTCGTCGAGGTGACCGCCGGCCACGACCACCAGGTTCGGCCGATACACGTTCGCCGCGTCGCCGATTCCGGCGACACCTCGCGCGGATAGGCTGAGAACCTTGACGCCCGCCCGGACTAAGAACAGCTCGAGCGCCCGGATGTATGGCGCATCGCGATCGAGCTCGTCGCGCGACGCGTCTCCGACGACGATCGAGACCTGCCGGACCGGCGGCGGCGTCAGCCGGATGGCGCGGCGGAGCCAGTCCGTGGCCCAGTGGGCGGCGAAGGCCCACGCGGCCGACTCGACCGAGTAGCGGCGCGAGATCTCGTCGAGGGTCGGCAGTAGCACTTCCTCGACCGACCGTTCGACCGAGCGAAGCGCAAGTGCCGCTTCAATAGCGGCATCCGCGCGCTCGCGGTCGTATGATGCGAGCGCGCCGACTAGCGAGTTGGCGTCCGCCGCGAGCCCCTCACGCGCGCGGGAAATCGCCGAGGAGATGGAGAGTCCTTCCTGGAGAGCGTCGCGAAGAGCCGCGACCTCACCATGCGTGAAAAGCCGGTGTTTACCTGGTGACCGCTGTGGTTTAGGGAACCCGAACCGACGCTCCCAAGCCCGTAACGTGTTCGGACTTACGTTCAGGAGCGCTGCGGCTTCACTCGTCTTGAGATAGCGCATGCGCAGTTAAAGGAACGTAGATGTTGCTATTTCGACCTAGGCGTTGCCACACTGAACCCCCCGGCATAGAATTGCACAAGTTTTCGTCCAAAGTGCCATTGAATCCTCCACCTTTTGGGAGTTGATGGCCCTGCCCGCATCCCCCGGCGGGTGGCAGAGGAGAGGAACCAGATGTCCTGGCGCGCTTCGTGACCTAGGGCTCGGAGATACGGTCGGGAATCCGGCTGCAAATACTGGCGGTCTAGAGGTTGACGCGGTACTTTGGTCCCGTGAGCGATGACCGTCGCATGCGGTCGCATGCTCTTCGCCCGATCGTGGCGCTAGGAATCGCGTGCGCTTCTTTGACCGGATGCGTGGTGTGGGCTGCGCTTGTGGCGCCCCACGACCACCTCACCGGGCTGTCGATTGTGCTCGCCCTAGCGGCGCTCGCAGCGGGTCTGGGGGTCGCTCGGGTGCGGCAGGGCGTGGAGGTCTCGGCTTCCTTTCTCGTCTATATCCTGGCCGGCGCGTTCCTGGGTCCGACGTCAGCGTTCGTCGCGGCTGTGATCTCGGAGGTCGCCGCCACCCGTGTAATCCGAACGCGACCGCAGGCTTTCCTGTTCAACCTGGTTGCCGCCGGCTTCGCTGCGCTTCTGGCCGGCACCCTGATCAGGGACCTTGCCCCGCCGGAGCACACTGCGGGCTTCTACCTGGTGCTGGCTGCGCTTGCCCTCGGAGCGTTCGCGCTGACATGGGCGATCGTCGCGACGCTGATCATCATGTACGACGGCTACACACCAGCGTGGAGCCCACGGAATTTTGTCGAGCACCTTCCCAGCGCCCTGATCAACGTGGCGCTCGCCGTCGCCGGTGCGGCTATCTACGTCGAGCTTGGCGTCGCGGGAATCGCGTTCGCGCTCGCTGCGGTACTCGCGTTCTCCTACATGGGGCATCTGCTCGACGAGTCGCACAAGCGGACCGAGCAATACGTGTCGTTGTCTTGGGGCGTGCTCGCGGGGTTGCTGCGCGCTCTGGACACCCGGGATCAGCGTGCCGCGCGCCACGCCGCTGCTGTCGCGCGGTTCGCCCGCGACATGGCCGATGCGGTCGGCATGAACGAGCAGGACCAGGAGCTTGCGCACACCGCGGGTTTGCTGCATGACATCGGCCATTTCGCGCTGTCGGATCGAGTTGCGGAAAAAGGGCGCACGCTCACCGACGAGGATTGGATGGCGATCCAGCAGCACCCGGAGCTTGGGGCCGACATGCTCCAGGACCTCGGCATGTACGGGCCAATCGCCGAGATCGTGCTCACGCACCACGAGCGGATCGACGGGCGGGGCTACCCGCGCGGGCTGCTGGGCGAGGAGATCCCCGAGATAGCCAAGATCATCGCGGTCGCGGAGGTATACGACACCCTTACCGCCGCCGACACCTACCGAACGCGGATGAGCTCGTTCGAGGCGTTGCGGGAATTGCGCCGCGTCGCCGGGTCGCAACTCGACCCGAAGTACGTCGAGGTGCTGGCGGGCCTGCTGAGCGGCGAGGGCGTCGAGTACAGGCACGCGGACGCCGCGAGCTTCGACTCCGAGCTCGACATGGAGCGGCGGATCAAGCAGGCCAGAGCAGGCTGACGCTCACCCTAGCGGCGCGGCCCGACCGCCGCGCGCGACAAAGGTCCACCGGGGACGAAGCCCCGCAGTCGCTGCGCCGGTGCAGCCCAGCCGGCGCGCGACGCGACTCTAGGTCACTCTGCTAGCTGACCAGCCGATCCTGGTGTTGCTGGCTCTGACCAGCGCGACGCTGCTGAAGCGTCTCCAGGAACTGCTCGATCTGCTCAACGCTGAACCGGCGCTGCCCACCGGGCGTCCGGTACGACTCTAGGTAGCCCATATCGGCCCACCTGCGAATCGTGCCAAGAGAAACCCCGAGGGCATTGGCGGCTTGCGAAGTGGACAAACCGAGCGGACTGCTCCTCATTTGGTCCATGCCTGCATTTCAGACACATTTGCGAAGATTGCCGCGGGTTGTGCAGCAATTGCACAATATTTGCTGCGAACCGAGCGGAAAGCCAGCCTGTTGTAATCAGGTGCGTTGCGGCTGCAACGATGTGCCCCTACCGGCACATGCGACTCAGGCTCTACCACCATCATGATGGCGCCCGGATAGCGTACCGCGAAACGGGCGCAGGTCCAGCCCTTGCACTACTTCATTCTCTGGGCCTGTCGCACCGGGAATGGGAGCCGGTCGTGCGCGAACTGTCCGCACGCTTCCGGGTCGTGCTGCCGGACCTCCCGCTTCACGGAGATTCCGAGGACCGGCCGCGCCACCCGTACACCGCCGACTGGCTCGCCGAGGTGATAGCCGGCTTCTGCCGCGAGGTCGGGGGCCCCCGGCCGTTGCTCGCCGGCCACGACGTCGGCGCCGAGCTCGCCCTGAGGGCAGTCACGACCGGCCGCCTGCATCCCGCCCGGCTCGCGCTGATGCCAAACCGACTGCATCGCCGCGACGAGTTCGCCGGCAAACGCGCGGCGTGGAGGGCCGTGTGTCGTACCGCGGCGCTTCCGGGGCTCGATCGTGTGCTCGCGCGGGGCGCGACCCTGGTGTTTCGGCCGTCGATCGGCGAGCGCCTGTCGGCGCAACACAATCCCGCCGCGCGCGACCTCGTCCGGCACGCGTTCGCCGACGTCGCCGGCAACGGCAACCGAGCCCGGTCGTGGGCGAAGTTCGCCCGGCGCTGGCCGGTCGATGCGCAGCGCGAGCTGCTCGACGCCTACCCCCGGATCGACATCCCGGTGTTGCTGCTATGGGCCGACGAGGATCCGGCGCACCCGCTGATAGGCGCCTACCAGGCGCTCGATCTCCTGCCGAACTGCCAGCTCAGGACGCTGCCCGGGACCGGCTTTCTGATGGCGTACGACGATCCGGTCGGGGTGGCGCGCGAGCTCATCTCGTTCTTCGGGTGAGCGGTGGCGGTGCCGCAGTGGGCGGTCGCTGCCGGCGTCGTTGCCGCAGACCTGGTTCGCGGCGTGCAAAACGTGTCACAGCGCCCCGCCGGCCGGCGCCGAGGTTACATAAGCATCTCCACCATGCTTATGTGGCCGCGACCGCGCGGGCGAACCTGCGGAGACACGTTTTGCACATAGCGCCGGCGATGGGCTCTGGGTCAGCGCCGGCGATGGGCTCTGGGTCAGCGCCGGCGATGGGCCGTCGACGCCCGCTCGCGGAGGGCGGGCTCGATCACCACGCGCCGGCGCCGGCGCGGATGGCCGTCGATCGCGCCCAGCACCATCCCGACCGCCACCTCGACCAGGCGCTCGGTGTCCCAGGAGAAGCTCGTCAACGGTGGCGCGAGCAGGATCGACACGGGATGGTCGTCGTAGCCGATCACCGACAGATCCTGTGGGATCCTCAGCTCGAGCTGGCGGGCGGCGGCGTAGACGCCGTAGGCGATCGAGTCCGAGAAGCAGAACGCCGCGGTTGGCCGATGGTCGGAGGTCAGCACGGCGCGCGCCACCTCGGTCGCCTCGTCCAGCTCGTAGGGCGAGCTCACGACGCTGACGTCGACGTCGAGGCGGTCGGCCTCGGACCCGACGTAGACCTCGGCGGGGCGATCGTTGGTCGGCGACCCCGGTGCGCGCAGTACCGCGATGCGGCGATGCCCGAGCGCGTGCAGATGCTCGAGTGCGCACCGCACCCCCGAGCGGTTGTCGAACAGCACCTCGCCGGCGGCCCCGCGGCCGGGCAGGGCGTCGCCGATCGAAACGACCGAAAGCGATTCCGCGATCTCCGACCAGAACTCATCCGACGGGTCGACCGGGGACAGGATCAGCCCGTCGACCTGCTGGTCCCGGAGCTGGGTGGCGAGCGCGCGCTGACGGGCCGGGTCGCCGCCGGCGTCGAGGATCAGCGCGTAGCGGTCGTGCGCGAGGAGCGCCCGGCCCGCCTCGGCGACGAGGCGTTGTTGCCACAGGTCCTCGAGCGACGGCCCGAGGATCCCGATCATGCCGGTCCGCCCGCTGGCAAGCGCCCGCGCGATTGGGTTGGCCTCGTACCCCATCTCGTCGGCGACCTTGCGGACCCGCTCCTGGGTCTCCTCGGACACCTGAATGCCGCGGAGCGCGTACGAAACAGCGGCGGGCGAGACCCCGGCGGCGTCGGCAACCTCCCGGATCGTCACGCGCTTGGCGGGAGGGCTCACGCCGCAAGCGTAGACGGGTTCGACCCCGGGCCTGGCAGGACTCCTGCGCGGCGGCGACCGTCGTTCAGGAGCCACTGTTGACAAGCCAATCCTTAACCGCTTCACTTAACCGGTTCATGAACCGGTTAAACACCGACGCGCCAGAAATCGACGTCCACCAGCACGTGTGGCCGGAAGCGCTCATCGAAGCGCTCCGGGGGCGGCGCACGCCGCCGCGGATGCGCGGCTGGACGCTCGAGGTTTCCGGCGAACCCGACTACGAGGTCGACCCGCGCGCGCACGATCCAGACGCTCGGGCGGCGTTGGCGCGAAACGACGGTCTAGATCTGGCGCTCGTGTCGCTGTCGAGTCCGCTTGGGATCGAGTCGCTCGCACCGGACGAGGCGATCGAGCTGATAGCGGCCTATCACGAGGGAGTGCTGGCACTGCCCGAGCCGTTCAGCGCGTGGGCGGCGGCGTGCACGACCGAGGTGGACCCCGACGCGCTTGCAAGGGAACTCGAGCGCGGGTTCGTTGGACTTCAGCTGCCGGCGACGTCGCTGCTCGACGGCGCCGGCTACGAGCACGTCGGGCCGCTGCTCGAGGTGCTCGAGGAGGCCGGGCTGCCGTTGCTGGTGCACCCGGGCCCGGTGGCGGGCACAGCGGCCACCGACCAGCCGCCCTGGTGGTCGGCGATCGTGACCTACGTCCAGCAGATGCACGCGGCGTGGTTTGCGTTCCGCGTGCACGGCCGGCCGCGACACCCGCGGCTCCGCGTCTGCTTCGCGATGCTGGCCGGCCTCGCCCCGCTCCACAGCGAGCGGGTTGCCGCCCGCGCCGGCGACAGGGGCGTGGTCGACCAGGACGTGTTCCTCGACGTCTCGTCCTACGGCACGCGCGCGGTCGACGAGACCGTGCGGGTGCTCGGGATCGACGCGCTCGTGAACGGATCGGACCGGCCGTACGCCGACCCCGCGTCGCTCGAGCTCGGGCCGGCGGCGCTGCACGCGATCCGCAGCGCCAACGCAATGCGTCTGCTCTACCCCAAGGAGGTGTTCGATGATCTGGCAATCGCTTCCCCCGCGTAACCTCGACCACGCGGAGCTACAGGCGCTTGTCGACGGGCTGGCCGACGAGCCGGATCGGTGGAGAGACCACGTCGCATTCCAAGCCGGCCAGCGCCACTACGTCTCCCTCCACCGGGACGAGTACGTGGACGTGTGGCTGCTGTGCTGGCTGCCCGGCGACGACACGGGCTGGCACGACCACGACATCTCCTCAGGCGCCGTCCGGGTTGTGCGCGGCGCGGTGCGCGAATCGAACCCCCGGATCGGTGGCGACCCGGCGGTCCGCATCGTCCCCGAGGGCGGCTCGTTCTCGTTCGGTCCAGAGCACATCCACCGCCTCGCCGGCGAGGATGAGCTGGCGATCTCGATTCACGCCTACTCGCCGCCCTTGTGGCGGCTCGGGCAGTACTCGATCGACGACGACGGCGTCATGCGCCGTGCCTCGGTCAGCTATGCCGACGAGCTCCGTCCGCTCGAGGGGACCCTGGCCGCGTGAGCCGGTCGACGATCTCTCCGAACGCGCGATCCGCGTAGGACCGAAGCTCGTCAATACCGAGCAGCTGAACCGGGTGGGGAACGAACACCATCCGGTAGTCGGGCATCCCCAGCAAGCGAGCCTGCTCGAGCGCCTCGTCGACGAACGGCTCGGTCGCCACCGCCGCGGTGGCGATCCCCAATCGCTCCAACTCGACCATGTCGCGCACACTGCACGACGTGCACGACCCTCAATCGGCAAGCCCCTCGACGGCGAGGTCGCCGCGGTCGGCGATCCGCCGCACGATCTCGGGGCCGGCGGGTTTGGAGAAGATCTCCTTGACCACCCGGAAGGTTTGGGCACCCCGGGCATTCAACAGCTCCTCAATCCGGTCGAGGAACTCGTCGCCGCGGCGCTTGGTGATGTCGAGCAGCGCCACCCGCGCGCCGCTCAACTCAGCCGGTCGAGGAGCGAGCGGCTCGGCGGCGCGCCGGCGCTCGTCGAAGGGGCTCACGTATTCCACTGGACCTCCTTTGAGATCGGCTCGGTATTCATCCCGAGACACGGCCCGAACACCGCCGAGTAGCGCCCGGCCTCGCCGCCGGCGACGACGATCACGATGTCATCGGGGCTGTCCCACTTGCGTACCGGCTGATCGTCCGCGGCGGCATTGACTAACGGCGTGGTCTCCCCCCAGCGAAGCGAACCCGCTGACCGCGACACCGCCGAGAACATCTCCTCCCGCACGCGCTCCTTGCTCCACCCCCACTCGGAGAACGACCGAGCGTGCTCGGGACAGATCACGAACAACGAGACGCCGCCCAGCGGCCACCAGTTCGGACTCCATGTGGCTGCTGCTGCCTCGCCCAGCACCCGCGTCAACTCGAGTGGGCCCGTGCTCCGGTGGTCGGAGATCGACAAGGGCGCATCGGCTCCGATAACCGTGACGACCGACGACGACTCCGGGAAACCCCGCGAAATGTGGAGCTGCTCCCACGGGCTGACCTCCTCGTCCTCGGCGAAGCAGATCGAGACCTTGCCCGGATTTCCGAGTGTCGAGCGGTCGAGACGGCCTGGGAACCCGCCCCCGGTCAGGCTGACCACGAGCCGGAGCGCGCGTCCGATCGTCATGTTCGCGCGCCAGCCGGGGCCGAGCGCACCGACCGAGCCGTTCAGTCCGATCGCGTCTCGCACCGGACCGTTGACCACGATCACCTGCCCACAAGGCTGCGTCGTGACCGCCTGCCCGCCGATGTTGAATGCCGGCTCCAAAACGGCCTTGACCGCCGCCGCCACCACCGGGAAGTACTCGGGCCGGCACCCCGCCAGCACGGCGCAAGCGGCGACTCGCTCGAGCGTCACCCGGGCCATCGCCGGCGCCATCTCACCGAGCAGCTCCGACGGGTCGCGGCCGCCCAGCATCGCCTCCACGCGATCCGGCGTCGGCGGGATCACAGGGAGCCCGTCCGTCCATCCACGCTCGAACATCTCCTCGAGCTCGTCGTAGCCGGCGCCGTCGAGCAGCCGCAGTTCCTCGGGGTCATAGGTGTTCTTGGCCGCGCAACCCGGCTTGCGCAGCGGCGGCTCGTCAGTGACCGGCACGGACAGCAGCGTGCGGAGGCCGGCTGAATCCCAGCCGACAACCCGCCCGGCCTCGCGCCCATCCTGATCGATCAGCACCGCCGTCGGCAGGCTCTCCAACCCGTACGCGCGCGAAACCTCGTACGGCGAGGGCTCGGACAGGACGACGCCCGGAAACCCGGTTCGCCGCGCCACCCGCGCGGCCACCTCGAGTGGATCCTCGAACACCGCCGCCACCGACACACCCGCCTCGGTCACCTGTGGCACCACCGGGGCCAGGCGACGCAGGGTGAGCGCGCACGTCGGGCATTCCTCGGACACGAACAGCAGCAGGGCGGGCCCGCGCTCGTGGAGGGAGATGAGGCGAACCGAATCACCGGCCACCGACGGCAGCGAGAACTCGGGCGCAGTGACCGCGGAAGCGGTCATGCCGGCGTCGGCTCGCTTACCGGTTGCCAGCGGCTGGCCACGACCTTTCCGCCCTGAACGACCATCCAGATCCGCTCCGGGTCGCACAGCATCCGGACGTCGGCGAGTGGATCGCCATCGATCACGAGCACATCGGCGACCGCTCCGGCGGTGATCGTGCCGATCTCGGAGGACAGGCCGAGCGCCGTCGCCGACCCGAGCGTCGCCGCGCGAACACCCTCGAGCGGTGACAGGCCGCCGTCGACCATGCGCGCGAGCTCGATCGCGTTGTCGCCCGGCGGGCCGCTGTCGTGCCCCATCGCGAGCGTCACCCCCGCCTCGCGGGCTGCAGTTAGAGTCGCGTACGCCTCTTCGAGCTGGCGTTTGGCCTGCTCGACCAGCGCCGGCGCGAAGTCGTCGGTGAAGCGCTCCGCGAGGTCATGGAACGTGCTCAACGTCGGCACGAGCACGATCCCGTGCTCGGCCATCGTTGCCAGCAGCGCCGGCTCGCGGTGGAGCGATAACCCATGTTCGACCGTGTCCACCCCCTCATGGACCGCAAGACGGCCACCGTCAAGACCCTCGACGTGGGCCGCCACGCGCACCCCGAGCCGGTGGGCCTCGTCGACGATCGCGGCGAGCTCGCGGGCCGTCATCTGCGCTGGCTCAGGATCCTCGGCGAGGACAGAGCGCGCGCCGGTCGCCATCAGCTTGACGTAGTCCGCGCCACGGCGAAGCTGCTCCCTAACCGCCTTGCGCATGTCGTCGTCGCCGTCGGCCTCCCGGTACATCGTCGTGAAGATCGCGCCGCCGGGAGCGGTGGCCGAGATGATCCGTGCGCACGACAGGATCCTCGGTCCCTCGACGATCCCAAGCCGGACGGCCTCGCGCAAGGCGATCGCCTCGTCGTCGTAACTGCCGACGTCGCGGACCGTGGTGATGCCTGCGGCCAGCAGCACGCGGGCGGTCTTCGCGAGCACGAAGTAGCCGAGCTCACGGGGACGCGGGAGCTCGCCGTGGAGCGCCGGCGGCGGGCCGAACCCGGGGCTCCGGCTGATGTCGCTCGACAGATGGGCATGCGCATCGATCAGCCCCGGCATCACCGTGCGCCCCTCGAGGTCGATCGCCGACTCGCCAGAGACCGACCCGTCCGAGACCTCGACGATCCGCCCGTCCTCGACGAGCACCGATGCGCGCTCGAACGGCGCGCGCCCGGTTCCGTCGATCACGCGTGCGTTGGTCAGCAGCATCGAGCTTTCACCGTACAGTGGGACACACCCCGGCGTCCGGGACAGGATGACTCGATGCCTGGATGGCGGTGGCACCGGAGCCTCTTGGCCGCCGCCTGATCAAGGCGCCGACTGAAGGTGGGGTGCAGTGGTCCCGAGCGTTCCGCGGGGCGGCCAGCATGCATAAGATGACATTCGCGGCCCGCGGCCTGGACCGTGCCATTTCGCGCGTGCACCACATGCGTGATATGCCAGCGTCGACCGGGGTCACGTCAATCGGCATGTTTTCCAGGTTCCTTCAGCGGCTGGGCCGCGCTGAACCCACCGCGCCCTCTTCGGGTGCCCGCCGTTAAACCTCACTCGGCCCGCGTCCGGGAAGAGCCGACCCTGACACCGCCGGACGCAGGTTTTCGAGTCGCTAAAGCTTCGTTAAACTTGACACGCCCGGTCCCGGTGTGAAAGAAAGATCTTCGATCCATCGGCTGAACGCCGTTCTACCTGCGGATCGGAGGAGGATGGAAGCGGCAATCGGGTACCAACCGGCGCCACGCCCAGGCGCCGGCTCGCCGGGCATCTCTGCGGTCCTCGACGTGTTCGAGGTTCTCGACCGCCACGGGCCGACGACGCTCGCCGAGCTCGCCCGCGAGACTGGGGTCGCGAAGAGCACGCTGCACCGGGTCTGCTCGATCATGTTCGAGCGCGGCTGGGCCGCCCGCGACCCGTACACGGGCCAGATCGAGCTCGGCCCTCGCGTCGCGTGGCTCGCGCACTCTGCGCCGGTCTCGCCGCTGACCGCCGGGTTCCACGGCGTCGCGCGCCGGCTCGTGGCGCGCTACAACGAGACGACCTGTCTAACCGTCCTCGACGGGCGCGAGAGTGTGTTCATCGCCAAGGAGGAGACCACACACCCCGTCCGGCTCGTAACCGCGGTCGGCAGCCGGCTACCGGCGTTCGCAGCGGCCTCTGGACGGGTCCTGCTCGCCGACCGCCCAGAGGACGAGGTTGCCGCTCTGTACGACGGCTGCGAGCTCGTGACCCCTACCGGACGACGGCTGGACGGCCTCGACGAGCTGTTCAAGATCCTGCGCGAGGCCCGGTGCCGTGGCTACGCCGAGAACGTCGACGAGACCGCGCTCGGACTCCATTGCCTCGCGGTTCCGGTCGGCCCGCTCGGAAGGGTGGCCGCCGCGGTGACTCTGTGCGTGCCGACAGGCCGCATGAACGCGGCCCGCAGACGCGAGATGCTCCCGGACCTGCTGCGCGCGGCGCGCGAGATCGCGCCCGCCCACGACACCATGCCGGCCCGCGACAGGCGCAAGGGGCCCGCGCGCGTACCTACGAATACTTCATTAAACCAATCAAGTAACTTAGCAATGATGGCGACGTCCGCCCCAAGACCGCGGGGCCGGCGCCGGCTCGACTCCAACAGAAAGGTGGCTCGATGAGTCGCGACAACCGTGAGCTGGACCGGCTCCGCAGCGGACGCACTGAGCTCGAGAACCATTACATCGACGAGCTCGTCTCCGGAAACCTGAGTCGCCGTGACTTCCTGCGCCGCGGCAGCGTGATCGGCATGTCGGCGCCGCTGCTCGGGGCGATCCTGGCGGCGTGCGGTTCGTCGTCGAGCTCGAAGTCGGGCGCAGCGTCCGGGACTTCGAGTGCCGCGGCTGCGCCGGCGACCAAGGGCGGCACGCTGCGGATCGCGTCGGTGACGCCCGCCGCGGCCGTCAATCCGTTGACGGTGTCCGACGCCGGCGGTCTGACCATGCTCAACCAGACGGGCGAGTTCCTGATCTTCGACTCGAACCTCAAGCTGGAGCTTCAGCCGATGCTCGCGCTGAGTTGGTCGCCAAACACGGACGGAAGCGTGTGGACGTTCAAGCTGCGCCCGAACGTCACTTTCCACAACGGACAGGCGATGACCGCCGACGACGTCGTGTACACGTTCCAGCAGCTGTCCGACACGAAGAACGCCTCGAACGCGCTGTCGGCGTTCGGGGGGGTGTTGCTGCCAAGCGGCGTGAAGGCCGTCGACCCAATGACCGTGCAGTTCACCCTCGAGGCGCCGAACGGGAACTTCCCATACGCCGTGTCTTCGGACAACTACAACGCGATCATCGTGCCGAAGGGGACCGACTTCAGCAAGTGGCAGTCGACGTTCGTCGGCACCGGCGCGTTCAAGCTCGGGAGCTATACGACCAATGTCGGCGCCACGTTCGTGCCGAACCCTAACTACTGGGGCACCAAAGCGCTGCTCGACATGACGAGCTTCAAGTTCTACTCGAGCCAGCCGCCGATGATTCTCGCGCTCCAGGGCAACGACGTCGACGTGATCGCACAGTTCACGCCGGCCGGCGCGGCCGCGATCCTCAACAGCCCGTCGTACAAGATCATCAAGCTCAAGTCGGCCAACCACCGTGAGCTGTCGATGCGCAACGACGTCGCGCCGTTCACCGACCCGCGCGTGCGCCAGGCCGTGGCGTACACGCTCGACCGTCCCGGAGCGGTCGCGGCGCTGCTCAGCGGCGACGGGACCGTCGCCAACGACTACCCGTTCGGCCCGAGGTACCCGTCGACGGACACGAGCGTGCCCCAGCGGACCCAGAACATCTCGATGGCCAAGCAGCTGCTGGCGGCAGCGGGCCACCCAAACGGGTTCAGCACGACGATGAACTCCGAGATCTACCAGGAGATCCCACAGCTCGCGCAGGTGATCCAGCAGGATGCGGCCAAGGCGGGCATCACAATCAAGCTCAACATCACCAATCAGACGCTGTACTACGGCAAGACGTTCGGAAGTTCACCCTGGCTGGATGGCACGATGAGCCTCGTCGATTACGGTGACCGCGGCTCGCCGAACGTGTACCTGACCGCGCCGTTGACCAGCTCCGGCACGTGGAACGCGGCGCATTTCAAGAACAAGCAATACGACAGCCTCGTCAAACAGTACGTGGCCGCACTCGACCTGCAGATGCAAAAGACACTTGCCGGCAAGATCGAAAACCTGCTGCTGGCCGAGACGCCGATCGTCTACCCATACTGGATCGACGGTCTGACCGCGTCGACGCCGAACGTCGGCGGACTGAACCCGACCTCGATCGCCCAGCTGTACCTGAACACCGCCTACAAGTCCGCATAAATCACCACTGAACATGCTCAGGTTCATCCTCAAGCGCCTCGGCCTCGCGCTGATAACGCTGTGGCTCCTGAGCGTGATCGTGTTCTTCCTGGGTCAGGTGCTGCCCAGCGATCCGGGGCGCTCGATCCTCGGACCGCTGGCGGAGCCGAGCGCGGTCCGCGTCCTCGATCACCAACTGGGCGTGGACAGGCCGATTCTCACCCAGTACTGGCACTGGATCACGAACTTCCCGGGTAAGTCGTACCAGTACCAGGCCCCGATCGGGCCGATCCTGACGAGCGCGCTCGGTCGCTCGCTGAAGCTCGCGATCTTCGCGTTCGTGATCCTCGTGCCGCTCGGGATCATCGGTGGAGTCATATCGGCGCTCAACGCCGGGAAGCCGATCGACCGGACGATCAGCGTCGTCGGGCAGTCGATGCTGACCGTGCCGGAGTTCGTGTCGGGAATCGTCCTGATCGTGGTGTTCGCGGTCGAGCTCGGGTGGCTGCCGGTGACCGCGACTGCGCCGGCTGGCTCGAGCTTCCTCACGCAGCTCAAGTACCTGATCCTGCCGGTGATCCCGTTAGTGATGGTGCTGTTCGGGTACATCGCGCGGATGGCGCGCGTGGGCACGGTCGAGGCGCTCGAGTCCGATTACGCGCGCACGGCGATTCTGAAGGGTCTACCGCGCGGAGTGGTGATCCGTCGCCACGTGCTCCGCAACTCTCTGCTGCCGACGATCACGGTGATCGCGACGCAGACCGGCTACCTGATCGGTGGCCTGGTCGTCGTTGAAACCCTGTTCCGCTACAACGGCATCGGCCAGCTCACCGTCAACGCAGCCAACCAGCACGACATCCCGATGCTCGAGGCGTGCGTGCTGACGATCGGCGCGATCTACATGATCGTGACGCTGGTGGCCGACATCGGCTACTCACTGCTGAACCCGCGAATCCGACTGAGAGCGGCCGAATGAGCATCGTCGACATCCCGGTCGAGGATGCCGGCGCACTTGCGGCAGGCCGTCACGAGATACGTCGCGACGTCTTCCGAGAGCTGCTGCGCTCGCCGACGTTCATCGTGGGCGCCGTCATTCTGCTCATCTGGATCATCTGCGCGATCTTCGGCTCGGCGATCGCGCCGCACAGTCCGTATGCCCAGAACCTCGAGGGGATCAACAAGGCGCCATCGAGCGCGCATCTGTTCGGGACCGACCAGCTCGGGCGCGACATGTTCTCGCGCGTGATCGTCGGCTCGCGCGACATCCTGATCATCGCGCCGCTGGCAACGCTGCTTGGGACGGTGCTCGGCACCGCAATCGGGCTCATCATGGGTTACTTCCGCGGAGCTGTCGACGACGTGCTCGGTCGGTTCGTCGAGGCATTCCTGGCACTGCCGGTGGTTGTAACCGGCGTGATCGCATTGTCCACGCTCGGGCACTCGAACCTGGTCCTCATCGTCGTCATCGGGGTCCTGTTCACGCCGCTGATCGCCCGGACCGTTCGCGCCGCGGTCCTGCTCGAGCGCGAGCTGGACTACGTGGCCGCCGCCCGCCTCCGCGGCGAGCGCGCGCCCTACATCATGTTCGTGGAGATCCTCCCGAACGTGTTCGCGCCGATCATGGTCGAGTTCACCGTCCGGCTGGCCTACGCGATCTTCGCAGTCCTGACGCTCACCTTCCTCGGGCTCGGTGTCCAGCCACCGTCACCGGACTGGGCGCTCGACATCTCGGCCAACTACGGCGTGGTGCCCGCCGGTTACTGGTGGGAGGTGCTGTTCGACGCGCTCGCGATCGCGACACTGGTGGTGTCGGTCGCGCTGATCTCCGATTCAGTTCAAGGAGCGCTGGAGGGATGAGCACGGCGGCCGACACGGTCAGATTGCAAGACACCGTTCCACACGTCGACGCCCTTGACGTCGACCACCTCGAGATCACGTATCGCGTCCGCGGAAACGCCTTGCGCGTCGTCCGGGACGTCTCGTTCCGGATCGGGCGTGGGGAGTCCTTCGGGCTCGTCGGCGAGTCGGGCTGCGGCAAGTCGACGATCGCGCTCGGGGTCGTGCGCTACCTGGCGCGCAACGGGTCGGTCAGTGGCGGGAAGGTCGAGATCGCCGGCCGCGACGTGCTCGCGCTGAACGCCGGCGAGCTGCGCAAGCTCCGCCAGAGCACGGTGTCGATGGTCTACCAGGAGCCGGGCCGGGCGCTGAACCCGACGATCAAGGTCGGGCGCCAGGTGGCCGAGGTGTTCGAGATCGCCGGCGCCCCGAAGGGGGAGGCGCTCGACCGCGCCCAGGAGATGCTCGAGAAGGTTCGGATCTCGAACCCGGCGGGGGTGATGAACCGCTATCCGCATCAACTTTCGGGCGGCATGCTCCAGCGCGTAGTGATTGCGATGGCGCTGGGCGCCGAGCCGGCGCTGCTGATCCTCGATGAGCCGACGACCGCGCTCGACGCGACCGTCGAGTCCGAGGTCCTCGACCTGATCTCGGCGCTTCGAACCGAGTTCCACACCTCGTTCTTGTTCATCAGCCACAACCTCGGCGTGATCGCGAAGATGTGCGACCGCGTCGGCGTGCTGTACGCGGGCGAACTGGTCGAGGAGGGACCGGCGCGCGAGGTGTTCATCAGCCCCCGCCATCCGTACACCGTGGGGCTCCTGCGTTGCATCCCTCGCCGTGACACGCTCAAGACTCGACAGGCGCTCGACACGATCCCGGGCTCGTTGCCGGCGCCGGGGTTGGTACCCGATGGCTGCATCTTCGCCGACCGCTGCGGGTTGGTCGAGGACCGCTGCCGCTCGGAGGCGCCGCCCCTGTATGAGGTGGACGGCCGCCCGGACCGCCGCTCCCGGTGCCACTTCCACGAACGTGCGCAGACGCTTCCGCGCGTGATCCCGCCCGAGCGCGAAGCGATCCCCGGCGAGCGCCCGGACCGTGGCGGGGTGTTGATCAACGCCGCCGACGTATCCAAGACCTTCCACATGGAGGGCGAGACGATCTATGGGCTCGTCGACGTGAGCATCGAGCTCCGTGCCGGGGAAACGCTCGGGCTCGTCGGCGAGTCTGGAAGCGGCAAGACCACGCTGGCGCGGGCGCTGCTCGGCCTGACCGCTCCCGACAAGGGCTCTGAGATCACGCTCGACGGCAAGGCGCTGGCGGAAACCGCGGGTAAGCGGACGCGCGAGCAGGAGAAGGCGCTCCAGATCGTCTTCCAGAACCCCGACTCGGCGCTGAACCGCCGGCACTCGGTCCAGCGGCTGATCTCGCGCGCACTCTCGCGCCTCGGCGGTTATCACGGCGAGGCCCTGATGGCGAGGCTGAAGAAGCTGATCTCGGATGTCCGTCTCTCGGAGCGTCATCTCTCGATGCGCCCCGCGCAGCTGTCCGGCGGTCTCAAGCAGCGGGTCGCGATCGCGCGGGCGTTTGCGGGGGACCCCCGGATTGTCGTGTGCGACGAGCCGACCTCGGCGCTCGACGTGTCGGTCCAGGCCGCGATCCTCAACCTGCTCACCGACCTCCAGCAGCGCGAGGACGTCTCGTACCTGTTCATCAGCCACGACCTCGGCGTCGTTCGCTACCTGGCCGATCGGATCGCCGTGCTCTACCTCGGGCGGATCATGGAGATCGGGCCGGCCGACCAGGTCTTCAACCCGCCTCACCACCCGTACACCGAGGCGCTGCTGTCCGCGGTTCCGACGCTCGAGGATTCCGGCGGCGAGCGAATTCGGCTCGAGGGTGAGATCCCGAGTCCGGCCGACCCGCCGACCGGCTGCGTGTTCCACACGCGCTGCCCGCGGTTCCTCGGGGATATCTGCGTGAACACCGAGCCGCCGCTCGCCGAGAGCGAGCCCGGTCACGCGATCCGTTGCCACATCCCGCTCGAGGAGCTCCGGCGCCTGCAGGGCAAGGAGGTCTCGGTTGCCGGCGCAGACGACTGAGCTCGGGGCGGCGCCGGAGCTCTCGCCCGGCGTAATTGAGATGCGAGCGGCGGTCCTGCGGGAGGCCGGCCGGCCGGTCGCGACCGAGACGGTGCTGCTGGCGGCGCCCCGGCGCGGCGAGGTGCTGGTGAGGGTCGCGGCCGCGGGGGTTTGTCACTCCGACGTCCATCTGGCCGACGGCGCGCTTGGCCCGGGGCGTTGGCCGATGGTGCTGGGTCACGAGGGAGCGGGCGTCGTCGAGGCGGTCGGCGAGGGTGTCGTCGACGTGGCCCCCGGCGACCATGTGGCGTTCTGCTTCGTACCCTCGTGTGGCGCCTGCCGCGCCTGCCGGTCCGGGCGCCGGACGCTCTGCGAGACGGCGGGGCGCAACGGCGTCGGCGGGATGCTGATGGACGGCAGCTCGCGGCTACGAGCGCTCGACGGGACCGTGTTGCAGCACGGCTTGATGGTCGCGTGCTTCGCGCAGTTCGCGGTGGTGCCGGCCGCCGGCGCCGTACCGCTCCCGGACTCGATCCCGCTGTGGCAGGCGGCGCTGCTCGGATGCGGCGTCGTGACGGGGATCGGCGCCGTCAACCGCGCCGGTCTGCGCATCGGCGCCAGCGTGTGCGTGATCGGGTGCGGCGGGGTCGGCCTGCAGGTGATCGCGGGAGCGCGGTTGGCCGGAGCCGGGATGGTGATTGCCGTCGACACCGATGAGGCGAAGCTCGATCTCGCGGTCCGCCGCGGCGCGACGCACACGGTGGCTGCGGGCACCGATCACGTGGTACCGCAGGTACTCGGGATCTCGGACGGCGGGGTCGAGCACGCGTTCGAGGTCGTCGGGCGCGCGACGACGATCCGGCAGGCATGGGACATGCTGGCGCCGGGCGGGACGGCGACGGTCGTGGGGGTCGCGCCGGTTGGAGTCGAGGTGTCGCTGCCTGCGATCGAGTTCCTGTCCGAGAAGACGATCACCGGGAGCTACTACGGTTCCTCCGACGTCCATGCTGCGCTCGGCCAGCTCGTGCAGCTCGTCGTCGACGGCCGGCTCGACCTTGGCGACGTAGTCTCGTACCTGATCGGGCTCGACGACGTGCAGGACGCGCTCGAGCGGCTGCGGCGCGGCCAGGGGGCGCGCTCGGTGATCGTGATCGACGAAGAGCTGGCGGGCGTGGGTCAGTGAGCTACGAGCATCTCGACGGGCGGATCGGCGAGGGGTGGGGCGGCGACCCCGGGCCCAACGGCTGTCACGTGAACGTGGTGTTGGGTGTTCGCGGATCGGCGACGGCCGCTTCCTTGCTTGGGACACTCACGACGCCGTCGCCCGGGCACACCCCCATCCTGGTCGTGGTCGGCGAGGCCCAGGACCGCTACGAGGTCGTGTGGCCGCCGACGATCATGATCAACAAGGCGACCGCGGTCGAGGAGCTTCATCAGACGATCACATGGGGCGCGGGGCAGCTGGGGATCGCGCAGGCCGTGCTCGACGCGGTCGCGGACGGGTTGCTCGATCCGAGCGGCGACATCGTCGTGTTCGTGTGCATCTGGATCGACCCGGGGGCGTCGGATGAGACCGCGGTCCGGAAGGCGGCGCGGGTCGCGGTGCGCCGCGCGATCGGGGTCGCCGTCGAGGGCCGCGATCCCGAGGCGGCGCGGTCGCTCGTGGAACGGCGGGATGTCGTGACTAGCCCGTTCTACGGGGGGTCGTAGTTTTGAAGATCACGGCTGTTAGTTCTCAGCGGCTGCGCCTTCCGCTCGATCCGCCGTTCTACGCCGCCTGGGACCCGGATCCGCGCCGGTCGTTCGAGGCCACGATCGTGCGCGTCGAGACCGACTCGGGACTCGTCGGGGTTGCGAGCGGCGACACGATGGACGGCTTTGATGATTTTGTTTCACTGTTCGTCGGCCGGGACGCGCTCGCCATCGAGCGTCATGCACGGGCGCTCGAGACGGTCTCTTTTCATGCGGGCCGCTACTGGCCGCTCGAGGCGGCGTTGTGGGATCTGTTCGGCCAGGCTTGTGGCCAGCCGGTGGCTTCGCTCCTCGGGGGCGCGCGCTCCGAGTTGCCGGCGTATGCGTCGTGGGGCGAGCTGCGTCCGCCCGGCCGTCGTGCCGAGGACGCCTTGGTTCTGCTCGAGGAGGGTTTCCGCGCGGTCAAGATCCGGATTGCGCCGGAGCGGGCCGACGAAGGAATCGGCGTCGTCGCCGCGGTTCGCGACGCCGTCGGCGACCGCCTCGAAATCATCGTCGACCTAAACCAGTGGTGGCGGATGGCGGGGGACGTCGGGCCGCGTCTCGACCCCGCCGGCGCGCGGCGGATCGTGGAGCGGCTGCGCTCCTACGGCGTGCTGTGGGTGGAGGAGCCGCTCGCTGGCGAGGACCTGCGTGGGATGCGCGAGCTGCGTTCGAACACGGGGGTGCGGATCGGAGGCGGCGAGATGGCCCGGACGTTCGAAGAGCTCCGGCTGGCGCTGGAGGCGGATGCGCTCGACGTGTTCCAGCCCGATGTCGTGTTGGCCTTGGGCGTGTCGGGCGCGCGGACGCTCGGCGACCTGGCGCTGCGGCGGAACCGGTGGTTCACGCCCCACACTTGGACCAACGGGATCGGGGTGCTGGCGAACCTGCACGTGTGCGCGGGAGTCGGCGGCGGACCGTTCCTAGAGTTCCCCTACGACCCGCCCGGATGGACGCCGGCGCGGCGCGACTTCATGCTCGCCGAGCCGGTGACGGTGGGTCCGGGCGGTCTCGTCCGCGTTCCGGACGCGCCGGGCCTGGGCGTCCGGCTCGACGAGGAGGCCGTGGCGTACTACGCGGTGGACCGGGAAACGGTGCAGATCTGAGGCGCGACGCGTTCATCGATGGGCGGTTCGTCGCGTCGTCGCTGACGACGCCGTTCGGCGGCGTCAAGGACTCGGGGCACGGGCGCGACCGCTCGCTGCACGCGCTCGACGCGTACACGCATCTGAAGACGACCTGGGTGGCGCTGTGATCCGGGTCGGGTTCATCGGGCTCGGCAACATGGGCGGTCCGATGTGCGGCCACCTCGTGGAGGCGGGCTTTGCCGTGACCGCGTTCGATCTCGACGACGCCGCGCTGGCCCGGCTCGTCGAAGCGGGCGCCCGGGCCGCCGGCTCGGTGACCGAATGCGCCCGCGGGGCGGAGGTGCTGATCACGATGCTCCCGGCCCCGCCGCAGGTCGAGCAGGTGCTGCTCGGGGAAGGCGGGGGAATCGCTGCGTTGGAGCCGGGGTCGATCGCGATCGACATGAGCACGAGCTCGACGGCCGTGGGTGCGCGCGTCGTGTCGGCGGCGAGTGCGCGCGGCGTCGACGTGCTCGACGCTCCGGTAGCCGGCCAGTCGATCGGGGCGCGGGCGGGGACGCTCGCGATCTACGTGGGCGGTTCGGAGGCGGCGTTCGCCCGGGCGCTGCCGCTGTTCGAGGCGATGGGCGACCCCGAACGGATCTTCCACCTCGGCCCCAGCGGCGCCGGCTACACGGTCAAGCTGCTGCTCAACCTGCTGTGGTTCATCGAGTCGGTCGCGGTGGGCGAGGTGTTGAGCGTGGGCGTGCGCGCCGGCGTCTCGCTGGATCGATTGCACGCCGCGCTGGTCGGATCGCCGGCGAACTCGGTGTTCCTCGAGCGCGACGTGCGCATGGTGCTCAACGACGGCGACTACGACGAGGCGTTCCCGATGCGTCTCGTCACCAAGGACCTGGGGCTCGCGGTAGACCTCGCCCGCGACGTCGGGGTCCCGGTCGAGCTGACCGCGCTCGTCGAGCAGATCCACCGGCGGGCGCGCGCGCAGTACGGCGACGACGCCGGGGAGATCAGCGCAGTTCGGCTGTATGAGGACCTGGCGGGCGTTCGACTGCGGCTGGGACGAACGTGACCATCGCCGCGCTCGACGCGGGGAGCCTGATCAGGTAGCGGCCGCGGCGGTCGGGAGCGACCCGGACCGTCTTCAACTTGCCCTTTAGTGTGCCGGTACCGGTCTCGGTGCCGAACGTCTGGCCGGCGAGCGTGACGTCGCCGGTGGCGGCCGCGCTCGGGGCCCGTAAGCGTTCGAGCACGGCCTCGCGGGCCTTCGCGGGCGGTCGCACCAGCACGACATGACCGGACGTGAGGCTGTCGTTGATCAGCACGACGTGGACTTCGCCGTCATGCGTGACCGTCGCCCGCGAGCGCACGTCGGTGCTGGCGGTCTCCTCGAGGCCGAGCATGCGAGCGCCGGGAGAGGCCGCCTGCGCGAACATCAGCAGGCTGTAGTACTCGGGACGCACCGTCGCGAGCCACCCTCCGTGAATGCGGCGGAACACGAACGGCTCATAGGCGGCATCGGGGAGCGTGTGGATATTGACGCCGTCAACTCCGGCCCGGACCATCGCGAACAGCGTGTCGAGCATCCACAGCGCGGACGCGAACGTGTCACTGACGCCTGTCTGGCCCGAGCAGGCGACCGAGTTGAGCTCGTCGATCCGGACGGTCGCGCCGTGGCTGTGCGCGACCGAGATCGCGTTGCCGATGCCCTGGAGCAGATCGCGCGCCGCGTCGGGCTCGAGCAGGTTCGGTATCGACGGATAGCGCTGAGTCGCCCGGCTGGGAGAAGCAGGCGAGCAGCGGATAGCGGTGGTAGGTGACGATCTTCAGGTGCGGCTCGGCCGCGAACAGCCTGCGGCACGCGAGCCAGCCACGACGCCCTACCGGTGGCCGGCCCGGCTAAGGGAAGGCGGCGGATTCCTTTGGCGATCTGCGCCACATCGTCGGTGTAGCTCGCGAAGTCGTAGGTCGGAGGCCTCGCGAAGACCGGCATGCCGTCCTCCTCGTAGTACGGGAAAACCTTGTACAGCTCCGGCTCGTTGCCGAGCTCGAGCGCGTCGATGTAGCGGGTGCCGATACCGGTGCGATACGCGTAAGCCTCGGCGGCGGCCTCGGCCGGGCTGTCGGCCTTCAGGTTCACGCCGAGGATCAGCTTCGCGCCGGTCGCGACGGCGAGCGCGCGCGTCGTGGCGAGCCAGCTCTTGTCGAGCGTGTAGATGACCCCGGGCGACTGGGTCGCCTCCGGGGTTGGCCACCATGTCTGGTCGGTGCTGTTACCGCCAATTCGCAGCACCGGCGTCTGCCCGGGCGCGACGTCGCGGATCAACTGGACGAGCACCGGGTTTATCGCGCGCGGGTTGGATCCGGTGTAGTCGCGGACCGCCTGGAACTCGAACGAGAAGCCGACGAAGCCGGACGGGATCGGCTGGCTGACCCTGGTGTCGCTTACCTTGACGGTCACGCGCGCCGGGTTCGGGTTGGCCGGAGGAGGCGGGACCGGCGGCGGGGTGGCCGCCCTCGCGCCCACGGGAAATGCGAGTACCGGCCCGAGAGCCCCACCCGTGATTCCGACCAAAAGGGCTCTACGAAAGACGTGCACCCGGCCGGGAACTATGTCATTGGTTGCGGCCGGGCGAGCCGCTCGCGCCGGGCGGGCGCGGCGCGCTCGGCGGCGAGCAGCTCGCCGGGCGCGTCAGACCCAGACCGCGTACAGC
This sequence comes from uncultured Solirubrobacterales bacterium, assembly GCA_963783415.1. Lineage (GTDB taxonomy): Bacteria > Actinomycetota > Thermoleophilia > Solirubrobacterales > Solirubrobacteraceae > Palsa-465. Next base: position 212,457 of record CAWANN010000023.1, read on the forward strand.
GTCGGCGGCTTGCGGAACACCAGGCCCTGGATCCGGGACGGCCTGGTCGGGTCGAGCGCCAGGGTGGGCAGCCGTTGCAGGAGGGCGTCGAGGGCGGCGCGGGCCTCGAGGCGGGCCAGGTGAACGCCGAGGCACACGTGCGGACCGTGGGCGAAAGTGAGATGCCCGCGGGTGGCTGGACGGTCGAAGCGTGTCGGGTGGAAGCGGTCAGGGTCGGGAAACATCGTCGGATCACGATTCGCGGCGCTGATCGAGACCTGGACTAGCTCGCCCCGCCGGATCTGCGCGTCCCGGAGGTCGACATCCGCGGTGGCGTAGCGATCGACGACCGCCGCGGCCGGCTCGAGGCGCAGCGACTCCTCGAGCGCCGGAGCCAGCCGGGTCCGGTCGTGCTCGATCCACGCCAGCACGTCGGGATGTTCGAGCAGATGGAGCAGCGCGTTGGCGATCATGCCCTCGGTCGTCTCGATCCCGCCGAACAAGAGCACCGCCGCGTTCGAGACGATCTGGTCGGTCGTCAGGGCCTCGCCCGACCCGGCGGCGCCGAGCAAAGACGCGTGTGGACCGGCGGCGATGACCGCCTCCAGGCGTCCGCGAAGTGAATCGAATGCCTCGCCTCCGCGGACCGGAACGTCGTGACCCGCGGTCACCTCGGTGACCGCGGCGACGATCGCGTCGTACCAGCCGAGCATCGTGCCGACCTCCCCCTGGTCCAGTCCGAGCGCGCGAGCCATGATCGATGCTGCCAGCGGTCCCGCGAACGACCGGCGCAGCTCGGCCTTTCCGCGGTCGTCGAAGGCATCGATGAGGCGGTCGGACTCGCTTCTCGCGGCGTCGTGCGAAGCGTTCACGGACGGCGATCGGCCGGAACGGCGCCGTGAACGGAGCGCGGTGGCGCGCGTGCGCCTCGCCATCCAGGCTCAGCATGCTCGGGCCGACCACCTGTGCCGTCGAGAAGCGAGGATCGTCCACGGTGAAGGTTTCCGCGTCACGCATCACTCCGACCGCGAGGTCGTATCGGGTCACGAGCCAACCCCCGAGCGCCGGCAACCACGACACCGGCTCGTGCTCGCGTAGGCCGGCTAGGACCGGATGGGGGTCTTGATCGAGTTGCTCGAGGGTGACGGCGGCGCCGAGCGGAAAGCTCTCTTCCGCGTCCGCGGATCCGAAGCTCACCCCTCCATGATCCGCCACGCCGCGTCTGGGCGCACGTAGGCCGGCTCCCCGCCGACGAACGTGGCCGCGACGGGGTTGCGACCGAGGCGATACGCGACGTGCTCAGCCGGGCAGTCGAGCAGGACGAGGTCGGCTCGCTTGTCGAGCTCGATCGATCCGAGGTCGCGTTGCAGGTCCAGAACGTACGCCGCGTTGACCGTCACCCCGAGGAGCGCCTCGCGCGTGCTCAGGCCATACCGGCGGACCCCGAGCCCGACGATCAGCGGGAGCGCGAAGATCGGCGAGGTGCCCGGGTTGGCGTCGGTGGCGAGCACCACGATCGCGCCGGCCTCGATCAGATCGCGCGCCGGCGCGGTCGCCTCGGCGCCCATGAATTCCGCGCCGGGCAGGAGCACCGCCGCTGTCTCGGAGGCGGCGAGCGGCGCGATGTCGTCGGGGTGGATCGTCGAGAGATGGTCTAACGAGCGCGCGTTGTGCTTGAGCGCCACCGGAACCGAGCGCATCGTCGTGAACTGCTCGACGTGGGCGCGGAGGAGCACGCCGTTCGCGCTCGCCAGCTCGCCCATGCGGTCGAGGTCGTCGAGCCCGAACGCGATCGACTCGACGAAGATGTCGAGCGCGCTCACGTGCTCGAGCGCCTCGGGCAGCATCTTTTCCACCTCGTCCATCCAGGTCGTGGTCGTGTAGCCGTCGGGTACCGCGTGGGCAAGGAGCGCGGTTCGGGTCGTTACCTGGGAGACGATCTGGCTCAGCTCGGTCGCGAGTTGGAGGGCGCGGAGCTCGCCCGCGGTCGACAGCCCGTAGCCCGATTTGCATTCGAACGTGGTCGTCCCGGAGCGAAGCATTTCGCCGGCGAGCTCCTGGGCCTGCGCCAGCACGGTTTCGTCCGGGGTTTCCCTGAGAGCCTTTGCGGACGATCTGATGCCACCGCCGGCGCGCGCGATCTCCTCGTACGGCACGCCCGTGACCTTCTGCTCGTACTCCGCGGCGCGCCAGCCCGCGAACGGCAGGTGGGTGTGGCAGTCGACGAGGCCGGGGAGGAGCGCGCACCCACTCGCGTCGATGTGGATGTCGGCGTCGGTCGTGGGTTCGAGCGCGGCGATCCGGCCGTGCTCGATCGTGATTCCGCCGGGTTCGAGCGTGATTTCGTTCGCGCGGTCGCTGCGCAGGTAGCTCAGGCCCGGCTCGGGGGGCGCGAGGACCTGGGCGGCGTTGTCGAACGAGGTCGTCACCGCGGCCCGAGGGCGGTGGGAGGCGATGCAAAACGTGACAAACCTCCCCCACCGGGCGCCACCGTGTGCACATAAGCACCCCTGAGATGCTTATGTGCGCTCGGCGGGTGTGGGGCGAGTCGCGTTGCCACGTTCTGCATGGTGATGACGCCGGCGCGCCGGCGCCTCACTCCGACTCGAGCATCGGGATCCGCAGCCCGTGATCGCGGGCCGCCGACACCGCGAGGTCATAGCCGGCGTCGACGTGACGAACGATTCCCATGCCGGGGTCGGCCTTCAGGGTCCGCTCGAGGCGCTGGGCGGCCAGGTCGGTGCCGTCGGCGACGCACACCTGGCCGGCGTGGATCGACTTTCCCATGCCGACGCCGCCGCCGTGGTGGATCGAGACCCAACTCGCCCCGCAGGCGGTGTTGATCAGCGCGTTGAGCAACGGCCAGTCGGCGACCGCGTCGGAGCCGTCGGTCATCGCCTCGGTCTCGCGCTGGGGCGAGGCGACCGATCCGGCGTCGAGGTGGTCGCGCCCGATCACGATCGGGGCCTTGACCTCGCCGGAGGCGACCATCTCGTTGAAGCGCAGCCCGGCGAGATGGCGCTCGCCGTAGCCGAGCCAGCAGATCCGCGCCGGCAGGCCCTGGAAGTGCACCCGCTCCGACGCCAGCTTGATCCACCGCGCGATGTGCTCCTGGTCGCCGAATAGGTCGAGGATCGCGCGATCGGTGGCGTGGATGTCGGCCGGATCGCCCGACAGCGCCACCCAGCGGAACGGGCCCTTGCCCTCGCAGAACAGCGGCCGCACGTACGCCGGCACGAACCCCGGGTAGCTGAACGCGTCCTTGTCCCCGTTCTCGAAGGCGAGCCCGCGCAAGGCGTTGCCGTAGTCGAACGCCTCGGCGCCCGCGGCGCCCAGCGCCCTGATTGCCGACACGTGCGCGACCGCGCTCTCGCCGACGCGTCTGAGATATTCGTCAGGATCGGTCTGGCGGAGCGCGTCGGCTTGTTCGAGCGTCAGGCCCGCGGGGATGTAGCCGTTGAGAGGGTCGTGGGCCGAGGTCTGGTCGGTGACCACGTCGATGTGGACGCCGCGGCGGACCAGCTCGGGGAGGACCTCGGCGGCGTTGCCGGCGAGGCCGATCGACAGCGCGCGCCGTTCGCTCCGGGCGGCGTCGAGGCGGGCGAGCGCGTCGTCGAGGTCGGCGGCGCGCTCGTCGAGGTAGCCGGTCTGGATCCGCCGTTCGATCCGCTGCAAATCGACTTCGACGCACAGCGCGGTCCCGCCGAGCATCGTGATCGACAGCGGCTGGGCGCCGCCCATCCCGCCGAGGCCGGCGGTCACGACGAGCCGGCCCTCGAGCGTCCCGTCGAACCGCTTGCGCGCCGCGGCCGCGAACGTCTCGTACGTGCCCTGGAGGATCCCCTGCGAGCCGATGTAGATCCACGACCCGGCGGTCATCTGACCGTACATCATCAGCCCGGCCGCATCGAGCCTGCGGAACTCGTCCCAGTTGGCCCAGTCCGGGACCAGGTTCGAGTTCGCGAGCAGGACGCGCGGCGCCGCCTCGTGGGTCTCGAACACCGCCACCGGCTTGCCCGACTGGACGAGCAGCGTCTCCTCGTCGCCGAGGCGCTGAAGCTCGCGCACGATCGCGTGGTAGCTCGGCCAGTTGCGGGCGGCTTTGCCGATCCCTCCGTAGACCACGAGCTCCGAGGGCTTCTCGGCGACGTCGGGGTGCAGGTTGTTCTCGAGCATGCGCAATGCCGCCTCCTGCTGCCAGCCCTTGCAACGGAGGCCCGCGGTGCTCGGTCCGGACCCGGTCATGCCGCGGCCGCTCCCGGCGCCCCGAGGCTCCGCGACAGCTCGGCGGCGTGACGCGCCACGTCCCGACCATGTGTCTCGACGCGCCGTCGCGACACGCGGTAGCTCGGCGCGAGCACGCTGAGCGCGCCGGCGATCGCGCCGTCGGCGCGGTAGACCGGTGCGGCGATCGAGGTCACGTCGGGCTCGACTGCGCCCATGCGCGCAACATATCCGCTTCCGTTGACCGCGCCGCGTAAAGCGTCGCCGACCGCCGTCCCGCGTCGTGGGACCGTCCGGCCGGCCCAGCCCGCGCTCTGGACGAGCTGGCGGCTCACGACCTGACGCAGGTACACGATCTGATCCTCGTCGGCCGCGACCGCCAGGTTCGCGGTCTCGCCCGTCTCCTCGGCGAGCGCCTCCAGATGGGCGCCGGCGAGCTCGTAGAGCGGATCCTCTCGAAGGGTGGCGGCCGCGAGCTGCCGCAGACGCGTTCCGGCGTGGTAGCGCGCGTGCTCGTCGCGGCGCACGAGCTCGCGATTCGCCAGCGTGCCAAGCAGACGCGACGCGGTGCTCGGCGACAGGTCTGCCGCTCGCGCCAGCTGGCTGAGCGTGCCGCCGCCTTCGGCAACCGCCGCCAGCAGCGTAAGTGCCCGTTCGACTGTGCGAGTTCCAGATTCCGGCATCGGAGCGGAACTTTACCGTAGAATGAAAGCCCTTGTCACTAGACGGCAATCGGTGGCTCGCCGGTGCGACGCGCCGCGCCCACCGACGCGACCACTACCAGTCCTATCCCGAGCAGCGTCCGGGCCCCGAGGCCCTGACCCAGCACGATGAACCCGGCGAGCGCGGCCATCGCCGGCTCGATGCTCATGAGCACGCCGAACACCGACGGGCGGATGCGCCGGAGCGCCTCGACCTCGAACGAGTACGGGATTGCCGAGGACAGCAGGCCGATTGCGGCCCCGAGCGCGAGCGAGCGCGGCTCGAGCAGATGCGACCCGCCCTGCGCGATCCCGAACGGAAGGATCACGACCGACGCGACGCACATCGCGAGCGCCAGCCCCGTCCCGCCCTCGAACGCGCGTCCCACCCGGGCGTTGACGATGATGTACGTGCCCCACAGGGCGCCGGCGAGCAGAGCGAAGAACACGCCGAGCGCGTTCAGCTGCTGGGTGTCGCCCTGGGTCAGCGCGATGATCCCGGCTGCGGCGATCGCCACCCAGAGCAGGTCGATCGGTTGTCGCGACCCCGCGACGGCGACGGTCAGGGGCCCGACGAACTCGAGCGTTACCGCGATCCCGAGCGGGATCCGGTGCAGCGCGCTGTAGAAGCTCAGGTTCATGCACCCGAGCACCAGACCGAACAGACACGCGAGCGCCAGCTGGTAGCGCGTGTAGCCGTGGAGCCTGGGCCGCCACAGCGCCAGCAGAATGATCGTCCCAAAGACGAGGCGCAGAGAGACCGCGCCCGCGGGTCCGATCTGCGCGAACAGCTTGGCGGCGATCGCCGAGCCGAACTGCACCGACGCGATCGCGCTGACGACCAGGACGCCAGACGGCGTCCGACCGAGCAGCCCGGTGCGGGGCGGCATCGCCACTGTCTCGCCAGCAGTCATGGCGTCCGATGCTAACCGCGCCCGTGATCGTGATCGATGGTGCGACGCTCACACCCGCCGCGGTCGACGCCGTCGCCCGGCGGGGTCGGGCGGTCGAGCTCGCACCCGCCGCCCGCGAGCGCAACCTCGCCGCGCGTGAGGCGATCGCGGCGCTACTTGAACGAGGCGAGGCTCTGTACGGCGCGACCACCGGCGTCGGCGCACTCCGCGATCGTGTCATCGGCGACGCCGAGCGCGAGCGCTTCCAGTGGAACCTGTTGCGAAGCCACGCCGTCAGTGCAGGTCGGGCGCTCGCACCGGAGCTGGTCCGGGCGGGCATGGTCGTCCGCGCGAACCAGCTCGGGGCCGGGGGCGCCGGCACGGCGCCGGCGCTGCTCGACGGCCTCCTCGCCGCGCTCAACGACGGCGTCACGCCACTCACCCGAGAGCTCGGATCGCTCGGCACCGGCGACCTTCCCGGGCTGGCGGAGATCGCCCTGGCGCTGCTCGGCGAGGGACGGGTGTGGCGCGACGGCGAGCTCGTCGATGCGTCGGTGAGGGCGGAGCCGGTCGAGCTCGGGCTGCGCGACGCGCTCGGCTTCATGAGCTCGAATGCGATGACCGCCGGTCACGCTGCGCTGCTGAGCGTCGACGCCCGGGCGCTACACGAGCGGTGGCTCGAGGTCGCAGCGCTGTCGTTCGAGGCGCTCGATGCCGACCCGGTCGTGCTCGACGCGCGCGTTCAGGCAGGGCGCGGCGCCCGCGGCCAGGCCGCGGTGGCGGAGCGGATGCGCGAGCTGCTCGCCGGCGCGCCGTTCGATCCCCGGGCGCCCGACCGGCTCGTCCAGGACCCCTATCCGTTCCGCGTGTTGCCCCAGGTGGACGGCGTCGCGAACGACGCGCTGTGGACGCTCGACGACGTGCTCGCCCGCGAGCTCAACGCGCGCCCCGAGAACGCCCTGATCGACGAAGGTCGGGCCTTCCCGACCGGCAACTTCCATGCGGCCGAGCTCGGGGCCGCGCTCGATGGACTGCGCGCAGCGTTCGCGCACTCGGCGTCGCTGATCGCGGGCCGGGTGAGCGCGATCCTCGATCCGAGGATGAGCGGCCTGACGCCGTTCCTCGCCGCCGACCCCGGGCCGGACTCGGGCCACATGATGCTCGAGTACACCGCCCACGCGGCCGCCGCCGAAGCGCGCTCGCTGGCGTCGCCGATGGCGGCCCAGAGCGTGTGGGCGTCGCTCGGGGTCGAATCGCACGCGAGCCTCGCCGCGACCGCGGCCGCCCGGACCGCCGAGCTGATCCACGCGATGGGCGTGCTCGTGGCCACCGAGATGGTCGTCGCGGTTCGGGCATTGCGTTTCGCAGGCCGGGAACCCGCCGGAATGGGCGTGCGGGCGCTGTTCGACGCCGCCGCTCAGGCGCTGCCGGCGGACCTCGAGGACCGCGCGTTCGGCCACGACGTAGAGGCGGCGCTGAAGGTGCTCGAAATTTCGACGGCGTGAAAGCTTGTGGGTAACCCCGCCGTTTGGTGTGCGTGGCTGCGAACGTGGGCGCCGCCGTTACCCGCTTCTCGTCCGAGCGAGGGCAGCGTCGCCCTGCCCTGACGGGAGTGGCAATCGCGCTGCTCTCAGCCGCTGTCGCCTGGGTGGTCCTCCTGGGCCCCGCTAGCCCTGGTACGCGACCGACGGCCGCGTCCCCCAGCACGGTCTCCGGACCGCTGGCGCTCCTGGCGTCCGCCAGCCCCGAGCGGCGCGTCGAGGTGATCATCCAGCTCAGGCCCGGCGTAGACGCGGCCGATGGGCGCGCGCTCGTACGATCGATGGGAGGGCAACCGGGCCTGGGCCTTCCGATCATCAACGGTTTGTCCGCGCGCCTGACCGCGGCCGCCGCGCGGCGGCTCGGCGCGAGTCCGCTGGTCCACGCGGTGTCGCTGAACGCGGCAATCCGGAGCACCACGCTCGCCAGTCCCACACCGGGGACGCTGGCCACATCGTTCGATCAGTCGACCGGGGCCACGCGTCTATGGAATCGGACCACCGGCGCGGGCGTCGGCGTCGCCGTGATCGACACGGGCGTCACCGGCGACCTACCGGATTTCCAAACGTCGCAGGGCAGCTCGACCTCGCGCGTGGTCGCTTCGGCGGTGGTGGATCCTGATGCCACGACCGCCGATGACACCTACGGCCACGGGACGGCCGTGGCGGGATTGGTCGCCGGGAACGGGTGGGACCGCGCTTCGGGCGACCCGCTCTACGGCCAGTACGCCGGGACCGCGCCCAATGCAAACCTCATCGCGATCAAGATCGCCGACGACTCCGGCGCCGCGACGATCCTCGACGCGATCTACGGGCTCCAGTTCGCGGTCGACCACCAGGCCGACTACAACATCCAGGTCCTGAACCTCTCGTTCCGATCCACGTCGGAACAGTCCTATACGACCGATCCGCTCGACGCGGCCGTCGAACAGGCATGGTTCCACGGGATCACGGTCGTGGCGGCGGCGGGGAACCTCGGGTCGGCGCCGGACGCGGTGTCATACGCGCCCGCCAACGATCCCTATGTGATCACCGTCGGCGCGACCAACACCCAGGGAACAACGTCCTCATCGGATGACGTCGAACCGAGCTGGTCAAGCCGCGGCGTGACCCAAGACGGGTTCCAGAAGCCGGATGTGCTCGCCCCCGGAGCACACATAGTCTCCACGCTGGCGCCGGGAAGCTCGTTTGCGACAGCATGCCCGACCTGCGTGATCGGGGGCGCGTACTTCCAGCTCAGCGGGACGTCGTTGGCGGCGCCGATCGTCGCCGGCATCGCCGCGGACCTGCTCGCCGTGCATCCCGGCTGGACGCCGGCGATGGTCAAGGGAGCGATCGTCAACACCGCTATCCCGCTGGCCGCCGGGGGCGCCGAGGTGCGGGCGATGGCGGCGTACTGGGCCAGCGGCAGCCAGCTCACATCGGACCAGAACCTGACACCCAATGACCTGATCGATACCGACACGGGCTCGATCGACTACTCCGCGGCCAGCTGGAGCGCCGCAAGCTGGAGCACCGCGACGGATCCGCTCGCGGCCAGCTGGAGCGCCGCGAGTTGGAGCTGCCTCGACTGCTCGTCCGCCGGCGGAGCCGGGGTCAGCCCGACCGCCGCGAGCTGGAGCAGTGTCGGCTGGGCGACCAAGTGGAGATAGGCATGAGCGCGACCGGCAGCATCGCCAAGCTTGATCGCGAATCCAGATCGCGCTCGCTGTGGGCGTCCGTCGTGCGATCTCGCCCGCATCGGATGTCCTCCGGCCAGGCGGCGATCTGGGCCATGAGCGGCGGAACGATCGCCGCCGCCGCCGTCCTGTTCAGAGCCGGCGCAGGGGCCGTGCCCCCGATCATCTCCTCGTTCCCCGTGCCGTTCTGGGCGCTCCTGATCGCGTTCGTCGCCGCCGAGCGGTTCGCGGTCCACGTTCACTTCCGCCGCAGCGCGCACTCGATGTCGCTCGGCGAGATCCCGTTCGTGTTCGCGCTCGTGTTCGCCGGTGGGCCACAGGCGATCCTGGCCGGCGCGATCGGTCGGATCGTCGTCCTCGCGCTCCACCGGAAGTTGCCCGTGATTCGGCTCGCGTTCAACTTCGGGGTGTTCCTCCTGGGTAACTGCATCGCGGTTCTCGTATTCCATGCGGTCGCCGGTGCCTCGACCGAGATCTCTCCGAGTGTCTGGATGGCCGCAATTCTCGCCACCGTCGCGAACTCGCTGACGGCGGTCCTATTCATCAGCGCCGCCGTATCCGTGTCCGAGGATCGGCTCGGCATCCGCCAGGTCGCTCGGTCGCTCCGTACCGACCTCGCCGTCGTCGTGGCGAATACGAGCGTCGGCCTGTGCTTGGCGACGATCGTCTACGCGAATTGGAAGAACGCGATTCTGATCGCGATCCCGATCGCGGGAACGTTCATCAGCTTCCGCGCGTACGTCGCCGAGCGGCAGCGGCACCAGCGGGTGGAGTTCCTCTACCAGGCGGCGCGCGCGTTGTCCCGCTCCTCGGATATCGGGCCGGCGCTCGAGGGGCTGTTGGTCGAGGCGCTCGATGCCTTTCGGGCCGAGGTCGCCGAGATCGTGTTCTTCTCGCCGGACGCCAGCGACGCACTGCGCACGACGGTGCGAGCGAACCGGACCGCGTCCGTTCTGGAGAGCGTCGAACCGACCATAGCGGCGCATTTCCGGTCGCTGATCCAGGGTCACGACGCCGGAGCCTGCGCCGTGGCGGACATCACGGATGCGCTCCTCGCGGAGTACCTGAGCGCGCGGGAGCTGGGCGACGGGATGCTCGCGGTGTTGAAGGGCGAGCGCAGCCTGATCGGGGCGATCATGATCGGCAATCCATCCGGCGTTGTCGACAATTTCTGCTCGGCGGACGTCAGGCTGCTCGAGACGCTCGCCAACAACACAAGCGTCGCGCTGGAGAATGACCGCCTCGGACAGACGGTGTGGCGCCTGAAGGAGCTACAGCGCGAGCTCCAGCACCAGGCGTCGCACGATCCGCTCACTGACCTCGCGAATCGATCACTGTTCGTCCAGCGGGTGGGAGACGCGCTTGCGAGCAATCGCGGGGCGGTGTCGGTGATCTTCATCGACATCAACGACTTCAAGACCGTGAACGACAGCCTCGGGCATGCCGCCGGCGACGACCTGCTGGTCGTTGTCGCCCGTCGCCTGCGCGACTGCGTCCGTCCGTCGGATACCGTGGCGCGCCTCGGGGGCGACGAGTTCGCGATCATGCTCGACCGCCCAGACTCGGAGCAGGAGGCGATCGAGGTGACCGAGCGGATCGATCGCCATCTCGCAGAGCGGTTCTCGATCAACGGCCAGAGCATGTCGGTGCATGCAAGCGCCGGCATCGCCACCGGCGACGGAGCGGAGGTCAGCGCCGACGAGCTCATCCGCAACGCCGATCTGGCGATGTATCGCGCCAAGTACGACAGCAAGCACGGCTACGAGCTGTTCGAATCCGGCATGGAGGTGCCGGTGCAGAGGCGCCATCGCCTCAAGGTGCGGCTGAGGGACGCCGTCCGGGACGACGCGTTCGCAGTTCGCTACCAGCCGATCGTCGCGCTGGACACTGGACGCGTGACGGCCTGCGAGGCGCTCGTCCGCTGGCCGGACGGACCTCGCGGCTGCACGACGCCCTCGTCGTTCATCCCGCTTGCCGAGGAGACCGGAGCGGTCGTCTCGATCGGGCGCTCCGTGCTGCGGCAAGCGTGCCGCGATGCCCGAGGATGGGGCACGACGGACCGCGCTCCCTCGCTCATCCACGTGAACGTCTCACCGGTCGAGCTGCGCCAGCCCGAGTTCGTCTCGGGAGTCGCCGACGCGCTCGAGGACAGCGGGCTTGAACCCGACCGGCTGGTTCTGGAGATCACCGAGGGCGTCATGCTGCGGGACCCCGACAGCAGCATCGCCACCCTGCGCGAGCTGCGCTCGCTCGGCGTGCAGCTGGCGCTCGACGACTTCGGCACCGGCTACTCGTCGCTCTCCCATCTCCGCTCGCTCCCAATCGACTGGCTGAAGATCGGGATGCCGTTCATGGAGAGCCTCGAGCAGGGCGGAGCCGATCGCGCCTTCCTGAGGATGGTCCTGGACCTCGCGGCCAACCTGGAGCTGCGTGTGGTGGCGGAGGAAATCGAGTCCGCCGGGCAGCTCGAATCGCTCCGTGAGCTCGGCTGCGACTTCGGTCAAGGCTTCTATCTCGGTCCGCCAACGACCCGGCAGCTGCCGGAATCCCGATCTCGATGCATGGTCACGCGCTAGTAGCGGTCATCCTGTTGGCTCTGTCCGGGCTGTTGCGGCCACTCCAGTGGCGAGCCTGGGGGTTCGTCAGCCTGGCACGATCCGCTACCGGCGCCGCCCCCACCCCCGCGCCGCGACCGAACGCCTCGCCCGATCGGGCCTCGATGTCCCTGAACGCGATCGAGCTCGCGCTGATCGCCGAGCAGAGCCTCGAGATGGCCCGCGGCAACCAGGCCGTGGCCGACGATGCAACCAGGCGGCTCGAGACTCGCCGCGAGGCGGCCGAGGTGGCGGCTGCCTGGCGACAACGCGCCGAGCTGTTTCAGATCGAGGCGCAGCGTCGTAGCGCGAACCCGATCGTCCCCGGCGTGCCGCCGACTCGCCCCTACGCCGGGCCCGACCGCCGGAAGCGGATGCGCCGGAGGCGCACCCGCCGAACCGACCCGGCTTCCGCCGGTGCTGATCGCGGTGACCGACGGGCTGCACCCGAGCGCCGCCGGCGCGACCGGCGGTGTCTTGAGCCGATGCCGCGGTAGCCTCAGACGCCCAGACCGAAACTTCGAAAGGACGAACATGGGCGTGCAGGAACACGAGCAGCTGTGGGGCGGGGAGACCACCAAGGCCGTGGCGAACTTCCCGGTCTCGGGTGAGCGGATCCCGGTGCCCGTGGTGCGCTGGCTCGGGCGGATCAAGGGCGCGGCCGCGCGCGTCAACGCCGAGCTTGGCCTGTTGGATGAGGACAAGGCGGCGCGCATTGCGGCGGCGGCCGACCGCGTGGCCGACGGCGAGTTCGACGACCAGTTCCCGATCGACGTGTTCCAGACCGGTTCCGGCACCTCGTCGAACATGAACGCGAACGAGGTGATCGCAGCGCTTGCCGGCGACGACATCCATCGCAACGACGACGTCAACATGGGCCAGTCGTCCAACGATGTGTTCCCCTCGGCGGTCCACCTCGCAGCGCTCGACACCGCCACCAACCAGCTTTTGCCCGTGCTCGAGCAGCTCGAGGCCTCGCTGCAGCGGAAGGCCGACGAGTTCAAGGATCTGGTCAAGTCGGGGCGCACCCATCTGATGGATGCCGTGCCGGTGACGCTCGGCCACGAGTTCTCGGGCTACGCCGCGCAGATCCGCCTGGGTCGGGAGCGGATCTCGAACGCCCTTCCGCATGTGGCGCAGATCCCGCTCGGCGGGACCGCGACGGGCACCGGCATGAACACGCACAAGGAGTTCGCCGCCCGCGTCCGGGCGCGGCTGACCGAGGCCACCGGTCTCGAGATCCGGGCGCCCGAGGATCCGTTCGAGGCGCAGGGCAATCGCGACGCGCTGGTGGAGCTGTCGGGCGCGTTGAAAGTCCTCGCGGTGTCTTTGACCAAGATCGCGAACGACCTGGCCTGGATGGGCTCAGGGCCACGAACGGCGATCGGGGAGATCTTCCTACCCGAGCTCCAGAAGGGCTCGTCGATCATGCCGGGGAAGGTCAACCCGGTGATCCCCGAGGTTGTCCTGCAGATCTCGGCCCAGGTGATCGGCAACGACACGGCGATCACCGTTGCTGGGACGCAAGGCAACTTCGAGCTGAACGTACGAGTTCCGCTCATCGCTCGTAACTTGCTCGACCAGATCCGCCTCCTGACCAGCGGCTGCCGGATCTTCGCCGAGAAGTGCATCGACGGGATTGAGCCCAACGAGGAGGGCCTGCGTCGCTCGGCCGAGATGACGCTGTCCGCCGCCACCGCGCTCAACCCGTACATCGGCTACGACAAGGGGGCCGAGATCGTCAAGAATGCCTCGGAGTCGGGGCGGCCGCTTCGCGAAGTCGCGCTCGAGCTCGGCGTCGACGCGGAGACCTACGACAAGGCCATGGACCTGCGCCAGATGGCGCAGGGGAATCTATAGCGGGCTCCGGTACGTCTCCGCGCCGGGTGACGTGCGCCGGCCGCCGGTTCCGCAACGCCGCTGAACCGGGCGCGAGTTTCTCGCTCAGAGCGGCAGAGTTCGCGGGAGGCCGAAGCGGGCGAACAGCGCCGAGCCCCCGAAGCGGGTGAGCTGCGCGACGTGGTCGCCCTCGAGCGTCAGCACGATCACGCCCACGCCCCGGACGACCGGCGCGTAGGCGTCGCCGATGTAGTGGCCGAACGCGGGCTGTCCGTTGGCGCGCGTGGCCACGAGGCGGTCGACGCGGTCGCCGCGCGCACCGAACGCCTGCGCGAAAAACTGGGCGATCGCGGCATGACCCTGATACTCGAACGGCTCGGGCGGCATCGCGACCCACGCGTCGTCGGTCAGCAGCGCGATCACCTGCTCGACGCTGCCGTTCTCGAACGCGTCGGCGAACCGTGCCACGAGCTCGCGCTCGGCGGCCGAGCTCGGTAGCGGCGCGCGCTCGCGGACGGGCGGGGTCTGGGCGTCGAGCGTCACCCGCGCTCGCTGCAGGGCGCTGTTGACGGAGATCTCGGTCGCGTCGAGCATCGTCGCGACCTCGGCGGCGCGGTAGCCGAGGACGTCCCTGAGCACGAGCACCGCTCGCTGCCGGGGCGGGAGGCGCTGGAGCGCGGTCACGAACGCGAGCGCCACCGCCTCGAGGGTCTCGTAGCGAGCGGCCGGGCCTGGGGCGGCATCGGGGATCCCCTCGAGCAACGCATCCGGGTAGGGCTCGAGCCACAGCACCTCGCCGTAGCGGCTGGGCTCGGGCGGTTCGAACGACAGCGGTCGCTGCTCCTGCGGGCGGCGCGAGCCGGCCCGGAGCACGTTGAGGCACCGGTTGGTCGCGATCGTGTACAGCCAGGCGCGCAGCGAGGAGCGCTCCTCGAAGCCGTCAAGCCCGCGCCATGCGGCCAACAGCGTCTCCTGAAGCGCGTCCTCGGCGTCCTGGACCGAGCCCAGGATTCGGTAACAGTGAACCTGTAGCTCTCGCCGGTGAGCGTCGGTCAGCTCGCGGAACGCCTGCTCGTCGCCGGCGCGGGCCCGGGTCAACGCGCTGGTGGTCACGGTCGCATCCTCGCACGAGGCATCTCTCCTTCACGACACCGCCGGCCTCCGAAATTCACCGGTCAATTTGCGCTCGCCGCCGGGGTCGTAGTCCACGGGACCGGAATCGACCTCGAGGAGGAACAGATGCGCACCAGACCAGGCTGGGTACTGGCGGTGGCTTCCATAGCGTCGCTGATGGTGGCGCTCGACGCGCTCGTGGTGACCACGGCGCTCCCGACGATCCGGGTCCACCTTGGCGCGTCGATCGAGGAACTCGAGTGGACCGTGAACGGGTACACGCTGAGCTTCGCGGTACTCCTGATGACGGGCGCCGCGCTCGGCGACCGGTTCGGGCGCCGCCGGCTGTTCACGGCCGGGCTGGGGCTCTTCTCGCTCGCTTCGGCCGCCTGCGCGCTCGCGCCAAACGTCGGCGCGCTGATCGCCGCGCGCGCCATCCAGGGCGCGGGCGCGGCGCTCGTGATGCCGCTCGGGCTGACGCTTCTCACCGCGGCGTACCCCGCGAAGGAGCGGGCGCGCGCACTCGGGATCTTCAGCGGCGTGACTGGACTTGCGGTGCTCGGCGGCCCGGTCCTCGGTGGCGCGATCACGCAGGGGATCGCGTGGCAATGGATCTTCTGGATCAACGTCCCAATCGGCCTGTTGACCATCCCGGTGGTGTTCCGCCGGGTCGGCGAGAGCTACGGCCCACGCAGCGCCCCGGACATCGCCGGCCTCGCGCTCGTCACCGGCGCCGCGCTCGGCATCGTGTGGGGGCTCGTGCGCGGCAACTCGGCCGGCTGGGGCAGCACCGAGGTGGTCACGGCGCTGGCCGCGGGCGTGCTTCTCGGCGTGGCGTTCGTGCTGTGGGAGCGGCACGTGGCCGAGCCGATGCTGCCGACGGGGCTATTCGCCTCGCGCGCGTTCTCGTCGGGCAACGCGACGATCTTGTTCCTGAGCGCTGCGTTGTACGGGGCGGTGTTCTTCATGGCTCAGTTCCTCCAGACCGTGCAGCACCACGGCCCGCTCGACGCCGGTGTCCGCCTGCTGCCTTGGACGGCGACGCTGTTCATCGTCGCGCCGATCACCGGCGCGCGTATCTCGCGCGTCGGCGAGCGCCCGTTCGCGGTCGCCGGGCTGCTGCTGCAGGCGGCCGGGATGGGATGGATCGCGCTGATCGCGAGTCCTGACGTCGCCTACTGGCGGCTGGTGGCCCCACTCGCGATTGCCGGTTGCGGCGTGTCGATGGCGATGCCCGCGATCCAAAGCGCGGTCGTCAGCTCGGTGGCGCCCGCGAGCATCGGCAAGGCGTCGGGCGCGTTCAACATGATGCGCCAGCTCGGCGGGGTGTTCGGGATCGCAACGCTGGTCGCGGTGTTCACCGGCTCCGGAAGCTACGGCTCGCCCCAGCTGTTCAGCGACGGCTTCACCGCGGCGATCGGGGTCGCGGCGGGGTTGTCGGCGCTCGGGGCGCTCGCCGGCGTCGGCTTGCCCCAGCGTCAGGTGGCGACGGTCTCGGCGCCGAGCGTCTCGGAGATCGCAACGTCGAGCGAGTAGTCGATCGGGACGACGATCAGCGACGGCGTGTCCTTCGCGAGCGCGCCGGCCAGCAGGCGAGGGAAGTCATCGGCGCTCTCGCATCGCCACGCGGGCAGCCCGAACGACTCGGCGAGCTTCACGAAGTCCGGATTCCCGAAGTCGACGCCGAAGTGGCGCCCGAACTTCTTGTCCTGCTTCCACACGATCGAGCCGAACTGGGCGTTCTCCCAGATGATGTTGACGACCGACGTGCGCAGTCGGACGGCGGTCTCGAGCTCCTGGCTATTCATCAGGAAGCCGCCGTCCCCACTCACCGCAATCACGTTGCGATCCGGATTAACAAGCTTGGCCCCGATCGCGGTCGGGAGCGCGAACCCCATACCGGCCAGTCCGTTGGCGATCAGCACGGTGCCCGGCTCGTGCGCCGGGAACATCCGGCCGATCCACAGCTTGTGCAGGCCGACGTCCGAGACCAGGATGTCGTCGCGCCCGAGCGCCTCGCGGATGTCCCACAGCACACGGGGCGGCCGCATCGGGAAGTGTTCGTCGTCGCGTGCCTCGTTGAGTGCGCCCATCACGACCTCGTGCAGGCGACTCGTGCCGGCGGTGGTCTGGCTCCGCGAGCAGCCGGCGGCGAGGCGTGCCAGCACGTGGGCGATGTCCCCGATCAGCTCAACGTCGGGGACGAAGTTCTGATCGACCTCGGCGGCGAGCGAGTCGATCACGATGATCTGCTTGTCCCGGTTGGGGTTCCAGTGCTTGGGCGAGTGCTCGACCAGGTCGTAGCCGATCGCGATCACGAGGTCGGCATCCTCGAACCCGGCCATCTCGTAGTCCCGGGCCTGGAGCCCGACCGTGCCGAGCGCCTTGGGATCCTCGTAGTCGACGAGCCCCTTGGCCATGAACGTCTCGGCGACAGGAATTCCGGTGTTATGGACGAAGGACCGAAGCGCTCGGGCCGCGTGGCCGCGGATCGCGCCGTTGCCGGCGAGCGCCAGCGGGTTGCGGGCCGCGTCGATCATGTCGGCGGCGCGCTGGAGCTCCCTGCCGCCCGGCTCGGGCTGGACGGGGGCGTGGCGGGGGAGCGGCGAGGCGTCGAGCGGGCGCTGCATCACGTCCTCGGGTAGCTCGAGGTGGGTCGATCCGGGCTTCTCGGACTCGGCCACCGCGAACGCCTTGCGCACGACCTCGGGGATGATCTCCGGGCTTGCAACGCGGGCGTTCCATTTAACGATCGGCCGCATGATGCCGATGAGATCGATGTACTGGTGCGATTCCTTGTGCATGCGCTCGATGTCGGACTGACCGGTCAGAGCGACGAGAGGAGCGCGATCCAGGAAAGCGTCGGCCACGGCTGTCACGAGGTTTGTCGCTCCTGGGCCAAGGGTCCCCAGACAGACGCCCGCTCGGCCGGTGAGGCGGCCGTAGGCGTCGGCCATATACGCCCCGCCCTGCTCGTGGCGAACGGGGACGAACTCGATAGAGGAGTCGGCCAGCGACTCGTTCAGGTCGAGCGTTTCCTCGCCCGGGATCCCGAAGACATACCGAACCCCCTCCGCCTCCAGACACTCGACAAAAACTTCAGAAGCTTTGCGCTCGCTCATATCCGCACCCTACCTAACGAAATCAACATGGAAACACGCCGCAACGCGGCTCCGTGTTATGTGTCTACCTACCAAGATGCGCGCGCTGGCGGTGGGACTGTCAATGGCGGCGACGCTGGTCCTTGCCGGGCCGGCGTCTGCCGCGCGTACGCCTGCAAAGCACGGGCACGCGTCTGGCGGGTCGTCCTCGGGAGGGGCCGCCACCACGTTGTACATCAGCGGCGGCGGGTTCGGCCACGGGATCGGGATGAGCCAGTACGGCGTGTATGGCTACGCGCTGCACGGCTGGACCTACCAGCAGATCCTCGCGCACTACTACACGGGCACGGCGCTCGGCACGACGAACCCTGCTCAGAACGTTCGGGTCTTGCTGGGGAGCGGCTCGGCGGCGTTCGCCGGCGCGACGCGCGTGGGCAACAAGCAGCTGAATCCGAGCCTCACGTACGACGTGGTCCCGCTGGCGAACGGGTCTTTGAAGATCGTCAACCAGTCGTCTAGGAAGACGGTGGGGACGTTCTCGGCGCCGTTGACGGCTACGGGACCGGGCCTTTTGAGCCTCGCCGGGGTGGGCACCTATCGCGGCGCGCTCGAGTTCCGGCCCAACGGCTCGGGACGCGTGTACACGGTCAACGTCGTGGGGCTAGACGATTACGTCCAGGGTGTGATCGCGGCCGAGATGCCATCGACTTGGTCCGCTGAGGCTTTGAAGGCGCAGGCGGTCGCGGCGCGGACGTACGCGATCACGACCGACGTCGCCGGGGGGTTCTACAACCTGTATCCGGACACGCGCTCCCAGATGTATCGAGGGGTCGGGGCGGAGACGGCCGCGACCAACGCCGCGGTCGCGGCCACTTCGGGCCAGATCGTCACCTATAAGGGCGCGCCGGCCGTGACGTACTTCTTCGCGAGCTCGGGCGGGTACACCGAGAACGTCGAGGACGCCTGGGCGGGCGCGACTCCCGACCCGTGGCTGCGCGGCGTGCCCGATCCGTACGACGGCGCCGGCGGCGACCCATATCACCACTGGACGCGTCAGATGAGCCTGGCCGCCGCCACCAAGGACCTCGGCAAGCTCGTCAAGGGCAGCCTGGTTGGGATCAAGGTCGCGAAGACCGGCGCGTCGCCGCGGATCATGACCGCGAACGTGATCGGGACTCGTGGGACGACCTCGGTCACCGGCAGCCAGCTCGAGGGCGCGTTCGGGCTGCTCAGCACGTGGGCGACATTCATCACGATCTCGTCATCGGCGGCTCCGACGCCAATGGCGGCGAGCGACGTCCACGGCGATATGGCCGTCATCGCCCAGATGAAGCGGCTGTTCGGGCAGATGGCCGCGGCGCAGACGCTGCACGGCACCATCCTCGGTGCCGGCGAGGGCGCACGCGTAACCGTCGAGGTCCGCGCGGGCAAGCACTGGCACAAGAGCTCGGTCGTCCGACTGGGTTCCGACGGCGCCTATGCGGTGCAGGTGCCAAGCGCGGGGACCTACCGCGTCGTCTACCGAGGGCTCGACGGTCCCTCGGTCGTCGTCTACTAGCGGCGCCTCGCTAGGCTCGGGCGGCATATGCCCGGACCCCTCATCGCAGTCGACGCGCCGTATGTGCTCTACCGCTCGTTCTACGCGCTGCCGGACACGATCCTGGGGCTCGACGGCCGCCCGGTCAATGCGCTGCTCGGCGCGGTCAACCTGCTGCTTCGTGCGGCTTCGGATTTTGGGCCGCGGGCGATCGTGATGTGCTTCGGCGCCGAGGCCGCGCCGTACCGGGTGGAGCTGTTCCCGGCGTATCACGCAGACCGGCCTCCGGTACCCGACGCGCTCGACTGGCAGTTCTCGCATGCGCCCGAGTTGTTCTCCGCGTTCGGCTGGGCGGTCTCATCGGCCGACGACGTCGAGGCCGACGATCTGCTCGGGTCGCTGGCGACGGTCGAGGCGGATGCCGGCGGCCGGGCGCTGATCGTGACCGGCGACCGCGACATGTACCAGTGCGTCTCGGATCGCGTCTCGGTCCTGTTCTTGAAGTCGGGCGTCACCGGGTTCGCGGAGGTCGACGTTGCCGAGGTTCGCCGGCGGTACGGGGTCGGACCGGAGCTCGTCCCCGATTTCATTGCTTTGCGCGGCGACCCGTCCGACGGGCTCCCGGGCGCTCCTGGGATCGGGCCCAAGACCGCGGCTGATCTCTTGGAGCGGTACGGGTCCCTGGACGCGGCCATTGCCGGCGCCGACGGGGAGCGGCCGAAGGTGTCGGCGGCGTTGAAGGAATCGGCGACGGAGTTGCGTGCGTTCCGGGATATCGCGACGTTGCGGTCGGTTTCCGTCGACCGGCCGGCGGACCGGGGGACGGATTTGGAGGGCGGCGCCGCGGCCGCGCGGGGGTTGGGGTTGCGCCGGCTCGCGGAGCGGCTCCACGACGCGGACTCCGTCGACGATCTGTAGGCCGGCCGAGGGCTACCTGATGACGGTGCGGCTGCGTCCGTAGGCGACCCAGCCCGGCCGGGCGCGTGGTGGCAGCGTGCCCGCCCCACCGCCGGCCGCCAGCGTCTCGGGATCGGTGCCTACGCCGAGCAGGCTGCGGGTCAGCTTCTGGTCGTCGTCGAGCAGGTCGTCGAGGGCTCGCGTGGCGTGGGCCGTGGTCACGGCAGGCTTGGACGGGTTGTCCTGCACCGCCTCGAGCATCGCGCGGCGCAGAAACTCCTTTACGAACGACGCGGTGACGCCGTCGGTGCGTTCGACGACCTCGCGGATCTCGCTTTCGGACAGGTGCAGCGGAAGCGAGCGGCCGTATAGCGCCAGCAGGCGCCGGCGCCCTTCCTCGTCGGGCAGATCGATCTCGATGGCGACGTCAACCCGGCCGGGGCGCGCCGCCAGCGCGGGCTCGAGCAGGTCAGCCCGGTTAGTGGTCAGGACGAACAGCAGGTCGGCGTCGGCGGCGGCGCCGTCCATCGCGTCGAGCAAGTCGAACAAGACCGGGCTGGACCCGACCCCGCCCATCCCGAAGTCGCGATGCTCGGCGACGAGATCGACGTCCTCGAGCACGATCACCGCCGGTTGCAGGTCGCGCGCGAACTCGGCCACGCCCCCAATCGCCTGCAGCGCCCGCCCGGTGAGGACGAAACGCGTGTACCCGCTCATCTGCCCGATCAGATAGCGAGTGGTGTGGGTCTTACCGGTACCCGGCGGTCCGTACAGCAGCAGCCCGCGCTTGAGGTGCTGGCCAGCCTCGAGGAGCGCTTCGCGATGGACGGCGATGCCCAGCGCGTGCCGCTCGACTCGACCGATCACCGCCTCCGGCAGCACGACTTCGTCGCGGGCCAGCTGCGGGACCTCGCCGAAGTCCAGGGTAACCCCGCCCATGGGATTGAGGCCGACCTCGAGCACGTGCCCGCGGTAGACGTTGAGCTGGTGGCGAAGCTCGCCGAGGCGAGCGTGGACGGCCTGCGCGGCCTCGACGGGCAGCCCGGCGATCTCGACATCGAGCGACGGCGGACCGTGTTCGGCCGTGGCGCTGACCATCACCACATACCGGCCGGCGGCGTCGCTGACCAGGAGCAGCGCCCGCTCCAGGCACGCGAGGGTGGATCCCGGGCCGTTCGGGAGGTCCGCGAAGGCCGGTGCTGACAGCCGCAGCCGTGGCATCGCCTCTCCGCTGAGAAGCTGCTGCAAGGTCACCTGCATGTGGTGCGGCGGGATCGTGAAGCCGTGGACGGCGACCTCACGCCCCGGCTCGTGCGACCAGGCGTTCAGCGCGGTCTGCAGATTCACGTGCTCGAACGGCGCGAGCGAGCGCGTCACCACCGATCGGCTGCTCCCGTCCTCGCCGAGATGGTCCGCGACGATCGCGACGACCTCGTTGCGGCTGCGCCCGAGCGCCTCATCCGAGTGCACCCACTCGAGGAACGACCGAAATGCCGCCGCGAACTCGCGCGCCTCCGACTCCGATGCGCCCGCCATCACGTTCGAACGATACACCGGGTTTTTGGAGGTAGCCCGGTGCGGCCCGGTGCGCTAGGGCGTGAAGCGGACCGTGATCACGTCGCCGTCCGCCACGACGTAATCGCGTCCCTCGAGGCGCAGAGTCCCGCGCTCGCGGGCGCCCGCGTACCCGCCGGCGTCGACCAGCTGATCCCAACTCACGACCTCGGCGCGGACGAATCCGCGCTGGATGTCGGAGTGGATCATGCCGGCCGCCTGCCACACCGACAGGCCGTCGCGCAGGTGCCACGACTGCGCCGGCTTGTCCTCGCCGGCGGTGAAGAACGCGATCAGGTGAAGCAGCGAGAACGCGCCGCGGATGACCGTCTCGAGGCCGGAGTGGGCGACGCCTAGCTCCTCGCGCATCGCCGCGGCCTCCTCGGGATCGAGCTCGGCGAGCTCGGCGTCGAGCCGCGCCGAGATCGCCACCGCCTCGGCTCCCTCGGCACGGGCGTGCTCGAGGATCGCGGGCGGGACCTCGTTCGCGCCCTCGTCGACGTTGGCGACGAACAGCACGGGCTTGGCCGTGAGCGGCGAGAGCAGGGTCATCGCGTCGGGGGCGTCCGCCGGCGGCGGCACCGTTCTTGCGGGCCGACCCGCCTGGAGCGCTTCGATCAGCTGCCTGAGCCAGGCGGCCTCGGCGATCGCGCGCCGATCGCCCGACTTGGCGGTCTTTGAGACGCGCTCGAGCCGGCGCTCGGCCTGCTCGAGGTCGGCGTAGATCAGCTCGGTTTCGATCGTCTCAATGTCGGCCAGTGGGTCGACCCGCCCCTCGGGGTGGACGACGTTCGGGTCGTTGTGGACTCGGACCACGTGGACGATCGCGTCGGTCTCGCGAATGTTTGCCAGGAACTGGTTGCCGAGGCCCTCGCCGCGGTGGGCGCCGGCGACGAGGCCGGCGATGTCATGGAACGCGATCGTGTCGGGGACGATCTTCGACGCCTTGACCGTCTCGGCCACCGCGTCGAGTCTCGGGTCCGCGACCGGGACCACGGCGATGTTTGGCTCGATCGTCGTGAACGGGTAATTGGCCGCCTCCGCGGCCACGCCGGTCAGCGCGCTGAACAGCGATGACTTGCCGGCGTTGGGCATGCCGACGATGCCTACCTTCAACGTTCCACCCGGGTGCCGAGAGCTAGTGGTGACACGGGCCGAGAATGTACGCGCCTGCGAGCGCCGATGTCCCCGAGCGGGCGCCGAGCGGAAATGTCGGCTTCAGCTGCAGATGTCCGAGTCTCCCGCCCTTCCGGGTAGTTGTCCGTAAAGAGACGTTTAGGCAGCAAGCGACCGGGATACACACAAATTGTCACTCGGTCGACTCTTTGTAGCTTGACCGCCCGCGCGAGGGAGATTTGGGTCCGGATGGTGCAGTCAGCCTCGAGAACGCGCTGGTTCACCAGGAAGGTGCGGCTCAAGGCGGCTGTGTGCGTGGCCGTGCTGTTGGGCCTGATCGCGTCCGGCATCGGCCCCATCGCCACCGCATCCGCCGGCAGTCTGACGGGTGTGGTTACGACGGCCACGGCGACGGCTGTCGCGCCAGTTGTCGCGCCGTCTGTGCCACCGGCGTCCGGGACGGTGGCGGTGGCCACGGCGACGGCGCCGGTCGAGCAGGCGGCGGCCTCGGTGACCAACGCGGCGGCGCCGGTGGCGCAAACGGTCGCGAAGGTGGCGGCGCCGGTGGCGGCGGCCACGCCGGCGGCCCAGCCCGTGGCAAAGGCGGCCGCCCCGGTGGCGCAGACGGTGGCACCGGTGACCCAGACCGTGGCGAAGGCGGCAGCGCCGGTGGCGCCGGTGGCCCAGACCGTGGCGAAGGCGGCCGCCCCGGTGGCGCAGACGGTGGCGCCGGTGGCCCAGACCGTGGCGAAGGCGGCCGCTCCGGTGGCGCAGACGGTGGCGCCGGTGACCAAGGCGGCCGCTCCGGTGGTCCAGACGGTGGCGAAGGCGGCAGCGCCGGTGGCGCAGACGGTGGCGAAGGCGGCCGCTCCGGTGGCGCAGACGGTGGCGCAGGCCGCCGCGCCGGTGGCGCAGACGGTGGCGAAGGCGGCCGCTCCGGTGGCGCAGACGGTGGCGAAGGCGGCCGCGCCGGTGGCGCAGACGGTGGCGAAGGCGGCCGCTCCGGTGGCGCAGACGGTGGCGAAGGCGGCCGCGCCGGTGGTCCAGACGGTGGCGAAGGCGGCCGCTCCGGTCACGCAGGCCGTGGCGCCGGTGGCCGAGGCGGCCGCTCCGGTGGTCCAGACGGTGGCGCAGGTGGCGGCTCCGGTGGTCCAGACGGTGGCGCAGGTGGCGGCTCCGGTGGTCCAGACGGTGGCGCAGGTGGCGGCTCCGGTGGTCCAGACGGTGGCGCAGGTGGCGGCTCCGGTGGTCCAGACGGTGGCGCAGGTGGCCGCTCCGGTGGTCCAGACGGTGGCGAAGGCGGCCGCTCCGGTCACCCAGACGGTGGCGCAGGCGGTGGCGCCGGTGGCCAAGGCGGCGGCTCCGGTGGTCCAGACGGTGGCGCAGGCGGCCGCTCCGGTCACCCAGACGGTGGCGCAGGCGGTGGCGCCGGTGGCCAAGGCGGCGGCTCCGGTGGTCCAGACGGTGGCGCCGGTGGCCAAGGCGGCGGCTCCGGTGGTCCAGACGGTGGCGCAGGCGGTTGCTCCGGTGGTCCAGACGGTGGCCCCGGTCGTGCAGACGCTTCCAGGGGACGCCCCGGCCGGTGCCTCGAATCCCGTTGCCGGATCGACGGCCCCGGCGCCCAGCGCGCAGACTCGCAGTGCCGGCGCCGCCTCGAGCACGCCGGCGACCGCGGCCGCTCCGACCGCGCCGTCAGCGCAGCCGACCCCCGCCTCCCGGCCTACCGCAGCCGCGTCGGGAACCGACGCGGTGGCGCCCCCGGCGGGCGGGGCAGAGCCGGCCGCGAACTCGCCGGCCAAGACGACCCCGGCCACCACGACGATCGCCCGCGTCCGCCGCGTCCAGGCGACCGCGCCGTTCGCCCAGGCGCCGGAATCGATTAGCGGCGGAGCCTCATGGGCAACGGATTCGCCGGCGGCCGAACCGACCCCGGGACTCGGCCGCGGCACTCCGGCCCCACGTGGGCTCGATGGAATGGCGCGACGGGACGATCGTGCGCCCGCCGGTCCGGCGGCGCCCTTCCCGTCCGCGATCGGATTTGGAAGTGGGGGCGACGCTGCCGGCGCTGGCGGCGCCGGCGGATTCTCGGGCGCGGCGGAGGTGTCGTCGCCGACGATCGTCTACGCGCCGAGCGCGACGGTCCCGCTGGGCGCGTTTGCCTGGTCGCATGCGCCCGAGCCGTTTCTCCTGTTGCTAGAGCGCCCTGGCTGAGACCGCGTCGGTCCCCAGGTAGTGGCAGCCGGGCCTGAGCCCGGGTGCATCTCATCTAGCAATAGGAGAACGAACTCATGTCACGCTCTTGTTGGGCGTTGGCTGAGATCCGGCGGCGTGGCGGATTGGTCCACGTCGCTGGGGAGCGACGTCGGTTCGACGGTCGGTTGCGCCGCGGACCGCGCCCCCTGCCCAGTGCAGTCTCGGCCACGAAATACGCCGCCGTACTGGTGGCGGCAATGATGGTGATGGCCGCCGAGCCGGCCCTGGCGCTCGCCGCGTCGGGGAGGACGGCGCAAGCCCGACCGCAGCCGAATCAGGCCGCCGAACGGGTCGTGCTGGCGCCGGGCAGCGGCTATGCCGGCGGGAAGGACGCGTCGCTCGTCCGCGCGCTGCAGCGTCGCCTCGACGGTCAGGGCTACTCACCCGGCCCGGTCGACGGCCGTTACGGCCCGAGGACTGAAAACGCCGTCGAGCTGTTCCAACGTGCGCGTGGTCTGCGCGTGGACGGCATCGCCGGGCCGCTGACGCTAGGCGCGTTGAGGACGACTGTGCTCTATCCCGGGACGAGCCACGCCGGCGCCGGGTCGCCGAAGGTCCGCGGCCTCCAGAGGCAGCTTCGCCGCGGCGGATTCAACCCGGGCCCGATCGATGGTCACTATGGACCGCTGACCGAAGCCGCGGTGCGCCGGTTCCAGGTGGCGCACGGCCTCCACGTCGACGGGATCGCCGGCCCACAGACGTTAGGAGAGCTCGAGCGCATCGCCGGTAGGAAGCGCCAGGCGACTCCGCCGGCGCCGAGCGCACGCCGTGCGACGCCGTCGCGACCGCGTACACAGCCAAAGCCGACCACAAAGCCGTCGCCTCCGGTGACCTCCAGAGCCACAAAGCCAAGGGGCGCAGCCGGCAGGCATCCCAGCCCGGCGAGTCGGCCCGGGGGAGATACATTGTCGGTCACGCTCGTGCTCGCCGGCGTACTCGCGCTTGCCGCGCTCGCGAGTGGGGTGTGGCTCATCGATCGCCGCCGGCGAAACCGAGTGATCGTGCTAGAGCCCGAGCACGCACCTGGGGATGGTCATGCCGCCCAGCTGCTCGAGGATCCGGCGCCAGCCGAGCTTGCCTTCGTGCAGCCGGACGAGCGCGGCGATCCGGTGGCCGCCAGCAATCTGGGCGTCCTGCTCGAGCAACGAGGCGACACACCGGGCGCGGAGGCGGCGTACCGCCAGGCTGACGCGAGCGGCAGTGCTGATGGTGCATTCAACCTCGCCGGACTCCTGCTCGAGCGGGGCGACTTGGAGGGGGCGCTCGCCGCCTATCACCGGGCCGACAATCGCGGAGATGCGGCGGCCGCGGCGATGCTCGGGCTGGTGTTCTTGGAGCAGGGCGACGAGGACGCGGCGTACGACGCGTACAGCCGAGCTGACCAACGAGGTGACGCGGGAGCCGCGGTGAACCTCGGTGTGCTGCGCGAGCGGCGAGACGACCAGGTGGGCGCCGAGGCGGCGTACCGCCGAGCGGACACGCGAGGCAGTGCCGACGGCGCGTTCAATCTCGGGGCGCTGTTCGAGCAGCGCGGTGACCTTGCCGGCGCCGCCGCGGCCTATCAACGCGCCGATCAGCGCGGTGATGCTGGAGCGGCGGTCAGGCTCGGGATGCTGCTCGAGCGGCAGCGTGACTATCCCGGTGCGCTCGAGGCATACGCTCGAGCGGAGGCGTCCGATCGGCGGGAGATCGCCGAGCTGGCGCGGTCGCGGTCGCAAGCCCTGTCGTTTGGGCTGAGCCTGGCCGACGAGGGTCAGCGATGAGTGGTCCACAGAACAGATCGTCGTTGGCAGCGCTGTTGAGGCTTCCCCAGCCGCGAGCTGAGGCCGAAGTCGGCGTGCGGGTGCTGATCGCGGATGGGGACGGGCTCGCCCGGGGCATGATGCGGTTCGCGCTGGCCAACAGCGCTCGGATCGGGGTCGTGCATGCCGCCGGGAACGTCCGCGAAGCGCTCGAGCTGGCCCGCTACTTTCGTCCCACCGTCGCGGTGGTCGACACCGTCCTGCCGCCCAATGGGGGACTCGAGCTAGTTCGAATGCTCCTATGGGCCATCCCCGACATCAGGGTGCTGACGTTGTCGGTCAACGATGACCGAACGGCAATCGCCGCCCTGCGCGCGGGAGCCGTCGGTCATATCGCCAAGGACACCGATCCAGAGGGTCTGGCGGAGCTCGTCGTCCGCGCGGCGAACGGCGAGGTGATCGTCTCGCAAAGGCTGGTGCCCGCGATAGTCGATGCGCTACGAGAGGTTCCCGACTCCGGCTGGAGGCCGCTCCGGAGCCGACTGACGACGCGTGAATGGGAGATCGTCGAACTGCTCGGAGAGGGCGCGACGACCCAGCGCATCGCCGAACGGCTGGTGCTTTCGCCGTTAACGGTCTACAGCCACACCAAGAGCATCCTGCGCAAGCTCGGCGTGAACTCGCGCCGCGATGCCGTAGTCGCTGCGGAACGACTACGGCGGGAGGAGGCTCTGACGCGACCTACAACGTAAACCGTTCAGGACGATGGGTAGAAAAATCCCCACACCGGTCTCAGACATCTCCTCAGTTGGTGCACGAGCGGCAAGTCACACTCCGCGTCTCGGCGAACCGGGTTATGGATCCATAGGCATTCCGACACCACGGGCTATTGGGGGCCGAGAAGAAGGGGGCGGGAGGCTCCGGTGGGGCGGGCACGAACGGCCCGCCCCACCGCAGCGGATTCGGCCCATTGCGACGCTAGGCTGCCGCGCCCGGCCACGTGTCCGCCACCGCGGTGCCGAGCAGCGCACCGGCGACGACGTCGCTCGGATAGTGGACCCCAAGATACGGGCGGCTGACCGCGAGCGCTCCGGCGCCGAGGTACAGCAACCATGACGGCACGAGGCCGCGGTACGCGCGCGCGGCGGCGAACGACGTCGTGGCATGCGCGCTGGGGAAGGAGAGGCGCGTCACCACCGGGGTGAGGGGCGGCAACCCGTCAAGATCGGGCCGGCGCCGGCGGACGGAGAACTTGACCGCCTGGTTCAGACCGTAGGCGCCGGCGACGATGCGCACGCCCCGGAGCCAGGCGCACCGGCGGTCGGACCGCCCTGACACCACCGCACCCACCAGCCCGAGCGCGATCCAGCCGGCCGCGTGCTCGCCGAGCCGCGAGTAGGCGGCGACGGCCCGGTCGAGACCCGGACTGTGGCCTCGGGTGCGCGCGAGCGCGAGCCCCGCGTGATCAAGGTCGATCAGCCTCACGCCGGCGCCCTACGTCGCCCAGCGAATCGGGAGTCCGTGGTCATCGCACACGGCCAACTTGACCTCGTGCGAGCCAACCGGATCGTGGACCGTCAACTGCATCCGCGCGTGCGGGTCCCGGGCCGGCTCCATGCTCAGGCGAACGGCGTCGGGGCGGCTGTCGAGCGCTCGCTCGATCGCTTCCCATTCGTCGATGTCGACGTACTGGCGCATGACCGAATGCCACACGACGGTCAGCTCGCCATCGCTTCCGGTGCCGAGCGCCTCGGCCAGCCAGTCCGAACCGCGCCGCGCCACCACCGGAACCGGGTCGCGCTCAGCCGCCGAGAGGGCGGCGCGCATGCGATCGATGCGGTGAAGCTCGTCGGGCCAGATATAGGAGAGCAGCGTGAGCTGATCGTCGGCGCGGGTCGGGTCGAGTGGCGACAGATCGCAGCCCGCGCGCCCGACGATGCGAAGGGCGGAAGCCGTGGCCGCTAGGTCGATCGGCGGCGGCGGCGACCAGGGGTCGATAAAGCGGAGTGGCGATGCCGGATCACCCAGTTCGCGGCCACCTACGACGTAGGAGTAGCGGTCGGCCAGGAGGTTCAGGCCGGCGCTCGCCCCCACCTCAAGCAGGCGAATTGGGCGCCGGTGGCGGTGGGTCAGCCACAAGAGACCCGCGAACAGGACGGCGGAGCGGCCGGGCTCGTTGGTCTGGACCGTTCGGTGGAGCCGCGTGCGGACCCGATCGAAGTGCTCGTCCATCGCCACCTCGGCGACCGGCCACACCCCGTCGACCGGCCGATCGCCGCCGGCGCTGGGGTAGAACGCAGCCAGCGCGGGAGCGTGCCCGGAAAGGACCAAGTAGTGCAGCGCCCCCATCAGGCGAAGCTGAGGCACCGATCCTGGAGGGGTAGCGATGCCGGCGAACAGGCGAGCGACGACGCCGCCCGCGTCGATGTCGTCGGCCGCCGCGTGCATCAGCCGGATGTACAGCGGCGAGCGCTCCGACCGCACGAGGGCGTCGGCGTGCCGGCGAAACCGGCCCGAGAGCCCGAGACGCCCGGCCTGGGAGTCGCCGGCGCCGCCGTAGGGAAGCTGTGGTGTCTGGCTCACCGTGGTTAGTGTCCCGGACATGGCTCCTCGGATCACCGTCGTCGGCTCGGCGAACATCGACTACGTCGCCCGCTGCGAGCGGCTCCCGCGGCCAGGCGAGACGTTGACCGACGCGGAGTTCGAACGGGTCCCGGGAGGCAAGGGCGCCAATCAGGCCATCGCGGCCACGCGGCTCGGCGCCGAGGTCAAGTTCATCGGGCGCGTCGGCCGCGACGACCTCGTGCTCCGATCGCTCGAGCGGGAAGGCATAGACACCGGCGCGGTGGTGCGCGACGACGGCGAGACCGGCGTCGCGCTGATCCTGGTCGACGACAGCGGCGAGAACGTGATCGTGGTCGCGCCCGGTGCCAACCGACGGCTCACCCCCGATGACGTCAACGTGGGTGATGCCGACGCGGTGATCTCGCAGCTCGAGATCCCGTTGGAGGCGGTGACGGCGGCGGCGGCGCAGGCCCGGTTCTTCTGTCTCAACGCCGCGCCGGCCCGGCCGGGCCTCGAGCTCGACCGCCCCCCGGATCTGCTGATCGTCAACCGCTATGAATACGAGCAGGTGACGCAGCGCGAGGGGCTCGTCGCGCTGACGCTCGGAGCCGAGGGCGCGGTGCTGCTCGAGAACGGAGGAGAGGTCGCGCGTGCCGTCCCGCCGGCGGTCACCGCGGTCGACGGGACGGCCGCCGGCGACTCGTTCTGCGCCGCGCTCGTGGTGTCTCTGCTCGAGGGCCGGGAGCGCGGCCCGGCGCTCGAACGAGCGTGCGTTGCCGGCGCGCTCGCCGCCTCGCGTCCCGGGGCCCAGCCGTCGCTGCCGTCTGCCGCGGAGGTCGACGCGCTGCTCGCCTGACGCTCGGCACGGCCGTCAGCCGTTCGGTAGGTAAGGAGGCTCACATATTTCCCGTTGCCGCCCCGAGCGGTTTAGGCTCCCACGCGGGTGAACCGGGAGCCAGCGTTCGGGGACGCGGCCGGGTCGTGGTTGGGCGCGTTTGATGACGAGGTGCGGATGACGCGCCCGCGTCGGCGCGCGCTGGTCGCAATCGGCCTGGGCGAGTTCGTCGACGCGTATGACCTGATCGTGATCAGCGGCGCGCTGCTGCTGCTCAAGCCTCACTTCCGGCTGACTACGGGCGAGGTGAGCTGGTTGATTGCGGCGGCGTTCTTCGGCTCCGCTGTGGGCGCGTTGTTCTTCGGTGATCTCGTCGATCGGATCGGCCGCCGGCGCGTGTTCGTGTTGAACCTGGTCGCGTTCGTGGGGCTTGCCCTGGTATCGGCGGTGGTCACCGAGGTGTGGATGTTGTTCGTGATCCGGGTCTTGATCGGCGTCGCGATTGGCGCGGACATCGCAGCCAGCATCTCGTTCCTGGCGGAGTTGTCACCGAAGGGCTCGAGGGGCGGGTGGACCGGGGCGATGCCGCAGATCACCTGGTCCCTCGGTGCGATGTGCTCGGTGCTCGTCGCCGCCGGGTTGTATGTGCTGGTGGGTAGTGAGTCGTGGCGGTTGATGTTCGCTGCGGGCGCGTTCCCCGCGGTCGTGGTTCTGTTGTTGCGGCGGTCGTTACCGGATTCGCCCCGGTGGCTGTTGGGGCAGGGGCGGGTGGAGGAGGCCGTGGAGGTGTTCGAACAGTTCGGGCTCCGGGTGCGGGATCGCTCGCGCCTGGTGGCGACAGCGGCGCCACCGGTCGCTGTGGCCGGGATCCGGGCGGGGATCCGGGGCCGGCTCGAGTCGTACGCGAGTTTGTTTGCCGGCGCGCGGCGGATGGCGGTCGTGTGGGCGATCTTGATGATCGGGCTGATCCCGCTGAATGGGATCGGGCAGAGCGTGCTGGGCCCGTATGTCCTGCACGAGTTTGGCCACCACAGCATGGTCGGCTCGCTTTTGGGCACGTCGGTGATCTGGATCGGCGCATTGGCTGGGTCGTATCTGGCCTGGCGAACGATCGACCGGATTGGGCGGATCAGCTCGATAGTGGCCGTGCTGATCGGGTTCGTGGCCGTGTATGTGCTGATGGCCGTCGCGTTCCAGACCGTGTGGTTCGTGCCGCTCTACTGCCTGCTCGGCGTGGTCACCTGGTGGGGTGCGTCGGCGTGCTGGCCGCTGCCGTCCGAACTCGCCCCGACCGCGGTCCGCGGGCGCGCGCAGGGCCTCGGAAGCGGGCTGCAGCGATTCAGCATCGGAGTCAACCTGCTGTTCGTGCCCCACATGCTGGCCTGGGTGGGGTTCGCTACCACGGCGCTCGTGGCCGCCGGGCTCTCGGTGGCGTTCATTCCGCTCGCGTGGTGGGGCCGAGCGTTCGAGCCCGCTGGAAAATCGTTGGAGCTGGCGAGTGGCGATCAGCTGCTCCCTCGGCCGACCGTCGGGGTTGGCGATCGCGATCTGGCTCCGGGAGCGGTCACGCCGGTCAGCCGTTAGCGCGGGGGGCGAGGGTCTGGTCGGGGACATGGGTCATCGCGAGCGCGATCGCGCCGAGGACCTCGGCTTTGCCGCCGAGTTCGCCGAGCACCACGCGGTGGTGTCCGGAGGCGGGGGAGATCCACCGCTCGAGCGAGGCGCTGACGCTGTCCAGCAGCGGCTGGCCGGCCGGGGCGAGCTCGCCGCCGATGATCACGAGCTCGGGGTCGAGCAGGCTGCACACGCCCGAGAGCACGCGGCCGAGCGCCTCGCCGGCGTCGGCGAGCAGTCTCGCGACGCCCGGATCCCCGTCGTGCGACAGGGCGATCAGGTCGTCGACCGTTACGTGGGGTCCGCGGATCTGGCGTAGCGCAGCGGTCAGCGCGGCCCCGCCGGCGACCGTGGCCAGGCAGCCCCGGTTACCGCATCGGCACACCTGCCCGTCCGGGTTCACGACGATGTGGCCGAGCTCGCCGGCCGCGCCGGTCTGGCCCAGGTAGATCTGCCCGTCGATGACGACCCCGCCACCGATGCCTTCAGAGAGCATCACGTAGAACACGTTTCGGTGGGTTCGCCCCGCGCCGAAGGTCGCCTCAGCCAGAGCGCCAAGGTTCGCGTCGTTGCCCACCTGGACCGGCACACCCAAACGTTCGCCGAAGAATTCGGCCACGTTGACCTCGGCCCAGCTCGGGAAGATCACCCCTGAGGCGAACTCCGGCGAGTCCGCCCGCACCGGCGCCGACACCGCCACCGCGGCGCTGAGTACGCGGTCTGATCGAAGCTGCGCCTCGCCGAGCGATCTGGACACCATCGCCTCGGCCACCGCCAGCGCTTGCTGTGCCTGGTGGGCGACCTCGAGACGGTCGCTGCGATGGTCCACCAGCACCTCGCCGGCGCGATTTGCGATCGCGACACGGACGATCTCACGCCCGAAGTCAACTCCGACAAAACCGCCGGAGGAAGGCTCGACACTGAGCAGCGTCGCGGGGCGACCGCCGCTGGGCGACGGCGCGGGTCGCGCCGAGTCGGCCCGCTCGACCACGATCCCCTCCTCCAACAACTCGGTGACGAGGCTCGACACGGTCGTCCGGGAGAGCCCCGTCTCCCGCACGATGTCCGCCTGGCTAGCCGCCCCCCGGCGCTGGAATACCGCCAGCGCCCGCGCCCGGTTGCGCGCGCGGAGCGATTCGAGAGAACCCGGTGCCTCCCTAGCCATCCCGTCGGGGACTATATCAAGAGCCCGGAACTAGTCACTCGAAATACCATCAGGTTTGTACTTGACACGGAAGAAGTGCGCGCGTAGGCTCTCCGAGTCGAACAAACCGGGCCCTAGAGCAGGAAGCTTTACCGGTCTTTCGGGGGAATCGCTCGGGTCATCGCGACCCTTTGACCGGTGATGCTTTTTTGGGGGCTGGGGTCCTGGCGGCGGCAGGCGCTGAGTCTGCCGCCGCCGGCTCGCTCCGGTTCATCGCCCGTCCTCGCCGATGCGATCGCTCGGATCATGAGGGCGGCCAGGACCTCGCGCCGCATGAGCGGCGTATACACGCCGTGTGGAGGTGGACGATCCTCTC
The DNA here is from genome assembly GCA_963783415.1 of uncultured Solirubrobacterales bacterium. Taxonomy (GTDB): domain Bacteria; phylum Actinomycetota; class Thermoleophilia; order Solirubrobacterales; family Solirubrobacteraceae; genus Palsa-465. The sequence goes on from CAWANN010000023.1 coordinate 245,751, forward strand.
GATTCTGTTGTGTGGCTGTGGGTCGGGCGTGCGCTCCTTGCGGCTCACCGATCACGTGCCCTCGCGCGTCCGCGCGGCGTGCGCGCAGGCGGCGCGGGCCACGCGCGTTCGCGTCGTGTGCCCGCCGCTCGTCCCGGGATCCGGCGTGACAAGCGAGCGTGACCTGTACGGCCCGCAGGTGCTCGCCCGCGACGTGTACACGCTGTCGTTCAACAACGGCCAGGTTCCCGGCCACATCCACTGGGAGGTCGGCGCCGGCACGCTCGCCGGCGTCGCCGCCGCGGAGTTCGACGAGCGTGGCTGGGACGCGCCGGTGCCCAAGCAGCCGGTGCGCCTGATCGGCGGCGACCGCTGCGGCGGGTACCTGATCCGGATCTATCGCTTCCCAGTGAATGACGGCCAGCTCGCGGGCCACGACGTGGCGCTTGCGTCCGCCGGCCGGATCACGTACTTCGCGTCGGTCCACGGCTACGCCGACGACGCCGCCGACGTCGCGATGCTGCTGGCGATCCTGCGCTCAGCCCGGGGTGATGACGTGACTGGGGTCGGGGCGGCGGTCGCCGGTTGCCGCGCTGTAGTCGCCAAATAGAACGTCGCGCTCCTCGGTGGCGGCGCGAACCCCGGCGGTCGTAGCCCGCTCCACAAACGCGAGCCCGTCCGGCGTGTTTCGCATCAGCCCGTCGAGGATCGGGCCGAGGGTCTGGGCGGCGCGTAGTCCCATGTTGTCGTAGGCCTGGTTGACGACGAGCTTCATCGCCGCGAGCTGCGAGGAAGGGATGCTCGCCAGCTGTGCGGCCTGCTCTGCGACCGTCGCCTCCAGCGCCTCGAACGGGACGGCCGCGTTGATCAACTCGACGTCGGCCGCCTCGCGTCCGGACAGGGGCTTGCCGGTCAGCGCGTGCTCCTTGGCCTTGGTGAGCCCAAGCCGGTACAGCCACATGCCCGACAGGTAGCAACCCCAGATCCGCGAGTACGGCGTCCCGATCTGAGCGTCCTCTGAGGCGATGATCAGGTCGGCGCACAGGGCCATGTCGCTGCCGCCGCCGACGCACCAGCCGTGGACCTGGGCGATCACCGGCTTCGGCGTCCGCCAGATGCTCATGAACTTCTGCGTCGGCCCGTAAGGCGATGCGGCCCACGCGAAGTCCTTGCCGGGGTCCCAGCGCGTATCGGTCGTGACCATCTCGTCCCAGTGGTGAAAGCCGCCGGAGAAGTCGTAGCCGGCGCAGAACGACCGGCCGGCGCCGCGGAGCACGATCACCTTGACCTCGGGATCGAGCGACGCGGTACGCACCGCGGCCTCGAACTCGTCGGGCATCGGCGGGACGATCGTGTTGAGCCGGTCGGGGCGGTTCAGCGTGATCGTCGCGACCGGCGGATCCGGCTCATACAGCAGGGTCTCGAAGCTCAAGGTGCATACTCCCTTGTCGTTTGGGCAGGCGACTGTTCTCGGTCCTCGTCGTTGGCATTGTGTCCGTCGGATGCGGTGGTGCCGCGGCGCGGCCGCCGGCGCCGGTGCTGGCCCGTTGGACCCCGTACGTCCATCTCGCGAGCCCGATCGACGTCGTCGGGGCGCGCCGCGACGGAGCGATGGTGGTGGCGGCCAACGGACGCCTGTGGCTGCTCTCGCGCTCGGGCACGATCAAGGCGTTCGCGCCGGCGTACCACAGCAATCCCGGCCTCGAGGCGTACGTCGCGCTGCCGGGCCCCGGCCACCGCGGTTGCAGCTTCGGTGCCGACACCGTGTACGCGATCAGCTTCAGCAAGCCGCGGGGGGTGGTCGCGATCGATGCCAAAGGCAGGGTGCGGCCGTTCGCGACGATTACCGCGCCGGGTCTGATCGACGGGATCGCGTTCGACGACACGGGCCGGTTCGGCTACCGGCTCCTGGTCATAACCACCCACGGCAAGCGCGCGACCGTCGACGCGATCGACTGCCATGGCGCGGTCGCGCCGATCACGAAGACCGCGCACCGGGTCGAGGGCGGGATGGTGGTCGCGCCGCCGACATTCGGCCGGTTCGCCGGCGACCTGATCGCACCCGACGAGCTCGGCGGTGGCGTCTGGGCGGTCACCCCCGGCGGGCGCAACCTGCTCGTGGCGAGCTCGGGCCTGCCTCATGGCCCCGACACCGGGGTCGAGAGCGAGGCGTTCCTGCCGCGCGGGCGCTACAACGCGCTGCTCGCCGACCGCCTGACGCCGGGGAACCCACATCCCGGCGACAACGTGCTGCTGCGGGTGAGCTCAGCCGCGCTGTCGGCCGCCGGCGCGCGCCCCGGCGATCTGCTGGTGGCGACCGAGGGCGGGGCGAGGACCGACGCGATCAGCTGCGGGCGAACCGCGTGCGAGGTCCGTCACGTCGCGGACGGGCCGGCGACCGCCCATCCCGAGGGGCACATCGCGATCGTGCGGTAGCGACTCCCGCCGCCGGGCACGGACGCCCGGCGGAACAGGCCCCACGGACGCCGAGCGCAGCGAGGCCCTGTATCGGCGCTACCGAGTGCCGAACCCGACGCGGTGCTCTTCGTGGTCGACGAGCACGTACAGCACTCGGGTCAGGTCGAGCGCCACCGTGCCGTCCTCGGCGACTAGCTCGTGCCAGCCCATCGACCCGAGGGCCTTGCGAAGCCCGGCGAGCGCGTCGGGCTGTACCCGGGCGGCCAGGACCTGTCCACCGTCGAATCCGATGCTGATCTTCTGTGGCTTTTCGTCTGGCATGTCAGTGAGGGGCCAGTCCCGGCTGGACGATCTCGGTGAGGACGCCGCCGGTAGAGGAAGGATGGAGGAAGGCTACCTGGGAGCCGCGAATCCCGGTTCGCGGTCGCTCGTCGATCAGCCGGACGCCGGCGTCGCGCAAGGTCTGGAGCGTCTCCTCGACGGACGCCACGCGATAGGCGACGTGGTGAAGACCGGGGCCGCGGCGGGCGAGGAACTTGCCGACGGCGGTGTCGGGACCAAGCGGCTGGAGCAGCTCGACGTGACCATCTCCGACCTCGAGCAGCGCCGCGTCGACTCCCTGCTCCTGCACGGTCTCGCGGTGGACGAGCGGCATCCCGAGGGCATCGCGGTAGATCGCCAGCGCGACGTCGATGTCCTCGACGACGACGCCGACGTGGTCGACGGCGGACAGCATCCGCGCGGAGGATAGTGGGAGGTCGGCGGCGCCTGCGGCGGCGCCTTAGTCAGGCTTCGCGGAGGGGGCCCCGCCGAGCGGGGTGGTCGGCCGGGTGGACCGCGGTCGCGGCCGCAACCGACAGCTCCCCGATCCGGGGCGGCGCGGCGCGCGGGACATGGCCCATGATCCGGTCGATGTCGGGCCGCTCGAGCACCTCGTTGGCCAGCAGGGTGCTGGCGAGCTCGTCGAGCTGGACCCGGTGGCGGTCGACCAGCGCCTGGGCCGCCCGGTAGGCCTCATCGGCCAGCTCCTGGACCTCCGCGTCGCGCACGCGACGGGTCGCCTCGGCGGCGCCTTCGTCGATCGCGCGCAGCGAGCTCGAGCCGGTGCCCATCGCGTAGTCGTGGACCATCGAGCGGGCGATGCCGGCGACGCGCTTGAGGTCGTCGGAGGCGCCCGTGGTGATCGAGCCGAACACCAGCTGCTCGGCGGCGCGGCCGCCCAGCAGCATCGTCATGAAATCGATCAGCTCCTCGCGGGTTTTCAGGTACCGGTCCTCCTCCGGGAGGTTCAGCGTGTAGCCGAGCGCACGGCCACGGGGGACGATCGAGATCCGGTGGACGCGGTCGACCGACGGCAGCAGCTCGCTGCACAGGGCGTGGCCGGCCTCGTGGTAGGCGACGACGCGCTTCTCGTGGTCGGTCAGCGCCCGACGCGACTGCATCCCGGCGACCACGCGCTCAAGCGCCGCGTCGAAGTCGCGCATCTCGAGCCGGTCCGCACCGCGCCGTCCGGCGAAGATCGCGGCCTCGTTGCAGATATTGGCGAGGTCGGCGCCGGTCAGCCCGGAGGTCTGGCGCGCGAGCAGCCTCATGTCGACGCCGTCGCCGAGCGGCTTGTTGCGGGAATGGACGTGGAAGATCCGCTCGCGCCCGATCACATCTGGCGGCGAGACGAAGATCTGGCGGTCAAAGCGCCCAGGACGGAGCAGCGCCGGGTCGAGCTTCTCGAGCAGGTTCGAGGCGGCGATCACGACCACGTCCTTGCGCGCGGTGAAGCCGTCCATCTCGACCAGCAGCTGGTTGAGCGTCTGATCTCGCTCGCCCGAGACGTCGAAGCCGCGGTGGCCTCCGACCGCGTCGAGCTCGTCGATGAACACGATCGCCGGCGCCTTCTTGCGCGCGGCCTTGAACAGGTGGCGGATACGGGCGGCGCCGACGCCGACGAACGTCTCGACGAACGAGGCCGCCGACTGGGCGAAGAACGTGGCGCCCGACTCGTGGGCGACCGCCTTGGCGAGCAGCGTCTTGCCGGTGCCCGGTGGGCCGTGCAGGAGGATCCCCTTGGGGACCTTCGCGCCGAGCTGGCGGAAGCGGTCGGGGTCACGGAGGTAGTCGACGACCTCGCGGAGTTCGTCCTTGGCCTCCTCGGCGCCCGCGATGTCCGCCCACGCGATCGGCGGAGCGGAGTCGGCCTTGATCTCCGCCGGGCGCGTCCGCGGCATGAACCTGATCAGTGCGAGCACGGCCACGACCAGCACGCCCATGAAGATGATCGGGAGCCAGGCCTGGAGGAACGAGGTCACGTCCGGATAGCCGAGGAACGTGCTGGGGGCGTGGAATAACGGCACGATCAGATGCTGGGTGCGGGGCTGGGCGGGCTGTCCGGTATGAGCGGCCCCGTGCAGGACGTTTGCAACCTGGATCATGGGCCAATATCGATCATCGGCACTGGCTTGGGATTACTCAACCTTCTCCAGGCGGGGATTCGGCGAATAGCGCCTGCCCACCTTCGCGCAGGGCCGTCCATCCACGCAAACGACGTCCGCGGTGAAGTCGTTGTCGCCCCGTATCAGCGACGAGCCGACCCCGTAGGCGTCGACGGGGATACCCGCCGCCTCGAACTCGCGGATCCGGTCGACCGTAAACCCACCGCTGGCGACGATCCGGACCTCCGGGTAGCCGGCGCCGTCCAGCGCGCCCCGGACCTTCTCGACCAGCCTGGGGTTCACGCCGGTGGGCTTGAAGCCGCCCATCTCGTCGAACAGGGAGCGATCGACGAGGTCCTCGCTGGTGTCCAGGCGCACGCCCCACAGCTTGGGTCCGAGCGCCGCGGCGACGCTCAGGGCCGTCCGAACGGAATCGTTATCCCAGTCCACCAGCACGGTGACGTTCATCTCTTCGTGGTAGCGGTCGGCGAACACCTTCGCGGCTTTGACCGTGTCACCCCCGTACGCGGCGATCAGCCCGTGCGGGACGGTGCCGATCCCACGACCGCCCCACCAGGAGGCCTGCGCGTCGGTCGAGACGCCGATCGCGCCGGCGACGTGCGCGCTCCAGCCGTCGCCGGTCTGGACCAGCCAGTGGTCGTGACGCGCGGGGAAATAGAAGATTTGCTTGCCGCGGGCCGCTTCGACCACCTGCAGGACGTTGCGCATGATCAGCGAGCGGCGCGCGAGCGACCCGAGGTAGACCGTCTCGAGGTGCGCGAACAGGCTGTAGTCCCCCTCGATCGTCATCACGGTCTCGCGCGGGGCGACCTGGTCGCCTTCCCTGAGCGCGTGGACCTCGAGGTCGTTCCAGCCCGAGATCCAGACGCCGTCCTCCTGATGTCCCGCGCACAGCTTGAGGACTGCGATCGCCTCGTCGATGCCGCCGAGGACGGAGTCCTTCTTCTGGAAGACCTGCATCACGACGCGCGGGTGATGAGCCTCGGCCTCGAGTAGCTCCTTCGTGTACACGAAATACTGATCGGAGTAGTAACCCTGCCTGATCCGATCGACTGGGAGCCGGAAAATCGACGGGTCGAGCCGCGTCGAGATCTGCGTCGCCATGGGGGAAGTCTAATTGCGGTTCGCGAATCGCCAGCCGATGTGCGGACTCTTGCGTGTGGGTGCACAACTGCTTGCGGGGCGTCGGCGGCGGAGGGACGATTCCCGCACCGGGACCGGTCCAACGAGGGAGGACAAGATGCTCGGGCGATTCCGTGCTCGTCATGCGTGGGCCCTCTGCGTGCTCGCGCTCACCGCTACCGGCGGACTGGTGGTGATCCTCGGCTCCGCCGGGGGCGCAGCCGGGGCGCAGAAGGAGCCGCTGGTCGCCGATTCGGTGAAGCTCGCCGCGACCGACCCGGCCCAGACGATCCCGACGAAGCTCGCCAGCTGCGCCGCGATCACCGGCCTCACGGATCTGGCGGCGAATCCGCAGTACCCGGCGGCGATCGCGTCGTCGACGGACGTGAAGGCGGCCAACGGCAATCCCGAGTATTGCGACGTACAAGGGATGATCGCGCCGCAGACGCACTTCGACCTGCAACTGCCGGTGAGCACGTGGCAGGGCCGGTACCTGCAGAACGGCTGCGGCGGCTACTGCGGGACGGTCTCGGGGCAGACGTTCCCGTCGTGTGACGCGACGCTCGGCGGCGATTTCGCGATGGCCACCGACGACGAGGGCCACGTGACCGCCGCCGGACTGGGCGGCGGCGGCCTGTTTGCGTTCAACGACCAGAAGCTACGCAACGAGTACGGCTACGAATCAGAGCAGGCGCTGTACGAGGTGTCGCGGGAGATCATCAAGGACTACTACGGCGTGTATCCCGATGAGTCGTACTACAACGGGTGCTCGGACGGGGGACGCGAGGCGATGGAGATGGCCGAACGGTATCCCGACGACTTCAACGGGATCATCGCCGGCGCGCCCGAGATCATCGCGGGGCCGCTGAACGCGGAGAACCAGACCTGGGACGTGCGGGTGAACACCGACGCTAACGGCAACGCGATCCTGACGGACAACCTGCTCCCCTCGCTCCACGCCGCGGTGCTCGCCGCGTGCGCCGGCGACGACGGGACGAACGACGGGATCATCACCGACCCGCAGGCCTGCTCGCGGCACCTCAACCAGATCCTGCAGAGCGTGCAGTGCCCGGAGACGACGTACACGCCGTGCCTGACGGCGGCGCAGGTGAACGTCGCCCGCGAGATCTACGACGGACCGAACGATCCCCAGGGCCGCCTGCTGTATCCGGGCGGCATGCCCCTCGGCTCGGAGATGGGCTGGAGCACCTTCGAGCTGCCGCCCAGCCCCAACGGCGGCTCGGTGCCGACGACCGAGTCGCTCGACTACTTCGGGCTGTCGCAGCCGTACCTCCGCTACCAGCTGAACCCGCCGGGGCAGCTTGGGCCCGATCCGTTCCAGTGGAAGTTCACCGACCAGGATTTCGACTCGATGTTCCCGGCGGCGAACAGCGCCGACGCGATGGATACGAACCTGAGGGCGTTCCGCGCGCACGGCGGCAAGCTGATCATGTGGCAGGGATGGGCCGACAACGGCATCCCGCCGACGGGCACGGTCGACTACTACGACATCCTGACCCAGCGGATGGGTGGCCAGGCTTCGACGGAGCAGTTCGCGCGTCTGTTCCTGTTCCCGTCGGTCTACCACTGTGGCGGCGGTTACGCCGGCGCCACTGTTCCCGACATGATCTACCCGATGGTGCAGTGGGTCGAGGGCGGTACTGCGCCGAGTTCGCTGACGATCAACTACGCGCCGACCGGCGGGACCCCGTTCGCGCGGCCCGTGTATCCGTATCCGGACATCCCGGAATACAACGGCAGCGGCGACCAGAACGCGGCCACGAGCTTCCATGCAGTTCCCTCGTCGGCCGCCCACTACACGAACTGGATCGGTAACTACCTGTTCTACCAGCCGATCAGCGGGCGCGGTTCGGATCGGGGGTACACCCGCCACCACTGACCCTGTGGTTCGATGCGGCCGAGTTTTTGGGCAACTATTGCCTGAAAACTCGGTCGCGTCTGCGGCTAGCTGAGGAGATCGCGGGCTAGATCGGTGTAGCAGGACGCCGCGAACCCCAGATCCCGGACGTCGATCCGCTCGTCCGCACTGTGGACGAGCGGCGCGGTCTCGAGCAGCGTCATGTGGCGCTGCGGGAAGAAGCCGTAGGCGACGCACTCTGGGAACTGCTCGCGGAACCAGCGCGAGTCCGAGAAGCCGGGCAGGATCACCGGGATGGTCTGCGCGCCCTCGTCGTTGGCCTTGACCCAGCGATCGATGGCGTCCATCAACCGGGTGTGGATCGGCGAGGCGTTGCCGGTGACCATTTCGGTGAACTCGATCTCGAGGTTGTCGGCGCCGTCACCGAGGACGCTCTCGATCCGCCGGCGGACGGCGTCCTCGCCGAGACCCGGGGGCACGCGACAGTCGATCTTCAGGTAGGCCTGGGATGGGATCACGTTGATCTTGTCGGAGGCGTGCGCCATCGTCGGGGCCAGGGTCACGCCCAGCATCGGTTCGACGATGGTCAGCAGCTTCGGGTCAACGGCGGCGATTCTCTCGAGCGCCTGCGCCGGGTTGTCCGGGTCCGCGCCGATGCCGGCGAGAAATGCGGCAGGCGCCTCGGTCAGCTCGAACGTGGGTTTCGCGTCGGCGATTCGCTGGAGGGCGGGAGCCAGCTTCAACAGCGCGTTCTCTCCGGTCCTCGGAAGGGAGGCGTGGCCGGCGACGCCACGGGCGATCAGCTTGAAGCGGAAGATGCCCTTCTCGGCGCAGCACACGCCGTAGCGGCGGTCGCCGTTCCACTCGAACACGTCGCCGGCGCCCTCGTTGAGGAGCATGTCGCAATGGACGCGGTCGGGATGGGTTGAGGTGAGCCAGTGGGCGCCGACGTCGCCGCCGGTCTCCTCGTCGGAGACGAACACGAGCTTCAGCGTGCCGCGCTTCGGTCGCCAGCCGCTCTTGGCCAGCGTGGCGGCTGCGACTGCCTCGGCGGCGACCTGGGACTTCATGTCGAGCGCGCCGCGTCCCCAGAGAAAGCCGTCGACGACGTCGCCGGACCAGGGATCGTGCTTCCACTCCGAGGGGTCGGCGAGGACCGTGTCGACGTGGCCGAGGTAGCACAGGGTGGGGCCGTCGGCGTCGCCGCCGGTCAGGTCCGCGACCAGGTTCGGGCGGTCCTCATCGTCGGCGAGCAGGTCGGTCTTCAGGCCGGCGTCGTTCAGGTAACGCGCCAGGAACTCGATCGCGGCTCGCTCGTTGCCCGGTGGGTTGACGGTGTTGAAGCGGACGAGCTCCCGGAGGACGTCGGTCGTCTCGCGCTCGAGGTCGTTGGCGGCCATGAGGGCGGGAGCCTAGCGGGATGATGCGTAGGATCAGGCGCGATGCCTGCCGCTGCCGATGATCTGGAGCTCGCGCTCGAGCTCGCCGACGTCGCCGACTCGATCACGACCGCGCGCTTCCGCGCCGCCGACCTCGTGGTCGAGACCAAGCCCGACCTGACGCCCGTGAGCGAGGCCGATACCGCCGTCGAGCGGGCGTTGCGGGATCGGCTCGGGGCGGTGTGCCCGGGAGATGCGATCCTCGGCGAGGAGTACGGGGTTTCCGAGGGTTCTGGTGGCGGGCGGCGCTGGATCGTCGACCCGATAGACGGGACCAAGAACTACGTGCGCGGAATCCCCGTGTGGGCGACGCTGCTGGCACTCCAGGAGGGGAATCAGATCGCGGTCGGCGTGGTATCGGCACCGGCGCTGGGTCGGCGGTGGTGGGCCGCTCGCGGGGTGGGCGCGTTCGGGGCCGACGAGCTGACTGAGGAGCCGCGGCGCCTGCGGGTCTCGGCGGTCCGCGCGCTTGAGGACGCGCAGCTGTGCGTGTCCGGGTTCGACGGGTGGGAGGACAACGGTCGGCTCGAGCAGCTGCTGACGCTCAGCCGGCGCTGCTGGCGCACCCGGGGGTTCGGCGACTTCTGGACCTACATGCTCGTCGCCGAGGGCGTGGCCGAGATCGGCTGCGAGGCGGTCGTGTCGCTGTGGGATCTCGCGGCGCCGCAGGTGATCGTCGAGGAGGCCGGCGGCACGTTTACCGACCTGCGCGGCGTCGCGACCCCGGATGGTGGCGACGCGCTCGCGACCAACGGCCTGTTGCACGAGCAGGCGCTGGCGCTGGTAGGACGCTGAGCGGCGTCTGCGTCCGGCTCAGGCCGGCAACGTGCGGGCCAGGAAGTCGGTCGTCAGACCCCAGGCGCGGGCGGCGGGCTCCGGCTGATGGAACATCGGAGCCTCATGGTTGTCGAACGCGTGCCCGGCGTCGAGGTGGACGTGGCACTCCATATTCGAGTGCGTCCTCGCGAACGCGCACACGCGCTCGGCCTGCTCCCGGGGGATGTACGGGTCCTGACCGCCGAAGTGGAACAGGACCGTGCAGCGGATCTCCTCAGCGCGGTCGAGCATCCCCGGGATCCCGGACCCGTAGTAGCAGACCGCGGTGTCGGGATCGCTCTGCACCGCCACCTCGAAAGCCAGCGTCCCGCCGAGGCAGAAACCGAGCACGCCAGCCACGGCGCCGGTCACCTCGGGCAACTCGCGCAGTGCTTTTAGCGCGGCGATCGAGTCGCTGACCGCGAGCGGATGATCGAGCTGCTGGGCGGTCTGGAAGGCCTCGCCCATGCCGTCCTCGGTGTGGTCGATCGCGATCCCGGGCTCGATCCGCCAGTACAGGTCGGGCGCGAGCGCCACGTAGCCCAGACGGGCGAGCCGCTCGGCCGCCTCCTTGATGTAGCCGCCGACGCCGAAGATCTCCTGGAGCACGATCATCCCGGGCCCCGAGCCGGACTCCGGCAGCACGACGTGCGCGTCGAGCTCGCCGTCGGCGGTGCGTACCCGTTCGACTCGAGAAGTGGCTGCCACGGGCGGGTAGCCTATCCGCCGTCGGTCGTGCGGAGCTCCATCTGGTAGTGCGGGCCGATTCGCGGCGTCTGGAACTCGTCCGAGGTCGCGACGAAGCCCGCTCGTTCGTACAGCGAGAGCGCCGGGGTGCGGGCGTTGCACCACACGCGCGTCGCGCCGTTGTCCGTCGCGTGCTGCACGAGCGCTTGCAGAACCCTGGTTCCAGCTCCGCGGCCGCGTGCCTGCGGGGCCGTTGCCATCCCGCGGATTCGCCAGTCGCCGCGCTCCTCGCCCTCGGGGCCGACGACCCCGACCGCGATCAGCACGTCGCCCTCGAAGACGCCGAACGCGACCGCATCACCCGGCTCGTGCTCGGCGAGCTCGTCAACGGTCATGTACGGCCGCAGCACGTCGCGGCGGAGCGTGCGGGTCTGCGCGAGAGGGATCGAGCGAAGGTCCAGCAGGGGCATGTTCACACAGGGTATGCGGACGCGGGCGGGTGCCCGGATTCGCATGTCTGGAAATGCAGGGGGTAACGTGAATAGTGGAGAGTTTTGTATGGCCGGCGAAATTCACCCGATGCAGGACCGTGACGAGCCGGTCACGGCCTGGGAGCCGCCGACCGACTCGCATGTCGAGCCCGGATACGACGATGGCGACGTCCCGATCCCAGAGATGCCAGCGGAGGGGCCGACCGGTCCGCTCACGCGGCGCAAGATCGTATTCGGGGCGCTGTTCATCACGGCCGCGCTGGTGGGGCTGTACTTCCTGGTCCCGAAGTTCACTGGGCTGAACCAGACATGGGGACGGCTCGAGAGGGGCGATCCGGTCTGGCTGGCCGTCGCCGCTGGCTTCGAGTTGGTGTCGATAGTCGGCTATGCGGTGCTGTTCCGGACGGTGTTCGCGCGTGGCGTGTCGCGGCTCAGCTGGCGCGCGAGCATCGAGATTCCGCTCGCCGGGATTGCGGCGATCCGGCTGCTCGCGGCCGCTGGAGCCGGGGGCGTCGCGGTCACGGTCTGGGCGCTCCGCCGCGCCGGCATGGCGCCGCGGGTGATCGCCTGTCGGCTCGCGGCCAACTACTCGATTCAATACTCGCTCTACCTGCTCGCGATGGTCGTGTGCGGGTTCGGGCTGTGGAGCGGCGCGTTCTCCGGCGGAGGACCGACCGCGCTCACGCTGATCCCGGCGATCCTGAGCGCGGTGGCGCTCGTTTTGGGAGCGGCGATGGGGCTCGTGCCGGGTGACTTCGAGCGGCGGCTCGAGCATCTCTCGCACCGGTCGGGGCGCATCGGTCGGCTCGCGACGCGGTTCGCGACCCTTCCCGCGACGCTCGGCTCCGGCGTGCGCACCGCGATCGGACTCATCCGCGATCGCCACTGGGGTCTGCTGGGAGCGGTGGCGTACTGGGCGTTCGACATCGCCTGTCTCGGGGCCTCATTCAAGGCGTTCGGCACGGTGGTGCCGGTCGCGGTGCTCGTGATGGGGTATTTCCTCGGCACGCTCGGGAGCCTGCTGCCGCTGCCGGGCGGCATCGGCGGCGTCGAGGGCGGAATGATCGGCGCGTTCGCGGCCTTTGGCGAGCCCGCCGGCCGTGCGGTGATCGCGGTGCTTGCGTACCGCGCGATCTCGTTTTGGCTGCCGACGCTGCCGGGGATCGGGGGCTACGTCACGCTGCGCTCCACGGTTCGCGGGTGGCGGATGGCCGACGAGGCGATACGCGAGGGGCTTGCCGACTCAGACTCGGATCCGGACGCGCGCGAGGCGCTGAAAGAGAGCTGAGGCCATGACGTCCAGGCGCGAGGGCCGGGGCGTGCTCGGGACCAGTGCGCGCGCGGTCGGGAGGGCGACGCGGTGGGGCGGCCGGCTGGCGCGCGGGGAAGTCGTAAAGCGCGTCGGGGGGCCGGCCCGCGCAAGGGTGATCGTGCTGTTCGGCGCGGTGCTGGCCTTGAACGGTGCGGACACTGCCACGGTGGGCGCGGTGGCGCCGCAACTCGAGAGTGCCCTCCACATCGGGAACACCAAGATCGGATTGCTCGTGTCGGTTTCGCTGCTCGTCGGAGCGGTGTTCACGATCCCGGTGGGGCTCCTCGTTGACCGGTTCAAGCGGATGCCGATGCTGTGCGCCAGCATCGTCCTGTGGAGCGTTGCTTCACTGCTCAGCGCGTTTGCCGGCAGCTACGGCACTCTTCTTCTGACGCGCCTGTTGCTCGGCGCGGTGGCGGCCACCGCCGGCCCCGCGATTGCCTCCCTCACGGGCGACTATTTCCCGGCTCGCGAACGCGGGCAGATCTACGCGTACATCCTCGGTGGCGAGATCGCCGGCACCGCCGCGGGCTTCATCGTCTCGAGCAGCGTGGCCAGTCTGATCGATTGGCGGGCGGCGTTCGTCCTGCTGTCCATTCCGGGCTTCTTCCTTGCCCGAGAGCTGTGGCGCACGGTCCCCGAGCCTCTACGGGGCGGCCAGAGTCGCCTCGAGGCGGGAGTGGTCGATCTGCACGAAGCGGCCGCGGAGGCCGCATCGAACCAGGATTGGGAGTGGGAGCAGGGGGGCGGGGACGCTCCGGCCGAGGACGACCTGGCCCGCCAAGCGGCCGAGAAGAGAGGCGTCACGCCCAATCCGGACAGGGTCCTGACCGAGGATCCGCGCGAGATGCCATTGACTCGCGCGGTGAGGTACATCCTGTCGGTCCCGACCAACGTGCACCTGATCGTCAGCTCGTCGCTCGGGTACTTCTACTTCTCGGGACTGTCGACGTTCGCGCTCCTGTTCGTCCGCGGTCACTATCACACCAACCAGGCGACAGCCGAGGTGGTGCTGGCGGCGCTGGTGGGGGGAGCGATGGTCGGCACGCTGGTCAGCGGCAAGGTCACGGACGCGATGGTGCGCCGGGGGTTCGTCGAGGCGCGCGTCTGGGTCCCGGCGCTCTGCTATTTCGGGGCCGGGGCGCTGCTCATCCCGGGTGTGCTGGGAAGCCACCTGACGCCGGCGTTGTGGTTCGACGTCGCCGGCGCCTCGCTGCTGTCAGCAGCGAACCCGCCGCTTGACGCGGCGCGGCTCGACATCATGCCTGCAGGGCTATGGGGCCGTGCCGAGAGCGTCCGGACGTTCCTGCGCTCGCTCGCCCAGGCGCTGGCGCCGCTGGTGTTCGGCGGACTGTCGCAGCTGATCGCGGGCATCGTGCCCCTGCAGACGCCAATCGGCACCCATGCCGCCGGTGTGTCGCCGAGCGAAGCCCGGGGGCTCGAGATCAGCTTCTTGATCTTGCTGGTGACGCTGTTTGCGGCGGGAGCGTTCCTGGCGCGGGCGCGTTTCACCTACGCCGAGGACGTCGCGACAGCCGGCGCGTCGGTCCAGGGCGGCGGGCGATCAGCCGCCCAGCCCGCCGAAGATGGCGAACGAGCCGCGTGAAGGATCGTCGTCGTAGATCTGGCGAAGGCTCGGCTCGGCGGTAACGGTGGCGCCCTGCGGGACCTCGGCGCGAAGGCGCTCGGCCAGCGCGTTCGCGCTGTCCTCGTCGGCGGCGCCGACCAGCAGGTACTTCCACCGGCGCACGGTCGGGAACCCCTCCTCGTGGAGGCGCTTGTCGAGCTTGACCGTGTCGTGGTGCGACGGGCACTCGATCTTCACCTCGTACTCGGGGTAGCCGCGGATCGCCGAATCCTCGTCCTCATGGGCGAGCAGTTCCTCGTGCTCGGCGAGCGTTTCGGAGTCGGTGGCGGGCAGCGGATTGTCCGGGTCCTCCCACTCCTCCGCGGTGGGGTGCCAGTGCCTGAGCTCGATCTCGATGTCCCAGTTGTGCTCGGCCGCGACCTCGCGGATCTTGGTCTCGGCGGCCTCCGCCTGAGCGCGGTCGCCGGTGTACACGAAGACGTCCGGTGGGTCGGCGGAGACGACGAGGCGCTCGCCGAACGCCTCCTCTAGGTCATCGCTCAGCTTTCCGGCTGCCAGACGCTCGGTCAGCGCATGCGCTCGGCCGTGCTCGAACAGCCCAATCTCCAGTCGCCAGTCGTCGGCCATGGCCATCAGACTACAGCCGACGGGTGGACGAGCGGGACGAGCGGGGTCCGGTCGGTGCCGAGCAACGCCACCAGCGACGGTGGCGTGATCACGGTCGCGGTTTCGTCGGCCGGGCGGTCGGTGTGGGCCGTGTACCCCGCCGGCGACCAGGGGTGCAGGTGTGAGCCGCGTACGAGGTGAGGCCGGTGCTCGACGAGGACGAATGTCCCGTCGGGGAGGTCGTCAATCGGCGCCTCGTGAAACCGGCGCTGCTTCGTGCGCGGGTCGCGTCGCTCGGCGTCGAGCTGATCGTCGATCGCGTCGGCGCCGTCCTGGCCTGGATGCAGCTCTGCCCACATCGCGGTCAGGTGCTCGTAGTCCTTGTACCGGCACTCCCCGCACGGCCGATGGCCGGCGGCGAGCGCGGTCGCCTCGTCGAGGAAGAACAGCTCGGTGAACTTGCCCGGGGACATCAACGGCGTTCGGTGCCGGCCGTTGAACTCCAGCCGGCACGCGATCCAGCGCTTGGTCGGGTAACGATCGCGGATCTTGCCGTTCTGGTCGTGGATGCAGCCGCGGTTGGCGTACACGAGCCCTCTTTCGGGCGTGGCGATCACCTCGCCGAGGGGCGTGACGCGGTTCTGTCGCGGCATCGGTCGAGCGTAAGGGTCCGCGACTGAAGTCACGGGCCCTAAAACGCTCGGCCGTCGCATACTTGTGACATGGATCGCTTGTTTGGAGAAGACGACTCGCCCACGCCGACCGGCTCAGCGACGCTGCCGGGGGCTCCGCTTGCAACTCGGCTGCGGCCGCGGACGCTCGACGAGTTCGTCGGCCAGGATCGGTTACTAGGGCGGGCGGGGAGCCAATCATCGCTGCGACGCGCGATCGAGGAGGGCCATCCCCACTCGATGATCCTGCACGGTCCGCCGGGCAGCGGCAAGACGACGCTCGCGCGGCTGATCGCCGAGGCGTCGGACGCGGCGTTTGAGGAGGAGAGCGCGGTGCAGGCGGGCCGGGCCGAGGTGCGCGGCGTGATCGAGCGCGCGCGCGAGCGGCTCGCCTCCGGTGGCCGCAAGACGATCTTCTTCCTCGACGAGATCCATCGCTTCAACAAGGCCCAGCAGGACGCGCTGCTGCCGGCGGTCGAGGAGGGGTTGGTGACGCTGATCGGGGCGACGACCGAGAACCCGTACTTCGAGGTCAACTCGGCGCTGCTGTCCCGGACGCGGATCTACGAGCTCGAGCCCCTGTCGCCGGCGCACGTGCGCGTGCTGCTCGATCGCGCGGTCGAGCGTGGCGAGTGCGGCGTGGGCTCGCGGGTCGATCCGGCCGCTCTGGAGTTTCTCGCGGCCCGGTCCGGGGGCGATGCCCGTACAGCGTTGAACGCGCTCGAGCTCGCGTGCCAGACGGCGGGTCCCGATGGGGTCGTCGGTCTGGCGCACGCCGAGGATGCGCTCCAGCGCCGCGCGCTCCTCTACGACCGGCAGGCCGACCGCCACTACGACACGATCTCGGCCTGGATCAAGGCGACGCGGGGGTCAGATCCGGACGCCTCGCTGTATTACCTGGCGGTGATGCTCGAGGGCGGCGAGGACCCGCGGTTCATCGTCCGCCGGATGGTCGTGCTCGCATCCGAGGACATCGGCAACGCCGACCCGGTCGCGCTGTCGGTGGCGACCGCGGCGGCCGCGGCGGTCGAGCACGTCGGCATGCCCGAGGCTCAGTTCGCGCTGGCGCAGGCGGCGGTCTATTTGTCGCTCGCCCCGAAATCCGATGCCGCGAAGCGCGCGGTCATCTCTTCTAGGGAGTACATCCGTGAGCACGGTGCGGAGGTCCCGCCGCCGTGGTTGCGCTCGTCGACCCGGAGCGACGGCGGTTACGACAATCCCCATCGAAGGCCGGGGCATTTCTCGCCGCAGGAGCTGATGCCAGACTCGGCGATTGGGCAGCGGTTCTACGAGCCCGACGATGCCGAGGCGGCGCTGCGGGAGCGGCTCGCAGAGATCAGGCGGAGCCGCGGCAGGGGTTGACCGCTAGTCTCGGCCGCATGGACACCGCGACAGCCACCACTCAGCTCGAATCGTTCAACCCCGCGACCGGAGAGCCGGTCGGCTCGGTGCAGACCACGGCGCCCGAGGGCGTGCAGGCCGTCGTCGACTCGGTCGCCGCCCTGCAACCGGCGTGGGCGCAGCTCACGCTGCAGGAGCGCGGGCGCGTCCTCGAGCGCGCGGCCGAAGTGCTGCTCGAGGAGTCCGACGAGATCCGCGACCTGATCGTCCGCGAGCAGGGCAAGCCGCGCAACGAGGCGTTCTCGATGGAGCTGCTGCCGACGATCGATGCGCTGAATTGGATCGCGAAGGCCGGCGTCGAGATCCTCTCCGAGGAGAAGGTCCCGATGCCGCAGCTGTTCCTCAAGACCAAGCACTCGGCGTTCGTGTACGAGCCGCTCGGAGTGGTCGGGATCATCTCGCCCTGGAACTACCCATGGAGCATTCCGTTCGGCGAGGTCGCGCTCGCGCTGATGGCCGGCAATGGAGTGGTACTCAAGCCCGCCTCGCTGACGCCGCTGATCGGCGAGCGGATCGTCGGCGTGTTCCTGCGGGCCGGCGTGCCTTCCGGTTTGGTGCGGGTCGTGCACGGACCCGGGACCGGCGCCGCGCTGGCCGAGTCGAGCGTCGGGAAGGTGTTCTTCACGGGCTCGGTGGAGACGGGGCGGTCGGTCGCAGAGGCGTGCGCACGACGGCTGAAGGGCGCGGTGCTCGAGCTGGGCGGCAAGGACCCGATGATCGTCTTGGAGGACGCGCGCCTCGAGCACGCGATCGCCGGCGCGGTGTGGGGAGGGTTCGCCAACGCCGGCCAGACCTGCTCGGGGATCGAGCGGGCGTACGTGGAGCGCTCGGTGGCGGATCGGTTCATCGACGGCGTCGTCGCCGGCGCTCGGCGATTGCGGGTCGGCGATCCGGCGAGCTGGGACACCGAGATCGGGCCGATGGTGTCGTCCGAGCAGCTCTCGATTGTGCGGGAGTTGGTCGACGATGCGATCGCTTCTGGGGCGGTGTTGCACTGCGGCGGGCCGGTTGATCCGCCGACGGGGCTCGACGGCGCGTTCTACGCCCCGGCCGTGCTCACCGGCGTCACGCACGAGATGCGGATCATGCGCGAGGAGATCTTCGGGCCCGTCCTCCCGATCATCGTCGTCGACTCAGAAGCCGAGGCGGTGGCGCTCGCCAACGACTCCGAGTTCGGTCTCGGCGCGTCCGTGTGGACCTCGGATCGCGCCCGGGGCGAGCGGATTGCCGGCGAGCTGGAATCCGGGATGGTGTGGATCAACGACCATATGTTCAGCCACGGCGCCTGTCAGTGTGCGTGGGGGGGCGTCAAGGACTCCGGCCTGGGTCGCACCCACTCGAAGTTCGGGCTTTACGAGTGCGTCAACGTCAAGCTCCGCGTGTGGGAGGGCTCGGCGGTCCGCGACGCCTGGTGGCATCCGTACGACGAGACGCTCGGCAAGGCGCTCCGGTCTACGGCGGAGCTGCTGTACGGGCCGGCCGGAACGCGCGGGCGCGCGCTCCGGGATGGGGCCGCGCCGCTGTCGAAGCTCGGCGCGCGCCTGGCGCGCGACGCGTTCCGGCGCTAAGCGCGCGATACCCTCGTAGAGGATGCCTGCCCAGGCCTATCGCGGTAAGGAGTGCGTCTGCCAGCTCCGCAAGGGGACGTGCGACCAGTCGTGCGTGCAGGGCATGCTCGAGACGCCGTTCTACATCGCGTGCCTGCGCCTGAGCGGCCGGCGCTGTGTGGTCGTCGGCGGCGGCGACGTCGGGCTCGAGAAGGTCGAGGGCCTGCTGGCGTGCGACGCCGATGTGACGCTGATCGCGCCGGAGGCGCATCCCGAGCTCGTGCAGCTCGGGCTCGAGGGGTCGATTCGGTGGGAGGCGCGCGAGTATGAGTCGGGCGACCTGGACGGCGCTCTGATCGCGATCGCCGCTACGGACGACACCGATCTCAACATCCGCGTGTTCGAGGAGGCCGAGGCGCGCGCGATGCTGGTCAACGTGGTCGACGTCCCGCCGCTGTGCAACTTCATCCTGCCGGCGATCGTCCGGACGGGCCCGCTCGCGGTGGCGATCTCGACCGCCGGCGCGTCGCCGGCGCTGGCCAAACGGATGAAGCGGGAGATCGGGGAGCTGTTCGGCGAGCCGTACGCGCTGCTGGCGATCCTGCTCAACGACGCGCGCGGGTGGGCGAAGGCGACGCTTCCCACCTATCAGGACCGCAAGGAGTTCTTCGAGTCGATCGTCAACGGCGATCCCGACCCGATCGAGCTGCTGCGGGCCGGGGATGTCCAGGCGGTGCGGGACCTGATCGCCGACGCGCAGCGAGCGGTCGCGCCCGCGGTCGGGTGAGCGAGCTAACGCACCTCGACGCCTCCGGGCGTGCTCGGATGGTCGACGTCGGCGACAAGCCGGCGAGCGAGCGGCGCGCGGTGGCGCGGGCCGTCGTACGTGTTGCACCGGAGACCGCTCGCAAGGTGGCCGCCGGCGACGCACCGAAGGGCGACGTGCTTGGCGTGGCGCGGATCGCCGGCATCCAGGCGGCCAAGCGGACCGCGGAGCTGATCCCGCTATGCCATCCGCTCGGGCTCTCGTTCGTCGGCGTCGAGGGATCCGTCGACGCTGAATCGGGGGCGATCACGCTGGTCGCCGAGGCGCGGACGACCGGGCAGACCGGGGTCGAGATGGAGGCGATGACCGCAGCCTCGGTGGCGGCGCTCACCGTCTACGACATGGTGAAGGGGCTCGAGCGCGGGGCCGAGATCGCTGAGGTCGTGCTGCTCGAGAAGTCCGGCGGCCGGTCGGGTCACTGGACGCGCGACCGCGCGGACTAGCGTCGCTCGGTGGCGCCGCGGCCGGCGCCCGGGGGGTGCAAAACGTGACACAGCTCGCTCCCGCCGGCGGGCGTGTGCACATAAGCACCTCAGGGATGCTTACGTGCACACGGCGACGACTGGAAGGGGTGGTTTGCCACGTTTTGCACGGCGGGCGGCGGGCGAGCTAACGGAGCAGCTGCGCGATCGCCGCGGGTGCCTCGGCGCCCTCTCGGAACGCGCGCTCGGCGTCGAGTTCGGCCGCGCCGCCGGCGCCGCCGATGACGACGTGCGGTCGCCCGGCGCCGGCCAGGGAGCGTGCCAGGGCCGTCTCGGGCTCCTGGCCGGCGGCGATCACGACCGTTTCGGCCGCCACCCGACGCTCGGCGCCGTCCACGTCGCGAACAACGACCGCGCCGGGCTCGATGCGCTCGTACGCGACCCCGGTCAGGATCTCGACGCCGGCCATCCGGAGCTCCTGGACGACTGCCCAGCGCGTGGACGGGCCGATCCGTTCGCCGACACGGGTGCCCCGGCGCATCAGCGTGACGTGTGCGCGAGCCGGTGGCGCGGGTGCCCGCGCCGGCCGGCCCGGCGGGTCGAGGCCATACGAGGCGTAGAAGTCGACGTCGCGATGGCTCACGAGGTGCGCGACGTCGACACCGACTCCGCCGGCGCCGATGATCGCGACGCGCTCGCCCCAGGCGCCGCCGTCGCGCAGCAGCTCGGCATAACTAAGTACGTGCGGCAGATCGGCGCCCGGCAGGTCGACCGGCCGGGGCAGGACGCCGGTCGCGACCACCACGCAGTCGAAGTCCGCGACCGCGCCGGCGTCGCGGACCGGGCTGCCCCGGTGCACGCTGACGCCCAGCCGCGCCAGCTCCGCCTCGAAATAGGCGATGGTCAGCGCGAAGTCCTCCTTGCCCGGGATCCGGCACGCCATCCGGAACTGGCCGCCGAGTCGGTCGGAGGCCTCAAACAGGGAAACGGGGTGGCCGGCGGTCGCGAGGGCGCGCGCCGCCTCCATGCCGGCGGGGCCGCCGCCGACGACCGCGACGGGCGCGAGCGTCCTGGCCAGCGCACGCGGAGAGCCGAACTCGAGCTCGTACCCGGCGCGCGGATTGACCACGCACGACACCCGCTTGTCGAAGATCGAGCGGTCGATGCAGGCCTGGTTGCAAGCGATGCACAGGTTGATTGGCTGCCCGTCGCGCGCCTTGTTCACGATCTCCGGGTCCGCCAGGAACGGCCGGGCCATCGAGACAAAGTCGGCATCGCCGGCCGCCAGTGCCTCTTCGGCGAGCGCGATCGTGTTGATTCGGTTGGAAGCGATCACCGGGACTGACACCGCTTCCTTGACCGCTCGCGCCCACGGTCGCCAGGCGCCGTGGGGCACCAGTGCCTGAACGGTTGGCACCCTCGACTCGTGCCAGCCGATGCCGACGTTCAAGGCATCGACCGCGCCGCCGGACGCCAGCAGGCGCGCAAGCTGGATGACCTCGTCGGCGGACGAGCCGCCGTCGACGAGCGACGCACCCGACATGCGGAATACGACCGCCTGCCCCGGACCGCCGGCGGCCCGCACCGCGTCCGCCACCGACAACGCGAACCCCATCCTGCCTCCCAAATCACCACCCCACTCGTCGTCCCGTAGGTTCGTCGCCGGCGCCAGGAATTGGTCGATGAGGTAGCCCTCCGAGCCCATGATTTCGACGCCGTCGAACCCGAGCTCGCGCGCGCGCCAGGCGCCGCGCGCGAAGTCCTCGATCGTCTCGAGCACCTCGTCGCCGGAGAGCGCGCGCGGCTCGCAGCGGCTGTACCGCGAATAGACGGCCGACGGCGCCACCGGCGTCAGTCCGAACGACGTCTCGTACGCGTATCGCCCAGCGTGGAACAGCTGAAGCAAGACGAATCCGCCGGCGGCGCGTACGGCCGCAGCAACACCCGCGAGCTTGCCGGCGTCGGCCTGTTCGTTGACGAAGCTGTAGTTGCGTCCGCCGGCGCCGACCCGGCTGACCGCCGAGCCACCGGTGACGATCAGCGATGCGCCACGGCGCGCGCGCTCCTCGTAGAACGCCGCGAGCGCCGCCCCGCCGTCGTCGAGACCCTCGAGCCCGAGGTGCATCGAGCCCATCACGATTCGGTGTGGCAACACCAGCGGGCCGATCTCGCCCGCCCGCCACACGTTCTCGAACACGCGGCGCTGCTGCTAGCGGAGCGCCTCGGACAGCGCGTCGAGCGTCCCGGCGGCGGCGCCCGCGATGTCCGAGTGGAACGGTGGCGCGACCGCGGTGAGTCCGCCGTCGACGATCAGCGTCGTCCCGGTCACGTACTCCGCCCCCGGCGACAACAGGAACAACACGCACTCGGCGACCTCGGCGGCGCTGCCCATCCGCTTCTTGGGGATCTTCGGGAGCACCGTGTCGAGCGACGGGACGCGCCCGGTTGCGTAGAAGTAGCTCGAGGAGTCGGTCTCGATGATGCCGCCGTTGACCGCGTTGACGTTGACGCCGAGCGGCGCGAGCTCGACGGCCATGTACCGCGCCCAAGTCTCGAGCGCGGCCTTGGCCGACCCGAGGTTCGCGTAGGTCGGGAACGTCCGGATGCTGCCGTAGCTCGAGAGCACCACGACCCGACCGCCCTGGGGCATCAACCGGACCGCCCGTTGGGTCCCGACGACGAACGCGCGGACGTTCAGGTTGAACGTGCGCTCGAGGTGATGGGGCTTGAGGTCCATGAAGTGGTGGAAGTTGCTCGCCGAGGCGTTCGAGACGAAGAAGTCCAGGCGACCGAACCGCTCCTGCACCTGGTCGAACATCGCCTCGATCTCCTCGAGGCTCTCGAGGTCCGCGCGGATCGCGAGCCCGTCGGCGCCGAGCCGCTTGGTCTCGGCGAGCGTGTCGCGCGCCGCCTCCTCGTTCTGCTTGTAGTTGATGATCGGGATCGCGCCGCGGGCCGCGAGCCGCATCGCCAGCGCGCGGCCGATCCCGCGCGAGGATCCGGTGATCAACGCGACCTTTCCCTCGAAGCCGCCGCGGGGATCGGGGACCAAATCAGAGGCGGATGTAGTCATCGTCGCAACAGGTCCCGCGCGATCGTGGTCTTCTGAATCTCCGCCGTCCCTTCCTCGAACCGCTGCGCGCGAGCGTCGCGGTAGACGCGCTCGATCGGGCTGGTCGACCAGTAGCCGATGCCGCCGTGAACCTGGAGCGCGGCGTCGGTCACTCGCTGAAGCATCTCGCTCGCGAACAGCTTCGCCATCGCCGCCTCCATCGGCGCGTGCCCGGTCTGCTCCCACTTGGCCGCGGCGTGCCAAACGAGCCGGCGGCCCGCCTCGACGTCGGTCGCCATCTCCGCGAGCTTGAACGCGATCGCCTGGCGCTCGGCGATCTTCTTCCCGAACGTCTCGCGGCGTTGGGCGTAGTCGAGCGCCAGATCGAGCGCGCGCTGCGCGAGCCCGACGCATGTTGTGGCGAGCGAGATCCGGCTCGGCCCGAGGAACCCGCTCAAAGCGATCTCGACCCCCTGCCCCTCCTCGCCGAATCGGTCGGCAACGGGCACCGGCGCGCGGTCGAACACGATGTGGCCGTGGTCGGTCCCGCGGACACCCATCGTCTCGGCCATCTCACGCGCGTCGACGCCCTCGCCGCGGGTTGGGACCATCAGCGCGACGGTTCCGTCGGTGCCCCGGGTGCCCTCGACACGGGCGAACGTCAGCAGGTAGTCGGCGATCGTCCCGAACGTGATCAGGTGCTTCTCGCCGCTCAGGTAGTACGTGTCGCCTTCCCGGACGACGCTGCAGCGAATGTCGGCCCCGCTGCCCGCACCCGGCTCGGTCAGCGTGAACGCGACCTTGATGTCACCCGCGATTGCCGGCTTGATGAACCGCTCGCGCTGGTCGTCGTTGGCGTGGGAGTCCATCGGCCGCCAGATGCCGTTGGCGACGTGGACGATCATCCGCAGCGACGCGTGCGACATCGAGAACACCTCGAGCAGCTCGAGGTACCGCGTGAACGGGATCCCGGCGCCTCCGTACTCGACCGGCGCGGCCAGTCGCAGGTAGCCCCGGTCGCGGAGCTCGTCCCAGAGCGCGAGCGGCACCTCATGCTCGCGCTCGATCAGCTCGGACCAGCGTTCGCCGTCGTCTTCCACGTACCCGCCGACCTCCGCGCGCAACGCTTCGAAATTGGTGGTCGGGGCCGTGGTCATGTCGTAACCAGCTCGCGGGCCTGGCCGCGCAAGATGAACTTCTGGATCTTGCCCGATGGCGTCCGGGGAAGCGTGTCAACCAGCTCCAGACGCTCGGGCCAGTACGTCTTCGAGACGCGCTGTGAGTCTAGGTACTCAAGCATTTCGTCGAAGTCCAGCTCGCCGACGACGAACGCGCAGGCCCGTTCGCCGAGGCGCTCGTCGGGCATGGCGACAATCGCGACGTCGCGCACCGCGGGGTGGGCGTGCAGGAGCTGCTCGATCTCAGCCACCGGCACCTTCTCGCCGCCGCGATTGATCACGTCCTTGACCCGGCCCGTGATCTTCACGTAGCCGTGGGAGTCGATCCGGGCCAGATCGCCGGTGCGGTACCACCCGTCCGAGGTCACCGCCTCGGCGGTCAGCGCCGGCCGGTTCAGGTATCCGACGAACAGGCAATCGGTGTGGACCTCGAAGTTGCCCTCCTCTCCGGCGGATAGGGCCGCGCCGTCGTCGTCAACCACGCGCAGGCGGACGCCGGCAAGGGCCCGCCCGTCGGTGCCCCAGGCCCGTTCGGGAGGATCTCCGGGCGAGAACGCGCAGCCGAGGCAGCTCTCGGTCGTGCCCCAGGCTCCGCCGACCTCGGCCCCGAGCGCCTCGCGCGACCGTCGCGCGAGCTCGCGCGGGATCGCCGCGCCGGTGGCCACGAACGTCCGCAGGCTGTTCGGCCCATGACCGAGATCGGAAGCGACCCGAGTCAGATCGGCCAGGAACGGAGTCGCCGCCTGCACAAACGTGACCCCGAACCGCTGCATCGCGTCGAGGCCGACGTCGGCGTCCCAGACCTCCTGGAGCACCTGGGGCACGCCCAACCGGATCGCGATCCACATTCCGTACAGGAAGCCGGTCTGGTGAGCGAGTGGCGACGGGATGTAAATGACGTCGTCGCCGCCGAGTCCGAAGTGGTCGATGTGATGGTCGGCGGCGCGCGTCAGCGTGTCGTAGCGGTGCAGCGCGCCCTTGGGCTCCCCCGAGGTGCCCGAGGTGAACAGCAGCTGGGCGATCGCGTCCGGCCGCGGGCTGGGAGCTGCGACCGCGCCGTCGCCGGCGAGGGCGTCGCCGTCCAGCACGACCAAGTGCTCGAGCGCCGGCAACTCCGCCCGCAGCCCCGTGGCCATCGCGGCGTAGTCGCGGCCTCGGAACTCGCCGGGCACGAACAGCACGCGCGCGCCGCTCTCGCGGAGCATGAACGCCAGCTCGCGCTCGCGGAAGATCGGCATCAGCGGCTCGCACACCGCGCCTGCGCGCAGCGTGCCGAGGGCGATCGTCACGAACTCGAGGCGGTTCGGAAGCTGGAACGCCACGGGCTCGCCCTCCAGCACGCCAAGCCGGAGCAACGCTGACGCGATCCCGTCTGACTGGATCTTCAAAGCACCCCAGCTCAACTCGCGAACGGTTCCGTCGGCGCTGACCTCGACGACCGCTCGCTCGCCCGGCCGTTCGCGGGCGTGCCGGTCCAGATCGTCGAGGATCATCCGTGCTGTCCCAGCGCCGGCACTTGGGCGGGCGAGCCCGTTACGGCGGCCGGGATCCCGAGAGCGTTCATGTGATCGAGGAACTCGGGATACGAGATCCGGTACGCGTGGGGGTACGACAGCTCGGTCACGCCCGTGGCGATCGATCCCGCCACGGTCAGCGCCATCAGCACGCGGTGGTCGTTGAAGGACGACAGCGTCGCCCCATGGAGGCGCTCGACGCCCTCGAACGTCATGTCGTTGCCGTCGAACTCGACCCTCGCCCCCATCTTGCGGAGCTGGAGCATCGAGACGACGCGATCGGATTCCTTCAGGCGTACGTGCGCGACGTGGCCGAGGGCGCTCTTGCCGCTCGCGCGGCTGGCGAGCACCGACAGGATCGGGACCATGTCCGGTGTGTCGCGACAGTCGAGCGGACCGCCCTCCGGGGGCGTTCCGTCGTGGTCCATCGAGATCGAAAGACCGTCGGGCGCGAAGCGGAACGGCACACCCGCGGCCATCAGCGAGTCGAGCACCGAGGCCTCGGGATGCCCGGCGATCGGCGTCGAGCTGTGGAAGGTCACCTTGGAGGGGTTGAGCGTGCACGCCGCGAGCCCGAACACCGCCGACCCGAGGTCGGGCGGCAGCACCACGTCGGTCGGCTTCGGCCGCTGGCTCGGAGCGACGTAGAACTCCCGCCAGTCCTCGCGCGCGGTGACCTCCAGCCCGAACTGGCGCATCATGTCGATCGTCAGCTCGAGGTATGGGCGCTCGTTGAGCTCGCCCCGGATCTCGATCACGGTCGGCTCGAGCGCGTACGGGGCAAGCATCAGCAGCCCCGAGATCCACTGAGAAAGCGTCCCGTCGATCCGTATCCGCCCGCCGCGCGGGGCGCCGGGATAAACGGTCACGGGCAGGTGCTGACCCTCGTAATCGAGCCGCACGCCCATTCGCTTCAGCGCCCGCAGCAGCGGACCGATCGGCCGGCGGCGGAAGTACCGCTGCCCCACGAATCGGACGGGGCGGTCGCCGAGTGCGGCGAGCCCGAGCAGGAAGTACAGAGTCGTTCCGGAGCTGCCCATCGAGACCTCGTCGCTGATCGGCGAGAACTGCCCGCCGGTGACTCGCCAACCGGTGCCCGCGTTCTCGATCTTCGTCCCGAGGGCGCGGAGCGCCTGGACCGTGAATGACACGTGGCGCGCGGAGGTGCGTTGGACGATCGTGCTCTGCCCAGGGGCGAGCGCCGCGAGCATCAGGGCGCGGTGGGCGTGGTACTTCGACGGCGGGATCGCCAGCTCCCCCACGAGCGGAGCCTGGGCTTTGGCCACCAGCAGGCGCACCGGCGGCAGGATAACGTCGCCTTTAGACGACGCGCCCACCGCCGGATATAGACCCCCGAATGGGGGGTCGCCCGCTAGAGCTGAATCAGCTGACCTTCGTCAACGGACCTGAGGTCAGAACCGTCGTCCGGCCGATGCAGGCCTTGGCATCGTGCACCTTCGTGAAGGTGACCGACTTGCCGCTGACCTTGAACTTGTAGACGCCGGTCCCCGGGCACTTGCCCTCGCCGGCGGTGTCCTTGAGACTGATCTTGCTGCCCTTGATCGTGTACTTGCCGTGAACGATCGGGTGGCCATTGTCGGCGACGTGGTAGGCGCCGTTCTTGAGCTTGACCGTCCACGTGCCGTTGAGCGCTCCGCTCAATACGGTCGAGTTGACTGTCGTCTTGTACGTGCCGCTCAGGCTCGAGCTGACGGCTGCCGCCGCCACCGAGCACAGCGCCAGGCTGAGGACAACGACCACTGCGGTGAAGATCTTCTTCATCGCATACTCCCCTTTCTGCTCCCGGCCAGAGCGATAGACCGCGCGGGAACGTACCGGCGGCGGGATTGGGGTTGTGTTTAGGCGGCGTTAGAACCGCACGCGTCGTCCTGGGGCGCAAGACCCTACCCTTGTCGCCAGTGAAGACCGCGATTATCACCGTCTCGACGTCGGTCGCCGCCGGCCGCGCAGAGGACCGCTCGGGGCAGGCGCTGGCCAAGCTGGCCGAGGCCGCCGGCGCCGAGATCATCGCCCGCGAGGTCGTCGCCGACGACCGCAAGGCGATCGAGAAGGCCCTGCGGCGGCACACGCGCAACGGGACGGCGTTGATCTTCACCACCGGCGGCACCGGCTTCACCCACGACGACGTGACACCCGAGGCGACACGGGCGGTGATCGAGCGCGACGCGCCAGGATTCGCCGAGGCGATGCGAGCGGAGGCGCTCAAGCACACCCCGATGGGGATCCTTTCGCGAGGCGTATCGGGGATCGCGGGGCGCACTCTCATCGTCAACTTCCCGGGCAACCCGAAGGCGATCGGCGAGCTGTTCCCGGTCATCGGCCCGACGCTCGGGCACGTGGTGACGACGCTGCAGCACGAGGGTGGACCCACCCCCGGCCATTGAGCTACGGGGCCTCTACCGCCACTTCGGTGAGCGGACGGTGCTCCGGGATCTGTCGCTGCAGGTGCCCGCGGGAGCCACCCTGGCGGTCCTCGGGCGAAACGGCGCGGGCAAGTCGACGCTGCTGCGGATCCTCGCGACGCTGCTCCGGCCACACGCGGGCGAGGTGCTCGTGTTCGGGGAGGCGCTGCCGCGGCGGGGGTTCGCGGTGCGGGCGCGGCTCGGACTGCTGGCCCACGACCCGTTGCTGTACCGCGATCTGAGCGGTCGCGAGAACCTCGGCTACCACGCCCGGCTCCACGGCGTGGGGCCCGAGCGGGTCGAGGAGCTGCTCGAAGCCGTCGGGATGGGGCGGCGGGCCGATGAGCCCGTGCGCCTGCTCTCGCGGGGCCTGGTGCAGCGCCTCGCCGTCTGCCGGGCGGTGCTCCACGCCCCCTCGTTGCTTCTCCTCGACGAGCCCCTGGCCAATCTCGACCCCGCGGCGACGGAGCTCGTTGGGCCGCTGATCGGGCGCGACTCAGGGGCCACCCGAGTCCTGACCAGCCACGACCCGCAGGCCGCGGTGGCCGAAGCCGACCTCGTGCTCGGACTCGAGGACGGGCGGGCAGCGTTCCTGACGAGCCCGGACAAGGTGGATCCGGCCGCGGTCAAGCGGCTGTACGCGTGAGCAGCGCGATGAAAACCGTTACCACCGTCCTGCGCAAGGACCTGCTGCTCGAGCTCCGCGGCCTCGAGACGCTCCCGGCGATGATCCTGTTCGCGATCGTCACGTTCGTGATCTTTCATTTCGGCCTCAATCGGGACACGATCGACGGCCAGCTCGCGGGGGGCGTCCTGACCGTCACGCTGCTATTCGCGGCGATGCTCGGGATCAACCGGCTGTTCGTGGCCGAGCGGGAGCAGGGCGGCTTCGATGCGTTCCTGCTCGCGCCGGTCGACCGCTCGGCGCTGCTGGTGGCCAAGGCGATCGCGCTGTTCCTGTTCCTGGTGGTGCTCGAGGTGATCGCGGTCCCGGCGTTCGGGCTGCTTCTTCTCGGCCCGTCGCTGGGTCCGGTGCTGCCGGGGCTCATCGCGGTACTGGCGCTGGGCGACGTCGCGCTGGCCGTGATCGGCACGCTCGTCTCGGCGATCGCCGTCCAGACGCGGGCGCGAGATCTGATCGGCCCGATCATCGGCCTTCCGCTGCTCCTCCCGGCGCTGATCGGGATGGCGCGCGGGGCGGGACCGCTGCTCGTGCCACATGCCTCGGGCTCGCCGCCGGGGAAGTGGGTGGCGATCTTGGCTCTCTATGATCTGGTGTTCGCCCTCCTGTCCTACGCTGTGTTCGACTTTCTCCTGGAGGACTAAGGCATTGACGACTTACGGCCGCGGCCTTCGCGGCCTTTCCCTCGCGACCGCCGCGACGATCACGGCGGCGCTGGCGCTGACGTTCTTCTACGCGCCGCTCGACGCCAACCAGGGCTTCATCCAGAAGATCTTCTACATCCACGTGCCGCTGGCGATCACGGCGCTATGCGGATTCGTGTTCGGAGGCGTGCTCGGCGCGATGTACCTGAGGACCCGCGATCGCAAGTGGGATATCCGCTCCTACGTGGCGATCCACATGGCGCTGATCTTCGGGATCGGAACGCTGCTCACGGGCACGATCTGGGCCAAGGCGTCGTGGGGACACTGGTGGGTGTGGAGCGATCCGACGCTGACCTCGTTCCTGATCGTGATGCTGCTATTCGCGACCTATCAGCCGCTCCGATTCTCGATCGAGGACCCCGAACGCCAGTCCCGGTACGCCAGCGTGTTCGCGGTGGTCGCCGGCGCTTTCGTACCTTTGAATTTCATCGCCGTCAGGGCGGCCCAGGCCTACGTTCATCCGCGCGTGCTGACCCTCACGGGCGGCAACCTGCCGGGGTCGATGCGGCTGACGTTCCTGGTGGCTCTGGTCGGCGTCGCGCTGCTGTACGTGACGCTGTGGAAGTACGAGATGGCGGCGAAGGCCACCCGCATGCAGGTCCGCGCGCTCCGGCGCATGCTGCTCGGCGAGGACTCGGTGGCGCCTTTGAAGCGGAGCGCGGCACCGTCATGAGCGTGCTTGCGGTCTTTGCGGTCGCCCCGGCGCTTCCCCTGCATTCGGCGGGGAAGTACGTGGCCGGCGCATACATCGTGTTCGTGGCGATCCTTCTCATCTACGTGGGGATCATGGCCACGCGGCTGGCCCGGACGGAGCGTGAGCTGATCGAGCTGCGGCGCGACGTCGAGGCGCAGCGCGCGGCCCGCGATCCGGACCGCGAGCGAGAGCCGGTGGCGTGAGCGAGCTGCTCGCGATCGGCGTCTCGCACAAGACCGCGCCGGTCGAGGTGCGCGAGCGCGTCGCACTGCTCGACGCCCGGGGTGCGGAGTTCGTGCGCGATCTCCGAGGGACCGGCGAGGTGCACGAGGCCGTCTCGATCTCGACCTGCAACCGGACCGAGCTGTACGTGGTCGTCGGCAATCCGGTCGAGGCGGAGAGCCGCGCGCTGGCCATGCTCGCCAGCCAGGCCGGGATCCGGCCCACCGAGCTGACCCCGGCGATCTACTCGCTGCGCAACTGCGACGCCGCCCGCCATCTGTACCGCGTGACCGCGGGCCTGGACTCGATGATCGTCGGCGAGAACGAGGTCCAGGGCCAGGTAAAGCGCGCCTACGAGGCCGCGATCGCCGGCGAGACCGTCGGGCCGCTCACCAACCACCTGTTCAAGGCGGCGCTGGCGACCGGCAAGCGAGTGCGCAGCGAGACCGGGATCGGCGAGCGGGCGCTGAGCCTGCCGGGGGTCGCGGTGGCGCTCGCGCGCGAGCAGCTCGGCGATCTCGTCGGGCGGACGGTGGTGATTGTCGGCACCGGCGAGACGGGGGAGCTGGCCGCCCGGGCGCTGTCCGACAGCGGCGCCCGGCCGGTATTCGTCGCGAGCCGGCGGCGCGACCGCGCGATCTCGCTGGCCCGGCGGTACGGCGGGGAGAGCATGAGCTTCGACGAGCTGCCCCAGGCGCTCGAGCGCGCCGCCATCCTGGTTGCCGCGACGGCATCGCCGCACCTGCTCCTCGAGGCCGCGGAGCTGTCCGAGGTGATGGCGCTGCGCCGGCAGCGGCCGCTGCTGCTAATCGATCTCGCGGTCCCGCGCGACATCGACGCCGCCTGTGGCGAGCTCGACGGCGTTTCCCTGTACGACATCGACGACCTGCAGGCCGTGATCACCCGCAACCGGAAGGTCCGCCAGGCCGAGGCGCGCAAGGCCGAGGGGATCATCGAGGAGGAGATCCAGCGGTTCGCCGTGTGGCTCGGGTCGCTCGAGGTGCTTCCGACGCTGGCGGCGCTCCGGGCTCACGCCAGCGAGATTGCTTCGGAGGTCGTGGCCGAGAACGCGGGGAAGTGGGAGAGCGTTTCGGATCGCGATCTTGAACGAGTTGACGCTCTCGCCGGCGCGATCGTGAACCGGCTGCTCCACGCGCCGACGGCACGGCTCAAGGAGCTCCAGGACGACCGCGTGCACGCCCGTATGGCTCTGATCCGGGATCTGTTCGGCCTCGAGGTCGAGAGCGGCGCGCCGGCTTCAGCGGACGAGGTACGCGACCTCGATTCGCGGCGCCGCCTCCGCCAGCAGCGGCGTTGATCCGGGTCGGGACGCGTGGGAGCGCGCTCGCGCTCGCGCAGGCGGAATGGGTGGGTTCGCGCCTCGGCGAGGATTATGAGCTGGTGAGGATCGAGGCGGCTGGCCCGGTGGGCGACAAGTCGCGGTGGGTGTCGGAGCTCGAGCGCGCGCTTCTGGCCGACGAGATCGACGTGGCCGTCCACTCGGCCAAGGACGTGCCTGCGGAATTGGCTGCGGGATTGGAGATCGTCGCCATACCGGCGCGCGAGGACCCGCGCGACGCCATCTGCGGTGCGTCGTCGTTGTCGGCGCTTGCGCCGGGCGCGCGGGTGGGCACGAGCTCTTTGCGGCGGGCGGCGCAGATCAGGGCTTCCCGTAACGACCTCGAGGTGGTCGATCTGCGGGGCAACGTCGACACGCGTCTTCGGAAGCTGGCCTCCGGTGAGTGCGAGGCGCTCGTGCTGGCGGTTGCTGGGCTGGCGCGTCTCGGGCGGATGGACGCGGTCGATGGCGTCCTCGATGGGTTCGTTCCGGCCGCCGGCCAGGGCGCGCTCGCGGTCGAGGCGCGTCCGGGGCGAGTCGCGGTTTCGGGGCTTGTGGATGCGGAGGCCACGGCGTGCGTGACTGCGGAGCGGGCGCTGACCCGAGCCCTGGGTGCGTCATGCAACACGCCCGTTGGCGCTCATGGCCGGATGCTCGAGGGCGGCGAGATCGAGCTCACGGGCTGGGTGGGGCGTGTTGACGGGTCGGAGTGGGTGAGGGACGTGTTTTGCGGGCCGGCTGCGGAGGTGGGCGGCGCGGTCGCGGAGAGGCTGCTGGCGGTGGGCGCGGCGGAGCTGCTGTCGTGACCGTGTATCTGGTCGGCGCCGGGCCCGGCGACCCCGGGCTGCTCACGGCCCGGGCGCTCGAGTTGATCGCCGCCGCCGACGTGATCGTCTACGACCGGCTGATCCCTGCGTCTGCGTTGGAGGGGGCGCGCCCGGAGGCGACGCTGATCTACGCCGGCAAGGAGGGCGGCGGGCCGTCGATGTCGCAGTCCGAGATCACGGATTTGTTGATTTCTTGCGGGGGGTCCGCGGAGGTCGTCGTGCGGTTGAAGGGCGGCGACCCGTTCGTGTTCGGACGGGGGGGCGAGGAGGCCGAGGCGCTGCGAGCCGCGGGCGTGGCGTTCGAGGTCGTTCCGGGGGTCACCGCCGGCGTCGCCGGGCCCGCGTACGCGGGGATCCCGGTCACCCATCGCGACGCAGCCAGCGCGGTCGCGTTCGTGACCGGCCACGAGGACCCTTCGAAGGCGTCGGGGTCGGCGCTTGATTGGGGGGCCTTGGCCGCGTTCCCGGGGACGCTCGTGTTCTACATGGGCGTCCGGCAGCTGCCGGCGATCGCGTCGTCGCTGGTTGCCGGCGGGCGTGACGCAGCCGAGCCGGCGGCCGTGGTCGAGCGCGGGACGCTCCCCGAGCAGCGGGTCGTGACCGGGACGCTGGCCACGATTGCTTCGGCTGCGGGCGAGGCCGGTGTCCGCGCGCCGGCGCTCGTGGTCGTGGGGGCCGTGGCGGGGATGCGCGATGCGTTGGCGTGGTTCGAGTCGCGGCCGCTTGCCGGCGCAACGGTCGCGGTCACGCGTGCCCGCGCCCAGGCGAGCGGGCTGGCGAGCCGGCTGGCGGATCTCGGCGCGAGCGTCGTCGAGGCGCCGGCGATCCGGATCGTCCCGCTCGACGGGCCGGCGCCGTCTCTCTCCGGATACGACCTCGTGTGCCTGACGAGTCCCAACGGTGTTCGGCTTTTGTTCGACCGGCTTGCCGCGGCGGGGCTCGACGCACGCGCGCTTGCGGGTGCTCGTGTCGCCGCGATCGGTCCCGGGACGGCGTCCGCCCTACGTTCGCATGGGGTGATCGCCGATGTCGTACCCGAGCGGTTCGTCGCCGAGGGACTCGTCGATGCCCTGGCGGGGGTGCAGGTCCGGCGAGCGCTGGTGGCGCGGGCGGCGGAGGCCCGGGACGTGCTCGTCGACGCGCTCCGAGAGCGTGGGGCGGAGGTCGACGTGGTCGCGCTGTACGAGACGGTCGCTTCGCCGTTGACCGAAGCGCAGCTCGCTGCGGTTGCGGACGCCGACTACGTCACGTTCACCTCGTCCTCGACCGTTCGGTTCTTCCTCGAGTCGGCGGGCGAGGTGGCGGGGCGTCTGCGTGCCCGGATCGTCAGCATCGGCCCGGTGACGAGCGGGACGCTCCGAGAGCACGGGCTGGAACCCGACATCGAGGCGACGCGACACGACATCGACGGGCTCATCGAGGCGCTCGTCGCCGACGCCGGGCGATCAGCTGGCTGACGGCCGGCGCCGTCAACGCCTATCGAGCGCGGCGGGATACAACGGCATCCGAGGCTCCTTGCCAAGATCACGCAATGGCATCAGCCGCCCTCCTGGTCATCACGTTTCTCTCGGATTACGGCCTCGAGGACGACTTCGTCGGCGTCTGCCACGCGGTTATCGCTGGGATCTGCCCGGAGGCGCGGGTGATCGACCTCGTGCACCGGGTGCCGCGAGGGGATGTGCGGACGGGTGCGGTGATCCTGCGTGGGGGGCTGCCGTACCTCCCGGTCGGGGTACATCTCGCGGTGGTCGATCCGGGCGTCGGAAGCGACCGGCGCGGTGTCGCGCTACGGGCGGCGGACGGGCGGTTGCTGGTCGGGCCGGACAACGGATTGCTGTCGCTGGCGGCCGAGCGCGCCGGCGGAGTGGTCGAGGCGGTCGACATCGGGCGGTCGCCGTTCGCGCTGCCGTACGTGTCCGCGACGTTCCACGGGCGCGACGTGTTCGCCCCGGTGGCGGCGCGGCTGGCGGGTGGCGCGGCCCTTGGCGACGCGGGCGAGCCGTGTGATCCGGCGGGGCTGGTCGTGCTCGAGCTGCCGGTCGCGCGGTTCGAGGGTGGCTTCCTGGTGGCGCACGTTTTGTATATCGACCGGTTTGGCAACGTCCAGCTCGATGTCGAGGAGCCTCCGTTCGACGTGGGCGCCGAGCTCGAGGTGACGACCGGCGCGGGTAGGTCCGAGCGCGCCGTTCTCGTGCGCACGTTCGCGGACGCCGGCGCCGGCCAGCTCATCCTCTACGAGGACTCCTACCGACGGCTTTCCGTAGCGGTCAACCAAGGCGACGCCGCGGCTCGCCTTGATCTGGCTCTCGACGACGAGCTCCGGATCAGACTGCCGTGACCGAGGTTGAGCTGTGGACCGACGGCGCGTGCTCGGGCAATCCCGGACCCGGCGGCTGGGCGGCGCTCCTGCGGGTAGGGGAGCACGAGCGCGTGCTGTCCGGCGGCGAGCCGCTCACGACCAACAACCGCATGGAGCTCAAGAGCGTGGTCGAGGGGCTGAGGGCGCTGAAGCGGCCGTGCCGGGTGCGGGTTCACCTGGACTCGAGCTACGTCAAGAACGCGTTCACGAACGGCTGGCTCGATCGGTGGCAGCGCAACGGCTGGACGACCTCGGGCAAGCAGCCGGTCAAGAACAGGGAGCTGTGGCAGGAGCTGCTGGCGGAGGTCTCGCGCCATGAGATCAAGTGGGTGAAGGTGGCCGGCCACGCCGGCGTCGAGCTCAACGAGCGGGTCGACCGGCTAGCGTGCGTCGAGCGCGACCGTCAGCTGGAGAGCATTGTGAGCGCGCGGGTGATGGGCCGTGGATCGGCTTGAACGCCGACTCGGCAGTCCCCGGGCGCATTTCCGGCTGATCGAGTCGACCAACGCCCGCGCCCGCGAACTCGCCGGCCGGGGCGCGCCGCACGGGACCGTGGTGACTGCGGGGTCGCAGTCGGCGGGGCGGGGGAGACAGGGCCGCACGTGGACCGCGCCGGCCGGGCGGGCGCTGCTGTGCTCGGTCGTGATCCGGAATCCGCCCCGGCTGCTGCCGCTGGTGGCCGGTGTCGCGGTGGCCGAGGTTGTCGGGGCGGAAGCGATGATCAAGTGGCCGAACGACGTGCTCGTCGGTGGTCTGAAGGTCGCCGGCATCCTCGTCGAAGGTCGCGTGCAGGAGGGCTGGGCGGTTGTCGGGGTCGGGGTGAACGTGGCGGTGGCGCTTTCGGAGCTCCCGCCCGAGCTCCGCGGCCGCGCCGGCACACTCGGGCTCGACCCGAGCGCGATCGAGCCGTGGCTCGAGGCGCTGCTGGGATCGCTCTCGGTCTGGTTGCGAGCCAGTTCCCAGTCGGTGCTCGAGACCGTGCGGGCGCGCGACGCGCTGTTCGGTCTCGAGGTTCGGTGGCGCGACGGGGCGGGGGTTGGCGCCGGCATAGACGATTCCGGCCGGCTCGTTGTCCGGACTGATTCGGGCCAGGTGGCGTTGGACGCCGGCGAAGTGCACCTGGGAGGCGCTTAACGTGGCGCGTCGCCGTTGGTCGCGCCGGCGCGGTTACATAAGCACCTCCCACATGCTTATGTAACCGCGGCCGCGTCAGATCGGGCGCGGTGTCACGAAATGCACGCGGCGCCTACGCCGCGGCTTCCGTGTCGTGTGGCTCGTCGTCCTCGTCGGCGGCTGAGTCGATGTCGTCGTCGTCGTCGGCGGCTGAGTCGATGTCGTCGTCGTCCTCGTCGGCGGCTGAGTCGCGTCGTCGTCGTCGTCATCGTCGTCATCGTCGTCCGAGGCGTCGTCATCGTCGTCGTCGCGGCCGGCGTCCGTGTCGAGCTCGTCCTCGTCATCGTCGTCGTCAACCTCAACCTCGACATCGATCTCGACCACGTCGTCGTCAACCGGGGACGACTGCTCGTCGCCGTTCTGCGCCGCGGTCGCCGCGACTGCTTCCTCGCGCGCTCCCGACCCCGGTGCGGCGGAGGACGTCTTGCGCCTGCGCCGGCTCTTGCCACGCCGGCCCTTGGGGAAGTTGCGCAGCAGCTCGCGCGCGAGCGCGGCGGGCTTGCGGGCCATGCGCGTCCGCGCGCCGCGCAGCGCCTCCTCGGCCTCGGGAGTGTGCGCGAGCGCAGCCGCCAGCAACGCCGCCGACAGACGGCGATCCTCTTTGCGCGCGGCGTGCACGAGCCGGCGCGCGTTCCGCGCGTGCGCGGCGCCAGACGAATTCACGAGCAGCCCGAGCAGCCGCTTGGTCTCCGGCCAGCGCTGCACCGCGTACTCCTCGTGGACCTCGCGGGTGTATTCGGCCATCCGCCAGATCCACGCGTTGGCCTGGTCGCGGCGGCCGATGCGGCGCTCGGCTAGCGCCTGGAGCATGATCTTCACTCCCTCGCGACGCTCGTCGCGCGGCCAGCCGGCCATGATGTCGATCGCGGTGTCGAACGCCTCCGCGTCCCGGCTCGACGCGATCTCCTGGAGAGCGCGGAGCCGGAGCTGGGAGTTGCGGTTGCGCTGGACCGCGGTCAGCAGGAACCTCCGCTTGAGCTCGCCGCCGCGGTCGAAGTGGAGCATCGCCTTGGCCCGGCGCCAGCCGTTGGGGGCGACGCGCGCGCCGGCGAGGGCCGCCCAGACGTGCTGCTCGCCGTAGTCCAGGTGCTCAACCGCGATCCGCCACAGCTCGCGCTCGAATACCTGCGCGCGCCGCTCGGGATCGGGGGTCACCGGGAGGACCCGGCGCTCGACCCGGACGCGGCGTCCCCGGCCCCTCCGCACCGGGCCGACGACGATCGCGCCGCCCCGGTAGACGTCGCGATCGAGCAACGAGTGGAGCGTCACGACCGGGTCGTCGTGCTTGGTCGCCGGGTGGACGAAATCGACGACGATCCCGGCTTCCTTGCCCGGATGCCGCCGGGTGACGCGCCCGACGCGCTGCTGGTAGATCCTCTTCGACGCGGTCGGCGCCAGATGCATGCAGATCGTCGCCCGCGGGCTGTTCCAGCCCTCGGCGAGCAGCTGGGCGTTGACGAGCACGTCGATCTTGCCCGACTCGTAGTCGGCCAGGATTCTCGCCAGCTGCCGCTTGGGCGTCTCGCCGGACACTCCCTTGGCCTTCATCCCCATGTCCTGGAAGGCCTTGGCGACGTTGTAGGCGTGACGGACGCCGGCGGCGTAGACGACCCCGGGGACGTTGTTGAAGCGGGTCTTGTACAGGTCTGCGATCGCCATGTTGAACGGCGTCTGGTCGAGCAGCTCGGCCAGCATCTCCTGGTCGAACTCGGTGTCGACCTCGCCGCGCCGGAGCGGCACCTTCGCGATCGTGCGGACGCCGGGCCCGGGCGGGATACGGATGCAGCGCAGCGGCGCGATCACGCCCCGCCGGGCCGCCTGCGCGAGGTCGAAGCGCGACGTCTGGGTCGGGAACAGGTCGGTGACGTGCCGGGCGATGAGCGCGCCGGTGGCGGTCATGCCGATGAAGATCGGGCCCGACCAGGCGCGGATCGCGCCCGAGGTCTTCTCGCCGAGCGCGGTGTGGGCCTCGTCGCAGATGACGATCGTGTAGGCGTCGGAGATCTTGCCGGCGTTGCGCACGAACCACTGGTAGGTCTCGACCGTGACCGGGCCGTTGCCGTTGTCCTTGCCCTTCAGCAGAGGCCCCGTGATCCGGTCGCGGTAGCCGCGATCGCGGAGCTCGCCGTTGAACTGGTCGACGAGGTTGCGGCGGTGGGTGAGGATCAGCACGCCGCCGGTGCGCGAGGCCTCGACGAACCCGAGCGCCGCGACGGTCTTGCCGGCGCCGGTCGCGTGCTCGAACCAGAAGCGGCGGTCAGCGTTGGGATCCTCGGGGCGCTCGTCGAGTTGGACGTCGTCGTCGAGATCGTCGCCCTCCTCCTGCCAGTCCAGGGGCTCCTCGTCCTCCCCGTCGCCGTCGGCGTCGTCGAGATCGGAGTCATCCTCGCCCGGGATCGACACCGACGCGAGCTGTACCGGCGGTGGGGGCGGCGGCACGGCCCCGTTGCCGTTGCCGTTCCGCTGCTCCTCGGCGAGCAGCGCGGTCAGCGTGCCCGACAGCGCGTCGACCTGATGGGCCGAGAGCACCGTGTCGTCGGCGAGGTGGGGCTCCTCTTCGGACAGCAGCCGCTCCAGCCCCAGCAGTAGCGAGTAATGGCGGCGCCACTCGATCGACGGCTTGTCCGCCCCCTCGTCCAGCTCCGCCAGCGCAGCGTCGAGCGCCCTTCGGCGGGCAGCCCCGGGCGCGAGGGCGTCCTCGAGCGACTCGCCGTCGTAGACGTACCGTTCGCGCGTGAATAGCTCCGCGCGCGCAATCGCGGCAGGACTGGGAAACGGGGTGGAATCACCCATACAAATGGAAAGGTTGGAGTGTCGAAATGCGAGCCGCGGAGATACTGCCTGGCGACTCAGGCGGTCTCGCTAGAGGCCGGTCACGGCGAGGATAACCCTCAAAAGCGGATGCCCCCTCGCCGCCACCCGGCTAGGAGGAATGGCTTCCCTCATTAAAGCAGGTCGCTTCGGCTGAGCGTCCGGTCGCTCGTTCGCTTCGGCTGCGCGCCCCTCCCGCAGCCCGTGCGCTTCCGGTTTGCTGGCCGCAGGACCGAGGAATCGGGCGCGAGTGCCTGCGGGACGGGCATCTCAGCCTCGCTCGCAGACGGTCGGACGCCTCAGCCTCGCTCCCAGCACGGTCGAGGGTCCTGCCCGGAGCGCAGCCCCTAAGCTGTTGAATAATGACCGGGACGGCCGTGACCGAGATCCGGAGGGCCAAGACCCGCGAGGAACTGGAGGCGGCGCTGCGCCTCCGACACGATGTGTTCTGCGTCGAGCAGGGGGTGCCCGAGCGTGACGAACTCGACGGCCGAGATCACGAGGGGATCCACCTGGTCGCCGTCCGCGACGGGGAGCTTCTGGCCACCTGCCGGATCCTGCTGGTCGGCAGCACCGCGCAGTTCAGCCGGCTGGCGGTTCGCGCGACCGCGCGCCGGCAGGGGATCGCCACGGCGCTGCTCGAGGCGGCCGACGTCGAGGCGCGCGCCGGCGGGGCGCGCCGGCTCGTGCTCCACGCCCAGACTTACGCCCGCGAGCTCTACGAGAACGCCGGCTACCGCCCCCGCGGGCGGCTCTTCTGGGAGGCCGGGATCGAGCACGTCGCGATGGAGAAGTTGCTTGATTGAGGCCCTTGGGGGCCCCGGCCGTGCCTGAGATCCGGATCGACCCGCTGACGGGGTTCCGAGCGATCGTCGCGGGCGACCGGGCGCACCGACCGGGAGGCGGGCTGACCGCGTCGCCGGCGCCGCCAATTGACCGCGACGGCGACCCTTTCGCGGAGGGGCACGAGGACCGCACGCCGCCCGAGATCTACGCGGTGAGGCCGAACGGCGGCGCTCCCGACACGCCGGGCTGGACGGTCCGGGTCGTCCCGAATCTGTACCCGGCGCTGAGCGAGAACTCGCCGCAGCCGGAGCGCGACGCCAACCCCGACCTGTTCTGGGCGGGCCCGGCGCACGGGGCGCACGAGGTGATCGTCAACGCGCCCGACATGGTCACGTCCCTGTCCGACCTGACGCCCGATCAGGTCGTCGGGGCCGTGGAGGTGTGGCGCGAGCGGATGCGGAGCCACGACGAGGCCGCGTACGTCCATCTGATCGTCAACGAGCGCCGCGAGGCTGGGGCGTCGCTCCCGCACACGCACGCGCAGTTGTACGCGCTCGACTTCGTGCCGGCGGCGATCGCCCGCGAGCGTGAGCGGTTCGGCGCGTACGCGACCCGGACGATGGGCGGCAACCTGCTTGCCGACCTCGTTCAGGAAGAGGTGCGCCGGCGCGAGCGGATTGTCGCGATCGACGACGAGACCGTGCTGATGGCGCCGTATGGCGCGAGGGTGCCGTTCCAGCTGCTGATCGCCCCACGGACGCCACGCGGCCGGTTCGAGGACGAGGGCCCGACCGGGGCCCGCATGCTGCACGAGGCGCTCTCGCGGCTGGCGCGCCGCCTGGGCGCGAGCCCCCCGCTCAACCTGTGGGTCCGGACCGCCCCGCGCGGGGCCGAGCACTTCTGCTGGCGGATCGACATCCTGCCGCGCCTGGTGCATCTCGCCGGGCTCGAGCTCGGGGCGGGCGTGAACCTGAATATCGTCCCGCCCGAGCAGGTCGCCACGGAGCTTCGTGAAGTTTGAGGGCGCTCGTTCAGCGCGTCACTCGCGCCTCGGTCTCGGTGGATGGCCGCGTCGTGTCCTCGATTGGCGCCGGGTTGGTGGTGCTGCTCGGCGTCACCCACGACGACACCGAGCGCGACGCGGACTGGCTGGCGGACAAGGTGCGCGCGCTCCGGATCTTTCCGGACGGTGATGGCCGGATGAACGAGCCGCTCGGGGACCGGCAGGTGCTGTGCGTCAGCCAGTTCACGCTTTACGGCGACGCGCGTCGCGGCAATCGGCCCAGCTACGTCGCGGCCACGGCGCCGGAGCTCGCCGAGCCGCTGTACGAGCGGTTCTGCGAGCGCCTCGGGGCGGAGCGCGGGGTGTTCGGCGCGATGATGGCGGTCGAACTCGTCAACGACGGGCCGGTCACGCTGATGATCGAGAGCCCGATCACGACACCTGGATCGTCCCCACGATCCGGTTGAAGTTGCCCGCGAGGTCGGTCGCGGCGAGGCGGATCGTGTAGGTGCCCTTGTGCTTGAGCGGCGGCACCGTGAACGAGCGATTCCCGTAGCCGAAGGTCGCGCTCGTTGAGAACAGCGTGTTGCCGCCGGGGCCGATCACCACGATCCCGACGCGCGAGATCTTCGACAGGTGGAATGAGATCGACGAGCTCTTGCCCTTGCGCACGTGCTGGGTCAGGAGCTGGAGCGCCGGCGGCGTCGTCAGGTACGCGGTGAAGTGCTGGGCTGTGACGCAGTAGACCGGCACCTTCGTGCGGGTGCATAGCTGCTGGAGGAACCCGGTCACGAGCTCGTGGTAGCTGAGCGTGTCCTCGACGCCCGGCTGGTACAGCGACCAGGCGCCCGTATCGAACTGCGGCACCTCCGCCTGCGCCTCCGCGTTGCCCGCGGCGAACAGCTGGGCCGCGAGCGGGTCATGGCTGACCTGGGCGTAGTCGTACAGCCCGATCAGCGACTGGAGGAACGCGTTCAGAATCAGCACGTTCGGCGCGAACGTGTACTGGACGTAGCGGGCGCCGAGCGAGGTGGGCACGCCGACCCCGACCGGCGGTGGCGCGGTGAACACCGGCAGCGCCTCGTGGGCGAGGGTCAGGTAGTTCGGATCCTTGAAAGCCTCGGAGGCACGGGTGAGTGCCTCGATTCCCGTCCCCTGCGACATCGCGCTGGTCCACGGCGGCACGCCGCCGTCGAACCGGAAGTAGTACTCCCACACGAGGCCGCCGGCGCGGTTGACCGCGAGCGGGATGATCTGCGACAGCACCTGCTGCATCTCCGGGTAGCCCGACGGCCCGCTCGTGTACAGGCCGTCGGCCTTGCCGAACGTGGCCAGAACCTGGAGCTCGATCCCCTGGCCGGCGTAGTACTCCCACACGAGCTGAGACCCCGAGAACTCGACGTACTGCCCGGAGCCGAGCAGCGGGCCGGTCGTCCACCACTGACGGTTCATGTCCAGGGTCAGGAACAGCGCCGGCAGGCGGCCAGGTGTGAGCTTGCCGGCGGCGGCGATGTTGTGGAGGTTCTCGATCACTGCCTCGAGCTCGGTGGCGCGCGTGCCGCGCAGGCGGTGCTCGGAGCTGAGCGAGGCGTTGAAGCTCGAGTTGTAGGTGGCGTACTCGGCGGCGGTGATTGCGCCCGAGTTGCGCAGGCGCTTGAGCTCGCTCGCCACGGTCTTCTGCGGGGGCTTGGGGGCCTTCTTAGCGGTCCGCGCGGAGGAAGAGGAAGCGTGCGCGACGGCGGTCTCGGGCCATGGGCGCGGTCGCGGGTGGCGGCGTCGGCGCCGCGGCCGGGACGAAGCGGTCCTGGCGGGCGGTCACGTGGCCCCCCGGCCCCATCACGAGCACGCGGGCCGCCTGGGCGCCCGAGGGGAGCGCCAACGCGAGCACGGCGACCAGCGGCGCGGCGGCGCCGCGCACAATGCGACGGTGGACGGACGTCACGCGTCTTTAACCAGCGCGGCGGCCTGATGTTTCGGCCGTACGCTCTGCCAGCGATCCGTCGCGACCGCGGCCTCGCGGTAGACCTGCAACGTGGCTTCCGCCGCGTCGTGCCAGGTCCAGGCCGGCGGGGGAGGCGCGGGGCGCTCCGCCGCCTCCGCAGCGGCGATCAGTCCGTCGAGGTCATCAACGGGGGTGAGCGTCGCGCGGCCGTCGAGGACTTCCCGCAAGGCGGGGACGTCGCAGGCCGCCACCGGGGTCCCGCACGCGAGCGCCTCGACCGGAGGGAGCCCGAAGCCCTCGTCGTCACTCGGGAACACGAGCGCATGGGCACCCGTGTAGATCGCGGCGAGCTCGTCGTCGCTGACCGCGCCGGTCAGCTTGACGCCCGGAAGCTCAT
The DNA here is from genome assembly GCA_963783415.1 of uncultured Solirubrobacterales bacterium. GTDB lineage: Bacteria > Actinomycetota > Thermoleophilia > Solirubrobacterales > Solirubrobacteraceae > Palsa-465. The sequence goes on from CAWANN010000023.1 coordinate 288,508, forward strand.
GGGCCCATTGCGCGGTCGGCCCGACCAGGACGAGCGGCATCGAGCGTTGCGCGCGGGTCAGGGCGGCAACCCGCTTGCGGGGTTCGGGCGTCCGCATCGTGCCGACCCAGACCAGGTAGCGCTCGGGGAGCGAGAACTGCTCGCGGATCGCCGAGACCTCCTCCTGCGAGCGAGGATGGAGTGCCGCCGCGGGCGCCTCGGGGATCACCGAGATCCGCTCCTGCGGGATCTCGAGCAGGTTCTCGACCTCCTCGGCGACCGCGTAGGTCGGAACGATCACGCGCGTTGCGCGCTGGACCGCGAGGTAGCGCAGCTTGAAGCGGAGCATCGAGCGGAGGTACTGGCCGTGGTGCTTGAGAGGTGCCAGGTCGTGCAGCGTCACGACCATCGGGACAGGGCACCGAAGCAGGGCGCCGTCGAGCCACGGGGAGTGGAACACCTCGCAGCGGCGCGGCTCATGGGTCTCGACGAACTCGCACTCACCGATCTCGAGCAGCGCCTCGAGCAGGCATTGGGCATAACGTCCAACACCGTGGGTGCTCTTGGTGGGGCGGCTGTCGAATGCGACTTTCACGAGCGGCGTCCGGATGACGCACGATAGTCCGGCCTGCGGACTCTAACCGCGAAGGGCCACCCGTGTCGACTGATGCAACAGAGTTATCCGGGCATGTCGGGCCCACCCCGGTACGGTCGGGCGATCAGGGACTACTACGAAGACCTGTGGGAGCGTCTCCCGGCCGAGCTCGACCCGCCGTCTTTTGAGCGCCGGCTGCGCTTCCTGCTGAGCAAGGTTAGGGCTGGGGATCGGGCACTCGACGTGGGTTGTGGGGTTGGGGAGTTCACGGCTGCGATGGCTACGGCGGGGGCGCACGCGATCGGCGTGGACGTGGCCGAGGCGGCGCTACGGCGCGCGCGGGCACGGCATCCCGGGGTAGAGTTCCGGCTCGTCCCGTTCGATGGCCCGCTGCCGTTCGAGGACGGTTCGTTCGAGCTCGTGTGGGCGAGCGAGGTGATCGAGCACGTGGCCGACACGGCGCGTTGGCTGTCGGAGATCCGACGGGTACTCGTGCCCGGAGGTCGGTTGCTCGTGACCACGCCGTCGCACGGGCGCCTGCGGATGGCGCTGGGCGGAGTCGAGCGGTTCTCCGAGCCGCTCGGAGACCACCTGCACCTGTACACGAAGCGGTCGCTCGGCTCGCTGCTCGAGGAGTTCGGGTTCGGCGACGTGCGGGTGCGGGCGGCCGAGGGGGCGCCGCTGCTCAGCCGGATGCTGCTGGCGCAGGCGGTGCGCTGAGCCCGGACTGGGAGACCGCGCTCTCGGCCGCAGCGAGCTGCTGGGCGACCGCGGAGGAGCTGCGGTCGAGCAGCTGTGCGGTCTGGAATTCGAGGACCGCCACGATCGCCTGGTTGTGGGCGAGGTCGAACTGGCCGAGCTGCTCGTAGGTCTCGGGGTTCGAGGGCTGGATGTTCATGGCCTTCACGAGCTCCTGTCGGGCGGCGGTGGGATTGCGCTGCGCCGAGTAGATCTCCGACAGCTCCCACAGCGGCTCGACCGAGACGGGATTGCTCGCGGCGGCACTCTGGGCGTCAGCCAGGGCCGCCGTGGAGTTGCCGTCCGACATCGCGGAGATCGCCGCGTCGAAGGAATTCTGGGAATGCAGCGGCTGCCACACGAACCAGGCGGCGACGATCGTCGCGGCGACGATGCCGAGGCCGGCGGCCGCGACGCCGGGGGAGGTCGACAGGCGCCGGCGGTCGCGGGCACGCCCGACCGCCGCCTCGATCGGTCCTCGACCCGCGAGCCACCCGGCGCACACGAGCGCCGGCACGGCCACTCCGGGCACGAACCACGTCCAATCGATCAGCGACGAGATCCCGAAGATCACGACGGTGGCGAGCAGCGTGATCAGGCCGGCGCGCTCCGCGGCGTGGGCGGCAGCTCCCGGAGCGGTCGCGGGTGCGGTGTTCGCCTCGGCGTCCGGGGCCGCGCCGGCGATCGGGGCGCGGGCGGCGCCGTTGGAAACCGCCGCAGGTTCATGGGTGCTGGCGCCGTTTGCCGAGGCCGCGGTGGTCGCGGCGGCGGCGCGGGTCTCACGCGGATCACCGGGCTCCCGAGCACGGCGCCCGGGCCCGACCCCGAACGTGCGCCCGACCGCCAAAGCCCACGCTCCGAACAGCGCGAACGTGATCGCAAGCCCGATCAGGCCAAAGTCAGCGAACGTCTCGATCAGGTAGCTGTGGGCGTGGGCGACGGCCGACGTGCTCGAGCTGTAGCGGGTGCGTGCTGTGTCGAATCCGCCGGCGCCAGTGCCGGCGAGCAGCGCGTGCTCTCCGACCTTGAGGCCCTCGCTCCAGTACAGCGGCCGGCTGTTGCCGAGGTCGGCCAGCCGGGCGGCGTTGTTGCCCGGCTGCGTGGCGGTCGGGCTCGTCAGCTCATGCCACACATGCGATATCTCGCCGGTCAGCCCTCGCGAGGACGCCGCGACGCCTGCGATCCCTACCACCGGGACGATCGCCAGGCAAACGAGCAGCGCGGTGCCGATCCGCCGGCGCACGGGCTCCGCCACGACGATCCGCTCGATCCCGTACGCCGCAGTTAGGCCGGCGATCACCATCACCGCGATCACCCCGAGCAGCACCACGCCGAACTCGTGCCCCTCGGTCGTCCGGGCCGCCATCGTCGCGTTGTCGTGGGTGACCGCGTGGTGCGCGAGGGCCCACGCCGTCGCGATCGCGCCGCCGATCGCCCCCAGCGCGAGCAGCAGCGTTCCCCGCAGGCGGAACGGGACGAGCACGAACCAGCAGCCGAGGCCGATCGCGCCGGCGATCAGCGCGCCGCGCGAGTAGGACAGCATCAGGACGGTGACCAGCACCGCGATCGCGGGGACGGTGAGCCCTCTGAGCCAGCGGCTCACGCCGGGGCGCGCACCGGCCCAGAGGCACGCGGGCAGGCCGAGCGCGGCCATCAATCCGGTCGCGTTCCAGTACGAGAACGGCACGCGCAGGCGGCCCATCGGATCGCCGGCATTGAGCGTGGCCGGGAACACCTTGGCGAGCAGCGCGTACCCGCAGGTCACCACGGCCACGGTCCCGACGGCCCACACCAGCGCCGGCCAGCGGGCCGGGGCGAGCCTGGACAGCGCCACCGCGGCGCCGAACGCGGCCAGGTAGGAAAGCGTGCGGTTCGCCTCCACCCACGAATCGGCCGGCTGCACGGACCACGCAATCGAGGCGTACGTCAGCGCGGCGAGCGCCGCAAACAGGGCCACGGTGACCGCGCCCCAGGCGCGTCCGCGGGCGCCGAGCAGGATGACGGCCAGGCCGCAGCCGGCGCCGATCGCGATCAGCGCGATCTCGACCCAGGTGTTCGGGGCCAGCTCGGTGCCGCCGGTGGCAGCGAACACAATCAACCCGAAGCCGGTGGCAAGAGCGACCGCGACGACCAAATCGGCGGTCAGACCCAGGCGGCGAACGCCGCTCGGGGGCACCTCTCCGGCCGGCTCGGGCGTCCCGCGCGTGGGCGCCGTGGCGAGAGTCGACACGCCGCGAGAGTAGCAATGCACCGACGTTTCGGGTGATGCGGGGCGTCCCGGCATCACGGAGTCCTAACCATTGCCGGGGCGGGCTGAGGGCCGGCAAAGCCTCGGATATCGTCGCGCTGGATGGCAGATTGCCATTGGTTGCGGTGCAGGTCGTGAACTACCGGACGCGTCGGTATCTAGAACGGTGCGTCGAGACGGTGGTTTCGGATCTGGAGGGCAGTTCGATGGCGTTCGAGATCAACCTGCTCGACGATCTC
>CAWANN010000024.1:0-217345 GCA_963783415.1 uncultured Solirubrobacterales bacterium
GATCGGGAGGAACGCGAGCGCCGCGAGGACGCCCGATGTGATCAGTCCCTGGTAGAGCGCGCGTTCGACGTTGCCGGCGCGCGACTTCACGGCGAACGTGCCGATGATCGAGGCGATGATCGAGACCGCGCCCAGCACGAGCGGGTACAGCGCCACGGCCGACTGCTGGCTGAACAGCAACACCCCCAGCAGCATCACCGCGACCGCCGTGACCGCGTAGGTCTCGAACAGGTCGGCGGCCATTCCGGCGCAGTCGCCGACGTTGTCGCCGACGTTGTCGGCGATCACCGCCGGGTTGCGGGGATCGTCCTCTGGGATTCCCGCCTCGATCTTTCCGACCAAGTCGGCGCCGACGTCGGCGGCCTTCGTGAAGATGCCGCCGCCCAGACGGGCGAACACCGAGATCAGTGAGCCGCCGAACCCGAGCCCGATCAGCGCGTCGACGGCCTCCTTCTGGCTCTCGCCGGCGATCCACGTGAGGATCCCGTAGTAGCCGGCGACGCCCAGCAGCGCCAGCCCGACGACGAGCAGCCCGGTCACCGCGCCGCCACGGAACGCGACCTCGAGCGCGCGCGATACGCCGCTGCGCGCGGATTCGGCGACGCGCGCGTTGGCGCGGACCGAAACGTTCATCCCGATGTAACCGGCCGACGCCGACAGCACGCCGCCGATCGCGAATCCGATCGCGACCCGGATGTTCTGGATCGGGATCAGGACGATGAACAGGATTACGCCGACCCCGGCGATCGTCGTGTACTGGCGGTTCAGGTACGCGCGCGCCCCCTCTTGCACGGCGGCCGAGATCGTGCGCATGGTCTCGTTGCCTGGCGACAGCGCGAGTAGCGCACGCGAGGTGACGACGCCATACGCGACAGCGGCGCCGGCGCAGATGAGCGCAATGAGCACGCCGTGGTGCGTCAGAAAGCTGGACAAGAAGGTCCTCCGGAGAAGGTCTGAGTTAGAGAGAGGGCGCGGGCAAGCGCAGCCAACACAACTGGAAAGGGCCGCCACCCGTGCTGGTCGAGCGGAGGCCCGGAAGGACGCGATTTTAGCGTGCGAGGGGGCGGAACGTCCTCAGACCGCCCCGACCTGTCGGTCAGTTGACCGCCTATTCAGGCTACTGGCCGGGCACCCACAGACGCCCGCTGCGCTGGGCGGGGCCGGGCTCGCCCGGCTTCGGCGGGGGCTCCTCCGCGGGCGGCGGGCCGGCACGCTCTGGCTCGACACCGCTTTCCGGTGCGCCAGCCTCGGGCGCACCGCTTTCCGGTGCGCCAGCCTCGGGCGCCTGCCCGCCAATCCGGACATAGGCGAGCTGGAGTTGCGAGATCGCGTCGCGGACCGCGGCGGCCTGAGAAGGAGCGGCTTGCTCGAGCACCGGCATCAGCGCGCGCAGGGACTCAATCGCGAGGCGAACCTGCGCCACGTCGCGTTCATCCTCGGTGCCCGGGGCCAGGCCGGTCCGGCGCATTCCGAGGTTCGCCAGCATCGCGACGTTGTCGAGCAGCACGTGCTCGACCCGGAGCCGCTTGAGCTCCGCCTCGTACGCGGCCTGCAACTCTTCCTCTGTCGGTTCTCCGGGTTGGCTACTCATCGGACTTGATCGGCGGCGCCTGACGGCGGCGCCTCAGCATCGGACTTGATCGGCGGCGCCTGACGGCGGCGCCTCAGCATCGGACTTGATCGGCGGCGCCTGACGGCGGCGCCTCAGCATCGGACTTGATCGGCGGCGCCTGACGGCGGCGCCTTAGCGGGTCACCTCCGCTGTACTCCCAGCATACGTATCGCGGGTCTCCGCCACGACCGCACCGTAGGCCTCGGACAGGGTCATTCCGGCGTCGGTCATCCGTCGCTGGCGCTGCGCGCCGTTCAGCGACGGCAGCCCGACGTCGATCCCAAGCTCGGTTCGGACCGGGGCGGACCAGCTCAGCAGCCGTTCCGCGGCTTCGGCCGCCGGATATGGCTCGGCTCGCTCGAGGTCGAGCAACTCGCCGTCGAGGCCGTGGCGGATCGCCCGCCACACGTTCTCCTCGATCAGGCGCCGCGGCTCCTCGGCGAACGGGACGCCGTCGTCGTGGTCGCGCGCGGCCTGAGCCACGCAGGCCACGATCAGCGCGGCCAGCGCCTCCGACTCGGTCCCGGTCATCTGGGCGTCACAAATCCTCACCTCGACGGTTCCGAACGAAAAGTGCGGCCGGATCGACCACCAGACCTGCGTATATTCGACGATCGAGCGGGTGCGGACGAGAAAGTCGATGTAGTCGGCGAACGCCTGCCATCCGCCGAAGGCATCGGGGACGCCGCACCGCGGGAAGCTCTTGGTGAAGATCTGCGTGCGGATGCTGTGTAGGCCGGAGTCGCGGCCGTCGAGGAACGGCGAGTTGGCCGAGATCGCCAGCAACAGCGGCAGCACCGGACGCAGCCGATCGCAGACCAGGACGGCCCGGTCGGCGCCGCGGACGCCGACGTGTACGTGCAGAGAGAACGTGTTGTTGCGCCAGGCGACGTACTTGAGGCCGTCCTCGACGCGGTGGTAGTGCTCGGTGTCGATGATGTGCTGCTCGCGGTAGTCCGCCCACGGATGCGTCCCGGTGGCGCCGAGCGCGACGCTGTGGTCGGCGGCGAGCGCGAACAGCCGCCGGCGCCGGTCGCGCTGCGCTGCCACGGCGGCCGCGAAGTCGCCTCCCCGGCCCGACCGGATCTCGATCTCGGACGAGATCAGTTCGCCGGCAACCGATTCAGCGAGCACGGGGTCAGCCTGGGCGGCGTCGCGAAGCTCCTCGAAGCGGGGCACGAGTCCCAGCGAGCGCGAGTCCAGCACCGCGAACTCCTCCTCGAGGCCGACGGTGAAATCCGTCGAGTCCTCGAAGGCGGCGCACGCCGATTCCAGGTCGAGGCTCACGAGTAGGTGAGTATCAGGTGAGGTAGAAGTACAGCGCGTAGAGCAGGTCGACGGCGGGGCTGGAGGTGTGCACCGTCACCTCCGGAGGTACCTGCAGCAGCGCGTCGGAGTAGTTGAAGATGATCTTCACGCCCGCGTCGACGAGATCGTCGGCGAGCTTCTGGGCGGCCGGAGACGGCACCGCGAGAACCGCCACGACGATGTCCTCGTCGTCGATCAGTTCCCGAAGATCGGAGTTGCGGCGGACCGGGAGCGTCCCGATCGTGGTCCCGACCTTGCGTTCGTCGACGTCGAAGATCGCGACCACGCGGAAACCGTGGTCGGCGAAGATGTCCGATGTCGCGATCGCGGTGCCCAGGTGGCCGGCGCCGAACAGCGCGATGTTGTGCTGGCCCGACGTTCGCAGGATCTTGCGGATCTGGGTGACCAGCGACTCGACGTTGTAGCCGACGCCGCGCTTGCCGAACTTTCCAAATCCCGACAGATCCCGCCGGATCTGCGTGGAATTCACGTGGGTGTAGTCCGCCAGCTCCTGGGAGGAGATCGTCTCCTTGCCCATCTTGCGGGCCTGGATCAGCACCTGGAGGTAACGCGATAGTCGCGCCGCGACCCCGAGGGCCAGTTTCTCACCCGGTCTGTCAAGCCCGGGCTGGGCGGTTTCGGGATCGGTCCCGACCGTGTAGCTCATCCGCTGTGCACCATAGCTAGCCGGCGCTCGAGTTCGGACTCATTCACGAACAGCTCGAACGCCTCCACACCCTCGATCGTAACGACCGGGATCCGTTCGAGATAGGCCCGTTGCAGCGCGTCGTCGGAATCGATGTCCCGCTCCTCGAGCGTGAACGGGCGTTCGCGCTGCACCCGTTCGAGGATCTCGCGAGCGTCGTCGCACAGGCAGCAGCCTTCCCGGCTGTACAAGACGACCGTCGTCATCGCGCGATCAGCATCCGCTCGCCGGTCGCGTAGACGTCGAGGTCGAGGTACTGGGGGTACGGCAGGGCGCCGGCGAAGCGAGCCGCGCTCGCGATCATCGCGGCGTTGTCGGTGCACAGCTCTCGCGGCGGAACATGCAGGTCGATGCCGAGCGAGCGCATCCGGTCTCGGACCGGGCCGTTGGCGGCCACGCCGCCGCCGATCGATAGGCGCTCGAGCCCGGTCTGGGCCAGTGCACGCTCGACGCGGATCGCCAACGACTCGACGATCGCGCGCTGATAGGAGGCCGCCAGATCGGCCCGCCTTTGGTCGGTCTCCTCCCCGAGATCCCGGACCTTGTAGAGCAGGGCGGTCTTCAGCCCCGCGAACGAGAAGTCGAGGCCGGCCAGCTTTCGTCCGGTTGGGAACTCGAAGGCGTGCGGGTCGCCGTCTCGAGCCAGCCGCTCGAGCGCGGGGCCGCCCGGATAGCCGAGGCCGAGCAGCCGCGCGCCCTTGTCGAATGCCTCGCCGGCGGCGTCGTCGAGCGTCTGGCCGATGACCTCATATCCGGGGCCTTGATCGGTCACGCTCGCGAGCAGCGTGTGCCCGCCGCTGGCGATCAGGCTGAGGAACGGGGGCTCGAACGGCGTCGGACCCAGGAATGCGGCCGCGACGTGTCCGTGCAGGTGATCGACAGGCGCCAGCGGCAGCTCGTACGCCGCAGCGAGTCCCTTCGCCGTCGCCACGCCGACGAGCAGCGCGGCCACCAGTCCCGGCCCGCAGGTGACCGCGACCATCCCGATGCCGGGGAGCGACGTCCCCGCCCGCGCGAGCGCGTCGTCGACCACGTCACCGATCAGCTCGAGGTGATGACGCGACGCGATCTCGGGCACGACCCCGCCGTAGCGGTCGTGGACGCCTTGAGAGGAGATCACGTTCGATCGGATCTCTCCCTCGCCGGTGACGACCGCCGCGCAGGTATCGTCACAACTCGTCTCGAGCGCGAGGATCACCCTGAAGGGCTCGGCGTCGGTGCCGTGTCCGCCGTGCGCCACATGATCAGGGCGTCTTCTCCCGTGTCCTGGTAGTAGCGCCGGCGCGTGCCGGCCGACCGGAAGCCGAAGCGCTCATACAGCGCGATTGCGTGGCTGTTCGAGGGGCGTACCTCGAGCGTGTACGACGCGTCCTCGCCGGCGCGAGCGATCATCTCCTCGAGCAGCGCGGTGGCGATTCCCCGCCGCCGGACCGGGGGGTCGACCGCGATGTTCATCAGGTGCCAGACGTCGGCGTAACGCGAGCAGATCAGGTACCCCATGACGCGACGGTCCTCGATCGCCGCCAGGCACACCCCTGAGGGCTTGGACAGCTCGAGCACGAACATCGCCAGCGACCACGGGGTCGGGAACGCGCGCCGCTCAATCGAGATGACCTGCGGGAGGTCCGAGTAGCCGAGTGTCCGGATCGTGACTGGCTGTGCGTTCATCTGCTGCGGTGGGCCATCTCGGCGTCGGGAGCGCGCAGGTAGTCGGGCCGAACCTCGTCAGGAATACTCGCTGGGAGGCTTTCTGCGAGCCTGCAGTGATTCGTGGCCGTGACCCTGTGCAGCTGCGAATCGTCGTCTGGGATGACGGCTCCCGAGCGCTCGAGAACCTGCCTGAATGCTAGCGCTCCGTCTCCGATCGCCAGCGTGGTCGGCCCGAGCGGCGTCACCAGCTGGGTCAGCATTTCCGGTGCAAACGCGCGCGGGAGCAGCAGCGCGCTGTCGAAGTCCTCGACCTCGTCCATCCGCCAGCTCGCCGCGAACACCTCTCCGCGACGGGCGTCTAGCACCGCGAGCACGACGTCGAGCCCCGCCGTCGTCCCGCCCGGGTCCTGCCCTTTGAGCGTCACGACCGCGCGAGGACCCGCCAGCGCCAGTGACTGCAGTGTCGAGACCCCGACGAGCGGGATGCCGCGCGCTCTGGCCAGCGCCCGCGCCGTCGCGATCCCGATCCGCAGTCCCGTGAACGTGCCCGGCCCGACGCCGACGGCGATGCGATCGACGCCGTCCCAGCCGATCCCGGCACGGTCGATCACCATCGTGGCGAGCGGTAACAGCCTGGTCGCGTGGCCCGGGCGGTCCCCCCGGGGTGGGTCATCGCGCGCCGTGTAAACGACGTTGCCGACCCCCGACAGGGCCACCGTGGTCGCCGGGGTGGCGGTGTCGAACGCGAGGACGTTCATGACGCCTCGATCGTCACCAAACGACGATCACCCCCGGCGTGTTCGATCACTACACGCGCGGCCACGCGCGACAGGCCTGCGATCGTCGCGATCGCGTTCTCCGGCCATTCGACGAAGGCGATCCGGTCTGGGCCGATGTAGTCGGCCAGCATGTCCGGATCCTCGCCGCCGAGATCCGCGACGCGGTACAGATCGAGGTGAGAGATTGGGACGCTCGCTGGGTACCGTTGACCGATGGTGAACGTCGGGCTGGTGACCACTCCGCCAACCCCGAGCGCTCGGCACGCGCCGCGCACGAATGTGGTCTTGCCCGCGCCGAGCTCTCCTTCGACGAGCACGACATCGCCCGCCGCGAGCTTTGCGGCGAGCTTGGCAGCGAGCGCCTCGGTCTGCGAGGGATCGCTTGTCTCGTGGCGCTGTGACATTGGCCCGCATGCCAATGTAGTCCCATTGCTCTGGGCGGTTCGGTACCGTCAGGCGCGAGGATGAGCGCCTCCACCCTCGAATCAGCCCTGTGATGCTGGATCGCTTCAGAAAGCGGTTCGAGCCTCAGATCTCGCGCCTCGGCGGCTCGGACACCGCGAAGGCGGCCGGCCTGGCCGGCGCGATGGTCGCGAACAACGTGATCGCGCTGGGCTCCGTGATCGTGTTCTCGCGCGAGCTCAGCGACTACGGATCGCTCGCCGCGCTCGTCAGCTATTTCCTCATCTTGGCCGTCGCGGGGTACGCGATGCAGCTGGCCACCGCCCGCGAAGCCGTCCTAGGCCATCTCGGCGTCGGCGGAGGGATGACCGCGACGATCCGCAGCTGGGCCAAGGCACTGCTTGTATTCACGCTGGTGGCGACCGTCGCCTCCGTTCTGCTGCGGCACCCGATCGCCGAAGCAGTTGGCGTCAAGCAGCAATGGGCGGCAGCTCTTGGGATCCCGGCGGGTTGCCTTTACCTATTCCTGTGCATCATGCGCGGGTTCCTCCAGGGCCTCGGCGACTACCGTGCGGTCGGCATCAGCCTCGTCGGCGAACAGGCGACGCGTCTGCTGATCGGCGGCGTGCTCGCCGGCGTCGGCTTCGGCGTCACCGGGGCCTACATCGGAACCCCGCTGTCGTTCGTGGCAATGATGTTGTACTGCGCGAGGCCCCTGCACCGGCGACTCGGCCACCCAAAGCCCGCCGACCGCCCAGCCATCGCGCTGTGGACTCACGTGCGGAACGCGTGGGCCCCGATCGCCGCGCTCGCGATCATTGCGGTCCTCCAGAACATCGACATCATCGCCGCCAAGCACCGCTTCTCGTCCGATCTCGCGAGCTCCTACAGCGCCACCGCGGTGGCCGCGAAGGTCCTGATCTGGGTCGCGATGGGAGCCGGCTTCTACCTCGTTCCCGAGGTGTCACGCCGGCACTCGTCCGGCGAGGACGGCCGTCCGGTCCTCGGCAAGGCGCTCGCGATCGTCGCGGTCGCGGCAGTGCCGTGCCTCCTGATCTACGGCTTCGGGTCGACCCCGCTGATCAGGGCTGCGTTCGGCTCGAAGCGGCTGGGGGCGGTCGACGCGCTGTTCGTCCTCGGGGTCGCCTTCACGGTGCTCGCGGCCACCTACCTCGCGGTCCAGTACATGCTCGCGCTCAAGCGCACCTGGTTCCTGCTCCCGCTCGGCCTCGTCGCGGTCGCCGAGCCGATCCTCCTGCTCCAGGCGTCGAAGGAGCCGAAGGGGTTCGCGACGGTCGTGCTCGGGGTCCAGATCGTGGGCGCGCTGATCGCGTTCGGGATGGCGCTCCGACCCGACAAGGCCCGGCCCAGCCGCGCCGATCAGCCTCCGCCCGGCCTCGAAGAGCCCGAGCTCGTGGGCGCCTCAGGCCTTTCGTAAGTGCCTACTCGCTGACGCGCTCGATCAGGAACGAGATGCGGACGAGCGCCCGCCACTCGTCAAGATTCTCGCCGCGTAGACCGATCGAGACGACGTCGAGGGCCTTGATGTTCCGGATCGTCTCCTGCGCCTCACCTAGCGCGGCCTTGACCGCGTCGTCGGAGCTGGTCGTCGAGCTGCCAACGAGCTCGATGATCTTGGTGACCGCCATCGCCTAGAACAGTCCGAGTTGGGCCGCCGGCTCGGGTTCGCCGACGGCGACCGCCGGCTCGTCGGGCTCGTCGGGCATGTCGTCGATCTCGGGAACGGGCTCGTACGACCGGGGCTGCTCGGGCGGCCCGAGCGCCAGCAGGTCGGGGATCCGGTGGAAGTCCTTCCGGAGCGCCTCGAGCGTCGACGGCGTGTACAGCGCGGCGGCCGGGTGGTACAGCGGGTACAGCCGCACGGCGCGCGGCCCGATGATCCGCACCTCCTCGTGGCCGTGCAGTCGCGAGATACCGGTGCTATCGGCGCGCAACAGCTTCGTCGAGAAGTTCCCGAGCGTGCAGATCACGGTCGGCTCGATCAGCTCAACCTGGCTGCGCAGATAGTCCTGACACGCCTCGATCTCGTCCGGATGCGGGTCTCGATTGTCGGGAGGCCTGCATTTCAAGGTGTTGCAAATAAACACCTCTTTCCGGTCCATCGAGATCTCGGCCAGCATCTTGTCGAGCAGCTTCCCCGCCTGTCCGACGAACGGCAGCCCCATCCGGTCCTCGTTGGCACCGGGCGCCTCGCCGATGAACATCAGGTCGGCGTCGGCGTTGCCGGCGCCGAACACGACGGTCGTGCGGGTCTGGTGCAGAGGGCAGCGGACGCATCCACGCGCTTCCTCGTAGACGGCCCTCAACAGCTCGCGTCGCTCGGGGGCGCTCCTCACTGACGGCGATGTTAAACCGGCTCACGGACGCGGCAAGGGCGGCGACATCGCAAATACGCGCTAATTCGGGGGTGCGGAGGCGGCGCGCGCCTCGGAGCCCGAACAACTCCGCACTCGCCACCCCCGCCGGCGGTGAATTCGGATTCACTCGGCCATGGACCGAGGAACTCCACACTCGCCGTGGCGGGCGTGCCGAGTGTCGACTTACTCGGGCACGTGACGTGGCTCGCATCCAGACGGCGTAACCGTGGCGCTGCCCGGGGTATCATCGGGGGCAGAGGCCGTCACGCGGATCGCCGCAGATGGACCTCGTGGCCTAATTCATCGTCCTTCATCGCCGACCGGTATCTCAAATGCGGGAACTGGAACGGGAGCTCTCCCCTGACACGCCTACTAGCGCGCGCCTGGCCATTGTCGGCCGGGGCCGGGTCGGTACCGCGCTTGCCGGCGCTCTGACGCGGGTGGGCTACGAAGTTTCCGGGCCGCTCGGACGCGGCGCGGACGGGATCGGCGCCGATGCCGTCCTGCTGTGCGTGCCCGATGCTGCGATCGCCCACGCCGCCTCGCACATTGCCCAGGGGCCGCTCGTGGGCCACTGCTCGGGCGCGACGGGTCTTGCCGAGCTCACGCCGCACGAGGCGTTCTCGTTGCACCCGCTGATGAACGTGACGTCCGAGGGAGCCGAGTTCGCCGGCGCCGGCGCGGCGATCGCCGGCAGCACGCCTCGCGCGCTTGGGCTCGCGGCCGAGCTCGCGGCGGCACTTGGCATGCGCGCGGTCGAGGTCGCCGAGCACAACCGGGCCGCTTACCACGCGGCCGCCTCGATCGCGTCGAATTTCCTGGTGACGCTCGAGGCCGCCGCCGAGCGGATCGCTGTCGGCGTCGGTCTCGAGCGCGAACAGCTGGTGCCCCTGGTCCGCGCGACCGTCGAGAACTGGGCGCGCCTCGGCCCGGAGCGCGCGCTGACCGGGCCGGTGGCGCGCGGCGACGAGGCGACGATCACCCGACAGCGGGCCGCGATCGAAGAAGTGGCGCCGGACCTGTTGCCGCTGTTCGACGAGCTCGTGACCGCCACCCGCGCACTCGCGGCCCGCGCAGAGCGCGAGGTCCAGCCGGCATGAACGTGATCCGCAGCGTCGCTGGGCTCCGGGCCGAGTTGCTCGAGCCTCGTCGCGCCGGCCGCCGGATCGGACTCGTTCCGACGATGGGCGCCTTCCACGAGGGCCACCTGTCGCTGATGCGCCGCGCTGGCCGCGACTGCGATGTCGTCGTCGTGTCGCTGTTCGTGAACCCGGCGCAGTTCAACGACGCCCACGACCTCGACGCGTATCCGCGAGATCCCGAGCGCGACGCCGAGCTCGCCACTGAGGTCGGCGTCGACTACCTGTTCGCGCCGCCGATCGAGGAGGTGTATCCGTCCGGCTTCGCCACGACCGTGTCGGTGGCCGGGGTGACCGAGACGCTCGAGGGCGCCCACCGGGGTCGCGCGCACTTCGACGCGGTGGCGACCGTCGTCACCAAGCTCTTCAATATGGTTTCCCCCGACGTGGCCTACTTCGGCCAGAAGGACGCGCAGCAGGCCGTCGTGATCCGCCGGCTCGTGCGCGACCTCAATATCCCGGTCGCGGTCGAGGTGTGTCCGACGGTCAGGGAGGCCGATGGGCTCGCAATGTCGAGCCGCAACGTGCACCTGTCGCCCGCCGACCGCGCCCGTGCCAGCGCGCTCCACCGGGCGCTCGCCAGCGTCCGCGACGCGGTGAGCGCCGGTGAGCGCGACCCCGGCGCCGCACGCGACCTCGCGCTCGTGGAGCTGGCTCGCGCGGAGATCGAGCCGGATTACCTCGAGCTCGTTTCCGCCGACACGATGGCGCCGCTCGACCGTATCGACCGCGAAGCGCTCGCGGTGCTCGCCGCTCCCGTCGGAGGGACGCGGCTGATCGACAACGAACCGATCAACCCCTCGTCGGATGGCAGTCCCTGAATGCTCAACATCGACCGCGAGGTGGCGACCCTCCCCAGGGCGTCAACCGTCGCGTAAGGAGTGAAGGCACATGTCTGCAACACCGCGCATCCCGATCCCGCAGAACCTCGACGCACCGCTGCCGATGACGTTGCCACGGCTCGCGGAGAAGAAGCGCCTCGGCGAGCCGATCGTGATGGTGACCGCCTACGACTACCCGTCGGCTCAGGTCGCCGAGGCGGCCGGCGTCGACGTCGTGCTGGTCGGCGACTCGGGCGCGATGACCGTGCTGGGCTACCCCTCGACCGTTCCCGTGTCGATCGATGAGATGCTCATGCTGGCATCGGCCGTCCGGCGCGGCCTGCACACGCCGCTGCTGGTCGGTGACCTCCCGTTCGGGTCCTACGAGGCATCCGACGAGCTCGCAATCGCCACCGCGCAGCGGTTCATCAAGGAGGCAGGCTGCGACGCGGTCAAGCTCGAACGGGGAGGCACCAGCGTTCAGCGCGCCCGCGCGATCGTCGAATCCGGGATCCCGGTGATGGGCCACGTCGGGCTGACTCCTCAGAC
Organism: uncultured Solirubrobacterales bacterium; assembly: GCA_963783415.1. Taxonomy (GTDB): domain Bacteria; phylum Actinomycetota; class Thermoleophilia; order Solirubrobacterales; family Solirubrobacteraceae; genus Palsa-465. The sequence continues at coordinate 11,345 of CAWANN010000024.1, forward strand.
CGCGACCGCGCTCGGCGGCTATCGCGCACAGGGGCGGACCGCCGAGCGCGCCCTCGGCGTCGCCCGCGACGCGATCGCCCTCGAGCGGGCGGGCTGCTTCTCGCTCGTGTTCGAGGCGATCCCATCGGCGGTCGCGGCGGCCCTGATGCCGCGCCTGCTCATCCCGGTGATCGGAATCGGAGCCGGGTCAGCGACCGACGGCCAGGTCCTCGTGTTCCACGACCTGCTCGGGATCTACGACGGGCACGCGCCGAGATTCGCCAAGCGCTACGGCGAAATGCGCGAGCAGATGATCGCCGGCGTGTCCGCATACGCGGCGGACGTGCGAGCGGGATCGTTCCCGGCCCCCGAGCACGCGTACTCGATCGACGACGACGAACTGCGCGCGTTCGAGGACGGTCTCGACGAGACCTCGTAGGACACGCTGATATAGCGCCGGGAGGCGGCGCGCGAATACCATCGCGTGATGCCCCGACTCGGAGACCTGTTCGCTCCGCGCGACCGGGCTTACTTCGAGTTGTTTGAGGAGGCCGGGCAGAACGCGGTGCTCGCGACCGACCTGCTCGAGCGCATGCTGGTCAACTTCCCGGACACTCGGGAGCTCGCCGCTCAGATCCTCGAGTGTGAGCACGAAGGCGACCGGATCACGCACGAGATCATCGATCGCCTCAATCACACGTTCGTGACCCCGATCGACCGCGAGGACATTCTCGCGCTCGCCTCCGCGCTCGACGACATCGTCGACTACACCGAGGAGGTGGCCGACTACCTCGGCCTGTACCGGATCGAGGCGCCGATGGACCAGGCGATCAGCCTGGCACGGGTGCTGAACCTCGCCTGCCAGGAGGTCGGCAAGGCGATCCCGCTTCTCCGCGGGTTTCGGGACCTATCCGCGCATACGGTCGAGGTCAATCGCCTGGAGAACGAAGGCGACACGATCACCCGCGAAGCCGTCGCGTCGCTGTTCGACGCGCCGATCGACCCGATGGTCGTCATTCGCTGGAAGGACCTGTTCGAGCGCCTCGAGGCGGCCATCGACTCCACCGAGCACGTGGCCTACATCCTCGAAGGAATCGTTATTAAGAACTCATAGGCCGACCTGTCTCACTATTGGCACGCGCCGTGCGCTGTTGTAGCTTGCGCGCCTGTGGAGAGGGACCCAGCCACCCTGCACACCGGCGCCGGGTTGTCGGTCCGCGACGTCGTTGTCTCGTTCGGCGGAATCACCGCACTCGACGGCGTGTCGGTCGAAGTGTCCCCGGGAGAGGTCCTGGGAGTGATCGGGCCGAACGGCGCCGGCAAGACCACGCTTTTCAACGTCATCTGCGGGTTCGTGCGGCCGAGCAAGGGGACGCTCAGCTGGCGCGGTCAGCCGATGGTGCGCGTGGCGCCGGATCGTCTGGCCTCGATCGGGATTGCGCGGACGCTCCAGGGCGTCGGGCTGTTCCCCGGCCTGACCGTACTCGAGAACGTGATGGTCGGCGCCCAGCGGTTTCGCAAGGCGCCGGTGGTCACGCAGATGCTCGGCCTGCCTTGGTCGGATCGCGATGAGCGCCGGCAGCGCGACCGGGCGTTGGCGGCGCTCGCCAGGGTTGGCTGCCACGACGTCGCCGGCCGGCTGCCCGGAACGCTGCCCTACGCTGTCCAGAAGCGGGTCGCGCTGGCGCGGGCGCTCGTGTCCGAGCCCGAGCTGCTGCTCCTCGACGAGCCCGCCGGGGGGCTCGACGCGCGCGAGCTGTCGGACCTCGGAGAGCTGATCAAGTCGCTCGCGAGCTCGGTCGCGGTCATGCTCGTCGATCACCACATGGACTTCGTGGTGCCCGTTTGCGATCGCGTGGTCGTGCTCGATTTCGGCCGCGTGATCGCCGACGGCGAGCCGTCGGCGGTGCAGCGGGACCCGCGGGTACTCGAGGCGTATCTCGGGCGCGAGGCCGAGGCTGGCGACGCGCTGACGACTTCAAGGAGCGACGATGCTCACGATTGAAGGGCTGACCACCGACTACGGCCCGGTCCGCGCGGTCGACGGCGTGTCGTTCGAGGTCCCCGAGGGCTCGGTCACGGCGGTTCTCGGCGCCAACGGCGCCGGCAAGACCTCGCTGCTCCGGACGATCACCGGCCTGGTGCGCCCGAGCTCGGGCAGCGTGAAGCTGGCCGGCGAGGAAATCACGCGCCTGCCGGTCGAGGAGATCGTCCGGCGCGGCATGGCGCACGTGCCCGAGGGCCGCGGCGTGATCGCCGAGCTGACCGTCGCCGAGAACCTGCGGCTTGGCGGCCTGTGGCGGGGACGCGGGGCGGCGCCGCTGGCGGAGATTTACGAGCTGTTCCCACGGCTCGAGGAGCGCGAGAGCCAGCCAGCCTCGAGGCTGTCGGGTGGCGAGCGGCAGATGCTCTCGATCGGGCGGGCGCTCGTGGGACGGCCGCGCGCGCTGCTGCTCGATGAGCCGTCGCTCGGGCTTGCGCCGGTGCTGGTGGCGCAGATCATGGCGATGGTCCGCAGGCTCGCGGACACGCTCGGGCTGGCGGTGCTGCTCGTCGAGCAGAACGCCCGCAGCGCGCTGTCGATCGCCAACCGGGGGATCGTGCTGAACCTAGGGCGAGTCGTCGCCGAGCAGGACCCGGACAAGCTGATTGCCGATGACCAACTCCTTCACGCCTATCTCGGGTTCTAGTCGGCCGGTGATCGCGTGACCAAGTTCATCGACCTCACGCTCAGCGGCATCTCGACCGGTGCGATCTATGCGGCCGTCGCGCTCGCGCTGGTTTTGATTTGGCGCTCGACCAGGGTCGTGAACTTCGCTCAGGGCGCGATGCTGATGTTCACGACGTTCATCGCCTCGGCGGTTATTAACTCGGACGGCTCGTACGTGCTCGGGTTCGTCGTCGCGCTCGCTGCCGGCTTCGTGCTGGGCGCCGTGGTCGAGCGTGTCATCGTCCGGCCGGTCGAGAACGCGCCGCCGCTGAACCCGGTGATCCTGACCCTCGGCCTGTACACGCTGATCGTCGCGATCGCCGGGATGATCTGGGGCAACACGCCCCGCTCGTTCCCGGCCGCGTTCTCGCTGCACGGCTACACGGTCGGCGGCACGACCCTGTTGTTCACCCCGAACGACACGTTCATCGTTCTGGTCGTGATCGGGGTCGCCGGCGCGCTCGCGTTCCTGTTCCGCGCGACGTCCTTGGGGTTACGAATGCGCGGTGCGGCGTTCGCGCCCGAGGTCGCGCGCCTGCTGGGGGTACGCGTAGGAAGGATGCTGACGCTCGGCTGGGCGCTGGCCGCGATGGTCGGATCGCTCGCCGGCGTGCTCGTCGCGCCGTCGGTGTTCCTCGGGCCGAACAGCTTCGACCCGATCCTGATCATCGGCTTCGTCGCTGCGGTGCTCGGCGGACTCGACAGCCCTCCGGGCGCGGTCGTCGGCGGCCTCGTACTCGGGCTCGCGCTGTCGTACGTGTCGGGATACGAGGGCTCGTCCCTGGTTCCGCTGGCGGCGCTCGTGATCCTCGTCGTCGTGCTGATGTTCCGCCCGACCGGGCTGTTCTCGGCGACCAAGGAACGGCGGGTGTGAGCTCTCGGCCGATCGCCGTGTTTCGCGGGAGCACACTGCTCCGCTCGCTCACGATCGTCGTGCTTGCCGGCGTGGTCCTGATCATCGTCAGCGACTCCCTGGACTCGTACCGCAACCTCCAGCTCGCCTACGGCGGGTACTACTTCTGCGTACTCGCCGGCCTGACCGTGCTGGCGGGCTCGAGCGGGCAGATCTCGCTCGGTCAGGGCGCGTTCATGGCGGTCGGGGCGTACACGTTCTGCAAGCTGAACGCGGCACCCGTCTCGTGGTCGGTGTTCCCAGCGCTCGTCGGGGCCGTGGTCGCCACCGTGCTAGTCGGAATCCCGGTGGGCGCGGCGGCGAGCCGGCTGCGCGGGCCGTACCTGGCCGGTGCCACGCTCGCGTTCGCGGTCGGCCTGCCGGCGGTGGCGGACAAGTTCCCCACGTTCCTCGGTGGCGAGAACGGCCTGTCGGTGAACCCGCCGATTCCCCCCTCCTGGCTCGGCGCCAACTTCCCGCTCGAGAAGTGGGAGGCGTGGATCGCCTGCGCCGGCGCCCTGCTCGTGCTGTTCGTGCTCTACAACCTGACGCACAGCGCGATCGGGCGCTCGTGGCGCGCGGTTCGCGACGACGAAATCGCGGCGTCGCTGGCGGGCTTGCGCGTCGGGCGCCGGCAGACGCTCGCGTTCGTGGTGAGCGCCGCGTGCGCGGGACTCGGCGGCGGGCTGCTGGCGGCCGTGCTCCAGCTCACCTCGCCGGGCGCGTTCCCGTTGCAGCTGTCGCTCACACTGCTCGCCGGCGCGGTGATCGGAGGCTTGGGGTCGCTCGTAGGCGCGGTCTGGGGAGCGGCGCTGCTGGTGTTCCTGCCGAACTGGACCAACGACCTCGCAAACTCATTCTCGCTGTCGGGGAATGTCTCCCACAACCTTCCGATCGCGATTTACGGCGTCATCCTGATCGGCGCGATGCTGGTGTGGCCGAGCGGGATCCAGGGTGGCCTGCGGGCGATCGGGCGCGCGGTGCGGCCGGCGATCGCGTCGTCATTGGGCGGCCGGCGGGCGACCGCTGAGCCGGCCAGCGACGAGGCCGAGCCCGCCGAGGACGAGGGAGTGAAGGCGTCCCGCCCCTAGGTTTATCCGGAGGACGCGCGCGACCGCCGTGTCTTGGGCGCCGACGGTTGGCTTCGACCGTGCGCATTGACGCGCCGGGGCGGCCCGGGCGCGATCCCCAACAGAGCGGCTTGGACCTCGCGCAGCCGCTCGTAGTCGCCTCGAATCCCCACCGCGGTGTCGTGGTAGAGAAACGCGTGGCGGAGGCGGATCAGCGCGTAGGCGAGCGTCGCCGGGTCGACGGGTGGCTCGTAGCGGCCGGCGGCGATCTCGTCTTCGATCAATGCCTGCACGCACGCGACCGCGCGTGGCTCGACCACGCCGGCGCTGGAGGTCAGCATCCGCATGGCGCTGTCGCGCTCCTGCTCGAGCAGCCGCCGGACCGCGGTGGAGCGGGTGAGCGTGCGGTTCACGCGGTCGAGCACCTCGAGTACACCGGCGGCCCCCCGTCGCCTGACCTCGGCCCGCTTACGCGCGACGAGCAGCTCGAGCTGACGGGCGATGACCTCGCCCAGCAGTCCCTCGCGCGACCCGAACCAGCGGTAGATCGTGGCCCGTCCGAGGCCCAGCCGCGCCGCCACGACCGTGATGTCGACCCGCTGGCCGTCGAGGTAGAGCTCAGTCACGAGCGCCAGCACGTCGTCGGGCGATGCGGTGGCGGGTCGCCCCCGTTTGCCTCCCTTGACCGGCCGGTCTACGGCCGGCTCTGTCGCGGGTTGATTTGTGCTCGTCGGTGTTGCAGCGCCCATCACCGGACTTTAATATTTGAAACACCTAAGGGAAAACGTATTAAATTACATTCGGCGCGTCGAAGTGCGTGCCGGTTCCAGCTGGTTCCACATGTGGAGGAGGAGAGGTATGAGCTTTCGCCGCACCAAATCGCTGGCGTGCGTGGGAGTCATCGCCGTGGTCGCGCTTGTGGCGGCCGGCTGCGGCTCGTCGTCGAGCAGTAGCAGCAAGACCAGTAGCAGCGGGGGGAGCAGCAGTGGCAGCAGTAACAACGGCGGCGCGACCGCGACCGGCGTCACCGCCACGAGCATCACGTTCGGCACCCACCAGCCGCTGACGGGACCGGCGGCGCCCGGGTACAGCGAGATCGCGCCCGCGTCGCAGGCGTTCTTCGACTACGTCAACGCCCACGGCGGCGTGTACGGGCGATCGATCCACCTGATCATCAAGGACGACGCCTACAACCCGACCAACACGGTCAACGTCGTCCACCAGCTGGTCCTCCAGAGCAACGTGTTCGGGATCTTCGAGGGCCTCGGAACGCCGACCCACACGAAGGTCGTCGGGTTCCTCAACGCCTCCAAGATTCCGGACCTGTTCGTCGCCTCCGGGTGTCCATGCTGGGATGACGGGACGACGCAGCCGTACACCTTCGGCTGGCAGCCGAACTACACGATCGAGGGCAAGATCCTCGGTCAATACATCAAGCAGCACTTCCCGGGCAAGAAGATCGGCGTGCTCTACCAGGACGACGACTTCGGCAATGGCGGGCTCGACGGCATCAAGGATGAGGTCCCGGCCTCGTCGATCGTGTCGAAGGAGCCGTATCAGCCTGGCGTGACCACGCTCGCCCCGCAGATCACCGCGATCAAGTCCTCCGGCGCGCAGATCCTGGTCGACTTCACCGTGCCGATCTACACCGCGATCGGTCAGCTGACCTCGTTCACGCTCGGCTATAAGCCGCAGCTCGTCGTCTCGAATGTCGGCATCGACCCGACCACGGTGGGTGGCCTGCTCAAGACCATCTCCAAGGGCAAGGCGTCGGGCACCGCGCTGATCGAAGGCGCGATCACGGATGGCTACCTGCCCTCGCCCACGGACACCACGAACCCGTGGATCCAGCTGTTCATGAAGATCCACACCCAATACGACGCGAGCGCGCCGTTCGACGGAAACGTCGAGTACGGGATGGCCAACGCCTACACGCTGGTCCAGGCGCTCAAGGCCGCCGGCCCGCACCTGACCCGTCAGGACGTCGTCAGCGCGATCAACACGAACGGCGCCAGCTGGACCGGCCCAGGACTCGTGCCCTATCGCTACTCGACCAGCGACCACGGCGGCTTCTCCGGCGCCGAGATGGGCAAGATCACGGGCGGCAAGATCCTCCTCCTAGGGGGGCCGCTCACGACCACGCCGGTCGCAGGTTCGGCAATAACGCCGTATCACGGCACTCAGCCAGCGCCTCCGGCAAGCGGGATTCCGTCGAACTGAGTCTGAGGGCCCGTGTCTGCGGCACGTGCGCCGTTTAGCGCGTGCCGCAGATCCACGGGGTCGGGCGCGAGTGCCGCCGACCCGGGCACCTCAGCCTCAGCCGGGGCCGCTGGCGACGGGTCGCGCTGCGTGCCCGTACGGTCGACCAGGCCACCCCGCCACCGCGGTCGCTCGCTCAGGAAGCGAAAGTCCCAGCCGTACGGCAACTCAGGTGCGCGACTCAGCTTTAACCAAGTCGTGGGGTGCGAGTGGCGGGCGGGCTGAATGGCGTCATGGGACGGCCGCCCGCACCGGAGGTCCCGCGGGCCGACGGCGGCGCCGACGGCCTCACGGCTCGTTATGCGGCGCTCGATGCCCGTCGGGCGCACTCGCGTGAAGCGCGACCCCTGGCGCTAGCGACCCGTCCCAGCGGCGCCCGAGGGGCACGAGGCGCCGCATGACACCGACTAATACGTAATCGTCCGAATAACCCGGGCCGGCACCCCCGCAGCCACCGAGAACGGCGGGATGTCCGTCGTCACGACAGAGTTGGCGCCGATCACGCAGCGCTCACCAATCGTCACGCCACTCGTGACCACGACGCCGACGCCACACCACACGTTGTCGCCGATCCGCGTCGGGCCTTTGGTGGTGAAGCCCTGCCAGGGAACTGGCCTGAGCGGATCGTCGAACCGGTGCGACGAGTCGGTTATGTAGCAGTGGTTGGCAAACATGCAGTGATCGCCGATCTCGACGAGTTCGAGTGACGCCACCATCACGCCGAGGTTCAGGAACGTTCCCGACCCGATCCGGATGCGCGCCGCGTCGGGCGCGGTGATCCACACGCCTGGCTCGAACAGCGTGTGCTCCCCGATCTCGAGCCGCCCCTCGAGCAGCGCCTCGAGCACGTTGCCGTGGACCGGCCACCGTACGAACGCCCCGCGCCGCAAGAACTCCCAGTGAATCCGCGCCCGGTTCCAGGGCACCGAGTTGCGCTCGTACCACCGCCACTTCTGGAGCCAAAGCTTGACCGCGGCCGCGTCGGCGCCCGGTGGCGCGGGGTCGCTCAAGCCGGCGCGCCGATCAGCCTGCGGTCGCGGTGGCCCGCCGGCGAGAGGGCTGCTTCTTCTTCGACGTGCCGTTGGCCGCGGCTGACGCGTTCTTCGCCGTCCCGTTGGACCGGGCCGCCGGCGCTTTTTTCGCCGAACCGTTCGACCTGGCCGGCGCCTTCTTGGCCGCGCCGTTGGCCGACCTCGAAGCGCGCACGGGCAGCACGCCCGCGAGGAACCCGCCCGTGTACGAGCCCTCGGTCGCGGCTACCTTCTCCGGCGTCCCCGTGGCGATCACGCGTCCGCCCTCCTCTCCGCCCTCTGGTCCGAGGTCGATGATCTGATCCGCGACCTTGATCACGTCGAGGTTGTGCTCGATTACGACCACGGTGTTGCCGGCGTCTACGAGCCGTTCGAGCACCTCCAACAAGCGCTGGATGTCCGCGAAATGAAGGCCGGTGGTCGGCTCGTCGAGGATGTAGATCGTCCGCCCGGTCGCCACCTTGGACAGTTCCGCGGCGAGCTTCACCCGCTGCGCCTCGCCACCCGAAAGCGTGGTGGCGGGCTGGCCCAGTCGCATATACCCGAGGCCGACGTCGTTGAGAGCCTGGACCCGACGGCGGATCTTCGGGATGTGGGCGAAGAACTCGTGGGCCTCCTCGATCGGCATCTCGAGCACGTCCGCGATCGTCTTGCCCTTGAACCGCACGTCGAGTGTCTCGCGGTTGTAGCGCTTGCCGTGGCACTGCTCACAGGGCACGTACACATCCGGGAGGAAGTGCATCTCGATCTTGATCTGCCCATCGCCGCGGCACACCTCGCACCGGCCGCCCTTGACGTTGAATGAGAAGCGCCCCGGCTTGTATCCCCGGGCCCGAGCCTCCTGAGTCTTCGAGAACAGCTCCCGGATCTGGTCGAACAGGCCGATGTAGGTGGCCGGATTGGATCGCGGGGTGCGCCCGATCGGCGACTGGTCGACCGAGATGATCTTGTCGAGCTGCTCGAGTCCTGTGACTCGCCTGTGCGCTCCCGCCTTCTGCCGGGTCCGGTGCAAACGGTTGGCGACCACCTTGTACAGCACCTCGTTGACCAGCGTCGACTTGCCCGACCCGGAGACGCCGGTCACACAACACAGCACGCCGAGCGGGACGCTGACGTCGATGTTCTGCAGGTTGTGCTCGGATGCGCCCTCGATGGTGACTCGCCCACTCGGCTTGCGCCGGCGCCGGGGGACTTCGATCGTGCGCGTGCCGGCCAGAAACTGCCCGGTCAGCGACTCCGCGACCTGCTCGACCTCCTCAGCGGTTCCCTGTGCCACCACGTGACCGCCGTGCTCGCCGGCGCCGGGCCCCATGTCGACGAGGTGGTCGGCCGCGCGCATCGTACCCTCGTCGTGCTCGACCACCAGCACCGTGTTCCCAAGGTCCCGCAACCTCTCGAGCGTCACGATCAGCTTGCTGTTGTCGCGCTGGTGGAGGCCAATCGACGGCTCGTCGAGGATGTAGAGCACGCCGACCAGCGAGGAGCCGATCTGCGTCGCGAGCCGGATCCGTTGAGCCTCGCCGCCCGAAAGCGTCGAGGCCGCGCGGTTCATCGACAGGTATCCGACGCCGACGTTGTCCAGGAACCGCAGGCGCTCGGAGATCTCGCGCAGCACCAGCCGCGAGATCCGCTTGTCGTGCTCCGAGAGCTCAAGCTGATCGACCCACTGGAGCGCGCGGCGAGCCGACAGCGCGGTGAACTCGTGAATCGCCGTGCCCTCGATCAGCACCGCGCGGGATTCGGGCCGGAGCCGGGCGCCCTTGCAGTCCGGGCACGGGCGGAGCGTCATGTACTCCTCGATCTTCTCGCGCGCCAGGTCCGACTCGGTCTCGCGGTAGCGGCGCTCGAGGTTCGGAAGGATGCCGTCGAATGTCGCGCCGTACGAGCGGCGGCGCCCGAACCGGTTGCGGTAGGTGACCTGGACGCGCTCGCCGTTGGTCCCGTACAGGAAGAAGTCCTGGGACTCCGGAGGCAGGTCCTGCCACGGCGTATCGAGATCGACGTCGTAGCGCTCGGCGATTGCCTGGATCAGCTGGTCGTAATAGTCGGATGCGCTCGCCGCCCACGGCGCGATCGCGCCCTCGCCGATCGACAGCGCCGGATCGGGGACTACGAGTTCCGGGTCGATCTCCATCTGCGAACCGAGCCCGGTGCAGCGCGGGCACGCCCCGTGCGGCGAGTTGAAGCTGAAGATCCGCGGCTCGAGCTCGACCAGGCTCGGCCCGTGGACCGGGCAGGCGAACTTCTCCGAGTAGGTCTGGATCTGATTCCCGCCCGCACCAGGCGAGGCGGAATCGGTGGATGGGGGACGGGTGGGTGGGTTCGAGTCCACGAGCTCGATCTCGACGAGCCCGTCCGCCAGCGACACGGCGGTCTCGATCGAGTCGGCCAGACGCTTTCGCAGCTCGCCCTTCATTACGAGCCGGTCGACGACGATCGCGATGTCGTGCTTGTACTTCTTGTCGAGCGCGATCTCCTCATCGAGCCGGCGGAGTTCGCCGTCGATCTTGGCTCGCGTGAAGCCCTCGCCTCTCAACTCCTCCAGCTGCTTCCCGTACTCCCCTTTGCGCCCGCGGACGATCGGCGCCAGCACCATGAACCGGGTGCCCTCGGGCAGCTCCATCACCTGGTCGATGATCTGCTCGGCCGACTGCCCCGTGATCGGCCGCCCGCAGATGTGACAGTGAGGATGGCCGATTCGCGCCCACAGCAGGCGCAGGTAGTCGTAGATCTCGGTGACGGTCCCGACGGTCGACCTCGGGTTCCGTGACGTGGTCTTCTGATCGATCGAGATCGCCGGCGACAGCCCCTCGATCGAGTCGACATCGGGCTTGTCCATCTGCCCCAGGAACTGGCGGGCGTACGCCGACAACGACTCGACGTAGCGGCGCTGGCCCTCGGCGTAGATCGTGTCGAACGCGAGCGACGACTTACCCGAGCCCGACAGGCCGGTGATCACGGTCAGAGCGTCCCGCGGGATCTCGACCGTTACGTCTTTGAGGTTGTGCTCCCGGGCGCCCGAGACGACGAGTTTGTCCACATAACCGAGTCTAATCGACCGAACAGACGTTCCCCTGCCCGGAGGCCCGCTGTTTGCGGAAAACCCGGCCGAATGGGTCCGGAACGGTACGCCTGCCTCGGCGTGGGCGGACTAATTCAGCCGTCTACCGACGAGTACACCTCGTCGAGCAGCCCCCGCCGGTCGGTGAGCTTGAAGTTCTCGGCCAGGTAGCGATCGGTCTCCTCGCGAGAAGTGCCGTTCAGCGCCATGTTCAGCGCGATCAGGCGGGCGCCGTCATCGTCGCCGCCGTTCGTCCTCGGCGCCGGTGCCGGCTCAGCGGGGGCCTCGGCGATGACCTCCCCGGCCGCCGCGCCGGTGACCTCGGCCTTCTCGTCGAACGGCTCAGACACGGGCGCCGGCGCCGGCTCCGGCACGCCGCGCCACGGGCTGCTCGGGCTCGAATTGGGGACGCGGCACGACCGCGTTCTTGACCGCAGTCAGGTTGCTCTCGAGGAGCTGTAGATCGGCGTTGAGGCGGTTCGAGCCGGTTCGCAGCGACTCGATCAGCGCGCTCAGCTCGTTTTCCATCGCGTCGATCCGCTCGAGCATCCCGGACGTCGACTCCGACACCCGGCCGACGTACTCGCGGGCCTCTGAGGTCGCGTGCTCACGCGTGGCGTCCGCCTCGCTGACGGCCTCCGCGCGGATATCGCGCGCCTCGTCCTCGGCCTGGCGCTGGATGTCGGCGGCGCTGGTCTCGGCCGCCTCGACGATCGACCGCACCTGCTCGCTGGCGGCCGCGGCGAGCGATTCGCTGCGACGGCGCGCGAACCGCTTGAGCTCGTCGATCTCGTCGGCGAGCGCGTGTAGGTGGGCATCAACCGCCTCCGGGTCGTAGCCCCGCCGCCCGATGGGGAAGTCCTTCTTCTCGATGCTCTGTCGGTCCAGCGCCACGGGAACTACCTCCGTCTCAGGATGGGAGAAGCGACCGCAGCCTAGCGAACCATTCGGAGGCGCTCGCCACCGCTCCCGCGCGCTTCCGAGGCGGACGCGACCGGCCTACCCGATTGGGGCGCGACCTTCCGCGATCGCCTGATCGAGCTGGCGCTTGAGGTCGCGGATCTCGTCACGCAGCTTGGCCGCATACTCGAAGCGGAGCTCCTCGGCGGCCGCGAGCATCTCCTCCTCGAGTTCGACGATCGTCTTCTCGAGCTCGGCCGGCGGCATCGCGTCGGCCGCCCGCTGGCGGCGCCGGCGGGACCGCGGGACCTTCGACTCGGACATCAGGAACTCGGCGATGTCCGAGATTCCCTTGACGATCGTCTCCGGGGTGATCCCGTGGTCCTCGTTGTACGCCACCTGAATCGCGCGGCGGCGGTCGGTCTCGCCGATCGCCGCCCGCATCGCCGCGGTCTCCTTGTCGGCGTACATGAGCACCTTGCCGTCGACGTTGCGGGCCGCGCGGCCGATCGTCTGGATAAGCGAGGTCTCCCCGCGCAGGAAGCCCTCCTTGTCGGCGTCGAGGATCCCGACCAGCGACACCTCGGGCAGGTCCAGGCCCTCGCGCAGCAGGTTTACGCCGACGAGGATGTCGAACTCGCCCAGCCGCAGCTGGCGGATGATGTGGATCCGCTCGAGCGTGTCGATCTCCGAGTGCAGATAGCGCACCCGGAACCCCATCTCGAGCAGGTAGTCGGTCAGGTCCTCTGACATCTTCTTGGTCAGCGTGGTCACGAGCGTGCGCTCGTCGCGGTCGACGCGCTCGCGGATCTCGTTCATCAGGTCGTCGATCTGGTTGCGGGTCTCGCGGACCTCGACCTCGGGGTCGACGATCCCGGTCGGGCGGACGATCTGCTCGACGATCCGCGCCGAGGTCTTGCGCTCGTACTCGCCCGGCGTCGCCGACACGAACACCATCTGGGGCGTCACCGACAGGAACTCCTGGAACGTCTGAGGCCGGTTGTCGATCGCGCTCGGGAGCCGGAAGCCGTAGTCGACGAGCGTCTGCTTGCGCGAGCGGTCGCCCTCGGACATGCCACCGATCTGCGGGACGGTCTGGTGGGACTCGTCGATGAAGCACACGAAGTCGCCGGGGAAGTAGTCGAGCAGGCAGTACGGCCGCTCGCCCGGCTTACGGCCGTCGAGGATCCGCGAGTAGTTCTCGATCCCCGAGCAGAACCCGAGCTCCCGGAGCATCTCCATGTCGTACTGGGTCCGCTGGCGCAGCCGATGGGACTCGAGCAGCTTGCCCTCGGCCTCGAGCTCCGCGCACCGCTCATTTAGCTCGCGTCCGATCTCGGTCACCGCATCCTCGATCATCCCCTCGCGGACGTTGTAGTGCGAGGCGGGCCAAATGCCGACGTGCTCGAGGTCGTCCTCGATGATCTCACCGGTCAGCGGGTCGAAATGCTGAAGGTGCTCGACTTCGTCGCCGAACATCACGATCCGGAAGGCGGTCTCGGCGTACGCCGGGAAGATCTCGAGCGTCTCGCCGCGGACCCGGAACGTCCCCCGCGCGAGCGCCGTGTCGTTGCGCGTGTACTGGATCGAGACGAGCTTCCGGAGCAGCCGATCTCGGTCGATCATCTCGCCCTTGGCCAGCGTCTGGAGGTTCTCGTCGTAGACCTCGGGCGATCCCAGGCCGTAGATGCACGACACGCTCGCGACGATCACCACATCGCGCCGGGCGAACAGCGCCGCGGTGGCGGAGTGACGCAGGCGGTCGATCTCCTGGTTGATCGCCGAGTCCTTCTCGATGTACAGGTCCTTGCTCGGGACGTACGCCTCGGGCTGGTAGTAGTCGTAGTAGGAGACGAAGTACTCGACCGAGTTGCGCGGGAAGTACGTGCGGAACTCGTTGCAGAGCTGCGCCGCCAGTGTCTTGTTGTGGGCGATGATCAGCGCCGGTTTCTGAACCGCCTCGATCGTCGCCGCCATCGTCATCGTCTTGCCCGTCCCGGTCGCTCCGAGCAGCGTCAACGAGCGCTCGCCAGCGTTGATCCCCTCCGCCAGCGACTCGATCGCGGCCGGCTGATCGGCGGTCGGGCTATAGGCGGCGTCTAACTCGAACTTGGGCATAGAACAGACCTCCTAGCGTAGCGGCGGACCTGGTCAGGAACAGTCCGCATTCCCCGGCGGCGCGTGGCTATCCGTACAGCTGGGCCGCGTACTTACTGCGGTACTTGCCCTCGGCCGAGAGCACCTTCGCGACGTACGCCCGCGTCTCGGGGAAGGGGATCTCGTCGACGGTCAGGGAGTGGCCCTGAGCGCGTGCGGCGGCGATCCACTGGTCGACGTTGGATTCGCCACCGTTGTAGGCAGCGAGCGCGTCGGTCAGGTTGCCGTGGTACTCGTTGAGCAGATACCGCAGGTAATAGCTGCCGTAGGCGATGTTGACCGCCGGCGTCCCGAGGTCCGAGGTGGTAAACGTCGTGGCGCCGGAACGGTGCGCCAGGAACAACGCCGTCTCAGGCATGATCTGCATCAGTCCCTCCGCGCCCGCCGCCGAGCTCCGCGGATCGAACTTCGTCTCGGCGTAGATCACCGCGGCGATGAGGGCGGGGTCGAGGTGCTTCTCGGCCGCCTGCTGGCGGATGGCGTCGGCGTTCGTCAAAGGCAGGCTGAATTCGTTGACGGTCTTCTGCAGGAGCGGCATCAACAGCACGACCCCGAGCACGACCGCTCCGAGGAGCACGACCGCGAGCAGCCGGTTGCGGCGCCGCCTCGCGGCGGCCCGCCGGCGCGCGGCGGTGGTCCGCGGGGCGCGCTCGCGTGGGCGGGATGTCACCGCGGACGGACTCATGTGTGCAGCATCTCAAGCAACGCCGACAACTTCGACTCCAAATCCTCGACCGTACCGTCGTTAACGACCACGTACGTCGCACGATGCGCTTTTTCTTGTTGCGACAGCTGGCGTGCGGAGCGTTCGGCGAGCGCCTCGTGCCCGCGCGCCCCGGCCCGCGCGGCGCGCACGTCCTCCCCGGCGATGACGGCGATCGTCGCGTCGAAAGCGCGCTCCATCCCCGACTCGAACAGCAGGGGCACCTCGACGACGGCCGCGCGTGGCGGCTCGGCGGCGTCAGACACCGCGGAGCGCCAGGCGACCATACGTTCGCCGACGCGCGGCCACAGCAGGCCCTCGAGCCACCCCCGGTCCTCGGGCGTGGCGAACGCCCGCCGTGCCACCTCGGCACGGTCGATTACGCCGCCGGGGGCCACCGAGGACCCGAACCGCTCGCGGACCGCCTCGACCACCTCATCGGACCCGTAAAGATCGTGCACGACGCGATCGGTCGACAACACCGCCGCACCCGCTCGCTCGAGCGCATCGAGCGCGGTCGACTTGCCGGCGCCGATTCCGCCGGTCAGGCCGATGAACGGGATTGGGTCTCTCGGCGGCGCCTCGGGCTCCTCAGCGGCGCCTGACGGCGGCGCTTTGGCGGACGATCAGACGTCCGGTCCAGCTTCGGAGTGCTCGTCGGCGGCGCCGACCTCGGACTCGACCTCCACCTCGGACTCGGCCTCCACCTCGGACTCGGCCTCCACCTCGGACTCGGCCTCCACCTCGGACTCGGCCTCCACCTCGGCCTCGGCCTCCGGCAGGGGAGCCAGCCCGTCGGTTTCATCTAACAACGGCTGGTCCTCGCCGGCGAACACGTCCTCGGACAGGCCGAGCTCGGGCACGTTGTCCAGGTCGCCGGCGTCGCCGTCGGTCGGTGGCGTGATCGGCCTGACCGGCAGCACCTGGCCCTCGACGCGCTTGATCGAGAGCGACAGACGGCGGCGCTCGGAGTCGATCTCGAGGATCTTGACCCGCACCGGATCGCCCGGCTGGATGATCTCGCGCGGGTTCTCGACGTGGTGCTGGGCGAGCTCGGAGATGTGCACGAGGCCCTCGACGCCGTCGAGGATCTCGACGAATGCGCCGAACGTGACGACCTTGGTGACCGTGCCCTCGAGCTCGTCGCCGACGTTGTAGGTGTCGACGACCCGCTGCCACGGATCCTCCTGCGTCTGCTTGAGGCCGAGCGAGATCCGCTGGCGCTGACGATCGATGTCGAGCACCTTGACCGTGACCGTGTCGCCGATGGCGAGGATCTCGGAGGGATGGTTGACGTGCGACCACGAAAGTTCGGAGATGTGGATCAGGCCGTCGATCCCATCGAGGTCGACAAATGCACCGAAATCGACAATGTTCGAGATCGTGCCCTCCACGACCTGGCCGGGCTGCAGCCGGTCGAGGATGCGCTCGCGGTCCTCCTTGCGCTGCTCCTCGAGCACCGCGCGGCGCGACAGGACGACGTTGTTGCGCGAACGGTTGAGCTCGATCACCTTGCACTCGATCGTCTCGCCCATGTACTCGTCGAGGTTCGGGACGCGGCGGATGTCGACGAGCGAGGCGGGCAGGAAGCCGCGCACCCCGAGGTCGATGATCAATCCCCCCTTGACGACTTCGATCACGGCACCCTGGACGGGTTCGCCGGACTCGGCGGCGGCCTCGATCCGGCGCCAGGCCTTCTCGAAGCGGGCGCGCTTCTTGGACAGGATCAGGCGACCGTCCTGGTCCTCTTTGGTCAGAACGAGGGCGTCGACCTCTTCTCCGAGGGACACCTCGTCGCTCGGGTCTACCGACTTGCGAATCGATAGCTCGGTCGACGGTATGACGCCTTCGGACTTGTAGCCGATGTCGACGAGCACCTCGTCGTTGTCGATGCGGACGACGTGGCCTGAGACGACATCGCCCTCCTGGAACGGGTGGACGGTGGCGTCGTAGTTGGGGACGATCCGGCCGTCGATCTCGAGCAACAGGCCGTCCGAACCTTCGACGACCTTCGCATTCGATTGATCAGCGGCGGGATTAAGCGTTGTGGTTGTAGACATGCGTGTCTCGGAGGATAGCCGCACCTGGCCGTAGGAGCGCTCTCAGGCGCGCCCCTATCATCCGCTCGCAGTGCCACAGAGAGCGACCAAGCGGGGCATCGACCGGACCCCTCTAGAGCGCGATTGCGACGTGCTGATTTGCGGGGGGAGCTTCGCGGGTCTCGCGGTGGCGCGTGAGCTGGCCGACAGCGGCGCCGACGTGCTCCTGATCGACCGGTACGAGATCGGCGAGCGGCAGACGTCCGCGTGCGGGATCCCGACCGGGTGGCTCGAGGCGCTCGACCTACAGCGCTCGTTGCAGCAGACGTTCGGCGAGCTTGTGATCCACACCCCGTACACGACCGTTCGCTACCGGCTTCCGTGGACGTTCTCGACGTTCGACTACCGCATGCTGTGCGAGCTGCTGGCCGACCAGGGTGCGTTCACGTTCGAGACCGCCAAGGTCGACGGCCGGAGCGGAAAGATCGTTCACACCGACCGCGGCGACATCCGCGCCGGGATGATCGTCGACGCGCTCGGGTGGCGGCGGGTACTAGGCGCCGGCGACAACGTCCAGCCGCCGGACGCCCTGCTCTCGCGCGGTCTCGAGGTTCACCCGAACGGCTCGGGCGACGACATGGAGATCTGGATCGACCGCTCGTACGTTCCCGCCGGCTACGGGTGGAGTTTTCCGGCGGCCGAGGAACTGCGGATTGGCGTCGGCTCGTTCGATCCGCGCTTTCACGTGCGGGAGTCGACCAACCAGCTCGCGACCGATCTCGACGCCGAGAACGTGCGCTACCAGGGCAACTGGATCCCGCACGCGCTGCGCAACGCGACCGAGGACGGGTTGTTCTTCGTCGGGGACTCGGCCGGGCACTGCCTGCCGCTGACGGCCGAGGGGATTCGCACCGCTCTGTATTTCGGACTGGCCGTCGGTCGGGAGCTGAACGGGGTCGTTCGGGGGCGACAATCGGTGTCGGACGCCTTGTCGAGCTATTCCCGCTTCAGCGCCTCGAACGCGCGCGCGTTCGAGTGGATGCTGCGGTGCCAGCGGCTGGTCCCGCGCGTGGCTCCACGGCTGCTCGCGGGAGCGCTGGGCGCGATGGAGAGCAGACGGTTCCTCGACTGGGCGTTCGGGCACTACCTCGAGATCGCACACCCGCGCTTCGTGGCCGCCGGTCCGCGCCGGACGCCACTCGCGGTCCAGGTTCCGGCGTAATCACCCGGCTGGGCGCCCGTTCACCCGAATCGTGCGTCCGGCGGACGCCCAGTTGTCCCAGCTGTCGGTGGCGCGGAGCCTCACCCGGAATGTGCCGGAAGCCTTGAACGTGTGAGACACGCGGCGCCCGAACGCGGTCCGACCGTCCCCGAAGAACCACTGGAAGCCGACGATGCCGCCGTGCGGAGCCGAGGCGCGTCCGGTGAACGACATCGAGCGCGCACGGTCGGGCGCCGAGACTTGGGCGAACGACACCGAGTCGGGCTGCGCTCGGGGCTCACAGACTCCGTCCGCGTTGCTCCATTCCTCCTGGAGGAAGAAGTGTCCGCCGTGGATCGACTCGTTCCAGGCAGTCCCACCAGGGCCGCCGAGGCTCGGGCCGAAATTCGTCAGGCAAAGGTCGGCCTCCTCCTCGCCGCGGGCGTCGATCCACGCGTTGCCGTCCGGATCGGTGTCCATCTCGTTGTGCTCGTGGCTGATCGTCGAGATCGTGGGGTCGGCCGGGCTCGAGTTCGGACGGGGATTGCTCGACTGGCAGTGGCCGGGCACGGCGTTGTAGGGGATCACCGCGTACACGATCCCGTTCGGCGTCTCTGAGTGATAGCCGCAGTAACCGTTCTCACTGCCCCCGAGCGCGCAGCTCGACGAGCCCGAATCGGTGCAGCTCCCGAAGCCGTCGGGGGTGACGATGAAGTACACGTCGTGATTCGTGGTCGGAAGGTGATCGGCCGCGATCACCTGCTCGAGCTCGGTCTCGAGCTGGGCGTCGGTCAGGCACACGGTCCACCCGGGTCCGGTCGCCGGCTCGGTGCACCCGTTTGGCGGGAGTGGGTCGTTGTCGACCACGGCACCGCCGTAGGTCGAGTCATACGCCGCCGGCCCATTCGAGTCGGTGTACTGCCCGCTCAGGCTGTAGACGTTGGTGGTCCTGTGGCTGTCGGCGGCGACGTCGATCAGGAACGTCTGGATCAGAGACTCGTAGCCGGGATCGAAGGTCAAACCGGAGCCCGCCGGCTCCCAGAAGATCGGATGGGTGCGGTTGGAGTGGACCACCCGACCGCCGTTGTAGGGAAGCACGGGCGCTTTCTGGTTCATCGCGATGTCGGCGTGCGTGCCGCTCGGAACGTCGGGGGTGGTCCCGATGAACTTCGCCTGCGCCGCGGCCGGGGCGACAGCGGCGAGCGCCGCAACGCCGGCCAGGGCGACCGCCAGGGCGAGTGCGCGGGGGCTCATTTGGCCGCCAGCCAGTCGGAGCCGATGCCGGCGTCGACCGCTAGCGGCGGGTCCATCTCGAATGCGTTCCCCATTTGCAGGGTCGCGATCCGCTCGACTTCCTCGGCCTCCTCCGCGGGGCCCTCGAACAGCAGCTCGTCGTGGATCTGGAGGATCATCCGCGACCGCAGCCCGGCCTCCTTGACCGCATGGGCGCAACGGACCATCGCGACCTTCATGATGTCCGCCGCGGTCCCCTGGATGACCATGTTGACCGCGAACCGCTCGCCCTGCTTGCGCAGGTCCCAGCGGCGCGCGCGGAGCTCGGGCACCTGCCGGCGCCGGCCGAACAGCGTCGAGACGTAACCGTGCTCGGTCCCCTGGGTGATCGTGTCCTCGATCCAGCGCGCGACCGCGGGGAAGCCGGCGAGGTAGCGCTGGATGAACTCGTCGGCCTCTTCCTGGGGGATGTCGAGCCGGTCCGCCATCCCCCACGCGGACAGTCCGTAGACGATGCCGTAGTTGATCATCTTCGCCTTGGACCTCATGCCGGGATCGATCTGCTCCGGCGTAACCCCAAACACACGGCAGGCCGTCGCGGTGTGGACATCTTCGCCCTTTCGGAAGATTTCCTTGAGGGCATCCTCCCCGGCGATATGAGCCAAAAGGCGTAGTTCCACCTGGGAATAGTCGGCGGACACCAGGAGGTCGCCCGGCTCGGCGACGAAGCAGGCTCGGATCTCGCGCCCGAGCGCCGTTCGAATCGGGATGTTCTGCAGGTTCGGGTTGTTCGAGGACAGACGGCCGGTGGTCGCGGCGGTCTGGTTGAACGTGGTGTGGATCCGCCCGTCGTCGGCGATCAGCAGCGGCAGCGCATCGAGATAGGTCTGGGCGAGCTTGGTCAGCTCGCGCCAGCGTTCGATCTTGGGGACCACCTCGTGCTCGTGGCGAATGGCCTGGAGCACGCGCGCGTCGGTCGAGTAGCCGGTCTTGCCTCGCCGCTTGCGCGACAGGCCCAGCCTGCCGAACAGGACCTCCTCGAGCTGCTTGGGCGAGCCGAGCGTGAACTCCTCGCCGCACAGATCGAAGATCTCGCGCTCGAGCGCGTCGGCCTCGGCTTTGACCCGATCGGAGATCTCGTGGAGCCGGTCGGTGTCGAGTTTGGAGCCGATGAGCTCCATCTCGCGGAGGACCCGCACGAGCGGGAGCTCGACATTCTCAAACAGATCGGTCAGCCCGCGCCCCCGGATCTCCTCGCGCTGCCAGTCGGCGAGCGCGCGCAGTAGCAGTGCGTCGGCGGCGGCTTCGTCCTGCACGTCGGTGCCGAGGCCGCGTTCCTCGGTGAGCTCCCGGAACGGGTAGGCGCGCCGGGCGGGCTCGAGCAGATAGGCGGCAACCTCGGTGTCGTGCGCGAGCACCGCCGGGACCCGGCCGAGCGACTTCGCGTCGTGGGCGGTGACGGCGCGGCGCCCGAGAGCCTCCACGAGCTGTTCAGGGCTCGCCGCGTCGCCCGCGAGCACCTCGGGCGAGCCGTCGACGTAGACGCCGAACCGCCACTCGGGATCAGGAGCGAACAGGACGCCTTCGGGAGCCTGCGGCGGTCTCACCGCCACCGACACCGGCTTTTCGGGGACGCGGGCTACGGCGGCAAGGTTTGCGTCCCGGACACGAGCGGTCAGGTCTTCCTCGGCCTGCGGGGCAGGCGCGGCGGCGTCGGCGGAGCCGAGCGCCTCCTCGAGCCGGCGCAGGGGCTCGCGGAGCTCGAACTTGCGGAACGTGTCCCTCAGCTGCGAGCGGTCGGGCGCGGCCGCCGCGAACGCCTGGAGGTCGAGCGCGACGTCGATGTCCCGCTTGGCGGTGGCGAGCTCCTTGGAGAGTCGCGCGTCGTCGGCGTGCTCGGTCAGGTTCTGTTTGCGCTTGGCGCCGGAGATGTCGTCGATGTGCTCTAGGACTTCCTCGAGGGTCCCGAACCGTTGCAGCAGCTCGGCGGCGGTCTTGTCGCCGATACCGGGGACGCCGGGGATGTTGTCGCTGGTGTCGCCCTTGAGTCCGATGAAATCGGGGATCAGCTCGGGCGGGATCCCGTAGCGGTCGATCACGCCCTCGCGGTCGTACACGCGCGTGTCCGTAATCCCGCGTGAGGTGGTCATGATCTTGACCACGCCGTCGTCGACCAGCTGGTAGGCGTCGCGGTCGCCGGTCACCACCATGGTTGGGATCGGCGGGTCGGCCGTGCGCGCCTTTTCGACGATCGAGGCGATCACGTCGTCGGCCTCGTAGCCCTCGACCCTGAGGTTTCGGTAGCCGAACGCGTCGACCAGCGGCTCCAGGTGGGGCCATTGCTCCTTGAGCAGGTCGGGGCGGGTGGTTCGCTGCGCCTTGTAGTCCGCGTACAGGGTCTTGCGCCCGGTGTCCCCCGCGTCCCAAACGACGACCGTCGCCTTGGGACCGTAGTCGGTGAGGATCTTCACCAGCATCGACGCGAAGCCGAAGATCGCGTTGGTCGGCATCCCGGTGGACGTCGCGATCGACTCGGGCAGCGCGAAGAACGCCCGGTAGGCCAGGCTGTTGCCATCGATCAGGAAGAGCTCATCTGGGCTTAGTGTGGATGCCACTTATGTCAGGCTATCTCGCGCCGTGGCCAGTACACCGAGCGCTCAATACAGCCTGACATTGCGGGTCGAGATCGAGCACCGCCCGGGGATGCTGGGCCGGGTGGCGAGCGCGATCGGCGAGGCCGGCGGGACGATCGGGGCGGTCGACCTGGTGCAGGTCCAGCGCGAGCACACGATCCGCGACATCACGGTCGAGACCGGCGACGCGTCCGACTGGCCGCGGCTGACGGCCGCCGTGGACGCGGTGTCGGGGGCGCGGGTGCTCGACACCACCGACCGCACATTCCTGCTGCACGTCGGGGGCAAGATCGAGATCCGGAACAAGAGCCCGCTGAAGACCCGCGACGACCTGTCGATGGCATACACGCCGGGGGTTGCGCGCGTATGCCGCGCGATCTTCGATGACCCCGACAAGGCGTTCCAGTACACGATCAAGCGCAACACGGTCGCGGTCGTGTCCGACGGCACCGCGGTGCTCGGCCTGGGAGATATCGGCCCGCGTGCGGCGATGCCCGTGATGGAGGGCAAGGCGATGCTGTTCAAGGAGTTCGCCGGCGTGGACGCCTTCCCGATCTGTTTGGACACGCGGGATGTTGACGAGATCGTGGCGGTGGTACGGGCTCTTGCGCCCGGGTTCGGGGGCGTGAACCTCGAGGACATCTCCGCCCCGCGGTGCTTCGAGATCGAGGAGCGGCTGATCGAGGCACTCGACATCCCGGTGTTCCACGACGATCAGCACGGGACCGCGGTGGTCGTGCTCGCGGCGCTGCTCAACGCGCTGCGGTTGACGGGGCGTTCGATTTCGGATCTGCGGATCGTGATCGTGGGGTTGGGCGCCGCGGGCGTCGCGGTGACCCGCATCCTGTTGGAGGCGGGGGCCCGGCACATCATCGGGGTCGATTCGCGGGGCGCGGTCTCGGTCGAGCGGTCCGACTACCTCGATGGCTCGATGCCTTCGGTAAAGCGGGCGCTGGCTTCCGCGACGAATCTGGAGCGGCGGTCCGGGAGTGTGGTCGATGTTCTCGAAGGTGCCGACCTGCTGATTGGGTTGTCCGGAGCTCGGTTGATCGACGCGTCCGCGCTCGCGCGCATGAACCCGGACCCGATCGTGTTCGCGCTGGCCAACCCGGATCCCGAGGTGGCGCCCGAGGAGGCGCTGAAGTACGTCACCATCCTCGCCACCGGACGCTCGGACTACCCCAACCAGATCAACAACGTCCTGTGCTTCCCGGGGCTGTTCCGCGGCGCGCTGGACGTCAGGGCGACGCGGATCACCGAGCCGATGAAGACCACGGCGGCGCGCGCGATCGCCGACATCGTGTCCGACGACGAGCTGCGCGAGGACTACATCATCCCGTCGGTGTTCAATCGCGAGGTCGCGCCGGCGGTGGCCGCCGCGGTCGCGGCCGAGGCACGCGCGAGCGGGACCGCTGAGGCCGGCGCCGAGCTGGGGTTCGGGTCGACCGAGGAGTTCGGGGCGATTCCAGGGCGGTAGGTCGTGGGTCGTGGCGGCCCCGGGTGGCGGCCGGCCCCCATGCAAAACGCAGCAAGGCGCCACTCGGCGAAACCGTCACGTGCACATAAGCACGTGGGAGGTGCTTATGTGCACTCGGCGGCGGTGGCGCGCGGAGCGTTGTCACGTTTTACGGGTCGTCGCCCGCCGGCGGCCAAACGTCCGACCCGCACGCGACACTGCGCGAGGTGTCATCCAGGCACGAGCGTCGATCCCTGTCCGATCGCGCCGCCCGCCGCGCGCCGTTGCGCGTCCTCGCGATCGCGGCGGCGACGGGGGCGCTGGTGGCGATTGCCGGCGGCGGTCAGACGGTATGGCTGTGCATCCCGGGCGCGCTCCTCGCCGGCGCGACGTGCCGGAGCCTCCGCGGTGGCGCGATCGGCGCCGGCCTGGTCGTCGCGGCGGCCGCCGGTGGCGCGCTGTGGCGCGGCGGCCCGCATCCGCTTCCGCCGGCCGCGCTGATCGTGCTCGTGCCGGCGGCAAGCGTGGCCGTGCTGCTCGCCGTCCGCGACCATCTGGAAAACGAGCGTGACGCGCTTCGGGCGTCCGCATTCAGCGATCCGCTGACCGGCGTGGCCAACCGTCGCTCGCTGCTCGAGCGGATCGACTACGAGATCGCGCGCCACGGCCGCACGCGGCGCACCTTTGCGCTGCTGATGCTCGACCTCGACGGCTTCAAGCTGCTCAACGACCGGTTCGGCCACCCGGCCGGCGATGACCTGCTCCGTGACGTGGCGGTGGTGCTGGGTCACGTGATCCGCGACCAGGACACGCTCGCGCGCGTCGGCGGGGACGAGTTCTGCGTGCTCGCGCCCGAGACCGACGACGCCGGCGCGGAGCGGCTCACCGGCCGCGTCGAGGCGGCCGTCGCAAGGGTCGCGGCCGGGCTCGACGTCCTGGGAGCGAGCGTCGGCGCGGCCGTGTTCCCGCACGACGGGACGACGGCGCCGGCGCTGATGGAGGCGGCCGATCAGCGCTTGCTCGGGGTCAAGCGCGACACGGGTCCCGGTCGCGGGCGACGGCGCGCGGCTTAGGCTCCTAGAGCCCGGCCAAGTGCACCCGCGCCGGCGTGATCGTCTTGAAGAACTTCGGGTTGCCGGTCGGGCCGACCTTGTACAGGCCGATCGACCGGAGCGTCGTGTCGCCGTTCTTGTTGAAGCTGTAGGTACCGAGCACCGAGTGGCGGCCCGCGGTCGCGAACAGCGCGCTCAGGACAGCCGACTTGCTGTCGCCGTTGTCGCCGAGGCCGGCGATCGTGGTCAGCCCGAGCCGCATCGCCTCGTACCCGAGGATCGCGTACGGGCTGGGATCCAATCCCGGGTAGTGCGCTTTGTAAGCGGCCAAGAACGCCTTCCCGCCCGGGTAAGCGGTCAGGCTCTCGATGACCTGTGTGCACTCGATCATCGGGTCGACCTCGGCCGGCACGCCGCCGGCCTTCGGGTTCGTCCAGGCCGGCGTGCACATGTCCTGAGGACCGAATATCTTGGCCGTCGGGAGCGCGAGGTGAACATCCTTGGTCACCTCCACGTCGCCCTTCGAGACCACGCCCGCGAGCAGGAAGCAGTTCGCGTGCAGGTGCTTCAGCGTCTCGGCGTACGAGCGGTAGTTCTCAGCGTCCGGATTCATCGAGGCGAAGCTCACGATGTCGATCCCGTAGTCGGCCTTTTGGAGCGCGATCAGCCTGGCCATGCCGGTGCCGTACGCCTCCTGGTCGCTGGCGATCGCCACCCTGGTGCAGCCCGCGTCCCGCATCGCCAGCAGGTCGGCGGCGGCCTGCACGGAGTCGATCGGCACGATCCGCACGTACGTGCGCGTGCCTGTCGGCGAGTAGCGAGTCGGCTCGCCCGTGGCGCTACCGGGCTCGTTCGTGGTCAGCCCGACGTACGTGTTCGAGGGGCTCACCTGGGCAATCCCGGCCTCGTTCAGGATCGGCATCGAGACCTCGCTGGCGCCGTCGTCGAACTCCCCGATGTAGTAGACGGCCCGCGGGTCGGTCGCGGCTTTGCGCGCGTTCGCGGCGGTCTGGCTCGCGTCCCAACCCGACGGGTCGGCCGAGTCGTCGAGCGGGGTGTACTTGACCGTGAACGGGCCGGCCTTGCCGCCCGACTGCGCCAGGGCGAGCCGGATCCCGTCGTACATCGCAGTCGCCTCGGCCGCCGCGGGTCCGCGCGTCGGGAGGCTCGAGTAGATGTCGACGATCTTCCCGTCGGGCGCGGTCAACGCGCCGGCGGCCCTACTACTACTGCTGCTGTTGTTGCTGGTGCCTCCGCACGCGCTCAGCGCAGCCACCGAGAGGACCGCAAGGCATCCGGCAGGCACCTTGCTGAGGGCGAGCCTCATTCGACTTCCTTCGTATTGGTTCCAAGTATCCCGTCGTTCGGTGCGCCGGAATCTAATCGCGGTCTCTCGACCCGCCAAGCGAATGCTCGGGGGCCTAACGCAACCCCAACGGCGCGGTCCCCGTGATCGGCCTACTCGCGTCTGACCAGCACATCATGAGAGCGGGTGAGTGTCACGAGCCAAAGCTTCCCGAATCGAAACCCTCTCCTGGGACACGACACCGATACCGAGCAGACGGTTAGGCCCTCGCCGAGGGTGACCACGGGTACCGTTCTGCGGCACTCTCCGCGATATTGCTCCGCCATTTGCGCGGCCGTTTGAAGAATTGTCAACTGCAGTGCGTCTCGGCGTCGCGCGAGCTTCTCGCGCTCTGCAGCCAAGCCTTCTCGCTCTTTGCGTGCGGCGGTTCTCTGTCGCTCGAGTTCTTGCATCTGCGCTTCGAGCGCTGAGCGCCAAGTATCCGTATCAGCCCGAAGCGTCCTGGCGAAGAACAACAGGGTCGCGAGTTCCGCACGCAACGCTCCCGGACCTGCGTTTCGACACTCCGCCAGAGCTACTCGCTCGCGTAGCGCTGCGAGCTGACGGCACAGCTCCTTGTGTTCCGCCGCTGGCCGGCAGCATGGATCGTCATCTGCAGACGCCGGCTGATGGCCTGCGAGCGTGACCTCAGCCGCCGCCGCCGCACGGTCGATCGAGGCCTTTAGCCCGGCGATTTCGGAGACAAGGTCGGTCTGAGGGTCGCTGCCCAAGACACGATTTTCCCGCCGTACAGAATGCGCGTCAACGCCGGACTGCCCGCCGGTTCGTCCCTGCGCTAGACCCCACGGCTGCGCCGGCGCGGCCGCCAGCCCTCGCTCTTCCACTTCGAGCCCGGGCGCCCGGGCAGCAGCAACACGATCAGCAATCCGATCGCCGACAGGATCAGACCGAAGGCCAGGCCGACCCGCTCGCCATAGCCCTTCCGGTCAGAGACCCACGAGCCGATTGCGGCGGACAGCAGCCACACGAACAGCAGCCACAGCGCCTGGGCCCCGATGACCGCAACGACGATCATGTCCCGAGGTATGCCCTCTGAACAGCGGGATCGTCTCGCAGCCGGGACGATTCGTTGGTCAGGGCCACCTCCCCCGTCTCCAGCACGTAGCCGCGCTTCGAGACGTCAAGCGCGTAGTTCGCGTTCTGCTCGACCAGCAGGATCGCCACGCCCTGACGGTTGATCTCGGCGATCGTCTCGTAGATCCGCTGCACCAGGATCGGGGCGATCCCCATCGAAGGCTCGTCCAGCATCAGCAGCTTGGGCCGGGCCATCAGCGCCCGGCCGATCGCCAGCATCTGCTGCTCGCCGCCCGACATCGTTCCGGCCTTCTGGCGGTCGCGCTCCTTCAAGCGCGGAAACAGGTCGTAAACGCGGTCCAGATCCTCGCCGATGCCACCGTCGCGCCGGCGATACGCGCCCAAGTCGAGGTTCTCGCGGACCGACATCCTGGGAAAGCAGTGGCGTCCCTCCGGGGCGAGCGCAATCCCGCAACCCACGATCTCATGTGCCGGGCGACCGGTTATCTCCTGCGCTTCGAACGTGATCTTGCCGGACCTCGCCGGCGTGAGGCCGGAGATCGAGCGCAGCGTGGTCGACTTGCCCGCCCCGTTCGAGCCGATGATCGTGACCACCTCGCCTTCCTCGACCCTCAGCGACACGCCGCGAAGCGCCTCGATCGCGCCGTAGAAGGTGTGGATGTCTTCGACTTCGAGGAGGGTCATCAGCTCTGCTTTCCGAGGTACGCCTCGATCACACGCTGATTCTCGCGGACCTCGGCCGGCGCTCCTTCGGCGATTTTCTCGCCGTGATCGAGCACCGTGATCCGCTCCGAGACGCCCATCACGACCTTCATGTCGTGCTCGATCAGCAGGATCGTCAGCTCAAGGTCGTTGCGCATCTTGCGCATGAACTCGGTCAGCGCCGCGGACTCCTGCGGGTTCATGCCGGCGGTGGGCTCGTCGAGCAGCAGCAGCCGCGGATCGGAGGCCAGCGCCCGCGCGATTTCCACCCGGCGCTGGTCGCCATAGGAGAGGTTGCTTGAAAGCTGGCCGAACTGGCGGGGGCGCAACCCCACGTACGAAAGCGTCTCAGCCGCTCTCTCCTGTACCGCGCGCTCCTCGGCACGCACCCACGGCGCGCGGACGATCGACCCGAACAACCCCGCGCGCATCCTGCAGTGTCGTCCTACGATCACGTTCTCGAGCGCGGTCATCGCGCCGAACAGCCGGATGTTCTGGAACGTACGGGCGACCCCGAGCTGCGTGATGACGTCGGGTCGATCGTGCGTGATGTCCCGACCCGAGAACACGATCCGCCCGCTGGTCGACTTGTACAGACCCGTGAGCATGTTGAAAAACGTCGTCTTCCCGGCGCCATTGGGACCGATGATCGAGACGATCGACCCGAGCGGGACGTCGACCGAGACCTGGTTGACGGCCACCAGGCCGCCGAACTCCTTGGACACCTCTTCGGCGCTCATAATCGGCAATCCCAGGGCCTGCGTGGGCGCCGGCGACTCGACGGTCATTGCACGACCTCTCCAGGCTCGACGCCGGCCCAGCTCGTTCCGGGCTCCTCGAGCTCGGACTCGCCGATCCCTTCGGTGAGCTCGATTTTTCGCCGCCGCTCGGGAATCAGCCCTTGCGGGCGCAGCACCATCACGATCACGAGCAGGAAGCCGAAGATGCTCACCTGCAGGTCCGTCAAGTTGAAGTTGAGCCCGAGCTTGCCGGGCACCGAGTTGAGCACGTCCGGGATCAGGTAGTAGTTGATGTTGGCGAGCAAGAGAGCCCCCACAACGACTCCCCAGACCGACCCCAGGCCACCGAGGATCACCATCGCCAGAACGAAGATCGAGAAGCCGAACTGGAACTCCCCGGCGTCGATCAGCGTGGTGTATGCGCCGAGGAACGCGCCAGCGATCCCGCCGAACGCCGCGCCCAGCGCGTAGGCGAGCAGCTTCGTGCGCACCAGCGGGATGCCCATCGAGACGGCGGCAACCTCGTCCTCGCGTAGCGCTACCCACGCCCGCCCCAGCCGGGAGTCGCGCACTCGTATGGTGACGAACAGCGTGATCAGGACCAGCGCGAAGATCGTGTAGTACCAGGGTCTGATGTCCAGCTGGCTGAACATGCCGACGCCCGGGAGGTACGGAGGGTCGGTGCCGCTGATCCCGAGCTCGCCGCCGGTCAGCGGCATCCCGAAGATCTTCAGCGCCGGCCCCTGGAGCGCGAACACCCGGATGATCTCCCCAAACGCGAGCGTGACGATCGCGATGTAGTCGCCGCGCAACCGCAGCGTCGGCACGCCGATGATCGCGCCGGCGAAGGCGGTGAACAGCCCCGCGCAGATCAGGATCAGCAGGAAGTTCAGGTGTATGCCCGGCAGTGTCTGAGTGGCGCCGTGGACGAGGATGTGGACGTGGGCCTTGTAGAACCAGCCGGACCCGAGCCATCCGAATGCGTATGAGCCGAGCGCGAAGAAGGCGACATAGCCGAGGTCGAGCAGTCCGGCAAAGCCCACGACGACGTTCAAACCGAGCGCGAACATCACGTACGTCAGGGCCAGGATCTCCGTGTTGACGAAGTTGTTCGTCGGCGAGAACAGCTGCGGGAGCACCAGGCCGAACGCGATCAGCAGCACCGCCAGGGCGCGCGGCCACCAACGAGGCAGCCGGCGCTCGATCGCCGCTCGCCATTCCTGCAGCTGCGCGCGCAGCTCGTTCACCCGGCCTCCCTCGTCTCCTCGCCGAGCAGTCCTTGCGGGCGCAGGACCAGGATGATGATCAGCAGGCCGAACACGAAGAACGGTGTCCACTGGGGCCCGACGCGGGCGTCGATCGTCTGCTGGATGCAGCCGATGATCAACCCGCCGATCACCGCTCCCTTGATGTTGCCGATTCCTCCCATGACCGCCGCCGTGAACGCGATCAGCCCCGCCTCGAACCCCTGGAGGTACCAGATCGTCGTCTCGTAGAGCGCGTACACGAGTCCGGCGGCGCCGGCGAGGGCTCCACCGATCAGGAACGTGAGCGAGATCGTCCAGTCGACGTTGATCCCCATCAGACGCGCCGCCTCGGGGTCCTGCGCGGTGGCGCGCATCGCCTTGCCGTGACGCGTCCGGCCGACGAACCACCCGAGGAGGATCACGAGCGGGATGGTGACCACGACCGACAGCACATCCGCGCGATGGACCACGACCCCCGATATCTGGACCACGGTCTTGTTCTCGCGGACCAGGTCGGATACGCCGACCGTCGATCCCCCGCGCCACAGGAGCCCGACGTTCTGGAGGATGAACGAGAAACCGACGGCCGTGATCAGCGGAGCCAGCCTCGGTGCGCCCCGCAGCGGCCGGTAGCCAACCCGTTCGATCAGCACGTTGAGCGCGCCGCAGACGATCATGCACACGACCAGCGCGATCGGCAGCCCGACCACCAAGCCGAGAGTCGAGGTGGTCAGGCCCAATCCAATCGCGGACCAGAAGCTGACGCCCGTCATCGAGCCGATCATGAACACGTCGCCGTGGGCGAAGTTGATCAGCTCGATGATCCCGTACACCAGCGTGTATCCGATCGCGATCAGCGACCAGATCGCGCCGTTCGAGATGCCTTGAACGATGTTGGTGCCGAGGTACGTGAGGTCGTGGATGCGGGTCGCGTGGCCGCCTGAGTAACCGCCATATCCGGTAAACAGGTCGTGCGCGGCGAAGTAGATGGGGAACGCCAGCAGCACAGCCACCAAGCCCCACCGGCCAGCCAGGTGACGAATCTTGAGCAGCGCCTTTCTGCCAGCCGACGGCGCGGTTCTGCTGGGGAGCGATCTTGCTTCCATGGGACCCCCGGTCGAGCCTATTCGCGGAGCGGGGCCGTTGCAACGGCCCCGCTCCACTTTGTTTTCTCGTTAGCCGACCGTGATGGTCTTAAAGAACAGTGGGTTGCCGTCCGGGCCAACCTTGTACAGACCGTACGACTTCAGCGTCGTGTCGCCGTTCTTATCGAACCCGTAGGTTCCGATCGTGCCCGCGTAGTTCTTGGTCGCGAACAGCGCCGCCACCACGGCGCTCTTGCTGTCACCCTGGGCGCCGAGCTTCGCGATCGTCCGAAGCGCTAGCTGCATGTCCTCGTAGCCATAGATTGAGTACGGATCAGGGCTCGAGACCCCGTAGGCCGACTTGTACGCGGCAAGGAATTCCTTCCCGCCCGGATACGTGGTCAGCCCCTGCGTCGCCACCGTGCAGAAGAACAGCGGTGCGATGCTCGCGGGGAACCCGCCCATCTTGGGGTTCGTCTCCCCGCCGGAGCAGACGCCGTCGCCGCCGAAGATCTTCGCGGTCGGAACCGCGGCGTTGATGTCCTTCACCAGTTCCACCTCGCCAGGCGGGTCGAACGCGGTGTAGACGCAGTTCGCTCCCTGTGCCTTGACCGTTGACGCGTACGACCGGAAGTTCGGCGACGTCGGGTCGAGGGGGGTGACGCCCGTGACCGTGATTCCGTTGGCCTTCCCGTGCAACTGGACCTGCGTGGCCAGCCCGACGCCGTACGGCGTCTTGTCGTTCGCCACCGCGACGCGGGTGCAGCCCTCCTGCTTCATCGCCACCAGGCCCGCCTGGCCCTGGATGGTGTCGCGGGGAACGATCCGCAGGTACGTCCGCTTCCCCGTCGGGTAGTACTTGCCGGGCTCACCCGACGAGGTTCCCGGGTCGTTCGTTGTCAGTCCCGGGTACGTGTTCGCGGGACTGACCTGCGCGAGACCCCCCTCGTTGGTGATCGGAATCTCAACCTCGGCGCAGCCCGAGTTGAACGGGCCGACCATGTACACGGCTTTCGGGTCGGTTGCCGCTTTTCGGGCGTTGGCCTGGCATACGTTGAGGTCGTAGTTCGTAGGCGATGTCGCCGTCGCGTCGTTCAGCGAGATGAAGTTGACCTTCCACTGACCGGCCTTGTACCCGGCTTGCTTCAGAGCAAGCTTCTCCCCGTTCAGAGCCGGGACCGTCTGTGCCGTCACCGCACCCGTGAGCGGCAGGTCGGAATAGATGTCGATCGTGCCGGCGCCCGAGCTACCGCTCGCGCTCGAGCCGCCGCTCGTGCTGCTGCTACTGCTGCTGCTCTTACTGCTGCCGCACGCGGCCAGCGCGAGCACGGAGCCGACGACCAGCAGGCCGGTCAGCGCCTTTGCGAGAAATACCCTCATACAACCTCCTGTAAATCGGTGCGCCCGGTACTCCGGAAGTTCCACGACCGGTGTGACGGCGCAGCGTAATCCTGTGTCCGGACGACGCCAAGCGCCCGGTGCGAGCCTAACGCAACATAAATCCGACCGTCAGGCCTTAATTGCCTCCCAAAAAGTGAGGTGCCCCTCGACGATTCCCCATATCCCGTAGCGCAGCAGGGTCGTATCGCCGTTGCGGTTGATGCTGTACGTCCCGAGCACGCTATGGCGGTCGCGGGTGGCGAAGATCGCGCGCCGCACCTCCGAGCGCACGGCGGGCGCGGTCCCGTCATCGGTGGCGCGCTTGATCCCGTCGAGCATCAGGCTCATCGCCTCATAGCCGAAGATCGCGTCCGGTTGGGGCGGGCCGAATCGGCGCGTATAGGCCGTGTCGAACGCGCGCGCGGAAGGCGGGTACTCGTTCAGCCCGAGGGCCGGCGAGGTGATCACGACGCGTGAATCCACCGACGGCGGGATACCCCCCTGCGAGGGGTCCGCGTACGTGCTCTCGGCCAGGCCGGCGGTGCCGAAGATCTTGACGGTCGGCATCGCGGCAGCCAGGTCGGTCGTGAGCACCGCCGCGCCCGACTCGGTGTCCGCCGCGATCATCACGCAATCGGGAGCGATGCGGGCGATCCCAGACGCCAGCGCCTTGTAACTCTTGGCCTGTCGCACGAACATCGCGATGCCGGCGAGATGCAGGTGCGCGGCCATGGCGGCCACCACAAAGCTCCGAGCGGCGTCGGAGCCGTCGACCTCGCCGTCGTTCAGCACGAAGGTAGAGGTGCAGCCCATCTCCTGCTGGACGCGAACCTGCGCGATCGCCTGAATCCTGTCGTTCGGCACCACGCGGGCGAACGTCCGGATACCCGTTGGGTAGTACTTCAGTGGCTCACCCGGCTGAGCTCCGAGCGCCGCGGAGGTCAGCCCGACGGCGGCGCTCGTCGGGCTCACCTGCGGAATGCCGGCGCGATTGAGCGGCGGGATCGAGATCGCGCTCGCGCCGGAGTTGAAGTCGCCGACGTAGCCGATCGTCGTCGGATCGACCACCGCGACTCGCACGTTGATCGTCGTCTGCCCGGGGTCCCAGCCGCCCCGCGCGACGGTGGCGTCATCGAGGATCTTGAGCGCGATCCGGTACTCGCCGATCCGGCCGTGCACCTCGTCGAGCGCCAACTTGGCTCCGTTGATGACGGCCTCGCCGCTGACGGTCGACGGGCCGCGCAGCGGCGCGCTCGCGTAGATCGTGAGCGTACGTCCGCGAATCCGAGTCGCCGCGAGCGTCTGGCCTGAGCTCGAGCCGCAGCCGTCGACGGCGATGATCGTGCCGACCGCCGCGAGCGCGACGATCGCCCACCTCATCGCCCTTTTCGACGCCGTGGCTAGCCTCACCCCGACACTGACACGAACTTGAATGGGACCAGCTGGCCGCTCTTCAGGCGGCTGAAGACGAACGGCGCGAGGCTCGTGTCGCCGTTCGAGTTCATCGAGTACGTCCCGAGGACCGACTGGCGATTCCTGATCGCGAAGAAGTCCTTCACGACCGTGCCGCGGGCGTTGGCCGACGTGCCGGCCTCCTTGAGCACCGACAAGACCGCCGCCATCGCCTCATAGCCGAAGATCGCCTGGACGGCCGGCGCATGTCCGTAGGTGGCGGTGAACTGCGAGACGAAAGTCGTTCCCGCCGAGTTCAGGTCCTGCTTCAGGAAGCCGGGCACCGAGATGTAGAGGTTCTGCACCCTCGCCAGCAGCGCCGAGACAAACGATGGGGCGTCGAGCGCCGAGGGGCCGAACAGCTTCGCCGACGGGTTCGCGCCGACGACCCTGTTGAAAAAGCGAGCGGCGACGGCCGGCGAGGCCGAGCCATAGAACACGCCGTCCGCGGCATCCGGGCTGGAGGCGAGTGTGATCCCGCCCCCGACGTCATGACTGACCGCGTTCGCGATCGCACGCCCGTAGTCACTGCCGTCCGAGGAGACGTACAGCTTGCTTACCCCCAGGCTCTGCATCTCCTGGATTTGCGCCTTGGCCTCGTCGCCGCTCGTCGGTACCACCCGCGCGAACGTCCGCCCGTACGTGCCAAGCGACTCGTAGTACCCGTCGGGCGCGTTCGCGACCGCGGGCGTGGTCTCGGTCAGCTCGAGCGCGGTGTCGGTGGGGCTGACCTGAAGGATGTCGAGCGCGTTGGTGATCCCGAGCGACGCGGCCGAGGAGCCGGGAACGACCTCGCCCAGGTAGGCGATCGAAGTCTTGTCCTGGATCACCGTCCGCGCCTGCTCGGACAGCGTCGAGCCGCGCACGGTCAGCATCCGGATCGTGAAACTGCCGACAGTGTGGGGGCCCTGGTTGAACGCGAGTCGCTCGGCGTCGAGCACGTCCTGCGCGACCTGCGGCTGATCGGTGGACGCGGCGCTGACGTAGATCCTCAGCACGTTGCCCGAGACGTTCACGCTCGAGTTCGCCGACCCCGACGAGGTGCAGCCGGCGACCCCGGCGGTGATCAGAGCACAGGCGCAGGCCGCCCGACCGCGTGCGAGCACCCGGCTTCGCATCCCCGGCGAGCTAGTCCCGCCGGCCGGGCAGGAACGGCAGCAGGTGGTAGACGCCGTACGCGATCAGCACCATCACGAGGCCGATCGCGATGCTGTCAAGGCCGCTGACGTTCAGCGACCACAGGATGATCCATATGCACAGGCCGGCAGTGGCAGTCAGGATGATGCCCATCGCGGGAGATGCTAACTCAGAGGCGGGTCGCCAGGCCCGTCGAGAGCTCCCGCACCAGCGCGCCGACCGCCGCCACCGGGTCCTCGCCCCCGCCCGCGGCGCGGACGAGGCGGCTGCCGACGATCACGCCGTCGGCACCCGCGGCCGCGGCGGCCGCGGCCTGCTCGGCGGTCGAGATGCCGAAGCCCACCGCCACCGGGACATCGGTGCTCGCCGCCGCGCGCCTCACGACCTCGGCCAGTCCGTCGGCGACGCCCGCGCGCTCGCCGGTCGTTCCGGTCAGCGACACCGTGTACAGGAAGCCTCTCGCCTGGGCGCCGATCCGGGTAAGCCGTTCGGAGGGCGTCGTCGGCGCGACCAGCGGAACCAGCGCGAGGGCGC
Source organism: uncultured Solirubrobacterales bacterium (assembly GCA_963783415.1). GTDB lineage: Bacteria > Actinomycetota > Thermoleophilia > Solirubrobacterales > Solirubrobacteraceae > Palsa-465. The sequence continues at coordinate 46,399 of CAWANN010000024.1, forward strand.
GGGCATCGCAGGCCGCGAGTACGTCGGGAGCCTCCTCGAGCGGTAGGTCGGGGACGATCAATCCGCTCGCTCCGACATCGAGTAGCGCGTCAGCGAACCGCTCGATCCCGCGGGCGAAGATCAGGTTCGCGTAACACATGACCACGACCGGAACGCGCTCGGCGATCGCCCGGCCGACGTCGAGCACGTCGAACACGTTGATGCCGGCGCGGAGCGCCGCCGTTCCCGCCGCGTGAATCACCGGCCCGTCGGCGAGCGGGTCCGAGAACGGGACGCCGAGCTCCACCAGGTCCGCCCCCGAGTCCGCGTACGCGAGGCCGATCTGGCGCGAGGTGTCCAGGTCGGGGAAACCGCCCATCAGGTAGGGCATGAGCGCCGCGCGCCGCCCGTTGGCGCGGGCCGACTCGAACGCCTCCGCGATCCGCTCGATCCCGGTCATTCGCTCTCAGCCTCGATCAAAACGGCCTCACGACCGGCCCAGCAGGCTGAGTGCCTCGGCGAGGTCCTTGTCGCCGCGCCCGGACAGACAGACCAGGTCGAGCTCGCTCGGCCCGTTCGCGAGCGTCCACGCGACGGCGTGGGCGCTCTCGAGCGCCGGAATGATCCCCTCCAGACGCGCGCACGTCGCGAACGCTTCCAGCGCCTCCCGGTCGGTGACCGCGTGGTAGCGCGCCCGACCCGTGTCCCTCAACCACGCGTGCTCGGGGCCCGTGCCCGGGTAGTCGAGTCCCGCCGAGATCGAGTGTGCCTCGAGGATCTGGCCGTCCTCATTCTGCATGATCGCCGAGAACGCGCCGTGCAGGACCCCGCCCCGCCCGCCCGGCCCGCCGACGGTCAACGGGGCTCCGTGACGGCCGGTCTCGATCCCCTCGCCGGCGGCCTCCACCCCGACCAGCTCCACCTCGCGGTCGTCGACGAACGGGATGAACACGCCGATCGAGTTCGAGCCGCCGCCGACGCAGGCGATCACGCGCTGGGGCAGGCGGCCGGCGCGTTCGAGCACCTGTGCCCGGGCCTCGTCGCCGATCACTCGCTGGAGATCGCGGACCAGCGCCGGGTACGGCGCGGGCCCGACGCACGAGCCGATGATGTAGTGAGTGGTGTCGACGTTCGTGACCCAATCGCGGATCGCCGCCGACACCGCCTCCTTCAGCGTCCGCGCGCCTGCCTCGACGGGCTCGACCACCGAACCGAGCAGGCGCATACGCTCGACGTTGGGGCGCTGGCGACGCATGTCCTCGGTGCCCATGTACACGAGGCATTCGAGGTCGAGCAGCGCACACGCAGTGGCGGCGGCGACGCCGTGCATGCCGGCGCCGGTCTCGGCGATGATCCGCCGCTTGCCCATGCGCTTGGCCAGCAGGGCCTGCCCGAGCGCGTTGTTGATCTTGTGGGCGCCGGTGTGGTTGAGGTCCTCGCGCTTGAGCCAGATCGGGTGGCCCGCCGCCTCGCTCAGCCTCGTGGCCGGGTACAGCGGCGATGGGCGGCCGACGAAGTCCCGCAGCAGCGTGTCGAGCTCGGCGCGGAAGCCGGGATCGTCGCGCGCGGAGACCCACGCCTCCTCGAGCTCGGCCAGCGCGGGCATCAACGTCTCCGGGACGTACTGGCCGCCGTACGGGCCGAATCGATGCTCGACCGCGGTCATCGCGCCCCGGCCCCGGCGCCGGCCCCGGCCTCGGCCCGCACCGCCTCCGCGAACGCGACGAGCTTACCGGGGTCCTTGCGGGTGGGCGGGCCCCCATCAGGCTCGACGCCGCTGGCGACGTCGACGGCGTATGGATGGACCGCGGCGATCGCGTCCGCCACGTTGTCGGGCGTGAGGCCGCCCGACAGGATCACGGGGACGGGGTGGGCGGGACGGCCATAGCCGCGTGCGAGCTCCCACGAGAACGTCTCGCCGGTACCGCCGGGAAGCCCCGCCGTGTAGCTGTCCAGCAGGTGATAGTCGGTGTGGAACGCGGCCACTGCCTGGACGTCCGCGCCGCTGCGCACGCGGACGGCCTTGATCACCTTGCAGCCGGTGCGCCGCGCCGCCTCGGAGCAGTACGCGGGGCCCTCCTCCCCGTGCAGCTGGATCATCGTCAGGCCGACGCCGTCGGCCGTCTGGGCGACATGGTCGAGCGTCGCGTTCACGAACACGCCGACGACCTCGGCGCGCCGCTTGACCGCCGCGGCGATCTCGGCCGCGGTGTCGAAATCGCAGCGTCGGGGCGAGCGCGGCCAGAAGATCAGGCCGATCGCCCAGGCGCCGGCGGCGAGCGCAAGCTCGGCGTCGTCGAGCCGGGTGATCCCGCAGAACTTGATCTTGGTCACAGCGACAATCGTAGGGCGCCCGGGCTGATTGGAATGGTCGGCGGCGCCTGACGGCGGCGCCTTAGCGGACCGCCAGAGCGCGACATGCGGTCTCGATGTCGGGCGACCGCATCAGCGCCTCCCCGATCAGCACCGCGTCCACTCCGGCCGCCGCGAGCTCATCGAGCTGGTCGCGGCGGCTGAAGCCCGACTCGGCAACCACCAGCGCATGGCCGAACACGCGCGGCAACAGCTTGAACGTGCGGCGGGTGTCCACCTCGAGCGTCGTCAGGTCTCGGTTGTTGATGCCGATCACCGGCGCGCCGAGCGACAGCGCCGCGTCGAGCTCGCGCTCGTCGTGCACCTCGACCAGCACGCTGAGACCGAGATCCTGTGCCTCGTCGTAGAGCCGCGAGAGCTCCGCCGGCGAGAGGGCGACGACGATCAACAGGATGGCGTCGGCGCCGGCCGCAAATGACTCCAGCACCTGGTAGCGGTCGACGATGAAGTCCTTGCGCAGGAGCGGCAGGTCGGCCGCCGCCCTCGCCGCGCGCAGATCATCGAGCGAGCCGTCAAAGCTCGGGCCCTCCGTGAGGATCGAGAGCGCCGCCGCGCCGCCTCGCTCGTACGCCCCGACCACGTCCTGGAGTGTGAGGTCGCCCCGAATTGGCCCGGCGGACGGAGACCGGCGCTTGTGTTCGGCGATCACAGACAGTCCCGGACGAGCGAGCGCGTCTGGAAACGAACGTACATCGCCCACGTCGCCGCGCTTGAGCGCCGACGGCGGCACTGCCTTTCGACGCCGTGCGACTTCCTCGCGCGTGGCGGCGATGATCGGGTCGAGTCGGTTCACGGCGCGAGCTCACGCGTCCGCTTGACGAACCGCTCGAGGGCCGCCAGCGCGAGACCGTCGTCGATCGCCCGCTCGGCTGCGCGCACGCCCTCCTCGAGCGTGCCGGCGCGGCCGCCGGCGTAGATCGCGGCGCCGGCGTTCAGCGTCGCGAGGTCGCGGGACGCTCCCCGCTCCCCGCCGAAGATCGCGCGCGTGGTCTGCGCATTCTCGGACGGGTCGCCGCCCGGGATCGCCTCGGCCGGCGCCGAGTCGAGCCCCACTTCCTCGGGCGCGACCGTGTAGCGCCGGAGCTCGGAACCGATCACCTCGACGACCAGCGTCGGCGCCGAGATGCTGAGCTCGTCGAGGCCGTCCTCGCTCGCGACGAGCAGCGCGTGCTTGGTGCCGAGCAGCGCGAGCGCCCCCGCCATCGTGTCGAGGTACGCGGAATCCGAGACTCCGATCAGCTGGCGCGTCGCGCCCGCCGGATTCGTGAGCGGACCGAGGAAGTTGAAGATCGTCCTGACCGCGAGCTGGCGGCGCACCGGGACCACGTACCTCGTCGCCTGGTGGTGGGCCGGCGCGAACATGAACCCGAATCCGACGTCGTCGATGCAGCGCGCCACCGCGTCGGGAGTGAGGTCGATGCGCGCGCCGAGCGCCTCGAGCACGTCCGCGGACCCCGACAGCCCCGTCGCCGAGCGGTTGCCGTGCTTGGCCACCGTACAGCCGGCTCCTGCGGCGATCAGCGCGGCGGTCGTCGAGACGTTGAACGTGCGGCGGCCGCCGCCCGTGCCCGCGGTGTCGAGCAGGTCGTCGCTCGAGACGTTGACGCGCGCGGCCATCGCGCGCATCGTGCGGGCCAGGCCCGCGAGCTCCTCGACGGTCTCGCCCTTGGTCCGAAGCGCCACCAGGAACCCGGCGATCTGAACCTCGGACGCGTTTCCGGCCATGATCTCCGACAGGACCGCGGCGGCGTCGTCGAAGCTGAGGTCATGGCCGCCGGCGAGCGTGTCGATGGCCTTCGTGAGGAGATCAGGGCCGGCGCTCATAGATCCGAGGCGTCGCTCATCTCACCCGCGCAAGGAAGTTCGCGAGCAGCTCCCGGCCCTGCTCGGTGAGAACCGACTCGGGATGGAACTGCACGCCCTCGGCCGGAAGCTCGCGGTGGCGAACCGCCATCACGACCTCGCCGCCGCTCGCGCTGCTCTCGAGGCAGTCCGGGAGCGCCGGGTCGACGACCAGGGAGTGGTAGCGGCCGACCTCGAGCGGCGTGCGCAACCCGCGGAAGATCGTCCGGCCGTCGTGTTCAATCGTCGTCGTCTTGCCGTGCACCGGCTCGTGCTGGATCACCCTTCCCCCCCACGCCTGCACGAGCGCCTGATGGCCGAGGCACACTCCGAGCGTCGGAACGGTCGCCACCGGGAACCGCCGGACGGCCTCGAGCGAGATGCCCGCCTCGTTCGGGGTGCACGGCCCCGGAGAGACGATCACTCGGTCGTAGCCGCGAACGAGCAGCTCATCGACAGAGGCGTGGTCGTTGCGGACCACCTCGACGTCGGCGCCGAGCTCACCCAGGTACTGGACGAGGTTGTACGTGAAGCTGTCGTAGTTGTCGAGAACGAGGACGCGCATCGGTGTGGCGCCGGAGTCATTAACGCCAGGCAAACAGTATGGTGCCGCGCCTTCACCCGTCAGGCGAGGCTCCTTAGGATGCCCGTCGGGCAAGGCGATACTGCACAACAGGGGGCATTCCATGAGGACCGTTCATCTCGGCCGGCTCGCGACGTTGGCCGTGTTCACGACTCTGCTGCTCGGGGCATGCGGAAGTAGCGGCGGGTCATCGGGTGGCAGCAGCAGCGCTTCGTCGGCCTCGGGCGGAGCGACTCCCGCGTCAGCGAGCTCGACCGCCACCACGAGCGACACGGCGACGGCGGGCGTCACCAAACCCGGCACCGGGCTGACCGTCGGCCAGACCGCGACCGTCACCTACACGCCCCTGACGTCCTCCGGCAACGGCAAGCCCCGGACGCTGAAGATCACAGTCGCATCGATCCGCACCGGATCGAGCGCCGACCTCAAGGGCATCGATCTCTCGGGTGCCCCGAAGGGCGCCGTTCCGCAGTACGCCACCGTGACCGTGACCAATGTCGGCCCGCTCTCGATCGATGTGGACGGGACCTCTGACGCCATCCAGGGAATCGACCACGGCGGCAACCAACAGGACCCGGTCTCGTTCATCGGCGACTTCCCGCCGTGTAATCAGAACTCGTCGACCACGCCGGTGGCCGCCGGCGCAAGCTTCCATACCTGTCTGACTTATCTCGTCTCGGGCGGTATCACCAAGGTGGGCTGGACGGGCACCGACGACTACACGAGCTCGCCGGTGACCTGGTCGGGGTCCTGATGCGGCCGACGCGCTCAGCGGAAATCGGGCGACGTCCACCCGGGCATCACATCCGGTAGCCCGTCGCTGACCCGGTCGGTGAACTGCGCCGGCCGCTTCTCGAGGAACGACGTGATCCCTTCGGCGGCGTCGGCTGAGGAGCCCCGGTAGTACATCCCGCGCGAATCCGCGCGGTGGGCGATCATCGGATGCTCGGCCCCGAGCATCCGCCACATCATCATCCGGGCCAGCGCCACCGACACCGGCGCGGCGTTGTCGACGATCTCACGGGCGAGCGCGCCCGCGGCGTCGAGCAGCTCGCCGGCGGGATGGACGCTGCGGACGAGGCCGCCCTCGAGCGCGTCCTTCGCATCGAACACCCGACCGGTGGCGACCCACTCCATCGCCCGGCTGATGCCGACGAGGCGCGGCAGGAACCAGCTCGAGCACGCCTCCGGGACGATCCCGCGACGGGAGAACACGAACCCGACGCGGGCGCTCTCCGACGCCAGCCGGACGTCCATCGGCAGCGTCATCGTCGCGCCGATCCCCACCGCCGGGCCGTTGATCGCGGCGATCACCGGCTTGGTGCACTCGAAGATCCGCAGCGTGAGCCGGCCGCCGCCGTCGCGCGGAACGGGATCGGACCCGTCGCGGGCGCGACCGGTGAACGTCTCGCCGCCGCGCTCGAGATCGGCGCCGGCGCAGAATCCCCGCCCGGCGCCGGTCACGATCACCGCGCGGACCTCGTCGTCGGCGTCCGCGGTGTCGAATGCGGCGCGGAGCTCGTCCCCCATCGTCGCGGTGAACGCGTTCAGGCGTTCGGGACGGTTCAGCGTGATCGTGAGCACGTTGTCGTTCAGCTCGGTGGTTATCTGCTCGAACTCCATTGGGCACGCTCCTTTCTGGGCTGGATGATTGTTCCGTGATCGAGTGCGGGCCGAGGGTTCCGAGCGCGCGCTGAGAAGCGAATCACGTCGTTGGGCCGGTCCGGGACGGATCGCGCCGTGTGAGGCGTGTGGAGCATGCGTTACACGGCAGGGTCCCGTCCCTCGCGCGTCGAATGTCGCGATACGCAGGTAATTCGGCGGATCTGGGCTCCGCCGGCGGGCGGCAGTCAGTCGCCCCCAGGTGCCCGCCGTTCGTGCTGCGGGTACAGAAACCGCCTATGGCCACTCCGGCTGGCTCGCCGCGAGCGCGATCGCCTGCAGTACCCCGCGGGCCTTGGCCTCGGACTCGCGGTACTCGAACTCCGGCTTGGCGTCGGCGACCGTCCCGCCGCCCGCCTGTACGTGTGCGATCCCGTCCTTGACCACGACCGTGCGGATGTGGATGCAGGTGTCGAGATCGCCGGTGTAGCTCGCGTAGCCGATCGCCCCCCCGTAGCCACCGCGCTTGACCGGCTCGAGCTCGTCGATGATCTGCATCGCCCGCACCTTCGGAGCCCCCGACAGAGTGCCCGCCGGCAACACCGAGCGCAGCGCCTCGAGCGCGCCGACGCCGTCGCGCAACCGGCCGGCGACGCTCGAGACGATGTGCATCACGTGGCTGTAGTTCTCAACCGCCATGAAGCTCTCGACCTCGACCGATCCGTACTCGCACACCCGCCCGAGGTCGTTGCGCCCGAGGTCGACCAGCATCACGTGCTCGGCCCGCTCCTTGGGATCGGCCAGCAGCTCCTCGGCGATCCGGTTGTCTTCTTCGGCGGTGGCGCCGCGCGGCCGCGTGCCGGCGATCGGTCGCGTCGAAACCCGCCGACCGGCGACCGTGATCAGCGGCTCCGGGCTTGCGCCGGCGATCTCGAAGTCGCCGAAGTCCAGGAAGTACATGTACGGGCTCGGGTTGACCGCGCGCAGCCCGCGGTAGATCGAGAACGCCTCGACCGGCACCGGTCCGGACCAGCGCTGCGACGGGACCACCTGGAACGCGTCGCCGGCGTAGATGTATTCGATGATCCGGGCGACGTTGGCCTCGAACTGGTCGCGAGTCATGTTGGCGTTGAGCGGCGCCACCGTCCGGTCGCGGGCCGGAGGCCTCGGGGGGCGCGGAACCGGCCCGGCCAGCCGCCACCGCACCTCCGCGATCGTCTGGACCGCGCGCGCGTACGAGGCATCGAGATCGTCGTCCCCGTAGACATTCGCGATCACCGTGATCGTGTGCTTGAGGTGATCGAACGCCACCAGCGCGTCGGTCAGCATCAGCGCCAGGTCGGGCAGCCCGAGCGGGTCGGGGTTCGGCGGCCCGAGCTGCTCGACCGTCCGGACCAGGTCGTACGCGAACAACCCGACGGCTCCGCCGGCGAACGGCGGGAGGTCGGGCAGGGGAGCGACGCGCAGACGGCCAAGCTCGGCGGCCGCGAGCGCGTACGGGTCGCCGCCGTCGTCGAGCGACCACCGCAGCACCTTGCGCGGCCGGAAGCCGATGAACGAGTAGCGTCCGACCCGCCCCTGATCGGCCGACTCGAGCAGGAACGACGGGTCGCGATCGCGCAGCTTGAGGAAGGCGGACACCGGCGTCTCGCAGTCGTCGAGGAACGTCTCGCGGATCGGGATCAGGTTGTAGTCAGCGGCCAGAGCGCGCGCCTCCGCGAGCGTCGGCGTGACGCCGGCGGGGATCGCTTCAGCGCTTGCGACGGCCATCGAGCACCCGCTCGGCATCCGCAAGCGTCAGCCCGCGTCCGCGGAGCAGGACCGCGACGTGGTAGAGGACGTCGGCGGCCTCCTCGGCCACGCGCTCGTCGGACTCCTCTCGAGCCGCTCTGACCACCTCCTCGGCCTCCTCCTGGACCTTCGCGCCGGCCAGGTCCGGATCATCCAGCAGCTTCGCGGTGTACGAGCCATCGGGCCGGGCCGCCGCCCGCTCGGCGATCGTGCGCTCGAGGATCGGGAGCGTCTCGTACGGCGCCCCGGGGTTCAGCTCGCCGCGGTGAAAGCAGGATCGCTCGCCGGTGTGGCACGCCGGCCCGGCCGGCTCCACCAGCGCGAGCAGCGCGTCCGCGTCGCAGTCGTAACGGATCGACCTCACGCTCAGCGTGTCGCCCGAGGTCGCGCCCTTGTGCCACAGCTCCTGCCGCGAGCGGCTGAAGAAGTGGACCTCGCCGGTCTCCCGGGTGAGCCGCAGCGACTCCGCGTTCATGTAGGCGAGCGTCAGAACCTCGCCGGTCCGCCAGTCCTGGACGATGCACGGGACGAGTCCGCGCTCGTCGTATGCGATCTCCGAATCCTCCACGGGGTGGCGGATTGTAGGTGCTCGCAGCGGCCCGCCCACCCCGCCGCGGTGGCGGGCAGGGCGGGCGGGCACTCATTTACTAGGCGGCCTGCTCCAGGTACTCGGGCTCGATCTCGGCCTCGACCAGCGTGGTGGGCTCCGACATCGCCTCGAGTGCCCGGGTGGGCCGCAGGAAGACCAGGCCAATCGCGATCGCCGCCAGCACCAGCCCCGCGGCGATCGTGAACGCCAGGTGGTAGCCGTCGGTCAGCGCGGTGGCATTCGACGCTCCCTTAGCGAGCAGCGAGCCGGTTCGGGTCGCCGACAGCGTCGCCAGCACCGCCAACCCGAGCGCGCCACCCACTTGCTGGGTCGTGTTCACGAGCCCCGAGGCCAGACCCGAATCCTCGGGCGTGGCTCCCGACATCGCGAGCGTCATCAGCGCGGGGAACACCAGCCCCGCGCCCACGCCGAGCAGGAGCATCGCGGGCAGCAGGTTCGTGACGTATGCGGCATTCGCCGGCGCACCCCGGAACACGAGCAACCCCGCGGCCACGCCGGCCAGGCCGGCGATCAGCGTCGGCTTGGCCCCGAAGCGCATCATCAGTTGCGCGGTGAACCGGAGCGACATCCCGGCGATCCCGAGCGCCACCGGCAGGAACGCCAGGCCGACCTCGATTGCGTCGTAGCGCAGCACTCGCTGGAGGTACAGCGCGCCCAGGAAGAACATCCCGAATATGCCGGCGACCATCAGCGCCTGCATCAGGTTCGCGACCGTGACCGTCCGCGACCGGAACACGCGCAGCGGAATCAGCGGGTTGGTGGCAGTTGCCTGGCGGGCGACGAACGCCGCCAGCAGCGCAACCACGACCCCGCCAAAGCCCAGCGTGCGGGCGCTTCCCCAGCCGTAGGTGCTGGCCTCGACGATCGTGTAGACGGCGAGCATCAACGACGTGACAAGCAGCACAGCGCCCGGTGCATCCGCGCCGCGCCCCAAGCCGATTCCGACGTCGTTCGGGAGCAGCCGCGTGGCGAACACGCCGGTCGCGATCCCGATCGGGACATTCACGAAGAAGATCCAGTGCCAGTTGATCGCCTGCGTCAGAACGCCACCGGCGAGCAAACCGATCGCGCCGCCGGCGGCAGCGACGAAGCTGTAGACCCCGATCGCCTTGGCCTGCTCGGATGGCTTCGGGAACATCGTCACGATCATGCCCAGGATCACGGCGGAGGTCATCGCCCCGCCCACGCCCTGGATGAACCGCGCGCCGATCAGCAGCGCCTGGCTGTCGGCGAGACCGCAGACTAGAGACGCGGAGGTGAAGACGATCAGGCCGGCCAGGAAGATCCGCCGGCGCCCGATCAGGTCTCCCAGCCGACCCACCAGCAGCAGCAGGCCCCCGAACGCGATCAGGTACGCGTTGATGACCCACGCGAGCGCGGACTGGGAGAAGTGAAGGTCGGTCTGGATCGTCGGCAGCGCCACGTTCACGATCGTCTGGTCCAGGATGATCATCAGAAACCCCGCGCACAGCACCACAAGCGCGATCCAGCGGTTACGATCGGTGGCCGGGGCGGTGTCCAACGGCGGATGGGACGTCTGGTTCAGCGGGTTCATTAGTTCCTTGCTCCTCGAGTTCAGACCGTTCTAGATAGAACCGTAGCAGATCATCTTGTAGCAGACGATCTGTACCGGACCATTTGAGTATGGGCTGCGCAACGCGTCCGCACATCGGCAGTTCGCGCCGAATGTAAGGGCGGTACGCCTTACCCCGAGGCGACCGAAGCCTTAGTGAGGTCGGGGCGCCTCAGGCGCGCCGGCGCGGCGGCTGCGTGCACTGCGCGGGTTCGGCCAGGCGGCCACACGCGAGCGTGCCAAGCGCCTTCAGAAACACGAGGCGCTCGTCCGGCTCGAGCACGCTCAGGACGTCCTCGCGGACTCGGTCGAGGACCTCCTCGGCCTCGAGGACCCGTCGCACGCCGGCGTCGGTCGCGACGATCACGCGGGCACGCCGGTCGCTTGCCGACGGGCGCCGCTCGGCGAGTCCGGCGGCCTCGAGTTCGTCGACCGTCACGACCATCGTGGTCTTGTCGAGCCCCACCATGCGTGCGATCTCAGTCTGAGTGAACTCGCCCGTCATCGCGGTGAACAGCACCGAATGTGCCCGGGGCGAGATCCCGAGGTCTTCTAGCGCCGCGGTGAACTCGGTCGTCAGCCCATGGCTCGCTCGCGACAGCAGCCAGCAGAGGTCCGAGGCTAGTGGCGCGGCGATGAATTCCTGTGGCGGCTCTGGAGTGTGCGTGGCCATGATCACAAGGATAGTTCGTCGCGCAGATTATCCGGCAGCAGACGAATCTTCGGAGGCCTACTCGATCCCGAGTCGGTCCAGCATTCGCTCATCGGCCCTCCAGTGCCGGCGCACGCGGACCTTCAGTTCGAGATGTACGTGGGTCCCGAGCTCTCGCTCGATCGTGCGTCGCGAGGCGACGCCGATCGACTTCACCATCTGGCCGCCGGCGCCGATCAGGATCCGCTTCTGGGACTCGGTCTCGGCGAGGATCACCGCCTCGATCCGGATCGGGTCGCCGTCCTCGATCCCCTCGACCACGACCTCGACGGAGTGCGGCACCTCGTGCCGCGTCCTGGCCAGCACCTGCTCGCGCACGAGCTCGGCGAGCATCACCTGCTGGGACTGGTCGGAGCGCTGCTCGGGCTCGAAGTAGAACGGCCCCTCGGGCAGCAGCGAGACCAGGCAGTCGACGAGCGGCCCGACGCCCGATCCGGTGGTGGCCGACACCGGGAATACCTCCTCGGCGAGGTCGAGGTCGGCGGCGGCCTGCAGCGCGGAGGCGGTTCCGGAGCGGTTCGTGCGGTCGATCTTGTTGACCGCGATCACGACCGGCACCCGAGCCGCCCGCAGCAGCCCCGCGATGAACCGGTCCCCCGGGCCGACACCCTCCTCCGCGTTGATCACGAACAGGCAACCGTCCGCGTCCTCGAGTTCGTGCTCGACCCGGCGCTGCATCCGCTCGGTGAGCGCATCCCGCGGGCGCTGGACGCCCGGCAGGTCGACGAGCACGAGCTGCCAACCCGGACCGTTGGCGACGCCGCGAATCGCGCGACGAGTGGTCTGCGGCTTGTCGGACACGATCGCGACCTTGGTGCCGACGACCGCGTTGGCGAGCGTCGACTTGCCCACGTTGGGACGGCCGGCCAGCGCGATGAAGCCAGAGCGCGTCAGGAGGCTCACTGCGCCCAGCGCAGCAGCTCGGCCTGGAGCGCGAGCATCTCGCCGTCGTCGGTCTCGTGATCCATGCCGGTCAGGTGGAGCGCGCCGTGCACGACCGCCTCGCGCAGGTCGGCGGTGTGCTCCGGGCAGATCACGATGTCGCCGAGCTCGCGCGGCCCGGCGGCGGTGCCACCCTCGTCAACGCCGAACGACAGGACATCGGTCGGCTGGTCGACCTGGCGGTGCTCGCGGTTGAGCGCACGAATCCGATTCGTGTCGACGAACTCGATCGCGACGTGGCCGTCCTCGATACCCGCCGAGGAGATCGCCAGCGCGCACAGTCCCTTGAGCTCGCTCGCGGTCGGGAAGCGAAGCTCGTCCGCGGCCGGAACTTCGACCGCTATCCCCTCGATTCCGATGACCTCTATCTCGAGCACGAGCGGCGCACGCGTTCAGGCTCGTGGAGTGGCCGCGCGCGGACGCAACTCCGGGGCGGCGCGCTGGGAGTGCTCGTTGTAGGCGGCGACGATCTGGCGCACGAGCTTGTGGCGCACCACGTCCTCCTCGCCGAAGCGGACGAACTCGACCCCCTCGACGTCCTTGAGGATGTCGGCGACCACGACGAGCCCCGAGTGCTGGTCGCGCGGCAGGTCGATCTGGGTGATGTCGCCGGTCACGACCATCTTCGAGTTGAACCCCAGCCGGGTCAGGAACATCTTCATCTGCTCGGGGCTCGTGTTCTGGGCCTCGTCGAGGATGATGAAACTGTCGTTCAAGGTGCGCCCGCGCATGAACGCCAGCGGCGCCACCTCGATCACGCCACGCTCGAGGTGCTGGGAGACGCGGTCCGGCTCGAGCATGTCGTGGAGGGCGTCAAACAGCGGCCGCAGGTACGGGTCGACCTTCGCCATCAGGTCGCCGGGAAGGAATCCGAGCCGCTCGCCGGCCTCGACCGCGGGCCGGGTCAGGATGATCCGATTGACCTCCCGGCGGCTCAGTGCGGCCGCCGCGAGCGCTACCGCCAGGAACGTTTTGCCGGTTCCCGCCGGGCCGATCCCGAACGTGATCGTGTTGTTGCGGATCGAGTCGACGTAGTGCTTCTGGTTGACGGTCTTCGGGGAGACCTTGTTGGCGCGGTGGCGCCAGACCACGTCCTCGAGGATTGCTCCGGGGGACTCGTGCGCGTCGAGCGCGCGGCTGACGGCCTCGATCGTCCCGGGCGCGATCTCGTGGCCCTGGGCGATCAGCTCCGACAGCTCGTGGACGACCGCGGCGGCGGCGTCGACCGCATCGGGGTCGCCATCGAGCGTGAGCACGTTCCCGCGCATAAACACATCACAGTTCAGATGCCCCTCGAGCGTCCGTAGGACCGCGTCCTTGCTGCCCGCCAGCTCGGCCGCGACGGTGTTATCGAGCTCGACCTGCTTACGCACCCACACCCCTGCTACGCACTCAGCGCCTCGCGGACCCGGGCGGACGCGCGCTTGCCGTCGGCGCGCCCGTCGGACTTGGCCATCACGGCTTTCATCACCTGCCCCATGTCCTTGGGGGTGGTGGCGCCCGTCTCCGCGATCGCCACCTGCACAATCGCGTCGAGCTCGGCATCGTCGAGCTCGGCGGGCATGTAACCCTCGATGATCCTGGCTTCGGCCTCCTCGCCTTCGGCGAGCTCGCTTCGGCCGGCCTCGCGGAACTGCTCAGCGGCCTCGAGGCGGCGCTTGCGCTCGCGGCGCAACACCGCGAGCTCGTCGGTTCCACCGTCCTTGGCGTCCTTCTGCAGCTCGGACAGCACCAGTCGCAGGGCGCCGACGCGCTCCTTATCGCCGGCCTTCATCGCGCTGGTCATGTCGGAGCGAACCTGATCGATAAAGCTCACACCTTCAGGATAGCCCCGTGATCTGCCTCTACCGGCAACGTATTCCGTCCGCCTGGAGCTCCACGCATGCGACGTCGATGATCTCACCACGCCCGGCGGCGCCGCCGGGGAGGTAGCAGCGGGTGTAGTCGGCGGTGTAGCCCGAGCACTGAGTGTCGGCCACCTTGTCGATCAGCACCCGCTCGCGGGCGCCGAGCTTGGCGGTCCGATGGTGGCGCGAGCGGACCTCCGAGCGCCCCCGCAGCTCGCGCGAGCGGCGTTTCTTCTCGTCGGGCGGAACGCGATCGCCGAGCCGCTCGGCTTGCGTCCCGGGGCGGGGGGAGTACGAGAAGGTGTGGACCCGGGTGATCCCGGCGGCGTCGACGGCGTCGAGGGTCTTTTGGAAGGCGTCGTCGGTCTCGGTCGGGAAGCCGACGATCACGTCGGTCGTGACGTTCACGTGCGGCACCGCTTTCCGGAGCGCCGCGATGCTGGCCAGGTACTCGCCGGCCGAGTAGTGCCGGCCCATGGCTTTGAGCACCTCGTCGTCGCCGGACTGCATCGGGACGTGGAGGTGCGGGCACACTTTCGGCTCGGTCGCGAGCGCCTCGAGCAGCGAGTCCTTGACGTGGATCACCTCGACGCTCGACAGCCGCACCCGCTCGACGCCCGGAACCCGCGCCACTTCGACCATCAGCTCGCCGAGTTCCAGCCCCCGTTCGGGGTCGCGGTAGTCGCCCACGCTGATGCCGGTCATCACCATCTCCGGCTGTCCCTGGTCGACGCGCCGGCGAGCCTCCTCGACCACCGCCGACGCCGGCCGGGAACGCGCCGCGCCACGCACGGTGGGGATGATGCAGTACGCGCAGTGGCAGTCGCAGCCGTCCTGGATCTTCACGAAGCCGCGGGTGCGCGCCGCCTGTTCGGCGCCTTGGCGCGCGAGCACGTCGTGCTCGAGGTCGGCGCAGGCGATGGGATTTTTCGGCGGTTGCCGCCTTCGTCCGAGCGCCTGCGCCATGTCGCCGGCGACAGCCTCGGCCGGGCCGACGAACGGCCTGATGCGGTCGTCGATCTCGGCGAACTGCGCCGCGTTGAGGTTCACCGCGCAGCCCGACACCAGCACCTCGCCGGCGGTCCTCAGCGAGCGCCGCACGGACTGCCGGGACTTGGCCTCGGCCTCGCTTGTGATGCAGCACGTATTGATCACGTGCAGGTCCGCCTCGTCCTCGGGTGCCTCGGTGTGTCCGGCGGCCAGCAGCGCCCGTCGGGCGATCATCGCGTCAGCTTGCGAAACCTTGCAGCCGAGGAATTTGACGGCGAACGACGCCACGGTGGCCGCACGTTAGCGCGGCCACCGTGGACGCCTCACATTCAGTTGAGTCGCACGCCCGCGGCCGGCGGATACTCGTGCTCCTCATGCGCGGCTTCATGCGACGGTGTCCTCGAGCCGGCGCGCGGAGCAAGGAGAAAGGACTCATGCGCAAATCCGGCGCGAGGCTTTGGCCGCGGCACCACCACATCGAGGAGCAGGCCACCGAGCGTCACGCCGATAGCGAGCGGGTTGGGCAACTGGGTTCACCTCCTTTTCAGCATCTGTCCCTGGATCGCAAGTCGAGGTCAAGGATGCGGCAGGCGGGGTTCCGCGGCATCGGCCCGGTGGACAAGATCTGACGCCGGCCGGTTGTCCACGGTGGCGCGGCCCGGATGCAGCGAAAACATGCATCGTCTGACAATCGAGCACGACGAGGCTGACCGTGACACGGCGCGCATGTGGGGCATGCGAGATCTGACACGGTCGCGCTCGCCGGCGCCGGATGTCAGGTTTCGCAGGTCCGCCGGCGCTCGAGCAGCAGCGCCGCCCATTCGCCGGACTCGCGCCGGGCGGTCTCGACCAGGCCGAGCGCGGCAAACGCGCCGGCGACCTCGTCCGCCTCGCCGACGAGCAGGCCGCTGGCGATCACGGTTTCCGGAAGCGACGGGGCGTCGACCAGTCGCGAGGCCCACGCCAGCAACAGCGGCCTCAGCAGGTTCGCCGCCACCGCGCGCCCCGTCGCGACCGGATCGACACGCAGGTCGTGCCGCGCCACCGAGATCGCCACGCCGTTCACGCGCGCGTTGTCGACCGTCGCCTCGACGCTCGCCGGGTCGTAGTCGAGCGCGACGACGGGATCCCACCCCAGCCGCGCCGCCGCGATCGCGAGTACGCCCGACCCGCAGCCCAGGTCGAGGAACTCACCATGAGCAGGCAAGTCGAGCATCAGCTCGAGGCACAGCCGCGTGGTCGCATGCGCGCCGGTCCCGAACGCCTGCCCCGGATCGATCACGACCTCCACCGGAGCCCCGACCGGCGGCTCCCACGGCGGCCGCACCGCCAGCCGACCGTCGAGCACGAGCGGCTTGTGGAACTCGCGCCACCGCTCCGCCCAGTCGTCCGCTACCTCGGACGTACTTACCTCGACGAGCGCGTCGCCGGCGGCCGCGGTCAGGTCCGGCAGCGCCGGCAATTCCCCCGGCGCCCCATAGACCGCGTACTCGACCACGTCGGGGCCGACGGAAACCTCCTCCACCCCACCGGGCGCCAACTCGAGCAGCTCAGCGAGCACGATCTCAGCCTGTTCGCGCCCGACGCGAACCGCCAGCCGCAGCACGACGGCTACCCGCCGAACGCGCGCTTCAGCTTCCCGAACAGGCCCTCGTCGCTGCGGAGGTTGTGGTCGGTCATCGAGTCGGCCAGCTGCTGGACCAGCTCGCGCTGCTCCTTGCTCAGATGGCGCGGCACGACGACGTTCACGAGCACGCGCAGGTTGCCCGAATGGCGGCCGCGCAACGACGGCATGCCGGCGCCGCGCACGATCAGCGTCTCGTGCGGCTGCGTTCCCGCCGGGATCTCCACCTCGACTGTCCCGCGGTCGACAGTGTCGACCTGGACGGTCGTGCCGAGCGCTGCCAACGGAGCCGCAACGTCAACCGCCGTCACGAGATCGTCGCCGTCGCGCACAAACCGCGGATCGTCGCGGACGCGGATCATCACGTACAGGTCGCCCGGCGGTCCGCCGCGCTCGCCGGCGTGGCCGCGGCCGGCGATCCGGATCCGCTGTCCGTCCGCGATGCCGGCGGGGACGTCGACCTTGATTTTCGGGCGCTCGACCTTGCGGCCTCTGCCTCGGCAGACCTTGCACGGATCGCGTGCGACCTTTCCGTCGCCGTGGCAGACGTCGCACGCGGTCGTGCGCACCATCTGGCCGAACGGCGTGCGCGACACGGCCTGCAGCTGCCCGGTGCCCTGGCACCGGGGGCAGGTCTCGATCGGCGTGCCCGGCTCGGCGCCGTTGCCGTGGCAGTGCTCGCACAGCGCCACCGCCTCGTAGCTGACCTCGACCTTGGCGCCGCCGGCCGCCTCGACGAGCTCGATCTCCGCGGAGACCGCCACGTCGCCGCCCTGGACCGCGCCGGTGGCGCGGCCGCCGCTCATGCCGAACAGATCGCCGAACGCGCCGCCACCGCCGAAGAACGCCTCGAAGATGTCCGAGACCGAGCTGAACGCGTCGAAGTTCGGAGCGTATCCGCCGCTTCGTAGGCCCTCGGCGCCGTAGCGGTCGTACGTCGCCCGGCGCTCGGAGTCCGACAGGACCTCGTACGCCTCGGCCGCCTCCTTGAACTTTTCCTCCGCGTCGGGGTCGTGTCGATTTACGTCGGGGTGAAGCTCGCGGGCCAGCCGCCGGAACGCCTTCTTGATCGTCGCGTCGTCAGCGTCGCGCGCGACGCCGAGCACCTCGTAGTAATCCCGCGTGCTGCTCATCGCTCGTCGTACACCTCAGCGATGAAGCTCGAAAGCTGCGAGGCCGCATCCCTCACCGACGTGATCGCGTGGCCATAGTCCATCCGCAGCGGCCCGATCACAGACACGGTCCCGAGCCGGCGCTGCGGCAGCCCGTAGCCGGCGGCCACCAGCGCCAGCGAGCGCAGGCCGGGCACGCCGCTCTCGGCGCCGATGCGGACGATCACGTCCCGCTGGTTCAGCGCCGACTGCAATACGCCGAGCAGGGTCACGCGGCGCTCGAGCATGTCCATCAGCGCGTTCAGCTCGGACACCTCGCCGAACCGGTCGCCGCGGAGCAGCAGCGACCTCCCCTCGACGTACACGGCGTCATGGGTGCCGACCTCGAGATCGGTGAACACCGGCGCCAGTGCGTCGAGGAAGTCCGACTCAGAGCGCGACAGCGACGGATCGTGGAGCCGCTTCTGCAGGATCCGAGCGCCGAGGCCGAGGCCGACGAGCCGCTCGTTCAGATAGCTGGCCGCCCAGTCGGCGAGGCCCGGATCGACGGGATTGGCGAAAGTGAACAGGCGCTTCGTGACGCCGCCGGTCGAAGTGATGACCACGACCATCAGCACCTGCGGCTGCAGCAGCAGGACCTCGACGTGGCGGATCGTCGAGGTCTCGATCGGCGGCGCCGTGACGATCGCCAGCAGGCTCGTGACCTGCGACAGCGTCTCGGTGGTGACCCGCATCGCCTCGTCGAGCTCGCGACGGACCAGCGACAGCGACAGCCGCGGCCGCACCGTGTCCGCCGGCAGCAGCCGGTCGACGAAATAGCGGTAGCCGGCCTCGGTGGGAACGCGTCCCGCGGACGTGTGCGGGTGCGCGAGCAAGCCGAGCTCCTCGAGGCTCGCCAGCTCGTTGCGGATCGTCGACGGGCCCCACTGGACGTCCACCGACAGCGCTTTCGAGCCGACGGGCAATCCGTCCTCGAGGTATTCCTCGACGACCTTTCGCAGCACGAGCTCTTGGCGTGAAGTGAGCATCAACCCCTGATTGTAGGTCGAGCCGCTGAGCGCTCCCCGCCGGGATCTTCGGGTTCGCGGCTGAGTAAATGGCGGGATCCGGCGAGTGACTGGGAGTGTCTGGTGCCGCCCGCTCGCCCCGATCGTACTGGTGGTACATGAGGGCGAGCGCGTGGCGCCAGGCGCGTCCAGACGCCGTCGGAACCGTCAGTTACGAAGCCGCGGACCCTAAGGTCAGTCGACTGAGATTTCCGCGACCCCGTTGCGGATGATCCGGTGACCCGACTGCTCGGCCTGCGAGTCGACGACCGCGACCCCATCCTCAACCGACCGGACCGACCCCGACACGACGATCGGCTCCTCCATCCGGCCCATGCCGCGGAACTGCACCGACAGTCGCTTGAGCCGCTCGGGAGCGCCGGCGGCGTCGGTGTGGGCGCGGGCGACCTGGGCCATCGTCCACAGCCCGTGGAGAATCCGTCCCGGCAGGCCCACGCTGCGAGCGAACTCCTCGTCGATGTGGATCGGATTGAAGTCGCCCGAGGCGCCCGCGTAGCGGACGGTCACGAATCGGTCGGGCGTGACCTCGAGATGTACCGGATCGCCGGGTTCCAACCCCACTAATCCTCCCGAACGATGTTCGTCCAGATGCCGGTGCACACGGTCTCGCCGCGCTGGTTTCGCGAATCGGTCTCGAACACGTAGAAGTTCATCCCGCCTCGCCTACTGATGTCCTTGACGGTCGTGGTCGTCTCGATCTCGTCTCCGGCGACGACGACCGGCCCCCAGCTGAACTCCTGGCCGCCGTGCAGCATCCTCGCGAAGTCGATCCCGACCTCGGGGTCGAACAGCGCCGGCGTGATCGCGCGGCCGGAGTAGACGACCGCGAACATCGGCGGCGCGACGACGTCGGCGTGCCCCGCCGCCCGGGCGGCGTCGACATTCAAATACAGCTGGTTGGTCTCGCCGACCGCATGCGCGTACTCGCGGACCTTCTCGCGGCCGACCGCGTAGGTGCTCACCGGGTACGTCTTGCCGATCGCATTTGTGTTCACGGGCACGGCGGCGGAGTCTAATCGGCGGGCCGCCGACTCAGATGATCACGGGTACGGCGCCGCCGTCGACCGACCAGGCCGCGCCGGCGACGTTCGAGGCGGGCTCCGAGCACAGGAACACGATCACATCGGCGATCTCCTGCTCGGTGCCGAGCCGTCCGATCGGCTGTCGCGCGGCCGTCGACTCGAGCACCTCGTCCCGAGTGATCCCGCGCGCCTGGGCGTTCTGGTCGGCCAGGCCTCCCGGCGCGAGCCACAGATCGCCGCCGATCGGTCCGGGCGAGACTGAGTTGACGAGCACCCCGCGCGACGCGTAGATGTCGGCGAAGGCGCGCGATAGCGACAGCTCGGCGGCCTTGGTCACCGAGTACGCCATGTTCGTCGACGACGGCCGCTTGCCCGACGACGAGGCCACGTTGACGATCCGTCCCCACCCCCGCCGAGCCATCTCGGGCGCCGCCGCGCGCATCAACCGCATCGGGCCCATCACGTGCAGTTCCCACTGCCCCCGCCACTCCTCATCGCTCAGCTCGTCGTGCGAGCGCACGGCGCTCGTGCCGGCGCTATTGACGAGTGCGTCGACGCGGCCGAACCGCTCGATGCACGCCCGCAGCGCCCGCTCACCGGCATCGGCGGCGGTCACGTCGAGCGCGAGTGGCTCTGCCCGACCCCCGGCCGCATGGCACTCGCCGGCGAGGTCGGCCAGAATCTCAGAGCGCCGGCCGAGCAGCAGCACCGACGCGCCCTCGCGCGCCAGCGACGCCGCCGTCGCCCTACCGATCCCGCCCGAGGCGCCCGTGACGATGCAGGCACGATCGCGCAGGCCGAGGTCCATACTTGGTGATTGTTCCATGGCGATCCATAGCGAGAACGGCGATGCCGGCGCCGCGATCATCCGTACCGCAGGACTGACGAAGCAGTACCCGGGCACCGATTTCAAGGCGGTCGACGGTCTCGACCTGAGCATCGAGGCGGGCGAGATCTTCGGGCTGCTCGGGCCGAACGGCGCCGGCAAGACGACGACCGCGGGGATGTTGACCACGCGGGTCGTTCCCACCGCCGGCGCCGCCCACGTGGGCACGGTCGACGTGATCGCTCACCCCGCGCTGGCCAAGCAGCTGATCGGGATCGTCTCCCAGCAGAACACGCTCGACCGTCAGCTCACCGTGTGGGAGAACCTCTATTTCCACGGCCGGCTGTTCGGGATCCCGGCGCCGGAGTCGCGGCGGATCTCAGACCGACTGCTCGAGCAGTTTCACCTGAGCCGCTGGGCGAAGGCCTCGGTGTACGCACTGTCGGGCGGGATGGCGCAGCGGCTGATGGTCGCGCGCGCGATCTTCCACCGGCCGGCGGTGCTGTTCCTCGACGAGCCGACCGCCGGGCTCGACCCGCAGAGCCGGCTCGCGCTATGGGAGATCCTCGGCGAGCTGAACGCCGACGGCCAGACGATCATGCTGCTGACCCACTACATGGAGGAGGCCGATCGGCTCTGCAAACGCGTCGCGATCATGGATCACGGCAAAATTCTCGCGCTCGACACGCCCGCGGAGCTCAAGCAGTCGGTCGGCGCGGACACGATCGTGACCGTGAAGGCCTCGGGTGACGGCGAGGACCTGGCGCGAGCGCTCGACCGCGGCGTCGAGGGGGTCACGCGCACGCGCGTGGTTGATGACCCGCCCACCCCCAGCGTCGAGTTGCACGTCAAGGGCTCCGAGCGGATCGTCCCGCGCGTCGTGACCGCCGCCGAGCATGCCGGATTCGAGCTCGTCGACCTGTCTGTGGCCGAGCCGACGCTCGAGACCGTGTTCATCAACCTGACCGGGAAGGATCTCCGCGAATGACCACCACCGCGCAGCCTCCCGCGACCGCACCCGCGCCGGCGATCTCGCTCACACCGACCCGCTCGACCTTCGCCGCGAGCCGCGCCGCGCTGTGGGCGCTCGTCCTGCGCGACCTGACCGTGCTCCGCAAGCACCTGGGCGAGTTCATCGTGCGGACGTTGATCCAGCCGTTCCTGCTCGTGTTCGTGTTCCTGTACGTGTTCCCGACGATCGGCCAGGGGATCGGGGGCGGCCGCGGGCCGGCGTCCGAATCGGCGTTCGCGACCGTGCTCGTCGCCGGCGTGGTCGGGATCTCGATCATGTTCCAGGGGATCCAGGCGGTCGCGCTGCCGATGTCGACCGAGTTCGGCTACACCCGCGAGATCGAGGACCGGGTCCAGGCGCCGTGCCCGATCTCGCTGGTGGCGATCGCCAAGGTGCTGTCGGGCTCGGTCCAGGGAGTGCTGGCCGCGCTGATCGTGTTCCCGATCGCCGCGGTCATCCACGCGAGCGGAGTCAACGCCCACCTACAGGTCCATTGGTGGGTGGTGATCACGCTGATCCCGCTCGCATGCCTGGCCATGACGTCGCTGGGCCTCGTCCTCGGAACGACCTTCGAGCCCCGCAACATCGGACTGATGTGGGGGTTCGTGGTGCTGCCGCTGACGTTCCTGGGCGGGACCTACTACCAGTGGACGAAGCTCGCCCCCGTCCAGGTCGCGGGCATCCACTGGCTTCAGATCCTCGTGCTGATCAACCCGCTGATCTACGTGACCGAGGGGATGCGCGCGGGGCTGACACCGTTCTCGCACCTGCACCTGTTCATCATCTATCCGGTGCTGATGGGCTTTAGCGCCTTCTTTCTATGGCTGGGGCTGCGGAACTTCCGGCGCCGCGTGCTGGTGTGAAACGCTGCGCTTACTCGCCGGGGATCGGCGCACCGGCGGGGACCCCGCGGCGCTGGTACTCGTCGTAGTAGTCGCGCCACTCGCCGCGCGCGCCGTCTTCGCCCAGTCGGCTCTCCAGGCGGTCCAGGCACACGTGCCACCCCGCCGCGTCACGCGCCGCCTTGTCGCGGGCGCCGAGCTGGACTGTGAGGCTGAGTGTGCACGCCTCGGGATCATCGGCGGGGTCGAGCTCGAACCTCAGGTGGTCCTCGCCCCAGTAAAACGCGAACAATCGCGGGGGTGCGAAGTCGGTCACGCTCCCGCCCATGCTCGACGGGGCATCAAGCGGCATGTCCTCGAACTCGAACGTCATCTCGGCGCCCGCCCGCAGCTCGGCGGCCACCACCTTTGACGGGAACCAGTACTGGAGCTCGCCGGGCTCGGTGATCGCTCGCCAGACGCGGTCGACCGGATGCGACAACCGCCGTTCGAAGGTGAGCGTCGGCGTGTCCTCGATCGTGGCGTAGCTGCCGTACATGTTCAGTCCTCCTCGTTTGGGATCCGGTCCAGATGCCGTTCGAGGGCGTCGAGGCTGCGCTCCCAGACCTGCCGGTAAGGCTCAAGCCATCCGTCGAGCTCGAGCAGCGGGCGGACGTCGAGCGCGTAGATGCGCTGCTGGCCCTCGGTCCGGGAGCTCACCAGCCCGGCGTCCCGAAGCACCCGAAGGTGCTTCGACGTCCCCGGCTGGGTCAGCCCGGTGCGCGCCACCAGTTCCCCAACCGGGCGCGGCGACTCTCGCAGCAGCTCGAGCATCGCGCGGCGGTGGGGATCGGCGAGTGCGGACCAGGCGGACGGCATCGCACATATATAACCATCTAGATATATACCTGTCAAGGCATGAACGGCTTCACACGAGCGTTCTCCGGCACAATCCTTGTGGCGGGGTGCCGCGCACGGTAGCCTCGTGAAAGACACACGGGGACACTCAGACGGCAACGAGGAGCAACGGTAGATGGCAAGGCGAGCGACCCTCAGGGCATCGGATGCGGATCGCGAACACATCGCCGAGCGGTTGCGGCACGCCGCCGGCGAGGGGCGGATCGTGGCTGAGGAGCTCGAGGAGCGGCTCGAGGCTGTGTTCTCCGCCCGGACGTACGGCGAGCTCGACGCGGTCGTCGCGGACCTTCCGGGAACGCCCGTCCGCCGCCGCGAGCGCTCACGCGCGCTCGCGTTGCCGCGCTCACCGGCGCTGATCGTCGCGCTCGTGTTCCTCCTGCCCGTGATCGTCTCGATGCTGATCGCGGCGGTCGTCGTGATCACCACCTTGTTCACTGCGTGGGCGCTCGTGCTCGCGCTCGGCTGGTGGGTGTTCGGCCAGCACCGCCGCTACCCGCCCGGCCACCGCTTCCCGCCCGGCCGGCGCTCGCTGCACGCGTACGGTCGCTGGCCCGCCGGGCGCCCGAGCGGCCCCCGGCCCCGCCCCTGGGTCTGAGATCCGCTGAGCCGCGACCCGTACACCGTTCTCGGGGTCCGGCCGGGCGCCTCCGACGAGGAGATTCGGTCCGCCTACCGGCGGCTCGTCCAGCTGCACCATCCCGACCACAACGGCGGCTCGCTCGAATCCGCGCGGCGGTTCGAGGAGGTACAGGACGCGTACGCGAGCATCATGCGCCAGCGCCGGCGCAGTCCGGTCCCGCCCACCTTCGAATCGGCGCCGCCGTCGGGTAGTCCCGACGTCGAGGAGCGACTCGCGAACCTCGAGCGCGAGCTTCGCGAGAAGGCGAAGGCTGCGCGCGAGCAGGCCCAGCGCGCGGCCCGCGCTGCGGCCGCGGCGGCGACGTCCAAGAAGAAGACCGAACGGCCCTCTGACGAGGAGCTCGGCTACATCAAGACCGACGACAGCCTCGGCAAGATCGTCGCCGACGGCCTCGACGAGTTCGCCGAGTGGATCGAGCGCCGACGCAAGCCGTCCGAGTAGGGGTTAGCTCTTCTCGCCGAGCTCGAGCACGGACAGGAACGCCTCCTGGGGCACCTCGATCCGGCCGACCTGCTTCATCCGCTGCTTGCCCTTCTTCTGCTGCTCGAGCAGCTTGCGCTTGCGGGTGATGTCGCCGCCGTAGCACTTCGCGATCACGTCCTTGCGGTACGCCTTGATCGTCTCGCGCGCGACGATCCGCGACCCGATCGCGGCCTGGATCGGAACGTCGTACTGCTGGCGCGGGATCGTCTTGCGCAGCCTCTCGGCCAGCATGCGCCCCGCGTCGTAGGCCTTGCTCTTGTGGACGAGCATCGACAGCGCGTCGACCGGATCGCCGGCGAGCAGGATGTCGAGCTTGACCAGATCGGACTCGCGCAGCCCGATCAGCTCGTAGTCGAGCGAGGCGTAGCCGCGCGTCCGCGACTTGAGCTGGTCAAAGAAGTCGAGCACGATCTCGGCGAGCGGGAGGTCGTATGTGAGCTGGACGCGCTCGGAGGACAGATAGTGGAGGCCGGCGTGATCCCCGCGGCGTTCCTGGCACAGCTCCATGATCTGCCCGATGTACTCCTTCGGGGTCAGGATCGACGCGCGGATGTATGGCTCGCGCACGACCGCGATGCGGGTCGGGTCGGGCATGTCGTTGGGGCTGTGCACCGGGATCGTGGCGCCGTCAGTGAGCTCGACCTCGTACTCGACGCTCGGCATCGTCGCCAGCAGCTCGAGGTCGTACTCACGCTCCAAGCGCTCGCGGACGATGTCCATATGCAGCAGCCCGAGGAACCCGCACCGGAACCCGAACCCGAGCGCATCTGAGGTCTCGGGCTCCCAGCTGAGGGCGGCGTCGTTGAGCGACAGCTTCTCGAGCGCATCGCGCAGATCCGCGTAGTCATCGGACTCGATCGGGAACAGCCCGCAGAACACCATCGGCTTGACCTCGCGGTAGCCCGGCAGCGGCTCGGTGGCGGCCCCGCGCTTGGTCGTAAGCGTGTCGCCGACGCGCAGCCTGGTCACGTCCTTGATCCCGGTGATCAGGAACCCGACCTCGCCGGCGTGCAGCTCGTCGGCCGAGGTCATCTGCGGGGTGAAGAAGCCGATGTCGTCGATCTCCGCCTCGGTGCCGGCCTGCATCGCGCGGATCGCTTCGCCCTTGGTGAACGTCCCGTCAACCACGCGGATGTAGGCGATCACGCCGCGGTACTGGTCGAACTCGGAGTCGAAGATCAGCGCACGGGCGGGCGCGTCGGGGTCGCCACTGGGCGGCGGTACGCGGGCGATCAGCTCGTCGAGGACATCGGTCACGCCCTCGCCGGTTTTGGCGCTGATCCGGCGAACGGTGTCGGCCGGCTCGCCGAGCAGCTCCGCGACCTCCTCGGCGACCCGCTCGGGCTCTGCCCCGGGAAGGTCGACCTTGTTCAGGCACGGAATCAGCTCGAGCCCCGAGTCGATCGCCAGGTACGTGTTCGCGACCGTCTGCGCCTCGACCCCCTGGCTGGCGTCGACGACCAGCAGCGCGCCCTCGCACGCGGCCAGCGACCGCGACACCTCGTACGTGAAGTCGACGTGGCCGGGCGTGTCGATCAGGTGCAGCTGATACGTCTGGCCGTCGTGCTCTGACTGGTAGAACACGCGTACCGCCTGCGCCTTGATCGTGATCCCGCGCTCGCGCTCGAGCTCCATCGAGTCGAGCAACTGCGCGCGCATCGAGCGAGGGTCCACGGTGTGGGTGAGCTCGAGGATGCGGTCGGCCAGCGTCGACTTGCCGTGGTCGATGTGCGCGATGATCGAAAAGTTGCGGATGTGAGCCTGATCAGCCATGTCCCTATTTCAAGGGTATTAGGGGCCGGGCCTTCGGCCCAGCGTCCGTGGGGCCGTTCCGCCGGGCGTCCGTGCCCGGCGGGGCTGGTCGCGACCACGCCGGCCGGGTCGCGGCGACGGCCCGCTCGGCATCCGTGCCTTGCGTTACGGGCCTGCCGCGCCACGTCCGACGGATGCCCGGCCGCCCGGCCCCATGGACGCCGCCGCAGGCGGCCCCTTCTAATCCACGAAGCGCTCGAGCACCTTCGGGAGCAGCCCGAGCTCCTTGAGCGCGCCGCGGCCGGCGACGCCCATCCCCAGCAGGCCGGCGAAGATCCCGACCGCGTCGATCGACTTGCGCCCCTGCTTATCCCAGTAGTCGTCGTGGAGATCGAGCCACAGCGCGAACTCGTCGAGCGTCAGCGCCGCCGCGACCCCGTACGTGGTCGCGCTGACGCGCGACGGCCAGCGCGCGCACGGCTCGATCCCGACCGCGATCTGCTGCGTCCAGACGTAGCCAATCGCGAGCAGGCCGAGGATCCCGAAGGTCGAGTGGTGGATGTGGCGCCCACCCTCGGAGATGTTGTGGAACGGACCGATTCCCGCCCTGATCGAGTGCGTGATCACGCGAGCGGCGGCGAACGCGGTCGTGAACCCGACGGCGCTCAGGAACGCGCGCTCGCGGGCCGGGTTCGAGAAATGCCGCTCATACAGTCCCACGTCGAATCCAGACTACCCGGAGCGCAGTCGCGCCATGATCAGGCCCTGGATCTGTCTCGCCTCGGGCACGCGCATCGACAGCATCAGCTTCGCGTAGAGCACGCACGCGACCGCGCACGCGATACCGACCGAGAAGATCTGCGCCGGCACGGACTCGCCGAGCAGATGCTCGAGCCCGTACCAGATGCCCCACGCGACCGCGGCCATGATCACGGTCCCCACCAGGATCCGCATCGTGATCATCAGCGTCTGGCCGCCCTCGAGGTAGCCGTTGAACCCGATGCGCAGGCGCCATAGCTGCAGGATCGTCATGACCACATTGGCGGCGGCGGTCCCGATCACGAGGCCGGCGATCCCGAGAGGCTTGTACAGCGCGATGCTGACGATTGCGTCGACGACCATGTTGAGCGCCGCCAGCTTCGTCGGGATCCACGGGCGCTTGAGCGCGAAGAACGACCGGCTCAGCAGCAGGTTGACGCCGGCGAACGGGAGGCTGAACGAGAACCAGAACAGCGCCGTCGCGACCAGATGCGTCGAGTGCGGGCCGAAGTAGTGGTGCTGGTAGACGAGCCGCGTGATCGGGGTCGCGAGCACGACCAGCAGCGCCGAGGACGGGATCAGCAGCAGGTTGATCTGGCGCATCCCGTTCCCGATCGTCTTCCGCATCCCGTTCGCGTCGCGGCGCGCCGCCATCCGGCTGAGAGTCGGAAACAGCACGGTCGCCACCGCAACGCTGAAGATGCCCTGGGGCAGCATGTAGATGCGGAACGCGTCGTTGATCGCGGCCGGCGCCGCGCTCGAGACGAGCGACCCGAAACCGGCATTCAGGAAGATGTCGAGGTTGACGATCCCGATGCTGATCGTCACCGGGATGAACAGGATCAGCACCTGCTTCACGCGCGGGTCGCGCCAGTCGCAGACGAACGACACCTTGAACTCGATCCTGCGCAGCGCCACGAACACCATCAGGAACTGCACGATGGTCGCCGCCAGCCACGCGATCGCGTACGCGTAGATACGGTCGTTGCCGTTGAACCGGTGGTAGAGGGTGATCAGCCCGAACAGGATCACGAGGTTCCACACCGCCGGCGCGATCGCCGGGATCGTGAACTCGTCGTAGGACTGGAGGATCCCGACGAGCAGCCCGGTGAGGCTCAGCAGCAGCACGACCGGGAACAGCACGCGCGACAGCCCCGCGGTCAGCCCGTTCGGGATGTGACTGCCGGTGAACGCCGGCACAACGAGCCCGGCCACCAGCGTCCACAGCACGGTCAGCGCGCCGAGCGCGATCAGGATCACCCAGAACAGGGTCGAGGCGACGCGGAACGCCTCGCGCTTGCGGCCCTTGCTGAGCAGCTCGGTGAACACCGGGACGAACGCAGCCGACAGCGCGGCCTGCGAGAATAGGTTGCTGAACAGGTTCGGGACCTGGGAGGCGAGCGTGAACGCCGACGCCGCGGCCGACGTGGCGAAATACGCGGCCTGGACGACCTCGCGCCCGAGCCCGGCGATTCGCGAAAGCGCCGTGGCGAACGCGAAGATCGCCGTGTTTACGGCGATGCGCCGGCGCGGCGGGTTGGTGGCGCCCGGCCCCTGGGGAGGTGCGCCGGGTCCCTCGGGAGGTGTCGGCGGGACGCCGTTGCCCGACGTCCCCGGTTTGGTGTCGATCTGGGCCAGGGCTGGCTATAGTAGGGCGCGCCGCGGCGAGGGCCGCGCGCTGAGGCGCGGCTGTCAGGCGTCGCCGACCGTCCCCGGCTAAGGCGCCGCCGACCCTTCCCAAGTCTCTCCCTGCTTATGGCGAACATCAAGTCACAGAAGAAGCGGATCCTCCGCGCCGAGCGCGAGCGGCTCGAGAACCGCCGCTACACCTCGAAGATCAAGACGTTCTTCCGCCGCCTCGAGACCGCGGTCGCCGCCGGTGACGACACGCAGGCGGATACCGAGCACCGCGAGCTGGTCCAGGCGATCGACAAGGCCGTCAAGCGCGGCGCTTTGCATCGCAATTCGGGCGCCCGCAAGAAGTCGCGCGCGGCGCGGGTCCGGCGCGGCTAGCACTCTCTTCAGGGTCGGGGTCGACGCCGTAGGGTCTGCAAAACCGATTGCGGGCGCGCCCTCTGCCCCCGGATCAAGGTAACTTGAGGCCCCATGGCAGAGGTCGTCGAACCGGCAACCACCGGAACGAATGGCGTCGGTTTCGAACTCGACCGGTTCGAGATGGCCGACGGAGAGCGGTTTGAGGTAGGCGGCCGCTGGTTTGGCGTGCGCGGACGGAGGTTCATCCGCCCGAGCCTGACGCTGGTCGCCGACGAGGAGCAAAGGCGCCTGCTCGCCGACCTCGAGCACAAGCCGTGGGCCGCCGAGGACGGCGAGCCATGGGAGGCCACGTTCCCCTACGAGGACCAGGACGGCGGCTGGGTCGAGGCCGAGCTCAACGTCGCCCCCGACATCACGATCACGCTTCCACTGCCCGGTGCCAAGCGGCCGCGAGCACGCCGGCGCGGGTCTGCGCCCGCATCCGGCGCATCCCGTGCCTCGGGGGCCACGACCGCCGCGACGGCTCGTCGCCGCGAGGCCGAGTCCGAGGCCCCCGCACCTCCTAAACGGCCACGGGCACCGTCGCCCGAGCTCGTCAAGGCCCGCCGCGAGGCGCATCGCGCGCAGCGGGAACTCGAGCAGAAGGAAGCGGAGATCTCGGAGCTCTCGGCCGAGCTCGAGCGCCGCGGCGCCAAGCTCGAGGAAGTGTCGGGCGCGCGCGACGCGGCCCGTTCTGGCCGTGAGCAGGCCGCCGAGGAGCAGGAGCGGCTCGTGCGCGCCCGCGGCGAGGCGTTGCGTCTGCGCGACGACGCGCTGGCCGAGCGGGACGCGACGGCGCGCGATCGCGAGGACGCCCTGCGGCTACGCGACGCGGCGCTCGCCGCTCGCGATGAGGCGCTCGCCGAACGACGTACGGCGATCGACTCGCGGGACGAGGTCGCGGCCAAGCTCGATGCCGCGCTGGCCGCGCGCGAAGCAGCGCTGGCCGAACGCGACGACGCGCTCGCTGCCCGCGATCAGGTGGCGGCGGAGCGGGACGCGCTGCTCGGCGATCGCGACGACGCGGTCCGCGTGCGCGACGGCGCCGTCGCCGCGAGCGAGAAGACCGCAGCCGACCGCGAGGCGCTGGCGACGACGCTCGAGCAGTTGCGCGCCGAGCGAGACGATGCGATCGCCTCCCGAGGCGCCGCGATGGTCATGCGCAATGCGGCCAACACGCCGCCTGCCTACAAGCGAGAGTCAAACCGGATCCTGCATTTCGTGCCGGCGCTCGTGTTGATCCTGGTCGCGATTGTCGTCGCAGTCGCGTTGCACATCGTCTAGCCGGACGGGTCCGTTAACTACGCGGCGACCCGCCGGATCGCCAGCAACGCCGACGTGTCCTCGCCCGCGAGGCCGCTCCCGCCGCCGCGCGACGCCAGCTCGAGCTCGGCCAGCTCCTCGATCGTGCGCTCGAGGTTCGCGGCCCCGGCCCGCCGGGCGTCGGCGATCAGCCGGTCGGCGGCGCGCGAGGGCATCCTCAGCCGCCGCTTGACCTGCGCGTCGGACTCGCCGGCCTCGAGCGCGACCGCGACCTCGTGGGCGGTTCGGACGCGGTTGCTCATCCAGTACAGGAGGCCGGGCAATCGCTCGCCTTGGCTGCGCAGCGTGAGATACAGGCTCGTCGCGGCGGCTGCGTCGCCGCTCAGCAGCGCGTCGGCGAGCGACCAGGCCTTGTGCTCGGCCGACGGCGCCGTCAGCTCGTCAACGGCCGCGGCGTCGACGCGCGCACCCGGCCCGGCATACAGGGCGAGCTTCTCGAGCTCGCGGAGCAGCCTCTGCTGGCGATCGCCGACGTGGGCGATGAGCGCGCGGGCCGTGTCCAGCTCGAGTTGAAGCCCGAGCTCCTTGGCGCGGGCGATCACCCACTTCGGGAGCTCCCACGGCTTCACGCTCTCCTCGGCTTCGATCACGCCACCGGTCTTGCGGACCGCCTCATGCAGGCGCTTCGGAGCTTTGTTGCGGCTGTCCTCGCGCGCGAAGAAAGCGACGGTCGTGTCGGGCGGGATTCCTTTCAGGGCGGATTCGAGCGGATCGAACTGCTTGTCGGTCCACCGTTCGGCACCGTCGGCGATGATGAACCGGCGCCCGAGCGCGAACGTGAGGGCGTTCAGCGCGTTTGCGACCGCCTCGGGGGTGGCGGCGTCGCCCTCGAACACCTCGATCCCCTGGGTGCCGCTCTCCTGCTCGGCGAGCGCGCGCAGCCGTCGGCGTCGTTCGGCGATCCGGCCGTGATCGTCGCCGTGGATGAGATAAGCGGACTTGAAACTGGGCATGCTCCTCTGCTCCTGAGTCTATGAGTCGCCTCGGCCGGCGGCCCTCCGCAGGGCGCGGCTCACGGCGTCGTCGGCGGACTCGACTCGTTCGATGCCCTCGATCTCCCAGGTGTTCAGACCGATCACCGGGATACCGGCTCTGAGCGCGAGCGCAATCTCGGAAAGCGTCCCGTAGGCGCCGCCGACGGCGATCACCGTGTCGGCCGCCCGGATGACCAGACCGTTCCTGAGCTCTCCAAGTCCGGTGGGGATGGCGATCTGCACCCACTCGTTGGCGGTGTCGCGATCGGTTCCCGGCAGCAGTCCGACGGTGGTGCCAGCCGCGCCGGACGCGCCCCGGCATGCGGCTTCCATGACGCCACCAAGACCGCCGCAGACCACGATCGCGCCACCTTCCGCGAGCTTTCTGCCGATCTCCTCGGCGTTACGGGTCTGTTGAGAGGTCGCGTCGCCTGGGCCTATGACCGCCACATACGGTCGGCGCGGCACCGCCGCTCAGCGGACGACGACGTTGACCAGCTTGTCCGGCACGACGATCACCTTGGCGATCTCGTGGCCGTCCAGATGGAATTTCACGCCGCGGGACTCGAGGCATAGCCGTTCAAGCTCATCCTTCGGCGCGCCGGTGGGAGCATCCACCCGGTCGCGCACCTTGCCGTTCACCTGGCAGACGAGCTCGAACGTCTCCGCCTGCAGCATGTCCGGGTCGGCGTCGGGCCACGGCTCCTCCCACACACGTCGGCCGGTCAGCATCTCGTACGCCTCGGCTCCCAGGTGAGGGGCGAACGGAAACACGAGCGAGGCGGCGGTGGCGGTCGCGAACCGACGCGCCCGCGGGTCGGCGTCGGGATACCGGTAGATCTCGTTGATCAGCTCGATGATCGCCGACAGTGCGGTGTTGAACGCCCAGCGATCCGCCGTGTCGCGCGTGACCTTGTCGATCGCCCAATTCGCCTTGCGGACGATCGTCTCCTCGGCGCCCTGGGGGTTGTCTGGCTGGTCGGCACCGACTTTGCCCCCGTCGCCTCCATCGGACAGCTCGTCAGCGAGCCGCCACAACCGCGACAGCAGCCGGCGGTATACGCCGTCGATGCCGGTCTCCGACCATGCGGCGTCCTGGTCGGCGGGGCCAAGGATCAGCACGTAGCAGCGCGCGGCGTCCGCGCCGTATTGCTCGACGATCTCGCTCGGCGCGATCACGTTGCCCTTCGAGCTGGACATCTTGTTGCCGTCGGGGCCGAGGATCATGCCCTGCGTGAACAGCCGTTGGAACGGCTCCTGCACGTCGAGCAGGTCCATGTCGGCCAGCGCCTTGACGAAGAAGCGCGAGTACATCAGGTGGAGGATCGCGTGCTCGACGCCACCGATGTACTGGTCGACCGGCATCCAGCTGCGCAGGACGTGCCGGTCCCACGCCGCCTTGTCGTTGCGCGCGTCGCAGTAGCGCAGGTAGTACCAGCTCGAGTCGACGAACGTGTCCATCGTGTCGGTTTCGCGGCGAGCGTGGCCACCGCAGTCCGGGCACCGCACGTTGACCCAGTCTTCGGCCGCCGCGAGCGGGGAGCGGCCCCTCGGCTGATAGTCCTCGATCTCGGGGAGCTCCACCGGCAGATCCCGTTCGGGCACCGGGAGCATCCCGCATCTCTCGCAGTACAGGATCGGGATCGGGCAGCCCCAGTAGCGCTGGCGAGAGACGAGCCAGTCCCGGAGCTTGTAGCTCACCGAAAAGTGGCCCTCTCCCTCCCGGTCCAGCCACTCGACGATCGCCCGCTGACCTTCGACGGCATTCATGCCCGAGAATTGGCCCGAGTTGATGAGGACCTCGTTCTCCGTGTGCGAGACGAAGGCTTGATCTTGTGGTATCGCGGTTTCCGCGTCGCCGTCCTGGTTTGCGGGCGCCACGACCTGTCGGATCGGCAGGTCGAACGCCTTCGCGAAGTCGTAATCGCGCTGGTCGTGGGCCGGCACCGCCATGATCGCGCCAGTGCCGTACTCCATCAGCACGTAGTCCGAGACGAACATCGGGATCTGCTCGCCGGTGACCGGGTTCGTCACGGTGCGCCCGAGGGGGACTCCGGTCTTCGGCTTGTCGACATCGCCGCGCTGTTCGACGGACTCGGTGATCGCCTGATTGACATAGTCGTGTACCTGCTGTTCGTGCGCGGTCCCCTCGGCCAGCTTGAACACGTCAGGGTGCTCGGGGGCCATCACGAAGAACGTGGCGCCGAACAGCGTGTCCGGCCGGGTGGTGAACACCGGGTAGTCGATCCTGAGCTCCTCGCAGCGGAACACCACCTCGGCGCCCTCGCTACGGCCGATCCAGTTGCGCTGCATCGCCTTGACGTGCTCGGGCCACTCGATCGTGTCGAGGTCGTCGAGCAGGCGGTCGGCGTAGTCGGTGATCCGGAAGAACCACTGCTCGAGCTGGCGGATCTCCACCAGGTGGCCGCACCGCTCGCACCGTCCGTCGATCACCTGCTCGTTGGCCAGCACCGTCTGGTCGTGCGGGCACCACTTGACCGCCGCGTTTTTGCGGTACGCGAGGTCGCGCTCGAACAGCTGGAGGAAGATCCACTGGGTCCAGCGGTAGTACGACGGCTCGTGGGTGCCGAGTTCCCGGCTCCAGTCGATCGAGATCCCCCAGCGGTGGAACCAGTGGCGGTAGGCCGCGATCGACCGGTCGGTGGCGATGCGCGGGTGCACCCCGGTCTTGATCGCGTTGTTCTCGGCGGGCAGGCCGAACGCGTCATAGCCCATCGGGTGCAGCACGCGCCGGCCGATCCGTCGGTGGAAGTGCGCGATCGCGTCGCCCAGCGCGTAGTTCTTCAGATGTCCGATGTGCGGCTCGCCGCTCGGGTAGGGCAGCATCTCGAGGACGTAAGACTTCTCACGGGCGTCACCGTGCGGGTCGTTCGACACCTCCCACGTGCCCTCGCGCGCCCATACCTCCTGCCATTTGGGCTCGATCTGCTTGGGGTCGTAACGACGTTCAGACACAGTAATTAGGAGGTTACTTGCGAGTGCGCGTTCGGACGTTGCCGGGTCTAGCTCGCGATGCGCTCCGGGGCTCGGGCCGTCCTGTGCAGGGCATTTATCGGGCGCTCTACCATCCGGGCGTGGCTGAGAACGCTGGATCCGGCTCGGGCGAGCACGCGGCAGCCGGCGCGAGCGGGGATTCGCCGGCGAGCGGTGGCGGACGTCCTCACGCGAGCGCGGAGCTGGCGGCCGAGCGGGTCGCCACGATCATCGCCGCCGCCGAGGAGACGGCCGAGCGGATGCGCCTAGAGACCGAGAAGCGTGTCAACGACCGGATCGCCGAGGCGCAGCGCGCCGCCGACAACCGGGTTCGCGCCGCCGAGGAGGAGGCGGCTGAGGCCATGCAGTTGGCGCAAGCCGAGGCCGCGCGATTGCGCTCGGAGGGGAACGCAGAGGCCGAGGCGACGACGACCGCCGCCACCAATGAGGCGCTCGCGATCGTCGCACGCGCCGAGGAGAGCGCCGCGCAGATCGTCGCCGAGGCGCGCGAGTCCGCCGCGGCTGAGCGCGCCGAGTCCGAGGCCCGTTCCCGGGGGCTGCTCGAGGACGCCCGCGCCACCGCCGACGGCGTCCGCTCGGAAGGACTAGAGGTCGTCTCAAACCTCCGCGAGATGAGCAATTCGCTGCGCGCCAACGCCGAGCGCCTGCTCGGCGATGTGCAGCGCGTCCACTCGTCGCTCATGGCCCAGATCGCGCGCTTCGAGCGCGCCTCGGGCGTTGCGTCGTCGTCCGCGGCGCGGCGCGGCCGCGCGGGCGCCGGCGAATCCGCGGGCGCCGGCGAGTCTGCCGGCGATCGCGACCAGGCGCCTCCACCCGTCGGCGACGACGGCCTCGACGTGCCGGAGTTCATACCGCCGGGCTAAGCGCCGGCCGCGCGTTTCTCCTGCAATCAACGCTTTTCCGTCCGACCCGCATGCGAACATGCGTTCGTGATGAATTCGAACGTCAAGGGAGCGATCGCCGAGCAGGCGATCGTGTTGGCGGCCACAAAGCTCCGCGTGCCAGTCTGGCGACCGGTCAGCGAGCACGGTCGTGCGGACCTCGTGTTGGAGATCGGCGGTCAACTGTGGCGGGTGCAGGTCAAATGGGGGCGACTGAGCGCGGGCGGAGACGTGGTCATCGTGTCCCTTCTTACGGCCCGGTGCACGCCACGGGGTCACGTGTTTCGTACGTATACCGAGGACGAAGTGGACCTGTTCGGGGTCTACTGCGGAGATCTTGATCGTTGCTTCCTGCTGCCTGGCCAGCTCCTCGCCGACCGGACCGTCGTCTACCTCAGGCTGACGCCCGCGCGCAACGGCCAGCGGGCATGCATTAACCTTGCGGACGACTTCACATTCGACGGGGCTGTAGCTCAGTTGGCCAGAGCGACGCGCTGGCAGCGCGTAGGTCAGGGGTTCGAGTCCCCTCAGCTCCATTCGAACTCACGAGACCCGGCGCTGACGATTGGCGCCGACTCGTGTCGCGTCTCGTTCGGTTACTGGCTCGACCGAGTCGCCGCCGGCGAAGACCTCGTCGTCACCCGGCGTGGGAAGCCGATGATCAGGCTCACGACGGTTACGCCGGACTCGGCGCAGCCGTACGTCGAACCGGCGCGAGTGCGCCAGCCGCTCCCGATAGCCCGGTCGGGATCCGCGTGAGGGTCGCCGTCACGCCCACTGTCCGGGGGCTCAGCCAAACCGAGCCTAGGAGCCGCGGTCCTGCTTTGCGGCCTCGAGCGCCGCCGGCGGGTCCATGCCGCCGCTCTGGCGGGTGAGTTCGAGCGCGCGATCGGCCAGCTCGGCCGCCTCGGCGCCACCGAGCGACTCGTCGCGGAGCGCGAGCGCCAGCAACACCTGACGCAGCAGTTCGGGGCTCTGGAGGTCGGGGGGCGGACCGGCGGGTGGGAGGCCGCGCACGGACGCGAGCAGGCTCGCCGCGTTCGCCCCGCCACCGAACAGGCGTCCGGGCTGCTTGTCGGGGATCGTCGCGACGATCGCTCCGGTGGCGGGGTTGACGAGGCTGACCTTGCTGCGCAGGCCGGCGCGCTCAAGCGCGAGGCGGTACCCCGAGAGCCGGAGGTATCCGAGCTGCGCCGCGAGCTGGCTGAAGGCGGATGCCTCGCGCTCGTCCTTGAGCCGCGGCTGGTGAAGCGAGATCTGGGTGCCCGCGTCCGGCAGGGACGGATCCGGCTCGGGCGCGACCAGCAGGAACGCGTGTGAGCCGAGCCGCCCCGCGCCGACGCCGGCAACGTCGACGAGGAGCTGGTATCCGCCAAGGCCGAGCGCGCCGACGATCCCCGGCGGGAGCGGATGCTCCGACAGATGCCCCGGTCCGAAGCTCACGGTCTTCGACGCCTAGTTGTTGAGAAGACCGCCGATGATGTTGCCGAGAGCGCCTCCGCCCTGCTGCTGCTGCTGGCCGCCGCCACCGCCGGTGTCCTCTCCCGGCGGGTGGAAGTAAGCGCTCTGGAGGCCGACCCTGCCCGGTCCGGTGAAGCGGTTGAACACGAGGTTGCCGGCGCCGCCGCCGAGGAAGCCCGTCTTGAACCCGTAGATCTCCTGCTCCATCTGCACCGAGTGGTCGCGGAAGAGCCAGCCCCCGGGCTCGATGTCGATCGTCTCCCCCGGCTCGAGATTCTTCTCGAACACGTTCCCGTAGCCGTGGACCCAGACGACGCCCTCGTGATCGCCGGCGAAGAACTGATCGACCCAGAAGCCACCGCCGTAGAGCATGTTTGCGAAGCCCTGGATGCGGCTGTAGTCGTACTGGACCGCGCCGGTGGCGGCCAGGAACTGGTGCTCGCGCACGATGATCCCCTGACCCGGCTGCAGGTGCAGCGGGACGATGTGACCGGGCGCATCGCGGCTGAAGGCGATCTCACCCGGCGACTGCGCCTCGAGCATGAGTAGCGGCATCCCGCCGAACACACGGCGCTTGAGTCCTTTGCCGAGCGGATGCAGGCCGATCTGGAGCTGCGGGTATTTCCACAGCAGCACGTGGTGCTCGAAGTACACGGGCACCTGCCCGTCGAGGGCCATGTGCAGGACCGGGACGAGCTCGCCTTCGAGCCGGTAGGTCACGCCGGGGGCCGTGCCCTGCGGGATCTGGGTAGGAAGGATCTGGGGGGCGGTCGGCATGTGCTCTCTCCATTCGGGACGTAGACCGGCAGCTGCGAGCCGCAGCCCTCGACTTCGCCCCAGGACGGTATCGCGCCCGAGCGCCCGCGGGCAAGGCTGGCAGCCGCAGGCGGGGTAGACCGGCGCCCGCATTGAGATCCGCAGCAACCAGCGGCGATAATCGCAGCGCCCATGCCGCCGATCTACGTCACCGGCCACCGCAACCCGGACGCCGACTCAATCGCGGCGGCGATCGGCTATGCCGAGCTGAAGGGACGACTGGACACACGGAACACGTACAAGCCGGTGCGGCTCGGCACGTGCAATGCGCAGACCCGCTGGTTGCTCGAGCGCAGCGCCGCCGCCCAGCCCGAGCTGCTGCCGCACGTCATGGTCCGGGCGGCCGATGTGATGAAGACCAGCTTTCCGATCGTGGGCGAGGAGGCACCGATCCGCGAGGCCGGACTGGCGATGGCCAGAGCGGGCTTCGAGCTGGTGCCGGTCGTCGACGGCGACGACGCTCTCGTCGGCGTGGTCACCGAGCGCTCGCTGGCGCGCCGCTACATCCGCGAGACCCGCGAGACCTCGACGTTGCAGGACGCTCCCACCCATGTCAACGCGATCGTTGACGTCCTCGACGGGCAGCTCCTCACCGGCGAGGACAGACCGCTGTCCGGGCGCGTGTGGGTCCAGGCGATGGATCTCAGCCGCACCGGGATCTCCGAAGGCGATGTAGTCGTGGTCGGCAACCGCACGGACGCTCAGCGAATGGCGATCGAACGCGGCGCGAGGCTGATCGTGCTGTCCAACGACTCCACCCCGACGGACGAGATTCTCGCTCTGGCCCGCGAACGCGGCACCGCGGTGATCGTCTCGCCGCTCGACAGCTATGTGTCGGGCCGAATGATCACGTTGGCGGCACCGTGCGGCGCGCTGATGGAGCGCGAACCGCTGACCGCCACGAGAGAGTTCCTGGCCGCCGACATCTCCGAGCAGATCAAGGACAGCCATTACGGCGCGGCGGTGGTGATCGACGCTCAACGCCGCCCCGTCGGTCTGGTCAGGCGGTCCGATCTCGTGTCCCCGCCGCGCCGGCGTGTGATGCTCGTTGACCACGCCGAACGGGCTCAGAGCGTCCCTGGCGTCGAGCAGGCCGAGATCGTCGAGATCCTCGACCACCACCACATCGGCTCGATCGAGACCCAGATCCCGGTGACCGCCACATTCGACCCGGTCGGATCGACGGCCACCCTGGTCGTCGAGCGCTTCCGCCAGAACGGCATGGAGCCGAGCCCGCCGACCGCGACGATGCTCCTCGGTGCGGTCATGTCCGACACGATCATCCTCAACTCCGCGACCACCACCGAGCGCGATCGCCAGGTGGTCGAGTACCTCGAGCGAGTGCTCGCGATCGACGGGGCCGACTTCGGGCGCGAGATGTTCGAGGCCACCTCCGACGTGTCGGAGGTCAGCGCTGACGAGATCGTCTCCCGGGACGCCAAGCAGTACCACGCCAGCAGCGGCCACCTGATTTGCATCGCCCAGATCGAGGTCGTGGGCAAGGCACTGCTCGACCGCAAGGACGAGCTCCTCGATGCGATGCGGAATGCTCGCGAGAACCGGGGACTGCAGCTGTACGCCTTGATGGTGACCGACGTGCTTACCAAGGGCACCGACCTGCTCGTGGCAGGCGACATCGCGGGCGTCGCCCGGGCGTTCGGCCTGCACGCCCACGACAGCGAAATCGAGCTTCCCGGGGTGATGAGTCGGAAGAAGGAGGTAGCGCCCAAGCTACTGGCGGCTCTCTAGTCCAAAAGTGATTGAATGCACTCGCTTTACTGATCCAGGGTTTGCACTTGGCCGGGGCGACCCGAAAATAAGGAGGAGCAGGGTGCGTTTGCGCTCTACACGTTTTGCGGCGCTGATCGGCGCCGTAGGGGTAGCTGGGGCCATGCTGTTCTGGCGGAGCTGGCGCCGCGGTCGCTTCTCCCGACCACTGGATGATTCCGCGGCAGTTCCCACAGGAGCCAACGACGGAGTTCTGCGAGACCGACATTCGGGATCGCGTGCTATCAGCCTGCCCAGCTGCAGCAGGCGTACGACATGAACCCGCTCTACAAGGCGGGGCTCAACGGTAGGGGCAAGACGATCGTGCTCGTCGACTCGTACGGGTCGCCGACGATTACAAGCGACCTGGCCACGTTCGACCAGGCGAACAATCTGCCGGCGCCGCCGTCGTTCCGCATCATCCAGCCGGCCGGGGCGGTTCCGCCGTACGACTCGAACAACTACGACATGGGCAACTGGGGCTTCGAGACGTCACTCGACGTCGAGTACGCCCACTCGATGGCCCCCGGGGCGAACATCCTGCTCGTCGAGACTCCCGTCGATGAGACCTTGGGCGTCCAGGGATTCCCGCAGATGATCGAGGCCGAGAACTACGTGATCAACCGTCACCTCGGCGACGTGATCAGCCAGAGCTTCGGGGCAACCGAGCAGACGTTCCCGAGCAGGTCCTCGATCCTCTCACTGCGCAGCGCGTACTTCAACGCGCTGGTCCATCGGGTAACGGTGCTGAGCGCCTCGGGCGACGGCGGCGCGACGGATGATTCGGCGTACGACACGTCCGACGGTGCGGTCAACTATTACCCGTTCCGGGTTGACAGCTGGCCGTCCAGCGACCCGCTCGTGACTTCGGTCGGCGGGACCCAGCTCCACCTCGACGCGAACGGCAACCGTACGGCGCCCGACAACGTGTGGAACGACACCGCGTTGTTCGGCGGCCCGGCGGCGGGAGGCGGTGGCGTCTCCACGGTGTTCAGCCGGCCGTTCTTCCAGAACAGCGTGCGCGGGACCGTCGGCGGCGCGCGCGGCAACCCGGACGTCTCGTTGAGTGCGGCGGTCGACGGCGGCGTGGTCGTCTACCTCGGCTACACCAACGGCCCTGCGGGCATCGCCCCCGGCTGGTTCGTCGTCGGGGGGACGAGCGAGGCGACGCCGGTGTTCTCCGGGATCGTGGCGATCGCCGATCAGGCGGCTCATCACGACCTGGGGTGGCTGAACCCGACGCTGTATGCGCTCGGAGACGGTTCCCGCTCCGGGGTAGTGGACATCACGAGCGGCAACAACTCGGTGTCCGGCACGCAGGCGCTGCCGCCGGTCGCCGGCCAGACCTTCTCGGTGCAGGGCTTCAACGCCGTGCCCGGGTATGACCTGGCCAGTGGTCTCGGCACGATCGACGGAGCCCGCTTCGTCGGAGAGCTCGCCGGGTCGCGGGGGTCCTCAAGGCACCGTTGACGCTCAGCGTTCGGGTCGGCCATCAGCCGTCCCGAGACGCTTGACCGGAAGTCTCGAGAGGGCCGGCCTTCGGGTCGGCCCTCTCCACGTTCGCGCGGCAACCGCCCCACGGGCGGGATCGCTAAGCGGAACCGGCGCCGACCGCTCGCGCCGGCGCTTCGCCCCACAGCTGCTCGAGGCGGTAGTACTCGCGCGTCTCCGGGGTGAAAACGTGGACGACGACGTCGAGATAGTCCATCAGGATCCAGCGGCCGCCTGGAAGGCCCTCGACCCGCTGGGGCAGCCTGCCGTGAGTGGATTTCAGCCCTTCGTGGATGCCGTCGTGGATCGCCTTCGTCTGACGCTCGCTCCGCCCCGTGCAGATCACGAAATAGTCCGTGTAGCCGATCATCGCCCGCAGGTCCAGCTGGACGATGTCGAGCGCCTTGCGATCGGAGGCGTACTCCGCGATCGCGCCCGCGAGCTCTTCGGGGGTCATCGGATTCAGGCTACCCCGCATACAGGCGGTGGCGATCGATATAGCCCACGACCGCGTCGGGAACGAAGTACCTGATCGGCTCCCCGGCGTGGACGCGGCGTCGCAGAACCGTCGAGGACACGCCGATCGTCGGCATCTGGAAGAACCGAGCTCGGTCGCCCCCGGCAAGGCCGCTGAGCGCCTCGTCGACGTCGGCGCGCGACGTGCCGCGCCGTCCCGCCACTGCGAGCGTTGCCAGCGACAACACGCGCTCCGGCTCGCGCCACTTCGGCAGGCCGGCGGCGATGTCACCGCCGACGATCAGGAACAGCTCGCTTTCCGGTTCTCGAGAATGCAGCAACTCCAGGGTATCGACCGTATACGACGGGCCGTCCCGCAGGATCTCGACATCGGATACGTCGAACCGGTCATCCGCCCCCACGGCGGCTCGGCACAACTCGAGCCGGTGGTCGGGACCCGGCTCCTCTTCGACGCGCTTGTGCGGTGGTATCCGTGCGGGGATCAGCGTCACTCGATCGAGTTCGAGCTGAAGGTACGCCTCCTGAGCGCAAATGAGGTGACCAAGATGTGGCGGATTGAACGTCCCGCCCAGAATGCCGATTCGCACCCTGGGTCAGCGCTCCGGACCGCTCGGGTTCGCGCCGCGGGGGAGCGCCCCGACCCGTTCACGATCGAACGTGGCCGGAACCCTCGACGAGGTATTTGAACGAGCACAGCTCGCGTAGGCCGATCGGCCCGCGTGCATGGAGCTTCTGGGTCGAGTTGCCGATCTCGGCACCCATTCCGAACTCCCCGCCGTCGGTGAACCGGGTGGACGCGTTGACGTAGACGCAGGCGGCGTCCACGCCGAGCTGGAACGCGCGCGCGGACTCCGTGTCGCGCGTCACGATCGCCTCCGAATGACCCGAGCCGTAGCGGTTGATGTGCTCGATCGCTTCCTCGGCCGAGTCGACCACCCGGACCGCAAGCGTCAGAGCGTGATACTCGGTCTCCCAGTCCTCCTCCGTTGCCGCCGCCACGGGAACGCCGGCCGCGCAGCCCTGCGCGCGCTCGTCGACGCGCAGCTCGACCCCAGCCGCCGCGAGAGCCTCCAGCGCCGCGGGCAGGAACTCGGCCGCGACCGCCTCGTGCACGAGCAGCGTCTCGGCCGCGTTGCAGACGCTCGGGCGCTGGACCTTCGCGTTCAACGTGATCGCGAGCGCATCCTCGAGCGACGCGGTCACGTCGACGTACACGTGGCAGTTCCCTGACGCCGCGTACATGACCGGCACGGTGGCAACGCCCTTCAAGGCGGCCTTCAGGCCCTCGCCACCGCGGGGGATGATCAGGTCGACGACGCCGGTTTGGGTCGCGAGCTGCTCGAGTTCCTCGTGCCCGCCGCCGGCGACGAGCGCCAGCGCCCCATCGGGTAGCCCGGCGGCGAGACCGGCTTCGATCGCCACGGCAG
Organism: uncultured Solirubrobacterales bacterium; assembly: GCA_963783415.1. Lineage (GTDB taxonomy): Bacteria > Actinomycetota > Thermoleophilia > Solirubrobacterales > Solirubrobacteraceae > Palsa-465. The sequence continues at coordinate 88,945 of CAWANN010000024.1, forward strand.
CGAGAACCGCGTTCGAATGCGCCGCCATCGAGGAGCCGCGCAGCACGATGGCGTTGCCGGACTTCAGGCACAGCGCGGCGGCGTCGATCGTGACATTCGGCCGCGCCTCGTACACGACCGCGATCACGCCGAGCGGTACCCGCACCTTCCGCACGTCGAGCCCGTTAGGAAGACGGAAGCCGTCGATAACCTCCCCGACGGGATCGGGCAGCGCAACGATGTCCCGCACCTGGCGGGCGATCGCCGCGATCCGGCCGGCGTCGAGCGCGAGCCGATCCATCAGCGCGTCGGTCAGCCCCGTCTCACGCCCGGCCTCTAGATCGCGGGCGTTGGCCTCGAGGATCTCGGGCGTCCGCTCGATCAGCTCATCCGCGATCGACTCGAGCGCGGCGTCCTTGACGTCGGAGGGGAGGCTTGCCAGCGTCCGCGCGGCTCGTTTGGCCGCGGCGCAGGTCTCGGCGACGGATGTTGCGGTGACGGCCATGCTCGCGGTTAACAGGTTACGCGAGCACGAAGTAGTCGCGGTGGACCGCCTCTTCGCTGGCCAGCGGCATCCGCTCCCGCACATCGGCGGATTTCAGCCCGCGCACGCGGCGCAGCTCAACCGCCGAGTAGTTGCAGATCCCCTTACCGACCAACTCGCCGTCTAACGCGATCTCGACCGCGTCGCCGGCGTCGAACTCGCCGGCGACCTCGACGATCCCGACCGGCAGCAGGCTGGTGCCGCCCTCGCGGAGCGCGCGGGCCGCGCCAGCATCGACCTGGACTCGCCCTCGAACCGGCTTGGCGTACTTCAGCCACAGCTTGAAGCTCGAGTAGCGGCCGGAGCGAGCCGGGAACCGGGTGCCGACCGGATCGCCGGTCGCCGCGCCGAGCACCGCGCCTGCCCGCAGACCGCTGGCGATCACCGTCGGAATACCGGCCGCGGTGGCCATCTCCGCCGCAACCACCTTCGACCGCATCCCCCCCGAGCCCAGGGGCGAGGTCGCGTGCCCGATCGAGACCTGCTCGAGTTGCTCGAACTCCGTCACCTCCGAGACGAGCCGGGCGGCCGGATCGACCCGCGGGTCCGCCGTGAACAGGCCCTCGGCGTCGGTTAGGAGCAGCAGCCGTTCGGCCGCGAGCAGGATCGCCACCTGCGCCGCGAGGAAGTCGTTGTCGCCGAACGAGATGTCATCGGTGGTGGTGGTGTCGTTCTCGTTGATCACCGGGATCACGCGCCAGTCGAGCAGCTTGCGCAGCGTCTGGCGGGCGTTCACGTAGTGGGTGCGCGCGCTCATGTCGAAGAACGTGAGCAGCACCTGCGCGGTCTGCATGCCCCGCTCGCGAAGCAGCCCGTCATACACCTGGTACAGCTTGCCCTGCCCGACCGCGCTCGCCGCCTGGAGCTCATCCATCGCGCGCGGACGGATCGGAAGCGCCATTACGCCCATCCCGCGCGCGATCGCGCCGCTGGTGACGACCACCGGCTGGCGGCCGGCGCGGTGCAGCTCGGCGATCTCGTCGCATATCCGGCTGAGGACGTCGATCCGCACCTCGCCGCCGTCGTCGGCGACGATGCTCGACCCGAGCTTGACGACTACGGGGGCCATGGCCCCTGACAGGTTAGGACCCGCTCAGCCGACCGGCGGGGCTGCGGTCAGGTGCAGAGCGGGTTCTTCGGGATCCCGCGACACGGCCGTGGCATCGTCGGCTGCGGCGCGGGCGCGGGCTGCGGACGCTGATGCCGCGCCCCTGACTGCGCGATCAGCGTCAGGATCTCGCTGAACAGCGCGTCCCCGCCGTTGGGCGTGGTCGCGTTCTGGCAACCCCACGTCCCCTCGATGTCGGCCGGGCTCGAGGTGGCGAAAGTGTTGCCCGAGAAGCAGTTGTTGACCGAATTCTGCGTCCCGAACACGCCGCCCTCGAGCGCGATATCGCTCGTGCCCGGCACCGTGGCGTTGCCGGTAATCACGTTGTCCGACACCCGATTGGCCGACGACTGGAAGTACACGGTCTTCGATGTCGGCGGGAACGGATCCGGGCGCTCCAGGACGAGGACGCCGAACGTCGGGTTGTCTCGGATCGTGTTGTCCTCGATCAGATCGGCGTAGTCGCCGCCGAGCACCACGCCCTCGCCCCATGGTGCGTTCAGGATGTCCGAGTTCGCCGGCGTGGAGATGTTGCCGTTGTCTTCGATCACGTTGTCGCGGAAGATCGTGCAGCGGTCGATCTGCGTCGAGGTGAACGTCGGCAGCTCCGCGCGGTTCGATCCCGAGTTGCAGGCGCCGTCTTGCGGCGGCGGCAGGTCGTCGTCGGGCTCCGAGTCGGGTGCAACGCCGACGCTGTTGTCGCGGAACGTCGAGTCCTCGACGATCAGGTGGCCGCCGGCGTTCGTGCTGGACCAGCCCAGCGCGTTGCGCTCGACGAGCGCATCCTGCACGAGCGCATGACAGTCGCGGCAGCCCCCGACGTACACGCCCGAGTCGTTGAAGCCGGACGCGTACACGTGCTTGAAGAAGCCGTCGACGGAGTGACCGGCGTACAGGCCGTAGCCGCCGACCAGCCCGGTGTCGTACGCGGTCAGGTACTGACCCCACCAGCCGTGGATCCCGATCCGGGTGCCCTCGGGACCGGCCCCCTCCCACCACACCTCGTTGCCGTCAGCCGCGTCCTCACGCGTGCGACGGTCGAAGTTGCGCACGGTGAGGTTCTCGACCCACACGCCGCCGGCAGTGACGACGACCCCGTTGCCGACATGGTGGCGGCCGTCGAGGATCACCTTGTTGCGGTTCATGCCGCGCAGATGCAGGTCGGGCGTGGTGATTCGCACCGTCCCGGTGTAGACGCCCGGCGCGATCAGGATCCAGTCTCCGCGTTGAGCGGCGCTCACCGCGGCCTGGATCGTCATGTAGTGCGGGTACGTTACGTGCCGCTGCGTCACGATCAACACGCGCGCCGACGCAGCGGCGGCACCGGCCGCGAGCGCGACGGTCGCGGCGATCAGCACCGCCGCGAACCGCCGCACCACGGTCATGCTTTCTTCGCGCGGCACCACGGATTCGCCGGGACGCCGGCGCACGGGTTCGGCATCGTCGCCAGATGCTTCGGCAGCGGGTGCATGACGACCTTCTTGCGCCGCGGATATTTGTCGGTGGGCTGGCACGGAGGCTTCGACCCCGCCGACAGCGAGACCTGAGCGTCGCACAGCACCTCGTTCGTGAACTCCCCGGCCGCCTGGATACTCGCGGGAACCGTCTGCCCGTTACACGTCGGGTAGGTCTGCTCGAGGTTTGCCGGCGTGGTGATCACGGCGCCGCCCCCCTGCTCGACGTTGCCGCTGAAGCAGTCGGTCGGGCCCGAGTTGAAGTTGGTCAGCGCGAAGTCGCCGTTGCTCGGATTGCCGAAGAACCCGTTGTGGGAGAACGTGTTGTCGAGCAGCGCATCGCCGCTCTCGTCGAACAGGCAGGTGCCCGATCCGAGCGCGCCGAGGATCCCGCCCTTGCACGGCTTCCCGCTGTCGAGATACGGAATCGTGATCTGGCCCCAGGCTCCGTTGTTCTCGAACACGTTGTCGATCACGGTGTCGTTCCGCCCACCCGACAGCGACATACCGGTGCCCACCGGTCCCGCGGCTGCCGCTCCGGCAGCGGGCACGTTCGGGTTGTTGTTGCTCTCGAACACGTTGTGGGTCAGCACCCAGCACGACGGCGCGCCTGCGACCGGCGGGTTGATGCCGACCGGGCACGCCCCGTTCTGGGGCGAGGGCTCGTCGCCGTTCTGGCTGTTGGTGTCGAATCCGTCCTCATTCTGGTCAAAGCGCGAGTTCTCGATCAGCATCCAGCCGCCCGAGTTCGACCCGGAGTACCCGAGCGCGTTGAACTCAGCCCAGGCGTGATTCATCGTCTGGTGGCACGACTGCTGGCAGGCGCCGATGTAGTAGCCCGAATCGTTGAAGTTGCTGGCGTAGCTTTGATCCCAGGTGCCCCCCGTCCAGTTGCTCGAGAAGATCCCGTACGCGGCCGCGCTCTTCTCACCGCCGAAGAACGTGCTGGTCGCGGTCAGGTACGAACCGAGGTACCCCCACCCGCCGATCTTGCCGCTGCCGTCGCCACCGTTCCACCACACCTCGTTCCCGGCGTCGCCGGAACCGTTCAGGAAGTTGCAGACGGTCAGGTTCTGAACCGACACGTTGTCGGCCTTCCAGACCATGATCCCGTTCAGCCCGAGCGCGCCCTTCTTGGGGTCAGGTCCGAAGTTCTGCGCGGCCGCGGACTTACTGCAACGGGGTGAGCCCGGCTTGGTGCCGTCGACGACCACCGTGTTCCGGTTCATCCCGCGCACGTGGATGCGCGGCGTGGTGATCAGGACGCCGGCCGGCGTATCGGCCGCCCCCTTGGGAGCGCTGCTCGAACTCGTCTTGTAGTCGCCGGGGGCGACCAGGATCCAGTCCCCCGGTGCGGCAGCGTTGACCGCGGTCTGGATCGATGTGTACTGGCCGCGGATCCCGTGGAACGTGCCAACGCGCAGCACGCGCGCGCCGGCGGCCGGCGCGACGACCACGGAAAGCGCCACGACCAACGCGGCGACGATGCCCGCGACGGGCAACTTGTGATGCGTGAGCATCCGTGCAGACCTCCTCATCAATTCTCGGCAGCGGTTCACAGCAGCGGTGATAAACCCGTGTGGACCGGATAGTTTCGGCGCGCGATCGTACCTTGATTCGCTTGAGGGAGCCGCGCGCCTACTCGGGATCGAGGTCGAAGGCGATCCCGGCGATCTCGACCTCATCCCCCGGCTCGAACCCCTCGGCCTCGAGCGCGCGAATGACGCCGATCCCGCGAAGCCTCCGCTCGAGGTAGGCGAGCGCGTCCTCGTTGTCGAGGTCATAGCGAGCGACCAGTCGCTCGATCCCCTTGCCGGTGACGCGGTACGCCCGGTCCCCCACCTTCACGACGCGGTAAGCGCGGTCCGCCGCCGGCCGGAACACACGGTGCTCGGCGAGCTCGCCGTCGCCGTCGGCCCGAGCGCCCGCCGCGTCGATCCCCGGCTCCGGGGCCTCCTCGGGCACGAGCCGCAGCAGCTCGCGGGCGAGCTCGTCGAGCCCGAGCCCGGTGGCCGAAGACGTCACGACCACCGGCGTATCCGGACCGAGCCTCGCGGCCCAATCCGCCCGCGCCACCTCCCGAGCCGCCTCGTCGACCAGGTCCGCCTTGGACAGGGCCAGCACTCGCGGCAGCACGGCCAGGCGCGGGTTGTGCAGCTCGAGCTCGCGCTCGACGGTCGCGTAGTTCGCAGCCGGGTCCTCGCGGGAGTCGAGAGGCGCGAGGTCGAGCACGTGCACGAGCACCCGCGTCCGCTCGATATGAGCGAGGAAGTCATGACCGAGCCCGGCGCCGGCGCTGGCGCCTTCGATCAGCCCGGGGATGTCGGCGATCACCAGCTGGCGGTCATCGGCGTCGAGGGTCCCGAGCGCCGGCTCGAGCGTCGTGAACGGATAGTTGGCCACCTTGGGGTGCGCGCGGGTCAGGCGGCCGAGCAGCGATGACTTGCCGGCGTTCGGCAGCCCGACCAAGCCCACGTCGGCGAGCAGCTTGAGCTGGAGCGTGATCCATGTCTCTCCGCCTGCGAGCCCCTTCTCGGCGAACCGGGGCGTCTGATGGGTCGGGCCGGCGAAGCGCTTGTTGCCACGCCCGCCCGGACCGCCTCGCGCCACGACCGCTCGTTGTCCCGGGCGGACCAGGTCGTGGACGGTGCCGTCGGCCTCGACGAACGCTTCCGTTCCCGGCGGCACCGAGATGATCAGATCGGCGCCGTCCTTGCCGTGACGGAGCGAACCCTCCCCGTGGCCGCCCCGTCGAGCCTTGAAGTGCGACCGGCGCCGGAAGCTCTCGAGGTCGCGCAGCGAGTCATCGCACACGAGCACGACGTCGCCGCCGTGGCCGCCGTCGCCCCCGTTCGGGCCGCCCTTGGGCACGTGCGCCTCGCGACGGAAGCTCAGGCAGCCATCGCCACCGCCGCCGGCTTGGACGTGGATTCGAGCGCGGTCCTGCATGGGTAATCATCCTGGCATGTCCGATCCCGTATTCCTGATCACCGGCGCGTCGAGCGGAATCGGCGCCGCCACGGCGCGTCTGGCCGCGGGCGCCGGCTATCGGCTGGTGCTCGCCGCCCGGTCCGTCGACCGTCTTGACGAGCTCGCCTCCGAGCTCGGCGGACCCGAGCGCGCGTTGGCGGTGCAATGCGACGTCACCGAGTGGGACCAGCAGGAGGCGATGGTCCGGGCGGCCCTCGACGCGTTCGGGCGCCTCGACGTCGCGTTCGCGAACGCCGGCTTCGGCGCGGCCCGTGGCTTCCTCAACGAGACGCCCGAGTTCTGGCGCTCGATGGTGCTGACCAACGTGTACGGAGTTGCACTGACGATCAGGGCCACGATCACCGCTTTGAAAGAGGCGCGTGGGCACCTGCTGCTCACCGGCTCCCTCGCGGGCCGGCGGGCGCTGCCGGGCTCGCTGTACTCCGCGACCAAGTGGGCGGTGACCGCGATGGGCGAGGCCGCGCGGCTAGAGCTCAACGACACCGGGGTGCGGGTCACGCTGATCGAGCCGGGGATGGTGGACACACCGTTCTTCGACAATCCCGGCGAGGGACGGCTCGAACCTGTCGACATCGCCCGCACGGTGATGTGGGCGGTCGCTCAGCCGGCGCACGTCGACGTCAATGAGATCCTGGTCAGGCCGACTGCGCAGTCGAACTGAGCCGGGCTAGGACGTCGCCCGCCACCAGCGGCGCCTCCTCCTCTAACTGGACCGTGCCGTAGCGCACTACGTCGAATCGGGCCGCCCGCAGCGTGAGCTCGTTGCTCCGGTCGCGCTGGATCTGCGCCCAGGAGCTGTGGTTGTCCTTACCGTCGAGCTCAACTACCAGCCTGTGCTCCCACCAGACGGCGTCGACCAGGACGCCGGCGATCCAGACGTTGACGTCATCGGGCAGCGGAACCCCGTACTTCTCGCAGAGCGGCAGGAACAGCCGCTCGAGCGGGCTGCGAGTGCGGGCGAGCTTCGGCTCGTGGCGTTTCAGCGCCTCGCGCAGGTTGGTGCTGCCGGCGCGACCGTTACCGGCGATCACCTGGAGCGCGGTGACATCGAGCACGTGCCGGTAGTCGGCGTTGGCGAGCGCGTAACGGACCCGGTCTAGCGGCGCACGGGCGGCGAAGTCGAGCAGCGCCTGCTCGATCGTCGTCATCGGCAGCCCCCTGTGCCATAAGCGCCGGCAGCCCCGCCGGCCGTGCACCTTCACGCCCTCGAGTGAACGACAGCGCCGCGGCGTGCTGACTTCGATCGGCCACGGCTGGCGGTCGAGCAGCCCGCGCCACCAGAGCGCGGTGGCGTGGCCCAGCATCGCGCCCGGGCCGGCGTAGAGCACGGCGGCCGTCAGATCAGCCTCGACACTCGGCGCCCGATGCCCGACCGCGTACACGCGGGGCAGATCGTGTCGCAGGTAGCCATCAGCGACCCACCTCGCAACCACCACGGTCTCCATGCCGAGCGCCGCGAGTTGCGCACAACTCACCCGTCCCGACTGCCGATCCGCCAGTTGCGCGACGAGAACTTTGGCGCTGCGACTACGCATTTGTTAGTCGGATCGCCATTCGCCGGACATGAGCCGCAGGATCCGCCGACCCATGTGACGAATCAAGACACGGTCCGTGCCAAAACTGCTCACAGACTTCAAGCAATTCCTTCTGCGCGGCAACGTCGTCGACCTCGCGGTGGCGGTCGTGATCGGCACCGCGTTCACGGCGGTCGTCAAGGCGCTCGTCGCCGACATCATCACGCCGATCGTCGCCGCCATCTTCGGCAAGCCGAACTTCGAGAGCCTGTCGTTCACGATCAACGGCAGCCACTTCAACTACGGCGACTTCCTCAACAACGTGCTCACGTTCGTGACGATCGCCGCCGCCGTGTTCTTCATCGTCGTGGCGCCGATCAACGCGCTGATGGCGCGCCGGGCGAAGGAGGATCCGGACACGAAAGAGTGCCCGGAGTGCACGAGCGCGATCCCGGTCAAGGCGAAGCGCTGCCCCCTCTGCACCTCGCAGCTCGTTACCGCTGAATAGGGGCCTCGCTGCGCTCGGCGTCCGCCGGATGAGTCGAGGCGACCCGGCGGGCATTCCGAACCGCGCACCATCCGTCCTGGCTGGCCAGCCAGCCAGGCCCTCCACGAGGCGAGGCGAGGCGACGCGGCGGGGCGCGGGGCGCGGCGGGGCGCGGCGGGGCGGGGCGGGGCGCGGCGCGGCGCGGCGCGGCGCGAGGCCGGCCGGGGTTGCCGGCGCTACGACTCGGAGTCGCCGGGGACGATCGAGATCACTCGACCGCGCCGGCCGCGCGTGAACTGCACGGTCCCGGCGGCCTCGGCGTAGATCGTGTCGTCCTTGCCGATGCCGGCGCCGTCGCCCGGCTTGAACTTCGTTCCGCGCTGGCGGACGATGATCTCGCCACCGGTGACGGCTTCGCCGGCGAACACCTTCACGCCCAGCCGCTTCGCGTGAGAGTCGCGGCCGTTCCGCGAGGAGCCAAGTCCCTTCTTATGAGCCATCGTTCGCCTCCTCGGCGGCAGGGGTTTCGGAAGCCTTGGCGCGGGAGCGACCGCTTGACCGGCCGGAGGACAGTCCGAGCGAGGTCACCTCGATGCGTGTGAGGTTCTGCCGGTGGCCGGTGCGGCGCTTGTAGCCGCGCTTGGGCTTGAACTTGACCACGCGCAGCTTGGGCCCGCGCTCGTGGCCCACCACGCGGGCCTCAACCGAGACCCGCGACAGATCCTCGCCGTCGACCACGTCTGACCCGTCCACGTACAGCAACGGCTGCAAAACAAGCGAGTCGCCGTCGGCCACCGGCAGCCGCTCGACGAGCAGTGTCAAACCCTGCTCGACGCGGTACTGCTTCCCGCCGGTCTTGACTATCGCGTAGGTGCTCATTCCGATGAAGAGGTGCTAGTGGCCGACTCCGCCTTAGCGCCGGAACGGCGTCGTCCGCCTCTGCGGCCACGACGCCGAGGCTTCGATTCTAGTTCATCCTCCGAGCCGCCCCCGTCGCCGCCCCCGCCCCCGTCGCCGTCGCCGTCGCCGTTCGAGGACGCTGCCACCGACGCCGGCACGTCGAGCAGCGAGGCCACCGCCTCGGTGCGTCCCGCCTCCTCGATCCGTACCAGGTGCTTCTCGCCGACGTAGTCGCCGCCTCCGGTGATCGAGATTATGTAACCGTCGACCTTCGCGACCGCGTCTCCGGGGCTGTACATGTGCGGCTCGACGATCTCGACGTGCACCTCCTCGCCGGCGCGGAACGGCACCGCCCGCTCGACGACGCGCTTCAGGTCGTCCTCCAGCACGACCGCGAAGTGATCGAGCGGCAGTCCCTCCGAGCCCTCGAAGTGGAACCACTTGCCGGTCTCCTCTTCGATCTGGCGCAGAACGCGCGCGTCGTCGCGAGTGAACTCGCCGCTCACGCGGGGATTCATCTGGATCAGCAGCGCCTCGTCCTTGGTCTCCTTGGCGAGGTCGCGCATCCGCCGCTCGAACTCGATCGCGAGCGTCTCCTCGGACTTGATCACGCCGTCGCCGCCGCAAGTGGGGCACGGCCGGGTCATGATCTCGCGCACCCCGTCGGTGACGTTCTGGCGGGTCATCTCGACCAGCCCGAGCGGCGAGATCTCGACCACGAACGTCTTCGTGCGATCCGCGTCCAGATTCGCGCGCAAGGCCTTCAGCACCGCGTCCCGGTTCCGGGCCCGCGCCATGTCGATGAAGTCGATGACGATGATCCCGCCGATGTCGCGGAGGCGCAGCTGGCGCACGACCTCGTCAGCCGCCTCCAGATTGGTCTTGGTGATCGTGTCCTCGAGCCGCGCCGACTTGCCCCGGCCCACGAACGAGCCGGAGTTGACGTCGATCACGGTCAGCGCCTCGGCGTAGTCGATCATCAGGTAGCCACCGCTGGGGAGATCGACCCTGCGCGACATCGTCGAGTCGAGCACCTCCTCGACCCCGAACGCCTCGAACAGCGGCTGTTCCTCCTCCCACAGCTCGACCTGGTCGACGAGCTCGGGCGCGGTGCGCGAGAAGAACGACACCAGCCGGTGGTACTGCTTGGGGTCGTCGACGATCGCCCGCTCAAACGCCGAGGAGAAGATGTCGCGCACGACCCGCACGGACAGGTCGGCCTCCTGGAAGACGAGCGCCGGCGCCGTCGTCTCGGCGACCCGCTTCTGCAACACCTCGTTCAGCTTGAACAGGTAGAGCAACTCGCGCTCCAAATCCGCCCGCGTCGCTCCCTGGGCCGCCGTACGCACGATCGCGCCCGAGCCCTTCAGATCGAGCTTGGCGGCCTCCTTGCGCAGCCGCTCGCGCTCGCCATCGTCCAGGCGGCGCGAGACCCCGACACCTTCGCCGTACGGCGCGAACACCATGTAGCGGCCGGCGATCGTGAGATCCATCGTCAGCCGGGCGCCCTTGGTCTTCAGCGGGTCCTTGACGACCTGGACGACGATCTCCTGGCCGGGCTTCAGCATGTCTGTGATTTGGCGGCTCTCCCGCCCGGAGCCGCGGCCCCGGCGAGGCGCCTCGACCCCCGGCAGCACGATCTCGTCGACGTGCAGGAACCCGTTCTTCTCGAGGCCGATGTCGACGAACGCCGCCTCCAGGCCGCCGAGCACGTTGTCCACGCGCCCCTTATAGATGTTCCCGACGATCGAGCGCGCGCCGCGGCGCTCGAGGTACAGCTCGGCTACGTGATAGCCGGCGGCCGGCTTTGACGTCTTGCGGCGCCGGCGAGTGGTGCCGGACTTCGGCGCGCTCTTACGGGCGCTGACGGATCCGGCAGCCTCCAGCAGCGCGACCCGGGTCTCGCCCCGGTCGACGCTGACCAACACTTGCTTCTTCAATTCTCATTCAGTCCTTTGTGAAGTTTTAGCCACGTTTACCGAGACAGCCAGAGCTTTGGGCTGGATCTCCGGATTGACGTGGACTCACGGTTAGTGCCGCGCCCGCTTGGCTGGGGCCGCAGCTCACTACGAAACCAATCCTCGGCTCTTCGTGGCAGCCGTCATGCGTGCTTGCACACATATTGACTGTAGAAGGCCAATCGCGATAAATGTCACGATTACGGAGGAGCCGCCATAACTCAGCAGCGGCAAGGGCACTCCGGTGATCGGCATGATGCCGATCGTCATGCCCGTGTTGACGAACACCTGAAACATCAGCATGGCGAGGACGCCGCCCGCGATCAGCGTCCCGTACAGGTTCTTCGACATCGTCAGGATCCTGAGGCCGCGCCAGATCATCAATGCATACAGCGATAGCACGACGGCAGCGCCGACGAAGCCGTAGGTCTCGCCGACCACGGCGAATATGAAGTCGGTGCTCGGGGCGGGCAGGAAGTGCAGGTTGACCTGCGACGCGCCCGCGGTGCCCAGTCCAGTTTTCCCGCCGGAGCCGATCGCAGTTAACGACTCCGTGATGTTGTACGTCTGATTGCTTGGATCATGAGAGGGATGCAGGAAGCCGGTCAGGCGCTGCATCTGGTAAGGCTTCAAAAGATGGTGGCCGGTTGCCGGCGCGACCACGAGCACGACCACGATCGCCGCCACGAACAGCACCGCCAGTCCGGTCAACTGCTTCCACGAGGTGCCGGCGAAGAACAGGATCGTGAACCCCACGGCGACGTACACGAGCGCAGTGCCGAGGTCCGGCTGGGGGATAACGATCATCGCCGGGATCAGCGCGAGCAGCATGATCCGCGCCGTCGTGCGGCGCTCATGCAGCCTGCGCGACCGGTCCACGGCGAAAGCCGACACCGACACGATCAGCAGCACCTTGCCGAACTCTGAGGGCTGCAGCTGGAAGAACGGCAGCGGGATCCAACGCGCCGCGCCCTGGACGTGCGGCATCGCAAGCACGACCACGTTGAGGGCGATCATCAGGCCGTAGAGGCCGTACTTGTACTCGCGCAGCCGCGAGTAGTCGATCTGCCCCAGCAGCAGCGCGAGCACCAGCCCGATACCGAAGTAGACCGCTTGGCGCTCGGCGAAGTACATGGGGTTCGCCGGGTCGAGCGACCGGCCCTCGCCTTTGAGCATGATGAACGAGCACGCGGCCAGCCCGAGCGCCGCCAGCAGCAGTAGCGGATCCATCCGCAGCCACGTCCGCGGCCGGGGAACGGCCGCCACCTCGTCGGCAGGCCGGATCGCTTGGGCGCCGATCGAGCTCACAGCGTCTGCGAGTTCCCGGGCGTGTACGCGCCCTTGTTGCCGAAGAACCATTGCGAGAGGATCTGGCGGGCCACCGGCGCCGCGCCAACCGCGCCAAATCCGCCCTGCTCGACGGTCACGATGACCGTGATCGGTTTGCTCGTCGCGGTGGCCGGGACGAAGCACGCGTACCAGGCGTAGTCCTGCTGGCCGTTGTACTGCGCCGTGCCGGTCTTGCCGTACACCTGCTCGGGGAAGTTGCTGAACACGTCGGCGGAGGTTCCGCCCGGCTGCGAGGCCCCTGCGCGCAGGCCGGCGAGGATCGTGTCGCGGTAGGTCGGGTCGATGTTGATGTGCCGCTTCGGCGGGGGGTTGAACGACCGCAGGACGAACCCGTCGGCGGTCTGGACGTCTAGCCCCAGGTGCGGGCTGACGATCGTCCCATCGTTGGCCAGTGCCGAGTACGCGACGGCGAGCTGGAGCGGTGTGACCTGCACGTCACCCTGGCCGACCGCGAGGTTCTCGTTGTCGCCCGCTGCCCACGGCCGGTCGGTCCCGTCGGCGATCCCGCAGCCGCCGGGCGGATGCTTCTGGCTCCGATGCCAGCCCTTCAGCTTCTTCGACCCGGTCGTGACGCCGTTGGTGTACATGAACGGGCCGGTGGCGTTGTCGCACTCGGCCTCGAGGGCGTTGCGGTTCGCGCGCCACGCCGCGTCCGGCAGGGTTCCAGAGGACTCATCGGGCAGGTCGATTCCGGTCTTCTGCCCGATCCCGTACTCGCGCGCCCACTTCTGGAGCGGGCCCCCGTTCGGGGCGGGCGAGTTGGTGAGCACGCCCAAGTTGTAGAAGAAGTCGTCGGAGGAGACCTTGATCGCGGTCTCGAGGTCGAGCGAGCCGTCGACCGCGTTGCCCGCGTTGTGCCGGCACTGGCCGCTGAAGCAGTACCGACCGGTGTCGTCGAAGACGCTTCCGACCCCCCACGCACCGCTCTCGAGCGCCGCGGTGGCGGTGATCGGCTTGAACGTGGAGCCGGTCGGGCCGGCGCTCTGGTAGGCGCGGTTGACCTGCGGGTCGCCGGAGTTGGGGCCGAACAGCGAGTTGTAGGTCGAGTACGGCACCGGCTTGGTGAACACGTTCGCGTTGTAGGTGGGCAGCGACCCCATCGCGTAGATCTCGCCGTTCTGAGGGTTCATGGCCACGAACGCGCCGCCGTTGGCCGGATAGTTCGTGTCGATTGACTCCTGGAGCGCCTGCTGCCCAACCTGCTCCAGCTTCGCGTTGAGCGACAGCTTGAGGTTGTCGCCGGCCGTCGGGGCGGTCTGCGACTGTACGCCGACGAAGTTGCCGAACGCATCGACCTTGACCTTCTGGGCGCCGTCAACTCCGCGCAGATAGCGGTCGTAGGAGGCCTCGAGCCCCGACTGACCGACCGAGTCGTTCTCGTTGACGCCCTTGTAGAAGGGGTCCTTCGTCTCGGGACCGGTGATCCGGCTGACGAGCCCCAGCACCTGGGAAGCGAGGTCGTTGAACGGGTACGTCCGCTGGTAGATCTGCTGGACGGTCACGCCCGGGAACGACTGCGCGCGCTCGGAGATGTACCAGAGTTGCTCGCTTGTGATGTCGCTGGCGACCGTGGCCTCGCCGTAGGAAAGCTGCACGTATCCCTGCACGACGCGGCAGGCGATCACGGACATGTGAAGCAGCCCGTGGCCGTTCACCGGACACGGCTGACGCTTCGTCGGCAGGCCGAGCACGCCGGCCAGGCGGTCGTACAGCAGCGCGTCCAGCTGGGGCGGGTGAGCGAGGTTCTTATCGGTGATCGGCACCGGCAGGCTCGGTGGCGAGATCTCGACCGCGTAGGCGCGGCGGCTCGAGGCGAGGATCTGGCCGCTCGAGTCGAGGATCTGGCCCCGTGGCGCAGGCACCTCGACGTCGCGCACGAAGTTCACGCTGGCAGCGTGCGCGTACTGGTTGCTCGAGAGGACCTGGAGGAACCACAGGCGGAAGTACAAGATCGCGAAGATCGCCAGCGCGAACGTGCCGACGATCGCGACCCGCCTCGCGAGCTGCGGGCTCATCGAAGGCCGCTCCTCCTGCTTGACGAACCGCAGGCGCTTGTCTTCGGGCAGCGGGCTCATCGCGACTGCGGGCGGGGGATCGAGCCGCGGCGAGCGGCGCCTTGCTGAAGCGGGCTGAGGCCGCCGGTCGTGTACGCGCGCCGGCGCCGGCGGCGGGGATCCTCGGGCAGCACCGGACGGACGATCCGCCGCACCAGCGCGTAGACCGGAAGCGCCAGCAGCGTGTCGACCAGCACAACGATGAAGATCTGCTGGAGCAGCAGCAGGCTGACCGGCGCGTCGACCCCGAGCAGGAACTGGATCACCGCCATGCCGAGTCCGGCGAACGCCGCGGCAAGGGCTCCGGCGGCGAGCGGCACGAGCTCGTGCGAGGGGTCGCGCAGCTCGTGCAGGCGACCCGCCCAGTAGCCGATCACGATGTACAGAAGCGACGTCACGCCCAAAGTCTGGACAAGCACGAGGTCGATCAACAGGCCGGTGGCGAACCCGAAAACGGCCCCGCTGAGAGAGCCGCACAAGAGTCCGACCGACATCACGACGAGCGGGGTCAGGTCGGCGCTCACCCCGAAGATCGACACCTGGGAGATCGCCGACTCCTGGATCACGACGGCGAAGAAGCCGAGCAGGACGAGCCGGAAGGGGAGCTTGACGGCGTTGCTCACGATCACGGCACCTGCGCGCGCTCTGTGCCGGGCGACGGACGGGTGAGAATCTGGACGACGTCGACCCCGCGCAGGTCGGCTATCGGCGTGACCTGGACGGTCCCGTTGTTCAGCAGCTGGTTCTCATCGACCGGGAGCACGTTCCCAATCGGGATGTTGGCCGGGAAGTACGACTCCAGCGGCCCAGACTTGAATCCCGCGGTGACCACGAGCTGACCCTGCTGCGGGCCGTTCTGCACCTGTCCCGGGTTCGGCGGCTGAAGGTATTGGAGTACGAGTTCGTCCGGATTGCCGACGGCCGGCACGAGCTCGCCGGTGTCCCCGTTGGTATCGAGCACACGCGCGGTCACCGACAAGGTGTGATCGGTGATCAGCGTCACGAACGAGACCGTCGCCGAGACCTCGGTGACCTCGCCGACGAGCGCGCCGTCGCCGATGACGGGGTCGTGCAGGGCTACGCCGTCGTCGGTGCCCTTGTCGACGCTGATCGTCTGATACCAGAGCGTCGGATCGCGCAGAATCACCTGCCCGGTAACGGGATGGTACGAGCTCAGGTCGAGGCTGTTGTCGAGGTGGAGCTCGGCTTCGAGCTGCGTATTGAGGAGTTTGGCGCCCTTGGCCTGCGCGAGCTGGTTGTTCAGCCGCGCCACCGTCTGCTGCAACTGCTTGACCTGGCTCTTGGCATGGAACGTGCTCGAGAACCAACCGGCGACCGACCGCACCGGCGCCAAGACCTTGCTCGCGCCGTCCTCGACCGGCGAGAGCACCTCGACCACGCCGCGCTGGACGTTGTGCAGCGGGCTGTCCGGCGTCTCGCCGAAATAGGCCGTGAGCAGGATCAGGGAGACGGCGACGAGCAGCGCGAGAACCGCCCGCCGTCGCCGAACTTGCTTGTCATGCACGGATTTCGCGTCTCCAAGATCGTGCTTGGCGCCACGTCAGCACTCCTGCCAACCTAGTACCGACGGCGCCGGTTGCGTGAATTCTTGCTCGAACGGTGGATCGCTTCGAACTCCTCCAACGACCTCCCCGAGCCAACCGCGACGCACGTCAACGGCGACTCGGCCAGATGCGCGGGCATCTGCGTCTCGTGGCGCAGGCGCTCATCGAGCCCCTGTAGCAGCGAGCCACCTCCGGCCAGCATGATGCCACGATCCATGATGTCCGAGGCGAGCTCCGGTGGTGTTCGGTCGAGCGTCTCCTTGACCGCGTCGATGATCTGGACGACCGGCTCTTCGAGCGCCCCCCGGATCTCCTCGCTGGTCAGGACCACCGTCTTCGGGAGCCCGGAGACCATGTCGCGGCCGCGGATCTCCGCCTGGACCTCCTCTCCGAGCGGGTATGCCGAGCCGATCTCGAGCTTGACCTCCTCGGCCGTCTGCTGGCCGATAAGCAGCTTGTACTCGCGCTTGACGTAATTCATGATCGATTCGTCGAGCTCGTCGCCGCCGACCCGGATCGACTGCGACACGACGATTCCGCCGAGCGAGATCACCGCGACCTCGCTCGTGCCGCCGCCGATGTCGACGACCATCGAGCCGGTGGGCTCGCCGACCGGCAGCCCGGCGCCGATCGCCGCCGCCATCGGCTCCTCGATCAGATAGGCCTGACGTGCTCCCGCCGAGAGACACGCCTCCTCCACTGCCCGCTTCTCGACGCCGGTCACCCCGGACGGAACGCACACCACGACCCGCGGATGCGCCCAGCGGTTCTGGTGGACCTTCTGGATGAAGTGCCGGAGCATCTCCTCGGTGACCTCGAAGTCGGCGATCACGCCGTCCTTGAGCGGCCGGATTGCCTGGATGGTCCCCGGCGTCCGCCCCAGCATCCGCTTGGCCTCAATACCGACCGCGTGGACCTCCCCGGTCCTGGAGTCGACGGCGACCACGCTCGGCTCGGACAGCACGATGCCGCGTCCGCGCACGTACACGAGCGTGTTCGCGGTGCCCAGATCAACCGCCATGTCGCGACCGCCGAAACCGGTCAGGTACGTAAAAAAGCCCATAGGTAAGCCGACTAGGAGTGAGCAGCGGACGGGGAACTGAGTGCCGGAGGCCACGCCACGCTGCCAGCGCCGTCCGACTCCGATTGTACGTGCTCGCCTCGCGGGAGGCTGGTCGGAGGTCTGCGTTTCGCCCGCTCAGCGCGGGTTGCCGGAAGGCGGGTCACCCGCAGAGCAGGCCGGGCGCCAGTTCGAGCAGCGTCGTAACGGGCAATCCGACCACGTTCAGAAAGTCGCCTTCGATCCCCGCGACGAGCGCCGCACCGCGCCCCTGGATCGCATAGGCGCCCGCACGCTCGCGCCATTCGCCGCTGGCCACGTACCAGTCGATCAGGCTCCCGTCCAAAGCCCGAAACTCCACTGCGGTGCTGGCCGCCGCGGTCCGGGCGGCGCCGTCCGCGATCAGGCAGACCCCGCTCACGACCGTGTGGCGGCGCCCGGAGAGCGCGCTCAGCATCGTGCGCGCTTCCGTCTCGTCCACCGGCTTGCCGTATAGCCGGGCCCCGAGGCTGACCAGCGTGTCCACGCCGAGGATCAGCTCTCCGGGCACCCTCGCGGCGACGGCGGAGGCCTTTCGGAATGCGTTCTCAAGCGCTACCTCGTGCGGCGGGCCCGCGGCGAGCTCCTCCACGTCCGGCACTTCGACCGTGAACTCGACGCCGATCTGCTCCAGGATCGCCCGCCGCTGGGGCGAGCGCGAGGCGAGCACCAAGCGACTCACGCGACCGCCACGAACAACCCCGGGCCTCAGATCAGATGCTGACTAGTCATGATCCGAATAGTCAGACGAGATCGGGGAAGAACAGGGCCACCTCCCGCGCCGCCGACTCCGGCGAATCCGACCCATGAACCATGTTCTGGCCCACCTCGATCGCGAAGTCGCCGCGGATCGAGCCGGTGGTCGCCTTGAGCGGGTCGGTGGCACCGATCACCTGGCGCGCCGCCACGACCGCCTGGTCGCCCTCGAGCACCATCGCGACGAGCGGCCCAGACGTGATGAACGTCGCAAGCTCCTCGTAGAAGCCCTTACCCTCGTGCTCGGCGTAGTGCTGCGCGGCCAGCTCGCGGCTCATCGTCAACAGGTTCATCGCGACGAGCCGGAGCCCCTTGCGCTCGAAGCGCGCGATGATCTCCCCCGAGAGGTTTCGGGCAAAGGCGTCGGGCTTGATCAGGATCAGCGTTCGCTCCATGGGTCTCCTTGGCGCGCAGCGGCGCCGGTCGCATACGTGGGCCGGAGGACTCTAAACGGGCGGACTCGACCGCGGTCCGCTCGCGGCACGCTGCGGAGGTGCGTGTCCCACTCGGGTGACTCGCGCCCGATCCAGCGGCGAAGCGACCACCGCCGCCGGCGCAACGTCACCCGATGCGGACACGTACCGGAGCGGCTAGGTGCCCGACGGGCCGCCGCGCTCGGCGGGCGCGGGCGTCGGCGTCGGGGTCGCGCTGCGCTCCGCGCGCACCGTCGCCCCCGCGACCGGCGGTTCAGGAGCGCTCTCACGGCGCCGGCGGGTGCGGCGAGGCTGCGGAGCGGCGCCCGCGACCTCGGCCTCGCAGAACGGACAGATCTTCCACATCGGGTCGAGCGGCTTGCCGCACGCGGTGCACGGGTCCTTGAGCTTGCGCATGCAGTTCGGGCAGCGCAGGAAGTCCTTCTCGACCTCGTAATCGCAGTAGGGGCAGACCTGGTAGCCGAGCTCGGCCAGCCGCGCCTCGGCGGCCTGGATCTCGAGCTCGCGCTCGCGGACGTCGTCGAGGTATTCGGGGGGCCTGACGATCATGTAGACGATCGTCCCGACGAACGGGAACAGCGAGGCAGCGGTCGCGCATCCGACCAGCAGCGAGTCGGCGATCCGGCGCCGGGCGTCCGCGTACGTCCAGTAGATGAGCGCCAGCCACACCACCACCAGGAACAGGATGATGAGCTCGACGACAGCACTGATCGTGCCGTTCTTGATGCCAAAGACCGTCAGGAAGGGCATTAAGCGTGCGAGTTTAGTGGTCGATGGCGTTTGGGCGTTGCAGCGGCCGCACGTCTTGTGTGTGGATCCTCATACAAGGCGTGCGCGGTGCCACACAACTTCGGCCTGTCAGAGATATGTCCTGCCAAACAGGTAGCCGATTCCGAAGAACACGAGGATCACCAGCGCGACGACCACGGCGACCAGCGCGACCATCGCTAGGAACCTCGGCTGCCTCTCCTCGTCGTCCATCGTACCGAGAGCCTGATTCAAAGCATCGAGGCGCGGCCGGCGCCCTCCGGCCGGAGCAGGTCCGCAACCAGATAGATCGAGCCGGTGGCCACGACCAGACCGCCCGGGCCGGCGAGCTGGCGGGCGCGCGCGAGCGCGGCGCGAGGGTCGCGGATCACCTCGGACGGCGGCCCGCCGAGCTGGCCGGCGAGCGACTGCAGGGTCGGCGGCGGCAGCGCCCGCGGGTTCTGGCTCGCGGTCAGGACGAGCGCGTCGCAGATCGGCAAGAGGCGGGCGAGCATCGCCGCGGCGTCCTTGTCGTCGAGCACCGAGACGACCGCGACGACCCGATCGTGTCCGGCGGCCCACGGCTCGGCAAGGGCTTCCGCGAGCGCGGCGATCCCGTCGGGGTTGTGAGCGCCGTCGAGCAGCGTGAGCGGCTCCTCGTCGATCACTTCAAGACGGCCCGGCACGAGGATCTCCGCCGCCGCGGTGGCGACCGCGTCCGGATCGAGCGCCCCGAGGTACGCCTCCGCTGCGGCCCGCGCCAGGGCGAAGTTGCGCCGCTGATATGACCCGAGCGCGATCAGCGGCACGCCCGGGTCCGCGCCGGCATGAATGATCCTCGCTCCGCGCTCGGCCGCGACCTGCTCCGCCACCGCCTCAGCGTCGGGGTGCAGGCCGTATCCGAGGATCAGCGTCCCCCCGGGCTGTACGACGTCGAGCTTCTCGGTGGCGATCGCGGTGATCGTCGGGCCGAGCCACCGGGTGTGCTCGAGGCCGACGCTGGTCAGCACCTGCACCCGCGAGGGGATCACGTTGGTCGCGTCGTAGCGGCCGCCAAGCCCCGCCTCGATCACCGCCACCTCGACTCCCTGGCGGGCCAGCTCCGAGTAGGCAGCCGCGGTCAGCAGCTCGAACTGGGTCACGCGGTCGTCGCCGACGAGCGAGCGGTCGACGAGCTCGGCGGCGTGCGCCGCGCGCTGGATCGCGGCGGCGAACTCCTCCCGCGTCAGATCCTCGTCGTCGACCCTGATCCGCTCCGCGAACGACACCAGGTGCGGAGACAGGTATGCGCCGGTGCGCAGACCGTGGCGCTTGAGAATTGCCGCGGTCATCCGCACGGTCGAGGACTTCCCGTTGGTCCCGACCACATGGATCGACTGGAACTGCTGGTGCGGATTCCCAAGCGCGGTCATCAGGCGCCGCATGCGGTCCAGCCCGAACCGCATCCCGAACAGCTCGCGCGACAGGACGTAGCGCTCGGCTTCCTCGGCTCTCACAGCGCGTCGAGCTCCTCGCGCAGCCGGACCAGCTTGTCGCGCTCGGCCTGGACGACCTCGGGCGGCGCCTTGTCGATGAACCCCGCGTTCGCGAGCTTGCGCTCGGCGCGCTCGATCTCGGCCTCGAGCTTGGCGCGCTGGGCGGCGAGCCGGCGCTCGGCTCCCTCCAGGTCCACGTCCTCGCTGGGCAGAATCTCCACAGCCCCGCCCGGAACCGGCACGGTCGCCACCGGGTCGGCACCATCCGAGGTGAATTCCATCCGCGCGAGCCGAGCCAGGTGCTCGCCGGTCTCCTCGTAACCCTCGGCGGCCAGGCGGGCCGGGACGGTGGCAGCGGCGCGCACGCCGGCGAAGTCGCGCCAGCCGCGCAGCGTCTGCACAGCCTCGATCACTCGGGCGACGCTCGCCTCGGCCGCCTCGTCCCTGACCGCGTCCTCTGACAGCACGCCGCCCGCCGCGATCAGTCCCTCGGCGCCCGGGATATAGCGGTAGATCTCCTCGGTCACGAACGGGATCATCGGATGGGCGATCGCGAGCGTCTGGGTCAGCACGTGCAGCAGCGTGGCCTCCAGATCGGCGTCGCCGGCGCGCAGGCGCGGCTTGACCAGCTCGAGATACCAGTCGCACAGCTCTCCGTAGACGAAGTCGTACAAGCGCAGCGCGGCATGGGCGAACGCGAAGCGGTTGATCTCGTCGGCGATCGCCGTCCGCGCGCGGTCCAGTCGGGTGAGGATCCATCGGTCCTCCACGGTCGTCGGCCTCGGCTCCGCCCGCGCGTCCGAGCTGACGCTGAGGAGGATCAGTCGTGCGGCGTTCCAGAGCTTGTTCGTGAGCTGGAGACCCTGGGCGAGCTTGTCCTCGCTGAAACGGACGTCCTGCGCCGAGGACATCGCGTACAGGCCCCAGCGCACCGCGTCGGCGCCGTAGGGCGGGAAGTCGCCGCCGGCGGCGAACACGGGCGGCCTGGGACCGCCGTTGATCAGGTCGATTGGGTCGACGCCCGTGCCGAGCGACTTCGACATGCGCCGCCCGTCCGGAGCCTGGATGATCGAGTGGATGTAGACGTCCTCGAACGGGATCTGCCCGGTGAACTCGATCCCCAGCATGATCATCCGCGCGACCCAGAGGAAGATGATGTCGCGGCCGGTGCACAGCGCGTCAGTCGGGTAGAAGGCGCGGAGCGCCGGGGTGTCCTCGGGCCAGCCGAGCGCCGCGAATGGGAACAACCCTGAGCTGAACCACGTGTCGAGCACGTCTGGGTCGCGCTCCCATCCCTCGCCCTCGGGCTCCGACTGGCCCACGTACAGCTCCTCGCCGCGGTACCAGACGGGGATCCGGTGCCCCCACCACAGCTGGCGGGAGATGACCCACGGCCGGATGTTCTCCATCCAGTTCATGTACACGCGGGTGTAGCTCTCGGGCCAGAACCGGACACGGCCGGTCTCGACGACCTCGATCGCGGGCTTGACCAACTCGTCCATCCGCATGAACCACTGCAGCGAGATCAGCGGCTCGATCCGCTCCCCCGAGCGCTGCGAGAAGGGCACCTCGTGGACGTAGTCCTCGGTCCGGGCGATCAGGTCCTGGCGCCGCAGCTCGGCGACGACCTCGCGCCGGGCCTCCTCGACGGTCATGCCGACGAACCGCTCGGGCGCCTCAGGGGTGATCCGCCCGTCCTCGCCGATCACGCTGATCTGCTGAAGGCCGTGGCGCCGGCCGATCTCGAAGTCGTTCGGATCGTGACCCGGGGTTATCTTCAGCGCGCCGGTGCCGAAGTCGGGCTTGACGTAGTCGTCGGCGATGATCTTGAGCTTGCGCCCGACGAGCGGGAGGATCGCCTTTTCGCCGACCAGGCGCCGATACCGGTCGTCGTCGGGATTGACCGCAATCGCGGTGTCCGCGAGCATCGTCTCGGGGCGGACGGTGGCGACCGTGACCGCGCCGGATCCCTCCGCCAGCGGGTAGTCGATGTAGTAGAGGGTGTCCTCCACCTCGCGGTCCTCGACCTCGAGGTCCGAGATCGCCGACCCGCTCCCGGGGTCCCAGTTGACCATGTACCGGTCCCGGTAGATGTAGCCCTTCTCGTACAGCGCGACGAACACGTCCTGGACGGCTCGCGCGTAGCGGTCGTCGAGGGTGAACCGCTCGTCGTCGTAGTCGAGCGAGGCCCCGAGCCGTTTGAGCTGCTCGATGATCTCGCCGCCGTACTGGCTGCGCCACTGCCACACGCGCTCGACGAACGCCTCCCGGCCGAGCTGCTCGCGGCTCGTGCCCTCGGCCAGCACCGCCCTCTCCACCTGCGTCTGCGTGGCGATGCCGGCGTGGTCGGTGCCGAGGATCCACTTGGTCCGCGGGGTGGGCGGGGGCTTCGTTCTGTTGAAGCGAATCAGGCAGTCCTGGATCGAGTTGTTGAGCGCGTGGCCGATGTGCAGGACGCCGGTGACGTTCGGCAGCGGGATCGCGATCGAGTAGTTGTCAGCCGGATCGCCCGCAGGCTCGGGGTGGAACAGGCCGCTGTCGAGCCACGCCTGCTCGATCCGCGGCTCGACCTCGGACGGGTCGTAGCGGGTTCTGGCTTCGAGGTCGGAGCGGTCGGTCATCGGCCGCTCAGTCTAGGAAACGAGCCCGGTCCGGACGGGCCTGCCCGCCCCCACGGACGCCGGGCGAAGCCCGGCCCGGAAAAACCTATGCCGCTTCTTCCTCCGGCGTCGCGACGGTCACGAGCGTCGGGGAGATGCCCTTGTCGATCGTGTCGCGGGTTACTACACACTTGCGGACGTCCCGGCGGGAGGGGAGCTCGAACTGGACCTCGAGCAGGACCTCTTCGATGATCGACCGCAGGCCGCGGGCGCCGGTCTCGCGCTCGAGCGCCCTGTCGGCGATCGAGTGAAGCGCCTCCTCGGCGAACACCAGCTCGATCCCGTCGAACTGGAAGAACCGCTGGAACTGCTTGACGAGCGCGTTGCGCGGCTCGGTCAGGATCTCCATCAGCTCGTCGCGACTCAGCTGGTGGATCGCGCTCATCACCGGGAGGCGCCCGATGAACTCGGGGATCAGCCCGTACTGGATCAGGTCCTCGGGGAGGCAGTGCTCGAAGATCTCTCCGGTGTCGCGCTGCTCCTTGGACTGGATCGCCGCGCCGAAGCCGACGCCCTGATGCCCGATCCGGCGCTCGATCACCTTGTCCAGGTTCGCGAACGCCCCGCCGCAGATGAACAGGACGTTGGTCGTGTCGATCGACAGGAACTCCTGGTGGGGATGCTTGCGACCGCCCTGCGGGGGCACGCTTGCGGTGGTGCCCTCGAGGATCTTCAGGAGTGCCTGCTGGACGCCCTCGCCGGACACGTCGCGCGTGATCGACGGGTTGTCGGCCTTGCGCGCGATCTTGTCGACCTCGTCGATGTAGATGATCCCGGTCTCGGCCTTCTTGACGTCGTAGTCGGCGGCCTGAATCAGCTTCAAGAGGATGTTCTCGACGTCCTCGCCGACGTACCCGGCCTCGGTCAGCGCGGTGGCGTCGGCGATCGCGAACGGAACGTTCAGGATCTTGGCGAGGGTCTGGGCGAGCAGGGTCTTGCCGCATCCGGTCGGGCCGAGCAACAGGATGTTCGACTTCTGCAGCTCGATGTCGTTCTCATCGGACTGCATCATCTGGACGCGCTTGTAGTGGTTGTAAACGGCCACCGACAGGCTGCGTTTGGCCTGCTCCTGACCGACCACGTACTCGTTCAGGACGTCGTAGATCTCCCGCGGCTTGGGGAGATTCTCGATGTCGAAGCTGGGCGGAGCGGTGAGCTCCTCATCGATGATCTCGTTGCAGAGGTCGATGCACTCGTCGCAGATATACACGCCGGGTCCAGCGATCAGCTTCTTGACCTGCCTCTGGGACTTGCCGCAGAAGCTGCAAAGCAGCTGTTCGTTGGAATCGGTCGGACGTGCCATGTGATGCCCTCTCCCGGAGTCGCCTCGCGCCGCCTTACCCGAGCCCTAAGGGTAGCCCCTCAGTGCTGGGAGATGACGCGGTCGATGATTCCGTAGTCCTTGGCCTCCTCAGAGCTCATGAAGTAATCACGTTCGGTATCGGACCGAACTTTCTCAAGGCTCTGCCCGGTGTGCTGGGCGATGATCTCATCAAGCCGCCGCCGGACGTCGATGATCTCCTTCGCGTGGATCTCGATGTCGGTGGCCTGACCCTGGAACGCCGAGGAGACCTGGTGGATCAGGATCTTCGCGTTCGGGAGCGCCATTCGCTTGCCGTTAGCTCCTCCGGCCAGCAGCAGCGCGCCCATCGACATCGCGATTCCCACGCAGATCGTCTGCACATCGGGCTTGATGAACTGCATCGTGTCGTAGATCGCCAGCCCGGCATAGACCGAACCGCCGGGCGAGTTGACGTAGATCGAGATGTCCTTGTCCGGATCCTCCGATTCCAGGTGGAGGAGCTGCGCGACGATCAGGTTTGCGATCTGATCGTCCACGGGAGTCCCCAGGAAGATGATCCGCTCGTTGAGCAGACGGCTGTAGATGTCGAAAGCACGCTCTCCTCGAGAGGTCTGTTCGACAACCATCGGTACGAGTGGGCTCATCGTCCTCGCTTCTTTCGCTTCCTCCGTCGGAATCCTGCCGACTGTAGCAATCGCCTAGGCCCTGCTGTGAGGGGTGGATCCAGCGGGCCCGTTTCGATCCCGGTCTTCTACCTGGTTAGTTGCCGGGAGTCCAGAGCTGTCCGGATCCCTGCCCCGCCGGGTGGGCAGGGTCGTCCTTCCCCGGCGTCCATATCTTCTGGCGCGCCTTGGCCTGCTCGACGCTGATCGGCGTTGCCTCGGCCACCAATAGCTCGATCGCCTGGCGGGTCGCGACCTCGCGTCGCACCCGGTCGAGCCGGCCGCCGGACTGCAGCTGCTCGAACAGCTTCTCCGTGGTCGTCCCCTGGCGTTCGGCTGATGGCTCGAGCGCCTCGCGGATCTGCTCGACGGTCGGCTCGATGTTTTCCGCCTCGACGATTGCGGCGAGGACCGCCTCACGCTTGAGCGCGGCGGCCGCCTCGGGCTCGGCCTCGTGCGCGAGCGCCTCCTCCTCGCGGCCGGTGATCCGCAGGTAGGCCTCCTTCGAGACGCCCTGGCGCGCCAGCACCGAGAACGTGTCCTCGAGCAGCTCGTGCGCCCGCGCGTGAACCAGCTTTTCGGGGACCTCGACCTCGGCCTCGGCCACCGCCGCCTCGACCACCGCATCCTCGTACTCGCGTTCGAGCGAGCGGGCGTCGACCTGCTGGAGGCGCTCGCCGATGTCCTCGCGGAGCTCGGCGAGCGTGTCGAAGCCGGCGGCCTCGGAGGCGAAGTCGTCGTCGGGCTCGGGCAGGTTTTTGGCCTTGATCTCGTTGACGGTGACTGCGAACTGGGCCTCCTGGCCGGCCAGCTCCGGTACCGGATAGTCGTCGGGGAACGTGACCGTGACCGTGCGCTCGTCGCCTGCGCTCACGCCCACGAGCTGCTCCTCGAACCCGGGCACGAGCCGGCCTGAGCCGAGCTCCACGAGCTGATCGCGCCCAGCGCCTCCCTCGAATTCCTCTCCGCCGACGGTGCCCACGTAGTCGATCACCACGTGGTCGCCGCTCTCGGACGGGCGCTCCACCGTGTCGAGCGTCGCCAACCGGTCGCGCAGACGTTCGATCTCCTCGTCGATCTGGGCATCCTCGACCTCGGGCTCGCGGCGGCCGACCTCGAGTCCCTTGTAGTGGCCGAGCTTGGCGGTGGGGCGGACCCCGATCTCGATCGAGAACGCGAGCGGCTGCCCCTCCTGCGGCATGTCGCCCACGTCGAGCTCCGGCTCGCCGACGGGAGCGATCCCGGCGCCGTCGATCGCGTCCGCGTACCAGCTCCCCAGCGCGCTCCTGACCGCCTCGTCGAGGACCGCGTCGCGGCCGAGTCGGCGGATCACTACCGGCGGCGGGACCTTGCCCTTGCGGAATCCGGGAATGCGCATCTGGCGGCCGAGCTCGCGCGCGGCCTGCTGGACGCGGCGCTCGACCTCCTCGGGGGCGACTTCCGCCTCGACGCGCACGCGCGACTCGGGCAGCTCGGTGACGCTGGTCTTGACGCTGTTAGGCATGGCTCCTCGAGCGGAGACGATAGCTTGGGCGGGTGCTTTCGCGGGTTGCAGGCCGGCTCGTCACGGGACCGGGCGCGTTCTTCGTCGCCGGCGCGATCGACGTGGCCGTGCTGCTGGTGGCCTACATCCGGTGGCGAGCCCGGGCGCGGAGCGCTATTCCGCCATCGTGACCGAGCCCATCCCGGTCGGCACGCCCGCCCTGGTCGTTCCCCGGAGCAGGCCGCGAATCTCGCGCAACGCCACCGGCAGCGTCGTCATGTCGTACGTCCGCGACGCTCTCACGTCCGCCACCATCCCAAGCGCCCGCTCGACCGCCAGGGCGTTGCGCTCGGACCACGCGTCGATCGCCGCCTCGCTGCCGTTCCGCGCCCCGCCGGCGTCGAGCACCTTGCGGGCCAGCTCCCGGTACAGGTTGAACAGGTCGTCGCGGAGCGCCGCGCGGGCCAGCGCCTGCCACCGGTTCGCCCGCGGGAGCTCGATGATGCGGTCGCGCAGCCAGTTCAGCTCGAGCCGCGAGCCGAGCCGGAAGTACACCCGCAGCACGTCCCCCGGGTCGTGCTCGGTCGCGGACGCCACCTCGACGATGTCGAACAGCGCGAGCATCGACGGCATTCCGGCCGTGCGCCTCGCCAGCTCAGAAGGGACGCCGGCCTGCTCGAGCTCGGCCGCGCGCTTGTCAAACGCCTCGCGATCCACGCCCTCGAGGGCGTCGGGTAGCGACGCCGCCAGCAGCCTCGCACCCGGCTCGAATCGTCTGATCGTCTGCGCGATGCTCACCTGGTAGGGGTTCGCGCGCACGAGCCAGCGAGTCGAGCGCTCGACCAGCCGCCGGCCGTCGATCAGCATCTCTAGCTGGGTCTGCGCGGGAACCTGGTTGTCGAGCTTCTCGACCGCGTCCCAGAACGAGCGCATCTCGAGCACCTCGCGGGCAGTCGCGTACGCCCGCGCAAGCACCGCCGGCGGCGCGCCCGTCTCCTCGCTGAGCCGGAACGAGAACGTGGTGCCGGCGCGGTCGACGAGCTGGTTGGCGACGACCGTGGCGATGATCTCGCGCTTCAGGCGGTGGCCTTCCATCCGGTCCGCGTAGCGCTCGGGCAACGGTGGCGGGAAGTACCGCTTCAGGTCGTCGGCGAGGTACGGATCCTCGGGCAGGTCGGACTCGAGCAGCTGCTGGTAGAGGTGGATCTTCTGGTAGGCCATGATCACCGCCAGCTCGGGCGACACCAGGCCCTGGTGAGCGGCCTTGCGCTCGTCGATCGCCTCGTCGGTGGGCAGGAACTCGAGCTTGCGGTTCAGGCCGGCGGTCTGCTCGAGATTCCGGATCAGCCGCGCGTGGACGTCGACCATCGGCGCGGCCTGCGCAAGCGCGAGGCTGATCGCCTGCGTTTGCGTATAGCTGCCGTACAGAACCTGTGCGCCGACCGCATCGGTCATCTCGGCCAAAAGCTCGTTCCGCTGCTTCTCGGTCAGGTCGCCATCCGCGACCAGACCGTCGAGCAGGATCTTGATGTTGACCTCGTGGTCTGAAGTGTTGACCCCGGCGACGTTGTCGATCGCGTCGGTGATGATCCGCCCGCCTGCGTGGGCGGAGCTCCCATCCCGACGGCCACCGCTGAGCGCGTACTCGACCCGCGCCCGCTGCGTGACGCCGAGGTTGCCGCCCTCCCCGACGACCTTGCAGCGCAGCTCGCGCGCGTCGACCCGGACCGCGTCGTTGGCCTTGTCGCCGACGTCCGCCTGGGACTCGGTTGACGCTTTCACGTAGGTGCCGATGCCGCCGTTGTAGAGCAGGTCGACGGGTGCCTTGAGGATCGCCTGGACCAGCTCGTTGGGCGGGAGCCGCTCCTCGTCGATGTTTAATGCCTCGCGCGCCTGCGGAGAGAGTGGGATCGACTTCGCGGTGCGCGAGAACACGCCGCCGCCCTCGGAGATCAGCGACTCGTCGTAGTCGCTCCAGGACGAGCGCGGCGTGTCGAACAGGCGCCGGCGCTCGACGTAGCTTGCCTCCGGATCCGGGTCGGGATCGATGAACACGTGCGCGTGGTTGAACGCGGCAACGAGCTTGGTGTGGCGCGAGCAGAGCATTCCGTTGCCGAACACATCCCCGGACATGTCGCCGATCCCGACCGCGGTGAAGTCCGTGGTCTGGATGTCGGTCCCGAGCTCGCGGAAGTGGCGCTTGACCGACTCCCATGCTCCGCGCGCGGTGATACCCATCTTCTTGTGGTCGTAGCCCTGTGAGCCACCCGAGGCGAACGCATCGCCCAGCCAGAACCCGTAGTCGGCCGAGACTCCGTTGGCGATGTCGCTGAACGTCGCCGTGCCCTTGTCCGCGGCGACCACCAGGTACGGGTCGTCGTCGTCGTAGCGGGTCACCCGCTTCGGGGGCACGACTTCGCCGTCCACGA
Source organism: uncultured Solirubrobacterales bacterium (assembly GCA_963783415.1). Classification (GTDB taxonomy): domain Bacteria; phylum Actinomycetota; class Thermoleophilia; order Solirubrobacterales; family Solirubrobacteraceae; genus Palsa-465. The sequence goes on from CAWANN010000024.1 coordinate 117,897, forward strand.
TGTTGTCGGTGATGTCGAGCATCCCCGACAGGAATGCCTTGTAGCAGTCGATCCCTTCTTGCTGGATGGCCTCGCGGCTGCCTTGCGCGGGCGGACGCTTGACGACGAAGCCGCCCTTCGCTCCGACCGGCACGATCAGCGCGTTCTTGACCATCTGGGCCTTCATCAGCCCGAGCACCTCGGTCCGGAAGTCCTCGGGCCGGTCCGACCAGCGCAGGCCGCCGCGCGCCACGCGGCCGCCACGCAGATGCACCCCCTCGACGCGCGGCGAGTAGACGAAGATCTCGAACTGCGGCTTTGGCAGCGGCAGCACCGGGATCTGGGCGCTGTCGAGCTTGAACGACAGGTACGGGTGCGGCTTGCCGTCGCCGTCGGTTTGGAAGGTGTTGGTGCGGACAATCGCGCGGATGACCGAAAGGAAGCTCTGGAGGATTCGGTCCTCGTCGAGGCTGGGAACCGCGTCGAGCGCCTCCTCGATCTCCTTGCCGAGCCGCTCGGAGGCATCGTCGTCGTGGCCGTCGGGGTCCAGCCGCGCGTCGAACAGCCTGACCATCAGCCGAACGATCCCGGGATGGCCGAGCAGCGTGCGCCCGATGTAGGAGTCCGAGAAGCCGATGCCACCCTGGCGCAGGTACTTGGCGACGGCGCGGATGATCGACACCTGCCGTCCGGTCAGGGTGGCGCCGAGCACGAGTCCGTTCAGGGCGTCGTCCTCGAGCTCGCCCCGCCACACGCCCACGAACGTGTCGTGGAGCAGATCGCGGACCCTCTCGGTGTTCTCAGCGTCGGCCTGCAGGCCGAAGTCGTAGATCCACGCCGAGCCGCGATCGGCCGGCGTGATCTCGTACGGGCGCTCGTCGGCGACCTTCGCGCCGAGGTGCTCGAGCGTGGGCAGGACCTCGGACAGCAGCACGCCGCCGGAGCTGAACAGCTTGAGGCGCACGATCCCCTCGGGCGACTCGAGCGGGCGGTAGAGGCTCGTGATCGGCTCGTCCGTGGTCGCGAGCTCCTCGATCCGGCCGATGTCCGCGACCGCCGAGCGAGCCACCCAATCGGACTTGTAGCCGGCCGGGAACGCGCGCTCGTAGCGCTTGAAAAGCCTGATGCCGTCCTCCTCGCCGTGCTCGTCGATCAGCGCCTCGCGTAGCTCGTCCTCCCAGGCGCGGATCGTCTGGACGAGGCGGGCCTCGATCGTCGCCGCGTCGTACCCGATCACGGGGTCGTCGCCCAGGCGGATGATGTAGTGAACGCGCGCGAGGCGCGACTCGCTCAGCTGGAGCGTCCAGTCGAGCCCGACCCCGCCGAGCGCCTCCATCAGGATCCGTCCGACCTTCTCGCGGTTCTCGGTGTTGAAGCGGTCCCGCGGGATGCACACCAGGCACTCCACGAATCGCTCGAGCGGGTCCCGCCATAGGAACAGCCTGAGGCGCTGGCGCTCGCCGAGGCCGAGGATCCCGATCGCGAGGTCAAACAGATCGTCGGTCCCCATTTGGAAAAGCGAGTCGCGCGTGTACGACTCGAGGATCTCGAGCAGCGCCTTGCGGTCGTGGCTTGCCGGCGGGAACTCGGCCCGCTCCAGTACCCCTTCGACCTTGCCCCGAATGATCGGGATCGATCGAAGGCTCGCCTTGTACGCGCGCGTCGTGTAGAGGCCGAGGAACCGGCGCTCGCCGATCACGTGGCCGTCCTCGGAGTATTTCTTGACGCCGATGTAGTCGAGGTACGCGGGGCGGTGGACGGGCGAAGCTGAGTTGGCCTTGGTCAGCAACAGGATCTGCGGCTCGCGGCCGATGATCAGCGCCTTGCCTGACAGCATCTTCGGTGCCTTCGCGGGTATGCCCCGAAGGATTCCCAGCCCCGAACCCTCGATCGGCTCCAAGCGGGCCAGATCCCCTTCGTCGATCAGGTCGTACTCCCGGTAGCCGAGGAACGTGAAGTTGTCCTCGGCGAGCCATTTGAGGAAAGCTTTCGTCTCGTCGACGAGCGCCGGCTCGATGGTCGGCGGGGGGTCTTGGTCGAACTCGTCGATCAGGGCTTGGCTGCGTGAGCGCATCTCCTGCCAGTCCTCGACCGCCGCGCGGACGTCGGCCAGAACCCGCTCGATGCTGTTCCGCAGCTGGTCGAGCTGCGCGCGATCGTGCTCGCGCCCGACCTCCACGTGCACTACCGACTCGCGAATGGCGTCCTCCGCGGTGGCGTCGTGCTCGAGCACCTCGGTGATGTGGCCGTGGGCGTCGCGCCGGACCCGGATCACCGGGTGAATCACGAGATCGATCCCGTAGCCGAGCCGCCCCAGCTGCATCGTCACCGAGTCGACGATGAACGGCATGTCGTCGGTCACGATCTCGATCAGCGTGTGCGGCGACTGCCAGCCGTGCTGCTCGAATTCCGGGTTGTAGACCCGCACCTTCGATTCGCCGGGGGCGCGCTGCTGGGCGAGGTTCCAATGCGCCACCGCGGCGCCGTAAAGGTCCAGCGGGTTGCGGTCGGCGAGGTCCTCGGCGGGGACCCACTGGTAGTACTGCCTGACGAATGACTCGCACGGCGCGACCTGCCCGGCGGGCAGCCGCTCCCGCACGCGCTCGCAAACCGTGTCGATCAACTCGGACTCGAGGTCCGCCCCCTTAACCGCCATGTCGACACCTCCTCAGGGTTGCGCTCCCAAGCCTCGGGGAGCCGCGCTCGGGGCAGCCTACTCCCGACGTTGGCGCGGTGCATGAGGTGACATTCGGCTTGCGGTAGCGCGTATGTCAAGCGTAGTTCGGGTTGGTCGAACCGGGCGTCCGTCCGAGACGCGTACGAACATACGTTCGCATGACGAGCGACGGGAACCCCTATGCGCGCTTCCGCCGCGCGCTCGAGACCGGCAACGAGACGCTCGTCGTCACCGCCGCCCGCGAGCTGCCGCAGGTGCGGCTCGACGACGCGTTGCGGATCTGTCTGGTGTTGCGCGGCGGCGATCCGGATCGCTACGAGCGCGCCGCGGTCCGATGGCTCGGCCGGTTCGCACTCGAGGCGCGCGAGGTCACGATCAACGACCTCCGGGTGGCCGCCGGCGCGCTCGACGCGCTGCCCCAGCATCCGGGCGAGGCGATGGAGCTACTCCAGCGGTTGTGCGTGGCGCGCGGGGTCGCGTAGGCGGAGGTTGCCGGCGGGCCGGCGGCGGGGGTTGCCGGCGGGCGCGGTCCCCGGCGCAGGGGCCCCGATCGGCCGTCGGTCGAACGGCGGGCATCTGAGGGAGTGCGGTGGCGCCCGGGTGGGGGCCAGCCACCTGCATAACCGCGTCAGCGGAGCCACTCCGGCACGACCGCGGCGCACGACGCATGCCCCACGTGTACGACGCGCCACCGTCCCGGATTGCGCGCTCAATTGTCGTGCTGTGCATGCCCGGCGGCCGTCGAAGCGCACTCGCCACCGCGACCAAGTCCCATTCTCCCTCAGATGCCCGACGTTCCCAGCGCCACCCGCAGACCACGGACCCACCACGATCACGACCGCCCACAAACGACCTGCGCGATCTGCCAACGGAAGTTCCGGAAGCCGACCGTGTCACATCGTGCACGCCCCAGGTGCGCGGACTGCCACGGTCGGCTCAGGGCGCCCCGATTGTCAGGCGATGCATGCCGGTCCCGAAAGCGTCGGGGTCCAGGCGGGTACCGTGCGAACGATGCTCCCCGAGTGGCCCGCCGGCACCGTCACGATCCTCGCCACCGCCGGCGACGCGCCGCACGCGATCCCGGTGTCGGCGGCCGTCCGCGCCGGACCCCGGCGGGTCTTGATCGCGCTCGCGACCACCCGCGGGTCGCTCACCCGCCTCCTCGCCGACCCGCGCGTGTCCCTGGCGATCGTGTGCGAGGACACCGCCGTGACCGCGCATGGACTCGCTCGCATGCTTGGTGACCAGCCGATCGTCGACGGCGTCGTCGCGGTCGAGATCGACGTCGACCGCGTCCAGGACCACGACCGGCCGACGTTCGAAATCGAGTCGGGCGTCCGGTGGCGGTGGACCGATCCCGACGCCGAACGGCGCGACGCTGAGGTCCGGGCAGCGCTGATCCGGCTGGCCGGCCGCTCGACAACCGGCTAGTCCGGCAGCAGCGGCACCCACACACCCGGATCCTGGCCGATCAGCACACCGCGGGTGATCGCCTTGGAACCGAACCGGTCCCGCACGCGGTCGACGACGGCGTCGATGTCAGGCGCCCGGTTGAACGGCAGCACGAGCTGGATGGCACCCCGGTCATAGAGATTGGTGAGCGCGATACCGATCAGCGTCAGGCCCTGGCGCTCGATCATCGGCATTGATGCCTTGAGCAGTCCGTTCGCGGTTTGGAGGATCGTGGGCGTCTGATCGGTCGCCTCACGCATCGTGTACGACCGCGTGGCCCGCGAGAAATCCTCGAAGCGCATACGCAACACGACCGTGCGGCACACCCGGCGGGCGGCGCGCAGCCGCCTCGTCACCCGGTCGATGAGCGCAATCAGCGCGCTGGCCAGCTCCTCAGGCGACCGCCGGCGCCGACCGAGCGCCCGCTGCCCGCCGATCGACCGGCGCCGGCGGCGCACCTCCACGGGTCGGGGGTCGTAGTTATGAGCGAGCGCGTGCAGGTGACGCCCAGACGCGCGCCCGAGCATCGAGACGAGCTCCCCCTCCGCCAGGAGCGCCACCTGTCCGACCGTTGTGATCCCGCGCTCGTGGAGCTTGCCGGCGGTGACCCGGCCGACGCCCCACAGCGCCTCGACCGGAAGCGGATGTAGGAACTCGAGCTCGCGCTCGGGCGCCACCACCAGCAGGCCGTCGGGCTTGGCCACGGCGCTCGCAACCTTGGCCAGGAACTTCGTGCGTGCGACGCCGACGGTGATCGGTAGGCCAACCTCGGCGCGGATACGTCGGCGCAACCGTGCCGCGATCTCGACCGGCGTGCCCGAAATGTGGTCGAGCCCGCGGACGTCGAGGAACGCCTCGTCGATCGACAACCCCTCGACCACGGGCGCCGTGTCCTCGAATACCTTGAACACCGCCTTGCTTGCCTCCGAGTAGGCGGACATCCGCGGCGACACGACGACCGCCTCGGGACACAGCCGTCGGGCCCACCGCCCGCCCATCGCGGTGCGGACCCCGCGCCGCTTGGCTTCGTAGCTGGCGGCCAGCACCACGCCGGCGCCGACGATCACCGGCCGCCCGCGCAGCCGGGGATTGTCCCGCTGCTCGACCGACGCGTAGAACGAGTCGAGGTCCGCGTGCAGGATCGAGGCCGAGGGTGACACGAACACATGTTCGTGTCACCCCCGGACGGACGATCAGTGGTGGTCGGACTCCGTGCCCGGCGTGAACGACACGCCGCGCAGCACTTCGCCGAACTGCGCCGTGCGCAGCGTCTGGAACGTCTCGCCGCGATCCGATTGAACACCTGCCCCCACGGCGTCAGCTCCTCGAGGAATATCGGGGAGGTCACGCCGAAGCTGGCGTCGACCTGGTCGTTGTTGAAGACGTCCGGGTAGGCGCCGTTGGCAATCGCGGCCGTACAGCCGCTGCCGGCGCAGCCCGGCGGAAGCTCGGTGACGCCGGCTGTGATGTCCGCCGGCAGGTAGTCGCTCGTGCTGAGCAGGAGGGCGCCCGGCACGAGCTCCGCGCCCTGTCGGTCGTGGTGCCATCCGTCCGCTAGCGCGGGCGTAGCCGCTGCGCACATCGAAAGCGCACATCCCGCGCCCACCAGCACTCGATGCACGCGCGCAGGGGAGCGCAGCGCACGTTGCCGCGTACTCGACATCGAGGGTCCTCCTTGCAGTTATCGGGTTAGCACGCCCCCGGCGCCGGGGCGGGACCCTAACCTGCGCCGCGAGGACCGCTCGTGACCAGGGTGTTACCTGGGCAATGAGGACCTTCTTATGCCTGTGACGACGACACGATGAACCGACCACGCGAGCTGCTCGGGGCCCGGGCGCTCAACCGGGCGACTCTCGCGCGGCAGGCGCTGCTCGAGCGAGTGACGATGCCGGCGCTCGACGCGATCGAGCATCTGGCCGGCATGCAGGCGCAGGCGCCACACTCCCCATACGTCGGACTGTGGACCAGGCTGCGCGGCTTCCGAGCGCAGGAGCTGAGCGAGCTGATCGAGACACGGCGTGCCATCCGCGGGCCGCTGATGCGCGCGACGCTGCACCTCGTCAGCGCTCGGGACTGGCTCGCGTTCCGTCCTGTCGTGCAGCCCGTGCTCGAGCGAGGCTTTGCCGGCGCGCCGTTCGACGTCTCCGGCGTGGACGTGCCGGAGCTGCTCGCGTCGGGCCGCGGGCTGCTCGAGCAGGGCCCCCTGACCCGTCCTGAGCTCGGGGGGCTGCTGGCCGAGCGTTGGCCCGAGCGCGACGCGGCGTCACTCGCCCAAGCGGTCACGTACCTCACGCCGGTGGTCCAGGTCACCCCTCGCGGCGTCTGGCGCAAGAACGGGCAGGCACGCTGGACGACCGCGGAGGCGTGGCTCGGTCGGACAGTCGATGCCGAGCCCGCACCCGAACGGATCGTCGACCGTTACCTCGCAGCGTTCGGGCCGGCGACGGTGAAAGACATCCAGACCTGGTCCGGCCTGACTCGTCTGGGCGAGGTGGTCGACGCCCTCCGTCCACGGCTGCGCACGTTCCGCGATGAGCAAGGCGCCGAGTTGTTCGACCTGCCCGACGCACCCCGGCCCGACCCAGACACTCCCGCCCCGCCCCGCTTCCTCCCCGAGTACGACAACCTGCTGCTGTCCCACGCCGACCGAGGGCGAGTGATCACGGGCGCGGAGCGCGTGCCGCTACAACCTGGGCTCGGAGCCCGTTACGGCACGCTGCTCCTGGACGGCTTCTTCCGGGGTACCTGGAGAATTACGCGCCACCGGGATACCGCGGTCCTCCACGTCGAGCCGTTCGCGCCCGCGTCCGACCGCGATGCGATCGGTGCCGAGGGCGAGGCGCTGCTCAGGTTCGCCGTCGAGGACGCCTCGACCTACGACGTCCGGTTCGCTGACTAGCGCCGGCAGCGACGACTACAGGTTGCGGACCCGCCGCCCGATCTCGTGATCCACCGGATAGCCGGCGGCGTCCCAGAAAGCCGCGGCGACCGGATCGTCGTAGCCGACGAGCGCTGTGACCCTTCGCGTGCCAAGCCGCCGCAGATGCTCCTCGCCAGCATCGACGAGCCGCCGCCCGATCCCGTGCCGGCGATAGTCCGGATGCACGGCGAGCCGGTACATGTTTCCCCGCCAGCCGTCCCACCCGGCGATCAGCACGCCGACTATCTCGCCGTCGTCCGCCTCGGCGACGAACAGGCCGCTCGGCGTGTCGTTGAGCAGCCGCTCGATGTCCTCGGCGCGGTCAGACGTGACCGCGTGGCCGCTGCGGGCGCGCGCCCACAACTCGAGCACCGCGGGCGCATCATTCACCTGAGCGTGCCGCACCACCGACATCGCGGCGATGCTAGTCCGGGCCGAAGGGGACGCCGTCCGGCGCGCGTGAGACTTTTGTGGGCGTGATTCGTTATTCACACGACGCCGCGGCGTCACAACGGACTACAACGGGGGGTCAAGAAATGGCTACTCGACCGGGCGAGGGACAGCAGAACTACCGCGATCTCCGCGAGCGGACCAAGCGCCAGGAGGATCGGCGCGAGGAGAACCTGAAGCGAATCGTCGACCTCCTTCGCGCACGCCACCTGCACTCGTTTCCGAGCCAGATCCTGTCGGTCGGCGCGGGCGAAGTCGGCATCGAGGCCTGAGCCTGCACGCCACCGTTGGCAGCTGAGAGCCCCGCGTGTGGCGGGGCTCTCGTGAAGGTGAGCGAGGGGACTCGAACCCCCGACCGCCTGGACCACAACCAGGAGCTCTACCAGCTGAGCTACGCCCACCGCGGTGAGCTGAATCTACCATTGCCGCCACCGTGGGACTGGGCTTGCCTGACGATTGGAGCGTGCGGTAGCGGCTTTGGCCGGGCGATGCAGATGGGCGCCGGCATGGGGATCGCCGGCGATCTGATCAAAGCATCTTCTAGCCCCGTACTGTTTCCGGAACCCGCCCCCGTAGCTCAGCTGGATAGAGCGACGGCCTTCTAAGCCGTGGGTCGCAGGTTCGAGTCCTGCCGGGGGCGCTCACTCGCGCGCAGCCCGAGCACTCGCGGGCCGCCCGAAGCGCCGATCGGTCGCTCGTCCGCGTCTAACCGACTTGTTCTCGGTATTTGCGGGGTGCACCTGCTCGGGGGTCTTGCAGGCGCAGCGGTCGCCGCGTAGGTTCTCCGCAGGGCGCGAGCCACGACGAAGCAAAGAGCAGACGTCAGGAGCAGCGGGTCTGCCGCGCAGCTTGTCCTCTTTTGAGTGACTGAATCAAAGCGCGCTCCAATGTCAGACTCGCGCCCAGAGTTTTTTCCTCTCTAGGTCCAGCGCCGGCGCTTGTCACAGACAAGCCGCCGGTGTCATATACAGGCGATGGACGACGACGAGCTGATCGCCGCCACGGCGCGGGGAGACGCGGACGCGTTCGCCGCTCTGTACCGGCGCCACCTCGCGCGGGTGATCGGCTACCTGCTGCACGCCACGGGCGACCCCGAGGTGACGGCTCACCTGAGCGGGACGCGGTTCGGGCCCGGGTGGTCGACGAGCGCGAATACCGGGAGATCGCCGGCACGCTCGAGTGCTCAGAGTCAGTCGTCCGCCAGAGGGTCAGCCGCGGGCTGGGGCGAGCCAGAGCCAGGCTGTCGGTGCGAAGCGAAACGGAGGACTGACTGGGTGGCCGACTACTTCGACCGGCTGGAAACGGAGCTGAGGGCCGCCGTCCCCCGCACGAGCGCGCGACCGCAGCGGCGTCGGCGCGGTCAAGTTCGGTCAGTCGCGCGTCGCCGTGATCGCCGCGCTCACGCCGCTGCTCGGGCCCACGAGCACCGGCTACACGCGCGTACAGGGCGAGTGCGGAGTGGATCACACGATGACGTGGCCGAACTGGTCGGTCGCGTCCGCCCACGGCGTGCGGTATCCGTTCGATCCGGTGCTGACCGCGTTCTTCTGGCACTCGCGCTTCGTCGGCTACCAGTACGGTGAATTCGACACGAAGGCCGCCCCGCGGGCGGCGTCGCGCGGCACCGTGCTCGCGACTAGCCGCGGGCTGAACATCGGTGACACGCTCGCGCGCGGGCGACAAATCTACGGTGGCGCGTTTCGGCTGAGCTCCGCCCAGGGTGGAGTGTGGAAGGCCGGGCGCCTCAGAGGCTATGCCTGGGGCAGCCCGAACTCCCGCGCCGTCAGCGTCCACAGCGTCGTCGCGACGATCGACGCCGGCGACGTCGGCTGCCCCGCGCTGTCGCCCTGACACGGAACAATCCCGGCGTGCCCCTGCGCCGGCGTCGCTCACGGCTGGTCCCGGTCCCCGGCGCCGCGCTCGCCGTCGCCACCGCGATCGCGGCCTGGCTCGGCCTCCCCGCCGCGGCACGGGCGCCCGCGCAGACGCCGGCGAGACCCCCGAGCGAGTGCCTCGTCCCCGGCGTCGGTAAGCCGCTCGACGAGGTCTGGCACCCGAACATGCTGGCGGCTATCGGCTACACGGACACGAGGACCGGGGACATCGCGTTCGCGGTGCGCACGAGCGACGGCCGCTTCTACGGCTACCGGCCCGCCCACGACGAGTGGTCGGCGAGCGTGGTCAAGGCGATGCTGATGGCCGCCTACCTGGACGAACCTTGGGTCAGGGGCCGAGCGCTGACCGCACGCGAGAAATCCATCGTCGGCCCGATGATCACCGAGTCAGACAACGACGATGCCCAGATCATGTTCGACACGGTCGGCCAGGGAGCGCTCCAGTCGCTCGCGCACAGAGTGGGCATGACCCACTTCGCGACCTCACCGATCTGGGGCGAGACTGAGATCACTGCCGCCGACCAGACCAAGTTCTTCCTCCGCATCGACAGCTACATAACGAAACGCCACCGGGCGTACGCGATGTCGCTGCTCGCCGGGATCGTGCCGTCCGAGCGGTGGGGCATCGGCGAGGTCGCCCCGAAAGGGTGGAAGCTCTACTTCAAGGGCGGCTGGGGCTACGGCACTGGACTCCTCGACCACCAGGTGGCGCTGCTCGTGCGAGGCTGCGCGCGCGTCTCGATCGCGGTGCTGACGATGTACGACGGATCGCACGCGTACGGCAAGGCCACGCTCAAGGGGATATTCGAACGCCTGCTCCGCCGATTGCCCGATCACTACACTCGACGCCCCACACGCGGGGCGTAGCGCAGCCTGGTTAGCGCGCAAGCTTTGGGTGCTTGAGGTCCCCGGTTCGAATCCGGGCGCCCCGATCTATTGACCGCCGGCAGTTGTCCGGCGCCCCGAACTATTGACCGCCGGCAGTTGCCCGGCGCCCCGATCTATCGAACGCCGGCAGTTGTCGGGCGCCCCGATCCATGCACTGCCGGCAGTTGCCCGGCGCCCGGGTGCATCGACCGCCGACGGCCGGGCGAGTCGGTAGCCTGAGGCGCCGGCATGGCCGATGTCGAACCGCTGCGGGCGCTGCACTACGACCTGGACCGGACCGGGGGTCTCCAGGACGTCGTCGCCCCTCCCTACGACGTGATCGACGCCGACCAGCGAGCCGACCTGGAGGCCAGCTCGCCGTACAACGTCGTCCGGATCGACCTGCCGATCGGCATCCACCCCTACGACAACGCGGCGCGTCTGCTGTCGGCGTGGCGCGAGGAGGGCGTGATCGTCCGCGACGATCAGCCGGCGCTGTGGCCGCTCGAGCAGCGATACACGGGACCCGACGGGCAGATGCGCACGCGAACGGGGTTCCTCGCGCGCGTGCGCGTGGAGGATTACGGACCGGGCCGGATCCGCCCCCACGAGCGCACCCACCCAGGTCCGAAGGAGGATCGACTGCGCCTCACCCGCGCGACGAGGGCCAACCTGTCGCCAATCTTCTCGCTGTTCGCCGATCCCGCCGGCGCCGTCACCGACGCCCTCGCCGCCGCGACCTACGGCAACTCGCCCTGGGGCGAGTCCACCGACGACGACGGGACCATCAACCGGCTCTGGCGAATCGAGGACCCGGCCACGATCAACGCGATCCACGATGCCCTCGAAGCCTCCGAGCTGCTGATCGCCGACGGCCACCATCGCTACGAGACCGCGCGCGTGTACGCGGAGGAGATCGGCGGCGAGGGCCCGCAGCGCTACGTGCTGATGTGCCTGGTCGCGCTCGAGGATCCGGGGCTAACCGTGTTCCCAACCCACCGTCTGCTCCGCGACCTGCGCCCCGACCAGCACGAGACGCTCGCGGACGTCATCAGACGCGACTTCGACATCAAGCGGCTCGACAGCACCGACGAGCTCGTCCCCGCGTACGGACAGCCGGTCAGCCTCGGCTACATCGACGCCCACTTCCGCCAGCCGTGGATGCTCACGCTCAAGGACCAGGCGATCGCCGACGCGGCGCTTGCCGATCACGCAGCGCCGTACCGGCGGCTCGACACCGCGGTGCTCGAGGCGCTGATACTGAAGGACGCCCTCGGGATGTCCGACGACGACATCGACCATCTCGCAGGACTCGGGTACGCCCGCGACTTCGACCAAGCTCTCCAACTCGTCAACGACGGCGACTACGACGCCGCGTTCTTCGTCGCCGCCACCCCGATCGAGGCGGTACGCGAGGTCGCCGGCGCGGGCGAGAGCATGCCTCCGAAGTCGACCTACTTCTTCCCGAAGGTGCCGACTGGCCTGGTTTTCAACCCGTTGTCCGAATAGTTCGAAACCTCTTCCATTGGGTAGTGGGACCACCGCTACGATGAGAACCGTGACCACCTTCAACAAGCGAGGACAAGGACGATGAAGGCCATCGCGCGCCGCACCGCACGGACAGCATTCACGCACCGCATCGACGTACGACAGCATCGGCTGGTGGCCGATGAGCCGGCGGAGCACGGCGGCGACGACGACGGCCCGAGCCCGCAAGAGCTGCTGGCCGCGAGCCTCGCCGCGTGTACCGCGGTCACGATGGAGATGTACGCCAAGCGCAAGGGCTGGGACATCGGACCGGTCGAAGTCCAGTGCGAGTACATCCCCGCCGAGCGGGGTTGCATGACGAACTTCAAGCTCGTGCTGCGGCTCCCGAGCGACTGCACCGAGGAGCAGATCGAGCGCCTGCGCGTCATCGCTGCCAAGTGCCCGGTTCACCGCACGCTCGACGGCGAGGTCAACTTCGACGAGCGCATCGAGCTGGTCCAGCCGGCGACGGTTTAGTCCACGACCTTCACACCCGCCGCGCGCAGCTCCGCCACTGCCCGCTCGCCGTCGCCGGGCGACACCTCGACGGCGCGCGTCGCCCGCCGGTGCACGGTCACATACAAGCCGACGCGCCTGGCGTCGAGCGCCGTGGCCTTGACGCAGTAGTCGAGCGCGAGCCCGGCCACGTCGACCGCGTCGACGTCGCGCTCGCGCAGCAGCCGCTCGAGCTCGGTCCCCTCGAAGCCGGAGTACCCGTCGCGGTCAGAAACCTGGCCCTTGTCGACCACCGCGTGGATCAGACTCTGGTCGATCCCCGGATGGAGCTCGGCTCCCGATGTGTCGCGCACGCAGTGCACCGGCCACGGACCCCCCTTCACGACGAACGATCCGTGGTCGGGCGGGTGCCAGTCGCGCGTGGCGACCACGAACAAAGCCGCGGACGCCATCCGGTTGACGGCGTCGACCACAGCATCGCCGTCAGGGACCGCGAGCGCCCCCCCGGGACAGAAGTCGTTCTGCACGTCGACCACGATTAAGGCCCGCATAACACCGCGAATATAGTCAGCGGATGGCGTCGGCCAGCGATCACCTCGAGGACGATCTTCGGCGCGTACTGCTGACCACCGAGGACGCGTTGACCCTCGATGTGCGAGGCCGAACCGACGCCGCGGTGTTGGTCCCCCTGTACCTCGAGCGCGGCCGGCTCCACGCGGTGTTCACCAAGCGGCACGACGATCTGCGCCGGCACCCGGGCGAGATCTCGTTTCCGGGCGGACGCTACGACGAGGGCGAGGAGGATCTGCGCGCGACCGCGCTGCGTGAGGCGCAAGAGGAGATCGGACTGCCCCCGGACGCGGTCGAGATCGTCGGCGCGCTGCAGCCCACGCCGACGATCGCCACCGGCTACGCGGTGTATCCGTTCGTCGGCCTGATCGAGCCGGGGAGGACGTGGACGCCGAGCGTGCGCGAGGTGTCAGAGGTGCTCGAGCTCCCGCTTACCGCGCTGCTGGCCGGATACGCCCGCCGGCGACTGATCCGCCGAGGCGTGCCGATCCGGACCGACACCTACCTGGTCGGCGACCATCTCATCTGGGGAGCAACCGCCCGGATCCTGGCCGACCTGTTCGACCGGATCGGGCCGCTGCTGAACAGGCGCGAGCCTGGGGCCAGCGTCACTAGGATGGTCGGCGGCGCCTGACGGCGGCGCCTCGGGGATGGTCGGCGGCGCCTGACGGCGGCGCCTCAGGGATGGTCGGCGGCGCCTGACGGCGGCGCCTGCGAGGGTGATGGTCGGCGGCGCCTGACGGCGGCGCCTCAGGGATGGTCGGCGGCGCCTGACGGCGGCGCCTCAGGGATGGTCGGCGGCGCCTGACGGCGGCGCCTCAGGGATGGTCGGCGGCGCCTGACGGCGGCGCCTCAGGGATGGTCGGCGGCGCCTGACGGCGGCGCCTTAGCCCCTCTCGATCGGCACGTTGACGAGGTTGCCCCACTCGGTCCACGACCCGTCGTAGTTCTTGACGTCGGGCTGGCCGAGCAGCTCGTGGAGCACGAACCACGTGTGCGCCGAACGCTCGCCGATCCGGCAGTAGGCGATGATCGGCTCGCCCGACAGCACGCCCTTGCCGCCGTACAGGTCGCGGAGGTCCTCGGCGGACTTGAACGTCCCGTCCTCCTTGACCGCCTGGGCCCACGGAATCGACTTGGCGCCGGGGATGTGGCCGGCGCGCTGGGCGCCCTCGTTCTCGTACCCCGGCATGGCGATCAGCTCGCCCGAGTACTCCTGGGGCGAGCGGACGTCGACGAGCTCGCGCGAGTCCTTGAGCGCGGCCAGGACCTCGTCGCGCTTGGCGCGAATCGCGTCGTCGCCCGGATTGGCGAGGAACGTCGTCTCCGGATAGCTCGGGTCCTCGACGGTCGTCGGGCGCCCCTCGGAGATCCAGCGCTCCCGCGGGCCGTTCAGGAGCTTGACGTTGTCGTGCCCGTAGTACTTCAGGTACCAGTAGGTGTAGGCCGCGAACCAGTTGTTGCGATCGCCGTACAGGATCACCTGGTGGTCATTCGAGATGCCGCGGCTGCCGAACAGAGCGCCGAACTCATCGGGGCCGAGGAAGTCGCGCTTGACCTGGTCCTGGAGATCCAGTCGCCAATCGAATCCGATCGCGCCCGGAATGTGTGCCTCGCGGTAGAGCGCTGGATTCTCATCGACCTCGACGATCCTGATCGAGTCGTCGTTCAGGTGCTGCTCGAGCCACTCCGGCTCGACCAATACGTCGTTCGCATAGTCCGCCACTGGGTCCTCCTATGATTTCCGGTCGCCTTTTATCTATTTTGATTTTCAGTTTATCGTCGGCCGCCCGGACCGCCATCGAGCGCGCTGTTGACCGCGGCCACCGCCGCGACCGTCCAGGCGCCGGCGTCGCCGGGATCGGCTCGCAACAGCGTGTACGGAATTCGCGAGTCCTCGCAGCACTCGCGCACTCGCGTCGCACCGGCCTCGAGCACGCGGGCATCGACCGAACCGGACGCCTCGTACACGATCCCGCGAACGGTGGTATCGACCATCCGGGTGAGCAGCATGTCCAGCCGCGTGCCGTGGAGCGCCGTCAGGTGCTCGGGCGACCCGACGGCCGAGCCGAGCAGCACGCACGCGACGCCGACGTGCTCGAGCGAGCGCGCCAGCGTGGCGACCACGTCCGGATCGCCGATCACCGCCTCCGCGCCCGCCGCCTCGAGTTCCCCGCGGCGCCCAGCGTCGCGCGTCGTCGCCCGGACCGCGTGGCCGGCCGCGATCAGCTCACGCGCGAGCGACAGCCCGCGACAGCCACAACCGATGATCAGGCAGCGAGCCAGCGGTGATCAACCCTCGTGGCGCCGCTGCTGCTCAGACAGCTCGCGCAGGACCCGGGCCTCGACCTGCTCGGCGGTGAGCTCGGACTCCCCCCTCGCCCGCCGGCGCTCGTTCTGTGCCGCCAGCATCTGATCGAGGTCCTCGGCCTCGAGTGCCTCACGCCGCTCGGCGAGCTCGCGGGCCGACTTCTGCCCGATCTGCTCGAGGCCGGACCCCGGGTAGTGCGTCCCTAGCAGCCAGAACACCGCCCCGATCGCCACCAGGCCACCAACCACCACCACCGTAAACGGGTCCACAGGGCGCGAGTCTAACCCTGAACGCACTGAGCGCAACTTCGTCCGCGAATGTGTGTTTTCAGGGACGTTTCCAAAAGCCGCCGCCTGGTAGGGAGCCGGGAGTCCAGCGGAGGCACTCTCAATACACCACGCTGGGAAAGGAGCCTCATGCGCCTTCGCCTTGCCGTGCTCGCCACGCTGGTGACAACACTCGCGGCTGGTGCCGTGACGAGCGTCGCCGGCGCCGCGCCAAGGCACAACCGCGGCCTTACTATCAACGCCGTCCCCAACCCGATCAATGCCGGGGATGGTGTGTTTATCTACGGCCAGCTGAACGTCGGCCCCATCGGCGGCCAGACGATCGTGCTGTACCACCACCTGGCCGGGTCGTTCCGGGGGTACACCAAGGTCGGCCAGACGACGACCGACTCACGGGGGTTCTATGAGTTCACTCGCGCCGAGGATGTGGTGCTGACCAATCGAAGCTGGTTCGTGCGTGAGCAGGGTATCCACCAGATCCACAGCCGCACCGTGTTCGAACGCGTCTCGGCACTGGTCAGCCTCGCCGCGAGCACGACGACGGCCGTCACCGGACAGCCGGTGACATTCGCCGGATCAGTCACGCCGAATCACGCGTTTGAGCGCGTGGTCCTGCAGGAGCAGGGCAACGCCGGCAACTGGCACAACCTCAAGAGCGATCGACTCGGCGCGGCGTCGAACTACTCGATCACCTACCGGTGGCGGTTCGACGGTGACCACACCGTTCGTGTTTTGTTCCCGAGCGACGCACGTAACATCGCCGGGACCGCGAACCCGATTACTGTGGCGGTCCAGCAGAAGCAGGTGCCCGGACTCACGATTCAGAGCTCCGATCAGCTGATCTCCTACGGTCAGTCGGTGACGATCTCGGGCCTGCTCGATCAGTCGAACTCGTCGACGACCGGAGAGCCGAACACGCCGGTGACCCTGTGGGCGCGTAATGCATATCAGAGCCAGTTCACTCCCGTTGCCGATACGACCACCGGATCGGACGGTAGTTACACGTTCGCGCCTCAGGTGCCGGCGTTCAACACCGTGTATCAGGTGCGTACCACGCTGGCCCCCCGCCGTCACAGCGCGACCCTGTTCGAGGGGGTGCAGGACGTTCTCACCATGACGCCTAGCTCGACCACCTCGGAGGTCGGCGGGCACATCACGTTGACCGGTACGGTCCTCCCGGACAAGGCCGGTCATGTGATCTACCTGCAGCGCCTCGGCGCCGACGGTAACTGGCACAACGAGGAGGTCCGGTTCGTGACCAACGCCTCGACGTTCCAGTTCGGCTGGACATTCGGCAGGGCCGGCCAGTATCAGTTCCGCGCCCGGATCACCGGTGATCGCGGCAACGTCGGTGGGGCGTCGGCCCCGGTGACCGTCACCGTGTCGCCGGTGGTCTCGCCGCCGACGTCGCTCCCGCCCGCCTCGTAAGGGCAGGGGATGCACCGGACAGCGGGGGCGGCCCCCCATCGCCGCCCCCGCTCCGGTAGCGTCCCCCGCATGGACTTCGAGCTCACCGACGAGCAGCGCCTGGTGCGGGAGACGGCGCGTGCTTTCACCGACAACGAGATCGTCGAGCGCGCGCGCGAGAACGATCGCAACGAGCATTTCGACCTCGAATTGGTCGAGAAGATCGCGGCTCAGGGCTACCTTGGAGCGATCGTGCCGCGGGAATACGGCGGGGCCGGGCTGGACTATCTGACCTACGGGCTGATCGTCGAGGAGGTCGGTCGCGGGGACTCGGCGATGCGGACCGTGGTGTCGGTCCAGACGTCGCTCGTGTGCTCCGCGCTCGTGCGCTGGGGCACCGAGGAGCAGAAGCAGCACTACCTGCCGAAGCTGTGCTCGGGCGAGTGGCTCGGGTGCTTCGGCCTGACCGAGCCCGACACCGGATCGGACGCCGCCAACCAGCGCACCCGTGCCAAGAAGACCGACTCGGGCTGGGTTATCAACGGCGCCAAGATGTTCATCTCGATGGGCAACTACGCCAAGCTCGCGCTGGTGTTCGCTCAGACCGACCCCGATCTGGCTCACCGCGGGCTCGCCTGCTTCCTGGTCGACACCGACCAGCCCGGGTACCAGCCCCGGCCCGTTCACCACAAGCTCGGGCTGCGCGGCTCCGATACCGCCGAGATCTCGTTGAGCGACGTCGAGGTCGCAGATGACGCGATGCTCGGTGAGATCGGCGACGGCTTCAAGGTCGCGATGAGCTCGCTCGACTCCGGGCGCTACAGCGTCGCCGCTGGCTGCGTCGGGATCTGCCAGGGCTGTCTCGACGCCTCGATTCGCTACTCGAAGGAGCGCCACCAATTCGGCCGCCCGATCGCGAGCTTCCAACTCGTCCAGGAGATGATCGCCGACATGGCGCTCGAGACCGACGCGGCGCGGATGCTCGTGTGGCGCGCCGGGTACCTGAAGGACACCGGCCGGCCGAACACCACCGAGACCTCGGTCGCGAAGCTGTACGCCACTGAGGCCGCGGTTAAGTGCGCGAACGCGGCGATCCAGGTTCACGGTGGCTCGGGCTACGTCGACGATTACCCCGTCGAGCGGTACCTGCGCGACGCGCGCGTGACGACGCTGTACGAGGGGACGTCGCAGATCCAGAAGCTGATCATCGGGCGCGCCCTGACCGGGATCAACGCGCTCGTTCCCGCCTAGAGGCGTGGCCGGACCGGCCGAGACGATCGGCGTCGCCGGCGCCGGCACGATGGGCGCCGGGATTGCCCAGCTCGCCTGCGTGTCGGGGGCGCGGACGTTGCTGCACGACCCCGACGGACCGGCGCTCGAACGCGGTCTGCAGCGGATCCGGGGACACCTGGCGCGCGGCGTCGAGCGCGGCCGCATGGGCGCGGCGGAGGCGGCGGAGGCGGCCGGGCGCCTCGAAGCGGCCCCGGCGCTCGAGGCCTTCTCCGACTGCGAGCTCGTGATTGAGGCGGCACCCGAGCGCCTCGAGATCAAGCACGAGCTGTTCGCGCGGCTGTCCGAGCGGATCGTCTCGGACGAGTGCGTGCTCGCGACCAACACGTCGTCGCTGCTCGTCACCGCGGTGGCCAGCGCGGCGAGGCGACCCGAGCGCGTGGTCGGCATGCACTTCTTCAACCCCGCCCCGGTGATGCGCCTGCTCGAGGTCGTGGCCGGGGAGCAGTCGTCCGAGCCGGCGCTGGGGCTCGCCCGGGCGACCGGCGAGGCGATGGGAAAGCACGTGATCGACGCCGCCGACGGCCCCGGGTTCCTCGTCAATCGCTGCAACCGGCCGTTCGGCCTCGAGGCGCTCAAGCTGCTCGAGGAACGGATCGCCCCAATCGAGGAGATCGACCGCATTTGTCGGCTTGCCGGTGGGTTCCGCATGGGGCCGTTCGAGCTGATGGACCTCGTTGGCGTCGACACCGGCCTCGACGTGTCGCGGTCGTTCTACGAGCAGAGCTTCGGCGAGCCCCGGTGGCGACCGTCGCCGATCACGGTCCGCACGGTCGCCGCCGGCCGCACGGGCCGTAAGGGCGGCCGGGGGTACTACGACTACGGCGACGGCTCAGGTCCCTACCGGCCGGCCGACCCCGAGCCGTTGACCGCTGGCGGAGGCGCCGGGTTGATCGTGATCGCCGGCCACACCGCGCTCGCGCAGGAGCTGGAGAGTGCCGCGTCGGCCGCCGGTTGGCAGGTGGCGTTTCCCGACGAGGCGCAGGATCTCCAGGCACCGTTCCTGATCGTCGACTGCGGTCTGGGCGACGACGCGGACGCGCCCCTCCAGGGCGGCCCGCAGGCGATCTGCTGCGCCGCCGGTTCGCTCGGGATGCTCGACCCGGGCGGCGCCGCCGTGGGTTTTCACGCGCTCCCGCCGCTCGCGGAGACGAGTCTCGTCGAGCTGACGCGCGGCCCCGATACCGCGGAGTCCGCGGCCACCGCCGCCGAGCGTTTCTTCGCGTCGCTCGGCAAGTACACGGCGTGGGTCGCCGACGCACCCGGCCTGGTGCTCGGCCGGATCGTCTGCCAGGTGGTCAATGAGGCCGCGTTCGCGCTCGCGCAAGGCGTGGGGAGCGCCGCGGACGTCGACGCCGGGATGGTCCACGGCCTGAACTACCCCCGCGGGATCCTCGCCTGGGCCGATGCGATCGGCCTAGACCACGTCCTATTCGTGCTCGATGGTCTTTACGACGAGCGCCGCGAGGAGCGCTACCGCGCATCCCCGTTGCTGCGTTCGCTGGCGATGTCCGGGCGGCTCGGCCGACAGACCGGCGGAGGTTTCTTCGCCTACGAGGTTTAGCCGATTCCTTTCGGGGTATTACGCCGCCGGGGTTCGCGGGAGGACCCGGAAGCAGGATGTTTTCCGTCCCCCCGCGCCGCCTTCGCACCACTTTTGTCCACCAATCGGCCATTTAAGCTGACCCGGACGTGAGGCCTTCGGTGTTATTGCCGATCTTCCTCCCGATGCATCGCCGTTCTCACAGGCGTTGCCCCGCAAACCGGGCCGGCCGTCGTCGTCTTTCGCGTCTCGCGATCGCGCTCGTGACCGTTCTCTCGGCCGCTGCGCTGACCGTCGTCCCGGCGGCGACCGCGAGCGCGTCCGGCGGCACGCATCGCGCCCGCGTGCGGCGGGCCCGCGCGGCCGACGGATGCCCGAACGCGAACGCGGCCGTGGGCCGGACTCCGGCCGAGACGCTCCGCGCCGCGGTCGTATGCCTGATCAACCAACAGCGCACGAGCCGCCAGCTGCCGCCGCTGCACGCCTCGAAGCTGCTCGATCGCTCGGCGCAGGGGTGGACGGACGCGATGGTCTCGAGCAACGTGTTCAGCCACGGCACGAACTTCGCCGGACGGATCACCGCCGCCGGCTACGTGTGGCGCACGGCCGGCGAGAACATCGCCACCGGGTTCCAGACTCCGAGAGGCGTCGTCAACGCCTGGATGGCCAGCACCGGACACTGCCAGAACATCCTCAACCCCACCTACGGAAACGTCGGAACCGGTGTGAGCAGCCACGCGGTCCGGGGTTGGGCCACCGGCTCTGGGACCTGGACGCAGGACTTCGCGCTGTCGATGTTCAAGTCGCCGCCGTCGGGCAACTGGGGCCCGGCGGACGGCTGCCCGTATTAGGCCCGAAACCTCTCCCCTCGCCACCCGCTTTCGGGACATAAGCATTCCCCGCATGCTTATGTCCCGGAGATGCCGGCGATCGGCGGTCCTTTCGGGCGTTTTGCAGGGCGACGCAGGGCTCGCGCGGAGCTCTACGCGGACGCCTGCGCCGCGGCGCTGGCTTCGCTCACGACGTCGGCTCCCGGAAATGGCGTGTCGCGCAGGTACCACTCGGCGTCGAGCGCGGCCTGACAGCCCGATCCCGCGGCCGTGACGGCTTGCCGGTAGGTGTGGTCGACGAGGTCGCCGGCGGCGAACACGCCCGCGATCCCGGTCAGCGTCGAACCGCCCTGAGTGACGACGTAGCCGGCGGCGTCGGTTTCGACCTGGCCTTGCACGAGCTGTGACTGCGGGTCGTGCCCGACCGCAATGAACGCGCCCGTCACCTCGAGGTCGCGCGTCGATCCGTCGGTTGTGTCGCGAAGCCGCGCCACCGCCAGAGACTTGCCGTCTCCGGCGCTGAACTCCTCGACGGCGTACGGCGTCAGCCACTCGATGTTCGGCATCGCGCGGGCGCGCTCGAGCATGATCTTCGACGCCCGGAACTCGTCCCGGCGGTGCACGATCGCGACCTTCTTGGCGAACTTCGACAGGAACATCGCCTCCTCCATCGCGGAGTCGCCACCACCGACGATCAGCGTCGGCGCGTCCCGGAAGAACGCCGCGTCGCACGTGGCGCAGTAGCTGACGCCTCGGCCCGACAGCTCCATCTCGCCGGGGACGCCCAGCTTTCGGTGCTGCGCGCCCATCGCGAGGATCAGCGCGCGCGTCACGTGCATCTCGTCGCCCGTCCACACCTTGTGCAGTCCGCCGTCGCTGGAGATCTCGATCTGCGTCACGTCGTCGGTCTCCAGGCGCGCGCCGAACCGCTCGGCCTGGTCGCGGAAGTGCTGCATCAGCTCCGGGCCCATGATCCCCTGCGGGAAGCCGGGGTAGTTCTCGACGTCGGTCGTCTGCTGGAGCAGGCCGCCCCAGGCGAACCCCTCGATGACGAGCGGCTCGAGGTTCGCGCGGGCCGTGTACAGCGCGGCCGTGTAGCCGGCCGGCCCGCTGCCAACGATGATCACGTTCTCTACGCGCTGATCGTCCACTTCAAAAAGTATAGCGTCGGATTGAGATGGGCATGTCCCCTATTACACCGGATCGGACGCACCGCGCAGCACTGCGGGCTCTTCGCTCCAGCGCTGGACGGTGCGGCGCAGCTGCAGGTAGGCGACGGCGCCGGGGAGCGTGGGCAGCCAGAACGCGAACGCGCGGTACGCGAGCACCGCGACCACCGCCAGCTCCGCGTCGACGTTGAACGCCACGAACGCGCCGATCATGCCGCCGTCGACGCCGCCGATGCCGCCGGGAAGCGGGAGCGTATTGGCGAGCATCCCGAGGAAGTAAGACATGACGATCACGCCCTTCGGCGGCGAGGCGCCGAACGCGTGGAAGCACGCCCACAGCACCGCGATATCGAATCCCCACCAGGCGACCGCCCCGAGCAGACTGGTGTTGCGCTCACGCACGAGGTCGATCGCCGTACGGATGCCCGTCGCGGCCGTCGCGGACGCCTGCGCCACGCGGATCCCGACCCGTTCGAGACGGCCGCCGCCGGCGGTCAGCCGCCCGACCATCCCGGGCATGTCGCTCGGAAGCATCGAGATCCCTAGGAACACCACGATCACGATCGCTCCGAAGATCGCCGGCCCCATCGTGATCGCGAACGAACCGCCGCCCGGGATCACGCCGAGATACAGGCCGACGCCGTCGACGACGAGCGTGATCATGTAGACCGCGTACAGGATCACCGTAAACGCGATCAGCCGGCAGGCGACGGTGCGGGCGCGCATCCCAGAGCGGCGGAGCGCCCACGCCGTCAGCGCGATCCCGCCCGCCCCCGCCGCGGCGAATAGCCGAGTCGCCGCCAGGCCGGCCATCGTGATCTGGTAGCTAGCGGACCAGTCGATCCGCGCTGAGGCGCCGCCGCCAGGCGCCGCCGACGATTTTCTTTGCCCGCGGACGAACACGCCGCGGAACAACCACACGTAGCCGAAGAACGAGCACACCTCGAGCAGAGCGGCGAGCGCCAGCCACCAGGCGTCCCCGTGTCGGATCCGGTCCCACGTGTCGTGCAGGCCGAGCAGCTTTGGCAACACGAAGTACAGGAACGCGAGCGCCGAGGCGACGAACAGAAGGGTTCCGAGCACCCGCCCGCGCGTGAGCACGACGCGCGGCCCCTCGTCGCCGTTCGCGTCGGTCGGTTTTGGCCCTGATCCGGAGGCTGCGACCGGCGGCCGCGACCCATTCAGGACGTCATCTGGTGCGTCCTGTCGCTTTCCCTCCCGCCGCAAACTACGTCCCCGCGCGTAGTTCGAGCGTCTGCAGGCCCGCCGACAGCCGACGATAGAACGGATCCAGGCGCGGCGCGGCGGCCCTCACGCCCTCCGCCAGGGCCGCTCCACCGATCAGGTCGGCGGCGTAATGCTCGCCGAGATACACGAGCGCGAGGCCCAGCGTGGCCGCGTAAACCCACCCGAGGGCGCCCGCCACCGGCCCTACCTCGGAGAGCAGGTGGGCGGCCATGAGAGACGTGGCGAAGTGCAGCGACGGCATGGCGGCCAGCGGATTTCCTCCGAGGACATCGTAGAGGTCACCCCAGCGGTCGCCCCAGAACTGCTGCCCGTACTCGATCATCATGCGCCTGACGCGCAGCGCCTCGCCGTCCTCGAGGCGGCCTCTCGCGGCCGCGTACCACGGCGGCGCCGTCGGGATCGCCCAGTAGAACACTGCGCCGCCGTCGAACACTCCGTACATGCGCGCGGCCGCGCTCGGAAAGCGCTCGGGCTTGCGCCACCACACGTACGCGACGGTCGCATGGGGCACGAAGAACCACATCCAGTGGCACCACACCAGCACCCGCTCGAACCGGTTGACCCTGCCCGGAGTGGAGAACGCGCGCTGCAGACGGAGCGTCGGCGGGACCCCAAGTCCGAGGACCCGGTCGACCGCGATCGGGTAGTCGATGCGCACCCGGGCCGCAAGCTTGTCGTGGTCGTCGTTCGGCATCTCGTACGCGGCGAGGTAGGCCCACATGTTGAGCACGCAAACGCCCGCGTCCCGCACCTTCGAGCGAGGGACCGCGACGCACAGCGCCGCAGGGGTGAGGCCGGCGCCGCCGAGCACCACCGCCGGCGGGATCTTGAGCCGTCGTCGCAGGACCGGGAGCGCGACGCCCGCCGCGACCAGGACCCAAGCCGTGGCTTTGATGGGCCTCCGTGCGCGCAAGGGCGGCGAGTATATGGACTGCCCGGTCCGGACTTGGTCCTGCGGCCGGCTTGTGGCACTCGCAACGACCCACCACGCGGGGATCAAGGCGGGAGCCTCCTAGATAGAATCGCGCAGCCTTGCGATCCGACGCCACCGACGCCAAGCGCCGACGCCGTACGCCCCGGCTCGTGGTCGCAGCGCTGGCGTCGTCCGTGGTCGTCTCGCTGGTGCTCGCGCCGAGCGCGTTCGCGAACTTCATCACGCCCAAGACCGGCGGCTCGCCGAACGCGAACCAGATCCACTCGCTGTACCTGATCATCCTTTACATCGCGGCCGTGGTGTTCGTGATCGTCGAGGGGGCGCTGGTCTACTCGGTCTACAGGTTCCGGGCCAAGAAGGTCCGCACGGCGGCGCAGATCCACGGCAATACGGTGCTGGAGATCTCCTGGACGATCGCCGCGGCGATGATCCTCGTGGTCCTGACCGTGGTCACGTTCATCAAGCTGCCGAGCATCCTCAACCCGCCCAACTCGAGCGCCCCGTTCCTCGAGTCGTCGCTGACCCAGCCCAGCCCGCCCAACGGGAAGAAACTGACGATCTGCGTTCAGGGCCGGCAGTACATCTGGCGCTACGTGTACGGCTCCGGCTGCGAGCACAACCCGTTCGGGCAGAAACTGCCCTACTCCTACCAGGAGATGGTGGTCCCGGCCGGCACCGTCGTCGTGCTCAGCATCAGCTCGATCGACGTGATCCACTCATGGTGGGTTCCGTCGCTCGGGGGCAAGGTGGACGCGGTGCCCGGCTACACGACCTACACGTGGTTCAAGGCCAAGGGTCCGGCCCTCTATCACGGCCAGTGCGCCCAGCTGTGCGGACGCCAGCACGCGTTCATGACAGCGCTCGTGGATGTCGTGTCCCCCGCCGAATACCAGGCGTGGCTCCAGCGCCAGGCCAAATTGATTTCAACTGCGAACTCGCAGGTCACCCAGCTGCGCTCGTACCTAACGGCAACAGGAAACCTCTAGGAGACTGCGAATGTCCGTGATCGCCGAGCCAGCAGCCAGACCGGTTACTAGGGCGCCCCGACCGGTCCCGGAGGTGCTCACAGACCAGGTCGTTGGGCCGCGGACCGGCAAGCGCTGGGTCGAATGGATCGTGACCACCGATCACAAAAAGATCGGGATCATGTACCTGGTCACGACGTTCGTGTTCTTCATGCTCGGCGGCGTCGAGGCACTGCTGATGCGGGTGCAGCTGGCCGAGCCGAGCAACACGCTGCTGAGCGGCGAGCGCTACAACGAGCTGCTGACGCTCCACGGGACCACGATGGTGTTCCTGTTCGTGGTGCCGGTGATGGCGGGGTTCGGCAACTACTTCGTGCCGCTGATGATCGGCGCGCGGGATATGGCGTTCCCGCGGCTGAACGCGCTCTCCTACTGGCTGCTGCTCGCCGGCGGCATCGTGTTCTACGCGACGCTCTTCTACCACCCGCCCGAGGCGGGCTGGTGGAGCTACCCGCCCCTGTCGAGCATCCAGTACTCGCCGACCGGCGGCCAGGACGCGTGGATCTTCCTGATCCACCTGACCGGCATCTCCTCGCTGCTGGGCGCGATCAACTTCTACGCGACGATCGTGAACATGCGCGCCCCGGGGATGACCTGGGGCCGTCTGCCGCTGTTCATCTGGACGATCCTCGTGTACGCGATCCTCCTGATCATCGCGCTCCCGGTGGTGGCGGCGGCCGTGACGATGCTGCTGACCGACCGGCACTTCGGGACCCACTGGTTCGATCCGACCGCGCACGGGTCGCCGATCCTGTGGCAGCACCTGTTCTGGTTCTTCGGCCACCCCGAGGTCTACATCATGGTCCTGCCGGGCTTCGGGATCATCTCCGAAGTCATCCCGGTGTTCTCGCGCAAGCCGATCTTCGGCTACAAGGCGATCGCCGCGTCGACGGTCGTGATCGCGTTCCTGGCCACGCTCGTGTGGGCCCACCACATGTTCGCCTCGCCGATACCGGTCGTCGTGCTCGGGTTCTTCATGCTGAGCTCGTTCCTGATCGGGGTCCCGACCGGGGTCAAGATCTTCAACTGGATCTCGACTCTGTGGCGAGGATCGATCGTGATGACGACCTCGCTGTACTACGCGGTCGGGATGATCGCGATCTTCACCGTCGGCGGGATCACCGGCATCTTCCTGGCCGTGTTCCCGGTCGACTGGCAGCTCAACGACACCTACTTCGTCGTCGCCCACTTCCACTACACGATCTTCGGCGGCGCGATCTTCCCCGTGCTCGCCGGGATCTACTACTGGTTCCCGAAGATGACCGGTAGGTTGCTGAACGAACGCCTGGGCAAAGTTTCGTTCTGGTTCGTGTTCATCGGCTTCAACATGACGTTCCTCGTCCAGCACGCGCTCGGCCTGTCCGGCATGCCGCGGCGGATCTACACGTACCAACCGGGTCTCGGCTGGTCGACCTACAACCTGATCTCGACGATCGGTGCGTTCATCCTCGCGGTCGGGATCCTGATGACGGTCGTCAACGTCGCGATGAACTACAAGACCGGCGCGCTGGCGGGCCCCGATCCGTGGAAGGGCAACACGCTCGAGTGGTTCGTCCCCTCGCCGCCACCGGTCAATAACTTCGACGAGATCCCGCGCGTCCGGTCGGTCGAGCCGATGCGCGATATCCGCCGCCAGATCGAACGCTCGACGGGCGTCCGGCAGAAGGGCGGCGGCAGCGAGCGGTTCACCAGGGCGTAGTCTCTGCGGTTGTGGACGCCTCGCCGGTAACCCAGGTCCCGTCGGCGTCGGTTGCCTCGGGCGCCCGTCAGCTGCTCGCCGACTACTTCGAGCTGACCAAGCCGAAGGTCCAGACGCTGCTGCTGTTCACGACGATCGCCACGATGGAGATCGCCGGCAACCCACCGCTGTCGCTGATCGCGCTGACCTGCCTGGGCGGTTACCTGTCGGCGGGGGGCGCCGGCGCGGTCAACCACTACTACGACCGCGACATCGACGCCCAGATGCACCGCACCGCCTCCCGGCCGATTCCGTCGGGGCGCGTGTCGCCCCGGGCGGCGCTCGTGTTTGGGTTCGTGCTCTGCGGCCTGTCCTTCTTGGTCCTGTCGCTGACCGTGAACCTGCTGGCGGCGCTGCTCGCGCTCGGCGGGTTCGTCGGCTACGTCGGCGTGTACACGATCTGGCTGAAGCGCCGCACGGCGCAGAACATCGTCATCGGCGGCGCCGCCGGCGCGGTACCTCCACTCGTCGGCTGGGCCGCCACGCGCGGCTCGCTGTCGTGGACCGCGGTGTACCTGTTCGCGATCGTCTTCTACTGGACCCCGCCCCACTTCTGGTCGCTCAGCCTGCTGATGAAGGATGAGTACGCCAAGGTGGGCGTGCCGATGATGCCGGTCGTCCGCGGCGAGCGCGAGACGCGTCGGCACATCGTGCTGTACACGCTCCTGCTGTACGCGATCTCGCAGCTGCCGTTCTGCGCCGGCGAGTTCGGGGCGGCGTACCTGTTCGCCTCGATCGCGCTCGGACTGGCCTTCATCGCCGGCGCCTTGCGGTTGTACCGACAGGCCGACCGGCGCAGCGCCCTGCAGCTCTACCTGTTCTCGATGGCCTACCTCGCGCTGCTGTTCGGCGCGATGGTCGCCGACGTGAAGCTGTAGCCTTCCGCGCTAATGGACCGAAGGCTCGCACGCAAGAACCTCCGCTCCGGTCTCATCGCGGGCGCGCTGTGCCTCGTCATGTTCGGGATCACGTTCGTGGCGTCCGCGATCTACGTCCATCCGTGACCGACAGCGAGCATCCAACTCCGGCGCCGCCGGCCGGCGAGCAGCTGCACCTGCCCGGGCCGAGCATCAAGCCGTTCATGACCGCCATCGCGATCACGCTGATCGTGATCGGGACGACGATCAACATCATCCTCAGCATCGTCGGGCTGATCGCGCTCGTGATCCTCGTGTGGCTGTGGATCAAGGACACTCGCCGCGACATCGCCGAGCTCCCCGAAGAGCACGGGCACTAGATAACGCGCCGCGCTCCCCTGTGGAGCCGGTGGTGCTACGTCGTCCGGCGCGCTCGGGCATGCAAAACACGACACCGCACGCATCTGGCGCTGACCGTGCCGCCAACTAGCGCGACGCCCCACTCCAGGTGCCCGCCGTTAAAGCCGTCCCCAGCGGCCGCAGCCGGCGCGGACAACTGCCGCACGGGCGAATCTCGGCGGAGCTAGGCCTGGACGGCCTCGGCCGGTAGGTCGCTCGTCGCGCCGTCCTGGGTCCAGCAGCGCATGATGTCCCGCATCGACAGGACGCCGGCGAGCTCGACGCCCTCGTATACGACCAGGTGACGGAAGCGGCCCCTGACCATCGTCGCCGCGGCCCGCTCGAGCGACCAGTCGGGGGAGGCAAGCGTCAGGTTCGAGGTCACATGGTTCGAGACCAGCTCCCGGTCGGGGTCCTCCCCGGAGCCGACCGCCTGGAGGATGTCGCGCTCAGTGATCACGCTTGGGCCGGGGGCGTCCGGATCGAGCACCACCGCCGCCCCGACGTTGCGCCTGCACATGGCCTGGGCGGCATCCCGCAGCGTGTGGCTCGGGCCGATCGTCAACACCGTTTCGGACATCCCCTCGCGTACCCGCATCACGACTCCCGGATAGATTGCAACAATTGCCTCAATCATAGTTCAACCCGCGGCGCCGCTGGGCGGCAAATCGCGTCGCGGTTTTTCGGGCGTTCGGGCTATCCGGACGCGGCGCGGCTGCGGTGCCGGCCCGCTGGTTGACGTCCTGACATCCTTCGTCGACCAGAACGCTTAGGATGCGAGATCGAGTGACGCTCGAGGGCCCGCAGACTGAAGACCAGCGTGCGTAACCGCCCGATTCTGCAGATGGTCGTGATCGGTGTGATCGCCACGGCGATCGTGATCCCGCTGGCGCTGATCGTCCCGTGGTTCCCCGCCAAGGGCTCGATCCAGGCCGGCAACGTCCGAACGCTCTACACGGTGTTACTGATCGCCACCGTGCCGATCTTCGTGCTCGTCGAGACCGTCGTGCTTTTCTCGGTCTGGAAGTTCCGGATGCGCCCGGGCCAGGAGGAGATGGACGGCCCGCCGATCCATGGCAACACCCGGCTCGAGGTCGTGTGGACTGCGGTGCCGGCGATCCTGATCGTGTCCCTGTGCGCCTACGCCTACTCGGTCCTGCGCTCGAACGAGGACAGCAAGAAGGGCGAGATGACCGTGAACGTCACCACGCGTCAGTTCGCGTTCGAGTTCTCCTATCCGATCTCACCCGGAAAGCAGGTCGTGTCGCCGGTCCTGTACCTGGCCAAGGACAAGCCGGTCGTGTTCAAGCTCCGCTCGCTCGACGTGATCCACAGCTTCTTCGTCCCGAGCTTCTCGGAGAAGCTCGATGCCGTGCCCGGGATCGTTACCACGCTGCGGGTGACGCCCACTGCGCTCGGCACGTATCCGGTCGAGTGCACCGAGCTGTGCGGTGCCGGCCATTCGCTGATGCGGAGCAGCGTTCACGTGGTGTCGGACGCCGCCTTCACGAGCTGGCTGAAGTCGCAGCCGATCAACGGCCCGCCGCCCGTTGGTACGCCGCCGCCGAACGTGATCCAGGCCGTCCCGGGCTACGCCGTCGTTCCGGGGGCCGGGTCGTCGTCGTCGAGCCCGTCCACGTCGTCGTCCTCGTCCTCGTCGTCCTCGTCGTCGAGCGCCTCAAGCACTAGCGCCGCCGCTGGAAAGGCTGTGTTCACCGGATCGGCGGGGTGTAGCGGATGCCACACGCTCGCGGCGGCCGGCGCGACTGGGACGGTCGGCCCGGACCTGGATGTCAGGCTGCGGACAGATTGCGCTAACCCGGCCTCCGAGAAGGCCCGGGGCACGACACTTAAGCAATGCATCGAGACCGCGATCACCAACCCGTACAAGTGGCTGCCGAGCGGCTACAGCGCGGGGATCATGCCGTCGAACTTCGCGCAGCGACTGACGCAGAACGAGATCCAGTCGCTGGTCAACTTCCTCGCGAGCGCAGCCAAATGACCAGCAAGCCCCGCGATCCAAGGAGGTATCGTGCAGTCAATGGATAGCGGTAGCCGTCGCGAGTCCGCTCGCGTGCGCATCGTCCACAGGGGGAGTCGTCTCGGAGAGGAGGCCGACTGATGGCAGTCACAACCGCGGCCCACGAGGCTCCCGTCGCCCACCGCACCCGCGTCCCGCTTCCACCGAGCCTCCGCCGGCCCGGCTGGTACCGAGCTGCGCTGTTCGAGGTGCTCGGCTTTGCCTTCGCGTTCGGCCTCACCGTCCTGATCCGCTCGCTCATGCACAACCACCCGGTGATCGACGGCCACGCGATCACGATCGTCGCGCTGCTGGCGGTTCCGATCTTCTTCCTGTTCGGGATCGGCACGGCCGACTACTGGCTGTACTGGGTCTCCGGCCGCCCCACCCGCCCCGAGGACCACTCGGGCCACGGCGCCTACAGCTGGCGCGACTACTTCCGGGTCAACACCGACCACAAGGTGATCGGGATCCAGTACGTGGTCACCTCGTTCTTCTTCCTGCTGGTCGGCGGCCTGCTGGCGATGCTGATCCGCGCCCAGCTGGCCAAGCCGGGCATGCAGTTCCTGACCCCGGAGCAGTACAACGGCGTGTTCTCGGTCCACGCCACGATCCTGATCTTCCTGTTCGTGATCCCCGTGTTCGCCGGCCTGGCGAACTTCGTCCTGCCGCTGATGATCGGCGCGCCGGACATGGCCTTCCCGCGCCTGAACGCCCTGTCCTACTGGATGCTGCCGCTGGCCGGGGTCATGATGCTGTTCAGCTTCCTGGCCCCGGGGGGATCGTTCGCGGCGGGCTGGACCGCGTACGCGCCGCTGTCGACGACGATGCCGATCGGGCAGCTGTTCTTCTCGATCGCCGTCCAGCTCGCCGGGGCCTCGTCGATCGCCACCGCGCTCAACTTCCTCGTCACGATCATCACGATGCGCGCGCCGGGAATGAGCTTCTTCCGCATGCCGCTGCTCGTGTGGGCGAACTTCTCGACTTCATTGCTAGTCGTGATCGCGACACCGTTCATCGCGGCCTCGCAGTTCTTCATCCTGCTCGACGTCGCGCTCCACTTCCACTTCTTCGATGCGTTCGTTGGACCGCTGAAGAACGGCAACGTGCTCATGTACCAGCACGTGTTCTGGTTCTACTCCCACCCGGCCGTCTACATCATGATGTTGCCCGGGTTCGGGATCGTCTCCGAGGTCATCGCGGTCAAGTCGCGAAAGCCGATCTTCGGGTACCGGATGATGGCGTTCTCGCTGCTGGCGATCGTCGTGCTCGGCTTCACCGTGTGGGCACACCACATGTTCGTGTCCGGGATGGCGCCGTGGATCCGCATCCCGATGATGATCACCACGGCGATCATCGCGATCCCGACCGGGATCAAGATCTTCTCGTGGCTCGCGACGCTATGGAGAGGCGTGCTCCATCTGGATACGCCGATGCTGTTCGCGCTCGGGTTCCTGACGTCCTTCACGCTCGGCGGTATCAGCGGCGTGATGCTCGCGATGATCCCGTTCGACATCCACGTCAGCCAGACCTACTTCATCGTCGCCCACATCCACTACGTGCTGTTCGGCGGGTCGCTGTTCACGATCTTCGCCGGCGTCTACTACTGGTTCCCGAAGATGACCGGCCGGATGTACGACGAGCGGCTGGGCAGGTGGCACTTCTGGATGACGTTCATCTTCTTCAACCTGACGTTCGGGCCGATGCACCTGATCGGGATCCAGGGCATGCCGCGCCGCGTCGCCGAATACGCGGCGAAGTTCGCCGACTGGAATCTGTTCATCTCGATCTGCGCGTTCATCCTCGGGTTCAGCACGCTGATCTTCCTTTACAACATGGTCGTCAGCTGGCGCGGTGGGCCCCGCGCCCCGTCGAACCCGTGGCGGGCACTCACGCTCGAGTGGCAGGTCTCCTCGCCCCCGCCGATCTTCAACTTCGATGCGATCCCGACGGTCGTCGGCGGCCCCTATGAGTACGGCGTCCCCGGCGCGGTGCACGGGATCTTCAAGCCACCCACCGAGGCCAGACCCGTGGCCGCTGGAGCGGTCACCGCGACACCTAGCCAGGAGAGTCACTAGTGAAGACCGTCCTCGTTGTCGCCAACGAGACCCTCGGCGGCCGCTCGTTGCTCGAGGCGATCCGCGAGCGAGCCGCGAAGGGCGACGTGCGGTTCGTGCTGGTGGCGCCGCAGAACCGCCCACGGGCGGGCCTCGTGGTCTACGACGACTCGGTATTCGACGCCGCCCAGACGCGCGTCGACCTCGCGCTCGAGCTGGCTCGCGCCGAGCACATCGAAGCGATCGGCGAGGTCGGCGACTCCGACGCGTATTCGGCGACGATCGACGCCGTCCACACCTACCGTCCGGACGAGATCATCATCTCGACCTACCCGGCGACGCGCTCGGGCTGGCTCCGCCGCGACCTGATCGAGCGGGTCCGCGATTCCACCGGGCTTCCGGTCGATCACGTGGTGGCGGATCCCGACACCGAGGGCCTGCCGTTCGACGTGACGCTGGCGGTCGCAAACCGGACCGCGAGCGGCGACGAGCTACTCGAAGCGCTCCAGGCCAAGGTCGACGCCGAGCCCGAGGGGCGCAACCGCCTGTTCGTGGTGGTGGTTCCGCAGGAGGGCGGCAGCGGCCAGGACGCGCGACGGGCGCAGACGCGCCTGAAGCTCGTGATCGACCGCCTACGCGCCCGGGGAATGTTCGCCGCCGGCATGATCGGCGACCCCGATCCGTTCACGGCGATCACCAACTCGCTTCAGTACTTCCACGTCGACGACATCGTCATCTCCACGTTCCCCGACACCAAGTCCGGCTGGCTCCGCACCGACCTGATCGAGCGGGTCCGGCGCACCACCGGAAAGCCCGTCGAGCACGTCGTCCAGGAGGACGTCGCGCAGACCAGCGCATAGCCCATGGAAGCTGCCTCGATCGCCCACGGCCACGCCGAGGAACACCACGGGCCGCCGCCCGCGCACCAGTCCTCCAGGGTGCACGCGCCAACGCTCGGGATGCTCCTTTTCATCATGTCCGAGATCATGATCTTCGGCGCCTTCTTCACCGCGTACTTCTTCATCCGGATCGTCACGCACAACCCGTGGCCCGCGAAGGGAACGGCGGTGCCGGAGGCGGTCGCCGGCGTCAACACGTTGATCCTGCTGTCGTCGTCGCTGACGCTCCACTGGGCGCTGACCTCGGCCAAGAACGGCAACCGGCTCGGCCTGAGGGCCGGGATGGCATCGACGTTCATGCTCGGTCTGACGTTCCTGTTCATCCAGATCAACGAGTACATCCACCTGGGATGGGCCCCCCACGACTCGGCCCAGGCGACCGTGTTCTACTCGCTGACCGGCCTACACGGCGCCCACGTGTTCATCGGGCTGTGCCTGCTCGCGTTCGTGACCAACCGCGCGTTCCGGGGCCACTATTCGCCCGAGCACCACGCAGGCATGGAAGTGCCCGGTATCTACTGGCACTTCGTCGACATCATGTGGGTCATCGTGTACACGTCGGTGTACGTGCTCTAGGGCCCCGTGGCGAATCCTCTGCGCTACGAAGCGGACGCCTTCCGGGTGTTCCTCTACTGCCTGGCCGTGATCGCCGCGATCGTTGCGATCGTGTTGATCGTCCGCGCGTTGACCTAGTGGTTCCGTCGTCGGTGCGGCACCATAGGTGAAGCCGTGGCGTTGATTCCGTTCCCGTTCGCCGATGCCAGTCTGATCAACGGCATCGTCCCCTCGGTCGTCGTTCTCCTGGTCTGGTTCCCATATCGGGCACGCGTGCGGACGCTGTCGCACGAGCGCCGCGCGGTCCCTGGCTGGCGCCAGGCATGCTTCGCGGCCGGACTGGTGAGCCTTGCGATCGTTCTGAGCGAACCCGTCGATTCGATCGCCGATCAGCTGCTGGTGGCGCACATGGCCGAACACCTCGTGATCGGCGACATCTCCGCCCTGCTGCTCGTGCTCGGCTTCACCGGCCCGCTGCTCGCGCCGCTGCTGCGACGGCGGTACATCGGCAAGCTGCGCATCTTCGCCCACCCCCTAGTCGCGTTCCCGGTGTGGGCGATCAACTTCTACGCCTGGCACACGCCGTTCCTGTATCAGGCGGCGCTTCGCCACGACCTGCTGCACGGCCTCCAGCACGCGAGCTTCCTGGCGTTCGGGATGGCGATGTGGATGGCGCTCCTAGGGCCGCTGCCGAAGCCCAGCTGGTTCGGCAACGCGGCCCGGCTGGCGTACATCATCGCGGTCCGCCTGGCGGGCACGATCCTCGCCAACGTCATGATCTTCTCGGGTACCGTGCTGTACCCGATCTACCGCGCCGGCGACGCGAAGTGGCACATCAGCCCCATGGGCGATCAGATCGCCGCCGCCGGGCTGATGATGGTCGAGGAGAGCCTGCTCACGATCGGGCTGTTCTGTTGGCTGTTCCTAAAGGTCGCGCGCGAGGCCGAGGAGCGCCAGGCGCTGCTCGACGCCGCCGCGGCCAACGGGCTCGAGCTCGACGAGCAGCGCGCGGCGCGCGCGGTGGCCGCGGGGCGGGGCGACGAGCTTCTCGAGCGGATCCAGGCCCGCGGCGCGACTACCGTGACCTAGGGTCGCGGTGGCGCGGGCAACGCCGCGCTCCGCGCCGGCAATCGCGGCCCGCGGCCTGTGAGTAGCCCTCGGCGCCACCCGGGCCCCGGCAATCCCGCGGCGCGCCGGCAGCCCCACCGCGCCCGGCAATCCCCCGGCCCGCCAGGGATCCCCACCCCACCCGCGCCCCGGCAATCCCCCGGCCCGCCAGGGATCGCCACCCCACCCGCGCCCCGGCAATCCCCGGACCGCCGGCAACCGTCGCCCCCGCCCCTCGGAGCATGCAAACGATGACAATCGAGCGCGATCGCGCTGACCGTGTCGTACTACGCATGGCCTGCGTAGTACGACACGGTCCGGCCGAAAGGGCTCGGCTGACAGGTTATGCAGGTGCGTGAGGCTGCGCCCAGCGTGCGGCGCGACCTAGTGGGTCGCCGAGTCCAAGAACGCCACCAGCGCCTGGATCTGACTCGGACTGAGCGTCTTGCTGAACGTGTTCGGCATGATCCCGGCGTGGTAGCCCGGCGGAATGTACTTATACGGGTCGGTGATCGCCGTCGTGACGCACTTTTCGAACGTCGAGCCGCGAGCGGCCTGGGATGCCGGCGTAGCGCAGGCTGCCTTCAGGTTGTTCAGATTGGGTCCGACCGTTCCGGTCGTCCCGGCTGCGGCAAGCGTGTGGCACGAGCCGCAACCGCCGACGCCCGTAAAGATCTCCTTCCCGTTGGCGGCGGTCGGCGCCACCTTCGCCGCCACGGCGCGCGCCAGGGCGCCGGTGTCCTGCCCGGGCTCGGCCGCGACCGTCGACACATAGGCGGCGATGTCCTGGGCGTCCTGGCCCTTCACGAGCCTCGCGGGCATCACGCCTTGGGTGTTCGGGTACTCGATCCAGTACGAGATCAGTCCCTGGATTGACGTCGCCTTGACCCCGTCGATCTTCGCCTGCCGGAACGCATCGTCGAGGTTCGGCCCCACCGTCCCCGTCGAGTTCGCATGCGCGAGCGTGTGACAGGAGGCGCAGTTCGTCGCGAACAGCTTCTTGCCCGTCACCAGGTTGGCGGTCGGATGCTTGAGCGCACAACCACCAACCGTGACCGCGATAAAGGCTGCCGCCATGAGCGTGGTGATGCGTCCCAGCGACTTGACCATACCTTGAGACGCGGGACTCTATCCAAGCCGTCGGCAGGGGGGCTCGGCGACCGCGGTCGCGTGCCGGCGTGACCGCCCAGCGTGGTCCGGCGTGACCGGCCAGCGTGGTCCGGCGTGACCGGCCAGCCTGCTCCGAGGTGACCGTGCAGCCCCCGCCGGCGGCACCGCGAGCGTCCGTTCGCTGCTATACGATGGCTAAGGATGAGGACGCGTCAGAAGTACCGGATGAGGACGCCATCCACCGGTCGTGAGGTTTTGATCGATGCCGAGGCCGGACGGACGTACGTCGATCGGGAGACCGGTGAGCCGCTGGAGGTAGTCGGGCAGCTGCTGCCGCTCGCGCCAACCCCGTCCGAGCTGCCGTGGGCGGTCGAGAACCTTCGTTTCTGCAACTGGTGCGACCAGCATTGCCAGAAGGATCTCAACGACTGCCCTCATTGCGGCAGGCGGATGGAACCGCTCGAAGAAGTCTGAGGTGCTGATGGTGCCGCGCCGTCCAGCCACCCTTCGCGCTACTCGCACGCTCGCCGCGCTTGCCGCCGGCGCAGCCGTCGCGGCGGCCATCGCGGCGTGCGGTAGCGGATCGGCGGCCACGGACACGTCGGGAGCCCCGCCGCTGACGGTTCCGACGGCCCCGATCAGCGCGCCGGTGTCGACCGGAACGACCAACACGTCGACCACGAAGACCACGTCGACGTCGTCGTCGAGCGGCGCGTCGCAGTCCGCGTCCGCCTCCGGGTCGTCCTCCGGGGGTTCGAGCTCGTCCTCGGGCGGCACCAGCGGCGGCACGACGGGTGGCGGGACGACGGGTGGCGGGACGACCGGTGGCGGGACGAGCGGCGGCAACACGGGCGGGGCGAGCCAGCCGACGGGCGGCGGGGTCACTCCGAACGGCGCCACCTCCACGGGCACCAACTCGGGCTCCGGCTCGGGCGGCACCGGCGGCGGCGGACTCCCCTAGCACCAGCGGCCCCGTAAAGCCGCGAGCGGGCGTCAGCGCCGGTGCAACGCCCAAAGCGACCAGACCATCCGGCGCCGGCGCTCGACCGGCGCTCAGCTCACTTCTGCGTCGTCGTCGGCGCGGTCGACTTCGGCACGACCGGGTTCGTGACCTCGGTCGCGCTGTACTCGACCCGCGTCCCCGGGTAGTCGCAGGAGTACGCAGTGCTCTGACCGACGGTCACCTGCGCCTGGGACGTGGACGGCGGGTTGTTGCAGTTGCGACCGCGGCTCTGGCGATAGGCGAAGTGGCTCGTCGACAGGTCGATCGAGAGGACCGGC
Organism: uncultured Solirubrobacterales bacterium; assembly: GCA_963783415.1. GTDB lineage: Bacteria > Actinomycetota > Thermoleophilia > Solirubrobacterales > Solirubrobacteraceae > Palsa-465. Next base: position 154,757 of record CAWANN010000024.1, read on the forward strand.
GCCCATGTGGGCGTCGTCAGCGCGATCGCCTCCCCCCGGACGACGGGGATCGTCGTCGTGAGGGGGAACTGGACGACCTGGCCTAGATAGGGCTGGACGTCCACGAGCGGACTCTGTGCGACCACCTGCCAGGACCAGGTGCTCTTCTTGCCGACCGGCTTGAGCACGGTGATTCCTACCTGGGCGTCGCCGCCGTAGGTCTTGTCGAGGAACTTGACGTCGCTCGCCGCGGTGGACGCATTGGTGGAGAGCGAGGACAGGCCGACGGTGAACGCCGCGATCCGACCACCCTGCTTGACCTTGGATGGGTAGGCGATGTTGTCCCGGATCGTCTCGAGCGCGGTCGCTCGGGTCAGGATGATCGTGCACTGCGAGGGCGCCACGCCCTTCGGGCATGCCGGCGCGATCAGCGGCGACGTGGTGGCGCCGAGCTCGATGATCGTCGCGTCCGCGGCTGCTGGGAGAAGGCCGCAAAGCGCGACGGCGCCAGCGGTGGCCAACAAAGAACGTTTCATGTTCAGTCTCAACACGACACCCCGGCGCCAGTTGCGCCACACCAGGGCGACGATAGCCTTCCTGGCGCCGGCGGATCGAGTTCTCTACTACAAAACGGCCAGGCTGGCCGCCTTCTCAGAGCTTGCTGACGTTGACCGCCTTCGGTCCCTTCGGACCGGCCTCCTCCTCGTAAGAAACCTTGATTCCCTCGGACAGCGAGCGATAGCCGTCCCCCACGATGCCAGTGAAATGAACGAACAAGTCGCGCCCGCCGTCATCGGGCGTGATGAAGCCGAAGCCCTTGTCGTCGCTGAACCACTTGACGGTACCCGTTGCCATGTACTCCCCTTAGAAGCCTGCTGTCGGACACGCCGGTTAGGCCCGAGGGCCCCGACCAACCCGGGGAAGGTAGCAAGAACCGCGTCGCGTGGCTTTCTGGAGTGATTCGATGCAACTTCCCGGGTCTGGAAACGACCCCAGAGGACGTCAGCGCAGCGCTTGCGCGGTCGCCGCGATCTCGTCGGAATCGCCCGGCTCGGGGATCCAGGGCAGCCTCAGCGGATCGCCCTCGTAGCGCGGGATCACGTGGACGTGGAAGTGGAAAACGGTTTGCCAGGCGGCCGATCCACAGCAGTTGAGCAGGTTCACGCCGTCGGCATCGAGCCGTTCTCCAACCCTCGCCGCCATTCGCTGGGCCGCCCCCATCGTCGCCGCCAGGTCCTCCTGATCGATCTCCAGGAGGTCGCGCGCGTGCCGCCGCGGCACGACCAGCAGATGGCCGCGGCTTCCGGGGTTGATGTCCATGAACGCGACGGTTCGGTCGTCCTCGTGGACGATCTGCGCCGGAATCTCGCCGGCGACGATCTTGCAGAAGAGACAATCTGGGTCGCTCACGGCGCGGAGCCTATCGCTACGGGACCGAGCGGCTCCGCTCGCTGACCATCGACCGCGCTCGATCGATCGCCTGCTCCCGCGAGGTGATCTCCCCTACGAAACTCGCCTCCTCTAGCTCCCGGAGGATCTGGCCGAGCTCGGGCCCCGGTCGAAGCCCCACCGCGCGCGCAAGCTCGTCGCCTCGCAGCGGCGGCCGCGGACGGTCCGCGCGCCACGCGAGCGCGTCCCCGAGGAGGTCTCGGGCGAGTTTCAGATGGCGTGCGATCGCCTCGTCTGACCCCCGCCCGCGCGTCGCCAGCCGATCGGCAACGCTGAGGAGCGTCACGTCCACCTGTACCGGCTCGCAGGCGCGTAGGTAGCGATAGATCGCCCGCCTGCTGATCGGCGTCTCGTGGACCAGGAAGCCGAGGCGCAGATGATTGCGGGTCAGCGCCGCCACGTGTTCGCGGAGCCGGTCGCTAACCCTCAGGCGGGTCAGGATTTCCGCCGCCAGCTCGGCCCCGGCCACATCGTGCCCGATGAAAGTGATCCGGCCTTCCGCCGTCACACGTCGAGTCCGTGGCTTCGCGACGTCGTGGAGCAGCGCTCCGAACCGAAGCGCCTGGCCGCGCGTGAGCTCATTGGCCAGAGGCTCGTCCAGGAACCCGGCGACCGCCGCCGCATGCGAGCCGAACCACCGCTCGGGATCACTGCCCAGCTCGATGGTCGAGGCGAGAACCAGTCGCGTGTGCTCGTACACGTCGAGATGGTGGTACGGGCTCTGCTCGACGCCGCGCATCGCGGTCAGCTCCGGCAGCACCACATCGGTCGCGCCGAGCGCGTCCATCAACTCGAGGCCGGCGAGCGCACGGTCGGCGATCACGATCCGTTTCAGCTCCGAGAAGATCCGCTCGGGCGCGACCTCGGCGAGCCGGAAAGCGCCTGCGGCGGCCGCGGCGGCTGTATCGGGATCGACTTCGAAGTCCAGCTCGCAGGCGAGCCGAGCAAGCCGGAGCGTTCGCAGTGGATCGTCGGCGAACGCCTTCGCGGACACCATGCGCAAAACGCGGTGGTGCAGATCGTCGACGCCGCCGAACGGATCGACGTACCCCCCGCCCTTCAGCGGCTCGGCGATCGCGTTGATCGTGAAGTCGCGCTGCGACAGGTCGGTCTCGATCGATCTGCCGGCGAGCGGCAGCATGTCGAGCTGCCAGCGGCGGTCTCGCGCGACGACGCGCCAGACGCCGAACGCCTCCGACAGCGCGAACCCGTGCGCGTCGGTGCCGCGGGCGAGCGCCCGGGCGAGCTGTCGCACGTCGCCTCCGACCGCGACGTCGTAGTCGTCGGTCGAGCGTCCCAGCAACCTGTCGCGAACCGCCCCGCCAACCAGCCAGGCCGGCTCGTCCGCGATCTCGGCGAGAGCCTCCAGCGGGTCGTAGATGGTCACGCCGGCGTCCCGTCTCGGTGATAGACCCTCGGGACCCGCGACGTCACCCCGCACAGGATCTCGTAGTTGATCGTGTCGATCCGGCGCGCCACGTCCTCGGCGGTCTGACGCTCGTCGCCGTCGGCGCCGATGATCGTCACGCGGTCGCCGCAGCGTACGTCGCCGACCAATGAGCCGAGCCCCACCGTGATGTTGTCCATGCTGACCGTGCCCACGAGCGGATAGCGCCGCCCGCGGACGAGGACGTCGCAGTTGTTGGTGAGTGCCCGGCGGATCCCGTCCGCGTAGCCGATCGGAACGGTCGCAACCCAGGTGTCGGAGTCCGCCACCCACCGCCGGCCGTATCCGGTGCTGTCGCCCGCGCGGGCGAGCTTCACCGCCGCCACGTACGAGCTCAGCTCGAGCGCCGGCTCGAGGCCGTGCGGGGCGGGATCCTGGTTCATCGGGTCGCACCCGTAGATCGCGATCCCGCAGCGGACCAGATCGAAATGGCTCGCGGGCTCGCGCAGCGTGGCGGCGCTATTGGCGGCATGCACGACGATCCCGGGCCACCGCTCCCGCATCGCGGCCGCGAACGGCGCGAACCGAGCGAGCTGAACACCGGTGAACGACGGATCCTCGTCGGCGCTGGCGAAGTGGGTCATCGCCCCCGCGAGCTCGAGCACCGGCGCCGCGGCGACGCTCTCGGCCACACGCATCGCCTCATCAAAGTCACGCGTCCCGAGCCGACCCATGCCGGTGTCGAGCTTCACGTGAACGCGCACCGGCGCCTCCCCGGAATCGGCACTCGCTACTCGCATGCGTTCCACGAACGGTTCGCTCCATGCGACGACCTCGGCCCCGGCGCCCAGCGCCACCGGCAGCTCCTCATCGCTTAAAGCGCCCATCATTAGCACCGGCGCGTCGATGCCGCCGGCACGAAGCTCGGCGGCCTCGCCGGCGGTCGCGACGGCCAGGAGCCGCGCCCCACCGGCGAGCGCCGCCCGCGCCGCCGGAACGGGCCCGTGGCCGTAGCCGTTGCCCTTGACGACCGCCGCCAGCGCCGCTCCGCCAGACAGCCCGGAGCTGAGCCGCGCCACATTGCGTTCGATCGCGGCGAGGTTCACGCGGGCGAGCGCGCGCAGCGCCATGATCAGGCCGCTCGCGCCGCGAGCGCGCGCGGGAGCGCCGCGATCACGTCGCTCGCGATCACGCCCTCCGGCCCGATCTCCTGAGCCGCGAGCCTGCCGGCGCGAGCATGCACGAGCGCGCCGGCACACGCTGCGTGGAACGGGTCCATCCGCTTGGCCAGCAGCGCGCCGATCACGCCCGACAGCACGTCGCCGGTGCCCGCGGTCGCGAGGGCGGGGGCTCCGCCACGACTCACACCCACGCGGCCGTCTGGTGCTGCCACCAGAGTGTCGTCGCCCTTGAGCAGGACGATCGCCTGGGCCTCGCGCGCCGCCCGGCGCGCGCTCTGAAGGCGCCGGGCGCCGATCGCCTCGCTGTCTGACTCGAGCAGGCGCGCGAGCTCCCCTGCGTGCGGCGTGAGAACGGTGGCGGCCTCGCGCTCGGCGAGCAGGCCGATCGACCCAGCGTGGGCGTTGAGGCCGTCTGCGTCGAGCAAGAGCGGCACGGGCGCGGCGCGGGCGAGCTGGAGCGCGAACTCCTGCGCGCCGGTCGCTCGCCCCAATCCCGGCCCCAGCACGAGCGCGTCCACCCGATCCGCCCGCTCCAGCACCTGCTCCACGCCCCAAGGTTCAAACGATCCGTCCGCGTCCGGCAGCGGCACCGACATGACCTCGAGCAGGTGGGACCCGAAGATCAGCATCAGCGACGAGGGAACGCACGCGGTGACGTAACCGGCGCCGGCGCGCATCGCGGCCTCCGACGCCATGGTCGGCGCGCCGGTCAACCCCAGCGACCCGCCGCACACGAGCACGCTGCCCGCGGCGAACTTGTTCGAGGCTCGGCCACGACGTGGGATTCCGTCGCTCGCCCGATCGGAGATCAACCCGACCTGCGGCTCGCCGGGTGCGCCGTCCGGGATGCCGATGTCGACCACGCGGATCTCGCCCGCGTGCGTCTTTCCGGGGTCGATCCATAGCCCCGGCTTGGCCGCGTGGAACGTGGCGGTGGCACGCGCCCGCACGGCCACGCCCACGACCTCGCCCGTCGATGCATCCACGCCGCTCGGAACATCGCACGCGACTACAGACGCAGAGGCATCGTTGATCGCGGCGATCGCGCCGGCCGCCGGCTCGCGCGGCTCTCCGGAGAAGCCCGTCCCGAGGATCGCGTCGATGATCGCGACCGCGTCGTCCAGGGCCGACGCCGTGAACGGCTCGGGCGGCGGCCCAGGCAGGCGCTCGGCGTTCACCCGGGCGTCGCCGCGCAGCTCCTTCACCTCGCCGAGCAGGAGCACGTCGACGTCGCGACCACGCTCGCGGAGCAGACGCGCGGCCACGAACCCGTCGCCACCGTTGTTGCCCTTGCCGCACACCGCCACGATCCGTCCCGGAGGCGCGAGCTCCGCGACGAGGTGGGCCAGCCCCGCGCCGGCCCGCTCCATCAAGTCGAGCCCCGGAATTCGGCGCTCGCCGATCGCCCACTCATCTATCGAGCGCTGCTCGCCCGCGTCGGGGAGGGGATCAAGCCAATCGGGAAGCGCGGCCATGGCGGGGAGCGTAGTGGCTCCCCCCGATCTCACCCGGCTATGACCACCGCGGCGGCATCGCGGCGGGTGTGCGTCAGCGACACCTCGACCTGCACGCCGAGCTCTGCGGCCCGGGTCGCGGCCGAGCCCGACAGACGCAGCTGCGGCGGTCCGCCGGTCCCGATCACCTCCACCTCGTGGAAATTCCACGAGCGGATCCCGAGCGCCTTGGCCGCCGCCTCCTTGGCGCAGAAGCGTGCCGCCAGGTGCTGACCGGGGCGTCCCTGACTGGCGGCGTAGGCCCGCTCGGCCTCGGTGAACAGGCGCTCGGCGAGCCGCGGAGTCCTCTCGAGCGCCCGTTCGAGCCGCTCGATCTCGAGCAGGTCGATCCCGACTTTGAATGGGACCCTGCCCACCTCCGCGACCGGCTCACTCGACGGTAACGGTCTTGGCTAGGTTCCGCGGCTGGTCCACGTTCAGCCCTCGCCGGCGAGCGATGTGGTATGCGAGCAGCTGCAGCGGGATCACGGCCAGCAGCGAGGACAGCATCCATTCCGTGCGCGGCACCTCGATCACCTCGTCGGCGTGCTGGGCGATCTGCTCGTCCCCCTCGGTCGCGATCGCGATGACCCGTGCGCCACGCGCCCGGACCTCCTGGATGTTCGAGATCACCTTCTCGAGCACGGGGGACTCGGTCGCGACCACGACCACTGGCGTGCTCTGATCGAGCAGCGCGATCGGCCCGTGCTTCATCTCGCCGGCGGCGTACGCGTCGGTGGCGATGTAGGAGATCTCCTTGAGCTTCAACGCACCCTCGAGCGCGACCGGGAGCCCGACGTGGCGCCCCAGGTACAGGAAGAACTCGGCATCGCTCACCCGGTCGGCGACCGCGCGCACACCGCTCATGTCGCGCTCGAACATCTCGGCGATCCGGTGGGGTAGGCGCTTGACCTCGCTGATCGTCGCCTTGAGCTTGGCGGGGTCGAGCGTGCCGCGGAGCTCGGCCAACCGCAGCGCGAGCAGGTACATGGCCACGACCTGGCTGACGAACGTCTTCGTCGCCGCCACACCGATCTCGAGCCCGGCACGCGTGTACAACACGCCGTCGGCATCCCGCGTGGCCTGCGAGCCCATGATGTTCGTGATCGCGAGCACGTTCGCGCCGCGTTCGCGGGCCGTCCGCATCGCCGCCAGCGTGTCGGCGGTCTCGCCGGACTGCGAGATCCCGATCACGAGGTCGCCGGGGCCGACGATGGGGTTGCGGTACCGGTACTCGGAGGCGATCTCGACCTCGACCGGCACCCGCGAAAACTCCTCGATCGCATAGCGCCCGATCAGGCCCGCGTGGTACGAGGTGCCGCAGGCGACGATCACGATCCGGCGGAGCGTCCGCAGCAGCTCATCGTCGATCGGGCGGGGGTGGGTGGCGGGACTCAAATCACCGAGGTCGATCCCGACGCCGCGCGCGGCACGCTCGCCGATCGTCTCCGCGACCGCGTCGGCCTGCTCGTAGATCTCCTTGAGCATGAACGTCTCATAGCCCTGCTTCTCGGCGGTGTCGGCGTCCCAGTCGATCTCGACGATCTCCCGCGTAAGCGCGGCGCCCTCGGCGGTGGAGAACTCGACGTCGTCCGGCCGCAGCACGACGATCTCGTCGTTCTCGATGTACTGAACGTGGCGGGTGTGGCGCAGGAACGCCGGAATCGCTGACGCGATGAACTGCTCACCGTCGCCCCGGCCGATGATCAGGGGGCACTCCTTCCGCGCGCCGACGAGCACGCCGGGCTCGTCCGCGGTCATCGCCACGAACGCGTAGTGGCCGCGCAGATCGGCATAGGCCCGGCGGACCGCGGCGACGAGATCGCCCTCGTTGTAGTGGGCGACGAGGTGCGCGATCACCTCGGCGTCGGTCTCCGAGGTGAACTGAGCGCCCTCGTCGACGAGGCGGCGCTTCAGCGCGATGTAGTTCTCGACGATCCCGTTGACCACGATGTGGACGCGATCGGTGTTGTCGAAATGAGGATGGGCGTTCTCCTCGGTGACCCGACCATGGGTCGCCCAGCGGGTGTGGCCGATGCCGGTCCCGGGCTGAGGCCGCTCGGCGACCGCGACCGCCCGGCCGCCCCGATCGGAACCGCCGCAGGCGTCGATCGCGCCGCGCAGCGCGCTCAGGTTGCCCACCGCTCGCACGGCATCGATCCGATCCCCGTCAAGCACCGAGATGCCGGCGCTGTCGTATCCGCGATATTCGAGCTTCTCGAGTCCAGCCAGTAGAACCGGGCGCGCCTTACGCGGGCCAACATAGCCGACAATTCCACACATACGTGCTTACTTCCCCTTTCGTGGCGGGCAGTCCGCGGACGGCCTCCTGGTGTGTCCGTCAGAGGAGTCCGACGATGTTAGCCGGAAGAACCGTCGCCTCAATCAACGCACGAGGCAGTGCGAGATTCGCGATCGTCGCAAAGGTTCCTACGGCAGCGCGGTCTCGACGACCTGACGCAACCGGGCGCAGACCTCGTCGGTCTCCTCCTGGCTCGGCGCCTCGACCATCACCCTGATCAGCGGCTCGGTGCCCGATACCCGGACGAGCACGCGCCCGCGGCCACTCAGGCCCGCGTGCTCCCGTGCCACCGCCTCCTCCACGCCCGGGTTGGACATCGCCGCGGCCAGCCCGGCCCGGTCGGCTGCGCGGATGTTGACGAGGCGCTGGGGCAGCTTCTCCATCGCGCTCCGGTCGGCCAGGTCGCGGCCTCCGAGCGCCTCAAGCGTGAGCAGGGCGCTCGCGATGCCGTCCCCCGAGGGGCCGAAACCGAGATCGATGATGTGGCCGGACTGCTCGCCTCCGAGCGCCCAGCCTCGCCGGCGAAGCTCGTCGAGCACGTAGCGGTCGCCGACAGCGGTGGTCGCAACCTCGATCTCGGCCACCTCCATCGCCCGGTGGAATCCGTAGTTCGTCATCACGGTGACCGCGACCCCGCCACCGGGGAGCCGGCCGTGTTCGCGAAGGTGAAGGGCGGCGAGCGCGATCAGCTCGTCGCCGTCGACGACCGCGCCACGACCATCGACGGCGAGCACCCGATCGCCGTCGCCGTCGAACGCAAACGCGATGTCGTAGTCGCCACCTGAGGTGCGCTCGACGACCCCGGCCAGGTGCGTCGAGCCGCAGCCCTGGTTGATGTTCATGCCGTCGGGCTGATCGGCGAGCACGTCGACGCTCGCCCCCAGACGACGGAAGATCTCGGGAGCCGCCTGGAAGGTGGCGCCATTGGCGCAGTCGAGCAACACCCGCAGCCCGCTCAGGTCAAGGCCGGAGAAACGCTCCTGGAGCTGGTGGAGATAGTCCTCGAGGGCTCCGTCGAGTGGCCGCACCCGCCCGATATGCGCCGGCGGGGGCGGAGCGGTGTCGAGCTCGGCCTCGATCTCGTGCTCGGTGTCGTCGTGGAGCTTGAAGCCGTCCGCCGCGAACAGCTTGATGCCGTTGTCCTCGTATGGGTTGTGCGACGCCGAGATGACCGCCGCAAGGTCGAGCCCTCGACGGCGGACCAGCAGCGGCGCTGCGGGCGTCGGCAGGACCCCGGCGATCCAGGCGTCGCCGCCGGCCGCCGCCACTCCGGCGGCGATCGCCGACTCGAGCATCTCGCCGGACTCGCGCGTGTCGCGGATGATGAGTACCTGGGGGCGATCCGCCTCCAACCGCGCCACCGCGGTGCGGGCAAGCGCAAGGGCGAGGTCGGCGGTCAGGAAATGTCCCGCCCGGCCGCGGACGCCGTCCGTGCCAAACAGCTGGCGCGCCATGTTGTCTAACGCTTGGAGAACTGAGGCCGCTTGCGGGCCTTTTTGAGCCCGGCCTTCTTGCGCTCCTTCACGCGAGGATCGCGCGTGAGGAAGCCGCGGCGCTTGAGTTCGCCGCGCAGATTCGGGTCGGCGACGATCAGGGCGCGGGAGATGCCGTGGCGGAGCGCCCCGGCCTGAGCGGACACGCCCCCGCCGTGCATCCGCGCGACCACGTCCATGCGGGACTCGTACCCGACGGTCTCGAGCGGCTGACGGATGATGCGCCTGAGCGTCTCGCGCGGGAAGAACTCCTCGAGCGTCTTGCCGTTGATCACGTACGTGCCGGTTCCGGGCTTGAGGATCACCCGCGCCACGGCGGTCTTGCGCTTTCCGGTGGCGGTGTACCGCGCGCCGGCGGCGAGGTCGATTGCGGCGTCGGCGATCGGCCGGCTGTCCTCGTCGGCGTCTTGTTGCTCGCGCGCGGCCAGCGCCTCCGCGTCGGCCTCGGCAGCGGCCTGCGCCTCCGCATCGAGGAACTGCTCGCCCTCGGGAACGATGTCGGGAATCAGGTCGGCGCCCGGGATCTCGGGCTTCTCGCGAGGAGCGATCTCGACCTCGTCGACCTCATCGTCCTCGATCGGGCTCTGCTGGGCCTCGACAACGACGTCCGGCGTGTCGTCCTCCGGGACCACTTCCGCCTCTCCGACGAGCTCGTCAGCGTCGGCAGCCGGCTCCTCGGCGGGTGGCTCTTGGGCGACGGGCTCTTGAACGACCGGCTCCTCGGCAACCGGCTCCTCGGCAACCGGCTCCTCGGCGACGGGCTCCTCGGCAACCGGCTCTTCGGCCGCCGGCTCTTCGGCCGCCGGCTCCTCGGCGACGGGCTCCTCGGCCGCCGGCTCCTCGGCAACCGGCTCCTCGGCGACGGGCTCCTCGGCGACGGGCTCCTCGGCCGCCGGCGCGGGCTCCTCCGGCTCGGGCGGGGCCTGCGCCTCCGGCTCCTCCGGAACGCCCGGATCCTGGTCGTCGGCCTGCTGCTCGTCCTCAGGGCGCTCGGTCACTGCTCGGTCTCCATCGGTTGCGGCTTCTGTGCGGCGTGCGGATGCTCTGGACCCGCGTAGACCTTCAGCTTCGTCAGCTGCTTGCGCGCGAGGCGGTTGCGCGGCAGCATCCCCTTGACCGCGAGGCGGATGACCTCTTCGGGCCGGCGCTCGAGCATGTCGTTGAGCGTGCGGGACTTCAACCCGCCGGGATACCCGGAGTGGCGGTAGTAGCGCTTGTCCGAAAGCTTGTTGCCCGTCACCGCGATCTTTTTCGCGTTCACGACGATCACGAAATCGCCCGTGTCCACGTGCGGCGTGTAGGTCGGCTTGCGCTTCCCGCGCAGCGTGTCGGCAATCTGGGTCGCGAGCCGACCGAGCGTTTGCCCGGAGGCGTCGACGATCAGCCAGTTGCGCTCTCTGTCGGCAGGGGTGGCTACGTAGGTCTTCATGGCATGCACAAGCCGCGCGACGATCGCGCGGCTTCGCCCATGATAGGCGATCCGACATGACTCGGCCGGTCGTGACGGAGCGTACGCTGGACGGATGACCTTCTCGCTCACGACCAGGCGTGCCGCCATCCGCTGCGCCTACGTCGGGCTGAGGGTGTACTGGTTCATCGCCCGGCCCAAGGTGGTGGGCGTCAAATGCGTGGTCGCGCACGACGACCACGTGCTGCTCGTGCGCCACACGTACGGCCGTCGCCACTGGGACCTCCCCGGAGGCACCGTCCGGCGCCGCGAGCTCCCGATCCAGGCCGCACGGCGTGAGATGCGCGAGGAGCTGGGCCGCCGGATCGAGGACTGGCAGGACCTCGGCGTGCTGTACGTCACGACCAACCACCATCGCGACAACCTCCACATGTTCGAGGCGCAGCTCGCCGATCCAGAGCTCGACATCGACCTCACCGAGCTCGCCGAAGCCAGTTGGTTCCGCCGCGACGACCTGCCCCCCGACATCGGCCAGTTCACCGGCAAGATCCTGGCGCGGTCGGCGATGGCTAGGGACCCCTGAGGGCCGCGACGCGCGTGGTCGTGGTCGTCCGCGTGGCGTGGGAGCTCGCGGTCAGGGTCAGCTTGAGCGACACATGCTGATGCCGGCGCGCGGCGGCGCGCACGGCGGTGAGAGCACTCGGCGAGGGCCTGAGCGTGAGCACGGTCGGACGGCCCGCGCCGACCGTGGCCTTCAGGTTGCCGAACGACAGGGCGAACGCCTTGAACCTTGCCTTGCGCGCGCCCATCGCCTTGACCGCGATCGTCACGTTCGCCCGCGCGTCGCAGGTCACGAGCATGCCCAGCATGGCCGGATGCCCTTTGAGCCGGGCCGGCAGCGCCTTCAGCGTGCACCGCTGCGCACGAACCCCGATGATCGCGCTGTCTGAGCTCCCGGCGTGCGCGCTGTCGCCGGCGTAGAACCCGTCGATCCGGGCCTGCACGGGAGGAAGCTGGGTGGGCGTGAATTGAACCTCGCAGATCGCCAGTCCCGGAGTCTCGGTCGCGCCAAGCATGCAGCCGGTGTCGTCGGCGAACGACGCTCCGGCCGTGGGCGAGCTGAGCTCGACGGTGCCCGTGGGGGTGATCGGGCCGCCCGCACCGGCATCCGCAACGGTCGCCGTACACGTGGTCGAGGCCGTCACCGCAACCGGTGAGGGAGAGCACGTCACGCTCAGGCTGCTCGGGCGGGGGGCAACCTGCACCAGCGTGTCGGAGGTCTGCTGATTCGTCGGAGGGGCGCTCGCGTCGTCCACGGTGACGACCGCGTTGTAGCTCGCCGCCTGGGGGTAGGCATGGGTGCCGGTCACGTCGAACGCGCCGCCCGATGCGGAGACGATCCTGCCGGCGGTCTGGGTTCCGTCGCCCCAGTCGATCACGGCGGAAACGTAGGCGGTCGCATCGTTTTCGGTGAAGGTGTCGAGGACCGGCGAGATCGCCGCGCCGGCGGTCGCTTGAAGCTTCGGCCCAGGCTCCGCCTGGACGATGTCGTCGCCGGCAACCGAGCCCGCCCCGCCCTGGATTACGGTCGCGCCGTTCCACCCGAAGATGGCGGCGCTGCCGAGCGTGACGACGACGCGCGTGACGACGGCATCGGGAAACAGCAGGCCCGCGAATGAAGTCGTGCCGGTGGGGACGGCTAACGGCGTGGTCAGCAGAGGGATGGTGCCGTTGTAGTACTGGATGGTGGTGGTGCCCGCGGTCGCGACATTCAGGAACACGAGACCGAGCCCCCGCGTCTGCGACGGCGTCGCCGCGCCGCCCTGGCCGGCCGGAGCTACGACGTCGAATTCCGCCGTGGTCGAGTTGAATGCCCCCCATAAGTTCGGGGCGCTGAACGGCGTGAACGGAGTGCTCGAGACCGACTGGAAGCCGTTGTCGGACACCGCGATATTCGGCCCGAGGTCGAGCCCCCATGGCTGCAGCCGGCTGCGCGCGGGCGCGATCACCCCCGGCGCAATTGTGGTCGAGCCGGGATCGGTCCCGTCGAGCGCGATCTGATCCCACGTCGCGTGGCGATATCCGCTGCCCTCCTCGCCGGCCGCGGTGCCGTTGTCGCCGCCGCCGGCCGCGGCCTCGAAGCTGGCCATCGCGCTCGCGGTCGATGCCCCGGAGCCGGTGAACATCATCGACCCGCTGGTCGGCACGCCCAGCGAAGCGTACGCGGCGGGCGCCAGCGCAGCGCATGCGCAAGCCACCGCCACCGCGACAGCCAAAAGCGCCCAACGAACTGCCCCCAACATCAACAACGCCCGGTCAGATTACTCCCATTCGATTGTCCCGGGGGGCTTGCTCGTGATATCGAGCACGACGCGTCCGACGGGTCGGATCTCGCCGATCATCCGTGCGGCGATCTGCTCGAGCAGGTCGTAGGGCAGGCGCGCCCAGTCGGCGGTCATCGCGTCGTCGCTGGTCACCGCGCGGATCACGATCACGTTCCCGTACGTCCGCGCATCCCCCTGTACGCCCACCGTGCGGATGTCGGGCAGCACGCAGAACGACTGCCAGAGATCGCGATACAGCCCCGCCTTGCGGATCTCGTCCTGGAGGATCGCGTCGGCCTCGCGGAGGATCTCGAGCCGCTCCCGCGTGGCCTCCCCGCCGACGATCCTGATCGCCAGCCCGGGGCCCGGGAACGGCTGGCGCCACACGAGCCGCTCGGGCAGTCCGAGCTCGGCGCCGACGGCGCGCACCTCGTCCTTGAACAGCGACCGCAGGGGCTCGACCAGTTCGAAGTCGAGGTCGTCCGGGAGCCCCCCGACGTTGTGGTGCGACTTGATAGTCGCGGCCCCGGTGCTGCCCCCGGACTCGATCACGTCCGAGTACAGGGTCCCCTGGACGAGGAAGTGGACATCGTCGAGCTTTCGCGCCTCCTCCTCGAACACGCGGATGAACTCGGCGCCGATGAGCTTGCGCTTCTGCTCCGGGTCGGTCACGCCTTTCAGTCGCGACAGGAAGCGATCGGAGGCATCGACGGCGACCAGCGGCACCTGGAAGTGATCGCGAAACGCCCGGATCACCTGGGCTCCCTCGTCCTTGCGCATGAATCCGTGATCGACGAACACGCACGTCAGCCGGTCGCCGATCGCGCGGTGGACGAGCAGCGCCGCGACGCTCGAGTCGACCCCTCCTGAGAGCCCGCAGATCGCGCGCCCGTCGCCAACCTGGGCACGGATCGCCTCGATCTGCTCCTCGATCACCGAGGCCGCGCTCCAGGACCGTTCGCACCCACACGCGTCCTCGAGGAAGTTCGTCAGCACCTGCTGGCCGTAGGGCGTGTGGACAACCTCGGGATGGAACTGGATCCCGTAGATCCCACGCTCGGTCGACTCGAACGCGGCCACAGGCGACGCGGTCGAGGAGGCGAGCGCGCTGAACCCCGCCGGCGGCGCGAACACCGTGTCGCGATGGGACATCCAGCAGCTCTGCTGGGTCGGCGTTCCCGCCAGCAGCCGGCCGCGCTCGGCGACCCTCAGCTCTGAACGTCCGAACTCCCCCACCTCGGCGCCTTCGACCCGACCGCCGAGCTCGCGCGCGATCAGCTGCATCCCGTAACAGATGCCGAGCACGGGCACGCCAAGCTCGAGCAGCTCGCGCTGCAGCGGCGGCGCGCCCTCCGCGTACACGGACGCGGGACCGCCCGAAAGGATCACGCCCTTGGGCTTACGACGCCGCACCTCATCGAGGCCAACGTGATGCGGCAGAAGCTCGGAGAACACTCCGCACTCCCGAACGCGGCGCGCGATCAGCTGGGAGTACTGGCCTCCGAAGTCGAGGACCACGACCTCTTCCTGGATTGGGTCCCGCCCACCCCGCTTCGCGGCGTCCTCCGGATGACCTTGCGGCAGGCCCGTCTGGCGAGGCATGGATGTCGAGCGGGCCGTCGCCGCAAGGCCGTGCAGGCCCGTCCGGACGGTGGTCGTGCTCACGCGGGAGCCGCCAGGCTAGTCGACACTGACTGCAGCGGCCGTCGGCTTGGCGCCCATGCCCACGCCCTGCTCGCGCTGGAGGTGCTTGCCCTCCGTCTGCAAGGCCGGCGCCACCGCGAGCTCGGCGCGGTTGAACTCCGCGATGTCCCGATAGCCGCAGGTCGCCATTGATGTGCGCAGCGCGCCCATCAGGTTGAAGGTGCCGTCGTTCTCGCGCGCCGGGCCCTTGATGATCTCCTCGAGCGTGCCGTTGGGCGTGGTCGCCACGCGCGCCCCGCGGGGAAGGGTGGGATGGAACGTGGCCATACCCCAGTTGTATCCGCGCCCCGGCGCCTCGTAGGCGCGGGCCAGCGCGGACCCGAGCATCACCGCGTCGGCGCCGCACGCGATCGCCTTGGCGATGTCCCCGCCGTTGCGCATCCCGCCGTCGGCAATGACCTTGACCATGTCGCCGGTCTCGAGCATGTGCTGGGAGCGGGCGGCGGCGACATCGGCGATCGCGGTCGCCTGCGGAACGCCGATCCCGAGCACCCCGCGGGTCGTGCATATCGCGCCCGGACCGACGCCCACGAGCACTCCGGCCGCCCCGGTCCGCATCAGGTGAAGGCCGGTGTGGTAAGACGCGCAACCGCCGACGATGACCGGCGTCGGTGCCAACTCGCGGATGAACTCCTTGAGGTTGAGCGGCGGCCGGGTCTCGTCGCGCGAGACGTGCTCGGCGGAGACGACCGTGCCCTGGATCACGAGGATGTCGAGACCCGCCTCGAGCGCTACTTCGTAATACCTGCGGACCTTCTGGGGCGTTAGCGAAGCGGCCGCCACCACGCCGTGCGATTTGATCTCCTGGATCCGCTGGGCAATCAGCTCGGCCTTGACCGGCTCGCGGTAGATGTCCTGCATCTCGCGCGTCGCGATGTCCTTTGAGAAGGTCGAGATCCGCTCGAGCTCGGCGTCGGCGTCCTCATAGCGGCAGAAGATGCCCTCGAGGTTGAGCACCGCCAGACCCCCGAGCTTGCCGATCAAGCCGGCGGTCTCCGGCGAGACGACTCCGTCGAGCGCGGCGCCCAGCAACGGCAACTCGAACAGGTACGGGCCGAGATTCCACGAGACATCGACATCGTCCGGGTCGCGGGTTCGCCGCGACGGAACGATCGCGATCTCGTCGAAGCCGTACGCCCGCCGAGCCTTCTTGCCGCGTCCGATCTCTACTTCCATTGCGGCATCGTATTAGCGGTGGCGGACGGGAACTCGACCGTGTGGGGCGGGCGGGGCGGCACGAGAAATCCGATGCTAGCAGTGCGTTATGGAGCGCCAGCCGGGCGTTTCGCAGCAAACTGCGGGGAGTTCGTCAGCGGATCTCGGCGCCGGTCTCGAGGTGCTCGAGCTCGACCTCCGGGAGGAGCCGCCCAACGGCCGAAGGGTCGAGCAGGCCGGCGCCGAAATGCTGGACCGATTCGGCACCGCACGCCACGCCGTAGCGCAGACACTCAGTCGGCGAGCGGCCGAGATACCGGGCCGCGATGTAGCCGGCGAGGAACGCGTCGCCCGAGCCGATCGCCGAGCGCTCCTCCTGCTCCTCGATCCGGACCCGGTAGAGCTCGTGCGCGCCACCGTCGCGCACGTGGGCGTAGCACCCGTCGGACACGGTCATGATCGCCTCCTCCGGCCCGAGCCGGGTCATCTCGATGACTGCGCTCGCCCGGTCGTCCGCGTCGTTGAACTCGTGGCCGACCAGCTCCTCGGCCTCGAGCTCATTCGGCGAGATGACGTCAGGCTCGGCCCGCGCCGCGAGCCGCATCGGCTCGCCCTCGGTGTCTACGATCGTGGTGACCCCGAGCTTCTTCAGCTCGCGGATCAGCCCCGCGTAGACGTCCGGTGCCACGCCGCGGGGCAGGCTGCCGGCGAACACGCACATGCTCGCGCCCTTGACCAGATACAGCAGCTTGTCGCGGAACAGCTCGAGGTCTTGGGCCGACACCGCCGGTCCCCGCTCGTTGATCTCGGTCTGTAGACCCGTGGTGGGATCGAGGACCGCGGTGTTGGTGCGGGACTCCTCGCGAATCCGTACGAACCCGTTGACGATCGCCTCGGCGTTGAGCGCGTCGACGATTTGGTTGCCGGTGGCGCCACCGGCGAGGCCGGTTGCGATCACCGGCTGGCCCAGACGCTTCAGCGCTCGCGCGATATTGACGCCCTTGCCGCCCGGCATCGTGGTCTGCTCGACGGACCGGTGGCGTCGCCCGACCCTGAAGTTCGGCACCTCCAGCGTCTTGTCGAGCGCGGCGTTGAGGGTGACGGTGATGATCATCGCGACTTCGTGGACTTAGGCCGGCCCCTCGTTCCCCTCGTCCATTCGCGCCAAAACATTGTCAGGCCGATCGCCGCACCCACTGCCACCAGAAGTCCGAACAGCGTAACCGATACGACCATCGCGCTCGAGATGGATCTCGGCTTCTTGATCTGCGGGAGCGCGGCGTCCAGCAGCAGCGGGATCCGGGTCACGACCCGGCCTCCCGCGACCACGGCCACCGAGCCTTCTTGCGTGTCCTTCGCGATCGGGCCGGTGAGCTGCGCCGGCGCCGTTACCCGAAGCCTTACCTTCTCCGCCTTCGGGAGCACGTGCGTGTACGACGAGGCCGCGACCAGTCTCGCGTGCACGCCGGGCTCCCCGCCCGTGATCGCCGGCTTGGCGAGCACGGTGCCGGCGTGAACCGGCGTGCGCATGCCGAAGTTCGCGAATCCCCACTGGAGCAGCGCCAGCGCGCCCGAGTCGCGGGCGGCCTCGCTCGAGGTGCCGAGCACCGCGTCGATCAGCGTCATGCCGTTCTGTGTGCCCGACGCCACCAGGACATAGCCGGCGTCGAGCGTGTGCCCGGTCTTGACGCCGTTGATCCACTGAAACCGAGCGACCAGGTCATTCAGGTTCGTTACGAATCGGACGTGGTTTCCGGTCCGCAGCACCGCGTGCGTCTGGGCCACCGTGTGTTTGAAGAACGGCTCGTGTTGGAGCAGGTAGCTCGCAAGGTTGACCAGATCGGTGGCACTCGAGTAGTTGCCGGGCGTGTCCAGCCCGCTCGGGGTCGTGTAGTGCGTATGCGCTAGCCCGAGCCGGCGGGCCTCCGCGTTCATCATCCCGAGGAACCGGCTGACCGATCCATGGCCGACGTTGTAGGCGAGGTCCACGGCGGCGTCGTCGGCGCTCGGGAGGAGCATCGCGGTGAGCAGGTCGCGCACGTTCATCCGCTCACCCGGCTCGAGGTCGATCTGCGAATCCTCGGAGGCCGGCAGGTAGTCCGGGTCGGCGAACACTTTGCTGAGCGGGGTGTGCTGGAGCGTGACGAGCGCGGTCATCAGCTTGGTGGTGCTGGCTATCGCGAGCTGGGCGCTCGAGTTCAGACCGTAGAGCTGATCCCCGCTGCTCTGTTCGATCAGCGCCGCCGCGCGGACGCCGAACCGTGGGGGGGCCGGGGTCGTGTTTCGAGGCGCCGGCGCTCGCGACGTCGCCGCCGCCGTTTGCGTGCTCGACGCCGACGAGGTCCCGGCGAGCGCGTCCCGTGGCCAGCCCACTGCGCTGATCGCTGCGCAGGCCGCGAGCGCCACCACGAACACGGCCGCCGCAGCGGCAACCCGACGGGTCACGATGACCTCACTGCCGCAGCCGGAGCCGCTGCGAGGGCTGGAGGTTGTTCGGGTGTATGTGCGGGTTCAGCGCCTCGATCGTGGTGATCGGCACGCCGGTCTTGGCCGCGATCCCGGACAGCGAGTCGCCGGGCTTGACGATGTAGAACGTCGCCTTCGAGACAGAGGGACCGTGGTGGCGGGCGACCGTAGTGGTCGTCTGCAGCGTGGTCGTCGTCGACGACGAGTGCTTGCTGATGAGTGCGTCGTGGACGATCAAATACGTGGCGGTGATTGCCGCGGCCAGCGCGAGCGGCGCGATGTAGCGCGCCGGGTTCCTCCACCCCACCATCGCATCGGCGATCATACCTGCGCTCGGGGCACGAACCGCCCTCCGGTGTGAAGCCGCTCATTTGCCGGCGCCAGCGAGCTTTGTTCACGCCGCCAGACGCCACGCGAGCTCGCGCAGGCGGCCGGCCTCGGTCGCGGCGGCCGCGGCCGGATCGCCGCCCGCGCGCTCGTGCGCAGCCACTATCCCGCGCGACGCGGAGATCAGCCCACCCGCCGGTCCGCATGCAAACGCGGGCGCAAGCTCCTCGACGTTTCCGCCCTGGGCTCCAACCCCGGGCAACAGGAAAACCGCGCGCGGCATGCGATCGCGCAGCGCGGCGAGCCGCTCGGGCGCGGTGGCGCCGACGACTGCGCCGACGTCGGACAGGCCCTCGTGCCCGATGCCGGAAGCCCCAATGTCCGCTACCAGGTCGGCGAGGTGCTCGCTCACGGCGGACCCGTCGGTGAGCGAGCGCTCCTGTACGTCGGCGGCGCCGGGGTTCGACGTGCGCACGAGCACGAACAGACCCCGACCGTGGGCGCGCGCGATGGTCACGAACGGCTCGAGCGAGTCCCGGCCGAGCAGCGGGTTGACCGTCATCGCGTCCGCACCGAGGCCGGGGATCGGGCCGTACGGGCTCGGTGTCTCGCCGAGAAACGCCTGCGCGTACGCCGTCGCGGTGACGTCGACGTCGCCCCGCTTGGCGTCGGCGATCACCAGCAGGCCGTGGTCCCGCGCGAGCGCCACGGTCTCGGCCAGGACGGTCCATCCCGCGGCCCCGAGTCGCTCGAAGCAGGCGACCTGGGGCTTCACCGCGACGCACTCCTGCGCCGTCGCCTCGATCACGAGCGCGCAATGCGCGGCAACCGCCAGCGCGGCGCGGGTGACGGACTCGCCGGCCGACATACGCGAGTCCGCCCGGCGGATCGCGTCCGGCCACAGCCGCGCGGGATCGGGGTCGAGACCCAACACGATTTGCGACCGGCGCGAAGCGACGCGTTCCGCCAGCCGATCGCCGAAGCTTCTTGGGCCCTCGTGCCCTGGGTTGGCGGCTGTGGATGCGCCTTCGGTGGACGCCAACGTCACGGCGTCCTGCGTACGGCTCGAATGGACGCGAGGGTCACGAGGTCTCGAGTGCGGCGTCGATGGACGCCACGGTCACGGCCTCCAGCGCGCGACCGCAGCATCCAGCGTCCAGCACGGTGCTACTTGACGGCCTTCTTCAGGCCCGCCCCGGCGGTGAACCTCGGGACGCGCGAAGCCGCGATCTGGATCCTCTCGCCGGTCGCCGGATTGCGCCCCTCGCGAGCGCTCCGCTGCGAGACGCTGAACTTGCCAAACCCCGAGAAAGACACGTCGCTTCCGCGTTTGAGGGCGTCTTCGACCGTGTCCAGGAACGCGTCGACCGCCTCGCCGGCATCCTTCTTGCTGAGTCCGGCACGATCAGCTACCTGGTCAACAAATTCTTGTTTGGTCACTTGCTCCCTCCTTCGAGGTGGTAGGAATTCCCGACGTTAACACGGGCGGCGGACAGCCGGCACCATGCCGTCGCCGGGGAACTGGGCCATTCTCCCCGGTGGGCAGGATGCTCAACACAATCACATGGGCCCGGATTTCCGGAATTTGCGTAATTCGCCGACCACGACCGACCGCCCCGAGCGCCCGCCGGACCCGGCGGGCCGAACCGTCGGGGACGATGGCGACAATGACGCCGTGGACCTCGGTCAGAATACGGCCGTGGATCTCGGTCGGATCGCCTGGCTGGGCACGGTCGTGGTGTGCCTCGTCGCCGTCCTGATCCTCGTGCTCCAGGGCTACTACGGGTACGCCGCGGTGACCTTCGCGGTGGCGCTGGCAGCCGGAATCAACCTGCTATAGCCGATTTTCCGGATTCCGATGGATCGCGCTCGCCCGGCGATGGGTGGGTCGCGGGCGGAGCCGTGTCGCGGGCGCGGGCGGCCGCGCTGTCATGCGCGTCGGCGCGGGGGCGTGTTGCCGGCGGGGGAGCAGGTCGCCGGCCGGAGGGGAGTCGGCCGCCGCTCGCGCGCCGGTGAGGGTGCAAACCCTCCCAAAGCCCGACGTGTCCACGGCGCTTTGGGGACATAAGCGCCTGTCAGACGCTTATGTCCCCAAATTCCCCACGATCGGGGGGTTTTGGGGACTTATGCATACGTATTGAGAGGTGGGGCAAGGTTCCAGAGTCGGAATCGCGGGACTCAGGAATCGCCGGAGCTCAGCGACGAAGCCATCTCGTGAGCGAGCGCACCGCGTGGCCGCGATGGCTGATCGCGTCCTTTTCGGCGTCCGTGAGCTCCGCCATGGTTCGGTTGTCCCCGGTCGCATCGGGGACGAACACGGGGTCGTATCCGAAGCCGTTCGAACCCGCGCGGACGCGGGCGAGCCGCCCGCGGCAATCGCCGAAGAACACGCGCTCCTCGCCGGTGTCCGGATTGACGTAGGCGAGCGCGCACACATACCGCAGCCGGCTGTCCGCCGGCGCCTCGAGCACCAGCTTCTCGAGGTTTTGCTCGTCGGTCGCGTGAGGTCCGGCGAAGCGCGCCGAACGAACGCCCGGCGCCCCGCCGAGCGCCGCCGCCTCGACCCCCGAGTCGTCGGCGATCGAGGGCCGGCCGGTTTCTGAGGCTGCCGTCTGCGCCTTGACCAGCGCGTTGTCGGCGAACGTCGTGCCGTCCTCCGGCGGAAGCTCGAGCTCGTCGGGCAGCGCCTCGACCTCGATCCCGGTGGGCCCGAGCAGGCGCTTCATCTCGATGACCTTGTGCGCGTTGCGGGTGGCGAGCACGACCGCGCGGCCGGACGATGAGGGCTCGGACATCGTGTCAGCCTGCGGCGGCGGCCACCGCTGCGTCCTGCAGCGCTCGAAGCTCGAGGATGCCCTTCGCGGCGAGCGCCAGTAGCTCGTCCAGGTGGGCTCGGGAGAGCGGGGTGCGCTCGGCGGTCGCCTGGACCTCGACCAACCCTCCGTCCCCGGTCATCACGACGTTCGCGTCGACCTCGGCGGAGGAGTCCTCGCGGTAGTCGAGATCGAGCAGCGGCACGCCGTCGACGATCCCGCACGACACGGCGGCGACCGTGCCGGTCAGCGGCAGCCGATCCAGCGCACCCTCGGCGATCAGCCGCTGGCACGCGAGCTGGAGCGCCACCAGGCCTCCGGTGATCGACGCGCAGCGGGTGCCGCCGTCGGCCTGGAGCACGTCGCAATCGATGTAGACGGTCCGCTCCCCGAGCGCGTTGAAGTCGACCACGCCGCGCAGCGACCGGCCGATCAGCCGCTGGATCTCGACCGAGCGGCCATCCGCCTTCCCGCGGGTGATGTCGCGCTGCTTGCGCTCCCCGGTGGAGGCGGGAAGCATGCCGTACTCGGCCGTCACCCAGCCGCGGCCCGAGCCGGCGAGCCACCGTGGGACGCCAGCCTGCACCGAGGCGGTGCAGATCACCCGCGTCTCCCCCATCGAGATGAGCGCCGAGCCCGTCGCGGTGCGCACGAAGCCCGGCTCGATCGCCATCGGCCGGAGCGCATCGGGAGCACGGCCGTAACTCCGATCAGGCGACGCGGTCACGCGGCCTCCCGGGCCCGTAAATCGACGTGGACGACCTCCCCGAGCGGCATCTGGAGAAAGCGGGTGCCGAGCGTGCGGAAAGACTCGACGTCGGCCGTGCACTCGAACCGGTAGCTGCCTTCGCCGCGCTGGGGGTTGAGCAGCTCGCGCGAGGCGAGCGCGCGCTCGACGCTCCGAGCGACTCCCATTCCGGCGGACACGAGCGTCACGCCGCGGCCCAGCATGCGCTGGAGGATCGCCGCACAAAGCGGGTAATGCGTGGAGCCGAGGATCACGGTGTCAACCTGGGCGTCGCGGAGCGGCACACAGTATCCGCGTACGGTCTCCACCACCGCCTCGTCGAACGGGAACCCGCCCTGGATGATCGGTGCGAGATCCGGACACGGCACGCTTTCGAGGTGCACGTGCGGGTCGGCCGCTTCGACCGCCTGCTCGTACGCGCGGCTGGCAACTGTGGCGGGCGTGGCGAGCAACCCGATGCGCCCCGTGTGACTGGCGACGACCGCGACCTGCGCGGCCGGCCGCAGCACGCCGATCACGTCGACGTCGCGACCGCTCGCCCGCACGTGCCGCTCGACGGCATCGAGCGCGGCCGCGCTCGCCGAGTTGCACGCGATCACCAGCAGCTTGGCGCCGGCGGCGAGCAGATGCTCGGCGATCTCGACCGAGAACGCCTCGAGCTCGGCCTGGGTACGGTCGCCGTACGGGAACCGCGCCGTGTCGCCGAGGTACAGGTAATCCTCAGCGGGCAGCGAGACGAGCAGTTCGTGCAGGACGGTGAGCCCGCCGACACCGGAGTCGAAGACCCCGACCGGCTGGTGGGATTCAGGAGCCATCGCGCGGCATGGTGTCAAAGCCGCCCGCCGGTAGGCTCGCCCCGCCATGCGAGCGTTGATCGTCACCAACATGTACCCGACCGCGGCTCAGCCCGGGCTCGGAAGCTTCGTCCGCGACCAGGTCGACGCGCTGCGCCGGATCGAGGGGGTCGACATCGAAGTGTTTTCGTTCGCGCCCGGCGGCGCGAACGCATATGTCCGCGCCGCATCCGAGCTGCGGAGCCGGCGCCGCCGCCACGACCGGTTCGACGTCATCCACGCCCACTACGGCCTGACCGCGTGGCCGGCGTTCGCGGCGAGCGGCGAGGTGCGAGCTGTGACGCTCCACGGCACCGACCTCATCCACCCTCGTGCACGCCCGGTCACGCTCGCGGCACTCCCGTTCCTCGACCTCGTCGCCACGGTCTCGGACGCGCTCGCAACCGAGATCCCGCGCTGGGCGACACGAGGGCGGCGCGCGGTGCTCCCGGCCGGCGTCGACGTCGGCCGGTTCCACCCGATCCCGCGGGCGGAGGCGCGCGCCGCGCTCGGGCTCGACCCGAAGGGCCCCTATGTGCTGTTCTCAGCCGACCCGAGCCGGCCCGAGAAGCGCTACGACCGCGCGCTCGCGGTCGCCGGGAACGTCCGATTGCTCACGCTCGGACAGGTCGACCCGGCACAGGTTCCGCAGTACGTCAACGCGGCGAACGCGGTGGTCGTCCCATCCGAACGGGAGGGGTTCGGGCTGGCCGTGCTCGAGGCGCTCGCCTGTGATGTCCCGGTCCTGGCCACCCCCGTCGGGATCCACCCGACGGCGCTCGCCGGAATCGAAGGAACCTACTGCGCGCCGTTCGACGAAGCCGCATGGCGCGACGCACTCGCCCCGCACCTCGCGAACGAGGATCCGCGCATCCACGGACGTCAAAGAGCCGGCGACTTCTCGACCGACCGCATGGCTGCCGCGGTCGTGACCGCCTGGCGCGCGGCGCTGGAGCGCTGACTCACAGGATCAGCTTCGCGCGCGTGCGCCACACCGCGAGCCACCACGCCAGTACCGCAAACGCGCACAGCGCGGCCATGTGGACCAGATCCGCAGCCGGATCGAGTCCGAACGCGCAGTGCCGCACGAGCTCGACGCAGTGGTACAGCGGGTTCAGCTGAGCCAGTGACTGCAACCACTGCGGCATGCGGTTCAACGGGAAGAACGTGCCGGCGACCAGGAACAGCGGCGTGATCACGCCACTGATCACGTAGCTGAACCCGTCGTAGGTGCTCACCATCGCCGCGAACCACATCCCGAGCGCGGCGAACCCGATCCCGGTCAGCACCCCGATCAGCGGTACGAGCACCATCGCCGGCTCCGGCTGCAGCCCGAACAGGAACGCCACCAGAAGCGGCGCCACTCCGTACAACCCGGCGCGGACACCCAGGAACAAGGACTCACCAGTGACGATCTCGTCGACGTCGACCGGGGCCGCGAGCATCGCGTCGTACACGCGCTGGTAGCGGCGCTTGTAGAGCGCGTCGAACATCGACGAGAACACCGCGCTGAACAGGACCGCGGTCGCGACCGCGCCGGTGCCGACGAACTGGATGTACGGGATCCCGTCGATGCTCGAGACCAGCTTGCCGAAGCCGAA
The DNA here is from genome assembly GCA_963783415.1 of uncultured Solirubrobacterales bacterium. Taxonomy (GTDB): domain Bacteria; phylum Actinomycetota; class Thermoleophilia; order Solirubrobacterales; family Solirubrobacteraceae; genus Palsa-465. Next base: position 179,420 of record CAWANN010000024.1, read on the forward strand.
CCCGAACGCGAGCAGCGTGATCACGGGCTCGACGATCGCCGCGAACGTGCGCGTGCGCCAGTAGTAGCGGAACACGGTCCACTCGCGAATCCACACCGCGGCCAGTGCCGGGACCTCTATGCGACCGAGACGCAGGCTGCTCATTCGACGTAGTCCCCGGTGAGCCGCACGAACACGTCCTCGAGCGTGGCGCTCCGGCGAGCGCCGCGCGGCACCCGCCCATCCAGCGAATCGGCGTGCAGATAGGTGAGCGCCGGACCCGACCGCCGGGTGGGCAGCCCGGCGTCGCGGGCACGGTCGTGCAGCTGCGAGAGCTCCGCCACCGATCCGTTCACGTCGACGACCTCGCGGCCGGCGTGGGCCAGGATCAGCTCCGCCGGCGTGCCTTCGGCGACGACGCGACCGGCGGACATGATCGCGACCCGGTCGGCGAGCCGCTCGGCCTCCTCGATGTAGTGAGTCGACATCAGCACGGTGGCGCCGTCGTCGCGCAGCGAGACGATCAGCGACCACAGCTCCTGTCGGATCTGGGGATCGAGGCCGACGGTCGGCTCGTCGAGCAAGACGATCTCGGGCTGGTGGATCAGCGCCCGCGCGATCAGCAGTCGGCGCTGCATACCCCCGGAGAGCGTGACCGCGCGGTCGCCGGCCCGCTGCTCGAGCCTCGCCAGTGCGAGCGCACGGTCAACCGCGGCCGCCCGCTCGCGGGCTCCCACGCGGTATAGGCGAGCGAATACTTCGAGCACGTCGCGCACGCCCAGGTCGACGTCGAGGTTGCTCTCCTGCGGGCACACCCCCATCCGTGCCCGCGCGAGCTTCGACTCCGCCGGCAGGCGGTGACCCAGGACCTCGACGGCGCCGTCGTCGGCCAGCGCCTGGCCGGTGAGAATCCGCATCGTCGTCGACTTGCCGGCGCCGTTGGGCCCGAGCAGGCCGTAACAAACTCCGGCCGGGACGCGAAGCTCGAGGCCGTCGACGGCGCGGACATCGCCGAAGCGCTTGACGACGCCGCGCAGCGACACCGCCGGTGCATCCGACCGCGCCGGCGTGTCGGTGAGACGAGAACTTGAGCTACTACGAACCTGCAAAAGGACCTCCGCGTAACGACGAGAGCAGCGGAGCCGTCGCAGATACGCCACGGCACGAACAAGCGCGGCTTCAGTACGCGAGATCCATTGATTCGAACTGTACCGAGTCCGTCGCGGCGCTCAGAGGTCCGTCGCGGCGCCTACCGAAGCGCCGGCCACCACTGCGCGATCCGTTCGCGCGCCCGGGCGACGGCGGGCGGAGCCTCCTCCCCGACATCGGGACCCGGCGCCGCCGCCGGCCCGTTCAGCGCTGCGAGCGTGGCCGCAACCGACCTCGCCAGCGCCCCGAGCGCGTACCCTCCCTCGAGCACGCATCCGACCGGGATCCCGAGCGTTTCGCACACCCATCGGATCGAGCCAGTCATCGCGGCGAACCCCTCTTCGGTCACCTCGCATGACCCGAGCGGATCTTCTCGGTGGGCGTCGTAGCCGGCGGAGATCAGCACGAGCTGGGGCTCGAACGACTGCGCCAGCGGCACGGCGACGCGGTCGACGAGCGAGCAAAACAGCCGGTCGTCCGCGCCCGGAGGCACCGGGAGGTTGACCGTGAAGCCACGACCGTCCCCGGACCCGACATCGGACGCGGGCCCCGTGCCTGGATACAGCGGCGACTGGTGGATCGAGACGAACAGCACTCGGTCGGTGTCGTGGAAGATGTCGTTGGTCCCGTTGCCGTGGTGCACGTCCCAGTCGACGATCATCACCCGATCGAGCCCGCGGGCGTCGAGCGCGTACCGAGCGGCGAGGGCGATGTTGTTGAATAGGCAGAACCCCATCGCACGCGTCGGCAACGCGTGGTGACCCGGTGGTCGATGGGCGCTGAACGCGTAGGGCGCGTCGCCGTCCAGCAGCAGATCGACCATCCGGACGGCACCGCCGGCGGCATGCAGCGCGGCCTCAAACGAATGCGGGCTGACCACGGTGTCGACGTCGAGCTGGCCGCCGCCGTTCGCGCACGCCCGCTCGATCAAGGCGACGTATGCCTCCGGATGGACGGTGTGGAGCGCCGCCCGATCGATCGCCGGGGATGTGACGCGCTCGAAGCCGAGCCAGTCCCGCGCCGCCAGCTCGCGCTCGATCGCCACAATCCGCGCGGGCTGCTCCGGGTGCGGACCCGTCTCGTGCAACAACGAGGACGGATGCTCGAGCCATACGGGCGCTGACGGCACCGGGGTACCGTATCGGGCCACGTGGAGCTTCTTGCCACTCAGGTCACAGTGGTGGGCGCGGGCGCCGCCGGGCTGTATACGTCCGTGTGCGCGGCCCGCTACGGCGCGCGCGTCACGTTGGTCTCAGCCACGCCGCTGGCCGAATCCTCGAGCTGGTGGGCGCAGGGTGGCCTCGCCGCGGCGGTTTCGGCGCAGGACAGCCCTGACCTCCATCTCCGCGACACGATCGCGGCGGGCCGTGGCGCCGTTCGCGAGTCGGCGGCACAAGTCCTGTGTGAGGAGGCGCCCGACGCGGTCGCGGACCTCGACCGGCTGGGCGTCCGCTTCGACGCCGACCGGAACGGCCGGCTCGCGCTCGGCCTCGAGGGTGGCCACTCGCGGCGCAGGATCGTGCACGCCGGCGGGGCGGCGACCGGACGGCGCATCGTCCGACAGTTGAGCGCGGTCGTGGCCGAGGACCCGAGCATCGACGTTCTCGAGGGCCGGCGGGTGGTCGAGCTGCTCGAATCCGGCGGCCGCTGCGTGGGGGTTCGCCTCGACGACGGTCGCGCGATCGCGAGCGGTGCGGTCGTGCTCGCGACGGGCGGCGCCGCCGCGCTGTGGTCGCGCACCACCAACCCGTCGGTCGCCGTCGGCGCGGGCCTGCTGCTCGCCGCCACCGCCGGCACGCTCTTAGCCGACCTCGAGTTCGTCCAGTTCCACCCGACGGCCGTCGTCGGCAACGGTGCGGATGGCTTCCTCGTGACGGAGGCGATCCGCGGCGAAGGCGCCAGGCTGCTCGACGCGGCCGGCGAGCGGTTCGTCGACGAGCTCGCCCCGCGCGACGAGGTGGCCCGGGCGGTCCAGCGGCAGATGGCGCTCACGGGGGCGCGGTCGGTCGATCTCGACATGCGCGACGTCGACCCGGCGCTGTTCCCGAACGTCGTCACCGCGCTGCGCCAGGCCGGGATCGACCCCGAGCGCGAGCTGATACCGGTCGCGCCGGCCGCCCACTACATGATGGGCGGAATCGCGACCGACGTCCACGGCCGCGCTTCGCTCGCGGGGCTCCACGCCGTCGGCGAATGCTCGTGCACCGGCCTTCACGGCGCGAACCGGCTGGCCTCGAACTCGTTGACCGAATGCTTCGTGTTCGGCGCCCGGGCGGCGCGCTCGGCCATCGCCCAACCCGGCCCGGATCTCGCCGGCGTCACGGAGCTCGTCGAGGCGCGTGCGCCCGCCGGCGACCCTCAGCCGATCTCACCGAACAGCCGCGACGCGCTGTGGCGATATGCGGGCCTCGAGCGCGACGGACCGGGCCTGCGAGAGTTGATCGGCGATCCGCATCCGCTCGTGCGACTCATAGCCCGTTGCGCGCTTGCGCGGACCGAAAGCCGCGGCGCCCATCAGCGGCGCGACTTTCCCGACAGGGATCCGCGGTTCGACGGTGCCCACGTGACGATCGGCGCGGACCACAATCCGGTGCTTCAAAATTGGGAGTGAGAGCGACGATCCGGAATCCGGACTTTTGGGATCCCGGCCCGGGGCGCGCCCGGCGGCCCCGCTTAACATCAACTTAATAGTTGACACAACTGTAACTTCACAAATCGCGGGTAGCACGGCTCTGCGCTAACCAAGACCGCCCTGGCAGGGGCCCGGATCTAGGAGTGGGTGTTTCTACATGTATCGGTTCAGCCGAGCCATCTACCGCGAGCTTGCCGACGAGGTCATCGAGGACCCACACGGTGGGCTGCATATGAATCACGAGCGCGTCCTGAAGGCGTGTGAGGCGGCCGTCGAACGTCTGGCGACCGACCGGCACTACTTCGCTCATCCGTCGCGCACGCTGTTCAACGACATCCGGACGTACTTCCCGATGACGTCGCAGCTGCGGGTGCTGTGCGTGATCCAGCGTTACCTGGGACTGGCAGACGAATTTCTCCGCCGCCTGCCACAGAACGGGTTCGATGCATACGGCAACCCGCTGCAATGCCGGGCGAGCACCCGGAAGGGCACGCCCTGTCAGCGGATGCCGTTGCCTCGCAACGGATATTGCCCGTCGCATCAGCACCTCGCCGAGACCGAAGAGCTCGAGGTGCCGCTGGCCGCCTAGGCGCCCGACCGCGGCCGCGGGAGGGTCGCGACGGCGCATACCAGGCGGTCTCGCCGGCCGCGCGCCGCACGGGCCGTGCCCTCGGGCCTGTGCGAGCCGGCCGGCGGTCGCGCGCGGGTCACCGCCCCCTGACCCGCGCGCGGCGGCGCCCCTCCCGGCACTCGCCGGCGCCGCGAAAGTAACGTTCGCCCGATGCTGATCGGCGTCGACGTGGGCGGGACCTTCACCGACGCCGTGCTCGCGCTCGACGGTCGTGTGATCACCGCGAAGGCGCCGACGACGCCCGACGATCAGTCCGAGGGCGTGCTGGCAGCGATCGAGGCAGCCCTGGCCAAGGCCGGCGCCGACGCCGGCCAGGTCGAGGATTTCTCCCATGGGATGACGGTCGCCACCAACGCGCTGCTCGAGGGTGGCGGCGCCCGCACCGCGTTCGTCGCCACCGAGGGCTTCACCGACGTGATCGCGCTGGGGCGCCAGGATCGACCGCAGCTCTACCGGCTGTGCGCGGCCCGGCCGGCGCCGCTCGCGCCGGACGATCTTCGCTTCGGCGCGCTCGAGCGGATGACGCCCGACGGCCCGCTCACCGAGCTCACACCCGAAGCGGCGAAGGAGCTCGCCGAGCGAATCGCCGAGGCTGAGCCCGAGGCGATCGCGGTCGCCCTGCTCCACTCCTACCGGCATCCGGAGCACGAGCAAACGATCGGCGACGCGCTCGCGCAAGCCCTCCCCGACGTCCACATCTCTCTCTCACACGAGGTCGTCGGCACGTTCCGCGAGTTCGAGCGCGCCGCCACGACCGAGATCGACGCCGCGCTGTCGCCGCTGCTCGGCCGCTATCTGCGCTCGCTCGTCGAGCGCGCAAACGAAGCGGGCCTCCCCGAGCCGACGATCATGCAGTCCAACGGCGGTCTTATCGACGTCGAGGCGGCCGCCGGCCACGCCTCCTGGACGGTTCTGTCCGGCCCCGCGGGAGGCGCCGCGGGCGCCGCCTTCGTGGCGCGCCAGGCCGGCGCAGAGGATGCGCTGTGCCTCGACATGGGCGGCACGTCGTGCGATGTGTGCGTGGTCGACGGCGGCACGGTGCAGGAGCGCAGCAGCGGAGAGATCGCGGGCCGACCGCTGGCGCTGCCGATGCTCGCGGTCCACACGGTCGGCGCCGGCGGCGGCTCGATCGCGTGGCGGGACGGCGGTGGCGCGCTCCGCGTCGGCCCGCGTTCAGCCGGCGCCGACCCCGGCCCGGCCTGCTACGGGAGGGGCGGAACGGAGCCGACGGTCACCGACGCGAACCTCGTGCTCGGCTATCTATCCGCCGCCGCGCCGCTCGGCGGCGGCGTCGAGCTCGACCGAAAGGCCGCCGAAGACGCGGTCGCCGGCCTCGCCGAGCAGCTCGACCTCGACGTCACGGGGTGCGCCGAGGGAATCCGCCGCGTCGCCGGCGCCGAGATGACCCGCGCGCTCCGGGTCGTCACCGTACAGCGAGGAATCGACCCTCGCCGGTACGCGCTGATGGCGTTCGGCGGCGCCGGCGGCCTCCACGCCGCGCAGATCGCCGACGAGCTTGGAATCGACACGATCCTGTGCCCTCGGGCGTCCGGCGTGCTCGCGGCGCTCGGTCTGGTCGTCTCGCCGCGCAGGCGCGACGTGCAGCGCAGCGTCCTTCTCACCGGCGAAGAGCTCACCGCCGGCGCCATCGAGCAACACGTAGAGGAGCTGGGTGAGCGCGCGCGAGAGGCGATGCACGAGCCCGACGCCGAGCTACAGGTGGTGTATGAGCTTCGCTACCGGGGTCAGTCGTTCGAGCTCCCGATCGCCGGCTCCACGAAGGCGCAGGCGGACGAGCTCCGCGACGCGTTCGAATCCGAGCACGACGAGCGCTACGGCTACCGCGACGCCGAGCAGGAGCTCGAGCTCGTCACGATCCGGGTGACCGCCACCACCGCCGGGGTCGACGTCGAGCTCGCCGGCGGCGACGACGAAGCGGACGTGGAACGGTCCAGGCGCGAGGCCACGCTGGACGGCGACCAGATCGAGCTCGAGGTGCTGCGCGGGATCCCGTCCCCCGACACCAGGGTCGACGGTCCGGCCGTGGTCGAACTTCCCGAGTCGACGGTTCTGATCCCGCCCGGCTGGACGAGCGAGGTCGACGCCACCGGCACGATCCGAGTGACACGAACCGCATGAGCGGCTCGCGACTAGACCCCGTCGAGCTCCAGGTGCTGAACGGCGCGCTGCGAGCCGTGTGTGAAGAGATGGGCGCGGTTTTGATCCGTTCGGCCCACTCCGCGAACATCAAGGAGCGGCGTGACGCTTCCACCGCCCTGTTCGACCCGCAGGGCGAGATGGTGATGCAGGCCGAGCACATCCCGGTCCACCTCGGCGCGATGCCCGCGGCCGTCGCCGCGATCCTCGACGAGGAGCACGCGCCGGATCGCAGCTGGATCCTCAACGATCCCTACCGCGGCGGCACGCACCTACCCGACATCACCGTGATCACGCCGGTGTTCGCCGGCGACGAGCTGATCGCGTTCGCGGCCAGCCGCGCCCACCACGCGGACGTCGGCGGACCGACGCCGGGCTCGATGCCGGCCGACAGCACCAAGCTCGAGGACGAGGGCGTCGTGATCTCCCCCCAGGTGCTCGACGAGGATGCGATCTCCGAGCTCAGCGCGCAGATGCGCCGGCCCGATCAGCGCCGCGCGGACCTGCGCGCGCAGCTCGCGGCCGGCCACGTCGGCTCGCGGCGGCTGCTCGAGCTGCACGAGCGCTATGGCGCCGACAAGCTCCGGCGGGCATTCGGCGAGGTCCTCGACTACGCCGAGCGACGCACCCGTGCATGCATCGAAGAGGTCGACGACGGCACCTACTCCGCCACCGACGTGCTCGAGGCACGCGAGGGCGACCTCGAGATCGTCCTCACCGCCACCGTCGATGGTGACCGCCTCACGCTCGACTTCACCGGTACCGCCGACCAGCACGAGGGCAACCTGAACTGTCCGCTGGCGGTGACCCGATCGGCGTGCTACTTCGCGATCCGCGTGCTGACCGATCCCGACATCCCGCCGAGCGCCGGCGCCTACCGGCCACTTGATGTCATCGCCCCCGAAGGCTGCCTGCTGAACGCGCGCTCGCCGGCCGCGGTAGTCGGCGGCAATGTTGAGACCTCCTCGCGCGTGGCCGATGTCGTGCTGCGCGCGTTCGGCCGCGCGCTCGGACAGGGGACCATGAACAACGTCACGCTCGGGAGCGAGGACGTCGTCTACTACGAGACGATCGGCGGCGGGCAGGGCGCGTGCCCGGACGCGGACGGCCCGAGCGGCGTGCACGTGGCGATGAGCAACACGCTCAACACGCCGATCGAGGCGCTCGAGCTCGAGTTCCCGATGCGGATGATCGAGTACGCGCTGCGCCGGGAGTCGGGCGGAGCTGGAGCGTTCCACGGTGGAGACGGGGTGATCCGCGAGCTCGAGGCGCTTGCGCCGCTCAGCTACTCGCTGATCACCGAGCGTCGGCGTCACGCCCCGAGCGGGGCCGACGGCGGCGAACCCGGAGCCGTCGGCCGCAACCTGCTCGACGGCGACGAGCTGCCGGCGAAGGCGATCGGCCGACTCGAGCAGGGGCAGCGGTTGCGGATCGAGACGCCGGGTGGCGGCGGGCACGGGCGCCCGGATTAGGCGCGCGCGGGCCGATTTCGGGGTGCTAGCTTGCTAGCTAGTGCAAATCCGCACAAGCCCTGTCGAGTTCGGGATCCGCACGGATCGTTCGATAAGCGGCCAATTTGGTGGAACCGGTTTCACGACCGCTGGCAATGGGAACAAGGTGCCCGGATGCCCCGTGTTCGTGGCTATTCGCACACTTGATGTGGAATTTCTTCAGCACCAGCACGAGTTCGGCGCGCGACCGCCATGACAATCCCACTGATTTACGGAGGCATTTGGCGATTTGCCAACTCTCGCGTACAATCAGGTTCCTCCTGTGCCGCATCTGCACTGATTTCCGCGCACGGGATTTCTTTTCGTTCAATCCCCCGTTCCCTCCATTTCCACATGCCGATTGCTTTCAAAGAATGGGCCGTGACCGTGCGGGCCCTTGCCGAAGGAGAGCAGCTTCTGACTCTCCGCAAGGGCGGCATTCGCGAGCCCGACAAGCACTTCAAGCTGGACTACGACCGCTTCTTCCTGTACCCCACGTTCGACCATCAGTGTTCGGACCTGGTGCGGGAGTCCCATCAACCGGAGCTCACCCGAGCGCTCGAAGAGGGCGTTTGGAGCGACGGTGAGCCGTCTCCCCACGCTCTGCGCCGCAACCGCGATATCCCGCAGCCGGACCGAGTCCGGATTCGCGCGTGGGCCGAGGTGGCCGCTCACTACACGATCACCGACCGGCGCACGGTCGACGCGCTGTCCCCGTTCTACGTGTGGACGAGCGATTACGCCGAGAAGCGCCTGGCCTGGAAGCGACGCCATCCGCTGCACGTCATTCTGCTGCGGACCTATCGCATCCCGCGTCCGGTGACCGTGAAGGTGCGCGACGAGTACGGCGGCTGCCGGTCGTGGCTCGAGCTGACACGCGACCTCCCGTTCGAGGGCACTCCGGTGCTGTCGGACGACGAGTTCGACCGCGCTTCCGAGGAGATCGCCTCGATCGCCTCGGACCGCGAGCCGGTCCTGGTCTGACCCGGCGGTCGGGTCGATCACAACCAACCAAACTGTCAGGTGGCATGGGTCGAGTCGGCGTCGCCCTCGTTTCGAGCGCGGCACGAGTCGACCCATGCGGATGAGGTAGATCGGGTCCTTCACTCGCTCGAGCGGACCCGCGAGCGCCTGGCCCAGAACTTCCCGCACACGGTCGACGGCATGGTGGTCGTGTTCCACTCGGGCGTCGCCTCGCTGTCGGCGGCATGCCCGATGGTCCCGCTCACGTGGATCGCCGCGGCTCCGGCGGCCCGCCGCTACATCGCCGGCTGGTCGGGACGGCACGAGCTGCACATCGTGCGTCCCGACGTGCTCGAGGACCGCGGCTCGGCCGTGCCGGGCTCGCGCGAGATGCTCGCCGCGACCGCGTCCACGCTGTATGCGCGACGGGTGATCATCGAGAACAACCCGGATGTGCCGTTGCGGATGACGCCGCGCCGCGTTCGCGCCGAGCTGCGGTGGGCGTGGCTGATCGAGGGCGCGGCACGATGGTTCGGCGGTCAGACCGCGCACGCCCGGCCGGCGATCGCCCGCCGCCTGCGCGAGGGGCGCCGGCCGTCGTTTCCACCGGGCGTGCGAGACGCCCCGTTGCTTGGAGGCACCGTGATCGACCTCGTTGTGCGCGAGCGCGACGAGCGGGCCGCCGCCCGGTTGGCGTGCCGCATCCACCCCCGGGGAAGGCGGGCTGCGCTCCGCGAGGCGTTCCGTGGTGAGTCGCCGGCGGCGATCGAGACCGCCTGGCGCGAACACCTCGGGCGGATGGCGGCCGCGGCCTGAGCGGTCAGTGCACGACCTGGCTCGCGAGCCAGACGACCAGCGCGCCGATCGCGAGCGCCACCAGCAACCCAAGCAGCAGCCGTCCCGGCGCCACCACCCGCGGCGCCGGCTCGTCGGAGATCAGCTCTCCCTCGAGCAGGACCTCGCGCGCTGTTGGCACCGCCGCCTCGGGGACGAGCACATCTCGCGGCCCGGCGGCGAGGAAGTCCGGCACGTCGAAGCCGGCGCTTCGGCGCAGCATGCTGGGCACGCCCTCCTCGAGCAGCAACCCCTGGATGAATTCGGCCTCGGCCTGGTTCCGCGCCCAGGCCACGCGCACGAGCGGGCCCTCGGTGAGCTGCGGCTTGACCTTGCGGGCGCGTTCGTGGCTCTCGCTGACCGGACCGACCTCGCTCGACGCATCTCCGCCGTGCACGAGCGGGAGCTTGCAGGTCGCGCAGAAGCGCTCGCCCGGCGGATACGAGGCGCCGCAGACCGGGCAGACGAGCTCGTCAGCCCCGACTGCCCGCTTGCCCATCAGTGGACCCGTCCGCAAGTCCTGCGGCATTCGAGCGGCCCCTGGTGGCGCTGCGCGTTGTCCTCGGAGTCTCGTGTAGCACTGCTACACGTCGACTCCTGCGTCCGCGCGCAGCATCCACCAGTGACCACTCTCGGTGCCACACGACTTACGGACGAGCCCACCGGCTCACTCCACGACCAGTTCGGCGTCCGACACTTGCCCGCCTTCGATCCGCCACGTCCGAACCTCTGCCTCATCGCCGTCCAGGCCGACGATGATCCACAGCACGCCCGGCCACAGCTTGGCGAAGTTGATGTCGGTCTGGGAGGGTTCCGGCGCCGTGCGCGTGTGCGAGTGGTAGATCGCTCCGAGATCAAGCCCGGCGTCGTCGATCTTGTTGTGGAGCTCGAGCTGCTCCTCGGGATCGATCCGGAATCGCAACGGGCTGGCCTCGGCGTTCGTCGCTCGATAGACCTCGACCGCGTGGCCGTCGCTCGAGCCCACCATCCCGCAGCACTCGTTCGGCGCCTCCTGGCGGGCGTGGGCGATCATCTCGTCGTACAGAGGTCTCGCGATCTTCATGGTCGGTGCGAGGCTACCAACGCGCACTCCGCTAAGGCGCCGCCGTCAGGCGCCGCCGACCATCCCACTATCTGTTCGCCGCCGTCAGGCGCCGCCGACCATCCCACTACCTGTTCAACTGCTGCCGGTCACGAACGGCCACGGGACCGCCTTCACGTATTGGCCGGGGTTGCGGAGGCCGCTCACCGCCGTCCAGTGCTGAGCCTCGCACGCCATGATCTGCGCGGCCAGGCGCTGGAGAGGTTGGGTGCTCAGCGTTTTGAGCGCGGTGAAGTAAACGCCCTCGGCGACGGACTCCAGATCGACGAGCAGCCGCATGGCGTCGTTCTGCGAGTGCAGGTTGGTGAGGCTCACGGGGATGCCGTGCTTCGAAAGCAAGTCGCCGGCGGCGTTCAGATCGAGAGGCCCGGTGCTCGCCTTGACGCCCAGCGCCCCCAGCGCGGCCGCGACCGCGGACACGTGCTGGATCTCATGCTGCAGGTAGGGCGCGATCGCGCGTTCGATGTCGACCGCGAGCACTCCCGAGGTGAGGACGCGCCGGTAGGCCAGCACCATCACCCGCTCGACCTCGAGCGCCTTTGACAGCGCCTGCGGATCGGTCAACAGCGCGTCGGCCGACGCCGGTCCGGCGGCGACGGCGAGCCCCGCAGCGCCGCCCGCGGCAGCGAACGCCCCGGCCATCAACTGCCGTCTGGTGGTGCGGCGACTCAAGTTCAGTCCCTGCCGTTGACGAACGCGGACGGGATCGCCGGGCGCCCGAGCGCGGCCCGCACGACCGCCACGTGCTGGGCGTCGTTAGCGAGAATCGAGGCCACCTGCTGCTTGACCACCCCCGGCTCGAGTCGCTGGATCGCGTGCAGATAGCCGGCGATCTGCGCGTTCTCGACCGAATGCAGCAGCATGAGCACCTCGTCGCTGGTGCGCGGATGGCCGAGGGCGTAACTCGGAGCCGGCTTGATCGGCTTCCCGCCGGCCTCACGGACGATCCCCGCCAGGTCGCCGGCATGGGAGATCTCGTCGTTCAGGAACAGCTGGCCGGCCTTGGCGGTGGGTTGGGCGAGCAGCGGGATGCCCGCCGTGTAGGCCGCGATCGCGACGTGCTCGAGGTGCAGCAGATCGTTGAGCAGATCGACGTCGTTCGTGAGCGCGGGCTGCGAGTTGTGCACCTGCTGCTTGATCGACTGGCCTCCCCCGCACCCGGCCAGCACGACGCCGGCGAGACCCGCTCCCGCCGCCAGCAGGACAGTCCTACGCGAGGAGGGCTCGTCCTCCGAGGGTTCGTCGGTCACCATCGCACGACAAACGCGAGTCCTGCGGCGCCCCGGGTCACCACCAGACGGTGGAGTCCAGGTTCTCGATCTCCTCGATGGGACGCGTGTAAATGCCGGACGAGAAGTACTTCCAGCCGTCGTCGGCGACGAGGAACACGACGTTGCCCTCGTCGAGCTCGTTCGCGATCCGCAGCGCCACCCGCGCGATCGCCCCCGAGGAGACGCCGACGAACAGCCCCTCCTCGTCGAGCAGCCGGCGCGTGAACACGATCGCGTCGGCGTTCGTGACGAAGATCTTGCGGTCGAGCACCGACAGATCGATGATCGGCGGGATGAAGCCGTCCTCCAGCGAGCGCAGACCCTGGACCGGCTCGCCCTGCATCGGCTCGGCGGCGACGATCTTCACCTGGTCACCCAGCTCCTCCTTGAGCCGGCGCCCGTTGCCCATCAGCGTCCCGCCCGTTCCCAGTCCGGCGACGAACGCCGCGACCTCGTCGAGCTCCTCGAGGATCTCGAGCGCGGTGCCGTTGTAATGGGCGTCCGGGTTGGCCTGGTTCCCGTACTGGTAGGGCATGTAGTACGAGGCGTCCTTCTGGGCCATGTCGAGCGCGAGCTCGACCGCACCGTTTGACCCCTTGGATCCCTCCGAGTAGACGATCTCAGCTCCGTACATCCGCAGCAACTCGGTGCGCTCGCGGGTCACGTTCTCGGGCATCACGACCTTGATCGGGTAGCCCTTGCGGCTGCAGATCATCGCCAGCGAGATGCCGGTGTTGCCTGACGTGGGCTCGAGGATGGTTTGCCCGGGCCGGATCAGCCCCTTCTCCTCGGCATCTTCGATCATCGCGCGCGCGACCCGGTCCTTGACCGAGCCGGTCGGGTTACGCGACTCGAGCTTGGCCCACAGACGCACGCCCGGCTTCGGGCTGAGTCGCTTCAACTCGACCAGAGGCGTGTGGCCGATCGCCTGGACGATGTCGCCATACCTGCCCCCGCAGGGCTTGTTCTCGAGGCGCTCAGCGGCCATCGCTTCAGGAAGTATAGCGAGGCGGGCTTGCCGTCACAGGCGGTGCCCGCCTCGCTGATCTCTATCCCCAGCCGGGTGGGTACGGGTTCGTCTGCGTCATCGTGCTCGACGTCGTCGGCGTCGAGGTCGCGGCGCTGGAGGAGCCCGAGGCCTTCACGATGTGCCAGATCGAGCCGAACGTCTTGATCTCGTCGCCCGTGGCCTGGTGCTTGTTGTGCGACATGATGTCCGGCACGAAGTAGTACAGGGGCTGGCCGTTGAGCGTGACCTGGTTGAGGCCGTGGTTCTTGAACGTTCCGATCTTGCCCTTGATCCCGCTCGCCTTGGTCGCGCTCCCCGGCGAGGAAACCGTGACCGGCGGCCAGAACCCCCAGCAGTCGGTGCTCGCGGTGCTGGTCTTCTTGCAGATGATGTGGTGCGTCGTCTCACCCTGGAAGGTGTAGACCGGGAAGCCCGACGGGCCGACCCCCACCGCCTCGTGCGTATTGACCGGCTTGACGGCGAACTGCGAAGTGGGCGCGTTGGTCACGTGGACGTTGTTCGCGACCTTGAGCGTGAACGACTTCGCGAACGCCATCCCCGCCAGCACCACGGCCACGCCGGCCACGCCGGCGAGCAGGGCGGCGACCGACCGGCCGGGATGGCGAGCGGCGGCACTGAGAAGTCTTGGCATCCTCCGGCTCCCTTCAATCGTAGGTCTAGGAGTAGGGACGCCGCGTGGTGCCAAAACTTCCCGGGGACGGATCGTTGCTAGGGCCGATAACTGCGCACTCGAGGCGCTGCCCGGCTCGAGTGCGCGATAGTCGTTGCCATACCGGGGCGAATATGTATTCGGCCCCGGCGCGGCGGCGAGTGCGTTGTTATCGGTCCCGAGCCGTTGCCCGGAACGGGTCCCGAGCCGTTGCCCGGAACGGGTCCCGACCCCTTGCCGGGAACGGGACCTGGGCCGTTGCCGCGAACGGCCCGGCTCTCAGCGAGCGCCGCCGGCCATCGCCGGCAGGATCACGAGCGTGTCGCCCTCGCCCACGGAGGTGTCGAGCCCGTCGAGGACCCGCACGTCCTCGTCGTTCAGGTAGACGTTCACGTACCGGTTGAGCCCGCCGTCGGAGGCGAACAGCTGCGACTGCGTGTCGGGATGCGAGTCGGCCACCGAGCGCAGCACCTCGCCCACGGACGAACCTGAGGCGCTCAGCTCCTTCTCGCCGCCTACGGCGGCCCGCAACACGGGTGGAATTCTGACCGTGGCCATACGAGCGGTCATAACCCTAGTGCGCGCCCGCGCAGAATGCCTCGTAGTCCGGGAACACGCCGAGCTCGTCGTCGGAGATCGACTCGGGGTCCCGCGAGCAGATCGGGCAGTCGGGGTCGCGCCGAACCTTGACCTCGGTGGCCGTCGCGGCGAGTGCGTCGTACATCAACAGGCGCCCGATGAGTGGATCGCCCTCGTCCAGGATCAGCTTGATCACCTCGGTCGCCTGGAGCAGGCCCATCGTGCCGGGCAGGACGCCCAGCACGCCGTTGGCGCCGCAGGAGGGAGCGAGCTCGGCCGGCGGCGGAACCGGGAACAGGCAGCGGTAGCACGGCCCGTCATAGGGCTTGAATACGGACAGCTGGCCCTCGAACCCGAGGATCGCGGCCGACACGACCGGGATCCCGAGTCGCACCGAGGCGTCGTTCAGCAGGTACCGCGTAGGGAAGTTGTCGAGGCCGTCAACCACGACGTCCCAGCCGTGCTCGAGCACCTCCATGATGTTCTCGGGGCCGAGCCGGAGCGGATACTTCTCGACCTTGACGTCCGGGTTCAGCGCCTGGATCGTCTGCTCGGCCGAGTCGACCTTCGGCATGCCGATCCGCTCGCTCGAGTGGATCACCTGCCGCTGCAGGTTCGAGAGGTCCACCTCGTCGTTGTCGACGATCCCGAGCGTGCCGACGCCGGCCGCCGCGAGATACAGCGCGGCCGGGGAACCGAGCCCGCCGGCGCCCAGCAGCAGGACGCGGGCGTCGAGCAGCTTCTGCTGACCGTCCATTCCGACTTCGGGCAGAAGCAGGTGCCGGGAATAGCGCTCGCGCTGCTCGGCGGTGAGGGTCCGCGGCGTCTCGACCTCGTAACCGCGATCCTTCCAAAGTGTGAAGCCCCCGGTCATCGATTCAACGTGCTCGTAGCCGAGGTCCTCGGTCAGCGTGCGAGCGGCCCAGGCCGAGCGATTGCCCGACGCGCAGTACAGGACGACGTGATCGGAGCGATCGGGAACCGCCCCTTCGATCCGGGACTCGAGGTAGCTCTTCGGCACGTGAATGGCGCCGGGGATGTGCCCGGCCGACCACTCCTCGGGCTCACGGACGTCGACGATCACGGCGCCGTTGCCGACCTGCTCGTGCACGGCAGCGGGGTCGACCTCATCGATCTGGCTCTTGATCTGTCGGAGAACTTCCGCTCCGGACGGGCTCATCGTCGAAAACTCCTCAAATGCGGTATGGATTCAATACTTCAGAGAGTATAGCGCCACGAGAAGGCCATGACAGAACCTCTTTTCCCTAGTTTGACGCACCCCGACGGCCGCGAGGCGATCCGCCTCGGGGACGCGGCGCTCAGCTACGAACAGCTCGCCGGCGCCGCCACCGCGACCGCCGACCAGCTGCACGGCGCGCGCCGAATCGCGGTCTGGGCCGAGCCCACGCTCGAGCTGGTGATCGCCGTCGTCGGCGCCCTTGCCGCCGGCGTGGCGGTCGTTCCGATCAATCCCGGCCTCGGCCCGCGCGAGCTCGGCCACATCGTCGAGGACAGCGCCCCGGACATCCTTGTCGCCGCGGCCGGCGTCGACCCCCCGGCCGAGCTCCGCGCCCTGGAGCGCGTTGACATCGACCGCAACCACGCAGCCGGCAAAGAGACCCTCCCAGACGAGCTCGGCCCCGAAGACGCCGCATTCGTGATGTACACGTCGGGCACCACCGGGCCGCCCAAGGGCGTCCAGATCCCGCGGCGGGCGGTCGCGAGCAACCTCGACGCGCTGGCCGAGATCTGGGAGTGGACCGCGGACGATCGCCTCACCCACGCGCTCCCCGTGTTCCACGTCCACGGCCTCGTGATCGGGCTGCTGGGGCCGCTACGCCGAGGCGGGCACGTCGAGCACGCCGGCCGGTTCTCGCCGCAAGCCCTCGCACGAGCACTCCAGAACGGCGCCACGATGATGTTCGGCGTTCCGACGATGTACAGCCGGATCGCCAGAGACGCGGCCGAAGACCCGGACCTCGCGGGCGCGTTCGCCTCCGCCCGCCTTCTGGTCTCGGGCTCCGCCGCACTCCCGACGACCGTCCACGACGCCTTCAAGCGACTGACGGGCGAGGAGATCCTCGAGCGGTACGGGCTCACCGAGACGCTTATGAACGCCGGCGCGAGGCTCGGCGAGCGGGTGATCCCCGGCCGCGTGGGTCCGCCCCTCCCGGGAGTCGAGCTGAAGCTCATCGCGGACGACGGTGCCACGATCGACCAAAGCGACGACGAGACGATCGGAGAGGTGGCCGTCAAGGGCCCGAACGTCTTCAAGGGCTACCTGAACCGACCCGACGCCACCGCCGAGGCGATGACCGACGGGTGGTTCATGACCGGCGACCTCGCCACCCGCAACGAGTCGGGTTCGCTGAAGCTCGTCGGCCGCAAGAGCACCGATCTGATCAAGTCGGGCGGCTACCGGATTGGCGCCGGCGAGATCGAGGGCGCGCTGCTGGAGCACCCGGCGGTGGCCGAGGCGGCCGTGACCGGCAGGCCGGACGAGGATCTGGGCGAGCGGATCGTCGCCTGGGTCGTGACCGAGCCGGGCCGGCAAGCCAGCGCCGAGGAACTCGAGGACCACGTCGCCACCCTGCTCACGAAGCACAAGCGACCGCGCGAGGTCCATTTCCTCGACGAGCTGCCCCGCAACGCGATGGGCAAGGTCATGAAGCGCGAGCTCGACGGCTAGCAGCGCCCGTGGTGTAGGTCGTCAGCGGGGCGCCCCCAAAACCCCAAAGGGGACGCCCCGCAAAATTCAGACCCAAGATCCCAGTCCACCGTCCCCGACCCAAGGGAACGCCTGTGGAGTGCCTTCGCTACGGGTTATCGGCCCCGCCTGATTCCGCCGATATCGGGCCTAGACCCCATCTTGCTCCCGCCGCCTGGCTCCGATACCGGCATCGGGAGCTGCGAAATGGTCATGAAATCGCGCACGCTGCTCGCCCAAGTCCTCTCGGTCAACCTGCTGCTGATAGCGGGCACGTTCCTAGTCGCCCTGGTCGCCCTGGACGAGCGCAACGCCTTCCGGGGGCAGGAGCTGCTGGTGCTCGGGCTCGCGCTGGTCGCGACCCTGCTCGGCAACTGGCTGCTGCTCCGTCGCCGCTTCATCCCGCTCGACCGGCTGATCTCCTCGATGGAGCAGGTCGACCTCGAGACCCCCGACAAGCAGCTACTCGCCTGCGACCGGATCGACAGCGCCGAGGCCCGACGCCTCGAGGCCGCGATCAACCAGATGCTCGCCCGGCTCGAAGCCGCGCGCCGCGCCGCCGGGCGCGCCTCGGTCGAGGCCCAGGAGCGCGAGCGCCGGCGGATCGCGCAGGACCTCCACGACGAGGTCAACCAGGCGCTGACCGCCGTCTCGCTCCGCCTCCAGGCCTCGATCGAGCACGCGCCGCCGACGCTCCGGCGTGAGTTAACCGAGACCAAACGCCTCGCCGGCCAGGCGATGGAGGAGCTGCTGGCGCTGGCGCGGCAACTCCGCCCGGCGGTCCTCGACGACCACGGCCTGCTCCCCGCGCTCCACAGCCAGGTCCGCGACTTCTCGGACCAGACCGGTATCCACGCGGCGTTCAACATTCGCGGTCAGGCGCCCCGGCTCACGCCCGAGCAACAGCTGGTCGTCTACCGGGTGACGCAGGAGAGCCTGTCCAACGTGGCGCAGCACTCGGGTGCGGAGCGGGTCGACGTGGAGCTGTCGTTCATCGGCCGCACCGTGCTGCGGATCAGCGACAACGGCGGGGGGTTCACCTCACACCGCGACGGCGGTCTCGGGCTGTCCGGGATGCGCGAGCGCGCGCTCCTGGTCGGCGGTCATCTTTCGATTTGGTCAGCACAGGGACACGGAACGCGAGTTGAGCTGACGCTCGCATGACAAGAGAGGAGCATGGATGCGAATCTTGGTAGCCGACGATCACGGGATCGTCCGATCGGGGATCAGGCTGTTGCTCGAGCGGCAGCCGGGGCTGGACGTGGTGGCGGAGGCCGCCGACGGCGTCGAGGCGGTGGAGCAGGCGCTCGCCGCGCGCCCGGACTTGTGCATCCTCGACGTCGGCATGCCGCGGATGACGGGGCTCCAGGCCGCACGTGAGATCCGCGCGCACCTCAAGGACGTCCGCGTCCTGATGTTGTCGATGCACGACGACGAGCACTATCTGTTCGAGGCGCTCAAGGCCGGCGCGTCGGGTTACGTGCTCAAGCGCGAGGCCGACCAGGACCTGGTCGGGGCCGTGCACGCCGTCGGGCGCGGCGAGGCGTTCCTGACCAACGCCGCCGAGCGCTCGATCATCCGCCGCTGGATGGAGGGCGACGTCGACGGGCCGGCAATCTCGCTGACCCCGCGCGAGGAGGAGGTCGTCAAGCTGATCGCCGAGGCCTTCACGAACGCCCAGATCGCGGAGATCCTGCACCTGTCCGAGAAGACAGTCGAGTCGCACCGCGCCAACGTGCTGCGCAAGCTCGGAATGCGCGACCGGGTCGAGCTGGTCCGTTACGCGATCCGACGAGGTTTGGTCGAGGCTTAGGGGTATTTGGGGCCGGCATCGCCGGCGTCCATGGGGCCGGTTCCGTGCGGCATCCGTGCCGCGCGGGGTGGTCGCGATCGCTCCCGCCGGGCACGGACGCCCGGCGCAACGGCGGTCGCGGTGACGGCCCCGCTCGGCATCCGTGCCTCGCAGACGGGGCCTGCCGCGCCACATCCGACGGAGCCGAGCGAAGCGAGGCCCCTAGCATCCGATATCGGTGCGTGCCCCGGTCGACCACATCGCAGCCCCCCCATGGCCGCCCCGCCTCGAGTGGTTAGGCGGACGCCCCGAGGGGTTCCCGATGCTGCTCGAGTTCTGGGACTTCTGCCGCGTGCAGTCGATTCGCACGCTGCCATACATTCGCGCCTGGAACGAGCGGTACCCGGATCTGACCGTGGTCGGCGTGCACGCCGCCGGCTTCCCGCCCTCGCAGGATCCGCAGGCGGTGCGGGACGCGGTCGCGCGGCTCGGCGTGCCCTACCCGGTGGCGGTCGACACCGAATACGACGTGTGGGAGCTGTACGGGAACCGCGGATGGCCGGGGCGGTATCTGTTCGACCAGCGCGGGATGCTGCTCCACTACCACTACGGCGAAGGTGGCTACGACGAGACCGAGCTCGCGATCCAGGAGCTTCTCAGTATCGACGAGCCGATCCTCACCCCGTTCCGGCCCGAGGAGAGGCCGGACGCGCGACTGGAGCCGCAGACCGACGACGTCGAGGGACCCTATTCGGGCCCGTACACCGCGGGCGAGGTCTGGGCGGTGCTCGACGGGAGCGGAATCGTGGAAGTCAACGGCCGCTCGGTCCCGGTCGACCATCCCGGCGCGTATGAGCTGATCGCGCACGCGCGGAGTACCGCGGGACAACTGGCGCTCGAGGTCGGCGAGGGCGTGACGTGCTACGCCGTCTGCTTCACGCCGGGTCTAGCAAGTTAATCAGGGCCGGGGGCTCGTCCCCGCTGACGACGGCCGCGAAGCCCGGGCGGTAGGGGCTGCCGAGCGGGTCGTCGCCGATGAAGCGGGGCTCGTACACCCAACTGCCGATGTTGATGAGCCGCCCCCATTCGCTGCGGTCGTCCGCGGGCAGGGGCCCGGCGCGATGGGTGTGGCCGAAGATCACGTGCGACGCCGGTACGCGCAGGCGCGCGACCACCTCGCCGAACCCCGCGAGGGCGCCGCGCCGGAGCGCCTCGCCTGATACGTCGGGTCGGAGCGGGCCCACTCCCGCACGGTTCAGCCCCGCCACCGCCGCCGCCAGGCCGAGCGCCATCGCTCGCCCCCGGATCGTCCGCCTTCCGTTCAGCCGCTGCCAGGCCGCGATCTGGAAGCTGCCCTCGCCCCCCACGCGCATACCACCACTCTGGGCGATCGTGTCGGCCCACGCGTACATCGGCCCGAGCGCCGCCTCGTAGTCCTCGGCGCGCGCGGGGCCAGCGTGAGGTTCGCCGGCGACGCGCACGGTCAGCCCGGCCCCAAGCCGCTCCAGGATCGGCACGGGGTTGTGGCGGTCGCCGTAGTGGCCATGGGTCGCGTACACGTCGTCGCGCAACCACACTCCGGGGTAGGCGACCCGTACCCGCGCCGGCGCGAGCGACTGGACGAGCGCGCCGAGCCCCTCGCGCTGATCCCAATCGACCGCGGATTCAAGCCCCAGCGGCGTCGGATCGCGCCGCTCAAGCCAGCCTCGGAGCAGCGCGTGATCGTGGTTGCCGGGCACGACGACCACCTCCGCGACGGCCGCTCCCAGCTCGCGCAGCACCGGCGCGGCGTCAGCCAGCGCGTCCCGCGTCGGTCCGTGCCGGAGCTCGACCGTGTCGCCGAGCAGCACGAGCCGGTCGAACTCTCCAAGACGCGCGACCAGTGCCGCGCGCTCGCGGTCACGGCGCAGCACGTCCACCCGGCCGTTGGCGCCGAGGTGCAGGTCCGAGATGACGAGCGTGCGCAGGGGCGTAGTGGAATGGTCGGCGGCGCCTGACGGCGGCGCCTTAGTGGAATGGTCGGCGGCGCCTGACGGCGGCGCCTTAGTGGAATGGTCGGCGGCGCCTGACGGCGGCGCCTTAGTGGAATGGTCGGCGGCGCCTGACGGCGGCGCCTTAGTGGAATGGTCGGCGGCGCCTGACGGCGGCGCCTTAGTGGAATGGTCGGCGGCGCCTTAGGGGGTGCCGGCCGCCACGGCCTGGCGGATCACCTTCGGGAGCATGAAGCGGACGTCCTCCTGCACCACTTCGAGCTCCTGCACATCGGTGGTTCCGCGTGCCCGGAAGAACTCGACCAGCCGCTGAACGAGCGATTCGGGCGCGCTCGCCCCTGACGTGATGCCGACGACGCGCTTGCCGGCGAGCCACCCCTCGCTGACCTCGGTCTCATTGTCGATCAGGTGGGAGTCGGCGCCGTGCTCGCGCGCGACCTCGACGAGCCGGTTCGAGTTCGACGAGTTGCGCGAGCCGATCACGAGCACGAGGTCGCACTGCTCGGCCAGTTGCTTGACCGCCGCCTGTCGGTTGGTGGTCGCGTAGCAGATGTCGTCGGTCCGGGGACCGACGATCGCCGGGAAGCGGCTGCGCAGCCGATTGATGATCGAGCGGGTCTCGTCGACCGACAGCGTGGTCTGGGAAATGTAGGCGATCCGGCTGGGATCGTCGACCTCGAGAGCGTCAACGTCCTCCTCGCTCTCCACCAGGACGATGTGGTCCGGGGCCTCGCCCATCGTGCCCTCGACCTCCTCGTGGCCGGCGTGACCGATCAGCACGATCGTGTAGCCGTCGGCCGCGAACTTCTTGGCCTCGACGTGAACCTTCGTTACGAGCGGGCAGGTCGCGTCGATCGTGTCGAGCTTGCGGGCCTGGGCGTTGGCATGGACGCTCGGAGCGACGCCATGGGCGGAGAACACCACGGTGGCGCCCTCGGGGACGTCGCTCTCGGAGTCGACGAACACGGCGCCGCGCTCGGTCAGCTGCTCGACCACGAACTTGTTGTGAACGATCTCTTTGCGGACGTACACGGGCGCGCCGTACAGCTCGAGCGCCCGCTCGACCGTCTGCACGGCCCGGTCGACGCCCGCGCAATAGCCGCGCGGCGCCGCGAGCAAGAGCTTCTCGGGCATAGACCCCACCGGAGAGAGTGTAGGGAGGTACGCTTGACCGCTCCCGTCCCCTCGCCGGAGACGAAACCGCATGGCGCAAAGACACCTCGACCGACTCAGCTCAACCGACGCGTCGTTCCTCCATCAGGAGGGGCCGGCGTCGCATATGCACATCGGCGGCGTGCTGATCTTCCAGGGTCCGCCACCCGATTTCGCCGAGTTCGTCGACCACGTGCGCAGCCGGCTGCATCTGGTGCCGCGCTACCGGCAGAAGCTGGCCACGCCGCCGTTCGAGTCCGGCCGCCCGCTGTGGGTCGACGATCCCGACTTCAACATCGAGTACCACATCCGCCACACTGCGTTGCCGCCCCCGGGCAGCGAGGAGCAGCTGTTCCTGCTCGCTTCCAGGATCGCCTCCCAGCCGCTCGACCGATCGAAGCCGCTGTGGGAGGACTGGCTCGTCGAGGGGCTCGAGGGCGACCGGTTCGCGCTGATCTCGAAGACCCATCACGCGCTCGTCGACGGCATCTCCGGGGTCGATCTGGCGACCGTGCTGCTCGATCTCGAGCGTAACCCGCCCGCCCCGGCAGATAACGACCTCGAGCCGTGGACGCCCCACCGAGAGCCGTCATCGGTCGAGCTCGTCGCCGCCGGTGTGCGCGGAAACGTTGGCCTCACCACCTCGTTCATGTCCCGGGCCGTGTCCGCGGCCACCCGTCCCGTCAACACGCTCGGCAAGCTCCGCGATGCCGCCGAGGGCGTCGGCGAAATCGTCTGGGCCGGCCTCAATCCCGCGCCCGAGACCCCGCTCAACGTCGAGATCGGTCCCCATCGGCGCTACGCGGTCGTCCGTCATCAGCTCGACGACTACAAGATGGTCAAGAACACGTTCGGCGGAACGGTCAACGACGTCGTGCTGACCGTCGTGTCGGGCGCGCTCGCGCGCTGGCTGCAGTCGCGCGGGGTCCGGACCGAGGGGCTCGAGATGCGGGCGCTCGTCCCGGTATCAGTCCGGAACGAAACGCATCGGGGGACGCTCGGCAACAAGCTGACCGTGATGCGCGGCCCGCTGCCCCTCTACATCCACGATCCGGTGCCGCGCTTGCGGTTCGTCCGGCGGGCGATGGACGGGCTGAAGGAGTCAAAGCAGGCCGTGGGAGCCGCGACGCTGACCGCGGTCAACGAGCTGTGGCCCCCGACGATCCTCGCCGAGGCCTCGCGCCTGAACTTCTCGACGCGGCTCTTCAACCTGCTCGTCACGAACATCCCGGGACCACAGGTCCCGCTGTACGTGCTCGGGCGCCAGCTCGAGGATCTGTTCCCGCTCGCGTTCCTGCCCAAGAACCACGCGCTCGCGGTCGCGATCATGTCCTACAACGGCGGGCTCGACTACGGGCTGCTCGGCGACTACGACGCCCTGCCCGACATCGACGTGATTGCGGAGGGAATCGACGCCTCGCTCAAGGAACTGCTCGACGAGGTCGCCCGGAGCCGGGCACGCAAGTCTTCGCCGAACGGCGAGGCGCGCAACGGGGGCCCCAAGCAGATTCTCCCCTCGGCGGGCACCCGCCCCAGGCAGGGACCCGCCGCGGACATGCGCGCCAAGCGCGCAAAGCGCGCAAAGCGGACGGGGCAGGCGCGCAGCGACCCCGCCGGGTGATGCCGATTACCGGCCGCTTGCCGTTTCACCTGCATACGGCTACTGTTCCGGCCGCATGGACGACCTGATCGCACCCAACGAGACCGCCTACCGGCTGGACCTGACCGCCGCCCAGCTGAAGATCGTCCACACCGCGCTCAAATCCCTGTACGACGACCTCGGTCACGAGGAGCACGACGTCAAGCAGATCGTCTGGGCGGTGCTCAACAAGCTCCCCGGCGAACACGAGATCCGCGCGATCGATATCGGGCAAGAGCTGCGGCGCAGCGCCTAGTAGTCGAACCGAACGGCTAGAAACCGAGCGCGAACTTCGCGTCCTCGCTCATCCGCTCCGGCGTCCAGGGCGGCGAGAACGTCATCGTCGGCTGCACCTCGTCGACCCCCTCGAGCTCCATCACGAACTCCTCGATCTGCTCTGAGACCTGCGGCCCGATCGGGCAGCCGGGGCTCGTCAGCGTGTACGTCACGCGGACCGTCGAGCCCTCGATCTCGACGTCGTAGATCAGTCCGAGCTCGACGAA
Source organism: uncultured Solirubrobacterales bacterium (assembly GCA_963783415.1). Taxonomy (GTDB): domain Bacteria; phylum Actinomycetota; class Thermoleophilia; order Solirubrobacterales; family Solirubrobacteraceae; genus Palsa-465. Next base: position 203,670 of record CAWANN010000024.1, read on the forward strand.
GTCGAGCCCCAACTCGGGGTCGATGACGTCGCGTAGGACGTCGGTCACGTCTTCGACAGTTGCCATCCTGTGACCAGTTTAGGCGCTTCCGCCGATTCGTCCTTGCGGTCACTGCACCAGTTTGTATAAGTTTCGGCGCATCGTCGACTTCGATGAACACTCGGCCACTCTGCGTGTTTGCGGAAACGAGGACCGGTCAACGCAGGGTGGCCGGCGGCGCGCCATGGTGCGCGCCCTCCGCGCGCAGACAAATGTGACCGTCGATCTGTCCGAGCTCGCGTTCGCCGACGCCTCGGTCATGCTCGACCTGGCCGTACTGGCCCGCCGCCTGCGCGCGAAGGGCCGCGAGATCCTCGTCCGCGGCGCCCAGCCGCAGGTGATGGCGCTGATCAAGCACGTCGGACTGCACCGCCTGCCGGCGGTCAGGTTCGAAGGCGCCTCGCCGGCCTACGCCTGAATTCGTTCAGCTCGGGACCGCTTCGTGCCCGTCGTGCTCGGGCATGACGCCGTTGGCCACCGGGGCCGGGTCACGCAGGAGCTCGGCGACGTCTGAGCCCTCCTCGCCGAACCTCGGGAAGCGCTTGCCCTCGGTCTCGCCGATCGCGACCAGCTGCTCCCCGACCGCTCGCATGTCGTCGATAAGCCGCCGGCGCTCGCGCCAGATCGTCTCGGCGCTCCGGGCGAGCTCGCGCGCGCGCGTCTCGGCCGATTCGCGCATCTCGTCGGCATCCCGTCGGGCGGCGCCGATCATCTCTTCGGCCTGGCGCTCAGTGGTGGTACGGAGCTGCTGGGTCTCGCGCGCGACCTTCTCGCGCAGCGAGGCGACCTCCCGGTCGGCGGTTTCGCGCAGCTCGGCGACCTCGCGATCGGCGGTTTCCCGCTGCTCGGCGACCTCGCGATCGGCGGTTTCCCGCTGCTCGGCGACGTCCCGATCGGCCGCCTCGCGCAGCTCGGTCGTCTCCAGGGTCGCCGCCTCGCGGACCTGGGCCGCCTCCTGCTTGGCCGCGTCCCGCGTCTCGGCCGCGCGACGCAGCGCCGACTCGTGGAGCTCCTGGGCCTCGGTTTCCGCTTGCTGGAGCCTGTCGTCCGCTTTGGAGCGCGAGCGGGCGGTGATCTCATCGGCGGTCAGGTGGGCGCGCTGGAGGATGTCGCGAGTCTCCTCGCTCACCTCGTCGAGCGCGTGCCGGACCGCGGCCTCGGGCGACGAGGACATTTCGAGCTCGGTGATCAGGCGACTCATCCGCTCCACGTAGCGGTCGACGGCCGTGCGGTCGTAGCCGCGCAGCGCAGCTGGGAACTCGACCGACCGCGCGTCCTTGAGGATCCGGTCACGGTCCGCCGCGGTCAGTACGCGACTCGAGCCGAACCGGCGGCCCTGGCGCTCGTCGTCCTTGTTGAACGAGCCGACCAGCTCCGCGGCTTCGCTCTCGACCTCGGGAGAAATCTCCGGCTCCCGATTTCCGGCCTCGGTCCCCCGCATGTCCGAACGCGCCATGACCAAACGCTCCCTTTCTCGCTTGTTCACTCGGGGCGCGTGCGGCAGGTCACACGAGCCCCCACAGCTTCAAGCTACCCCCTTGGTCAAGGGTGGTCGAGGGTTGTGCAGGAATGGTCGACCGCGGCTTGCGTACCCGTGGCTGCCCCCGCAAATACGCTCGCATTCGAGGCGCCCCTGGTGGCGCTGCGCTTTGTCCTCGGATCCTCACGTAGCGCTGCTACGCATCAGATCCTGCGTCCTCGCGCAGCATCCACCAATGACACCTCTCGGTGCGACCGTATTTACGGCGACAGCCACTAGCCTTGACAGCATGATCGTGTTGCTCGTTTTCGTCTTGTGGGCGGCGCTCGAGTTGTTTGTGGTGATCAAGGTCGCGGACGCGATCGGCGTGCTCGCGACGGTGGTACTCCTCCTGCTCACCTGGCCGCTGGGCTCGTGGGCGCTCCGCTCGCAAGGCCGCGCGGCCTGGCGGCGACTCGTGGCCGCGGTCTCGGCCGGAAGGTCGCCCGGCCGCGAGGTGCTGGACGGCGCGCTCGTGCTGGTCGGCGGCGTGCTGCTGATCGTTCCGGGATTCATCGCCGACGTCCTCGGCGTACTCGCGCTGCTCCCGCCCACGCGTGCGCTGATGCGTCGCGGGCTGACCCGCAACCTCCAGCGCCGACTGGTGGTGACCGCGACGCGGTTCACCGGAGCCTCGCGGCCATACGATGTCGACTCCACCGCATCCGACGTCGACCAGCCGCAGCTGCATCCATGAGCTCCATTTCACCGGCATTGCGAACGCTCGCGTTCGGCGACGTCGCGCGGACGGTCTGGGGCGCTGCGTGGATTCCGGGTCGCGACGATTCGGCCGTGGCCATGGTCGGAGGCGACGCGGTCGCCCCGGTCGTGTCGACCCTGCGCGTGTCCGTGGCCGAGGACGGCGGCGAATGGCGCCTCGACGGCGACGGTGTCGCGCTGATCGCGTCGCCGGCCGGCGAGCTCGTCGACGTTCGCGCTGAGGGCGACGACATCGTCGGCTTCGACCAGCTGTGCCGGGTCGCGGGCCGGTTCGAACAGAGCGGCGCCGAGCACACGGTCGAGTCGCTCGGCCTGCGGACGTCGCGCTCCGGCTCGTTTGAGCTGGCGAAGATCGCGTCCGTCCGTGCCGTCTCGACCTGGTTCGAGCCCGATGAGGGCTTCGCCCTGATGGCATTCCGGGGGCGCAAGGCCAAGCACCACGATTCCGACGTCGTCACCGCCACGGTGCTCGGGCCGGAACCGTCCCCGCCGGTCGAGGACCCGCGGCTATCGACCACGTATGACGCCGGCGGATGGCCGGTCCGTGCCGGCCTCGAGCTGTGGCTCGCCGCCGGCGAGGGCGATGAGGAGCAGTTCCCGCGTCGCGCGACCGGCCAGGCCGCGGGCGCCCGGACCGAGACTGCAGCGGGCGACCTCGACCTGCGGGCCGAGCCGTTCCGCTGGCATAGCCGCGGCCGCGAGGGCGCCGGGATGTACCTCCTGGCCCGTCGGCGATGAGCCCCATCCGGGCGATCATCAGCGACTTCGGCGGCGTGCTGACCTCGCCCCTACAGGAGTCGTTCGTCGATCTGATGCAGGACTCGGGGGTGTCGCTCGAGTCGCTCGGTAAGGCGATGGCGACGATCGCCGAGCGTGAGGGGTCCAACCCGCTGTTCGAGCTCGAGACCGGACGGATGAGCGAGGGGGCGTTCTTCAGCGCACTCGAGGATGAGCTTTCGGCTTGCCACGGGAGCCCGGTCACGCTGGATGGGTTCGGCGCACGTTACTTCCGGCGCCTTGACCCCAACGACCGAATGATCGAGTACATGCACGAGCTACGCGGGCGCGGCTACAAGATGGCGATCTGCACCAATAACATCCGCGAGTGGGAGGCCCAGTGGCGCGCGATGCTCCCGGTCGACAAGATATTCGATGTGGTCGTCGACTCGGCATTCGTCGGCAGCCGCAAGCCCGAGCCCCGGATCTATCAGATAACGCTCGAGCGGCTCGGGGCATCTGCAGACGAGGCGCTATTCATCGACGACGTCGAGGTCAACTGCGACGGCGCACGAGAGCTCGGCATCGACGCGATTCGGTTCCGATCGACCGAGCAGGCGATCGGGGAGATCGAGGCGGCGCTGGCCCGGGAGCGAGGCGACCCGGCGTGAGGCCGGCGTCGGCTCAGGCGATCATCGAGATCGCGCGCAGCGCGTTCGTGACGCTCGACGCCGACGGGCGGGTGCTCGAATGGAACAGCCGGGCGACCGAGCTGTTCGGGTATTCCCGGGGGGACGCGCTCGGATCCGAGCTGGCCGAGCTGATCGTGCCCGCGCGCTACCGAGAGCGCCATCGCGCAGGGTTGCGGCAGGCCCGCACGGGCGGACGGCCGGACCCGCCCCGGCTCACGGTCGAGGCGCTCCACCGCGACGGCAGCGAGCTTCCGGTCGAGGTGTCGATCACCGTGGACAGGGACGGGGGCGAGACCGTGTTCCACGCCTGGATCGAAGACGTGTCCGAGCGGACGCAACTGCTGCGCGAGCTCGAGGCGCAGCTGCGCGGGCGCGATCCCGGCTTCGGCGAGATCCTCGACGCGCTCGCGGAAGCGGTGACGATCCGCGATCCCCACCATCACATCCTGTACGCGAATCGCGCCGCATACGAGTCGATGGGCTTCGTCTCGCTCGAGGAGATGCAGCGCCATCCTCCGCAATCGATCTTCGACGACTACCTCGTGCACGGCGAGCACGGCGAGGACCTCACGATGGATGCAGTCCCATCGGTGCGCCTGCTTGCCGGCGAGCCGGCTGAGCCGCTCGTGATGCGGACGATCAACCGATCGACCGGCGAACTCAAGTGGCAGCTGCTGAAGGCGGCGCCGCTGCACGACGAGGACGGGAGGCGGGTGGCGGCTGTCACGATCATCGAGGACGTCACGCGCGAGCGGATCGCCGAGCTTCGCGATCGATTCCTCGCGCGAGCCACCGAGACGCTGATGTCTTCGCTCGACTACGAGGAGACGCTGCGCAACGTGGCTTGGCTGGCCGTGCCCGAGATCGCCGACTGGTGCGCCGTCGAGCTGGTGGATGAGCGTGGCACCCGACAGCGAGTCGTGGTCGCCCACCTCGATCCGGCCAAGCTCGAGCTGGCCGAACGGCTGCGTGCGTTCGAGCCTGAGGAGCTCGACCCCGACCGCGGCGTCGGCCGAATCCTTCGCACCGGGATGTCCGAGCTCTACCAGGACATTCCCGACGAGGTGCTCGCGACGGCCGCCGTCGACGACGAGCACCTCGCGCTGCTGCGGTCGCTCGGCTTCCGTTCCGTGCTGCTCGTGCCCTTGAGAGCCCGGGGGCGAACGTTCGGCGTGATGACGCTGGTCACCGCGGAGTCGATGCGCCGCTTTGCCGACGCCGACCGCGAGTTCGCCGAGCAGGTCGCGGGACGGGCTGCGGTCGCGGTGGACAATGCGCTGCTTGCCACCGCCCGCCGTCACACCGCCGAAACGCTCCAGCGCAGCCTGCTCCCGGACGTCGTCCCTGAGCTCGACGGGTGGAACGTGGCGACGTTCTACCGCGCCGCTCGCGCCGTCGAGGAGATCGAGGTCGGCGGTGACTTCTTCGACTTCTACGAGACCGACGACGCCTGGATCGTGCTGCTCGGGGACGTAACCGGCAAAGGCGTCGAGGCCGCCGCGCTCACCTCGCTGGTGCGCCACGGCACTCGATTTCTCAGTCGGTACGAGCGTAGCCCGAGCCAAATCCTCGTTCGCCTCAACGAGGCGCTGTCAGAGCAACGCGGACTGCTGCTGTGCACGGCGGTGTGCGTGCGGCTCGAACGCGAGCAAGCGGTGATCGCATCGGCCGGGCACCCTGCGCCGCTGGTCGTGCGGGACGATGGCCGCGTCCGCGAGATCGGGACCACAGGCCCGATCCTGGGTGCCTGGACGGGCAAGCCGCCGGCCGAGCGGGCCGTGAAGGTCGCCCCGGACGAGACGCTGTTCCTCTACACCGACGGGGTAATCGACACGCTCGGGGAGGATGAACGGTTCGGTTCCGAGCGGCTCAAGCGGGCGCTGGCCGAGCATGCCGGCGTGGCGCCGGACGAATTGCTGTCCTCGCTCGAGGCAGGACTCGACCGATTCCAAGTTGGCGCTCAGGCGGATGACACCGCGGCGCTGGCGCTGCGCCCGGCGCCGGTGACCGCCGGCGCGGGGCCACGTGTGACGCATCCGGCGGGCGATTCTCGTACGCTTCCGGCCACCTGACGGAGGCGGCACGGTGGGTTCTCGACCCAACTTCCGGATCGAAACGTTGGAGGGCCAGTCCGGGCTCACGATCAAGCTCGCGGGCGAGCTCGACAGCGCGACCTCGACGGAGCTGCTCGCGTGCTTCGAGCGGGCGCTCGCGGCGCTCGACGAGCGAGAGCTCGTGATCGACCTCGACGGGGTGTCATTCATCGACTCGTCGGGCTTGCGGGCGCTGATCCTGATCGAGCGTCGGGCCGAGGATGACCGGATCGCGCTCGCGATCGCGCCGGCGCCCACCGCGGTCACCGAGCTGCTCCACGTCACCGGACTAGCCGACCGCCTACCGCTCACGCCGCGGACGCAAGACTCGGCGCCGGCCGGGCCGTTCCTCGAGCGAATCGAGATCGCGCTCGCGCGGGATGCCGATGCGCCGGCAAGGGCACGCGCCGAGCTGCGCCAAGCGATCGCCGGACGCCTATCGGATCGCGACAGCGCGACCGCAACGCTGCTGACCTCCGAGCTCGTGACCAACGCTGTGATCCATCCCAGGCACACGGTCGGCGGGTCAGTCGCACTTCGGATAACGACCTACCGGGACCGCGTCCGCGTCGAGGTCACCGACGACGGACCGGGCTTCGAGCCGGAGGGCCTGCCGCCGCGACGTCCCAGCGAGACGGGTGGACACGGGCTGATCGTCGTCGACGGGCTCTCCAGCCGGTGGGGAACCGCCCGGCGTCGGGTCGGCGAAAGCGAGGGCTTTTGCGTCTGGTTCGAACTCAACGCCGATCCCGAGCGGATCGCTGCTGGGTCTGAGCAGGCGGATGCCGGCGGTGAGCGGATCGCCGCCCAGCCCTGAGCGACCGATGCCCGCGCCGGCGGCCGCGCTGGCGCCGTCAGTTCTCTACGCCGAGCCGATCCCAGCAGTACAGCTCAAGGCACTCTTTGGCGAGCTCGACGCAGCGCGCTTCGGACAGCCACGGCAGGACGGTGTCGAACGCCTGATCCTCGCCCACGCCGGCCTCGAACGCCTCCTCGCCGCGAAAGCCCGCCGCGATCTTGAGCGCCTCCCGCCGATTGTCGCCAAGCGACGGGAACACATTGACCAGGAACTCCCGGTTCGGGAGCGGATGTCCGACTTCGAGCGATGCGTGCCACGCCGCGAGCAGCGAGAGGTCGTGCTCGTCGAGGTCGGCGAGCGCTTTCGCGTAGTGCGATTCAAGCTCGGACTCGGGGATCTCGTCTACCCACGCCCGAACCACCTCTCCGAGGATCTGGCGACGCGCCTCACGCCCCACCGATTCGGCGATCACCCGGATGGCGTCCTGAGGTTCGATGAAGCAGAGTGACATTGCGGCTCCGGTACGGGGATGCGAACGCCGCAGACGGTAGGTGGTCGACCGGACGTAATCGGCGTCGGGGCGGCGAATTGGCGCGGTTTGCGGCCGGATCGCGGGCCTCTAGCCGGACGGCGAGGCCGACTTGCGCGGGTCGGGGGTCGAAATTACCTGCATAACACCACAATCCAGCCGCGAGCTGGCGACCGTGCCGGGCTAGGCATGTGGCGCGTGCGAGACGCGTCAAGGTTCCAGGGGCCGGAGCCGAATATCGCGTCACGCATGCTCGGGCGGGTCGCGGGGCGACCCGCGGGAGAACGGCACCCTTGAGATGCCCGTCCGGTCGTCCGCCCCGCGATTCCGTGCGCGCCGGCTAAGGCTTGACCGTGACGGTCAGGGTGCCCGAGTCCGAGCGGTTGTTGCGGGCATCGGCCGGCAGGACGGCGCGTAGCGTCACCGTCCCGGATCGCGCGAACTTGTGCATCACGCCGTAATTCGAACCGTGGCCGAGCTTCGGGCGGGCGATGACCGCCCACTGACCGCCCTTGCGCTGCTGGATCAGCACGATCTGTCCGGCGTGAGACGGGGTGACGTGCCCGCGGAGCAGCATCGCGTGTCCGACCACGACGCTGTGCAGGCCGGCCAGGCCGACGACCGCGCTCACGGCCTGCTGGAGCGTGGGGCTCTGGAGACCATTGGCGGTGACGTACCACTGCTGGTCAGCGTTGACTGTCCCGGCCTTCAGCGTGAATTTGTATTGCCCGGCGCTGTCGGTCGTGGTCTGTGCAGCCTGTTGGAAGGTCGACTGGCCGGATAGCTCGCGCCACAGCACTACCGTGGCTCCAGCCGCGGGGGGATTACTCGTTAAACCGCCGGAAATCACGATCTTCCGCCCCGCCGTCGACGGGTCGGGCGATGACGCGATCGTTAGCCCGCCCGACGTGCACGCCGAGACGCAGCACGTGGGCTGCGTGGTGCCCGACGATGCCGGGCAGCAGTTGGTGGGCACGGGGCAGCACGTGATGACGTGCGCCCTGCTCTCCGCTGCGGCCGTCCCGCTGGCCTTGGTCGTCGGCGGCGGGCAGCAAGTCGGGACTAGCCCGCGTTGCTGTGGGCAGATGATGCGCACGCTTCCGGCCGCGCCGGCCGGGCTGAGCATCGCCAAGACGCACAGTGACGCGGCGAGGAAGACGAGCGACGACGGGACGATGAGGCGGCGCATCGCGGACAAACCGGTCTTGAGCCTACCCGGATTTGTGAAGGCTAACGCAGTTTTATAGCCCTAGTGCCCGGCGAATTGCCGCCAGCGCCTCCGGGTCAGGCTCGGCATCGGCGCCGAGGCCGAGCGTCGCCCGCTCCCCGCGCTGCCAGTTGTGCAGGCCGACATCGAGCGCCTCGAGCGGGAGCTCGCACGCGCGCGCCAGGTCGGACGCCCTGCGCTCCAGCAGCAGCGGGTCGCCGATCCCGAACGCGCGCTTGGCCCCCACGGTGACGTCGTTTGCGCCGCCGAAGGCCAGCGAGCCCGCGCGCATGTCGTAGACACCGAGCCGTCCGAGCGTCACCAGCAGATCGAACCGCGCGTCCCGGTGCAGTCCGGGCAGCGCGAGCCGCTCGAACGCGCGGGCGAATCGCCGCTCCGGCGCCCACGCCGCGTCACCCGTGTACGCGACAGCCTGCGACCCCGCGCGGGCAGCCCAGGTCCGGTACGCCTCGAGCGTCTTCGTCCCTCGGGCGGGGTCGTGGGCGCTCCTGGGCCCGAACCGCACGCCGTCGAGTGCCGGCATCTCGCCCGACGCCCAGGAGGTCCGGACGCGCTCGATCTCCACAAACGGGTCTTCACCGCCGCCCTCTACCTCACCCCCGGCCCCGGCCCCTTCGTCTGTGCCGGCGACCCCGAGCGGGCACAGATAGGCGATCAGGAACGCGAGCCAACTCCGCTCCTCGATGTCCGCGCCGGCATCCGCCACCTCCCGGTAGAGACCCGGCGGGTCGTCCTCGAGCCGGTGGAGCCGGTGCGCCGCGAACGCCAACTCCTCGGCCAGCCGCCCCGCGTCCTCGCTCGACTTCAACCCGATCACGAGCGGGGACTGGTAGCCGTCGTCGGCGCCCCGCGCCACCCGGCGCACGGTGATCCCCCTCGAGGCACTCGGGCGCGCCGTCGATCCGGATCTGGCTTGGCTCGGACGCGGTGTGCTCGGCCGGGGCTGGGCGGTCCGGGGCGCGCTCGAGGTCACGATCGGGCGCAGCTCGATCGACTGCTCCTTGGAGCAGATCGGGCAGTTCTGGATCAGGCGGTTGTGTCGGCAGAAACTCGGCATGCTTGCGGCTGCGAGCGCGTGCCCCGCGACGGCGTGGACGCGCCACACACAGGGTAGGGCTAGCTCGCCGGGGCCGCGTGCCGCTCGCGGAACGCGCGCGCCTTCGCGCGGTTGCCGCACACCTGCATGCTGCACCACGCGCCCGAGCGGTTCTTCGTGTGGTCGTAGAAGGCCCACTCGCAGTCGTGCTCGCGGCACGCCTTGAGGCGACTCCAGGTGCCCTGCGCGATTGAGTCATGGACGATCGCCACCAGTCGCCCGAGCGCGCCGTTGACCCCGCCGGCTCCGGGCGCCAGCGACGCACGACCGTCATCGGTGAACCGAAGCCGCAGCTGTGCGCGCCGAGCGGCCTCGTCGAGTGCCCGGCACGCATCCTTCGGGGCACTCTCGTCTGGGCCGGCGTTGTGCGCGACCAGCATCTCGCGCAGCGCCTCGCGCAGCGCGACGGCGTGCGCGACGTCGGCACGCGTGGCACGGATGCCGGGCGGCGCCAGCTCCTGCCGCTCGAGCCACGTCGCGAGCGCCCGCGGCTCGTCGATGCGATCGCTGACGTGTCCGATCTCTCGAGTGTTCACGAACTGGCGAACCCGCTCGAGCTCTCCTGGTGCCTGGCGACGCTTGCTCATGACCATCAATCTTACTTGGGTGGTTACTAACCAGCTATAATGCGTTGTTGGTTATGACCGCGAGTGTTGATCATCCTCCCGAAGTAAGGCTCCGTCTCGCGACCGCCGACGATGCCAGGCGCCTTCGGACGCTGGCCCAGCTCGACAGCGCTCAGGTGCCGTCTGGACCCGTGCTGATCGCGGAGATCGACGGGCGTCTCCTCGCCGCGCTCCCGCTCGACGGCGGCGCTCCGATCGCCGATCCGTTCCGCCGGTCGGCCGGTGTCATCCAGCTGCTGCGCATGCGCGCGGCCCAGCTTGACGGCGGCCGGAGCTCACGACGCCCGGTGTTGGTGCCGCGGTGGCGACGCCGGCCGGGCGCAGCGGCATCGACGCCCGGCGGCGACTACGCGCTCGGCGCCTGAGCGGCGTTCATGCGGCGTGCGCAACTGTGACGGTGCGCGTCAGCTCCGCGAGCAGGTCGTAGCCATCCCACAGGCTGCTGAAGGCCAGCGCGTCGCCGAACTCGACGATGCGATCGATCCCGCGGCCCTGCAGCGATCGCGCGAAGTCCGCGAGCTCCTCGCCGGAGAAGCCGTGCGCGGCGAGGGTCTGATCCTTGCGACTCACGAACTCGACGAGATCCGCGAGCTCATCCACCCGGGCGTCGAAGAACAGCCCAGCGCCGGGATGAGTGCGGTCGAAGTCCGCGAGCTCAGTCAAGCCGAGGACGGTGAGCTCGTTGCCGGACCGATAGAGGCTGTCGATCGGTCGATCGATCAGCGCTCCGTACACGAAGTTGAGCTTCGAGATCGAGGCCCCGGGCCCGAGCGCGTAGCCCTTGGCGGCGATCACCGTCGACAGCTCTTCGAACAGAACCCGGCGTGCGTGCTCGACATCCTCGGGCGAGCCGACCCAGACGAGCAAGCGTGGGGACGAGCAGGCCAGCTGGTCGAACCAATAGGCATCGTTGTACAGCTCCTCCGCGAGTGTGTGGAGCACCGGCTGATCCGGCCTTAGGACGGCATCCGGACGCAAGACCGCGAACGAGAAGCGGTCGCCGAAGGTCAGATCGTGCGTCCCGGGACGGACCGCGACAGCCCGCAACCGATCGATCGACTCGTCCCCTCCCCACAGGAGGCGGACATCGGATTCCGCGGAGATCAAGGCCGTGGGCTCGGCTTCGTGGGAGTAGGAGACGACGGCCAGCTCGTCGGCGAACCTCGCGAATCGCTCCTCGGCCAGGACCTCGCTGAGCAGCTCGCACAGCAGCGTCGAGTGGTCGCTCGCCCGGCGGGGCGAGACGCGCACGACGTTCCGGTTGCCGACCAGAAACGAGACCATCAAGGAGTACAGAAACACCGTGTCGACGTTCGTCGGCGGGATGTGGAAGGCAAGACCTCGAGGGACCCGGATCGAGCCGGCCTCCTCGAGAGCGGCGAAGCGATCCGCCAGCCGCTGGACCTCCGCGCGGCGAAGCCAGAATCCGACCGCGACCATCTGCGGGAACGGTCGCGAGCGAGGGTCGTGCAGGATCGTGCTCGACAGCGCGTCGCTGAAGTCGATCCGCAGCGGGTCGAACGGCCCGGCGGAACGGCGGGGAGCGCCACGCAAGCCGCGCAGAAGGTCTCCAACCTCGACCGCGCCGACGCGCGGAACAAGCTGCTCCACGGTCACGTGGCCGCAGCCTCGCGCGCCCCCACGTCGCTACAGCCCCGGAGCTCGGCCTCGGGGACGCGCCCTAGGAAGGACACCGTCTTCCCGCGCCGTCCGCAGGGACAGTCATCGACGGCCTCGACACGAGCGAAGTCCTCGGTCAGGACCGAGTGGCCCGGATAGCTCTCGGGCAGCGCACTGACCGTTTGTGCGACGCCAACCTCGCCGTCTCTTACCGCCTCCCAGGTTGCGGGATCGCGCACGACGACGTCGGCGATGTTCGGGGCGTGGAGGAACCCACGCTCGCACTCGACGAACACGGTCCCGATCTGCTCGGCCATGCCGTAGAAGTTGTGCACCCTTCGTAGACCGGTCATGCGCGCAAGCTCGGCTTTGTATTCGCCGGCGCCCACCGCCCGGTCGGTCAGTTTTTTCCAGCCGCCGGAGTGGATCAGGATCGCGTTCTGCAGATCCACCTCCCCGGGCTTGAGAGATTCGACCAGGTGCTCCCACACCATGAAGGTGAAACCGAAGATCAGGATCGGCGAGTCCGCGTGCCCATTTAACCACACCGCGAGGCCGTCCCGGTCCAGCCGCATGTCGTCGTCGAGGGCAAAGAAGTGGTCGCGCCCGAACGTCGACATGCCGATGATTCCCGCTCCGCGAGCGCTTATCTTGTTCCGGTCGCGTAAGGTTGAACGCGAGTCGATCACGAGCATCGGTATCCGCTTGGCGCCAAGCCAGTGGGTCATGACTCCGGCCAGCGCGCGGGTCTGAGCCTGTGCCGCGGTGGCATCGAGGTAGACGTGACTGACCGCGGCTCCGGTTGTCCCGGAGGAAGTGACCACCTTGAACACTGCGTCCTCGGGAATGCTGCGCAACGTGTGACTCTTGAACAGGCCCACTGGAAGCGCCGGCACCTCAAGGAGTGAGCTGATCTCGTCACCCTGTTGACCCAGGGCGGACAGGATGCGTCTGTATCCGTCACATCGTTCACGATGAAGCAGCGTCAGTTCGCGCAGGCGGGCGGTCATCATCGCCTGCTTCTCCGGCTGCGGGATCGAGTACTGCTCGAGTGACATCAGCTCGTCAAGTTGCATGACGCTTCGCCAGCGTGTCGTAGTCGATCTTGCCGGATGCCTTCATCGGAAGTTCGTCGATGTCCCTTAGCGCGAACGCGCGCGCGTTCAGCCCAAACCGCCGCGCGACCTCGTACCGTAGTTCGTCCCCGGTCGCACCTGGCGCGGCAGCGCGCCACAGGACGATCTGCTCGCCGACCTCGACGGCGGCGACGGGTCCGTGCTCGCTCGCGGCGGCCTCGATCTCGTCGAGGTTGACGCGAAGCCCGTAGACCTTGGCGATCCGTTTGGTGCGCCCGGTGACCCGGAAGAAGCCATCGCTGTCGAAGGACCCGAGATCGCCCGTGCGCAACTCTCCGTTCAACGTGTCGCCCAGCGCCAGGTCCTCTCGGCACTCGGCGTAGCCAAGCATCACGTTGGGTCCGCGATAGACGAGTTCCCCCTCGACGTCGTGCTCGGCTATCTCCCGGTCATCCAGCCAGACGCTCATTCGTCCACGAGGGATCGGAATGCCGATCGTGTGGGCCTTGTCCGGCAGTGCGTCGGGTGGCACGTAGGAGATGCGCGCTGTGGCCTCCGTCTGACCATACATAACCCAGAAATGTCCGCCGCGCTCGCGCATCAGCTCGTGCAGTCGGATGATGGACTCTGGCGCTAGGCGCCCGCCGGCCTGTGTCAGGGTCCGCATCGTCTCGGGCATTGCGTCGCGCAGGAGTCCGGTGCGTTCGAGGATCGCGTACGAGTAAGGCACGCCGGCGAACGACGTGGCCCGCCAGCGCGCAGCGTCGGTCCAGAAGTCCGGCCGCATGATCGAGTGGGGCGTCAGGATCACGCATGCCCCGGACGCGAGGTGGCTGTTAAGCACGGACAGACCGTAGGAGTAGTGGATCGGGAGGCTCTGGATCGCGCGCTCGTGTTCGTCGATCTCGAGGTACTCGGCAAT